>NZ_JBHUFC010000003.1:179005-904590 GCF_042681125.1 Sphingomonas floccifaciens | reverse complement strand
CTTCGGCGCCCTGAGCCCCGCCTCCAACCCCAGCCGCGCGCAGCGCAGCATGGCGTCCGGATCATCGAACACGTCCTCCGGCGCGCGGCGATAGTTCATCGAACTCACCCGCCCGTCATCGAAGGTGAAGGTGAAGCGATCCGCCCCTTGCGCGTCCCAGACGGAATCGCTGACCGCATCCGCCTTGAACCGCAGCACGCCGTCCGATGTCAGGATCGCGAACACCTGCCCGTCGAGGTACAGCGTCGCCCCGCCCATCATCGCGCGCTTCGTCAGCGTGCCCAGCGGCGCGGTGCATTCCGCGATCCAGTCGATCAGACCCTGGTCGATCGCCATCAGTGCCCGCTCGTCAGCTTTAGGCCGGCGATACACGCGACCGCGCCCAGGATCAGCAACAGCCGCACCGGCGTCGCGGCCTCCCCGAACCAGACGATCCCGATCACCACCGTCCCCAGTGCGCCGATCCCCGTCCACACCGCATAGGCCGTCCCCATCGGGATCGACCGCGAGGCGAGTTCGAGCAGCGCCATCGACAGGGTGACGCTGACCAGGAAGCCGATCGTCCACGGCACGTTGCGAAAGCCATCGGCGAAGCGCAGGCAGGTGGTGAAGCCGACCTCGAACAATCCGCCCAGGATCAGCCAGCCCCAGGCCATCAAGCGCGCCCCGCCAGTCGCGGCAGCGCGTCGCCCGACACGCGATACGTCCGCCACTCGTCCATCGGCACCGCGCCCTTCGAGCGGTAGAAGCGAATCGCATTCTCGTTCCAGTCGAGCACCGCCCATTCGAACCGGGTACATCCGCGATCGACGGCGATGCCGGCGAGATGGGTGAGCAGCGCCGCCCCGACGCCCTTCCCCCGCGCCTCGGGCGTCACGTACAAATCCTCCAGGTACAGCCCGCGCCACCCGGTCCAGGTCGAGAAATTGAAAAAATACAACGCCATCCCCGCCGGCGCGCCATCTACTTCGGCGATGACGGCATAGGCGGCGGGCTGGTCGCCGAAGAGCGCGTCGTCGAGCAGCGCCTCGGTGGCGACGACCTTGTCGGCGGCGCGTTCGAACTCGGCGAGCTCGCGGACGAAGCGCAGGATGGTGGGCACGTCGTCACGGGCGGCGGGGCGGAGGTGAATGGTCATGGTGTCACCTTACGGGTTGTGCGGCGAAACACGACCCCCACCCCGTTCGTGCTGAGCTTGTCGAAGCACCGTTCTTCGTGCCGCGAGCCGTGTCCGGGCGTATCGCAGTACGGTGCTTCGACAAGCTCAGCACGAACGGGTCTTGGGTTGACCTACACCACCACCGGCTTCGACCGCGCCGCGATCAGCGATCCGGCGACGATCGCCACCGCCCCCGCAACCGTCCACGGCGACAGCGTCTCGTCGAACACCAGCCAGCCGAGGATCGCCGCCCAAATGAACGAGGTATATTCGGTCGGGGCAAGATAGCTGGCCGGACCATGGCGATAGGCCCAGCCGAGCAGCAGCAGCGACGCGGTCGCCAGCACAGCGGCACCGCCGATCGCCGGCCAGTGCCCGGCGGCGGGGACGCTGGCGAACCACGGCGCGGCCGGCAACAGGCAGGCGCCGACGATGACGCTCTGCCAGAACGCGACCTCGACCGGTTCGGCCACCTGCGCCTGCGCGCGCATCAGCACGATGTTGAAGGCATAGCAGACCGCGCTCGCCAGGACCGCGATCGTCCCCGCGAAAGCCTCCGCGCCCATCTCCGCACGCGCCTGGCCAGTCAGGATCAGCGCGACCCCGACCGCGGCACAGGCGCAGGCGACGACCGATCCGCGCGGCACCCGCTCCTTCAGGATCAGCGCGGCGAGGAACAGCGACAGGATCGGCGCGATGAAGGCAAGCGCGATCGCCTGCGCCATCGGCACGCGCGCCAGCCCCCAGAAGAACCCGAGCGCCATTACCGTCGACACCAGCCCGCGGATCAGATGCAAGCGCATCGCCGCTCGCGACGGCCACGGGCTGCGCAGGCCGGCGTAGAGCACGCCCGACACGAGGATGCCGGCAAGGCTGCGCCAGACCATCGTGGTGTAGACGCCGAGCGCGATGACGAGGCCCTTCATGACCGCATCCATGCCGGAAAAGACGAGGATGCCGAGCGCAGCGACGCCGAAGGCCAGCGGTAGCGCCACGGGTCGTGTGTCGATGATTTCGCCCTCCCCGCTCGTCATGGCGGCGGCTATAGCAGCGCCATGCCCGCACGCCACCCGACGATCGGCAATCGCCTCGCCCCGCCGCGCTTTCTCGCCTTTTGCGGCATCGCGCTGGTTGCAGTGCCGATCGCGATCGCACAGACCAGCTGGTCGACGGGAACGATGATCGGCTTCGACATCGCGGCGGCGATCTTCCTCGGCTCGATCGTGCCCCTGCTTCGGACCGCCGACCCGGCTGCGATCCGCGCGTCGGCGGCGCGCAACGACGCCAACCGACCGATGCTACTGGCGATCACCGCCGCGACGTCGCTCGCGATTCTGGCCGCGGTGGTCGGGGAACTGATCGCCAAGGGTGCGCTGCCGGCGATCAAGATCGCGCTGGTGCTGGCGACGCTGGCGCTGTCATGGCTGTTCGCCAACACCGTCTATGCGCTGCACTATGCACACCTGTTCTACAGTCGCGACGAGGACGACGGCGGCGACGAGGGCGGGCTGGATTTCCCCGGCTGCCTGGAGCCCGACTATTCGGACTTCCTCTACTTCGCCTTCACGCTCGGCATGACCTTCCAGACCAGCGACGTCAGCATCACCGACCGCAGCGTGCGGCGGACGGTGACGGTCCACAGCCTGGCGGCGTTCGTATTCAACCTGGGCATCGTGGCGTTCACGATCAACGTGCTGGGGGGTGGCTAAGCCGCCGCGATCCGCTATATTCCTTGGTAGTACCGGAGACTATCGATGGCGACTTCGCTCAAGATCGACGACACGACCAAGGATCGTATCCGCCGCCTAGCCGACGCCCGGGAACGCACGCCGCACTGGATCATGCGGGAAGCGATCCGCGAGTATCTGGATCGTGAGGAAGCCCGCGAAAGCTTCCTTACCGATGCAATGACGGCCTGGGAGGCGTATCGTGAGACCGGCCGCCACCTGTCCGGAGAGGATGCGCTGGCCTGGCTCGCAACCTGGGGCACGCCCGACGAGCGACCTGCGCCAAAGTGCCGCGACTGATCCTGTCCGAGCGCGCGGTCGCCGATGTCGAGCGATGCCGCATGTTTCTGGCTGAGCGTGATAGCGCTGCGTCGGCCCGCGCGGCAGCGGCCATCAGCGACGCGTTTCGTAAACTTGGGTCGACGCCCGCGATCGGTCGTCCCGTTCGCGCCCATCCGCCGTTTCGCGAATTGGTGATCGCCTTCGGCACTACCGGCTATGTCGCACTCTACGCATACGACACCGACCGCGACGCGGTCGTCATCCTCGCGTTACGGCATCAGCGAGAAGCGGGTTACTGAACCGGCGGCTGCGACAGAATGCCGACCTTGGCGAACGTGAACCCCTGACCTTGGATTCGATATACGATACCGCCGATGCAGCGGTACGTCAGGTTCTCATCGGCGATGATCTCGATCACATATCGCTTCGGATCGTATCGAGACAGAAGAGCCGCAACAGCCTTCTCGTCGCGCGGGTCAGCACTGTCTTTGCCGATCCTCATCGTGCAGACGTCGCCAGATTGGCGCAATTCGATGCGAATGATCCACGTTGGCTGTGCAGCCAGTATCAGCGTGATCGCAGCCGCAATCACGCCGCCCGCGCCGTCGCCCCGCCCGCCTCGATCTCCGCCGCCTTCGCCTCGACCAGCTTGACGATATGGTCGAGCATGTCGGCGCTCTCGACCGTGTGATCGGTGACGCCCGACAGATAGACCATGTGCTTGCCGTTGCCGCCGCCGGTCAGGCCGATGTCGGTTTCGCGCGCTTCGCCGGGGCCGTTGACGACGCAGCCGAGGACGGAGAGCGACATCGGCGTGCGGATATGCTGGAGCCGTTCCTCCAGCGCCTGGACGGTGCGGATGACGTCGAAGCCCTGGCGCGCGCAGGACGGGCACGACACGACGCGGACGCCGCGGTTGCGGATGCCGAGTGACTTCAGGATCTCGAAGCCGACGCGGACCTCTTCCTCCGGCTCGGCCGACAGCGACACGCGGATAGTGTCGCCGATGCCGAACCACAGCAGGCTGCCGATGCCGATCGCCGACTTGACCGTCCCGCCGACGAAGCCGCCCGCCTCGGTGATGCCCAGGTGCAGCGGGCAGTCGACCGCCTCGGCGAGTTGCTGGTACGCCGCGACCGCGAGGAACAGGTCGCTCGCCTTCACCGCGACCTTGAATTCGTGGAAATCGTGATCCTGTAGCAGCTTGATATGGTCGAGCGCGCTTTCGACCAGCGCCTCCGGACAGGGCTCGCCGTACTTCTCCAGCAAGTCCTTCTCCAGGCTGCCGGCGTTCACCCCGATGCGGATCGCGCAGCCGTTGGCCTTCGCCGCGCGGACGACCTCGCCGACGCGGTCCGACGATCCGATATTGCCCGGATTGATGCGCAGGCACGCCGCCCCCGCGTCGGCCGCTTCCAGCGCGCGCTTGTAGTGGAAATGGATGTCAGCGACGATCGGCACGCGGGCGGCGCGGACGATCCCCTTCAGCGCGGCCGTGCTCTCGACGTCGGGACAGCTCACACGGATGATGTCGACGCCCGCGTCCTCGCAGCGGCGGATCTGGTCGATCGTCGCGCGGGCGTCGTCGGTCGGCGTGTTGGTCATCGTCTGCACGGTGACCGGCGCGTCGCCGCCGACGGGGACGTTGCCGACCATGATCTGGCGGCTGGGACGGCGCACGATATCGCGCCAGGGGCGAACGGACATGGGGACGGATTCCTGTGGGGGTCGGAGATCATATAGCGGCGTGCGGCTGGGAGGGGAACCGCCGCCATGCACACGCACAATCAGCAACCGTTCGTGTCGAGTAGGGATCGAGCTTGTCGAGAGCCCGTATCGAGACAGGCTTTCTCGATACGCCGTCTCGACGTCGCTCGACGGCTACTTGAAACGAACGGTGGGTGGTTGGCAGAGGTGGCCCGCCCCCGACAAACCCGCTACCGCGCGGCGATGGCGCGACATTATGGCATGGACTGGCTGCGGATCGGGGCGTTCGCGCTGTTGATCCTCTACCATATCGCGATGGTGTTCGTGCCGTGGCCCTATCATGTGAAGGCGGTGCGGACGGTCGATTGGGTGACGGTGCCGATGGCGCTGACCAGCCCGTGGCGGCTGACGTTGCTGTTTCTCGTCTCCGGCTATGCCAGCCGGGCGATCGTCACGCGGTCGCCGGGGCTGTGGCGCTTCGTGCGGTCTCGTACCAGCCGCCTGCTCGTCCCCCTCGCCTTCGGCGTCGTGGTGATCGTACCGCCGCAGGCCTGGGTCGAGTTGGTGACCCAGCACGGCTATACCGGCGGCTATCTGCATTTCTGGGCGACCGAATTCTTCGACTTCGACACGCTGGCAGGAATCGCCCTCCCGACGTGGAACCACCTGTGGTTCGTCGGCTACTTATGGCTCTACACCCTCGCACTAGCACTGCTGCTCAGCCTGCCGCGGCCGAAGGCGGTGCAGGCCGGGTTCGACCGGCTGTTCGGCGGCGTTGCCGTCCTGTGGCTGCCGATCCTGTATCTGCTGCTCGCACAGGTCTTCGTCTTCCGGCGCTGGGCCGATACCCACGACGTGCTGCACGACGGGATCGCGCATTTGGGGTTCTTCCCTGCCTTCCTGTTCGGCTTCCTGCTGGCCGCCGCGCCCAACACGATGGCGGCACTGGTGCGCTGGCGCTGGGTGTCGCTGGCGCTGGCGGCGGTCGGTTATGCGATCGTCGGCGGGGTCGCCTGGGTCTGGCCCGGCGTCAGCTCGCCGCCGTCGTGGATCGCGGAACAGACATTATGGGCGCGACAGCTGCAATGCTGGGCGACGATCGCCGCGCTGATCGGCATCGCCGAGGCGCATCTGAACCGCGACCACCCGTGGCGTGCGACACTGGCCGAAGGGGTGTTCCCCTTCTACCTCGTCCATCAGACGATCATCGTGCTGGTCGGCTATTGGCTACGGCCGACCGGCTGGCCGTTGTGGAGCCAGTTCCTGATCCTGGTCGCGGCAACCTGTGTCGGATGCGGGGCTTTCTATCGCATCGGCCGCGAAGTCGCGCCGCTGCGGCCGCTGATCGGGCTGCGTCCGCGCCCGCGCTTTGCTAGCACCACGCCGCATACTACCCTGTAAGAATCGGAGTTCGAACGATGACCGCTTCCCCCGCGACCGGCTGGACGCTCGTCATTCACGGCGGTGCCGGGATCATCGAACGCGGGCGGCTGACCGATCAGGCCGATGCTGCCGCCCGCGCCGGGCTGAACGCCGCCCTCGACGCCGGACAGGCGGTGCTCGCCGAAGGTGGCAGCGCGGTCGATGCGGTCGAGGCGGCGGTGCGGGTGCTGGAGGACGACCCCGCCTTCAACGCTGGGCGCGGGGCGGTCTTCACCTATGAAGGGACCAACGAACTCGACGCGGCGATCATGGACGGCAGCACCCGCGCGGCAGGCGCAGTGGCGGGCGTGCGGGCGACCAGGAATCCCGTCAGCCTCGCCCGCGCGGTGATGGAGGACAGCCCGCACGTCCTGCTGGCGGGCAAGGGCGCCGACGCCTTCTCGCTGGACCGCGGGCTGGAGCAGGTCGGCCCCGAATGGTTCGCCCTCCCTGAGCGCCGCGAGCAGCTGGAGATGATGAAGGCCAGCGCAGGCGACGCCTTCGACGTCGACATGAAATACGGCACGGTCGGCGCGGTGGCGCGTGATGCGGCCGGCCATGTCGCAGCGGCGACCTCGACCGGCGGCGTCACCGGCAAGCGCTGGGGTCGGGTCGGCGATTCGCCACTGATCGGCGCAGGCACCTTCGCCGACGACCGCGCCGGCGCGATCAGCGCGACGGGTTCAGGCGAATTCTTCATCCGCACCGGCGTCGGGCATGAGATCTGCGCACGCGTCCGCTTCCTGGGCGAAACGCTGCGCCAGGCGGGCGACACCGTAATGGCCGAGACTCAGGCGCTGGGCGGCACCGGCGGCGTGATCCTGGCCGGGCCGACCGGGGAGATCGGCTGGAGCTTCACGACCCCCGGCATGTACCGCGCGCGCACCTCGGCGACGGGCGAGCGGGTCGTGGCGATCTACGGCGACGAGGGGTGATCACAACCGTCGACTGACCTGCGCGATACGTCCCAGATCGGGAACAGGTCGATTCGACCGAAATTACGAATTCTGCTAAGAACTAATTATTGGAAAACAGTCCCTGGGGAGGGTTTCTTGATCAAGTTCGCAGCCATTTCCGCTCTTGCACTGCTGGCATCGACGCCGGTCGCGCAGGCCGCTTCCATCGTGTCGGGCAACACCGTGTCGCTCGACCGCACCAACGCACTGACCTGGACGACCAGCTTCGCCGGGACCGACGGCGCAGCGGCCGTCCTGACGTTCAACTACACCGGCGCCAACGCCGCCGGCACGGCGTGGAACTTCACCTATTCGGTCGACAATACGTCGGTCAGCCCTAGCTTGGCGGCACGGTTGGGCGTGTTCGGCTTCGATACGTCGGGCACACCCGCGTCGGTCGTCGTCGGCGCGAACAATTCGTTCGGTGCGAGTGCAGGCGGCAACTTCAACGGCCTTGGCAACCGCGATGTCTGTTTCTTCACGGGTTCGAACTGCAACGGGTCGGGCAATAGCGGCGTGACGGTGTCGGACATGCCGGTGTCGGGCGCGTTCACGCTGAACTACGCGACGGGCCAGACGAACCTGACGGTCGATAACTTCGCGGCCCGCTGGCAGGCTGCCGGTGCCAACAATAACCTGTCGCTGTCCGCGACCGGGACGATCACCTCCGCGGTGCCGGAACCGGCCACCTGGGCGATGATGATGCTGGGCTTCGGCGTCGTCGGCTACGGCATGCGCCGCCGCACGGCGGTTCGGTTCGCCACGGCCTGACATTTCAGGGCCTTGGCTGAAAGGGCGTCGACGGGGGGTCGGCGCCCTTTTTTGCGTCGGAAGGACCGGCGACGCCCCTTTCCCCGCCGGTCACCCCGCGCTACGCCGGTCGCCATGATCCGCAAGCTGTCCGCACTCGTCGCGCTTCTGGCGACGCTCTTCGCCGCACCGGCGCAGGCCTATTGGGAATATGGCCACGAAAGCGTCGCGGCGGTCGCCTGGGCGAATGTGACGCCGGCGACCCGTGCGAAAGTTGCAGCGCTGTTGCGGCAACAGAAACTGCTCGAGACGCCGACCTGCCCTGCGGGGACGATCGAGCAGGCGAGCGTTTGGGCCGACTGCGTCAAGCCGCTGGGCGAGCGGTTCAGCTACGCCTATTCCTGGCACTATCAGAATGTGAACATCTGCAAGCCGTTCGACCTGAAATCGGCCTGCAAGGACGGCAATTGCGTGTCGGCGCAGATCGAGCGCGACGTGAAGCTGCTGAAGGACTCCAAGGTGCCGGAGCGCGAGAAGCTGATGGCGCTGGTCTTCCTGGTGCATTTCGTCGGCGACCTGCACCAGCCGCTCCATGCCGGCGATCGGGGCGATCTGGGCGGCAATCGCGCGAAGGCGGATTATGGGATGTACGGTCCCGAACGGCTGAACCTTCATTCGATCTGGGACGGCTATCTGGCCGAGCGCGCGATCTCCACTCCGCCGCCGATCGTGAAGGCCTACCCGGCCGCCGAACGCGCGGCGATCCAGGCCGGGACGGTCGAGGACTGGAGCCGCGACAGCTGGCAGGTCGCCAAGGATGCGGTCTATGCGACCGCGATGGGCGACCCGTGCGGACCGGTGCCGGCGCGCGCGAAGCTGGACGACGCGACCATCGCCAAGCTGGTCGAGCCTGCACGCCAGCAGGTGGCGAAGGGCGGACTGCGGCTCGCGCGATTGCTGGACGAGGCGTTTGCAACGCAACCGGCCGTCGCCGCCCAATAACCAACCCGTCATTCCCGCGGAGGCGGGGATGAATTCTGGCTGGCGGTGGTGAGTCTCACTCCGTTCAGCGACTATTGATCCCCGCCTCCGCGGGGATGACGATGATTCGAGAGGGCAGGCTTCACCGCCTCGACCACCGCTTCGACCACCTCCGGCGCGATCGGCAGCGACGAGTCCGCATAGCTGCGCTGGTTGGCCAGGCGATCCCCACCGACCTGCTTCAGCACATGGTTAACCCCCGGCAACACGGTCAACCGCGCCTTCGGGTTCGCCGCGGCGATCCGCTTCGCATCATCATCGACCGAGACCTGAAGGTCGGCATCCCCCTGCACGACCACGACCGGCACCTTCGCGGTCGCCGCGAGCTGCGCCGGATCGAGCGCGATCACGCCGGTCAGATATTTCTGCACCCCGAGCGGGAACATGCCGTTCAGCGGCACCGGCAACGTCGCCGGATCGACCGTCTTCCCCGCCTCTACCGCATCGAGCATGCCAAGGGCCGCATCGAGGATCGGCGCGTTCGCGGGGTTCGCCCGGAATTGCCCGCGCATTACCGCGCCCAGCGGGCGCCCGGGCGACGCAAGCAAGACGACGCCACAAATCCCGTCCGCGCTCTGAGCCGCCTGAAGCGCGACGACCCCGCCCTCGCTATGCCCGACCAGCCAGGCGCAGGCGGTGCCGCTGCGCTTCGCCGCCAGCCGCGCCCAGGCGCGCGCGTCGTCGGCATAGCCTGCCATCGTCGCGTCGTTCGGATCGGCGACGGCCGCGCGACTGCCGAACATGCCCCGCTTGTCGATGCGGATCGACGACACGCCCTTCGCCGCCAGCGCATCGGCCAGCATCCGGTACGAGCCGGCCGTGATTCCCAGCGGGCTGTTGCCGTCGCGATCGGTCGGGCCGGAACCGGGAATGATGATAACCGCCGGCCCCTTCCCCTCCGCCAGCGTCAACGTACCGGCAAGCGGTCCCTGCGGCCCCGGTACCGCGACTTGTTCGACCTGCGGCGCGGCTGCCGCCAGAAGCATCGCCGTCAGCATCATCGTCTCGCTCCCGATTTCATGATCTTATAACCCCGCTTGTACGCCACCAAAGGCCGAAGCGCGGCGATCTGCCCCTAGCGCGCGTAACTCTCCAGGAAACCGCACCGACTGCAGCGCCACGTCTCGACGCTCAGCTTCGTTCGGCCCTTCAGCTTCAGGCCGGTCCAGAAGCTCGTCACCGGCTCGCCCTCGACCCATTGCGCGGTCTGATACTGGTGGCTGGCGTTCTGCTCGACCAGAAAGCCGCGGGTCATCGAGCCCTGGCACCTTGGACAGCCTTGCGGTTTCATCTCAATCCTCCTTCGGCGGGCGGCCGCGGCGGGCCTGTACCGGCGCATCCAGTTTGACGCCGCGCCGGGCCAGCGCCTCGCGCAGCAGGCATTCGATCTGGGCGTTGGCGCTCCGCAGATCAGCCGACGCCGACCGCTCGATCGCGGCATAGAGCGCGGGATCGAGGCGGAGCGGGAACGCCTTTTTCGGAGGAGCGGCCACGGCTGCGTCGCGCTTACTGGTACAGCGTACCCGTATTGACGACCGGCTGGGCATCGCGGTCGCCGCACAGCACGACCATCAGGTTGCTCACCATCGTCGCACGGCGTTCGTCGTCGAGCTCGACCACGCCCTTCGCCGACAACTGATCGAGCGCCAACTCGACCATGCCGACCGCGCCCTCGACCAGGGTTACACGCGCCGCGACGACAGCCTGCGCCTGCTGGCGCCGCAGCATCGCACCGGCGATCTCCTGCGCATAGGCGAGATGCGTGAAGCCGCATTCGTCGACGGTGATGCCGGCGACGCGCAGCCGGGCGATCAGTTCGGCCTGAAGCTCCGCACCGATCTGGTCATGGTTGCCGCGCAGCGTGACTTCCTGATGCTCGAAATCGTCGTAAGGGTAACGCGAGCCGATGGTCCGCACCGCCGCCTCGATCTGAACGTTCACGAACGCCTTGTAATCGTCGACGTCGAACAGCGCCTGTGCCGTGTCGGTAACGCGCCACACGACCTGCGCCGCCATCTCGATCGGGTTACCGCGCAGGTCGTTGACCTTGATCTTGTCGGAGATGATGTTGTTGGCGCGGACCGACACCTTCTGGCGCGCGAGCCACGGCAGAACCCAGCGCAGCCCCTCGGTCCGGTCGGTGCCCTTGTACGCGCCGAACAGCGTGATCGCCGCGGCCTGATTGGGCTGGAGCATGTAGAAGCCGCAGGCGACGAAGACGGTCACGATCGCGAGGATCGCGGGGGCTATCGAGAAGACGGGTGCCAGCCCTTCGTTCGCGAGCTGAAACACGAAGAACACGCCGGCCGCGAGGCTCGCGAGAGCGACCAGCAGCATCGGATAGCCGCTGGTCGTTCGCGCGACGACTTCGCTGCTATGGGTGAGCGTGCGGCTCGCACGTGACGACTCGATCATCCCTGCCTCCCTTTAATGTGATATCACATTTATATCGGGATTTCGGGAAGTCAAGGGACGACCAAAAGCCCTCTCCCTTTGGGGAGAGGGTTTGGGAGAGGGGGCGGTGTCTCACCGAGACCGGTGCTAGCGGCACTGCCCCTCTCCCAACCCTCTCCCCGAGGGGGAGAGGGCTTTTGAAGTCAATTCACCGTGACGGTCACCGCGCGGCGGTTCTGGGCGTAGCTCGCCTCGTCCGAGCCGAGCGCGGCCGGGCGTTCCTTGCCGTAGCTGATCGTGCTGATCCGGCTGGCGCTGATCCCGCGCGCGGCGAGATAGTTCTTCGCCGCATTCGCCCGGCGGTCGCCGAGAGCGAGATTGTATTCGCGCGTGCCGCGCTCGTCGGCATGGCCTTCGATCGTGATACGCACGTTCGGATAGCGCGCCAGCCACTGCGCCTGCGTGTCGAGGATCGTGCGCGCCTCCGCGTCGATATCGAACATGTCGAGCCCGAACAGCACGGTGTTGCTGCTGACCGAACGCAGGAAGTCGGCCTGGCTGCCCGGCACGATCGCGCCGCCGACGTCGCCGGTCGGCGCGGTTCCGGCGTTGGGATCGGTCGTCTGACCGCTGTCGACCGGCGCCGGCGGCAGGACAGGGGGCTTCTTCTTGGCGCAGCCGGCGAGGGCGACGGCAAAGGCGGCGGTCAGGACCAGCGCGGTCCGCTTTGTTGCCATGACTTGGGTCTCCTTTGGGTTGATCGGTCTTGGCGGAAAATTCAGGCTCCCACACCATCCGTTCGTGCTGAGCGAAGTCGAAGCACCTGGGCCTCACGCCCCCTTCGACTGCCTGCCTGCGGCAGTCGCTCAGGACAGGCTTCGACTTCGCTCAGGGCGAACGGTGGGTAAGCGAGGCTCACGGACGCAACGGACCCCATGACGGATCGCTCCCATCGAGCGGCGTCGGGATACGGCGTTCGTTGACGCCGGTCAGGTCGACCGACCAGACGTCGGCCTTGCCTGAGCCTTGCGCCGCGCGGAAGAAGGTCAGCACGCGGCCGTTGGGCGACCAGCTCGGGCCTTCGTCGCCCCAGCTTTCGGTCAACAACTTCTCGCCCCCGCCCGATGGCGACATGATGCCGATACGGAAGCGGCCACCGTCCATCTTGGTGAACGCGATCAGGTCGCCGCGCGGGCTCCAGCTCGGCGTCGCATAGCGCCCGCCGCCGAAGCTGATCCGCTGCGGGTTGGAGCCATCGGCGTTCATCACATAGAGCTGCTGCGATCCGCCGCGGTCGCTTTCGAACACGATCTTCGACCCGTCGGGCGAATAGCTGCCGCCGGTGTCGATCCCGGCCGAATTGGTCAGCCGCTGCGGACTGCCGCCGCCGGCGGGCACGCGGTAGATATTGGTCGTGCCGCCCTGCGCCATCGAGAACAATATCCACTGGCCGTTGGGCGAAAAGCGCGGCGCGAAAGTCGTCGACACGCCGCTGACCACCCGGCGCGGCCGGCCGGAGCCGAGGTCGAGCACGTAGATCGACGGCACCTTCTCGTCATAGCTCATATAGACGATCGACTGCTGGTTCGGCGCGAACCGCGGGGTCAGCACGATCGCCTGGCCGTTGGTCAGGAAACGGTGGTTGGCGCCGTCCTGATCCATGATTGCCAGACGCTTGATGCGCTTGCCCTTCGGCCCCGTCTCCGAAACATAGACGACTCGGCTGTCGAAATATGGCCCCTCGCCCGACAGGCGCTGATAGACGGTGTCGGCGCATTTGTGCGCGGCGCGGCGCCAGTCGGCGGGCGACACGACGAAGCCCTGCCGGGTCAGTTCGGTCTTGGCGAACACGTCGTACAGATAGCAGCCGACCGTCAGCGTCCCGTCGCCGTTCGCACGGACGAAGCCCTGGACCAGCGCCTGCGCGCCGGTGCCGCCCCAATAGGGGAAGTCGGGCGCAGTGACCTGATCGAAACCGACCGGCCGGAGCTGATCCGGCGCGAGCGGCTTGAACAGGCCGGAATTGCGCAGGTCGTTGGTCATGACCTCCGCCATCTGCCGGCCGAGCTGGTCGGTCGTGCCCGCCGCAGTCGATTGCGGGTTCGGCGTCGGCATCGGCGGGACGGCGATCGGCATCGGCTGGCCGACGCTGGCCCCGCCGGTCACGTCGACCTCGACCTGCGCGGCGGCGGGCGTGGTGAGGCTCGCGCCGAGTGCCAGTAATACTGCCGTCACCCCGGACTTGATCCGGGGTCCAGAGCCACGGGCGACACCGCTCTTGGCTCTGGATACCGGATCAAGTCCGGCATGACGAAAGAAGGTTGGTCGCATGATGCTCATCCCGGCAGCCGGTAGTTGATGATGATGTCCTTCCACCCGCCTTCATATAGTTCGGCGGGCAGCTTGTACGGCGCGCACTGGATCACAGCCGCACCGGCGAGTTCGCCGACGCGCTGGGCATAGCGGCGGTTCTCGTCGTCGACGCCGGTCTGGCCCGACACGACCGGGCGGCTCGCGAGCGAACCGTCGGGGTTCATGCGCAGGCGCAGCTTGGTGCGGATCTGGTTTGCGCCCGGCCCCGGATTGGGGATGCGGTTGGCGCATGGCTGGACCTGTCGCGCGATCGCGTCACCGAGGCCGGCGACCGCCTGCGCGCTGACGTTGGCCACGCGCGGCGTCTGGGCCGTGCCCTTCTCGCTCGACTGGGCCAGGCTCTTGCGGAAATCGTCGCCCAGGATCGACCCGCGCGGGCGCGCCGCCTTGGACGCAGCCGCGCTGCCGGGACGTTCGGGCGCGACGTCGGGACGGGCGAGGCCGGGTCGCGCCGGGCGTGGGGCGGCCTTGGGCTGTGCCGGCGCGGGGGCGGGCTTCGCCGCGGCCTTGGGCTGCGGCTTAGCGGGTTCGGCCTTGGGCGGCGTCGGCTTCGGCGGCGCCTTGACCGGGGCAGGCTTGGGGGCGGGCGCGGGAGCAGCCTTCGCCGGGGTCGGCTTAGGAGGTGCCGGCTTGGGCGCAGGTGGCACCGGCGCCGGGGGAGGCTGTACGGGCACCGGCTCCGCGACCGTCTCCGCCGGCGCGGGCGCGCTATCCTCGACTGGGCCGACCTCTAGCGCTTCCGCCGGTGCGGGCGCTTCGGTCGTCGCGGGGGCGGCGCTCTCCAGCGCGACCTCGTCGACCAGCGAGATGTCGATCGGCTTGGATTCGAGCTTCAGCGGATTGGGCGTGCTAAGAAACCCGACCGAGAGCAGGCCGAACAGCGCGACATGCCCCGCCGCCGCAATCCCCAGTCCGTATTTCTCGGCGCGATCCATCAGTTCTGGTCACCCACGTTGGTGACCAGCGCGACGCGGTTCAGCCCGGCGCGGTTGAGCTCACCCATCACGCGCATGACCCGACCATAGTCGAGGCCCTTGTCGGCGCGCAGCAGGATCTGCGGCGGTCGCTCGGGCGTCCCGGACCCCGCGATCTGCGCCAGCCGATCGTCGAGCGTGCCGGTCACTTCATCCTTGTCGATGAAGATGCGGCCCTGCGCGTCGATCGCCATGTCGACCGGCTTCTGCTCCTGATCGAGCGGCTTGGCGCGGCTGTCGGGCAGGTTCACCGGCACGCCCGCGGTCAGCAGCGGTGCGGTCACCATGAAGATGATAAGCAGCACGAGCATGACGTCGACCAGCGGCGTGACATTGATGTCCGCCATCGGCGCGCGGCGGCCCTTGCCGCGCTGCGAGGGAAGGTTGACGGCCATATCTTACATCCTCCCCTGCAAGGGGAGGTGGGGCGCGTCAGCGCGACGGAGGGGTGTCACGCTATCCGGAGAGGTCGATACCCCTCCGTCAGCGCGGCGAGCTGCCACCTCCCCTTGCAGGGGAGGATTGGTGCGAAGCCCTCTCACCGATCCGAATCCAGCTGGCGCGAAAGGGTCGAATGGAATCCGTCCGCGAACCGGTTCAGCCGTGCCTCGATCCGGTTGATGCCGTGGCTGAAGCGATTGTAGGCGATGACCGCCGGGATCGCCGCGAACAGCCCGATCGCGGTGGCGAACAGCGCCTCCGCAATGCCGGGCGCCACGACCGCGAGCGATGAATTCTGCTGGCTGGCGATCGCCGTAAACGACCGCATGATGCCCCACACCGTCCCGAACAGCCCGACGAACGGCGCCACCGATCCCACCGTGGCGAGCACGTTCAGCCGGTCGCTCAGCTTGTCGATCTCCGCCGCCGTCGCCGCGCCCATTGTCGTCGCCAGGCGCTCGCGCGTGCCGTCGCGGTCGATCGCCTTGCCCGATGTCGACCGCCGCCATTCGGCGACGCCGGCGGCGAAGACCTTCGCCATCGGCAGGTCGCTCTCGCGCTCGGCACGGTGGAAGGCGTCGATGTCGGCCGCGGTGCGATAGCTTTCCTCGAACCGCACGGTCTCCTTGCGCACCGTGCCCAGCCGCCGCCAGAACATCACGATGATCGCCCAGGTCCAGATGCTGGCGGCGAGCAGCCCGAGCATCACCGCCTTCACCACCCAGTCAGCCTGCAGAAACAGCGCGACGGGCGACAGCGTCGCGGCATCGGCGTTGGCGATAAGCTCCATAATCGTCCTATTCCCCCTGCCAGATCAGGCGTTCGAAAATACAGGCCCACCCGTCCGGCTGGCGGCGCGGACGGCCAGAGGGGGCAACGAACGCCGCCTCCACCGTCGCGTCGGTCAATTGGACCGTGTCCCGCATGACTCTCTGATGAATGACGACCGATGCCGCACGCACCTGGATCAGGCGCGAGACGACCGTCAGCGTGTCGTCGAGCCGGGCCGGCGCCGAGTAGCGGATCGCGAGGTCGCGGATCGCATAGGCCCCCTCGCCCGCCTCATGTGCGGCGCGCTGGTCGATCCCCGCCGCCCGCAGCATCGCCGAGCGCGCGCGCTCCATGTAGCGCAGGTAATTGGCGTGGTAGACGACGCCCGACAGATCGGTGTCCTCGAAATAGACCCGAACCGGAAACAGGTGCTCGCGGTCCGCAAAGCGGCCCTCCAGCGGCATCGGTTCCAGTGTGGCGTCCATGCCACAGGCTGTTAACCCCGTTCAGGAGTCGGCGGAACCCCGGAAGTGGCCGACGGGCAGAGTTTCGCCGAATGGCGGCCTGCCCTCCTTCCAGGCAGAGAAGTCGCATATGGTGCGCATGCGCGGCTGATTGGGATTCGAACACTATCCGTTGCTAAGCGGGGAGTGTCGGATGGATCCTGTGATGGAGGGTTCGGCAAGGTGGCCGATCCGCGAGCTGACTTCGCGCGGCATGATTTCAAGAGGTGATCTTCGTGGCGCTGGCGCTGCCCAGCCTGCCAGCCCGTCAACCTCGCCACCGGCGCCGACTATGCGCTGGCCCTGTCTGCAAGGGAGGATTCAGAGTGAGGCTTGCACGGCTTTCCCGTGACGCTAGGGTCTGCGCCCATGAGAGCCCTTGCCCTAGCCCTGCTTCCGCTGGCGGTCGCCTGCGCGCCGGCCGCCGACCGCCCCGCGACACCGACCGCCGTCGCCGATACCCAGGCCCCCGGCATGGTCAGCGCCGCCGATCCGCGCGCGGTCGCGGCGGGCGTCGAGATATTGAAAGCCGGCGGCAACGCGACCGATGCCGCGATCGCGACGATGCTCGCGCTCGGCGTCGTCGAGCCGCAGAGTTCGGGCCTGGGCGGCGGCAGTTTCTGGGTACGGCACCGCGTCGGCGGGCGGCTCGATACGATCGACGCGCGCGAGACGGCTCCGATGGCGGCCGGCCCACGCCTGTTCTACACCGCCGACGGCCAGCCGATGGACCACCGCGAAGCCGTCCCGGGCGGCAAGTCGGTCGGCGTGCCGGGCGCGTTGCGCGGCATGGCGCTGGCACACCGCTCGGGCGGCAAGCTACCCTGGGCGCGGCTGTTCCAGCCGGCGATCCGGCTGGCGAAGGACGGATGGCAATTGTCGCCGCGCTTCGTCGACGGTCTTGCCAAGAACGGCACGCATATCACGCCGGAGCTGCGCGCGATCTTCTCGCCCGGCGGAACCGCACTCCCCGCCGGCAGCACCGTGCGCAACCCGGACCAGGCCGCATTCCTCGAACGCCTCGCGGCGCGCGGGGCGGACAGTTTCTATGTCGGCCCCGATGCGCAGAAGCTGGTGACGACCGTCCGCACCGCGGTGCGCAACCTGTCGCAGATGACGACCGGCGACGTCGCCAGCTATGCGGCCAAGCCCCGTGATCCGGTGTGCGTGCCGTACCGCAGCTACCGCATCTGCGGCATGGGTCCGCCCTCGTCGGGCGGCATCACCGTGCTGATGATCCTGAAGCAGCTCGAACGCTTCGACCTGAAGGCGCTGGGCAAGGATTCGCCCACCGCCTGGCATCTGTTCGCCGAAAGCTCGCGCCTCGCCTATGCCGACCGCAACCTCTACATCGGCGATCCCGATTATGTGCAGGTGCCGGTCGCGGGGATGCTCGATCCGGCGTACCTTGCCAGCCGCTCGGCGCTGATCTCGCCGACCACGACGCTGGCGAGCGTCACCGCCGGCACGCCGCCCGGTGCCCCGCAACGCGTTCGCGCCGAGCCGGCCGAGACGCCCGGCACCACCAGCCTGTCGGTCGCCGACCGCATGGGGAACGTCGTCGCCGTCACGACCACGATCGAGGGCGTCTATGGCAGCGGCCTGACGGTCAACGGCATCGTGCTGAACAACGAACTGACCGATTTCGACACGGTGCCGGTCAAGGACGGCTATCTCGTCGCCAACCGCGTGGAGGGCGGCAAGCGCCCGCGCAGCTCGATGGCGCCGACGATCGTCTATGACGCATCCGGCCGCGTCCGTCTGTCGGTCGGTGCTGCCGGCGGTCCGACGATCATCGCGCAGATCGCCAAGGCGATCATGGGCGTGATCGATTTCGACCTGTCGGCGCAGGACGCGATCGCGATGGGCCTGCTCTATGCGCCGGGCCTAAACGCCACCGCCGAGGCCGGGACCGAACGCGCCGCGATGGTCCCCGCGCTTCAGGCGCTGGGCGAGCGTGTCACGGTCGGCGGTCTGGGCCTGAAGGCCAATGCCGTCGAATGGGTCGGCGGCCGCTGGGTCGGCGGGGCGGACCCGCGCAGCGAAGGCGTCGCCGGCGACGAGACGGGATATGTTACGAAGATCAAGCGGTTCGGGAAGGACCCGAGCCGTCCGCCGGAGTGACATGCCGTTCGTGTCGAGTAGGGTTCGAGCGTGTCGAGAACCCATATCGAGACAGAATGCTCGATACGCCGCCTCGACTTCGCTCGACGGCTACTCGAAACGAACGGTGACATAAGATCGCATCGGCCCAAGCCGAGCCCAGGAGAGACCATGCCCGCCGCCGCCCGCCTACTCGAACATTTCCCCAATCTGGTGACGATGTTCTTCACCCGCGCCGCCGAAAAGGGTGACGCCCCGTTCCTGTGGGGCAAGTCGGGCGGCACATGGCATTCGACCAGTTGGGCGGAGGCCGCGCGGCAGGTGGCGGCGCTCGCCACGGCGCTGAAGGCCTCGGGCCTGCGCGCGGGCGACCGGGTGATGCTGGTCAGCGAGAACCGTCCGGAATGGGCGATCTCCGACCTCGCGATCATGGCCGCGGGCTGCGTGACGGTACCGACCTACATCACCAATACCGAACGCGATCACCAGCATATCCTGGAGAATTCGGGCGCCTGCGCGGTGATCGTGTCGACGCAGAAGCTGGCGAAGGTGCTGATGCCCGCGGTGCTGCGGTCGCAGGCGCGGATCGTCATCGGCTTCGATGACATGAAGCTCGGCCAGCCCGGCTCGATCGACTTCTACGACTGGCGCGCGCTCATCGCCGAACATGCGACCGATCCGGCCGAGACGGCGAAGGCCGCGACGATGCAGCGCAGCGATCTCGCCTGCATCATCTACACCAGCGGCACCGGCGGCGCGCCGCGCGGGGTGATGCAGCACCACGGCGCGATCCTGCACAATGTCGCAGGCGCCGCGCGGGTCGTGTCCGAGGATTTCGGCTGGGACGACGAAGTGTTCCTGTCGTTCCTGCCGCTGAGCCACGCATACGAACACACCGGCGGGCAATTCCTGCCGATCGGGCTGGGTGCGGAAATCTATTACAGCGAAGGCCTCGACAAGCTCGCGTCCAATATCGAGGAGGTCCGCCCGACGCTGATGGTCGTCGTGCCGCGCCTGTTCGAAGTGCTGCGCACCCGCATCACCAAGGCGATCGAGAAACAGGGCAAGCTCAGCAACTATCTGCTCGACCGCGCGATCAAGATCGGCGGCAAGCGGGCGGCGGGCAAGCCGGGCTCGCCGCTCGACCTGCCGATGAAACTGGTGCTGGAGACGCTGTTCAAGCCGAAGATCGGCAAGAAGTTCGGCGGCCGCATGAAGGCGATGGTCTCGGGCGGCGCGCCGCTTAATCCGGAAGTCGGCGTGTTCTTCGAATCGCTCGGCCTCACCTTCCTCCAGGGCTATGGCCAGACTGAGGCGGCGCCGGTCATCAGCTGCAACCGCCCCGCCGCGGGGCTGAAGCACGACACCGTCGGCCCGCCGCTGGCCGATACCGAAGTCCGCATCGCCGAAGACGGCGAAATCCTGGTCCGCGGCGAACTGGTCATGCACGGGTACTGGCGCAACGAGGACGAAACCGCGCGGGTGCTGAAAGACGGGTGGCTCCACACCGGCGACATCGGGGTGATCGACGCGCAGGGCCGCATCAAGATCACCGACCGCAAGAAGGACATCATCGTCACCGACAAGGGCGATAATGTCGCTCCGCAGAAGATCGAGGGGATGCTGACCCTTCAGAACGAGATCGTGCAGGCGATGGTGTCGGGCGACCGCAAGCCGTACGTGACCGCGGTCATCGTCCCCGACCCCGAATGGACGCAGGAATATTGCGCCAAGTCCGGGGCCGGCTGCAATTTCGCGAAGCTGAAGGAAGACCGCGATTTCAAGGCCGCCATCGGCGCCGCGGTCGAGCGGGTCAACAAGGACCTGTCCCAGATCGAACGCATCCGCCGCTTCATCCTGGCCGACGAACCCTTCACGATTGAGAACCAGCAGCTGACGCCGAGCCTGAAGATTCGCCGGCATGTGCTGCGCGAGGTCTATGGCGAGCGGCTGGACGCGTTGTACAAGGGGTAGAGCGTCGCGCGGCTGATCGGGTTCACACTCTACCGTTCGTGCTGACTACCGTTCGTGCTGAGCGAACGGATCAGGTCATAGGCTTGGTGTACTAACCACCAACATCGTCATCCCCGTGGAGGCGGGGATCAATAGTCGCTGAACGTCGTGAGACTCACGAAGGGTAGCCAGTATTTATCCCCGCCTCCGCGGGGATGACGGTTGAGAGTCCAGTCTATCTACCGCAACAACCGCGCCACATCGACGATCCGCACATCGTGCATCTGGTCGAGATACGCATCCAGATACGGCTTGTGCGACGCGCCGACGATGACCAGCGTCCGCATGCCCGGCTTCACGCCCATCAGGTCGCGGATGTTGGCGGCCATTCGCAGATTGCGGACCTCCCAATAGGTCAGATAGCCGCGACCGAAGCCCTGCGGTGACGGCTCCTCCAGCGCGGCGCCGAAGTCGCTGGTATAGGCCATGCCGCCCATGTCGGGCGCATTGTAACGGCGGTACATCGCCATCAGCTTGTCCGGCGTATCGACCTGCGCCTGCAACGCCTCGAAGATCGCCATGCGGCGCTTCGTCATCGGGTTGTCCCACGCCTTGCTGATCGCCGCCTCATAGGCCTTGGGGTCGGTGTCGCCGTCCGGCCGGTCGGCGGTGTGATCGTCCATCGGCCACAGGCGCTCATGCCCAAGCCGCGCGGCCAGCGGCGCCGCCAGCAGCGTCGTTTCGTTGCGGCGGACGCGATACTTCTCGAGTCCCTCGACCAGCGCCGTGTTTAGCCCGTCGCCCGCCACCCGCTCGGCAGGGGCGAGCCGCAGCCACTGCACCAGCGCCGAGTCGCGCTCGCCCGCCGCTAGGAACGTCGCTGCCAGCTTGCGCCGCTGCGCCGGGGTCGGGTTGGCGGGCCATGCCGCCAGCATCGCCTCCGCCGCCGCGTTGGCGGCCGGCACGTCGAGCCCGGTCGCCGCCGCCGCCGCGGAGACGTCCGGACAATAGCTCTTGATCGAATCGGCGTAGCGCGACGGATAGCGCCGCATCGTGTCGCATTGCAGGCCGGACAGCGTCTCGACCGCGATCGCCTGCGGCTTCCACGCCGCCATGCGGTCGATCAGGACGCCGAGCGTCGCGGGATCGAAGCTCTTGGGCATGCCCGACAAATGCGTCGTGCCGAGCACTGCGACTTCGTTCGGCACGCCGTGCTTCGGCCCCTTGTGCGCCCGCGGGTCGAACCGCTGCGCCTGGGCCGTGCCCGCCAGCGCCACTGCCGCCAGGATCACGCCGACCGCCAAACCCCGACCCCACGCCGCCATCGTAACCTCCCATATAGTGCCTTGTCTATGCAATACACCTTGATCGAGCGCAAGCGGCGGATCATTGTGCACCGCAGCGTGTTGAGGGGTCGACCCGCCGGCCCGCCCTGCCTAGAGCCATTCGACATCATGATGACCACGCTTTCCCCCGACCAACCGAACGTCAACCGCGCGCCCATTCCCTTCGCGGAGTTCGTCGCGCTCGTCGCCGCCCTCATGGCGCTGACGGCGCTTGGCATCGATTCGATGCTGCCCGCCCTGCCGGCGATCGCGGCCGACCTTGGCGTATTGGAGGACAATCAGCGCCAGTTCGTCGTCACCGCCTTCATGATCGGCTTCGCCTTCGCGATGCTCGTCTATGGCCCGGCGACCGACCGGTTCGGGCGACGGCCGGTGCTGGTGGTGGCGCTGGTCGGCTATGTGCTGACCAATCTGCTGGCGGCGATCTCGGGCAGCTTCGTCCTGCTGCTCGCCGCGCGTGCTGCGTCGGGCGCGATGGTGGCTGGTGCCCGCACAGTCACGGTAGCGCTGGTCCGCGACTGCTATGCCGGGCGCGCAATGGCACGCGTCATGAGCCTCGCCTTCATCTTCTTCATGGCCGCCCCGGTGCTTGCGCCGACCTTCGGCCAGCTGATCCTGCTGGTCGGCAGCTGGCGCTGGATCTTCGGCGCGATCGCCGGCGTCACGCTCGTCATCCTGCTGTGGTTCCTCGCGCGGATGCCCGAGACGCTGGCGGAGGAGGATCGCAAGCCGTTCACGCTCGGTTCGCTCGGCACCGGCTTCTCGCGCATTGTGAAGGATCGCTATGCGCTCGGCTACACGCTCGCCGCGACCGCGCTCCAGGGCGCGCTGTTCGGCTTCATCGGCTCGATCCAGCAGATCGTGTTCGACGTGTTCAAGGTCCCGAACCTGCTCGCGCTCGTCTTCGCCTCGGTCGCGGGAACGATGGCGATCGGGTCGTTCCTCAATTCGCGGATCGTCATGAAGATGGGGACGCGCCTCATCTCGCACACCGCGCTGCTGGGCTTCATCGTCTTCGCCGCGCTGCATCTCGGCATCGCGCTGTCGGGGACGGAGACGCTGACGAACTTCATCATCGTCCAGGCGCTGATGATGATGTGCTTCGGCCTCGCCACGTCCAATTTCTCGGCGATGGCGATGGAGAACGTCGGCGACATCGCCGGCACCGCCGCGAGCATCCAGGGCTTCGTCTCGACATTGGGCGCGGCGCTGATCGGTGCGTACGTCGGCCAGCATTACGACGGCACGACCATCCCGCTCTACACCGGCTTTACGGCTATGGGCGTGTCCGCGCTGGTCATCGTGCTGCTGGCCGAGCGCGGGCGGCTGTTCCGTCCGGCCCATGATTCTTCGCCTCGTCGCGAAGTGGTGGAACAGGGCTGAGCCACCGCCGTTCGAACCTTCACAGGTTTTGATCGGAGAGACGACGATGGGCGGTCACCAGGTACAGGCGCAGGGCGCGGGCGACGACGGGTTCGACGAAGACGGCTTCGACGAAAGCCAGCGCGCCGAAATCCTGGAAGCGACCCGCGACGGGCCGAGCGACGGCACGATCCTGACCGATCTCGCCCCCGACCTGGGCGACGATCCGCTCGACGACGACGATACCGACGATCTCGAAATGCTGTCGGACGAGGTCGGTGAGGAAGACGAGGACGCGGACGCCGACGAGGACGACCTGTCGGAGGACGCGCTTCAGGAGGATTTTGAGGACGACGCCGAGGATATGGACGAGGAACTGGACGATGGCGCCGACACCGCACTGCGTCCATAAGCCTTGACCGCGGACGCGGGGTAGGCGCAGCATTTCGCTATGCCCCGCGACGCGAGAGTCGATAGCTACATCGCTGCACGCGCCCCCTTCGCGCAGCCGATCCTCGCGTGGCTGCGAGACCGTGTCCACGCCGCAGTCCCCGATATCGACGAATCGATCAAATGGGGCATGCCGGCGTTCCTGCTGGGTGGCCGCCCCTTCGCCAACATGGCGGCGTTCACGGCCCATGCGACCTTCGGCTTCTGGAACCGCGCCGACGCGCCCGCCGGCCGGGAGGGCGAGGCGATGGGCCAGATGGGGCGGATCGAATCGCTCGCCGACCTGCCCGACGCCGCAACGTTCGAGGCGATGGTCCGCGACCGTGCCTCTGCCACGCCGGCCAAGCGCGCCGTCAAGCCGCCCAAGCCCGAAGCAGTCGTACCGGACGCGTTGACGACCGCGCTTGCGCAGGACGATGCCGCCCGCGCCACCTTCGATGCGTTTCCCCCAAGCGCCCGTCGCGACTATTGCGATTGGGTGGCCGAGGCGAAGCGCCCCGAGACGCAGGCCAAACGCGTGGCGCAGACCGTGGAATGGCTGCGCGAAGGCAAGCGACGCAACTGGAAGTATGAAAGCTGCTGATTCGAACGGGAGACTGACGATGCAGACTCTGGCGCTTCTTCTGATGCTGGCCGCGCCGGGCGGCGAGACGATCGTGGCGCAACCGTCCGTCCCGCCGCATTGCAGCCCGACGGCCGACAAGACCCGTGGTGCGAAGGCCCCCAATTCGATGAAGCTCGGCGACCAGCCCCCCGCGGCGCAGGTTCTGACGGTGTTCCGTCGCGATGCGAGCGGGTGTCCGAAGCCGGTCGTGCTGCGCGAGGGGATCGGGGCGAATCCGGAAAAGGCGCGGCCGATCCAGGGTGGCGGGGCGTTGCTGCCGGTGCGTTGAGGTCGTCGGAAGAAGAAGACCCTCACCCTTCCGCGGCTCCACCGCTCCCTCCCTCTCCCGCGAAGGCGGGAGAGGGACCGACAAACCCCTCTCGCGCCTTCGCGGGAGAGGGAGGGGCCCGCCGCAAAGCGGTGGGAGGGTGAGGGTCTTCTTCTTACCTAGCCCCAACACCCTTTCCCCTTCCCCCACATCGGCTTATAGCGCGCGGCAATCTCATGACCGCTGCCGACACCCCGCTGACCCTGCCCGCCGAATGGCGCGACTTCCTGGCGCTGACCAAGCCGCGGGTGATGACGCTCGTCGTCTTCACAGGGCTTTGTGGCATGCTCGCCGCGCCGGTCGCGATCGATCCGGTGCTCGGCTTCACCGCCATCCTGTGCATCGCGCTCGGCGCAGGCGCCGCGGGTGCGCTCAACCAGTGGTATGAGGCGGACATCGACGCGGTGATGAAGCGCACGCAGGGCCGCCCCCTGCCCGCCGGACGGATGGACCGTCAGGCCGCGCTGCACTTCGGCGTCGGGCTGGCGATCTTCTCGGTCGTGCTGATGGGGCTGGCGGTGAACTATGCCGCCGCCGGCATCCTGACGATCTCGATCCTGTTCTACGTGCTGGTCTACACCGTCTGGCTGAAGCGCCGGACGCCGCAGAACATCGTAATCGGCGGTGCCGCCGGCGCCTTCCCGCCGCTGATCGGCTGGGCGGCGGCGACGGGGCAGGTCGCGCTTTTGCCGCTTCTGCTGTTCGCGACCGTGTTCCTGTGGACGCCGCCGCATTTCTGGGCGCTCGCGCTGTTTATCCGCATGGATTACGCCAATGCCGGCGTGCCGATGCTGCCGGTCGTCGCGGGCGAGCGGGCGACGCGGACCCAGATTGGGCTCTACACCATCCCGATGGCGCTCGCCGCGGTCGCCCCCTGGCCGCTGGGGCTGACCGGCCCCATCTATGGCGTGAGTGCGGTGGTGCTGACCGCGATCTTCGGCGCGATGGCGTTGCAGGTCGCGACGCGCACGACCGCGGACGGCGACAAGATGCAGCCGGAAAAGCGGCTGTTCAAATACAGCCTCGCGTATCTCGCGCTCATTTTCGCGGCCGAGGTCGCAGACAGGTGGATGGCATGACCCCCAACGAAGAAAGCGAAGTCCGTCGCCGGCAGAAGAGCCGTTCGATCGTGATGGCCGTGCTGCTCGGCGCGTTCGTGATCCTGATGTTCGCGATCACCATTTCCAAGATCAAGGCCGGGATGCACCCCTGATGCAGCGCACGCATCGCACCGCGCTGATCGCCGCGCTCGGCGTCTGCGGCATGACCGGCCTCGGCTTCGCAAGCGTGCCGCTCTACAACATGTTCTGCGAAGCGACCGGCCTGAACGGCACGACCAACCGCGCCAATGCCGCTCCGGGCGCGTCGGGCGGCAAGATCACCGTCGCGTTCGACAGCAACGTCAGCCCGAAGCTCGCCTGGGCCTTCAAGCCCGAGGTCGAACAGACCAAGGTCGACATCGGCGCCCGCGACATGGAATTCTTCAGTGCGACGAACAAGTCCGACAAGCCGATCACCGGCACCGCGACCTACAATGTGTCGCCGGCGCAGGCGGGGAAATATTTCACCAAGATCGAATGCTTCTGCTTCACCGAACAGACGCTGAAGCCGGGCGAGACGGTCCGCATGCCGGTCATCTTCTTCGTCGACCCGAAGATCAAGGACGACCCCGACGCGCGGGACATCGACACGATCACGCTCAGCTACACCTTCTATCCGGTCGAGAACGGCAAGACGAAGGGCTGAACCCTATTTCGTCATGCCGGACTTGATCCGGCATCCAGGGCGATACGCGGCGCCGGGTTTTAAAGAAGAAGGCTGTTCATGTGCCCTGCGGGCACAAGGCGCAAAGGCGCTAAGAGCTCAGCCCGCTTGGCTGCGTAGCAGCCCTACCATCGACCGCCAGAGGTGTCTTCCGATCGCGAGCGTCAGGCACGACACCTTCGCGCCTTCGCGCCTTCCGCCCCGCAGGGGCGCCCGAACATCCTTCTTCCTTACCCCCTTCTTCCTTCGTTTCTGCCACCTTGCCCTCAGCGCGCCTCCGCCCTAGAGCATCCCGCAAACACGTCGAACAGGGACGCCCTCATGGCCGGTGCCAAGAATCACGATTATCATATTCTGCCCCCCAGCCCCTGGCCGCTGATGGGGTCGCTGACCGCCGGTCTGCTGGCGGTGGGTGGCCTGCTGTGGATGAAGGGGCATCACTTCGGCCCGGCCGTCTTCGGTCTCGGCTTCGCCGGCGTGCTGGCGACGATGTATTTCTGGTGGGCCGACGTCATCCGCGAGGCGAATGCCGGTGACCATACGCCGGTCGTCCAGCTGCACCTGCGCTACGGGATGATCCTGTTCATCGCCTCCGAAGTCATGTTCTTCGTCGGCTGGTTCTGGGCGTTCTTCGACTTCTCGCTGTTCCCGGCGATGGTCGGGTACACGCCGGGCGCGCATGGCGAGGCGGGATCGGTCGAGCTGTTGACCGAAGGCGTGGCGACCTGGCCGCCCAAGGGCCTGGAGGTCATCAACGCCTTCGAACTGCCGCTGCTCAACACCTTCATCCTGCTGCTGTCGGGAACGACCGTCACCTGGGCGCACCATGCGCTGATCCACGGCGACCGCGAGGGGCTGAAGAAGGGTCTGTGGTGCACGATCCTGCTGGGCGCGGTGTTCAGCTGCATCCAGGCGTATGAGTACATGCACGCGCCCTTCCCCTTCAAGGGTCTGAACTACGGCGCGTCGTTCTTCATGGCGACCGGCTTCCACGGCGTGCACGTTCTGATCGGCACGATCTTCCTCGCCGTCTGCCTGATCCGCGCGTACAAGGGCGACTTCACGCCGCGCCAGCACTTCGGCTTCGAAGCCGCCGCCTGGTACTGGCACTTCGTCGACGTCGTGTGGCTGTTCCTCTTCGTCTCGATCTACGTCTGGGGCAGCTGGGGTGCGCCGGTCCACGGCGGCTGATCACGGCATGACCGCGCCCGGCCTTGCCGAGGCGGCTGTAAAGGGTCTGTGTCCCCGCTGTGGGGCGCGGACCCTTTTCGCAGGCGCCGTCCGCTTCGCCCCCCGCTGCTCGTCGTGCGGGCTCGACTTCGCCAGCTTCAACGTCGGCGACGGCCCCGCCGCCTTCCTGACATTGGGAGTCGGCGGACTCGTAACGCTGCTCGCCGTGCTGCTCGAACTCGGCGCCGAACCCCCGTTCTGGGTTCACCTGCTGCTGTGGCCCGCGCTGACGCTGGCGTGCGTGCTCGGCGGCTTGCGCCTGGCCAAGGCGGCGTTGATCGCCGCAGAATATGCCCAGGCCGCGCGTGAAGGCCGGCTGGTGAAGGACGACGAATGAAGCGCTGGCCCGTGATCCCCACCCTCGTCGTCGCGATCGCCATCGTGGCGATGATCGGCCTCGGCTTCTGGCAGCTTGCGCGCCGCCAGGAAAAGGAGGCAGCACTCGTCCAGCTTGCCGCCAATGTCGATCGGCCGCCGGTCCTGTTCCCGGCGGGCGGCACCGGCGACGACCTGTTGTTCCGCAAGTCGGCGATCGACTGCCTGTCCGTCACCGACATCGCGCGCCAGAGCGGACGCACCGCCGGCGGCACGCCGGGCTGGCGCGTCATCGCCGCCTGCCGCACGCCGACCGCGGGCATCGTGGCGGTCCAGTTGGGCATCGCGAGCGACTTCAACACCGCCCCCGCCTTCTCGGGCGGCCCGGTGACGGGATACCTCAGCTATGCCCCCGATTCGCAGCCGCTGATTACCGACCTGTTCAATCGCAGTCCCAAGCGCCTGATGCTCATCTCCGACGCTCCGCCGATCGGCCTCACCGCCAATCCGGGGCCGGACCTGTCGTCGGTGCCGAACAACCACCTCGCCTATGCCGTGCAGTGGTTCCTGTTCGCCGGTGTCGCGGCGATCATCTACCTGCTCGCGCTGCGGCGGCGGCGTCCATGATCACCCTGCTCCCGCGCAGGCGGGAGCCCAGGGCGGCAAGCTAGATCCTTCGAGACTCTGGGCTCCCGCCTTCGCGGGAGCGCTGACGGGCCTTGGTAGTGGTGTCGCCTTCGCGGGAATGACGGTCGATAGGGTTCGGCACACCCTCCACCACCCAGCTTTACCCGCCCGCCAGCCAAGCTTTCTTGCCCCCCGCCCCCGCCGACGCTAGTCCGCGCGATCATGCGCTACGAAAGCACCCGCGGCACCGCCCCGACCCTCGATTTCCGCGACGCGACCCTCGCGGGTCTGGCGAGCGACGGCGGGCTATACGTGCCGGAAGCCTGGCCGACGTTGAGCGCAAACGAGATCGCCGCGCTCGCCGGTCTCTCCTACGCCGAAACCGCCGCGCGGATCATGACGCCGTTCGTGGGCGACACGCTGAGCGCGGACGAACTGCGCGCGATGTGCGAGGCCGCTTATGGCCGCTTCAGCCATGCCGCGGTGACTCCGCTGGTCCAGCTCGACCAGCAGCATTTCCTGCTCGAATTGTTCCACGGCCCGACGCTTGCCTTCAAGGACGTCGCGCTCCAGTTCCTCGGCCTGCTGTTCGAACGCTTCCTGACCGGCAGCGATACTCACCTGACGATCGTCGGCGCGACCAGCGGCGACACCGGGTCGGCCGCGATCGACGCGTTGGCGGGTCGCGAGCATGTCGACATCTTCATGCTCCATCCGGAAGGCCGTGTCAGCGACGTGCAGCGCCGCCAGATGACGACGGTGCTGGCGCCCAATGTCCACAACATCGCGATCCGCGGCGATTTCGACACCGCGCAGGCGCTGGTGAAGGCGATGTTCAACGACGACGCCTTCTCGCAGCGCTTCACGCTCAGTGCGGTCAATTCGATCAACTGGGCGCGGCTGATGGCGCAGGTGGTCTATTATTTCTACGCCGCCGTCCGCCTCGGCGCGCCGGATCGCCAGGTCGCCTTCTCCGTCCCCACCGGCAATTTCGGCGACGTGTTCGCCGGCTATGTCGCGGCGAAGATGGGGCTGCCGGTCGCTCGGCTGATCGTCGCGACCAACGTCAACGACATCCTCCACCGGGCGCTGTCGGCGGGCGATTATTCCGCCGGCACGGTCACGCCGACCGCGGCACCGAGTATGGATATCCAGGTCAGCTCGAACTTCGAACGCCTGCTCTACGATCTGGCCGCGCGAGACGGCGGCGCGATGGCCGACCAGATGCGCGGCTTCGAATCGACCCGCGCGATGCGCCTGACCAACGCCCAGGCCGAGGGCGCCGCGGCACTGTTTACCAGCGATCGGGTCGAGCCCGGCGACATGTCGGAGACGATGCGCTGGGCCTGTCACGAGGCCGGGCAGGTCATCGATCCGCACACCGCCATCGGCCTCGCCGCGGCGCGCCGCGCGGGCTTGCCCGCCGATGTGCCGGTGGTGACGCTGGCGACCGCGCATCCGGCCAAATTCCGCGACGCGGTCGAGCGCGCGACCGGCAGCCGACCCACCCTGCCCGGCCGCGTGGGCGACCTGTTCGATCGCGAGGAACGCTATGCGACGCTCGACGCGACGTTCGAGGCGGTGACCGCGTACATCGCCGAGCGCGCGGTGGCGAAAGTGCGCTGAGCCAAGTTTCCGTTCGCCTTGAGCTTGTCGAAGGGCTGTCCTTCCTAGAAAGAAAGGGCAGGGCTTCGACAGGCTCAGCCCGAACGGAGTTGGTTTGGACAATCTAATTTCTCTCATCGGCGAGCCCTGGGCCGATTATGGCCTGATCGATTCCGGACATGGGCGAAAGCTGGAGCGCTACGGCCGCTTCCGCTTCGTTCGGCCCGAACCCCAGGCGATGTGGGCGCCCTCCTCCGACGACTGGCAGGCGGACGGCGAATTCATTCCCGGCGCGGACGAGGATGGCGGCGGGCGCTGGGAGCTGTCGCGCGACGTGCCCCAGGGCGGCTGGCCGCTGTCGTGGCGCGAGGCGCGCTTCACCGCCAGCAACACGCCCTTCCGGCACCTGGGCTTCTTCCCCGACATGGCGCCGGTCTGGGACTGGATGCGCGGGCGGATCGCCGACGCAGCCGATCCGGAATGCCTCAACCTGTTCGGCTACACCGGCGTCGGCACGCTGGCGCTGTCGGCGGCAGGCGCGCGGATGGTGCACGTCGATGCGTCGAAGAAGTCGGTCGAGGCGGCCCGCGCCAATGCGGCGCTGTCCGGCATGGCCGACCGGCCGGTACGCTGGCTGGTCGAGGACGCCGCGAAGTTCGTCGCCCGCGAGGTCCGCCGCGAGCGCCGCTACGACGGGATCATCCTCGACCCCCCGAAATGGGGCCGCGGTCCGAATGGTGAGGTCTGGAAGCTGGAGGAACACCTGCCCGCACTGATCGCCGACTGCCGCCGCCTGATCGACGCCGACTCGCGCTTCCTGTTCCTGACCGTCTATGCCGTCCGCCTGTCGGCGCTCGCGATCGGCGAGCTCGTCCGCCAACACTTCGCTGACCTGCCGGGCCGGGTCGAGTGCGGCGAACTTGGCGTTCGTGAAGAGAGCCGCGGCCTGACCCTCCCGACCGCGATCTTCGCGCGCTGGTCGCGGGACTGACGACGCAGCTGTCGATGAAGGGCCGTCAGGCCACTCGGGCAATATTTCGCACAGGGGTCGCATGCGGACGCCGCCGCTCGCCGATCCGTTCCGCCATATAGACCAGGTCCGAACAGGCCCGCCGCATACGGCGCAGATCCTCCTGCACGACCGGAGAGAGGGATTCCGTGGCCAGGATCAGGTCGATCGATCCCGAGATGATCCCCAGCTTGTTGCGCAAGGCATGCTGGAATTCGGCGGAGTCATAATCCGTTACGTCGTCGTGTTCAGCCATGCGCGACGGCGTCCTCGACGCTCGATCGTTCCGTGAAGACATAGCCGCAGCCGCGGGCGGCCCGAAGCGGCAGCATCTGACCGGTCATGGCTTCCGTCTTGCGGCGGATTCGCGAAACCATCACGTCCAGACTGCGGTTGTCCGCATCGAGCCGCGGCTTGCCGAGACGCGCATTGATCGCATCACGCGAATGGACCTGCCCGGGCTGTTCGATGATCGGGCCGAAAGCCGTATATTCGGCCGAAGACAGGTCGACGGAGCCCCCGTTTGGAGCCGTCAGCCGCCATTCCGTCCGGTTCAGGACCCAGACGGGCTTGTTCGCCGGCTCGGCCGGGCGAGCGTCGTCCAAAGGACCGCCGAGCCGCTTGGCGAGATTGCGGATCACGCTTTCCAGTTCGCGCAAATCGACCGGCTTGGCCAGATAATGGTCGACGCCCATCGACAGCCCCAGCAGGCGGTCGGCCTGCTCGCTGCGCCCGGTCACCATCACGATCCCGAGCATCGATCTGGCGCGAAGCCGCGCCGCCGCCACGAAACCGCTCTCGCCCGGCAGATTGACATCCAGGATGACGATGTCCGGGGAGGTCTCATCGAGGATTTGTTCAAGTTCGGCGACGCTTTCGCATTCCGTCACGGTCATCCCGGCGCTCCTCAGAAAGCGCGCGATGATCGCCCGATGATCGCCATCGTCCTCGACGAGGATGATCGAGATATCGGGCTGCACGTTCAGGCGGTGCCCTTTGCGCAATGTCCGCATGTCGTTGGTCATATCGATATCACCAGGATTTGAAGAGAGTTCGACCGATTGACGCAAAATCCGCGGATCGACCCATCAGGTGGTTATGCTGCCGCGGCACCGGTTCGCGGACGACCCAGGATCGCCTGGGCCTCCGCACATCGCGCCTCGATCGTCTCGACAGCACTTCGCGCCGCGTCGGACGTCTCGATCGCGCGCAACGTTGCGCATGTCTGCGCGATCGTGCCGACAAGGCTAGAGACCTTCGCCAGTTCCTCGTCGAGCGGGGAGCGATCGCGCTGGAACGTCTCCTGCAACACCTTGCGCACCTCGCCGAGCTCGACCGCCTGGGCGGCGGCGCGCGCGTCGAGGCGGCTGTTGGCCTCGCTCAACGACAGCGCCTTTTCCCGTTGCAGCAGGCAAGCGTCGATCCGCGCCTTCAGCACCGCAAAATCGATCGGCTTCACGACATAGTCGTTCGCGCCATGATGCAGCGTGGTCGAGATCGAGGCGCTGTCGGTCCGGGCCGTCAGCATGATCACCGGCAGGTCCGCCAGCCCGGGCGTCGCGCGGATTTCGCGCAGGACCATCGGCCCGTCCATCTCCGGCATCATAAAATCCAGCAGCACCAGGTCCGGCGACATGACGCGGATCATGTCGAGCGCCGCCGGGCCGCTGTCGGCCACTAGGCATTCATAGCCCATCCGCTGCAACCGCCGCTGAACGATCGAGCGATTTTCCAGCACGTCGTCGACGACCAGAATAAGCGGCGGCGACGCTTCCGACGTCGTGATCTGCAATGTCATATTACCATGTCTTTCAGAGGGAGCGCTGCGCGCCGGTCACGCCCGCGGGCAGACGCTGGGGAAGGATCATCGTAAATTTCGAGCCGACGCCGACCGTGCTGGACACCTCCATCCGACCGGACATCAGGCGGACGAATTCGTCGGTGATCGCCAGGCCCAGCCCGGTCCCGCCAAACTTGCGCGTCGTCGACGCATCGGCTTGCGAAAAGGGTTTGAACAGCCGGTCGATCAGCTCCATGTCCATGCCGACCCCGGTGTCCTCGACCGAAATGCGGACGCATTCGGTGTCCGGCATTTCCTCGACCGTCACCGTGATGACGCCGTTGCTGGTGAACTTGCAGGCGTTGGCGCCGATATTCATGATGCACTGGCGCACCTTCGTGGAATCCAGGATCACCGGCCGCATCCGGGACGGCATGTCCAGTACCAGACGGTTTCCATTGCGCGCCGCCAGCGGGCGCAACGTCGCCTCCACTTCGCGGACGAGCGCGAGCATATCGAAGCCGTGCAGGTCCAACGACACCTGACGCGCCTCGATGCGGGCGAAGTCGAGTACGCCGTTGATCAGCGTCAGCAGGTGGCGGCCCGAGGCACTGATGACCCGCAGATCCTCCACATGCGGGCTATCTTCCTCCGCCAGATCCTCCTCGACGATCTCGGCATAGGCGATGACTGCGTTCAGCGGCGTGCGCAGCTCGTGGCTCATCGCCGCCAGAAAGTCCGACTTCGCGCGATTGGCCTCCTCCGCCGTGTCCCGCGCGTCTTCGAGCTCGGTCAGCGTCTTCGCCAGCGTCGCCTCGCGCCGCTGCACTTCCTTGATCATCTGATTGAAGCCCGCGAGCACCCGGTTGATCGCCGGATCGCTGGAGGACGATGCCCGCAGCGAATAGTCCCCCGACCGCGTCACACCTTCGATCGTGGCGAGCAGCTTGTTGAGCGGCCCCATCAGCATCGGCATCAGCTGACGGGTCGCCAGCGTCGCCATGACAGCCGCCCCGATGAGCAGGATGACCGCGACTCCCGCCGCCCGCGCGGCCAGGGTCGACAGGCTCTCGCCCTCACTGGTCAGATCCAGCCAGCCGACGACCTCGTTCGTGACGATGATCGGCATCACAATTCGCGTTGCCGGACCCAATACCGAAATGCCGACCTTGGCGCTGCGCGATGGCGAAGGGGGAAGCTCGATCGTGCCCGGGCGACGGCCGCTGGCCAAGGCTTGGTTCTGTCTGTCGACGATCGAGATGGCGACGGCGCTCTTCAGTGCTGCGGTCACGATTTCGTTGGCCGCCGCGCGATCCCCGAACACGACCGGGGCGCTGGCCGCCGAAGCCAGGACCTCAGCGATATGACGGTTCTGGCTCTCTGCCCGATCGCGCGCATCATTATATTGCCACAGCGCGAGCGCGGAACAGCTGATCGTCAGCGCGAATACGGTCGACAGGGTCGCGACGAGCGTGACCCGCATCCGGAAATTGGGGCGGATTAGGCGCCGCACTATTGATGGACTACCGACGCCAGGTTCAACAGGCGTGCGCTGAACTGCACGCCTTTTCGTGCCGCCGCCTGGTTGTTGACCTCGAAGACGATCTGGCGACCGAAGCGGCGCAGCTCGACCATTCCGCCGCGATCGATGAACCGGTCGACATCGCCGATCGTCACCGTCGCGCCCGACAACGCCGACGACGGCATGTCGCCCTGGACGAATGCGATGGCACAGCCGGACCGGATCTCTTCCGGGCGCGAAATGAAGCGGATGGACAGCCGGCCGTCCGGCACGCCCCGCCCGTCAAGATGCTCGAAGGCGCGGGCCGTCTCGCCATTCGCCAGAACGCACATGGTCAGCCGCGACGACGGCTGCGGCGGCAGCCGAGTGAAGCGGATGATATTATAGACGATGGCCGCCTTCAGTTCGCCGGTGTTCGGGGCGGTCGTGGCCGTGGCGGCGGGTGGGGACAGCGCGACGGATAGCATCAGCGCGATTGCGGTCAGGAAACGCATCACGGCTTACATCCGCAACCGCAGATCGAACGCGATCTGTCGGCTGATCACCGCCGGAGCCGCGGAAACCAGGCTCTCGCGGAACTCCAGCCTGTTCTTGTCGAGCAAATTCTGACCGACAAGCGACAGGGTAACATTGCCGCTCAGCTGGACCGCGGCCCTGAGATCGAAGGTCGTATAGGCCGGAACGCCGACGTTCTTCAGTTCGCCGACGTGCCGGAGCCATCCATCGATCTCCACATTCGGTCCGACATCCCAGTGCGCGCGCACACCGCCTTGCTGACGCGGGGTCGTCATCAGGCCCGGCTGGGGGAACAGCGGCAGGCTGTATCCGAATTGCGCCAACAGAGGCGTCAGGCCGGACGCGTCGAATACGGGTCTGACCTGAAAGCGGCTGTCGATGAACGAATAATATCCATCCATCCGAAGCGATGATGTCGCGGTCCAGGTGACGGCAGCTTCCACGCCGGTGCTGGTTGAGTCGCTGTTGTTGACGAGCGCATAGTTCGCGGTCACCCGCGGCATGCCGCCGTCGAAGCGGATGTCAGCCCCGAGCGGCGCGGCCCCGACCAGATCCTTGTAGCGGTTATGATAGGCCGCGATATCGAACTTCAGCGACTCGCCGATGTTGAAGCGGACGCCGGCCTCCAGCGAGTCGAGGCGCGCCGACCGCAGCGATGGCGTGCCGGACGCAGTGACATCGACGAAGATTGGGCTGTAGAAGCGCCCCGTCGGCCCGGCGGTCGTCGAGAGATGCGCGTCGCGCTCCAACAGCGAAGGGGTCCGGACCGCCCGCGATGCCGACAGCCACAGGCGCGCGTCGCCGATCCGGCCGAGCAGGCGCACGCTGGGTTGTACGTTGAAGCCGGTGATGCTGCTGTTTTCCAGCTTGGTGCCGACCGTCAGCCGCACTTTGTCCGAAACGAGCCAATGGTCATATTGCACGAAGCCGCTGACCAGATTGTCGCTCGAACCGTCGCTCAGGAACCCAATCGACGATGCCTGCGACTTGAGAATATTCTGGGTCAGTCGATAGTTGATGCCGAACCCCAGTTCGTCGCTGCCGACCGCGATATTTCCGTTGGCCTCGACATTGTAGATCGATTCCCGAATGCTGATCCCGCTTTCGTCGCGGGACACATGGTTCACGAAGCCCTGTGCCATGAACGAGGACGCGTCGGCCTGACCGCGAGACCAGCGGACCAGGACGTTGCTGTCGGTAAATCCTCCTGCGGTCAGCCCCAGATCGCCGAGGCCGGACTTGGCAGGCCCGAACTTGCCGACGCCGATCCCGGCCTTGAAGGTCAGCGCATTGTCGGCATCGGGTGCGGCGTCGATCTGCGCGCTCAATTGTGCGCCTTGCGTCTCGATCGGTGCCGTACCGCCGTCACGGGTCAGGGCCGAGGCGAGCTTGCGCCGCGCCGCACCGGTGACGCGATAGCCTGTCTCCGCATCACCGCCGCCGGCTTGTAGCGCGACATCCTGACCGTCCGTCCCGCTGCGGGTATTGGCGGTGACGCCGCGCGCCTGGGCGGTATCCTTCGTGATGATGTTGATGATGCCGTTGACCGCATTCGCGCCCCACAGCGTCGCGCCGGGGCCGCGCACCACTTCGATCCGCTCGATCTGGTCGAGAGGGTCGAGCAACTGGTCCCACAGCACGCCGGACAGTGCCGAGACATAGATCGCGCGCCCGTTCACCAGCACCAGCACGCTGTTGGCGAAGCGGGTATTGAACCCGCGCATCGAAACCGCGGTGGAATTGCCGTCGATCGATCCGACCTCGACGCCCGGCACCATCCGCAACAGGTCCGGGATGGTCCGCGCGCCGCTGCGCCGGATGTCCTCCTGCGTGATGACGAACACCGCGGCGGCGGCGTCGGCGACACGCTGCCGCTTCTTCGCCACCGACGTCGCCTGCAGCGTCAGCAGGTCCTCAAGCGAGTAACGGGTCAGATCCTCGGCGGCGGCCGGTGCGGCACTCGCCAGCAAGGCGGCCGCGACGCCGACCGCGAAATTGGTCCGGCGCATGGTTCAGGCCCGCCCGTCGTCGCTGTGCGGGCGCGAATTGGCGAGCCAGGGCAGAACCGCGTTCTCCGGCAGCGGAAGCGAATAGTGGTAGCCTTGCAGCAGATGGCATCCCATCGCCGTGAACAGCGAAACCTCGGCCTCGGACTCGATCCCCTCGATCACGACCTCGTGCCCCAGCGCCCGGCCGAGTTGGACGATGCATGACACCACTTCGCGCTGTGCCGTGTTGCCGCTCGCTTCGCGCGCCAGCGACTGGTCGACCTTGAGCCGGTCGAACGGGAGCTGGGACAGCCGCGCGAAATTCGAATGGCCCGTCCCGAAATCGTCGATCGCCAGTCGCACGCCGAGCGCGCTGAGCTGCTGGAGGTTGTCGAGTGCGACATGACTCGCGGTCGTCACCGCCGTCTCGGTCACCTCGATTTCCAAGGCCCGCGGGTCGGCGCCCGTGCGCACCAGCCATTCGCGCACGAAGCCGATGAATTCCGGTTGCGCCAGCTCCTCCGCCGCGACGTTCACCGCGATCGTGCACGGACACCCCGCCTCCTGCCACTTCACGATCGTCTTCATCGCCGTCGCCAGCACCCAGCGCCCGATATCGCCGATCAGACCGCAAGCCTCGGCCAGCGGAACGAAGTCGGCCGGCATGATGATGCCGTGTTCCGGATGCCGCCAGCGGATCAACGCTTCCATGATCGGTTGCGCGTTCGCGTCGCCGATCCGCACGATCGGCTGGAAATAGAGCTCGAACTGCTCCTCGATCAGCGCTTCGCCCAGCGCGCTCTCCAGCGCCGCCCGCCGCTGCGCCTCGTCCGCCATCGCCTGGTCGAACGTCGTCACGCGATTCGGCCCCTTGCGACCCGAATCTTGCAGGGCGAGCTTCGCATGGCGCAGCAGCGGGTCGTAGGACAGCGCATGATCCGGCACCATCGCCAGGCCGATGTTCGAACCGATCAGAATGGCGCGTTGCGATACGTAGAACGGCTCGCGCAGCGCGTTGATGAGCGCCACCGCCTGGCCCTCCGCGTCCTGCACTTCCTCGACCTCGACGAGCGCCACGAATTCGTCGCCCCCCAGCCGCCCGATCAACGGCGGATCGCCCCGCCCCCCAGCCTTCAGGTGGATCGTATCGAGCACATGCGAGATCCGCGCCGCCGCGAGCGCCAGCAGCTGGTCGCCTGCCGAATAACCCGACGTGTCGTTGATTCGCCCGAGGTCGACGAGATCGATCAGCAGCAGCGCGTGGCAGCGATCGGCCCGCACCAGCCGCTCCGTCGCGGTCTGCTTGAAGCATGACGTCGACAGCAGCGCGGTCAGTTCGTCACGGCTTTCCGCCAGCGAACTCGCGTTCCGGCGCGCGCGGATCGATCGGATGAGGCGCTGGAACGCATCGCGCAGCACCGGCGGAAGTGCCTGTTCCCGGCGGGGCGAAAGATGCAACTCGCCACCAGCGATATCGCCAATGATTTCCGCGATTTCGGCAACCGAAACCCGACCGGACTGCCAGTCTACAACGTCCATCGCCCCGCCCGAAATACGAGAGCGGCGCCATAGCCGCAATCGACCGGCTTCTTGATCCTGGCGATTAAGAATCTGTTAAATCAAGGGTATGGATGAATACCGTCCGTGCCGTTAACTAAGCAAGTTCCGGCTATCTATGCAGCGACAAGCGAAGCAGGCTAATCTTATGCTTGTTAAGCCTGCGCTACATACGACTGATTTTCAGCATTTTATTCATTCCGGACCGGAATCATCACCGCGGCCAGCTTAATTACATTAGCCGCACAGGATATCATTAGCTCAGATATTACCTAATGTAACAAAGCGATACGCGAGCACGTATCACCCAAACGTCGAGTTCCGGATCCTTCGGCAAGCACACGCCAGGTTCGATCCCGCTTGCCCAGCCCACCCTCCGCTAACTCCGCCCACCCACGCCGCACGACGACCTGAGCGTCGTTTTTTCGTCGAGCAATGCTGTCGCGGCGGCGGGTAACTTTCAGTTTCGTCTGCGCAATCGGCGCGCTGGCGAACATCGGAGTTGCGGAATGGCTTTTTGCGCGGAAAACCTATTAAGTATTTTCCGCGGTCGCCGAAGTTCTCATCGGCGTTGTATAGAATTACACCATGCCCTCACTGCTCACTTGGTAACGACGACGACGTCTTAAATCAATCAGCATCATTACGCAGCCAGAAGCAGCAAACACCAGCAGCGGATAACTAAGGTAGGTGTAGCGCTGGACTGGTTGAAAAAACGCCATTTCCATTGCCGGGACGACGATAAGTATCGCGGGATAGATCCAACTACTTCGCCGGGACACCAGCATCAACGCAATACCGACGACACCCAGCGTGGCCAGGGTTCGGATGAGGTAGGCTCGGAGACGGCCTCCGCGTTCACTACCGCCGAGGGCACTGAATTGCCAACCGTCGGGAAATATGGCTTGTCGGATGTGGCGCACGGCAAGTGTTGCCGCCGCCGCTGGATGCGCGCCAATCCAGCGCCACGTTTCTCTGCCGAGCTCATTAGCGTAGCTCGCCTCGCCCCCGGCCGCCTTCATTGCGCGATAAGGCGCCGAGCCCATCGTCGGATGAATCTCCCGGAGCCGCTTCATAAACGTGCCGCCGGGATCGGTCGTGTCCACGGCCGCCGGATGCATAGCCAAGGCAAGTTCCAGTCCGCTGTTGCTACGTAGCAAGACCGGGCGATCCATGACGATCGCATTCCGGATTGCCCATGGCCCGACAACGGCGACGAGGGCCAAGGCCGCCACTGCCGCGACCAGGAACGTGCGGGTCAGCGGCACGCGAGCCAGGCAGTAGATCGTCACGCAGAGGTAGCCGGCCACTCCCCAGACAGGATTCACGAAAAACAGGAGTGCGGCTATCACCGCTAACGGCCATGTCTGGCGGACGCTGATTTCTTGCGTAGCCATCATTCGGTTGAATAACAGCGCCGTAAGACAGGCGGCCAGACCGCCATCCCACACCCGAAAATCAACCGTCTCTGGCCAGAAATAGACGGGGACGAGGCAGAGAAAGGCAAGCGCACCAAGCCGAAGGATTGCTGGAACACCGAGCCGGCCGAAAGCGCCATACAGCAGAAAATAGGTCGCGAGCGCCAATCCGATCGACCAGCACCCCAGGATGGTCTCCGACACGACGCTGCCGGTACCGAAAATGCTATAAACCGCGGCGGCGATGCCCGGCGTGATTGGTGTGACGTGCGCCGTCGCGCCCTGTCCCGCGTGATAGGCGTCGGCGAAGCCACGGCCATCCGCCAGCGCCGCGGCGACATTATATGCCTCACCCAGCGCCCGGCTCTCGGTAAAGGAGACGTAGAATAGCCGCAGCGCCGCTCCGGCAGCGAGAAGAAGGGTCACGGCGGCCCTCTCATGCGCCGCCGCCAATGGTGCTCGAAGCCTCGCGATCATCGGTTTGCACTTTCGCGCGTCGAGCGCTTCACAGCATATAGAATGGTGGCACCATCGTCGTAGACGGGGCGTAGCCAAGGACGCGATGGCCAATCGGAACGCGGCACGTCGAGAAGCCAGACGAAATCGAAAGCATCGCGCGGCAGCGCGTCAAGTCGATCTGCGAAGAGCGGCGGATAGTCACCGACGCATCGCTCGGTGGACACCACCTCTGATGGTGAGTGCCGAAACGTTCCGGCCGATGCATAGCGGACGCGAAGAAGCTGCAGAGAACCAGCCTCGAACTGATCATTCACGAACGCGTTTCGGCGGATAACCGCTATCCCGCCAAGATGTTGGCGACGACTGTTCGTCCAATTTGCCAATGTCGGCCGGCAAGCATTGACGGTGAAAGTGGCGATCCGGCTACCTTTCGGCACTAGATCCAGAGCACGCAGCGTGGATGCGTAAGACGCGTCGTAGGCGAGCAAGCTCGCGGCCGTAGCGCTCAGCCGCAGTAGCAAAACCCCGAAAGACAGCGCTGCCCAGCGCGCGATGTCTCGCGACACAGGCACTTTGATGGCGAGCAGCGCGTACGCGACCGCCCACGGCAGCAACCGTGTTTTCAGATAGGCCGAATCGTTGACCGAGTCCGGGATTGCAATGAACAGTGCCAGCAGCCCGAAGGCAGGCCAACCAAGGTCTGGAATTACGGCGAGGCCCCGAAAACGGCATAATGCAAGCGCCAGAATTGCCAGCAAGACAGCACTTGTCAAAAGATCTATTGCGATCCAGCGGTCGCGGTTGAGTGAGATCAGCGCTTTCGCAATTCCGCCAACATCAAAGACACCTCCAATAGTGCCCGGCGCGCCGCTCGCCGATAAGAGCGTCAACACGGCACCCGTACCCAACGGCACCGCGGAAAGGATCGTTTGCAAAAGAGCGCGAGGTATCGGTTCGTTCTTCTTCAAACGGCGGAAAAGCTCGAAGGCGAAGCAAAGTACACAAAGTGCGAGCCATGCGATCGCGTGTGTAACCCAGATCACCGCGGCAATAGCGGCAAAAACGGCGGACCGCCGCCAGGCCGGGCCATTCGACCAGCGAATCCACAGCGGAAACGCTAGCGCAACAAACGCCATTCCAAGCGCATAATTCACGAAGCCGTAGTGAAAAGGGTATGCGTAGCAAAAGACCAAAGCCAGCGGCGTCGTAGCCTGCAATTTACCGTGCACTTCATATGTGACCCACAGGAAGCCGGCGGACATCAACATTGGTATCGCGAGGACGGTTAGTTTCGTGGCGGTTTCGACTTCGATCCACCGACCAAGCAAGGTGACGATCAAATCGACGCCAAGATTTCCCAGCAATGCCCATTGATAATCGTAATAACGCGCAATCGGCGCTTCTCCGCCGCCGAGCGACACAGCATAGCGACCCATATGGCCAGGCAGGTCAAGCAGCGGCGGGATTGCGGGCCAGAGCAGCGGAACTGCTGTCACCAACACCAATGCCGCGAGGATCGCTTTCCGCTCCCACCAGTGTTCGGTCATAAAATCGCAGCCCCCGCCCTGAAAATCAGCGTAGCGCTCGCGGGCCTTAGTTGTCGAGAGCGAGGCAGGTAAATAGCCGCCAAGGCGGGCAACTGGCGCTATTCGGCCCGAGATGCGCGGCCTCGACCGAAGGCGATCACCACCGATGGTCTACGCAGCCGCGATGCTACCATGGACGAGCTCGTCCGCCACGAGAGCCAAGAGATAGGTCGCCGGGCCGACAACCGGGTCGAGAACACCCACCCCCATCCCGACCTCAAACGCGAGCCATGCTGCGCTTGAGGCGCATAAGTGGCGCACACAAGTCCGTCCACAACCATTTCCGGCTCGAGAGCCACCTCGTCGACCGACACACATGGAAAGAGCGCCGCTCAGCCGCCCGGACGGAGTGTCAGACCCTGGCAGGCGAAGGCTGACGAGTGCAAAGCATTGCGTGCATCGTCGAGAAGGCGGTTCGCAAGCGGCTGACAGCACCGCCCCGATCCTTTCCGAACCGACAATCCTATACAGACTTCAAAATGGGGGCGTGGTAGGGCGATGCTGCTGATGTCTCGGAGATATCCTGAACCTCAGAGTTTGCTTTGAATTTCGCAGTCACAGCGGGGAGGCGACAGCGTGAGGCGTGAAGAAATCACCGACCGCAAAGAAGTATATGACCGCGTCGGTCTTAATCGCGTCGGAATTGTCATCATTGGCAAGAACGAAGCGAAGAATATAAAAAGATGCCTGGACTCAGTAGCTAATTATAAGAACATCGTCTATGTCGATTCCGCATCCAGCGACGACAGTGTGTCCATTGCTAAAGAACACGGCGTTGACGTCATTGAGTTGGAGGCGTCTAGTTTGCTCACAGCAGCGCGCGGTCGTAACGAGGGCGCTTGGTATTTTGCGGGCAATGCCGATATAGATTTCATCCAATTTATAGATGGCGACTGCGAGCTAGCTCCCGATTGGATCGAGACTGCTGTGAAATTTCTGGACTCTGATCCGACCGTTGCAGCCGTTTGTGGCCGACGGATGGAGCGTTATCCTGCCGCCTCCATTTACAACAAGCTCGCGGATCGCGAGTGGGACACCGCTGTTGGTCAGGCAGAGTCCACGGGGGGCGAATCGCTCGTACGTTTAGCAGCGTTTCGTGAGTGCAACGGCTTTGCTGCCGATCAGATCGCTCATGAAGAGCCTGAGTTTTGCGCGAGACTGCGGGATAGAAACTGGAAAATCTGGAGACTTGATAAGCTGATGTCGGTCCACGACGCCGCTACATTCAGATTTAAGGAGTATTATCGCCGCAGCCGCCGAGGCGGCGCTGGCATGATGCAGGCCATTTTGCGACGAAATGCGAAAATGGATAAGGCCGGTGCGACCATCCTTGCGCGCGCATTTGTCTGGGCCGTATTCCTTCCCGTCGCAATCGTAATTCTGTTCGTTTTAGAGTGGAAGATTGCGACGATTTTTATGTTCCTGTATATCGTGCAGCTAATTCGGTCGACCTGGCGGACGGCTAAATCTGGACATTATAGTAACGGTGAAGCGCTTCGTGTTTCGCTGTTGGGCCTTTCTGCAAAATTTGCAGAGGCGGATGGCGCAATGCGATCCCTTTACCGTTTTGCTCGTGGTCGACTATTCGAGTCGCAGACCAAACTAAAGGAACTTTGATTCCCTCTTGGCGCCATCGATCAATGTAAAGCCATCCATTTCCGAAAGGGTGTGCAAGCCGTCAATATAAGCCCCTTCAGGAACCGGTTTAATAACCGATCTCCGAATCTCGCGATAGTCTGTAGGAGTAATTCTGACAATCTCGTTAATGGTTACTGCGCCACCGTAAATTCTTGAGCAGTCCTGGGCCGGCCGATAAAGCTTTCCATTGTGAAAAAACGGTGTGCCCGCCGGACGAGCCGACGTAACATCTGATTTGACGGGATTGAGTGGATGAGCCGTCCAGGGTCCATCCAGCGTATCACCGTATAGGATATGCAGATGTGTGTTCTGAGCATGGCCATCGACAATCGCAAAGATCCAATACCTGCCATCATGATAAAGAATCGTGGTATCAATCAGATCGGTATCGCCTAAAATAGTGCATTTCGATTGAATGACCCCAAATTCGTCGAAGGTGAAAGACGAGACATCACGAGCTTCGCTATGCTCCGGAACGAACACCCAACCACCCTCTTTTTTTGTTACAAAGGGGTAAGACAAGTGGGTTGGCGCATTCAGAGCTGTTGCGACGTCGCCAAACTTCTTTCCGTCGAAAAGTGACGTGGCAATATCACCCCTGCCTACGCGCCAATCAAAGCGTTCGAAAAAAACACGAAATAGACCGCTCTCGAGCTTTAGACCGAATGGGTCGGCGAAAAATTCTCCTGGTCCAGGTGTCATCCATATTGCCGAGCCGAGCGCCTTCTCCTGTCGGTTCTTGCCCTCCAGCCCGGCGACCGCCGCGATCGAGTCGGGTATCGCCGCACAATTCCACGTTTGGCGACGCAAGCGATAGTTGACGAACGTCTTCCATCGAGAAATCAAACCAGTGAAGGCAAACCTGATGACCTGAGGCGTAGTGGGCTGCTTATAGACCTTTCCCAAACTATTTGCCGCCTCGGGATCGATAGACGGAAAACCATTTAAAAGGATATCATTGCAAGCGCGCGCTACAAACGACGACGCGCCAAAATAGAGCGTATCGCGGGTTCGTGCATATGAATGTGCCGTGACGGAAAATTGCCCCTTGTGTAAAACCCGGCCGGCATCGAGCTTTTCACTAAGAACCTGAAGCATTGCGCCTGCAGTGGACTCGCGATTGTATATCTCCCAAAAGCCGGGAGGTTGGCCTCGGTAGCTATGATGGTCTCCATGATGATAAGACCACAGACCATATCTCGCTATGGAAAGTATATCACCCGTGAGAATACCAAAGCCGAAGCGCAATATAAAGTCTGGCTCTAGTTCCTGAATCTTTGCTATCGTATCATGGTCGAATTTTTCCGCGAAACGGCCAGCCGAGAGTGTTTTTGCGTACAAAACTGGAACTTGATCGTCGAGAACCAGGCTACTCGCTCTTGTTGCCTTACTAAATGGGGTAACAAAAAGCCGGTTGAAAAGACGCCATGTCAGGAGCCGCCTATCGGTCCACCGCCCCTTCCACTTTTCAAAAACGCTTTGCGCAGGGGCAGGCGCCTTCACCACGACGCCAACCAAAGTGCCCACATTTGCGGCCAGAATTTGCCGGACGCAATCTGCCTGCCATTCGTCTATACGCAGACCGTTACTTAGAACAACAAACCGCAGAGGTCTCATGCCGCTTTGCATAATGTGTGAATTCCTCGAGCGCGAGCGAAGCGCTCAGCGTTAGCAGTTGGTTGCCGGGGGGGCGTTCTCGTGGCGTTGCACCTCGCGCCTACAGAAATTCAGGCGCTGTCGCATCGGGATGCTCGGGGTCTGTGAGCATGTCACTTTCGTCGAGGTGAGTAAGCTGGCGCTTAAGGATATGTAGCGGGTTTGGCAATCTGCGAAAGTCCACGGCCTCGCGGCATATGGAAGGCGAAACGGGGGATTTTTTCGTTGCCCAGGAACGGGTCGACGTCAGGTGACCGACCGAATTACGGTCTTGTCCCTACCCTTCCTGAAGCGCCCCAAGCAGGACCCAAGGCAGCACCCCGCCGAACGCCTATTCGCTAGCCAGCGTCCGCTCGCCCGTGTTTCAACGCTGTAAATAGGATGGTGCCCCGTGCACCACCCTAGAGGGCACTCGGATTGCTGGGAGATTTTAGTTCAATTATGACGCACTCTATCTCCGACTTGACGTGCTTCCCTGAAACTCCGCCAGTCTGAGCTAGAGTCCTTCACGAAGGACGACGAAGATGAAGCGCAGCAGGTTTACCGAAGAGCAGATTATCGGGATCTTGCGGGAGCAGGAGGCCGGGTCGAAGACCGCGGACGTGTGCCGTAAGCATGGTGTGAGCAGTGCGACGTTCTACAAGTGGAAGGCGACCTATGGCGGCATGGACGTGTCGCAGGCGCGCAAGCTGAAGGTGCTCGAGGACGAGAACGCACGACTTAAGCGGCTGCTGGCCGATGCCATGCTCGACAATGCCGTTCTGAAGGAGGTGGCCTCAAAAAACTGGTGAGGCCTGCCGTTCAGCGGAGGGCTGTCGAGGATGTTCGGCAGCTCTTCGGCATCAGCGAGCGTCGGGCCTGTGCCATCCTTGGCGTGGATCGATCGTCGATGCGCTATGCGCATCGGCGGTTTCATTGTCCCACAGGTGCGCCGCTAGCGACACCTTCGCCGCCCACGCCGCCCGCTGCACCCGGGAGTCGGACGAGGCGACGCTGGACAAGGTCCGCGATCGCGCGCTGCGCGCCGCCGCGGCCTAGCGCGCGATGGGCGAGCGCAGCCTCAAGACGGAGGCGACCCGCGCCGCGCGGGAGGCGCGCCCGGCGCCCGAGCCCGTCGCCGTCGACTGAACCGCCGTCGACTGAGCCGGCGCCGCCGCCTCGGCCACGCCCTGATCCTGCTTGCCGGTGCCGCCCGACACGCCCACCGCGCCGATCACCGTCTCGCCCTCCTTGATCGGCACGCCGCCGGCGAAGATCATCACCTTGCCGTCGTTGGAGGCATGGATGCCGTAGAAGTCGGCGCCCGGCTGGGCGAGCTTCGCCAGCGCTTTGGTCTCGACGTCGAACGCGCGCGCCGTCCACGCCTTGCCGATCGCGATGTCGACGCTGCCGCGCCACGCATCGTCCATCTGCGCGAACGTTAGGAGGCAGCCGCCCGCGTCCACCACCGCGATGTTCATCGGGTTGCCGATCCGCTCGGCCTCCGCGATCCCTGCATCGATGATCGTCCGCGCGTCGTTCAGGTCGAGCGTCTGGGTGGTGTGCATCGATATCGCCGAGGTGCAGACCGCCGAAGGCAAGCTCTACCTGTTCGTCGGCATCGACTGCACCAGCAAGTTCGCGGTCACCCAGCTGGTCGACAAGGCTGACAGGCGAACGGCTTGGGAGTTCCTCGAGCACCTGCTGAAAGCCGTACCCTACCGCATCCACACCATTCTGACGGACAATGGCATCCAGTTCGCCGAGCAGCCCCGTAACCGAAACACCGCCTGGTCCCGCCAAATGCGCTTCGACATGATCTGCGAGGCCAACGACATCGAGCACCGGCTCACCAAACCGAACCACCCATGGACCAACGGTCAGGTCGAGCGGATGAACCGGACCATCAAGGAGGCGACAGTCAAACGTTTTCACTACGAGAGCCACGACCAGCTAAGGACGCACCCCGACGACTTCATGGCCGCCTACAATTTCGCTCGCCGGCTCAAGACCGTAAGCGGCCTCACCCCTACGAATACATCGCCAAGATCTGGACGTCTGAGCCAGACCGGTTCATCGTCGACCCGATCCACCAAATGCCGGGACTAAACACCTAGGTCTGCCGACATACTTGGTCGCAAGGTGATCGACACCGCCGCTACACGTGCTCCACGGCGGCGGTGTCGATCGGCATCGATAAGCGTCCTGTTCCCCGTTATTCCGCCAATCAGCCGTGCGGGCGCATAACAACCTTGATCACACCTTCTTCCTTGTCGCGGAATTTAGCGTACATTTCTGGCGCGTCTTCAAGACTGGCCGGGTGGGTGATCACGAAGCTGGGGTCGATCGCGCCCGCGACGATTCTTTCCAGCAACGGTCTAGTATAGCGCTGCACGTGGGTCTGCCCGAGCTTGATCGTCAGCCCCTTGTTCATCGCTGCACCGATCGGAAGCTTGTCACCCATCCCGACGTAGACGCCGGGCACGGAGACCGTGCCGCCCTTGCGGCAGCTGATGATCGCCTGCCGCAGGACGTGGACGCGATCAGTGGCGAGCATCATGCTTGCCTTCACCTTGTCCATGACCGCATCCGCCGCCCCGTGTGCGGCCGCCTCGCAGCCGACAGCATCGATGCAGCTGTCGGGGCCCCGGCCCTTGGTTCGCGCCTGCAGCTCGTCATAGACATCGGTTTCGGCGAAGTTAATCGTCTCAGCGCCACCGGCCTCCGCCATGGCGAGTCGCTCGGGCACCTCGTCGATCGCGATCACGCGGCCCGCGCCCATCATCAGCGCGGAGCGGATGGCGAACTGGCCGACCGGACCGCAGCCCCAGATCGCGACGGTGTCGCCATGCTCGATCTGCGCATTCTCGGCGGCCATGTAGCCGGTCGGGAAGATATCCGATAGGAAGAGGGCCTGCTCATCGGTAACGTTGTCGGGAATCTTGATCGGACCGACATCCGCCATCGGCACGCGGAGATACTCCGCCTGGCCGCCGCAGTAGCCGCCCAGCATGTGGCTGAAGCCGAACAGCCCGGCGGGCGAATGGCCCATCGCCTTGGCGGCCATCTCGGCGTTCGGATTGGTCCGATCGCAGGCCGCAAACAGACCCTTCTTGCAGAACCAGCAATCGCCGCAGCTGATCGTGAACGGCACCACCACCCGGTCCCCGATCTTGAGGTTGGTGACCTCAGACCCGAGCGCCACGACCTCGCCCATGTTCTCGTGGCCGAGGATGTCGCCGGCCTCCATGGTAGGCTGATATCCATCCAGCAGGTGAAGGTCCGACCCGCAGATCGCGCAGGCGGTTACTTTGATGATCGCATCGCGCGGGTGCTTGATCTCGGGATCCGCGACGGTGTCGACGCGGACATCGCCCTTACCGTGCCAGCATAGTGCGCGCATGTCGTTTCCTCATCTAATCGGACGTCCCCGTCGTAAGGACCTCGTCTAAGGCGCTCAACGCCTTGGGCTGCGGCGTGGTTCCCGTCTGACGGATCCGTGAACGAGCAGCCATTTTCGGGCAGCGATCGGCGAGCTCACCCGCGACATCAGGCTCAAACTGTTCGTAAAACGGGCCGTTTCGCGGCCCACCCCGACTCTCAAAACCGAGTCCGAGCTGCTAATTGGCGCGACCCGCAAAGAACCCGTGCGCCAATCTATCTCCGGAAAACGGTTCGGTTGCGACACCGGCCTGATCGTCGAGAAGGACAGAACCGGCACCTAGCGATCGACATCATGCGGGGCGGGATGCCAACACCAAACCCAAGCAGGTTTCGCGCGGAGTTCACATAGGCATGTCCATCACCGGCCCTTTGAAAACCAGCGTTCAGCTCCTTCGTGGGAGTGACCCGGCGATCGGCCCGGGCAAGGCGATGGTGCTGGATGCGATCGAGCGGACCGGCTCGATCTCGGCGGCCGGACGCGATCTCGGCATGAGCTATCGATGCATCTGGCTGTTGGTGGACAGCCTGAATGCGGATTGGTGTGAGCCGGTCGTCTCAGCCCGGATAGGTGGCGGGACCAAACGCGGCGCGAGCCTGACGGACTTCGGCCGCGAATTGCTGGCGCGCTACCGAAAGCTTGAAAGCGATATGGTGGCGGCTGCCGAGGGCGAGGAGCTGGACTGGCTCAAGGCGGCGATCAGATCACCCGGCGAGCGCGACGGGCATGGCGACGAGCGGGCGGGATGATAACCGCCGGTGCCCTGCCACGGCGCGATCGGATCGCGTTCTAACGGGTGCCCATAGGCAATTCCCCGGCGTGAAGCCTCTGTCAGCATCCTTCCGCATGAGGATGGTCCCGTCAGGCCGTTCGCCCATGTCGGCAAGAAAGCGGGTGAAGTCGGCGATCCAGTAAGGGTGAACCATGACCCCTCGTCCACCGAAATCACGGTGACGCGGCGAGGCGGCATTGGCGCAGACGGTGTTCATCTCCTGCCAGGCCCGGTAGGTCGGATCGTGGCGTTTGGCCGCACGCCGCCCGTGCGTGGTCAGGCGCGCAGCGCATATCTCCCGATGCAGGCAGCCGCAGCTTGAGGTGCTGCCCGAGCGGACGTTACCGGCATCGGCGACGACCTCGTTGCCGCAGTGGCAGGCGAACAGCCATTGCGCCTTACCCCCGCGACTGACCCCGGCGAATGCCAATCCGATCAGACGACCGAAGCGCAGCCCCGTCATATCGATCCGAACCTTGCGCCACACGCGGGCTGAAGGTTCGATCAGTCCTTTGCGCAGGGTCGATCGGGATAAGCGAAGGCCGAGTTTTCCATGAAGCCGCGATCGGTTAACGCCTCCAGATAAGCGAGCAGTTGATCCGTCTCGGATGCGTCGAGCGTGACAGGGTGGCGTGTAACGGCCTGCCGGAGAGTGCGCGCGGAACCGTCGTGAAACCAAGGGCCGGTCGCTGCGACATTGCGCAGCGTGGGGGTGCGGAACCGTCCCTCGTCTTCCGCCTTCCCCGTCACCTCCGCCAGACCGCGGTCCGCCGCATTGACCGGCAGGATCGTGTGGAAGCGGCCATCGGTAAATTGGGGGCCGGCGTGGCAGGACGCGCAAACGCGGCCGAACACCGCCTTGCCTGCCTTGGCTTCAGATGACAGCGCACCGCGATCGGCACCCGAATGCGGATCCTGCGCCAGCACTGCTGCACCAGCACTGCCAGACCGTCGAACCCCTTGCGCATGTCGGTCACGCCGCATGCCAGGAACACCCGTGTCGGCAGCGGTATTGGCGCCGGGTTCATCGCAGCACCGACAGCACCCGTGCCAGCGCCCCCGCATCCACGGCAGCATCCACGCTCACCCGTACGCCAGCCGCCCGAGCAGATCACCGCCAAGCTGGGCGACTCAGACCTGCCGACCGCCCCGGTCGAAGGTGGATCGTGGGGGGCGGCATCGACCGGTGCGGCGGTACAGCTCGCATGCCAGGCGGTCGGCAAGAAGCTCCTGAAGGCGGCCGGCAAGATCGCCGGTGCACCGCTTGGCGACGCGAAGATAGACGACGTGTTCTTCGAGGACGGCTGCATCGTGCTGAAGGACGCGCCGACCGTTCGGGTGCCGTTCAGCGACGCGATGCGCGCCGCGGACCTGACGGAGATCGCGGAAGAGGAGACCGCGGCGCCCGGGTTCGGCGACATGTGGAAGGGTCTGCACAAGTCAAAGAACACCCACAGCGCGATCTTTGCAGAGGTGAAGGTGGACGAGGAACTGGGTGTGGTGCGCGTCACCCGCATCGTCGATGCGGTCGCCGCAGGCCGCATCATCAACCCGAAAACCGCGCGCAGTCAGATTCTCGGCGGCGTGGTGATGGGCATGGGCATGGCGCTTCACGAGGAGACCTTCCCCGACCACCGGCTGGGGCGCTGGATGAACCACAATTTTGGCGAATACCATGTGCCCGTGCATGCCGACATCCACGATATCCAGGTGATCTTCGTCGATGAACCCGATTCCGAAGTGACCCCGCTCGGGGTCAAAGGACTTGGCGAGATCGGCATCGTCGGCACCGCCGCTGCGATCGCCAACGCGATCTATCACGCGACCGGTAAGCGGGTGCGGTCCTTACCGATCACGATCGACAAGATCCTGGATTGATTAGCCGATGTGAGCATCCGCCGTGCCGGGTCTATAGCCGGTCTCAGCCATTCTCCGGTTCTTGGCCTGGCTTGTAGCTGGGCTTTGCTGGCGGAACGATATAGCTCAACGTAACGATCCCCGCGACGATCAGTCCAGCACGCCAATTCCAGAATGCCAAGACGAACGCTGCCCAATAGGCTCCGGCAGTTAGGCCATATTTGATGGTAAGGCGGCGAAGATAAGCCTCGGTCAGCCTTCGATCGGGAAGACCTCTCGCGGTGGCGTATACCCAACGAAGAAACCACCAAGTCGCCGGTGTCGCTGCTACGCCCAGATACCATTGGGCGGCGGTGGTGCTCTCCGCATCTCCGCCGAGGTGTTCGACCAACGGCCGCGCAGGAAACGGAGTGATGCTGACGGCAGCCAGAAAGCCGATGCTCAGCAGATTGTAGCCGTGGTCGGTCTTCTCCAGCAGCTTGCCGCTGAAATGGCTGTGCGCCCAGTAGAGGCCGATCAGGATCACGCTGAGGACGTAGGTGCCGTACTCCGGCGCCAGCTTCAGATACGCCGCTGCGAGATCGCCCTCTTCAGGCTTCGGTGCACGCAGCTCCACCGCAGGAAAGGTGATCGCGATCGCAAGCACCGCGTCCATGAACGCCCCGAGGCGATCCGATTTGCGTTCGGTTGCTTTGAGAGAGGATGTCGCCATCTGACGCTACAGCATTTCGAGTGGGCGACGGCCCGCTGGCCGGGGAAATGCCGCATCAAGTGTCGCAAGGTCGGCGTCGGAGAGGACGATATCTGCGGCAGCGCGGTTCTCCCGCACATGTGCAATCGAACTTGCTTTCGGGATGGCGATAAGGCCATCGTGGCGCAACGTCCAGGCAAGTGCGACCTGCGCAGGGGTTCCGCCAACCTGGGCCGCTACTTTGTCGAGGGCGGGATGGCTTGTGAGGCGTCCCTGCTCGACGGGACTATACGCCATCACTGGCACTTTGTGCTGTGCGAGCCACGGCAACAGGTCCAACTCAGGGCCTCGACGGACGAGATTGTATAGGATCTGATCGGTCACGCAGCCATCCCCGCCGGCAGCGACAAGCTCGTCCATATCGTCGGTATCGAGGTTGCTGACACCCCAATGCCGAATCTTTCCTGCCGATTTCAGCGCCTCCATTGCCTCTATCGTCTCAGCGAGCGGCACCGATCCACGCCAGTGGAGCAGGTAGAGGTCGAGCCGATCGGTGCCGAGCCGCTTCAGGCTCGCCTCGCACGCACCGGCAAGGCGGGAGCGCGATGCGTTCTGTGGATACGCCTTGCTGACGAGGAACAACTGGTCGCGAAGGCTGCCCAGCGCCTCGCAGATCAGCGTTTCCGCCGCACCATCGCCATACATTTCGGCGGTATCGACGAGCGTCATGCCCAGCTCGACACCCGCGCGCAGCGCGGCGATCTCATCGGATCGCCGTTCGGCACGTTCGCCCATCTTCCAGGTGCCTTGACCCATCGAAGGAACCACTTCCCCGCCGGGCAATGTCACGTGTTTCATGTGCTTTTGTCCTATGAGATGAGTTCGACTGTTCGGTCGCGGGAGGCGGATTGGCAGATGACCACCATGTAGCGATCATATCGCGGCCGGCCATCGATCGAGTGCCATTCTGGCGATGGAGAGCAGTTCGTTGATCGTAGCGCCGTCGCGCGCCTGAACGGACATGCCTTCCATGACCGTATTGATGAATTTGCCTAGCACGGCCGGATCGGAGTGGGCCGCAAGCTCGCCCTGCGCGGCGCCGCGTTGCAGACGCTCGATCAGGAGGGCCTCCGCCGCGATACGCTTGTCGCGCAGCAGGCATTCGATGGCGGCGGACGCCGGCGAAACGGCTGCCGCTGCTGAATACATGAAGCAGCCGGCCGGCGTTCCGGGTTCCGAGAATGATGACGCCGCCCGTTCCAGCAGGCCTTTGACGGCCTCGTAGGTGGACAACGCCGGATCGTTGATGGGTGCATAGAGGTGGACGCTGAACGTCGCGGCGTAGCGCTCGATCACCGCCGCAAACAGCCCCGCCTTGTTGTCAAACGCTGCATAGAGACTTGCGGCGGCGACGCCAGTCTCCGCCACCAGATCGGCCATCGATGTCGCTTCGTAGCCGCGCTGCCAGAACAGCCGTACCGCCTTGTCGAGCGCAGCGTCAGTGTCGAACACACGAGGGCGACCTGCGCGGCGACGGGCTTTCGTCTCTGTCATCTCTGGTGCACGATATGGAACGATCGATAAATAATATCTTGAATCGGGTAGTTCGCTCCCTTACAGAACGATCATTCAATAATCAAGGAGTCTCCAATGAGCCGCATCGTCCGTATCCACGATTATGGCGACGCCAGCGTCCTCAGGATTGAAGATGTGGCAGTGCCCGCGCCCGCGGCCGACGAGGTGCAGATCGCGGTGAAGGCGATTGGCATAAACCGTGCCGAGGTGATGTTCCGCAACCATGCCTACCTTCAGGAAGCCGAGTTCCCGAGCCGCCTCGGCTACGAGGCCGCCGGCACCGTCGTTACGGTCGGCGCCGACGTTACCGGGTTTGCGGAAGGCGAAGCCGTCAGCGTCATCCCCCCGCTCGATATCGCGCGTTGGGGCACCTATGGCGAGGTCGCCAACGTGCCCGCCCGCCTCGTCGTCAAGCATCCGGCGGCGCTGTCGTTCGAGGAAGCGGCGGCCGTGTGGATGCAGTATGTCACCGCCTGGGGTGCACTGGTGGAGCAGGCGAAACTCGGCGAGGGCGATTTCGTCATCGTCACAGCTGCCTCCAGCAGCGTCGGCCTTGCTGTCTTCCAGATTGCGCGGATGGTCGGCGCGACGGTAATCGCGACGACGCGTACCGGCGCCAAGCGCCAGGCCCTGATCGATGCCGGTGCGCATCATGTCGTCGCGACCGGGGAAGAGGACCTGGTAGCGAGGGTGATGGAGATAACCGATGGTCAGGGTGCGCGCGTGGTGCTCGATCCGGTCGGCGGCCCGTCGTTCGAGCCGCTGACCGAGAGCATGGCACGCGGCGGCATCCTGCTCGAATATGGCGCGCTCAGCGGCGAACCGACGCCGTTCCCGTTGTTCTCCGTGCTGGGCAAGAGCCTCACGCTCAAGGGGTATCTCTACAGCGAGATCGTCTCGGACGATGCCGCCCTCGATCGCGCCAAGGCTTTCATCGTGGCGGGTCTGGAATCGGGCGCGCTCAAGCCGCGGATCGCGCGCACTTTCCCGCTCGACGCCATCCAGGACGCTCACCGCTTCCTCGAATCGAACGACCAGATCGGCAAGGTCGTCGTTACGGTCTGACCGGCATACCGGGGGGGTGAGCGATCACTCCCCCCTTCCCCGACAGAGGATCGGACCCTCGGCGCCCATGCCAGGGCTGCTCGTGGCGCAGGCTTGAGAGCATGACCGGAACCTCGCCCGATTGAAAAACGCCCGGCTCCGTGCAGGATTGAAACTCCCCCCCTGTATAGTATGCTTCAGCGATTTCTCGGGAAAACGCGATGCCACATTCATCAGAGGACAAGAAGCGAGCCATCACACGCTTGCGGCGTATCAAGGGTCAGGCGGACGCTCTGGAACGCGCGATCGAAGCGGGGGCCGATTGCGCTCCCCTGCTGCAGCAAATTGTCGCCATGCGTGGTGCGACAAATGGACTGATGGCAGAAGTGATGCAGAGTCATCTCAGGGAAACATTCGGTGCGGGCGCAAATCGGGCCGTCGGAGGCGCAGGTGGCGATCACGATGACGGCGTGGAGGGCGTAATGAAGATTCTGCGTACTTATCTTAAATGACAATTTCAGGCCCATTTTCGCGCCCGTGTTCTCCCGCACTCAGAAGCCAGCCCCTGCTGCCTTCTCTGGTTTGAGATCCTCGTTAGGACACCTCTTGTATACTGCTGGGGAGTATGATAAAGATACTCCCTGCCAGTATGAGAATGTCGACGAATTTGCGCTGACGCGACGGCCTCGCACCAGCAATCGGTTCAACTCAACGAGGGTATCCCAACATGAAATCTCGCGCCGCTGTAGCCTTCGAGGCGGGCAAGCCACTCGAAATCGTCGAGATCGATGTCGCCCCACCCCGGAAAGGCGAAGTCCTTATACGGGTGACGCACACCGGTGTGTGCCACACCGACGCGTACACGCTGGCGGGGAGTGATCCGGAGGGTGTTTTCCCGGTGGTTCTGGGCCACGAGGGCGCGGGCATCGTTGTCGAGATCGGTGAAGGCGTCACCAGCGTCGGACCGGGCGATCACGTGATTCCGCTCTACACCGCCGAGTGCGGCAAGTGCGACTTCTGCCTGTCGGGCAAGACCAACCTGTGCGTCGCTGTCCGCGAAACGCAGGGCAAGGGCTTAATGCCCGATGGGACCACCCGCTTTTCGTACAATGGTCAGCCCCTCTATCATTACATGGGCTGTTCAACCTTCAGTGAATATACGGTCGTCGCCGAAGTCTCGCTCGCCAAGATCAATCCCGAGGCAAACCCCGAACATGTCTGCCTGCTCGGCTGCGGCGTCACGACCGGCATCGGCGCAGTCCACAATACCGCCAAGGTCCAGCCCGGAGACTCGGTTGCCGTGTTCGGCCTCGGCGGCATCGGCCTCGCGGCGATGCAGGGTGCGCGCCAGGCGAAGGCGGGTCGCATCATCGCCATCGACACCAATCCGTCCAAGTTCGAGCTGGCACGCCAGTTCGGTGCGACCGAGTGCATCAACCCCAAGGACCATGACAAGCCCATCCAGCAAGTGCTGATCGAGATGACGGGCTGGGGCATCGATCATACCTTCGAGTGCATCGGCAACGTCCACGTCATGCGCGCCGCGCTTGAATCAGCGCACCGTGGCTGGGGTCAGTCGATCGTGATTGGCGTTGCCGGCGCTGGCGAGGAAATCTCCACCCGCCCATTCCAGCTCGTCACGGGCCGCGTATGGAAGGGGTCCGCGTTCGGTGGCGTCAAGGGACGGACACAGCTCCCCGGAATGGTCGAGGACGCGATGAGAGGCGATATCGATCTGGCCCCATTCGTAACCCACACGATGGGTTTGGAGGAAATCAACGAGGCCTTCGCACTGATGCACGAAGGCAAGTCGATCCGCACGGTCATTCACTACTGACCCGCCGATCCGAAGCGGCGCGAGGCGCTCGGATCGACAACTCGGCCGTCATCATGGCCCGACCCCGGCCATGATGACGCGCGCTCTGGCAAAATGGGCAACGCGTCGCGATGCGGTAACAAGCGCCGAAGTGCGGTCGTTACATGCCGATAGCGGCATGGACCAGGGCCGCCTGGCCCAGGCGCTTACCAGTGGAGTGCGTGTGGCCTCGTCGCGCGACCCAACGGGAAAAATGGTTTTGTCGTAACCTTTGTCCAATGCTGGAAAAATATTTCAAAGGTGCCGAACATCGGGCCAGCCTGGCCGTTGGATGTATTGAGTCGGAAATGCATTCATCTGTTACCCGACTGTGATGAACCACAGGCCGCACGGGCGTATAGGGCAGAAAACTGAATTGAAGAGCAAGGATATTCACGCGACGACGCCGGCCACCGATCATGGGCATACGGGGCCGCCCGCTTGCGTGCAGGTTCGCGGCGCGCGCCAGAATAACCTCAAGAATGTTGACGTCGATGTACCGCGCGACGCCTTCGTGGTGTTCACCGGCATATCCGGCTCGGGCAAGTCATCGCTCGCGTTCGGCACCCTTTATGCCGAAGCCCAGCGGCGTTATCTGGAATCGGTTGCGCCCTATGCCCGTCGCCTGATCGACCAGGCCGGCGTGCCGGAGGTCGATGCGATCGACGGTTTGCCGCCTGCGGTCGCGTTGCAGCAGCAGCAGCGCGGCTCGGCCAACGCGCGATCCTCGGTCGGCAGCGTGACGACTCTCTCCAGCCTGGTGCGGATGCTCTATTCGCGCGTCGGCGAATATCCGCGCCATCAACCCATGCTCTATGCGGAGGATTTCTCCCCCAACACGGTCGCGGGGGCCTGCGCGACCTGCCACGGTATCGGCCGCATATATGACGCGACCGAAGAGACGATGGTTCCTGACGACACGCTGACGATCCGGGAACGCGCAGTCGCCGCTTGGCCGGCGGCATGGCATGGCCAGAACCTGCGCGATATCCTCGTGTCGCTCGGCTATGATGTCGACACGCCGTGGCGCGATCTGCCGAAGAAGGATCGCGACTGGATTCTCTTTACCGACGAGGCGCCGACGGTGCCGGTCTATGCGGGCCTGACGCCCGAACAGACCCGGACGGCGCTCAAGCGCCGCATGGAGCCGAGCTACCAGGGCACCTTCACCGGCGCGCGCCGCTATGTGCTGGAAACCTTCGCCAACACTAAAAGCGCGCTGATGAAGAAGCGCGTCTCGCAATATATCATCGGCCGCGATTGCCCGACCTGCGATGGCAAGCGCCTGAAGCGCGAAGCCCTGTCGGTCAAATTCGTCGGCCTCGACATTGCCGAGTTCGGTGACCTGACGGTGCTCAAGCTGAAGGATTTGCTGATGCCCGTCGCGCATGGCGCGTATGGGGCGGTCTCCGCCCCCTCAAAGGGCCATGTTCTGGAAAAAGCGGCCCGCGATGCAGCGGTCGAACAACGGGTTGCGGCGGGCGGCTCTGCGCACAAGAGCGCGCCCGACGTACGCCGCACGCCCAATCTCTCCGACGAGAAGCGGATCGCCGCCCAACGCCTTGCCTGCGAATTGATCGAGCGGCTAGAGCCGCTGATCGATCTTGGCCTTGGCTACATTTCGCTCGCCCGCAGCACGCCGACGCTCTCCTCCGGAGAGCTGCAGCGCTTGCGGCTTGCCACGCAATTGTCGTCACAGCTTTTCGGCGTGGTCTATGTGCTTGACGAGCCTTCGGCAGGGTTGCACCCGGCAGATGGCGAAGCCTTGCTCACCATTCTCGAGCGTCTCAAGGCGGCGGGCAACTCCCTGTTCGTCGTCGAACATGATCTCGACGTGATCCGCCGCGCGGAATGGCTCGTCGATGTCGGGCCAGGAGCCGGGGAAAAGGGCGGTGAAGTCCTCTACAGCGGGCCGATAGAGGGGCTTGCCGACGTCGAGACTTCGATCACCCGCCGCTACCTGTTCGCAGAGCCGCTCCGCAGTGAGCGCACGCCGCGCGATCCCAAGGCATGGCTACGCCTGGAAGGGATCAGGCGGAACAATCTCCATGGTCTCGACGTCGAGTTTCCCATCGGCTGCTTCACCGCTGTCACCGGCGTTTCGGGATCGGGCAAATCCAGTCTTGTCAGTCAGGCGCTGCCCGAGCTCGTCACGGAACACCTCGGCGGCTCCCCCGTGGCCGAGGAGGAGGATATCGATCCGCTGCTCGATGTTGCGCAGAACGACACTGAAGGACGCATTGTCGCAGGCATGGAGCATGTTCGCAGGCTGGTGCGGGTCGATCAGAAACCGATCGGCCGCACGCCGCGCTCGAACCTATCCACCTACAGCGGCATGTTCGACCATGTGCGACGGATCTTCGCTGATACGCCGCTCGCCTGCCGGCGGCACTACAGCCCGGGAAGGTTCTCGTTCAACGTCGCGCAAGGCCGCTGCCCCGTGTGCGAGGGCGAGGGATACGTCATGGTGGAGCTGCTGTTCCTGCCGAGCGTTTTTGCCCCGTGCTCGACCTGTCATGGCTCTCGCTACAACCCGCAAACGCTCGAAGTCGAATGGAACGGGCGCAATATCGCCCAGGTGCTCGAACTGACGGTCGACGACGCGTGCGATTTCTTCGCTGGCGAGGCATCTGTGATGCGCTCCCTCGACGTGTTGCGGGAGATCGGTCTTGGCTATCTGAGGCTCGGTCAGCCGGCGACCGAGCTGTCTGGCGGGGAGGCGCAGCGCATCAAGCTGGCGACTGAACTGCAACGCGCTCAACGCGGCAACACGATCTACATCCTCGACGAGCCAACTTCGGGGCTTCACCCCTCCGATGGCGACCGGCTGATGCAACACCTGCAGGGCCTCGTAGACGCCGGCAATACCGTCGTAGTCGTCGAACATGACATGCGCGCCATCACGCAGACGGACTGGATCATCGACCTGGGACCGGGGGCCGGGGAAGATGGGGGCCGTATCGTTGCCAGCGGCGTCCCTGGCGTCGTTGCGGAAGCGGAAGGCAGTCTCACCGCCCGCTATCTCAAGGCGGCGCTTTAGGTCGTAAATCTGGCCGAACGCACGTTCGATCAGGTGCATCTCAACCACACGTTGGAATGGGTCGAATCTGGAAGCGGGAGCCGGCGATGTGTCACCGCGGTTGACGCGGCTTAGGGTTTGAGTGCCCGTCAGGTGCGCCGTGTTCGTGTGATACGCGGCGTGGCGGACGGCCAATCGCTGGCCATCCGCCACGCTTGCTTTGTGCGGACCTTCTTTAGGGAGAGGGCCCTCACATGGTTCGTCGAAACGCCCCGTCTTAATTCCCTGCTGCGAGCGCTGCGCCGACACCTTCTGCGATTTCCTCAACGAGTTTGGCACAGAAGGCGGGCAAATCATTGGGATCGCGGCTGGTAACAAGGCCGTTGTCGACCACGACTTCCTCATTGGTCCATGCACCGCCGGCGTTCTCGATATCGACCTTCAGCGTCGGGTAGGACGTCAAGGTGCGACCCTCAAGCACGCCCGGCTAAGCTGATACGGCCTTCATACATGTGACGGTCCGACCCGCAGATATTGGTCGTGGTCAGCCGGATGATAACATCGGTCTGCTTTTCGATCTTGGGATCATCGATGGTATTGACAGAAACATCTTTGGGCCCGTTGTACACGACAGCTTTCACGGATCTTTTCGTTTCGCAGCCCTTCTCAACGCGTCATCAAATCGAGACCGTGCTGTCGATCCGGGCCATCGCAACGGCGGAGGACATCGCACCCTTTCACGTGATCTCAGTTTCCTGAACCTTCTGCTACCTGAGAGGTTCCTTCCCGTAGGGCCATCCTGGGATCGATTCCCGGTGGTATTCTGAATGACTGGGCCAGAACAGCCGAATAACGCGCCAAATCGATGTGCTCAAGAATCTTCCGCGAACTAATGTGCCGTTACGTCGCGACACATCAACGGCGCCTTATCAGTAATTTCAGAGGTGTGATAAGCGCAAAAGACAAGGCCATCCACTATCGCGGATGACCTGTCTTATTCAGTTATTCATTTCCCGATTCGGCCGGGCCATCCATTCCGGATGGAAACACGAGCCTTACCCCGCATTCAAACGGCAGCTTAGGGTGCCGACCGCTTCGCTATTTCGCCGCCAGCAGGGTGAACTTGTGAATCTGCGGCGGTTCGGAAAACAGTTCTTCTGCCTTGTCCATCAGTGCGGCGGCAACCTTGCCGTCAAGATGGGCCTGCCGATCCTCCTCGGTGTCGAACGTATCGAAGATCGCGTACGCACCCGGGCCTTCCTCGATCGCATACCAGGTCAGCGTGCCCGGCTCAGCTTGAACGAGCGGCAATGCCGAGGTCAGGAAATCGGCGACATCGCGCTCTTTTCCGGGCTTGGCCTTCAGGGGTACATACAGGGCAAGTTTGGGCATAAACGACTCCTCAAGTGAAACGGACAGATATTCGGCAAAGTAACGGACGAGCGGGCCGGTCCGTTCCCCATGAGGCGGAGCCCACGCGGCCCCGCCTCCTCGTCGAAATCAGAACTGCTGTGCGGTCGGCCGGATGACGATCGCGTTGACGTCGACGTCATCAGGTTGTTCGACAGCGAACGCGATAGCACGCGCCACCGATGCCGCCGGGATGGCCTGCTTGTAGAAGTCCAGTACCGTCTCGGCAGCCGTGCCAGAGGTCGTGAACTTCAAATCGCTTTCGACAGCTCCAGGCTCGATTGACGTGACCCGGACCTTTTCCCCCACCTCGTGGCGCAAGCCCTCGCTGATCGCGCTGACGGCGAACTTGGTGCCGGAGTAGACCGTGCCGCCCGGTGCGAAGACCTTGATGCCCGCAACCGAGCTCAAGTTGATGATGTGACCGCTGCCCTGCTCGAGAAAACTGGGAAGGGCCGCCGCGATGCCGTAGAGCGTACCCTTCAGATTGACGTCGATCATCTGGTCCCACTCGTCGGTGTTGACCTCGGCCATCGGACGGATCGGCATCAGCCCGGCGTTGTTGATCAGCACGTCGAGGCGGCCGAAGTCGGCAATGATTGCGGCGACGACGGACTGGACCGCCGATTTGTCGGTCACGTCCAGCGCGTAGCTACGTGCCGTGCCGCCGCTTGCGGCGATGTCCGCGACGACCTCGTCGAGCCTGTCCTTGCGCCGCGCGGCGATGGCCACCTTGGCGCCGCGTTCCGCGAGAAGCCGCGCGGTTTCCGCGCCGATGCCGGTGCTGCCGCCGGTAATGAGAACGACCTTGCCTTCGATACCCTTGGTCACGACTGTATTCCTTCAAGTCAGTTGTTGATTTTTCGCCGGATCGCGGCCCCGCGCCAGCGATAGGCGCGTAGATGAATGAGGCCCAAGAGCCCGGCGCGAAGCGCAGGTGCCAACAGGCCGGTCAGCCGCAACACGTCTGTGTCGAACGCCTTTACAGGCCGTGCCGCACCCACCCATTCTTCAGGCTTGCCCAGTGGCAGCTCCTCAGGTTGACGAGACGGGGTTGAGGACAAACGCGGCGCGCTCGGCCAGATCGCCGATCTGAGACAGATAGTTTTGGAAGTGGGGCGTCGCGCGGTGGGCGGTAACCGCATCCGCGTCCGCGTACAGCTCGTCGAGGACGAAGCGGTTCGGATCGCTCTGGTCCTGCCAGAGATCGTAGCGCAAATTGCCCGGCTCGGCACGGCTCGGCTTTAGCATGGCGTCGAGCAGAGCGCGCAGGCGGTCGACGGTATCCGCACGGGCGGTTAGGACGGCGACGATCTTCACGTTGGCGGTCATGGCACCATACCCTCTCCTGGTTATGTCCGAAGCGGGGCGTATCCTGAGCGCCCCGCCCGTCATCCTGGTACTCACGCAGCGGCGCGATCGAGGGCTTCGATCAACGCGTCGGCCATGGCCCGGTCCGACGCGGGATTCTGACCCGTGATCAGTTCCCGGTCCACGACGACATTCGAAGCGAAGTTCTTGTCGGTGACAGAGACGTCGCCACCGGCCGACCGCAGCGCCTTTTCCATGTCGAAGTAGAGTTCGCCCTTCAGCACTTGCTCCTCGGCGATCTTTTCCTCGCTCGCCGAAAAGACTGTCATGCGGTAACCTGCGTAGATCCAGTCTCGCGCCAGGTCGGCCGCCCCGGCGTCATCACCTTCCTCCAGCGCCTTGCGGAAGGCCGGAGCATCGTCGAGCGTAGAGACAACGGCAACCGGTCCGTGGCAGAGGAGCGCGGTCGGCTTGGCCGCCGTGTGGAAGTGACGGAGGATCGTGCCCGCGTCGTGATCCTGCATCAGGTCGACGATGGGAGCGTGGCCGCCCGGCACGAACACGCCAACGAATCCGTCCAGACCCTCGTCGACGACCGATTTCAGCGTGCGGACGTCGTTCATGACCGGGTGGCTGGCGAAGAAGTCCTTGGCGCGCTGGTATGCCGCCTCATCACCGCCGAAGTGGTCCTTCGTGTCGGAGCCGGCGTCGATGTGCGGCTTGGTCCCGTTGGGCGTAGCGAGAACAATATCATAGCCGGCGTCGAGCAGTGCCAGCGCGGGGACTGCCGTCTCGTTGAGATACTGACCGACCGTCGCCGTACCGCCGCCACGCAGACTGATCTGCGTCGCGTTCGATCCAAGAACGAGAACCTGTCCCTTGCTCATCTGAACCTCCATGTTCGCGGCGTCCGTCGCCGATGGATGGGAAATGGGCCTCGTTGACATATTCCAGAAGTTTGTATTTCTGATTTCAGATATAGCGCTAACAGGATGACTGCATGCGCTACGATCTGAACCTGCTGCCGATCTTCGTCGCGTTGATGGAGGAGCGCAGCGTCACGCGGGCCGCCGAGCGCATGGGCATGACACAGCCCGCCCTGTCTAACGCCCTATCGCGTCTACGACTGATGCTTCAGGACCAACTGTTCGTCCGCGAGCGCTACGGCATCCAGCCGACCCCGATCGCGCTTGAACTCTCACCGCTGATCGCCGAGGCACTTGCGCAGCTCGACAATGCGGTCCTCGGTCAGCAGGCCTTCGACCCCGTACAGGCCGAACGGCTCTTCACGATCGCGCCAAACGGCTATGTCGAGTTCGTCCTCGTTCCCGCTATCGTGGCGCGCCTGGAGAAGGTCGCCCCCGGCATAAAGCTTCGTCTGACGCCCTACGGAAATGATCTTGTGGAAACAGGCGTCGTGTCGGGCACGACGGCGCTCGTGCTGGGCCGCATCGTCGATCCGCCCGACAACCTCGTCGTCCAGCACCTGATGGACGAAGGGCTCGCCTGCGCCGTCCGTGCCGACCATCCGGGCGTCGGCGATGTCATGACGCGCGAGCAGTTCGAGACGATGAAGCATGTCAACATCGTGCCGCCCGGACGGATGCGCGCCGGGCTGTTCCAGGCGCTGGCGCAGCAGCAGCTGAAGCGCGACGTCGCAATCTCCGTGACAAACTTCTTCGCGGTAGCCGAGATGGTGGCCGTGACCGACTATTGCGCCACCTTGCCCTCGCTCATCTGCAGGCGGCTGATGCACGACCCCCGGCTGAAGATCCTGCCGGCTCCGGTCGACCTTGGCAGCTTTCCCGTGGAAATGGCTTGGCACGTCCGCTATCGGCATGATCCCGCACACCGCTGGTTACGGGCGCTGATCGGCGCGGTCATCACCGACCTCACGGGGAAGACGGCAGCGGCAACCACGCCGTCGCCAGCCTGAGGACGATGTCGAACCGCGATGTCGCTTGTGCGTATCCCGTACGCGACAACGTTCGCTATACAGCCCCTGACAATAGGATTTATCATGCGCGCAATCGGCTACCAGCAGCCCGGAACGATCGATCGCACGGAAGCTCTCGTCGAGATCGACCTTCCCGATCCCAACGCTACCGGCCGTGATCTCCTCGTCGAGGTCAAGGCTGTCTCGGTAAACCCGGTTGACACGAAGGTGCGCGCTGGCTCGGGTTCGATCCACGGTGATTGGCGTGTCCTGGGTTGGGATGCCGCCGGTGTCGTTCGCGCTGTTGGCCCTGAAGTGCGCGGCTTCGAACCGGGCGACGAGGTGTTCTACGCGGGCAGCATTGGCCGCGATGGGACCAACGCCGAGTTGCACCTGGTCGACGAGCGCATTGTTGGGAAGAAGCCGGCCAGCCTCGATTGGGCAGAGGCAGCGGCGTTGCCGCTGACGGCGATCACCGCGTGGGAGGCCCTCTTCGAGCGATTGTCCGTGCGTACTCCTGTAGCCGGTGCAGCACATGCGCTGTTGATTGTCGGGGGTGCTGGCGGGGTAGGCTCGATGGCAATCCAGCTTGCTCGCCAGGTACCCGAGCTGATCGTCATTGCGACGGCCTCGCGCCCTGAAACGCAGGCCTGGGTGGGTGAGCTCGGTGCGCACCATGTCATCGATCATCGCCAGCCGCTGGCTCGGCAAGTGGCGGATTTGGGCATCGGCGCGCCGGCTTTCATCTTCTCGGCCACGCACACCGACGAGCATATCGAGCAGATCGCCGAGCTGATCGCCCCGCAGGGACGTTTTGCGCTCATCGACGACCCCAAGACGCTCGATGTCGTACCGTTCAAACGCAAGTCGGTGTCGACCCACTGGGAGTTTATGTTCACCCGGTCCATGTTCGAGACTGCTGATATGGAAACGCAGGGTCAGATCCTGTCGGCCATCGCCAGCCTCGTGGACGCCGGCGAGGTGCGCACCACCCTCACCGAACGGTTCTCCCCCATCAACGCCGCGAACCTCAAGCGCGCGCACCAGGCGCTTGAGAGCACTACCGCACGCGGCAAGATCGTCATCGAGGGTTGGCAGTGATGCGGTTCACGCTCACTCAACGTCCGCCGCGCCCGCGGCCCCCGCTGCACCAACTGAAAGGGACCAAGCCTCGGCGTTATCGATGCCAGCCATGTGCGGTTGTGGGCGTCGCTTTCGCTGGGTCACTGATATCTACAATCGTAAAAGACCGTGATGTTTCGAGATAGCAGACGCGGTCCTCGGGTGAAAACTCGGGACGTTTGCTAGCTCGGCATCTCACCAATCGGTGCCAAGAGCGGGGAGTGCTTCGGCTAAGAAGTCAATCCACGCCCGCGTCTTGGCGGCGGGGCGCCGCGTCGGGTGTGTGATGGCATATGCCGCTCCCAGCATCATAGGCGGCTCGTCCAGCTCAAGCTCGCTCAACTGACCGGCGCGAAGCGCCTCTGCCGCAATAAAGCGTGGCCCATAGACCAGCCCTTGGCCCGCGATGGCAGCGCGAACCAAGGCCTCGCCATTGTCGGAACACATCGATCCTGAGATCGGCACCTTGATCGTCCCGTCTTTGCCGAACGCCCACGATGTCGTTCCTGCAAGCGACGCGTTGGTGTGGCCCAGACAATCGTGATCGCCGAGATCGGCCAGGCGGGTTGGCGTTCCCCGCCTCGCCAAATAAGAGGGGGCGGCACACAACACGACGCCCATCGCGACGAGCTTGCGGGCAACAAGCGCACTGTTGGCGAGGCGCCCGATCCGTACGGCGACATCCCAGCGTTCTTCCAGCAGGTCGACGTAACGATCGTTGAAGCCCAGTTCGATCGTCACCTCGGGATGACGTGCGGAGAAAGCAGGGATGAGTGAGGCAAGGTGCAGAACGCCGAAGGTGGCGGGCGCACTGACGCGCAGCAGTCCCTGGGCGGTGATCGACCGCGACGATGCCTCCGCCTCGGCTTCCCCGATCTCCATCAGGATACGTTCGGCCTTTTCGAAATAGTCGGTGCCTGCCTCGGTCAGCGACAGCCGACGCGTCGAGCGCTGGACCAGCGTGGTGCCGAGCCGCGCTTCGAGGGCGTCTAGGTGCTTGGCCGCCATCGCCGGCGACATGTGCAGATCGCGTGCGGCAGCAGAGATGCCACCGAGCCTGATCGCCTTTACGAACACGTCCATACCCGTCAACCGATCCGCCATGATTTCCTACCCGTGGTTGAAGCTGATCCTTCTACGTGGCAGATTATCATTGCGCGATAGTGGGCACATATCCCGGTCAACAGATCGAACCATGATCCAGGCGGCTTCCGTGGCGCCTGCACCGGAGTGTATGACCATGAGCGTCCAGCCTCCCGATATTCCATTCAACAACTAGGGCAACGCGTATCCGACGGTTGCCTGCGCTACGGGGCGATCCTCACTGTCTTGCCAGATGCGCACGTCGACGACAGCCAGTCTTCGTCCAAGCTTCAGTAAGCGCGCTTCGGCAACGATCATGCGCATTTCGCAGGCTCTCAGGAAATTCATCGTAAGCGTGTTGGTGACAGCCATGGCGACTGGTCCGACATGGGCGATCACCACTGCATAAGCGACTACGTCTGCCAAGCCCATCAGCGTCGGCCCAGACACCCGCCGCCCAGGCCGCAGCATGGCTTCGGTCGGGTCCAGCCGCATCTCGGCATAACCGGGCGCGACCGTCGACACGCGCCCGTAAACCGGCCGCGTGTCCTTGGGAAATGCGGTATCCAGAAAGGCGGCAACCGCCGCCGCGTCCATGATTTGCTGATAACTGCCCACTTCAGTTCGCTTCACTTTTTGACAGCGCGTTTAGGCAGCTTAGCGCTTGAGAGCCATCGGGTCCGTTCGTTTCAATTCCATCGCCAACCTACTGGATTGAGATTACCAACCACCTCCGTTCGACCTCGCTGCGCAGTGATCATCTTGCCGGCCTGCTCTTGTAGCTCGACGAACGCGAACTTACTGGTCAGGTCGATCACGACGAACGGGCGCAACTTGCCCTCTGCGGTCTGCACCTCCACGATATCAATATGGAAGTAGCCTATCGGGCATGCCTTGAACTTGCGCTTCGGCGTCTTGTCGCCGGTGACTTCGGGTAGTCGGCTGATACCGTGTCGTTGCATGCAGCGATGCAACGACGAGCGCATCAGATGTGGGATGGTCGCCTGCAGTGCGTTGAGGCAGTCATCCAGGGGCAGCAGCGTATGGCGGCGGAAGGCGATGATGACAGCCTCGTCCTCGATGGTCAGCACCGTTGAGTGCGGATTCTTCGAGCCGGCCGCCCTCCTTCCCGCCGCGCGGGTTGAGCGGTATGCAATATGCCCCCTTGAATTGCTTGCGATGAGCGCTCGGCGATGCCCACCAGTCCTGCGTCCACTCCCACACATTGCCGATCATGTCGTAAAGTCCGTACGCGTTCGCCGGATAGGAGCCGACCGGTGACGTTCTCTCATAACCATCAAGCAGTTGATTGGCATAAGAAAAGGTACCCTGCCAGTAGTTGGCGAGCATGACGCCTTCAGGCGCAAGTTCATCGCCCCATGCAAAGTCTGCTCGGTCCAGCCCGCCCCGCGCGGCGTATTCCCACTCAGCCTCGGTCGGAAGTGATTTGCCCGCCCAGCTCACATAAGCAAGCGCATCGGCATAGGCGACATGTACGACCGGATGATCCTCCAGCCCGGCGATCGAACTGTTCGGACCCCAGGGATGGCGCCAATCGGCGCCTGGCATGAACGACCACCAGTTAGCCGAATTGTCGAGATCGAACGGCCCATCTGTACGCGCGAAGACGAGCGAACCCGGTTGCGCGAACTCGGGCAGCATTCCGGGATAGTCCGCCGGATCAGGTGCGATCTCTGAAAAGGTCACATAGCCGGTCGCGTAGACGAAGCACGTGAAGTCGGCGTTCGTCACCGGACGAACGTCGATCAGAAATGAGTTCACCCGCACCTCGCGCACGGGAGCTTCTTCGGGATAGAAGCCGCCCGATCCCATGAAGAACCGCCCGCCGTCGATCCGGCGCATTTCAGGATCGGAAAACCGCGGATCGATGAGATTTGCCGACTATATCATGCGTTGCAGTATCCGAATTCTGGCAATCCCTACCTAATGATGCCAGCTGTTCGCATCTTGAGGTGTGTGGGCGTCGAGAGGGAGTGAAACGCACCGCCGGAAACTTCGGCCTTCACGAATCCCAATCGTCCACCGATCTTTTGCATCCATGATTTTTGTAGCACCGTTGCGAGAGTGTTGCGAATGCACTTTATCAACAAGGTGGTGCGAAACCGGCACGATCACCATCAAAGACCCGGTCCGATCGAAATCGCCATCGACCGGCGCCGGCTATGTGGTGTCTATACACACTCGTTGACGTCTGCCCGTAATTACATGGCAGACATCTCCTCCAGCGCGGTTCGGATCCGGTGCCAGTCGTCCTCGAACATACGGTGCATCTGGGCGGGCGGGTCGTCGAACATGGCGTGCACGGCGGCGAACCCGGAGAGGTGGTGCGTCAGCACGGGTGTGACGATATGCACATGGGGGCTACGGCTGGAACGCGCATCGGACGGCATGTGCTGGACGATAAGGCTGCTGAGATGCCTGGGCTGCATGCAGAGCGCCGTGTACATATAAGCGGCGTGCATCATGCCATGACGCGGCAGCGATGCCGGAAACCGCAAGGTCTGGACGACCGCGAGCAGGTTCTGGCCCGGCTGGATGTGGGCGTCATAACGTTCAAACAGCTCACGCGGGCTAACGACGTCGCCGACACCGTCGGCGAGCAGCAGCCGGTAGTCGGCGGCGGTGACCGCCCAGTCCTCGCCGACCGCGGCGATCTCCGCGGCGGTCGGCTTGCGCGGCTGTAGCTTGGCGCGGGCGAGGTCGGCGACCCGGTGGGCACCGCCCTTCCCATCACCGGCCCACAGCAGCGCGAACCCGTAATTGCTGTCCGGCCCGGTGCGCGCCGGATCGTCATACAGCATATCCATCGTCTGGGCGGGGCTAATCCACTTCATCGTTCAGCCCTCCAGTGCCTGGTCGATCAGCACGCGGGCTGCGGTCAGCCCGCGATAGCCGTCGATCGTGTTCGCAAACGGCTTGGACCTGGGCTCAAGCGGCCCGCCAGCCAGGCGGAACGACGGCTCGGCGTCGACCGGCGCACGGGGGTCGGGCACCAGCCATAGGTCGCCGGTCTGCGATAGCCACGGCAAGTGCGGGCCATACCAGTGGACGCCGAGCGACGACCACAGGCTTACCAGCGCCGAGACCTGACGCTCGCCGCGCGTGGTCTTGCCGATGTAGATGATAAGCGCGTCGCTGCGCGCCTGGCGCACGGCGCTGCCGACCGTGCCGCGCAGGCCACGCGGATCCTCGATCGTCGGCACCAGCAACAGCGCCGGTTCGCTCACGTAAAGGTAGTTCCAGAAGTCGCGGGGCAGCTCCGTGGTGGCGTCCTTGCGAATCGTCCAGCCGGCGGTGGTCATCAGCGCGAGGCTCGCGCCGATTACCTGCGCCTCCGCGATGCGGCGCGCGTGAATGTCGTTGCTCACTTGGGTCTTCTTGTGTCAGCGCGTCGCCGGCTGCGGACGCGAGCGCGCGAGGGACATTTTCACCTGACGGTACAGCCGCAGGCTCCTTCCCAATTCAATTCAATCGGCGGCGCCGATCCTGGCCGCCAGGCGGTCTTATTCAGTCGCCGATGCCGGGCCCGTGCCGCCCGGTCGATGGCAATGACATCGCGCCGCCGCGCTGATCGAGCACCTGCCAGCTATCGAACCTTTCAGCATCGCCCGGCACCGTCTCGGCAATCCGCACCAGCAGCCAATATCCGGCGTCGCTCACCGCCAAGGCGCGCAGACGGTCCATCACCTCGTCCGATGCAGTCGCGGCCAGCATTACGCCACCGTCGATCCGCAGCGACGCCCGCCCCGCGACGATATCGTTCAGCGGTTCCTGCATGCTATCGTCAAACGTTCGCTGGCCCGACTTATCGAGCCGCGCGTACAGCGTATGCTCGCGGAACGTGGCGACGACCTGATGCACCGACTGCAGTCGGCGGTCGTGCTCAATTTGCTTCGGCCTTGCGCTGGGTGGCGGCTGCGATAGCGTGGTCCGTGTTGCTGGTTTGGGCGACGGGTCGGGCGGCGACGTGGTGCCATGCACTGGACGCTGCCGGACAAGATCGCGCAAACGTTCCGTCGGCGACGCGGATGCGCGTCCGACGGTTTCATGCCGCGGCGGCGCGACCGTGTTGCGATCCGGTAGGCCGACATCGCCGGGAGCCTCGCCCGGGTCAGGTTCGCCCGGATCGGCGGAGCGCATAACCGATTGCCCGACCCTCACCTGATCCCCCGCATCCGACATCGGAACTTGTTCGGCGAGCGCGCTTGGTGACGGATGCCCGCCCGTGTCTGACAAGGCAACGACAGCCTCCGGCTCTTTGCCCAGGTCGCTGACGGAAGGTGTTGTGACAGGCTGCCCAGGCTCGAGTCCCCGACCTGCGACACGCGGCCGAGGCGCAGTCTGCACCGCCCCGGCGGACGGAGGATTCGTCCGCGCTTCGGCATCGATCAAGCGCGCCGCTACCGCGGCGCGCTCTTGCCTCGTCGGCGCTGCCCGATCAACCTTATCGACCGACGCCGCCACCGACGTCTGCGTTTGCGCCTCCGGTGTCGCGGCGACATCGCCGACCCGGATCGATCGACCACTTTCGCGGGCGCTGGTGGCGTCAGTCGAACTCGCCTTTCCGACATCACGCGCGTTATTGACCGACTGATCGACGCCCCCGTCGGTACGGTTGGACAGCGGCGCCGTCGCAGTTACCTCAGCCGCGCCCCCGAGAGGGGATTGCGACACCGGCGGAGCCGCCGCTGTCTGGTGATCTTCAGCCCCTCTATAGGCTGGAATCGTGACTGGTGTCGCCGATGTTGAGGGTGACCGGGCAACCGGTTGGGCCACGCTCCGTGACGGCGAGATGAGCTTTGCCATCGGGTCGCTTTCCGGCACCGAAGATGACGACACAGTTGGCGCCTTTGGCAACGTTGGCGCGGCTATGCGCAGATCGGCGGGCGGCATCGCAATCGGGACCCGTGAATTGTCCGGTGACACTACGATCGCCGGTTCGGCGACCGGCATGTCGACGCCAACGACCACCGCGCTGGACGCGCGGCTGGCGGTCTCGAATCGCGCTCTCGCATCCTGCAGCAGATCGCAAAACGTCGGGTGATCCCGATAGAGACGATAGTGCCGCCGCACTGTGCGCGGAGCCGTGTCAGTATCGTTGCCAAGCAGCCCGTCTTCGCCATGCGCGGCGATATAGGCGAGCACCCGGCCTATCTCTTCCTCCTGCCGCTTTCCGGCCTCGCGCAAGACACCCGCGAACCGTCGGGCATAGGGTTGTCGGACGATCAATGCTTCGTCCGACGCGCGCAACCCGATGGGCGTGAAAAGGTCGCCGGTTCCGTCTGCCCGAACAAGCTGGACGAACCGGTCGGCTGACGTCGCCCATTCGGCGCTGCGCTGGTTGCGGATATGCTCGACCAGCGCTTCAAAATGCGCATCGTCGCCGAGCGGTGCCGGGTGACGCGTGGGCAGCAGCACCGTTTCGCTGGACCAGATTGCAGCGCGACGGGCGACGTCCCGCGCGTGCTCAAGCTGGGCGACGCGTGCGGTGATCCGGTCGGCGATGCCGTGCAACGCGCGTCGCATCCCGGCGACCTCCGCCCGCGCGGTCCTGATCGTATCCGCGTGCGGCATGAGCACATCATCGACCGCGTCGAGATGCGCGAGTGCAAGTTCATTGCGCGCGCGATAACTTGCGCTCGCACGCATCTCGGCGGCGCTTGCCGTGCCAGCTTCGATGGCGGCGAGCGCATCACCGCTTTTGGTCGCCAGCCGGTCGGCGGCGGAACGCGCCATCTCGGTCGAGAGATCATGGTCGGCGAGCAGTTCCAGCAGGCCCGCCAGGCGGTCGGTTAGCGCGATGTGTTGATCACGGAGCGCAGCCAAATCGGCATCACTGCCTCGCGCATCGGTATCCTCAACGCGCGCGATCACCGCGCAATGGCGGGCCAGTTCGGCGGCGATGTCTCGCGCTGTTTGGCGACGGCGACCGTCCCAACCCCTGATCGCGTTGCGGCGATCGATATCGATCGCATCCCCCGCCTCGACCCGCGCTGCAGCGGCGCTGCCGAGATGCTCGCCCGGCGCCTGGTCGATGCCCATCTCGGCAAAGGTTCTGGGGTCGTAGCGTCGACGCACACCGCGCCGTTCGAGGCGGGCGTTGACCATGTCGGCGAACGCGCGCCTCAGCGCCGCGACATCCGCCGCCGAGCGCTGCTCGAACCAGAGTTTGGCCAGGGTGGTTTTGTCGACGGCGCCCAAACCCAGCGCGATATCGCCGGCCTGCAGCTTGCCGCCAAACTCCCAGCTGCCATCGTCGCGCCGGCGGCATGCGCCCGGATAGATCAGGATATGCGGATGCCGGTTGCGCAGGTCGTTGCGATGGGTCGGATGATGCGCAGCGATGGTGTATTTAAGGCCAAGGCTGTCGAGCATCCGGCCATAGTCCTGGGCGACCGTACGGTCGTCATCGCCATCGAGCTCGTAGGCGAACTCGGTCTCGATCCGCCACTGCAGCACGCCGCCGCGTGGGCGGACAATGTGGACCAGCCGATCGTCCCGGCGCGTGCCGTAGCGGTCCTCGTCCAGCGTCTGGGCCCAGTCGAACGTGGCCTGGTCGAGGTCGATCAAGTGGATGCGCCGGTGCGGCCCGGCGCCCTCCTGCGCAAGCTCGCGCAGCGCCCGTTCCACCGCTACCGGTGTGCCATCCTCGTCCGCCAGTCGCACCAGTTCGGCCAGATCGCCGCGATGCGGACGGATCTCCAGCCGCGGCTTCGACGGCGTGGCGGATGCCACATGCGCCGCGTCCCAGAACGCCTCGCGCGTCCGGGGGTCGTCCGAGATGTTGCTGATCACGAATGCCGTGCGCGAGCCGCCGGCGTGATAATGCTCATCGACCACGTAGCGCTCGGCGCCCACCGCCCGGTTCGCCGCCGGATTGTGCGCGGTCACATAACGCTCGAAGCCGCTCGCCGCGTTGGCGGCGGCTGTGTCTCCCGCTCCCGGTCCAGCCGCTGGCCGCACCTTGCTGATCGACGAGAAGGCGAAATGGAAGCTGGTCGCGCCATCGCGCGTTGCCGGCCGCCACGATGGCGGCGCGGGGAAGCTGAGATCGATCGCCTGACGCGACCGCGGCCAGCCCGAGGCGCGCTTGCCGGCCTGCTGCTTCTCGCGTTTGACCCTGCGCACCGGTCTCACACCCTCAAGCTCCTCAAGTGCCTGCCGCGCGATCAGCGCGCGAACGGCGGCGTTGGCATGGAACAGGCGGTCGGTCAGCTGCACGGCGGCTCGCGAAAGTTACGTCATGGCATTAGGATGACTCGGCTCCGCCACGCCGGCCAGCCCCCCCTTGAAAATAAACTTCCCGCCTTCCGGAGCGACAGCGGCGGACCTGCGCGATCACTCAAAAATCGCGCCCCGCCTCATCGACCGGGAACCGGGCGACAGGCGACATATGGGTTGGTGGCCGGGCAGCCACCCCCCATCGCCCGTTAGTCGGCATCGACTACCGTATTGCGCAAAACCTTCCTCCTTTCCTCCCTACACTCGCATGCGTGTGGCGCATGCGCACGCGCGTGGCACATCCGCTTGTGCGTGTCGCACGCGCCCGTTGCGCGCCTCGCGTGCGTGAGGCCGTGTCTGCGGTTCAGGTTACCCTGAAGGGGGTGTCGATCGACCGTAATTTCCGCCGGTCGCCCCTCGTCGGGCACCGGACAGGAAAGGTCGCACCATGAACGCATTCAACATCGGCAAGCAGCCGCCCGAAGTGGCGCAGGCACTGGGCAAGGTGCTGGCCGAACTCGTTCTGCTCGGCAAGGAAGATCCTTTGACGATCGAGCGCGTCGCCGAGCTTGTCGACGGCGGCGAACGCGATGCGTGGCTGATGGCGCGGGCGCTCGAAATCCTGCCCGCGGAAATCGATGCGCGGCGGTGGCTCGACTGGATCGAGGGCGGTCGCGCACCGGCGTCAGCCGACCGCCTGACCGACCCCGAGCGCGGGCAGAAAAAGTCGGCGCGCGGCGCATGGCAGTCGGCGGTCGACCGGCGCGAGCTGGCCGCGCAGCAGGTTACGATCGCGCGCGAGAAGTTGGCCGAGGCCGAAGCCGATTTTGAGGAGTGCGAGCTGGCGGTCAGGCACGCCGACGCGCATCTGCGCGCGGCGGTCTGCTACCGGCTCCGGATCGATGAGGCGAAGCTGCTTGCGGGTGCCTTCGCAATGGGGCCGGCGTTCACGCTATTGCGCGCGATCAGCACCTATCAGCGGCGCGACGCGGCGTTCGAGGCAGCGCTCGACGAGCATGGCCGCGCGTGGATCGACGAGCATATCACCAACCGCCAGGACACGGCGCGGACGATCATGGAGCTGCTCGACTTTCTTGCCGGCGACGCTGGCGTCGAGATCAAGCTGCACCACGCGATCCACAAGGTGCTGACCGAGGCCTATGCCGCGGTCGAAGCCGAGCGGACCGAGGCGAAGCGGGATGGCACGCCGCTCAGCCTCCGAGCAAAACGCACCATGCGCAATCACGACCAGCGCCGCACCAGCGTGCGGCGCGAAGGCCTGCGCAACGACTATGGGTTAGTGCTCGACGGATTGGATGTCGGCGCATCGGCCGACGGAGATGAAGAGCAGGCAATCCTGCATCGTGATCGAAGATCACAGGGTCGTACATAAAAAGCCCGAGCGTCGCCCCGGACGCTCGGGCTTGTGTCTTACGGGGGCAGTGAAATGGCGTCGCGACCGCTCAGGCGGCTTGCAGCTCGTCCACCTGAATGAACCGTCGGCGCATGCCGAGCCGGACGTCGGTATAACGGTCACCGCGCGCCCGCGCCGAGGTGATCACCGCGTCGCCGAGCAGTGGCTCGCCGTCCAGCAGAGTGGCCGCTGACAGGCCGACCACATGCTGCAGATCACTGTCGTTCAGCGCCCGATCGAGCCGCAGCTCCGACCCATGGATAAGCGCGGTCGGCGACGTCGTCGCCAGCCGGGCACACAAGGAAATGCGCCCTTCCCACAACACAACCGACACGAAAGTGACATCGACGCCGGAATCGCCATCGCGGTAAAGGTCGGCCTGCCGATATTTTGTCTGCAGGTCGGCGATCACTGCCGCGGGGTCGCGCCCGCTGCGCGCGATCGCTGCCTCCGCCAGGGCGTCGATTTCCAGCATCGCGTGATGCGCGTCAAGCCGGGCCTTGCGCCGCTGCCGGCGTCGTTGCGACGGCGCGATAAGACGCATGCTGCCCGCGAAATCACGGCCGTTCGTACCGCCGATCGCCGACACCTCCGGTCGCAGCATCGGGTCGAGCGTCTCGACCGCCGCTTCCAGCTCCTCACGGCGCCAGTCGAACGGGCACTGTATCGGCAAGGGCGCCATGCTGAACCCCGCGAGCCGCATGCCTGCGTTGGCCCGATCGATCGACGCCTCGACCCGTGCCCGGAGCGCCGCGACGCGCTCGGCGAAGCGGTCATGTTGCGCCAGCAACTCGCTGATCCTTGCGCGGATCGCGGCCGCCAGAAACGTCGTCTTGTCATTGCCGGCGGTCACCTCGTCGACCAACAGCACCAGCTCGACGTCAGCCAGGGTCAACACCACCCGGAAGCCATCATAGCCGCTCCGCCGATCGGTCATCGGGTTAATGGTGACGGTGGCTTTGACACCGATCTCCGCGGCGGCCTTCGTTGCGATCCCGCGCACGCGCCGAGCGATGCGCTTGAGGTGCTTGGCCTGCAGGTCATCGGGGTGGTCGGTCATCTACCTGGTCCTTGTGAATTTCATCCGAACGTCAGCGTTCGACCTCCATCATCCACTCCACTTCTCGTGCTCTTCGTCGATCGGTCACACGGGGCACCAACAGATGTTGTCGCACACCGACAAAGTCTAAGTTGCAATGCCGATGTGTCTGCAGCAGACGGTTATGCCCATCAGCGCATAGAATGCCGTGTCGGTCTGGGAATGGCCGAGCGGGCGGGATTTATGGCCGCTACTGGGCCGCAACCGGACTGGCGGCTTGTGGCCGCCGGAGCGGCATAAGCAGACATCGTAGCGGGTGGTGCGCGTACAACTCGAATTGGGCCGCAAGCCGCCTTACCGCTTTCGTGCGGTGCCGCCGCGATAGCTGGCGTGAGTCCCTCCGTTACGCGCCATGCTCCCCACAGTATTGAGTCCTGGGCTTGCCGCAACGATCGACGCAGGTCGGCGGTCGTGCCCAGTGGCGCGACCGCGGCGGTTGCGTTATGCCCGCGCTCTGCTCCCTCTTCCGCTGAGAACCTCATGGCATTGGTCAAGAAATCGAACATCGACAGGCGCGCGAAATCCGGGAGCGATGCGACGCCGGAGCCAGTGACCTCGACTAAGCCCGCTGCCGTTACGCGGCGCAAGCCACCCGCGCGGACCGGGAGAGCTGTGACCGCCGCCGACCGTATCGAAGTCGCGACCGAGGAACTCGCCAGCGGCCTCGCCGAATCCGCCTCCGCGGCGGCCGAACTGCAGCGCGCGATGGATCAGATTTCGGCCGGCGCCGAGGAAGCCGCGGGCGCCGCGCAGGAATCGCTCGGACTGATCGGCGCGCTCGCCGACGGCTTTCGCGAGGCGCGCGACCGGGCGGAAGCCTCGCGGCGCCAGGCCGAACTCGTCCAGAGCGCGTTCCTGGAGACCAGCGCCCAGATCGACAGTTCGCTCGCCGCGATCGAACTGAGCGCCAGCCGCCAGCTCGTCTCGGTCGAGATCATCGCCGCGCTGGAGGCGTCGGCCAACAGCATCGGCGATATCGGGCAGAATGTCGCCGATATCTCCGACCAGACCAGCCTGTTGGCGCTCAACGCCACGATCGAGGCGGCGCGCGCCGGCGAGGATGGGCGCGGCTTTGCCGTCGTCGCCGATGAGGTCCGCGCGCTGGCCGAGGCATCGGAGGCCAGCGCGAGCGAGATCCAGGCGCTCGCGCTCGGCATTTCGGAAGAGGTGCGCTCGGTCGCCGAACGGATCCGCAGCGCCGCCGCGCTCGCGGTGGACGAAGCCGAAGCGGGGCGTTCGGTGGTGACCGTGCTCGACGCGGCGCGCGGCGATCTGGCCAAAGTCGTCGACGGCACCCAGGCGATCCTGCTTGCCTCGGTCGAAGCAGACGGCGCGGCGCGCGAGGCGCAGCGCGGCGCCGAGCAGATCGCCAGCGCGGCCGAGGAGCAATCCGCCGCTGCCGCCGAGGCGCAGCAGGCGGTGCAGCAGCAGAGCGTGTCGCTCGACCAGAGCCAGGAGACCGCCGAGGCGCTTTCCGAGCAGAGCGCGCGGCTTCGCGACGATGGCGACAATCAAGCGGCCGCGGAAGACCTGGCCTCGGCGGCCGAAGAGCTGTCGGCGACCGTGCAGGAGCTTTCCGGCGCGTCGGCGCAGATCCTCGTCGCGGTCGAGCAGATCGGGCGCGGCGCGCAGATTCAGGCGGCGGCAACTCAGGAAGCCAATAGCGCGATGGCCCAGATCGAACGCTCGGCGCGGGCGACGCAGGAAATCTCGAATGCCGCGCTGGAGCAGATCGGCACGGTCGCCGGATCGGTGCGAGGCGCCGGCGAGACGATCGGCAAGCTGGCCGGCGGGGTCGAGACCGCGCTGGGCGACACGCGCCAGACGCTCGGCCTGCTCGGCGGCCTGAACGACACGGCGCGGCGGATCGAGAAGATCACCGACGGGCTCGCCTTGGTCGCGGTGCAGACCAACATGCTTGCGGTCAGCGGCTCGGTGGAAGCGACGCGCGCGGGCGACGCGGGACGCGGCTTTGCGACCGTGGCGGGCGATATCCGCAACCTTTCGCGTGATTCGGCGGCCAGCGCCGAGCGCGCCGGCGATGTCGTGCGTATGATCCAGGAAGGGATCGCATTGGTGAGGCGCGACCTCGACCAGATTGTCGCCGCCTCCGAGATCGAAGCCGCGCGCAACCGCGCGGTAATCGAGCGCTTCGGGCAGATCGTGAGTGACCTGGAGGGCGCGCGCGCGGCGAGCGAGGCGATTTCGCACGGCGCCGAGGCGATCTTCCGCTCGGTCGGCGAGATCCAGAACGGCACGGCGCAGATCGCGACCGCCGCCGAGGAAGCGTCGGCCTCCGCGGTCGAGGCGGGCAGCGCGGCGCGGCAGCAATCGCTGGCGGCGGAAAGCCTGGCTGCGGCGATCGAGGATATCGCAGCGCTGGCCAACGCGCTCGTCGACAAATCGGCCTGATCGCATGGCGAGCGCGCCCCTCGACGCCGGGCAGATGCTCAGCTTCAACGTCGCCGACGCGCGCTTCGCGCTGCCGGCCAGCGCGGTGCGGGAAGTGGTGCGCCGGCCCACAGTAACGCGGGTGCCGCACGCGCCCGCCAGCCTGCTCGGCCTCGGCAATCTGCGCGGCACGGTCGTGCCGGTGGTCTCCCTCGGCGCGCTCATCGGCAAGCCGGTCGGCGCGGGCGGACGGGTGATCGTGCTCGAACAGGCCGATCCTGTCGGCATCCTGGTCGACGAAGTCTCGACCGTCACCGGGCGCGGCGGCGAGGACGAGGCGCGGCCGATCGACTTGCCGGCGCTGCTGTGCGAGGCGTTCGGGACCGAGCGGGCGGCGCGCCCTGCGAGCATCGGGTCGCTCGGCGCCACGCTGCGCGAGGAAGCGGCGGCAGAGGATATCGTGCTGCTCGCCTTTTGGGTCAGCGGGCAGGAATATGCCCTGCCGCTAGATCAGATCGAGGAAGTTACACGGCTGCCCGACGACATCACCTTGCTGCCCAGGGCCGATGCGGCGGTGGTCGGATCGGTGGCGCGCGCGGGCAAGCTGCTTCCCCTGCTGTCGCTGCAGGCGCTGCTCGGGCTGAAGCAGCGCGAGACCGGGCAACGGCCGCGCATCGTGATCGCCCGGATCGGCACCCACAAGGTGGGGCTGGTCGTCGACTCCGTCAGCGCGATCCTGCGCGTCGACGAAAGCAGGATCGATCCTGTGCCGGCGGTGCTGTCGCGCGGATCGAGCGAGGCGCGCATCCAGGCGATATGCCGGTTCGACGGCGACAAAAGGCTGGTGTCGATCCTCGCCACCGACCATCTGGTGCGCGACGACGTGACCAGCAAGCTGCTGCAGGCATCGGACGGCGAAGGAGCGGATATGGCGAGCGAGGCCGAGAGCGCCGATACCGAGCAGTTCCTGGTCTTCCGTCTCGGCGACCAGGCGTTCGGCCTGCCCATCGCGGTGGTCAGCGAAGTGACGACGCTGCCCGCGAAGCTGACGCCGTTGCCCAAGGCGCCCGCTTTCATCGAAGGGGTGATGAACCTGCGCGGACAGGTGTTGCCGGTGATCGACCAGCGGCGGCGCTTCCTCGGCGATGCCGCCTCGGGAAAGCGGCGGCGGGTGGTCGTGGTATCGCTCGGCGATATCCAGGCCGGGTTTGTCGTCGATGCGGTCTCCGAAGTGCTGCGCGTGCCCGCCAATGCGCTGCGCACCGCGCCCGAGCTCGGCAATGACGAAACGCGGGTGTTCGACCGGGTCGCCAATCTAGACAGCGGCATGATCCTGATCGTCGAGCCGCGCGAGCTGCTCGACCGCGCCGAGCGGGATATGCTGGCGGCGATGGCCAGCGAGGACGCTCCGCCTCCGTGATCAAGCTGCTGATCGTCGACGATTCCCCGCTGATGCGCAGACTGCTTTCCGACTTGTTCGCGGAAAGCGGGAGTTTCGAGGTGGCGATCGCGCGAGATGGCGCCGAGGCGATCAAGCAGCTTCACGCTTTCGCCCCCCAGGTCATCACGCTTGACATCCACATGCCGGGCATGGACGGGCTCGCCTGTCTCGACCGGATCATGCTCGAACGGCCGACGCCGGTCGTGATGGTGTCGGCGTTGACCGCGCAGGGGGCCGACGAGACGCTGGAGGCGATGGCGCTCGGCGCGATCGACTTCATCGCCAAGCCTGGCGGCGCGATGTCGATGGAAATCGACAAGCTGGCGGGGGTGCTGATCGACAAGGTCCGTTTGGCGGCGAGCGCGCGCATCCCGCGGACGCTGCGCCTCGCCGAGCGCGTGCGCTTGCGCACCGCGGCGCCCACGCGACCGGCCGCCCCGCGGCCCGCCCCCGCGCGGCTGCCCAAGCGGCTGGCGGCGCTGCCCGGCCAGGGGCTGGTCGTGGTCGGCTGCTCGACCGGGGGACCGCCGGCGCTCGAGGCGCTGCTCACCGGGCTTCCCGCCGATTTCCCCTGGCCGATCGTCATCGCGCAGCACATGCCGGCATCGTTCACCGGACCGCTCGCCCGCCGCCTCGACCGCATCTGCGCACTCACCGTCAGCGAGGTCAGCCGGGCGACGCCGCTTGCCCCCGGCAACGCCTATATCGGGCGCGGCGACGCCGACGTGGTCATCGCCAAGCGTCCCGCCGGGATCGTTGCGATGGCTGCCCCGAGCAGCGCCAACTTTCACTGGCATCCCAGCGTCGATCGGCTCGTCGCAAGCGCGATGGCGCATTTCGGGCCCGAACAGCTTGTCGGTGTGTTGATGACCGGCATGGGAGCGGACGGCGCGGACGCGATGCGGCAATTGAAGCAGGATGGTGGCGTGACGATTGCCGAGGCCGAGGAAAGCGCGATCGTCTGGGGCATGCCTGGTTCGCTGGTGAAGCTCGGCGGGGCGAGCCTGATCGCGCCGCTCGACCGCATCGCCGCGGAGCTGGCCGGCGTGATGGGAAGGAAGTGAGCGAGCCCGCCGCGCCCCAGCCCAAGCCGTTCCATCTGTCGCCCGAGGATCTGGAGCGCGCCACCCAGCTCATCTACCGGCTGACCGGCATGATCTTCGGCGAGAACAAGCGCTATTATATCGAGCGCCGGATCGCCGACCGCGTGGCGAAGAGCAACGCGCCGGACGTGCGGACCTATCTCGCGCTTGCGGCAGCCGGGCCCGAGGCCGAGCGGCTGATCAACGCCTTCACCGTCAACGAAACCTATTTCTACCGCGAAGACCATCAGCTCGCGGCGCTTTCCAATACGATCCTGCCCGAAGTCGTGAAGAGCCGCCGCCCGGGCGATCTGATCCGCATTTGGTCGATGCCCTGCTCGACGGGGGAAGAGCCCTATTCGATCGCGATCTGGTTGCTCGAGAACTGGCCGCTTGTCGACGCATACAATATCGAGATAGTCGGATCGGACATCGATACCCATGCGCTCGCCGCCGCCAGGGCCGGCTATTTCAACCAGCGCTCGCTCGCCAAGGTGCCCGATCGGGTCCGCGAGGCCTATTTCGAGCCCGAGCATCGCCATCGCCGCAAGCTGATCGACGATCTGTGCGAGTCCGTGCGCTTCACCGCCGCCAATCTGGTCGATACCGCGAGCGTCGTCGCGCAGGGCAAGTTCGACGTCGTGCTGTGCCGCAACCTGCTGATCTATTTCGACGACGCTTCGCGGGCGATTGCGGCCAAGAACCTTTATGCTTGCCTCAACCCCGGCGGCTTCCTGTGCCTTGGCCATAGCGAATCGATGGCGCGGATCACCGAACGCTTCACCCTGGCTCGCCTTGACGACGCAATAGTCTATCGTAGGCCGTGATGGACGAGCTGCTCTCCCAGTTCCTGATCGAGGCGCGCGAGCTGATCGCCCAGGCCGGCGACGATTTCGAAGGGCTGGCGCGCGACCCCGCGGACAGCGCCCGCATCGACAGCGCCTTTCGCGCGATCCACACGCTCAAGGGCTCGGTCGCGATCTTCGACATGGCGCCCGCCGGCCGCACACTCCACGCCGCCGAGGACGTGCTCGATCGCGCCCGGGCCGGGCGTCACCGGCTCGGCCGGGCCGATGTCGATGCCCTTGTCGCCGTGCTCGACCAGACCGACCGCTGGGTCGAATCGATGGAGCGCGACGGTGCGCTCTCACCGCGCGCAGGGGCCGAGGCCGATGCACTGCTCGCCCGGTTGCAAAGCGATGCCTCGCGGCCGAGCGAGCCGGCCGCTGGGGACACGCCGCTCTGGCTACCCGCCTTGCTGGCGCGCGAGGCCGCTGCGCTCGACGCCGCCGCCAGCGATCTGGTGGCCTTCCGCTACAGCCCCGACAGCGAATGCTTCTTCCGCGGCGAGGATCCGCTCGCCACCGTGGCGGCGCTTCCCGGTATCGCCGCCCTGGCGGTCCTGCCCAACGCCCCCTGGTCGGCGATCGACGCGTTCGAGCCGTTCCAGTGCATGGTGACGATCGAGGGCCTGAGCGCCGCCGCGTTCGACGATGTCCGCGCCGCGTTCCGCTTCGTCGCCGATCAGGTGGCGCTGTTTCCCGTCGCGGCGGCACGCGCCGCCGAGACCGAGACCCAGACCGCCGCCAAGTCGCTGCGCATCGACACCGCCCGGATCGACGCGCTCGCCGATGGCGTCGGCGAGCTGATCGTCGCCAACAACGCGCTGGCCCATGTCGCCGCCGAGGCCGACCGCGTCGATCCGCAGATCGGCGCGCAGGTTCGCGCGGCGCATGCGGCGCTGGAGCGCGCGGTGAGCGACATGCGGCGCGCGGTGATGGCGGTGCGGCTTGTGTCGCTCGGCCCGAGCCTCCGCCGGCTGCCGCGGATGGTCCGCGAGATCGCCGCGACCTTGGGCAAGGTCGTCCGCTTCGAGGTCAGCGGCGAAAGCATCGAAGTCGACAAGGGCATTGCCGATGAGCTGTTCGAGCCGCTGCTCCACCTTGTCCGCAACGCGCTCGATCACGGCATCGAGCCGGCTGCGGTCCGCCGCGAGGCGGGCAAGCCCGAGGCCGGGCTGCTCAGGCTGGCGGTAACGCGAGAAGGCGATCAGGTGGTCGTCGCGCTGACCGACGACGGCGCCGGCATCGACACCGGGCGGGTGCGCGCGCTCGCCGTCGAGCGCGGTCTGCTCGAGCGCGAAGCCGCCGCCGCGCTCGACGAGATGCAGGCGATGCGGCTGGTCTTCGCGCCGGGCTTCTCGACCGCGGCGACGGTCAGCGCGGTCTCCGGACGCGGCGTCGGCATGGACGCGGTCAAGGCGGGGATCGACCGGCTCGGCGGCCGGGTCGAAATCGGCAGCGTGTTGGGCCAGGGCACCACGATCCGGCTGCGCCTGCCGCTCAACGCGATATTGACCCGGCTGCTGATCGTGCGCGCCGGGGGCGAACGCTACGGCATCCCGCTCGACCGGATCGTCGAGACGACCAGCGTTGCGAGCGAGCATATCCACGAGGTCGGCGGCGGGCGCAGCTGCGTGCTGCGCGATCGCGCGCTGCCGGTGCTAAGCCTCGCCGCGCTGCTCGGCGGCGAAGAGCGGAGATCGCCCTTCACCAAGTTGATCGTCACCGAAAATGCCGCGGAACCGGTCGGCGTCATCGTCGACGGCTTCGGTCAGCGGATCGACGGGCTGGTTCGCCCCAAGTCCGGGCTGATCGCCGGCATGCGCGGGCTTGCCGGCACCACCACGCTCGGCGATGGCGGGGTGCTTCTGGTGCTCGACCTGGCGGAACTGGTCGCATGAGCGTCGCGTTCGCCGGCGACGCTATCCACCTGGCCGGCGATTGCCCGGTCGAGGACGCCGAGACCTTGCTCGCGCTGCTCCAGGAAAATGCCGCGGCGGCGATCGACATCAACGACTGCGGACGCCTGCATATGGCAGTGGTGCAAGTGCTGTTCGCCGCGGCGAGGCCGGTTCGGGGAGAACCGGCAAACGTCTTTGTCCGGGAATGGCTTGTACCTCAAATGCTTAGCGCGACCGATTGAATGCTACCGCACTTTGATCCCTTGCTCTAAGCCGTATCCCAAACGAAAGAACTGAGTCGAACCGAATGGCCGTTACCATCCTCATTGTCGATGACAGCAAGCTCGCGCGCATTGTCGCCGGAAAAGCCCTGACAGAGCTGCAGCCCGACTGGCAGCGAGTGGAGGCGAGCAGCGCCGCCCAGGGGCTCGAGATCGTCGCGAGCCAGCAGATCGATGTCGCGCTGATCGACTTCAACATGACCGAGAAGGACGGCCTGGCCCTCGCCGCCGAGCTGCGCGCGCTGCATCCCGACCTGCCGATCGCGATCATCACCGCCAATATCCAGGACGAAGTCATCGCCCGGGCGCGTGAAGTCGGTGCGGCCTTCGTGCCCAAGCCGGTGACCACCGAGGGCCTTCAGGGCTTCATCTCGGGCGCGGCGCTGCGATTGCGATCCAGAACGTGAGCGCCGACCCCGCCGTCACGCTGGACGAACTCGAAACCGATGCGTTGACGGAGATCGTCAATATCGGCGTCAGCCGTGCTGCCTCGAACCTGCGCAAGATGGTCGGCGACCAGGTGCTGCTTTCCGTGCCCTCGATCGAGGTCGTGAGCCAGCGCCGCGCCGCGCGGCTGATCAACGAGCGCGAGATCACTCAGCTGATCGCCGTGCGCCAGGATTTCGCGGGTCCCTTTTCCGGCCGGGCGCTGCTGATCTTTCCCGTGGAGAACAGCCTTGAGCTCGTGCGCGCCGTCACCGGCGACGAACTCAGTCCCCAGGAAGTCCAGGACATCGAGCACGAAGCCTTGGCCGAAACCGGCAATGTGATCCTCAATTCGTGCCTCGCTACCATGGCCAACATGCTGCAGCGCTCGCTGACCATGACGATCCCCGAGGTGCTGCGCGGCGACGGCGCGGCGCTGTTCGAAACGCGTGACGAAACCGCCGCCGACGGACTCGTGCTGTTCCTCTATATCGACTTCGCGGTGCGCAAGCGCGACATCCGCGGCTATATCGCCATGCTGATGGATCTGCCCTCGCTCCAGGCGCTCAAGGCGCTGCTCGGCGAGTTCATCGAGCGGGTCGTCGGGGACGATGGCTGAAGCGCCGTCCAGCGACGAGTCCGTGGCGGAGCGGCTGCGCGCCGTGCTTGTCACTTCGGGGGCCAGCGGCACCTGGGACTGGGATATCGCCGCGGACACGCTGTATTTCGACGAGCATTTCGCCGATCTCTACGGCCTGACGCCCGAAGCGGGCGTCGACGGGGTTCCCGGCGCGACCTTCTTTTCAGCGATCGACCCCGAAGACCGCGCGCGCATGAAGATCGCCGTCGCGGGCATTCTCGGCGGCGCCGAGCTCTTCTCGAAGGAATTCCGCATCCAGCGGCCCGATGGCTCGGTGCTGTGGATGCATGGCCGCGGCCAGGGTCATCTCGACGATCGCGACCGGCCAGTGCGCTTCACCGGCCTGCTGGTCGACGTCACCGAGCGCAAGCGGACCGAGGAACGGCTGCGGATCGCGCAGAGCGCGGGCGGGGTCGGCACGTTCGAGCATGTCGACGGCTTCGCGACCGCGTCGGTCTCCACCGAATTCTGCCGCCTTCTCGGGCTGCATCCCGCCCGGGTGCTGCCGGTCCGCACGATCAACAGCGTCTTGCTTGTGGGCGACAAGCCGATCATCCCCGATACCGAACAGACGGGTGAGCCGCTCGACGGCGAGTTCCGGATCATTCGCAACGACGACGGCGCGGAGCGCTGGATCGCGCGGCGCGGCGAGATCGTGCGCGACAGCGAGACCAGCGGCTATCGCTTCATCGGCGTGATCTATGACGTCACCGCCGCCAAGCAGGCCGAGGAACGGCTTCGCGAGCTCAACGAGACGCTCGAGGCGCGGGTCCAGGAGGAGATTGCCGAACGCCGCCAGGCCGAGGAGACGCTTCGCCAGGCCCAGAAGATGGAGGCGGTCGGGCATCTCACCGGCGGCATCGCGCATGATTTCAACAATCTGCTGACGATCATCATCGGCAATATCGACACGGTCACGCGTAGGCTCGATTCGTCAAGCGACCCTCGCGCGAAGCGCTCGCTCGACAACGCGCTCAAGGGCGCCGAGCGGGCGGCCGCGCTGACTCAGCGGCTGCTCGCCTTCTCGCGCCGCCAGGCGCTCGATCCCAAGCGCACCGACATCGCGCGATTGCTCGCCGGCATGTCCGACCTGCTGACGCGCTCGATCACCGAGACGATCGCGATCCGGATCCATGCGCCCGGCGATCTGTGGAACGTCGAGGTCGATCCGCACCAGCTCGAAAACGCGATCCTGAATCTTGCGGTGAACGCGCGCGACGCCATGGCGGACGGCGGAAATCTGACGGTCGAGGCGCACAATCTCGTCGCCGAGGCGGGCAACACGGCCGCCTTTGTCGAGGCAGGTCATTATGTCGTCGTGAGCGTGACCGACACGGGCACCGGGATGACGCCCGAGACGGTGGCGAAGGTCTTCGATCCGTTCTTCACCACCAAGGAGGTCGGCAAGGGCACCGGTCTCGGCCTCTCGATGGTCTATGGCTTTGCCAAGCAATCGGGGGGCTATGTCCATATCGACTCAGTCCCCGGCGCAGGGACTACCGTTGACCTTTATCTTCCCAGGGCCGCGGACGGCGAGGCGGAGGCGGCGGCTGAGGAGTCGGTGCAGGCCATCGAGCTCGGAAATCGCGATGAGACGATCCTGGTCGTCGAGGACGACGACGATGTCCGCACCTACACCGTCGAGATCCTGCGGGAGCTGGGCTACCGCGTCATCGAGGCGCATGATGGCCAGACCGCTCTGGGCCTCCTGACCCGCACCGAGCAACCCGTGCACCTCCTGCTGACTGACGTCGTGATGCCGGTGATGTCCGGTAGTGAGCTCGCCGACCGCGCCCGAGCCATACGGCCGGACATGGAGGTGCTCTTCACGTCGGGATATACCCGCGATGCAATCATGCGAGACGGCAGAATTGCGCCGGGCCTGGACCTGTTGCCGAAGCCGTTCACGTTCGCGTCGCTGGCCGCAAAGGTGCGAGAGATGCTCAATCGCAGTGTAGCCTGATATATCGGGATGATCTCCCCAAGCCCTCCGATATATCGCCCTTTGGGCCGCCGCCGCTCGGCGCGTTGCCTTACGAGTTCGTTTGCGCCACGGCGCGATCCCACAGATTTCCGCACGAGCGAAAGTTATATGGCTGCGCTGATTGGGCTGACCGCCCATCAGTTGCTGGTGGGCGGCCTCGATTAGATTTCGGTCCTCTCCGCGATTGTGAGAGCATCCTCGATGTCCACTCCGAGGTATCTGACCGTGTTCTCGATCTTCGTGTGTCCGAGGAGGATTTGAATGGCTCGAAGATTTCCCGTCGCTTTGTAGATCATTGCTGCCTTCGTGCGCCGCAGTGAGTGTGTTCCGTATTCAGTGCGTCGTAAGCCGATGGCGGTGACCCATTCATCGACAAGGCGCGCATATTGCCGGGTGCTGAGATGGCCAGCGCAGTCAACACGGCTTGGGAAAGCGTAATCTGCGACAGTGCCGCCGCGGCGTTCCAGCCAAGCAAGCAGACTCGCGCGAACATCAGCCGTGAGCTCAAACTGCACCGGTCTTCCCGTCTTCTGCTGGATGACGATTGATCTGGTCCGGATCTCGGCACCAGCCACGACATCGCCGATCCGAATCTTGACCAAATCGCATCCGCGCAGCTTGCTATCGATCGCAAGGTCAAAGAGCGCTCGGTCTCGAAGCCTTTCCTCCCGGTCTAGGAAAAACCGGACCGCCCATATCTGCTTCTGCGTGAGAGGCCGTTTGGTGCCGACCATCTTACCCGAGTTCCATGCGGTCCTGTTCTGCATGACAGGGTCGTACTGTGAATGTCCCATGTTCCAGCTCCTAGGCCTTAATTGGCCACGGAAATGCTCGCGCGAATGTCCTTCATCTTGGTTCCGGCTACTGCGCGAGCTCTCGACGCTAGTCAGCCGTGGCGAGTTGGATGAAAAGGCTCGGTCACGATCGTCAGCTTTCAGGATTAGCGGCGCTTGTCTTCAACGACCGATTTTGGGGCGCCTAGCTGCCGCAGCAAAGCTGGGACTGGTTGTCCATTCAAAGATCGATCAGCCCGGCCGCACATGGATCGAACGCGGAACCGCCGCCGGGCACGGTGGGCGCCGGGACATAGGGCAGCAGATGAGCCAATCGCGGCTGGTTGCTGAATATCCATCCGGCCAGTTCGCGCCAGTGCTCGATGCCCAACCCCGGTGCCTGTGCCGACCGCCACATCTGGGCGGCGAGCCATGCCGATACGACGTCGGATTCGCAGTAGCGCTCAATGCGCCCGTAATCGCCCTGCGCCGCGAGCGCGGCGACACTGCTGCCAGCGATGTCGAGTTTCGCCGGGATACCAAAGCCTGCGCATACATCGACCAGCCGCGGTCTGACCGCAGCGCCGTAGCTGGTGATCTCATCCATGAGATCCGTATGGAACCCAGCGTTCGCCCGATTACCGGCGCGCAATAGGCTCGGCACATACTCGCCGGTCAAGGCGGCCCGGGCGAGTAGTACCGGGATATCGAACCCGCGTCCGTTGTACGTGATCACGCCACGACATTTCTCAAGCCGCCGCTCGACCTCGGCGACGATGGCGCGCTCCGACATCGCCGAGCGTGAGAAGGTCTCGACTTCGAAACGGTGCCGCTGGTCGCGGTCGCGATCAACCGTCAGCAGCGATACACACAGCAATTGGTGCAGCGGCCATGCCGGGAACCCGTCCGCCGGATCAACGGCGGCGCGTTCGCAGGCGGCGGGATCGGCGATCGTTTCGATATCGAGTACGATAATAGTCATTTTTCATCTCCTGTGTTGAGGCACAGGAACCTTCCCCTTTGCACGTCACCTTCACTAAGCAGCACGCGCGACGACAATAGCGCTCAATCCGCGCTTTTCGCGGCCTGTCTCTCATGCTATCTTTCGCTGGTCGGATGCTTTGACGACGCGTGCATTCGATCGGGTAGTGTTGGCGCAGGTCTGGGCGCCAAAGGAGAAGCAGCGGGGCGCAGTCAACCCCCAGTCGGTCGCGGGCCATCCCTGAGTGTGGCTCAGCCCCTAGAAAGGGCTAACCTCACGAGATCGCTCCCGGACCGCGATCCATAGCCAGGGCTATGGTCGCATGCCGCGTAAAGTTCGCAAGCCCCCGAAGGCGCCCCAGATCCGCCGCGTCCTGACACGCGCCGAGCGCGCCACCGCTGCCGCCCGTAACGTTGCATTGTTCGACCGGCATGAGCTGGCCCAGCTCGTGGCCGCATTCATTCTCGATACGGGCCAGGGTTCCAAATCGTTGCCAGCCCCGATCCGCGCCGCTGTCGAACTCAGGAACGCAGCAGTGCGCCACCCCTTGTCCAGCCTGCACTTCGGGACGCTGCCTGGGGATTACAAGGCGATCCGCGAGCAGTTGCTCGCGATCATTTCAACTGAGGCAAGTTCGGTCTTCGCCAGGGATGATGCACTCTTCTGGATCACCAGCGACTGGCTGGGCGATCGTCTCGACGCCCATGCCGAGGCGCTGGACGAACTGCGCGAGACGCATCCCCGCATCTTCCGGGCGTTGTTCGAACGTCAGTTGCGCTTGGCAGCGCGGCTAGGCACGCAAGCCGGGATCGACCGGTCCAGGCTGAAGCACCTGCTATGCGATCATGCGCGTATCCTGCTGATCGGCATGGCGCACGATAATATCGCGCACATCCGTCGCCTCGCCATCAGCCCGCACGGACGGCATTTCGCGGGCTACACCGTCTGGAAGTCCGCCGGCCACGTCCTGCTGACATCGGTTGCCGAACCGGCGATCGCGGTCAGCGAGCTGATCGCGCGGGCACCGACGATGAGCGGTGATGATGATGCAGTCCGCAAGAAGCTGCTTGGCGACAAATTGCTCGCCAGCGGCGCAGCCGGTGACTTCGTGTGGGCGGTCGCGATCGAGGTCCGCGCGATGCTGCGCCGGGCGGCTTGTGCCGATGCGCGCGTGACCACCAAGCTTGGCGCGATCGCCAACGCGGTCGCCGCTGTCGCCGGAATTACCAACCGCGATATCTTCGAGCAGAACCTGACCCAGACCAGCATGAGCGGCTTCTGGTTCGGGCTCGAGTCCAGCGAGGCCGCCACGTTCGTGGCGATCGATCTGATCAAGGCGCTGAATGCGGTCGAGGCGCTGGTCGAGGCGGTGCTGGACCAGCGCGCGCTCGAGGCACACGCGACCAAACCCTCCAGGACCAAAACCATCTTCGTCGCGACCGTACTCAGGGCGGCGGGGCAGCCGGATCGCGAGGCGGCACAGCTGGGCACCGCGCGTGGCGGCGATGGTGGGCTCGATCCGGCCAACAAAGGTTCACGCGGACCGCTTGCGTCGCTCCAGGTCAAGCTGCGCGATCCCGTGATCGCCGAGCGCGCGTCGCGGACGTTCGGCATCGATCCCGTCGCGCTGTTCCGCCGGTGATCGTCATGCGGTTCGGGTTACCCCTACGCCGCTCGCGAATCGGGCGATGCTCCATGCGTGAGCAACCTCGATCCCTTGCCTTTTGTCGACGACCGGCTGTCGGGCACTTTTTCGCTCGAGCGCTCGGAATCGCAGTGGCTGCTCACCCTGCTGAGCGCGGACGAGCTGCGCTACATCTTCGAAGGACCGGACGACGGCGAACCCATCGTTGGTGTGCAGCCGTCACCCGCCCCGGCCGATCCCACCGCCACCGCCAAAGCCTGATCAAGTGAAGGAGTAATCATGTATATCGTGTGCGACGAGATGTGGAACAGCGTCGAAATCTACGGCCTGCAAAGCGAGATCGATCGCTTCAAGCGGCGCTTCATCTTCCCCGCGCCGGCCGACAACTGGGCTGGCAGCACCCACGCGATCGAGCTTTGCCGGATCGGCGGTGAGGAGACCTGGAACTTCCGTGAAATTTTTCCGGCTGAGCCCGGCTATTATTCGTTCGCGTTCGATACGCTCGCGATCTTCCCCACCGACACGTTCGAGGATCTGGCCAGGCTGTTCCCGATGCTGGCCTTCGACTGCGAGTGCATCGCGGACGATGATCGCTCGATGGGCTATGGCTGGTTCAACACCCCGCCTGGCGGCGAGGATTTTCGCGACGACTATGACGTGCCTGCGGACTATTGGACGGTCAGGGGCTGCAAGCGCTCTCCGGCCGATCAGCGGCGCCACGAGATGGTAGTCGCGGCGTTGCGGCAGAACCTGCGCGAGACGGACAGCATCAATGGACTGTCATCGGACGCGTGATCCGCACTCGCAACGCTGACGTGTCGGACGCCGGGCTGCTACCGTTCCCGGGCACAAACCGGCTGCGCTACAATATTGAAGGGTCTTATCGATGACCAAACCGAAAACCGAACGCGCGCTCGGCTATGTCCGGGTGTCGACCCAGCGCCAGGCCGAGGGCGGCATCAGCCTCGACAACCAGGCGGAGCGGCTGACCACGCATTATGCGCAGCGCAGCGTCGAGCTGGTCGATATCTACCGCGACGCCGGCCTCAGCGGCACCACCGACAGCCGACCCGGCCTGCAGGCGCTGTTCGAACATGCATTGCGGCAAGGGAGCGGCATCACCGAGATCGGCGTCTACAGTTTCTCGCGGCTGTTTCGCGATCACTATCTGCTCGAGCATTACCGTCGGAGACTCAAACGCGCCGGCGTGCGCATCGTCGCGATCACCCAGGATGTCGGGCAGGATGCCGAAGGCGATCTCGTCCGCTCGGTCCTCTCCAACTTCGACGAATATCAGTCGCGCCAGACCGCAAAGTTCACCCGCGACACCATGCGGCGCAACGCGGCCGACGGCTATTGGAACGGCGCGATCCCGCCGTTCGGCTACACGACCGAGATCGCCGAGATGCGCGGACACAAGGCCAGGAAGCGGTTGGCGATCGAACCCTCCGAGGCGCTGATGGTCCAGCAGATCTTCCGCATGAAGCGGCTGGGCATCGAGCGCGGACCGATGGGCTACAAGAAGATCGTCTGCCATCTGAACGCGACCGGCGCGACGTTGCGGGGGCGCAAGTGGCATGTCTCTAACGTCCGCGACATCCTCACCCGCTCGACTTATCGCGGCAAACATCTGTACGGCGTTCACAGCACCCGCAATGGCATCAAGCGGCCCGAGGAGGAATGGCAGGAGGTCGCGTCGCCGGTCATCATTCCCGAGGCCGAATGGCTGGAGGTGCAGGCCGGTATCGCCCGCAACGCCCGCCACATCACCGCGCCGACGTTCGTGTCGGGACCGACCATGCTCGCTGGTATCGCCAAGTGCGGCCATCCCGACTGCGGCAATGCGCTCACCATCGCCACCGGCAAGGGCGGTCGCTACCGCTATTATCGATGCTCGCGCAACTTGCGGCGCGGCGAGACCGCCTGTGAAGGTACAAGCATCCGCGACGAAAAGCTGGAAAAGATCGTGATCGACGCCATGGCCGAACGGCTGCTCCGTCCGGAACGGCTGCAGCAGCTTCTTGCCAATTTGCTCGACGACAGTTCCGCCGCCGTGCGCGAGCGGCAGGCGCATCTGAAAGCCCTGCGCACCGAGCGAACGCGGGTCGACGGCGCCATCCAGAACATGTTCGACTTTATCGAACAGGGCGTGGTCTCTGCTCGCGACGTGGATTTCACCGCGCGTCTCGCCGCCCAGCGCACCCGCCGCGCCGATCTCGAACAGGAAATCCTGCTGGTCGAACGCCAGCTCTCCGCCGCCGACCGGCGGGTCACGCCCGAGGCGGTCGGCAGACTCGGTGAGGTCATCCTGACGAAGCTCCGCTCGGACGACCCGACCCTGCGACAGGGCTATGCGCGCCGGTTCATCGCCAAGGTTGTGGTCGCACCGCAGCTGATCACCATCACCGGGCCGATAAAGCCGCTGGAAATCGCCGCCAACAGCGGTCCCGATCAGCAGGCACCCATGGTGCCCTCTCTTGATCGGGAGTGGTGCCGCCTACAGGACTCGAACCTGTGACCCCCGCATTACGAATGCGATGCTCTACCAGCTGAGCTAAGGCGGCCTGGTGTCGTGTGCGGCGCACCGCACGTCGAGGGGGCGGCGCTTAGCAAGGGGGCGGGGGTCTGGCAAGTGCCGTTTCCACAGACGCCGCCTTTACCCTGTCTTTACCACATGTCGGGCACATCCGATCCGGATTGGGGCACGTTGTCCCCGCGGGGTCGAGGAAAGACGAGATGGAAGTCACGCGCGAGATCGACGAGGGGGTCGCCCTGTCGCCGCAGTCGTACGACGATGCGGGGGTCGACGACATGCCGCTCGTGCTGGGCGACGAACGCCGCATGCATGTCCGTGCCTACAATCACTGGGTGTCGCTGCTGCAGGGCCGCGCCTATCCGTCGATCGAGGACCTGGACCCGGCGTCGATTTCCGATTTCGGTCCGCACAGCGTGCTGCTCGACTTCTCCAAGGGTATCGAGGACCCGCGCATCGCCTTTCTCGGCCGCGCGCTGCGCGAGGAATGCGATGTCGAGGCGGGAATCGCCCAGATTTCGCAGGTGCCCAGCCGCTCGCTGCTGTCGCGCCTGACCGACCATTACCTCCAGATCATCGCGAATCGCGCGCCGATCGGCTTCGAGGCGGAATTCGTCAGCACGCGCGGGCACCCGACGCTGTATCGCGGCATATTGATGCCCTTTTCGTCGAACGGCGATGCCATCGATTACATCTACGGCGTCATCAACTGGAAGGAGATGGTCGACGCCGGCACCCAGGCCCAGCTGAACGCCGACCTGGCCGCCGCGCGCCGCCTGATGCCGTCGCAACCGGCCGCGACGCAGGTCTGGGCGGACGGCCCCAGTGCCGCCTTCCCGGCGGAAGACGTCGACGCCGCCACGACCGAGGCGGTTCCGGCCGACGCCAGCCTCTACGACCGGCTGGCATTCGCCCGCACCAGCGCGGAGGCCTTTGCCGCCAGCGAGGGCCGTAGCCGCGGCGCGCTGTACCAGGCGCTGGGCCATGCGCACGGCATCGCGATCGCCGCTGCGAACGAACCCGAAGCGCTGGCCGAGATGCTGTCCGACGCCGGGCTGAAGTCCCAGGCTCGCGCCCCGATGACGCCGATCGCGAAGCTGGTCTTCGGCGCCGAATATGACAAGACGCGACTGACCGAGTTTGCCACCGTCCTGACCCACGCCCAGCGTCACGAGGTCGCGCGCGAGGGGCTGGTCGCCTATCTCGAAAGCTTCCCCGGCGGGATCAAGGGCGTCGTCGGCGCCGAGCGCGCGCTGCGCCGCAAGCCTGCCGCCGATGCGACGCAGTGGGACGATATCGCGGCGCAGCTGCGCAGCCGCCCGCCGCTGGCCCATGTCGATATCGCCCGCGCGGGCGACGGCGAGTTCGTCGTGCTGCTGGCCCGGACCGACGCGTCGGGCGGGCTCGACGTCGTCGCCTGTGTCGAAGGTGACAAGGCGCTGACCGAACGGGCGGTGCGGCGGGCGGCGGCGTAGGCTCCGCCCCCCACAAACGCACGAAATAAAATTACAACGGTCTTGAGCCCGTCCGCGACCGGGCGCATAGAGCGGGCATGGCAAACAAGACCAGTTCGCTGTCGGATGCACTCGCCGCCCGACTGATCGAAGGCGCCCTGCCGGGAGAGATCGAAGGCCTGACCGCGGCCGAGCGGGCGGAGGCGGCTGCCTTCGTCGCGCAGACCGCTGCCAGCCGTCCGCCCGGCACTCCGGCGATCGCACTTGAGGTGGTGGAGAGTGAGAATCATCGCCGCCGCATGCGCCTCGCCGTCGTCAATGACGACATGCCCTTCCTGGTCGATTCGATCGCCGCGACGATCGCCGCACACGACGTGCCCATCGACCGCGTGATCCATCCGGTCGTCCTCGCCAAGCGCGATGCCGAGGGCAAATTGCTCGCCATCGGCGAGGGCACGTTCGAATCGATGGTCTATATCGAGATGCACCGCGCCGACGCGCGCGTGCGTCGTGCGCTGGAAACCGAACTGGCGCGCAACCTCGCCCATGTCCGCAGCGCGGTCGCCGACTGGCCCGCACTTCAGGCCGCGATGCGCACCGACGCGTCGAAATTGGTCGGCGAAGGCAATATCGAAGGCGGCACGCTGCTGCAGTGGTTCAACGACCGCGCGATGACGCTGCTCGGCCATGAGACCTGGTTCCGCGACGGGCGGCGTGAGAATGCGCTGGGCATCGCGCGGCACGAATTCGACGTGCCCCTGCTTGCCGAACGCTCGCGTGGCACCGCGATCGAATTCTTCGAAAAGGGCGGCAGCGCGCCGCTGTTGCTGAAGTCGAACTGCATCGCGACCGTCCATCGTCGTGTGCCGCTCGATCTGGTCATCCTGCCGGTGCGCGAGGGCGGCAAGGTGACCGGCCTGTCGATGCACGCCGGCCTGTGGACATCCGGCGCGCTCCACGCCTCCCCTCGCGACGTGCCGGTGCTGCGCGAGCGGCTGGCGATGATGGAGGCCAAGTTCGGCTTCGATCCCAAGGGGCATACCGGCAAGGCGCTGACCCACGCGCTGACCGCCCTGCCCCACGACCTGACCACCGCCTTCCAGCCGGCCGAGCTCGAACGCCTGGCGCTGACCGCGATGAGCCTGGCGGATCGTCCGCGTCCGAAGCTGGAGATGGTGAAATCGGCGCTCGGCCGGCACATCTTCGCCTTCGTCTGGCTGCCGCGCGACGATGTGACGACCGCGCGCCGCCTGGCGATCGGCGACATGCTGGCGAAGGCGGCGGATGCGACCGTGCTCAACTGGTCGATCGCGCTGGAGGACGGCGTGGTCGCCCTGCTGCGCTACACGCTCGACGTGCGCGAAAGCGGGAAGACGCCCGACGTGCCCGCGCTCGATGCCGAGCTGGAGCGGATGGTGCGCGGCTGGGTGCCGGCGATCGAAGCGGCGCTGATCGAACAGGTCGGCGACACCCGCGGCACCCGCCTGACGCTGCGTTTCGCCAACGCCTTCCCCAACGGTTACCGGATGCACTATCCGCCCGAGGCGGCGGCGCAGGACATCCTGCAACTGGGCGAACTGGCCGGCCCGGACAGCCGGTCGATCCGCATCACACCCGCCGCAAATCCCGATGAGCGGCGCGTGAAGCTCTACCGGCTGGGCGGCGCACTCGCGCTGTCGGATGCTGTCCCGGTGTTCGAGAATTTCGGCTTCCGCGTGATCGAGGAAGTACCGGTCGCGCTGGCGGATGCGGACGGCGCGTTTGTGCACGATTTCCTGGTATCGCTGCCGGCCGACGCCAATTTCGACACCGCGACCGTAGAGGCTGCGGTCGGCGCGGTGCTGGAGGGGCGCGGCGAGAACGACGCGTTCAACCGCCTGATCGTCGAAGCGGCGATGGACCCCAAGGCGGTCGTGCTGTTCCGCGCCTGGTTCCGCTATCTGCGTCAGGCCGGCCTCACCTATGGCCTGGTCACCGTCGTCGATGCGATCCGCCGCGCGCCGAAGGTCGCGACCGCGCTGATCGAGCGGTTCGTCGCGGCGCATGATCCGATGGCGACCGACCGCGACGCGCGCATCGCCGCGGCCGATCGCGCGGTGCTCGACGGACTCGACAAGGTCGCCGGCGTCGACGACGATCGCATCCTGCGCACCATCCACGGGGTCATCCTGGCGACGCTGCGCACCAACGCCTTCGCACCGGCCGCGGCCGAGGCGCTGGCGTTCAAGCTCGATTCGGCGAAGGTGCCCGGCCTGCCCAAGCCGCTGCCGTGGCGCGAGATCTGGGTGTACTCCCCACGCGTCGAGGGCATCCACCTGCGTGCCGGCCCGGTCGCGCGTGGAGGCTTGCGCTGGTCCGACCGCCGCGACGACTTCCGCACCGAAATCCTGGGGCTGATGAAGGCACAGCGCGTGAAGAACGCGGTGATCGTGCCGACCGGCGCGAAGGGCGGCTTCTACGCGAAGCAGCTGCCCAACCCGGCGATCGATCGCGACGCATGGTTCGCAGAGGGGACCGAGAGCTACCGGATCTTCATCCGCACATTGCTGTCGATCACCGACAACCTCGTCGAGAACAAGGTCGTTCATCCTGAGAGCGTGACCGTGCTCGACGGCGACGATCCCTATTTCGTCGTCGCCGCCGACAAGGGCACAGCGACATTCAGCGACGTCGCCAACGCGATCGCGCTGGAGCGTGGCTTCTGGCTGGGCGACGCCTTCGCCTCCGGCGGCTCGGTCGGCTATGACCACAAGGCGATGGGCATCACCGCCAAGGGCGCCTGGGTATCGGTCCAGCGCCACTTCGCCGAGAAGGGCGTCGACGTACAGACGCAACCAATCGACGTCGTCGGCTGCGGCGACATGTCGGGCGACGTGTTCGGCAACGGCATGCTGCTGTCGAAGGCGATCCGCCTGGTCGCCGCCTTCGACCACCGCCACATCTTCCTCGACCCCGCGCCCGATCCCGCGGCGTCGTGGGAAGAGCGCAACCGCATGTTCGCCCTGCCGCGCTCCAGCTGGGCGGATTACGACGCCAAGCTGATCTCCAAGGGCGGCGGCGTGTTCTCGCGCACCGAAAAGTCGGTCAAGCTGTCGAAGGAAGCTGCCGCCGTGCTGGGCCTGGAGCCAGGCGAGATCGAGCCGGCCGCGCTCATCTCCGCGATCCTCAAGGCCCCCGTCGACCTGATCTGGTTCGGCGGTATCGGCACTTATGTGAAGGCGCGTGCGGAGAATAATGCGACCGTCGGCGACCCCGCCAACGACCGTCTGCGCGTCGATGCCGAGGATCTTCGTGCGACTGCGATCGGCGAAGGCGCCAATCTGGGCGTCACGCAGGCCGCGCGTATCGCGTTCGCCGAGCGTGGCGGGCGGATCAACACCGACTTCATCGACAATTCGGCCGGCGTCGATTGTTCGGATAACGAGGTCAACATCAAGATCGCGCTGAACCGCGAGATGGCCGAAGGGCGCCTGGCCGAGGACAAGCGCAACGCGCTGCTCGCCAGCATGACCGACGACGTCGCGCATCTGGTGCTGGAGGACAACCGCCTCCAGACGCTGGCGCTGTCGATCATGGAGAATGACGGCGCGATCGCGGTGCCGAGCTATGTCCGCACGATCGAGATGATGGAGGCGTCGGGCCGCCTCGACCGCGCGGTCGAGGGGCTGGCGAGCAACGAGGAATATCTGCGGCGTGCGCAGGAGGGCGGGCATCTGACCCGGCCCGAACTCGCCGTGCTGCTGGCGACCGCCAAGCTAGCGCTGCAGGACGCGATCGAGCAGCGCAAGCTGGGCCTCGACGACGAATTGAAGCCCGACCTGCACGCCGCCTTCCCGCCGGCGATGCGCTCTGCGCATGCGGCAGCGATCGACGCGCACCGCCTGCGCGGCGAGATCGTCGCGACCAAGCTCGCCAATCGCATCGTCAACCGGCTGGGCGTGCTCAACCCGTTCGAGCTGGCCGAGGAGGAAGGCGCGGCGATGGGCGACATCGCGGCGATGTTCGTCGCGGCCGAACGCCTGTTCGACCTGCCTGCGCTGTGGGAAGCGATCGAGACCGCCGCCATTCCCGAAGGCGCCCGCATCGCGCTGTTCGAGGAAGTCGCGGTCGCGACGCGCTCGCAGATCGCCGACCTGCTGCGCGCGGCCAAGCCGGGTGAAGGGCCGGGCGACGTCGTCGCGCGATTGAAGCCGCAGATCGACGCGCTCGACCGCCAGACCGCCGACCTGCTGCGCGCCGAAGTCCGTGCCGGCAGCGACCGCATCGTCGAGCGGCTGGAAGCCGCCGGCGCGCCCAAGCCTTTGGTCCGCCGCACCGTCCGCCTGTTCGAGCTGGACGGCGTCGTCGGCCTCGCCGACTTGGGCCAGCGCAGCGGCGCGGACGAGACGCGGCTGACGCATGCCTTCACCCATCTGGGTCAGGCGCTGGGCCTCGACTGGGCGCAGACGACCGCGGCGCGGGTGACGACGGGAGATCCGTGGGAACGCCTGCTGATCGCAGGGCTGGCGCGCGACTTCCAGCAGCTGCGTCTGGACTTCCTGGCGCGGCATGCGGGTCAGGATCCGGAAAAGGCGGTCGATGCGTGGCTGGTCGACAATGCCGCGCGGGTGACCCAATTCGCGGACCTCGTCCGGCGGGCGCGCGCGGCAGCGACGCCGAACGCGGCGATGCTGGCACAGATCGCGAGCCAGGCGCGGGTTTTGCTGGGGCGGTAAGGGGCCGCCCCTCCCCCGTTCGTGCAGAGCGAAGTCGAAGCACCGTTCTGCGATACGCCCGCGCATCGCTCGCGGCACGAAGGACGGTGCTTCGACTTCGCTCAGCACGAACGGGATTGATAAGCATCAGTAGTGCTCCCGCGCAGGCGGGAGCCCAGGGTTACAGCGGACCTCGCTGGTGGCTCTAGGCTCCCGCCTGCGCGAGAGCACGGGTGGCTGGACAGCCTCTCCATACACGTCATCCCGGGCTCGACCCGGGATCCAGGGCCACGAGCGACGTGGCCCGCCGCTCTGGATGCCGGATCAGGTCCGGCATGACGGGAAGTTTACCGCATCGCTCGGTCGAACAACCACGTCCTGAGCGCACTCGCCAAATTCGGCGGCTCGTCCGCGGCAATCCGCAGCACATCGATCTGCGCGATGAGCGCGTTGAGCGGTAGCGCCGCCTCAACAGCCGCCTGCTCCAGCGCGGTCCAGAACACCGGTTCCAGGCTGATCGACGTCTGGTGTCCGGCGATCGTCACCGACCGCTTCACCGGCCCGACGAAGCCGCCTGCGGGTCGGTCAATCATGCATCAAAGCGCCGACAGGCCACACGCCCCCCGCCCCCGTTCGCCCTGAGCCTGTCGAAGGGCAGCCATACGCGAGCGAGCCGCTTGCGGCACCACGCCCTTCGACAGGCTCAGGGCGAACGGTAAAAACCATCACACTGCATCATCGAACAGCCCGGCCAGCTGCTCGATCATCGTGCCAGCCAATTGCTCGACGTCCATGATCGTCACCGCACGGCTGTAATAGCGCGTCACGTCATGCCCGATGCCGATCGCGACCAGCTCGACCGGCGACCGGCTTTCGATCCAGCCGATGACCTGCCGCAGATGCCGCTCCAGATACGCCCCAGAATTCACGCTCAAGGTAGAATCGTCGACCGGCGCACCGTCCGAAATGACCATCAGAATGCGGCGATCCTCGGGCCGGGCGATCAGACGGCCGTGCGCCCACAGCAGCGCCTCGCCGTCGATGTTCTCCTTCAGCAACCCTTCGCGCATCATCAGGCCCAGCGCGCGCTTCGCCCGCCGCCACGGCTCGTCGGCCTGTTTGTAGATGATGTGGCGAATGTCGTTCAGCCGCCCCGGCTGCGGCGGGCGCCCTGCGGCCAGCCATGCCTCGCGCGCCTGTCCGCCCTTCCACGCGCGGGTGGTGAAGCCGAGGATCTCGACCTTCACGCCGACGCGCTCCAGCGTGCGCGCCAATATGTCCGCGCTGATCGCGGCGATGCTGATCGGCCGTCCGCGCATCGACCCCGAATTGTCGATCAGGATCGTGACGATCGTGTCCTTGAACTCGGTATCGCGCTCGCGCTTGTAGCTCAGCGACAGCATCGGATTGACGATAATCCGCGCCAGCCGTGCAGCGTCCAGGATGCCTTCTTCCTGATCGAAGTCCCACGACCGCGACTGCTGCGCCATCAGCTTGCGCTGCAACCGGTTGGCGAGCTTGGTGACGACACCCTGCAAGTGGACGAGCTGCTGGTCGAGATATGCCCGCAGCCGGTCGAGTTCCTCGGCGTCGCACAGGTCGGTCGCTGCGATCTCTTCGTCGAATTTGCGGGTGAAGGGCTTGTAGTCGAACTGCGGCGACAGGTCGCTGAACGGGCGGTTCGGGCGGACCGGCTGCATGCCGTCGTCGCCCTCGTCGCCGGGTTCGCCATCGACGTCGTCGAAGCTGTCCTCGCCCTGCTCGCTGCCTTCGCCATCGTCGGTGTCGGACTCGCGCTGCTCGCCGCGCGCCTCGACCTGGCCCTCGCCCTGGTCGCCGCCGTCCTCGTTGTCGTCGCCTTCGTCGGGGCGCTCGTCCTCGCTGCCTTCGTCGTCGTCGCCGCTCTCGTCATCCTCCTGCGGCAGGACTTCGCCCTCGACCAGATCGAGGTCTTCGAGCAGCTTGCCGACCAGCCGCGCGAAGGCCTGCTGGTCGTCGATCGCAAAGGCCAGCGCGTCGAGATCGGCGCCCGCCCTCGCCTCGATATCCTCGCGTACCATCGCCAAGCCCGCCGCGGCGGACGCCGGCGCCTCGCGTCCGGTCAGCCGCTCGCGCACCATCAGTGCGACCGCGCTCGACAACGGCACCTCGTCCGCATTGCGCGCCCGCGCGATCGGGTCGGACTTCATCCGCATGGCAAGCGCGCGGTCGAGGTTCGCGGCGATGCCGGCATAGCCCTTCGACCCGACCGCCTCGACCCGCGCGGTCTCCACCGCATCGAACACCGCCCGCGCCACCGCCTCATGCGGCGCCCCGCGCTGGTGGAGCGTGGTGTCGTGATGCTTCAGCCGCAGCGAGAAGCTGTCGGCAAAGCCCCGCGCCTCCGCCACCTGCTCGGCCGGCAACGTCCGCGCCGGCATCGGCACCTTCAGATGCCGCCCGGCCTGCGTCGGTGCGTCGGCGGTGAAGGCCAGCTCCACGTCCTGCCGCTCGGCCAGCGCGCGCGACGTGCCGGCGAGGACGGACTTGAACCGGTCGAGAGGAGTTTCGGTCGCCAAGCCGTCAGGCCTTCGCCGCCACGCTCTCGGGCAGGTCCTTGCCGAACACGCGCTGGTAATATTCCGCGACCAACGACTTCTCCGCCTCGTCGCACTTGTTGAGGAACGACAGGCGGAAGGCGAAGCCGACGTCGCCGAAGATCAGCGTGTTCTGCGCCCAGGTGATGACGGTGCGCGGGCTCATGACGGTCGAGATGTCGCCGTTGATGAAGCCCTTGCGGGTCAGGTCGGCGACGCGGACCATGTTGTCGACCTGTTCCTTGCCGCCGGGCTTGTCATACTCGCCCGACTTGGCGAGCACGATCTGCGCTTCGGTCTGGGCAGGCAGATAGTTCAGGCCGACGACGATGTTCCAGCGGTCCATCTGACCCTGATTGATCTGCTGGGTGCCGTGGTAGAGCCCGCTGGTATCGCCCAGGCCGACCGTGTTGGCGGTTGCGAACAAGCGGAACCAGGGGTTGGGGCGGATGACGCGGTTCTGGTCGAGCAAGGTCAGCTTGCCCTCCGTCTCCAGCACGCGCTGAATGACGAACATCACGTCCGGCCGCCCGGCGTCATATTCGTCGAACACCAGCGCGGTCGGGGTCTGCAGCGCCCAAGGCAGCAGCCCTTCGCGGAATTCGGTGACCTGCTGGCCGTCCTTCAGCACGATCGCGTCGCGGCCGATCAGGTCGATGCGGCTGATGTGCGCGTCCAGGTTGATGCGGATGCACGGCCAGTTCAGGCGCGCGGCGACCTGTTCGATGTGGGTCGACTTGCCGGTGCCGTGATAGCCCTGCACCATCACGCGGCGGTTGTGCGCGAAGCCGGCGAGGATCGCGAGCGTCGTGTCAGCGTCGAAGACATAGGCCGGGTCGAGATCGGGCACGCGCTCGTCCGCCTCGCTGAACGCCGGCACCTTCATGTCGATATCGATGCCGAACATCTCGCGGACCGACACTTCCTTGTCGGGCGCCTCCAGAATGGTCGTGTCGCGGCTGTCGGGCTGGGTATTGGGAATGTCGGTCATCGGAAGCCTTTCGAGGCAAGCCCTACAGGAAGCGCTAGAACGCGTTCAAGTGATCCTGGCCTTCTCGGGCATCGGAAAAAATTGTCCGAGCCGCTCGGCGAGCGCACGGTCGCCCTCGACGGTGATCAGTCCGTCCGCCTCCAGTGCCGTCAGCGGCACACCGGCATAGACCAGCGCGGCGACGCCGCCCGTCTGGCCACCGAAGACAATGTGCGGGTCGCTCGGCAGGCCGCGGCCCAGCGTCACGGCGCCGTGATCGATCGTCCAGTGGAACGTCTCGTCGCCATAGCGAAAGCCCAGCCGTGCGACGAGATCGCCCGCGGCGGCAGTGTCGATCATCGTGCGAAGCGACAGCATCAGCGACACCGGGCTGAACGGCTTCGTCGGGTCGTGCAGCGGCGATCGCGCCGCCCAGCGGCCCAGCGCCTGGAATACCGGCCCCGCCTGCTGTCCCCATTCGGTCAGGCCATAGACCTGCACGCTGGCGGGCGGCGGCAGTTTCTCGCGCCGGACGATGCCCGCCGCCTCCAGATCGCCGAGCCGCTGGGTCAGCACATTCGCGCTGATCGCCGGCAGGCTCTTGCGCAACTCCCCGAACCGCCGCGGCCCCAGCATCAGCTCGCGCATGATCGGCAATGCCCAGCGCTCGCCGATGATGTCCATGCCGTGGGTCGCGGCACAGGCATCGTCATATCGGCGCTTCGCGGCGTCCTGTCGCATGTTAGTTACTTTATCTAACGACACAGTTGTCTTTTCTAACCACGCGGTTCAGATATGCCTGCAACGAGTCGCGATCAAGGGAGAGGGTCTGTGCCGAAGATGATTTTCGTGAACCTGCCGGTGGCGAACGCCGCCGCGGCAGCGACCTTCTACGAAGCGATCGGCTTTACGAAGAACGAGATGTTCTCGAACGACCGGGCGTCGGCGATGGTGTGGTCGGACACGATCAACGTCATGCTGCTGGAGCGCGATTTCTACGCGACCTTCACGACCAAGCCGATCATCGACGCCAAGACGACCAGCGGCGTGCTGCTGGCGCTCAATTTCGACGCGCGCGAAGAGGTGGACGCGATCACCCAGGCGGCGCTGGCGGCGGGCGGGCGCGAGCTGCACGATCCCGAGGACGAAGGCTTCATGTACAGCCGCGCGTTCGAGGATCTCGACGGCCATGGCTGGGGCCCGTTCATGATGGACATGACGGCGGCAGAGGCGCAGTTTTCCGACGAGGGGTAAGCCGCGATGCGACCGACGATCACCGCGTTCGACTGGGTGCCCGATTTCGCGAAAGGCCAGGTTCGCGACCTGCGGGTCCGCTGGGCACTCGAAGAAGTCGGCCAGGCCTATGACGTCGTCTATCTGGCGCAGGGCGAGCAGAAGGCTCCACCCCATCGCGGACGCCAGCCGTTCGGTCAGGTGCCGACCTACCAAGTCGGTGATCTGACGCTGTTCGAATCCGGCGCGATCGTCCAGCATATCGCCGACACGCACGACGGCCTGTTTCCGCCCGACCCGAACGGCCGTGCCCGCGCGATCGAATGGATGTACGCCGCGCTCAACACCGTCGAGCCGCCGGTGATGGACCATGCCATCGCGACGTTGTTCGAAGCCGACAAGCCGTGGTCGAAGCCGCGCCTGCCCTCCATCCTGCACCGCATCGATGCGCGCTTCGGCGAATTGTCCGACCGGCTGGGCGACAAGACGTGGCTGGACGGCGACGTCTTCACGGCCGGCGATCTGCTGATGATCGCGGTCCTGCGTATCCTGGAGGGGGAGCCGGTGCTGGACGCCTATCCGACGCTGGTCGCCTATGTCGCCCGCGGCACCGCGCGGCCGGCGTTCCGGCGCGCGCTGGACGCCCAGATGGCGGGCTTCACCGGCACCCCGCCGCCCGCCGTGATCGCATGGCTCGAAAAACAAAAGGCTCAGCAAGGAGAGACGGCATGACCTATATCGAAGGGTTCCTGACGCCGGTGCCGACCGCGAACCGCGACCGCTATCTTGACCATGCCCGCGCCGCCGTTCCGATGTTCAAGGACTTCGGGGCCGCGCGGATGGTCGAGGCCTGGGGCGAGGATGTGCCGCGGGGCCAGCGCAACGACCTATGGATGGCGGTCGCGGCCGAGGAGGGCGAAGCGGTCGTCTTCTCGTGGTTCGAATATCCCGACAAGGCGACGCGCGATGCGGCGAATGCCAGGATGATGGCCGACCCGCGCCTTGCCGAAATGATGCAGGACATGCCGTTCGATGGCGGCCGCATGATCATGGGCGGGTTCGATAGCGTCAGCGACGCCGGCTCCGGCTCCGGTCGTAACGCAGGCTTCATCGACGGCGTCGTACTGCCGCTCAAAGCCGATGCGCGGGAAACGTACCGCGACTTCGCATCGTCGCTTGCCCCGATCTTTCTCGAATTCGGCGCGCTGCGCGTGCTGGATGCGGTCGCCGACGATGTCCCGACCGGCGAGCGCACCGACTTCTATCGCGCGGTCTGTGCCGAGAAAGGTGAGCCCCCCGCCTTCGGCTTCGTCGAATGGCCCGACCGCGCCACGCGCGACGCCGGCTGGAACGCGATCATGGCCGATCCGCGGATGCAGGATCAGACCCCGCCGTTCGACGGCAAGCGCATGATCTTCGGCGGCTTCGCTGTGATCGTCGACGCCTGAACAGGAGAGACACCATGGCCAACGCCAACGGGACCCCGATCTGGTTCGAGCTCAACACGCCCGACGCTGCCGCCGCTCAGGATTTCTACACCGCGGTCGCCGGCTGGAACATCGCCCCCTCGCCGATGACCGAGCATTGCGGCTACCGCATTGCCAGTACGGCCAGCGGCACCGGCGTCGCCGGCCTGATGACCCCGCCCCCCGGCGCTCCGGCATCGAGCGGCTGGACGACCTATTTCGGGGTGGACGACGTCGATGGCTTCGCCGCGAAGATCGTCGATCTGGGCGGCACGATCACCTTCGGCCCGATGGACATTCCCCATGTCGGCCGCTTTGCGATCGCGACCGATCCACAAGGCGTCGTCTTCGTCGTGATGAAAGGCGACAGTGCCGAGGATAGCCATGCCTTCTCGCAGGGCGATGGCGACGCGTCGCTGGGCCATGCCGTGTGGATCGAACTCGCCACACCCGATCCCGACGCGGCCTTCGCCTTCTACGGCGCACTGTTCGGTTGGGAAAAGGCCGGCGCGATGCCGATGGGACCGGCGGGCGACTATGGATTCATCGGCGACAGCGCGGCCGGCGCGGACTGTCCGGACGGCCAACCGACCGGGCCCGGCGCGATCATGTCGAGCACCCTGACCAGCGCTCCCGCTCGCTGGAACTGGTATGTTCGCATCGCCGACATCGACGCCGCCGTCGCGACCGTAAAGGATCGCGGCGGGGCGGTGCTGCACGGCCCCAACGAGGTTCCTGGCGGCGACTATACCGCCAGCATCACCGATCCGCACGGCAACCAGATCGGCCTGGTCGGCAAGCGCGTGGAGGCATGACGGTGCAGAAGCTGACGACCGTGCTATGGTTCGACCATGGCGAAGCGCGCAAGGCCGCCGAATTCTATGCGGCGACCTTCCCCGACAGCCACGTCGGCCCGGCGGCGGATGCGCCCACCGACTTCCCCGGCGGCCATGCCGGCGCGGAGATCACCGTCGACTTCACCGTCCTCGGCCGCGCCTTTTCCGGCCTCAACGGTGGCCCGAACTTCACGCCGAACGAAGCGGTCAGCTTTATGGTGGTGACCAAGGATCAGGCTGAAACCGACCTTTATTGGGATGCGATCGTCGGCAACGGCGGTCAGGAAAGCGCGTGCGGCTGGTGCAAGGATCGCTGGGGCTTCTCGTGGCAGATCACGCCGCGTACGCTGCTCGACGCGCTTCAGGCCGGCGGTGCGGAGGCCTCCCGCGCGTTCGAAGCGATGATGACCATGCACAGGATCGACGTCGCCGCGATCGATGCCGCCCGCCGGAGAGAGCCGTCATGACCGACCCACGTGAACTGCGCATCGACCGTGTCATCGACGCGCCGGTCGATATCGTCTGGCGCGCCTGGACCGAGCACGGCGCCGAATGGTTCTGCCCGCAGCCCTGGCGCGCGGAGATCGTCGAACAGGACCTGCGCCCCGGTGGCCGATCCGCGATGGTCATGCATGGCCCGGCCGGCGAACGAAACGCGATCGAGGGCGTCATCCTCAACGCCGTCCCTGGGCGCCTGATCGTCTCGACCGACGCCTTCACCCACGGCTGGCACCCCGCCGGCCCGTTCATGGTACGGATCGACCGCTTCGATCCCGACCCGAACGATCCGGCAAAGACCCGCTACAGCGCCATCGCCCGCCACTGGACCGCAGAAGCCGCCGAAAAGCACAAGGCGATGGGCTTCGAGTCCGGCTGGTCCGCCGCCACCGATCAGCTGGAGGCAGTGGCCAAGCGGCTGGCTGCGGGCTGACCCGTCGTCCGGCGGGTGGTCAGTCGACCATCCGCCACGCCAACGTCTCGCCCGCGCGGAACGGTACGACATGGCTCTCCCCCGCCCCGAACTGCTCGGGCACGTCGAGCGGCGCACGCTCCAGCGTCACCGTACCTTCGTTCAGCGGCAAGCCGTAGAAGCGTGCGCCGTTCTCGCTCGCGAACCCCTCGAACCGGTCGAGCGCATCGTCCTGGTCGAACACCTCGGCATAGAGTTCCAGTGCGGTCAGCGCACTGAAGATGCCCGCGCATCCGCACGCTGACAGCTTCGCCTCGACCATGTGCGGCGCGGTATCGGTGCCCAGGAAGATGTTGCGCGCCCCGCCCGTCACCGCCGCGCGCACGGCGACCCGGTGGGCCTCGCGCTTGGCGACCGGCAGGCAATAGGCGTGCGGGCGCAGGCCTCCAGCGAAGATCGCATTGCGATTGATGACCAGATGCTGCGGCGTGACCGTAGCGCCGATCCGCCCGCCTGGATTGTCGAGTGCAAACGCCGCCGCCTCGGCCGTCGTGATATGCTCCATCACCACCTTCAGCGCTGGAAAATCCGCCAGCATCGGCGTTAGTACCCGGTCGATGAACACCGCCTCGCGGTCGAAGATATCGACCGCCGGATCGGTCACTTCGCCGTGGACGAGCAGCGGCATGCCGATCGCCTGCATCGCCTCCAGCACGGGCGCGATATGCGCGATGCTGGTGACGCCATGCGCCGAATTGGTCGTGGCGTGCGCAGGGTAGAGCTTGCAGGCGGTGAATACCCCGCTCTCGAAGCCGCGGCGCACCTCCGCCGGGTCGGTCGCATCGGTCAGATAGCAGGTCATCAGCGGAACGAAGTTCACCCCCGCCGGCAGCGCCGCCAGGATGCGCGCACGATAGGCCTCGGCCGCGGCGACATCGGTCACCGGCGGTGACAGGTTCGGCATCACGATGGCGCGTCCGAACTGACGCGCCGTCGGCGGCGCCACGGCCTTGAGCATCGCCCCGTCACGCAGATGGACATGCCAGTCGTCGGGCCGGCGGATGGTGAGGCGATCGAGCATCTGGTGTTCCCGCTTGGAAATGGTCGCGGGCGGCTTACCTAGCTCTTATGGCCGACACCACCCTTGCCGACCGCCGCGTGCTGCGCATCGCCGGCGACGATCCCCGCGCCTTCCTGCAAGGCCTGGTCACGCAGGATCTGGCGAGCGTCACGCCGATGACCCCGCAATGGGCCGGTCTGCTGACGCCGCAGGGCAAGGCGCTGTTCGATTTCCTCCTGTGGGACGGCGGCGACGACAGCATCCTCGTCGATTGCGAAGCCGGTCAGGCCGACGCCCTCGCCCGCCGCCTGACGCTCTACCGCCTCCGCCGCGCGATCGAAGTGACGGCGACCGATCTGGCGGTCCATTGGTGCCGTACCGACGACACCGGCATCGTTGACCCCCGCCTTCCCGACCTCGGCCGACGCTGGCTGGACGCCGCAACCGATGGCGACGCGTCATCGGCATGGCGTGCCCACCGGCTGTCGCTGGGCGTGACTGAGGGGGCCGAGGAACTTGGTCAGGATGCGACGCTCTGGCTCGAATGCAACGCGCGCGAACTGAACGGCGTCAGCTTCACCAAGGGCTGCTACGTTGGACAGGAGAACACCGCCCGCATGCATCATCGTTCGAAGGTCAACCGGCGACTGGTCGTCGCGCCGCTCGGCGACGGCGGCGACCGCATCCGCGCACGGTATCCGGATCTGTCGCTGATGGTCGAACTCCGCCGCGTGGACACGCTTGGCGACGCGCTGCGACCGGCGTGGCTGGAGGCAGCGCTGACCGCCGACGCCTGATCCGTGGGCTGACGAGACGGCGTACGGAACCGTCCGGGGTGTCACGTCAATTTGCGCCGCCATCCGCTACGCGTCCCAACACGAGCCCGGTCACGCAGTCGCGTTGGCCGACATCGATCGACACGTTTGACCGTCCGCGACGCAGGATCGTGCGCGGGCTCGACATGCCATGCGTCGGAACGACGATGACCGTTTCGGAACGCCAGCCGTAGCGGCGGCCAGCGCCGACAACAGCGTCCATTGCCAGCGAGCAGGGGCTGTTCAACGGCTTCGTCGGCATCATCGTCAGATCGACCGTGATTTCGCCACGGGTCTTCGGGTCGATCAACCTCGGGCGCAAACCCGCCCGGAAGCGCGGTCGACGCCACGCATCCAGCGGAAAGAATTGCTCCGTGAAGGTAATCGTGGCCTGCCATCCCCCATCGGTGCCGTTCATGGATGCGGTGTAGCGCGCTGAGCGAGGATCATCGTAGGACGCGGCAAGTCGCGGGATGGAAAGACGTTGCTCGACGGCATCGATGCTCAAGGCCTTTTCAGGAAGTGCGAGCAGGGACACGAAACGCCGGAAAAGCTGCCGCTCGTCGTAATCGCACGACACGATCGCTGTCCGGCGGAGCCTTGAGAACGAGGATTGTTCGTGACCTGTCGTGTCGCACGAACTCGCGCCCGGCACACCGCTCGACAGGAAAGCTGCGACAATCGAAGCAAAACCGGCTGTCATGACCAGAACCTAACAGCCAGAGGATCAGCGGCAAGACCGACCGATCTCTCAGCGCCACTGCACCGATCGACAAACAAAAAGGGAGGCCGGATCGCTCCGACCTCCCCTTCTGTCTTAACCCGAGAACCGGGCCAGTGGATTACATCCCCGAGCCAGGCCCGTAGGTGATTTCCACGCGGCGGTTCTGGAGCTCGCGGACGCCATCGGCAGTCTCGACGCGCGGACGGCTTTCGCCGAACGCTTCCGACGAGATCACACCGTCGCTGATACCGCGGCCGGTCAGGTACGAACGGACCGAGTCCGCGCGACGCTGCGACAGGCCGACGTTGTAGCTCGCCGAACCCGAACGGTCGGCGTGGCCAGCCAGCATGACCTGCGCGTTACCGCAGTTCTGGTACGCCGACACGGCGTTGTCCAGAATGCCCGACGCTTCCGGCGTGATGTCCGAGCGATCCCACTCGAAGAACACGATGTACGGCCCAGGCGTGCACGTCACTGCCGGAGGCGGCGGCGGCGGCGGGGGCGGAGGAGGCGGCGGCGGCGGGGGCGGCGGCGGCGGCGGGGGCGGCGGAGCCGGTTCCGCACCACCGAAGTTGTAGGTCAGGCCACCCATCAGGCTGTGCGAACGGTAACGACCGTCGAACGTACGGCCGGTCACGTCGACCAGACGAACGTCGTCGGCGTTGAAGAAGCGATACTTCAGCGTCGCGTCCAGGTGATCGCCGAGCGGTGCACGCACGCCGGCCAGAGCCTGCCATGCGAAGACCGTGTCGGAATCGTCGAGGAACGCACCGCGGCGGTTCAGCGAATAGTTATCCGCCTTCACACGAGCGACACCGACACCACCGCCAACGAAGCCCTGCACGCCGTCATCGTCACCGAAGTCGAGCAGGCCGTTGACCATGAAGCTCAGCGCCGACGTACGGCCACCAGCATAGTCGAAATTGTTAGCGCCGATGCTGCCCAGAGCACCGGTGGTGCCATAGACCGGCGTGGTCACGCTCGAACGATAGCCATCGACGTTCGCCTGACGATAGCCGACCTCGGCTTCAGCACGGAACATGCCGAAGTCGTAACCGATGACGCCATCGACGTCCCAGCCATATTTGTGATCGACGGTCGCGGCGTTGGCGGTGGTTACGCCAGCTGCGGTTCGGATGTCGAAGTCGATGTCTTCGACGATCATCGCACCGCCCTCGACGCCAACGTACCACGAATCATCGCGGGCGAAGGCGGGAGTGGCCAGCGCGGTAGATGCAAGCGCCATCATGACGGCAAGCTTCCGCATAAGTTCCCCTTTCTTGGTTGTCACTACGGACAGCGCAAACTCACTAAACCGGCGATGGTTGCGGTGCAAGTCGACAAAAACCGGGGAATGTTGCTTAAACGTCACATTTATTGCGGGATCAAGTGCAGCCCACGAAGCGCGGCGAGCAGCTGGTCGATCGCAGTTCTCGCTTGTACATCAATGACATTGCCTCCGGACGGGTCGGTGATGGCCGCCGGCGCAAGGTCGTTCCGCCATGCTCCGGATAAAAACATGGCACGCTGTCCGGTCGCCGCGACATGGACCACGAAGCCATCGCGCGGCGCACAGAACCGCCAGCCCCCCGCGGTCCACCCGGCGATCGCATTCTCTCGTCCCGCCCACGCGCCGGTAGCAGCCGCGCCGACGACCCAACAATCGCCGAGCGACGGCGCGCCCGGCGGATCGGATCGACCGATCGCGACGACCGTGGGCTGGGTCATCAGGTCGATTAGCGCCAGCGCCTCGTTGTGCGTCAGGTCCTTCTGCGCCTGCCCCGGCGCCAGCAACGGCATGCCCAGCCGCGGTGTGGTCTCGTTCATCCTCGCTCCCTTTCCTTCGTCACAAGGCCAGCCGTACGGGTCGTGACCGCGCGGTCGTTCCCGCCTGGCGCACCGACACAGCCGTCGCGCCGGTCGGAATGACGATCCCGGTTTCCGTCGTCAGCGCCTCACCCGCCCCGCTTCCCTCGAAGGCGACGGCATAGGTTTCGCGTTCCTCGGCCAGCGGCGTATCGATGCCTTCGCCCCACACCCATCCGGCCCGGCTGCGTCGCACCCACGACGCCTGACGGCTGCCATCGGCCGCACGGCGAACGGTCAGATGAACGGGCGTCGGCGGCGCGACCGAAGCACCATCGACGACGATGCTTGCGATCGCGGGCGTATCGCCATCGCCGACGCCACTCGCCATCACGCGCACCTCGCGCCCGATCACACCGGAGGGTAAGTCGATCCGCGTCGATGTCGCGGCGTCGAGCAGGACGAAACGCTGTCCCACACCGCCGCTGTCGATCGCCCATTCGGTGCCCAGTCGTCCGCGCCACAGGTCGCGCAGCCGCCAGCGCCTTGGGCCGATCCGCTCGGCCGATCCGAACTGGATGATCTCCGCGCCGACCATCGCCAGGTTCGCATCCGCATCCAGCGCGGCGGCGTCGGCCTCCGCCAGCAGCATCGCGTCGTGGAGCAGGTCGACCTCGATCACCGTCCGCCGGTCGACCAATGTCGCAGACCCCGGCCCGCCAGCGATTCCGACGACCCGCCCGAGTACCGCCGGCCCGGCCGTCGTGCCGCGTGCTTCCCAGGTCACACCTCCGTCCAGGCTGATCTGCAACGCCGCCTGCCGCCATCCCGGCCCACGCCCCGCCGCGGCCACGGTCAACCGTGGCGCTGTCAGGATCGTCCCGTCCGCCGGCAGCATCTCGACCACCTCCAGCACGGTCGCCCCGACGATCGCATCGGACGCCGCCAGCACCGCGCCGGACGTCGCCGGAACCGCCACGGGCGCGCGCCGCACACGCACCAGTTCCACCGTCACGACCATATGTTCGACCGCCATCTCGACGACCCGCCACAAGCCGGGTTCGCCGATGATCGTCACCCGATCCCCCGGCACCAGCCCCAGCGCACGCCAGTCGAGCGCGACCGTCCGGCGCTCGCGCTCGGCATCGATACGGGCGAGCGCTGCGGCGGCCAGGCCCTTGGCGGTGCCCGCATCCACCGCCGCCGGCAACTCGATCGCCAGTTCCCGCGCACCGCTGCCTGCCCGGCGCACCCGCTGCAGTCCGACCTGATAGTCGCGCGCCGGATCGTGGTGCTGCAGCGTCACCGCCCGCGGCGCGGTATCGGCTGCCGCCACCGCGCGCACGCCCCGTCCGCCCCGGCCGGCGCCGACGTCGGCGATCGCCACCGACGCCCCCGCCCCCGCGCGCACGGTCAGCCCGTCCGCCCCCTCGCGCAGCCATGCTCCACCGACCTGAAGCAACGCCGCCAGCGGCCCGCGCACGCTCTCACCATAGCCCGAATAACCCGCCAGCCGCGTCCCGCTCTCGCCGGTCGCGCGCTGGCCCGACATCGCCCGCACGACCTCCGCGCAATCGACGTCGTCCGCGTCCGCCGTCACCTCAAAGGTGAGCGAGGGGATACGGTTGCCGAAGTCGCCCAGCCCCAGGTCCTCGAACACCGCATAGGCCTGTCCCCGGCACGCAGGCGCCCGGTCGAGGCCGATGGCAGAAGCGATCAGCGGATCGACCGCCTGGTCCTCATCGCCCAGGTACAGTCGCATCCGCACCGGCACCTTCAGGTCACCCGCCGCCCCGCGCAGCAGCCGCCCATCGGCCCAGATCCGCCCGACCGACCGGATCGCCCGCGCCGACAGCAGCACCGCGAACGACGCGGAGGAGCTGTAGCGCGTGCCCCCGCTCCGCCCCTTGCCGCCGCCGTCCTGCGCCGCATGCTCGATCAGGTCGGTCGACCAGATCACCGTCCCCGCCACGCGCATCGTCCCGAACAGCTGCGGGATCGGCGTGCCGTAGGACGATGTCTGCACCGCCAGGTCGGTCAGCCGGGGACCGTCGCGGCCCTTCTCCCGAAACAGCCGTTGGTCGATCGCCTGCCCGACGATCGCCCCCACCGCTCCGCCGATCGGCCCGCCGACCGCGGTCCCGGCCGCCGTCAAGATTATCGTCGCCATGTGCCCTCCTCCCGCCGCCACCGCGCGAGCACCGGCCACGGCGGCGCGCCCGGCCGCTCGACCACGCGACGCAGGCCAGCGTCGGCGTGGACGAAGCCGTCCCCCACATCGATCGCCAGGTGCAGCTGCCCCGGCGCGCTCGCCATCACGATCAGGTCGCCGACCGCCCCGTCCGCGACAGCCCGCAACCCCGCCGCGGCGGCCACCGCCGCGACCAGCGAAGCCGACCCGCTCCGCAACCGATATCCGGTCGGCACCGCCACCCCGTACGCCAGCCCGACCAGCCCGACGCAGTCGAGCCCGTCCGGCCCGCGTCCGTGCAGCCGGAACGGCGTCCCCACCGCTCCGCGCGCCCGCACCGCAATCTCCGCCCCGGTCATGCCGGCGGATACCGGGTCAGCAGGTCGATCCCCGGCAGGAACGGTTCGCCCCGAAAGTTCGCTGCGTTGCCGAACCGCTCGGCACAGGTCGCGAGGCTCTTGTCGCACCCCTCGATCACCACGCAGCGATCGCCGACCGCCACTTCGAAGCGCGGCGTTCCGCTCAGCCGCACGCGCGCCTGTTCGACGTTCGCGACGACCTCCTCGATCCCGGCGTTCGCGCCGTCGAGCCAGCGCAACCGCCCGCCGTCCCACGCCCCGGCAACAGGCGGGGCGTGATCGAGCGTCAGTACATCGTCGTCGACCGCGGTCACACGCGCGATCGTCCTTCGCCCCGCCATCGATACCCGACACCGCCGGTCGCCCAGTTCGGCGCGGCATTCGGGCGAGGTCGTCTCGCACGCCGGCGCATCGAACGCCGCACCGCTGCCGCGCAACTCCGCGGTAAAGGCGCCGTCCGCCGTTTCGATCGCGCCCAGCGTTCCCGTCCCGAGCGCGATGCGGTTGTCCGGCGCCGTCCAGTCGACCGCGAAGATTGCGACCCGCGCGCCGTCCCACCGCCCGCCGATCAGGTCCGCCTCGCGGATCGCCGCACTCGACAGCGCGCCCGCCACATCCATCGTGTCGGCCTCCATCGGATCGCGCCGCCGGATCGCGGACGGCGTCATGCCCGGCGCGGCGCGATAGACGCTGCCGTCGATCGTCAGGTCGCGGTCGTGCGCGGTCACCGGCTCCGCCCGCGCCACCTTGCCGCGGCTGGCGTGGACCAGTTTCAGCGGCAGCCGCGCGTCGGCGGCGAGCAGCACGCTCTTCACCATGTCGCCGCCCTGGTTCTTCTCCGCCACCACCCGGTCGGCCTTGTGCCGCGCCACGCACGCTGCGACCGCCCGCGCCCAGCCTTCGGGCGTGGCACCCGCCACGCTCGCATCCTCCAGGACATAGCCGATGTCGTCGGCGCCCAGCGCCACCGCGACGATCCCGCACGCATCGCCGTCCGCCCCCGCCGGCGGATCGACCCCCACGACCACGCGGACGATGCGCGACCGCCGCCGCTTCACCCGGCAAGTTTCCAGCCGCGCCCGCGTCCACAGCGCGCCTGGCACATCGTCGATCAGTTCGCCGTCCAGCTCCTGCCGTCCCAGCCGCGTGCCGCCATATTCGCCCAGCATCGCCGCGACGAAGCTCTGCGGCAGATGGGGATTGTCCCGCGTCCGCCCCCGCATCACGCTGCCCGACGCCCCCGCCTCGCGCTCGATCGCGCGCAGCAGGCCGCCCGGCCGTGGCGTCGTCGTCACCAGCACCCGCGGCCGCTCCCCCAGCCTCAGGCCCATCTGCAGATTATCCCACGCCACCTTGGCCGCACCGTGCCGCCACTTCGCAAGCTCATCGCACCACGCCAGATGATGCTCAGGCCCGCGCAGGCTCTCGGGCGCCCCGGCCGAATAGACGAAAGCCTTGGCTCCGGACGCGAATTCGATCTCGCCGCGATCGCGACGCCAGACGATCGCTTCGTCGTCCCGCCCGACGGCGAGCAGCCCGGCGGCGCCTTCGATCATGACGCGACGCACGTCGTCCGCCGTCCCGCCGACCAGCGCGAACCTGCCGTCGGGCATCCGCCGCGCCATCTCGCTCAGCCATTCCGATCCCGCGCGGGTCTTGCCGAAGCCGCGCCCGGCCAGGATCAGCCAGATGCGCCAGTCGTGTTCGGGCCATTTCTGGCCGCCGAGGGCATGGGCATCGAACCAGCGCTCCCGCAGTTCGCGCTTTTCCGGCATGGTCATCCGGGACAGGATCCACGCCTGTTCCTCCGGCGTCCTGCCGATCAGTTGGGTGAGCGGATCGATGGGGTCGCTCACGCCTGCTCCGCCTGGATACGACGGCGGAGCGCATCAAGCTGCTTCAGGATCGCCGCATCGGTTTCTTGCCGCGTCGCGCGTTTCACGGGTGCCCGTGTTGCTGCGCCGGATCGTATCGGTCATGCCCCATTCCCCAAAACGCGAACGGGCCGGCCGCAGCCTAAACTGCGCCAGCCCGTTCGCCTGCGCGTCGACAGGCCCCTCCGCCCCGACCCGCAATTCTTCAGCGTTCCTGTTATGTGCCAGATGAGCGTGACGATGTCAAGCAGAAAGTGCCAAATAGGTTATTCTTAAATCCTCCCCCGCACGGGGAGGGGGACCGCCGCGCAGCGGTGGTGGAGGGGGCAGGCCGAAAAGGGCGGCGCTTGGACAACTCGCTCAACACCGCCGTGCGAAGCAAACATCCACAACAGTCCCCTCAGTGCTCCCGCGCAGGCGGGAGCCCAGGGCCACAAACACCGCAACCCGTCGTATTGCTTGACCCTGGGTTCCCGCCTGCGCGGGAACACGGGTAGTTGGCCATAAGCAGGGTCTTCCGCAAAGGCTTCGCAGGCGGCGAGGATCTACCCAGCCACCACCCGCGCCCAGGCCGCCACCTCATCATCCCGCCGCCGCACGACCTCCAACCACGACGCCGTTTCCGCCGCCAGGTCGACCTCGATCACGCCGTCCCATTCGAACGTCGCATTCCCCTGGATCGTGACCACTGCCCCGTCCGCCGGCGCCTCGGCACGCGCCCGCACGCGGCCGCCCGGATTGAACGCCGTCGTCCAGGTTCCGAACGCCACCCGCCCGGTCAGCCCGGCGGCAAAGGTCGACGCCGCCATCGCGCTCCCGCACGCATCGGTCAGCCCGACGCCGCGTTCATGCGTTCGCACGAACAGGTCGCCGCCGCGCACCTCGACGAAGGACACGTTCGCCCGGTCGACCAGCAGTTCCGGCCGCGCCTCGCACCATTCGCCCAGCGCAACCAGTTCGGCTTCGTCGACCCGCTCGACGAACGTCACCAGATGCGGGTTGGGCATCGCGACGCCAGTGAACGCGCGTGCGCTCGGCAGGCCGGGGATGACCGCATCGATCGCCGGCCCGTCGATCCGGATGCCGACCGCCTGCGGGTCGGTCGACGCCGGTCCGGCCCGCGTTTCCACGCCATATACCCCGGGCAGGATATCGGCGACATGCGCGACCTCGGCCCGCGACACCTTCAACCGCACCCGCGCCGCCTCCAGCCCCATCGCCTCGAACCCAGCGCGCGCGGTACAGCGCAGGCCGTTCAGGCACGTCTCCGCCTCGCTCCCGTCCGAATTGAACATCCGCATCCCGAACTGCGCGTCGCCATCCCCCGCCGTCAGCAACAGGATACCATCGCCCCCGACAGGTCCGTCCCGATCCGCCAGAACTCGCGCGACCGCCGCCCATTGCGTATCCGACAGCGCCATTTCGCGCGCGTCGATCAGCGGGAAATCATTGCCGCTCCCGTGGCATTTGGTGAAGGCGATACGCATCGACGGTTCTCACGTGCTAGACAGGTGCGGCCACCCGTTGAACCCTTTCGGCACCAAATCCAATCCTCTCCCGCAAGGGGAGCTGGCAGGCCGCGGCTCTGACGGGGGCTGCTTAGGTGTAATACTGTTGGTTTGAATCAACCGGTGCTCCGGCGCGGGCCGGAGTCTTGGCAGTCGAAGACCTATCGCCCGCCAACGCTCCGGCCTTCGCCGGAGCACGGCTATGCATCAACCCCGTTGAATCCGACTCCAGAGCCGGGAGCGATCAGCTTTGTTCACCACCGTTCGCCCTGAGCGAAGTCGAAGGGCAGATCGCCGCAAGGTGCTTCGACTTCGCTCAGCACGAACGGTTGAACAAAGCTGATCGAAACCGACCCTAGGGTCCAAACCCAATCAGGACGGGGATCGTGATCGCTCAAAGGAAGGCGCTGGCAAGGAGCACAGCGCAGCAGGTAGCGACGCTACCTGCAAGCAAGCGACGCCGTCCAGCGCCTTCCTTTGAGCGACGGCTCCGCCGCGGGCCGATTTTGCCCCAGGGCGGCGTCGCTCGCCGGTCACGATGCAATAGCATCGCTCCGCTCCTCGCTTCTTGCCCTAAACCAAAATCGGCTCCGTCACGACCCCGTCCTGATTGGGTTTGGACCCTAGCCATCCGGATCGGGCAACATCCCTGCGCCGCTTTCACCTGTCGGTGAAAATCGAGAGCGCTTCCACCCCATTCCCGCGTGACGCCCACCTCTGATCCCTCTACTGTCCCCCCCGTGGAAGCTTCGCTCCTCCTCGTCATCGCCGTCCTCGTCGCGCTCGCCGCCGGCTGGCAGCGACTGCGGCGGCTGGAGGCGGAGGTGGCCGACCTGCGCGCCCGCCTCGAACGCGCCCACGTCGAACCGGCGCGCGCCCCCGAACAGCCGCCACTCCGCGCCGAATATGCCGCCGACGTCGCGGCCTTCGTGCGAACGCCGACACCGCTCAGCGAACCAACGCCGGCCGAGCCGCCGCCGGCCGGGCCGCCGCCGGCCGAATGGCTCCCCGATCCCGCTCTGCCAATCCCGGATCGCCCGACCTTTGAATCGATCGTCGGCGCACGCCTGCCGATCTGGGTCGGCGGCGCGGCGCTGGTCGTCGCCGGCTTTTTCCTCGTCCGCTATTCGATCGACAGCGGGCTGCTCGGCCCCGCCGTCCGCGTCGCGCTGGCCGCGCTCTTTTCGATCCTGCTGGTCGCGGGCGGCGAGCTTGCCGGACGCCTGCCCGGCCTGCGCGACGACGCGCGCGTCGGCCAGGCGCTGACCGGCGCGGGGATCGCCAGCGCCTATGGCACGCTGTACATCGCCGTCGCGCAATATGCCCTGGTCGGGGCGGGCGCGGGCTTCGCCCTGACCGTCTTGGTCACTACGCTGGCGCTCGCCCTGTCGCTCCGGCAAGGGCCGCCGACCGCGGTCATGGCGCTGATCGGCGGATTCGCCGCGCCGCTCGTCGCCGGTGTGGGCGCGGGGCAGTTGGGGGCGCTGCTCGCCTATCTCGCGGTCTTCATCGCCGCGCTGTTCGCATTGGCCGCCTGGCGCGGCTGGGCGTGGCTGGCATTCGCCGCGGTCGGTGCGGGATTCGCCTGGGCCAATCTGATCGTCGTCCTGCTCTCCGGTGCCGACACCGCCGGGGTCGCCGCCTTCGTCGTCGCGCTGGCCATCGCCGGCACGCTTGCCCTGCCGCGCACAGGCGTCGCCGCCGCGTGGCTCCGCATGCTCCCCCTCGTCATCGGGCTGGTCCAGCTGATCGTGCTGGCGCCCGCGCTCGATTTCGATGCGATCGCGTGGAGTTTCCACCTGATCCTCGCCGCCGCCGCGGTCATCCTCGCCCGCCGCGATCCGACGCTGGCCCCCGCGGCGATCGTCGCCGCTGCGCTCGTCGCCGTCCTGATCGCCGCCGGCCTTTCCGCGCCCGAACGCGCCGCCACGCCGATCGCCGCCATCGTCGCGACCGCGCTGTTCGGCGGCAGCGGTCTCGCTTGGTCGCGACGCGCGCGCGCCTGGGCCTGGGTCGCGATCCTGGGATTGGGCGCGCCCGTGCTCGCCAGCCACGCCATCGCGCCCGACCTGCTTCCCAAGGCCGGATGGACGCTCGTCGAACTCCTGCTCGCCTCCGCCGCCGGTGCGCTCGCCTGGCGCCACCGCGCCCTGATCGACCAGCGCGATCCCGGCCTCGTCGGTGGGACCGCGCTCGCCGCCGTCCTCGCCGCGACCGGCCTCGCCACCATCGTCGGCCTCGATCATGCGCCGACCGCCGTCGCCATCGTCCTCGCGGCGCTCGGCTGGTGGGGAAACCGCATCCCCGACCGCGATCTCGCGCGCCTGCCGACCATAGCGCTGGCCGCAATCGCGCTGCTCGCTTTCCGCACGCTCGGCGAATGGGCGATGCTGATCGGGTTCAGCGTCATCGGCACGCCGCTGACCTACCCGCTCATCCCCCCGCTCGGCGATATCGCCACCGCCGCCGCGATTCCCGCATTGGTCGGCGCCGCCTTGTTCGCCTTCCCCCGCACCTACGCGCCCCACCGCCCGCGTGTCGCCGCAGCGCTGGCGATCGTCGCGACGCTCGTCCTCTACAGCCTCGCCAAGCAGCCCCTCGCCATCGCCGACGACGCGCGGTTCCGCGACTGGGGCTTCCACGAGCGCGCCGCGATCACGCTCCTCCTCGCCGCCGCCGGCGTGGCGCTGGTCCGCTTCACCAGGCTCGTACGCACCGGCGCCGCGCTCGTCGCCCTCGCCATCGCCCGCGCGGTGTGGTTCGACCTGCTGGTCCACAGCCCGCTGACCCTGGCGCAGCGGGTCGGCAGCATTCCGGTCCTCAACACCGCCGTCCTGCTGCCCGCCCTGCTGGCGCTCGCGGCGGAGGCGGTGCGGTGGCGCAAGGCAGCACTCGCCCTCACCCTCGTCGCGACCCTCGCCGCCGTCCGCCAGGCGACCCACGGCAGCATCCTGACCGGCCCGCTCGGCAGCGGCGAGACGTGGCTCTATTCCGCCGCCCTCCTTGCGCTGGCCATCGTCTGGCTGTGGCGGGGCCTCGCCACCGGCGACCGTACCACCCGCCTCGCCGCCCTCGCGCTGCTCACCACCGTCACCGTCAAGGTCTTCCTGATCGACGTCGCAGCCTTGGGCGGGCTGCTGCGCATCCTCTCCTTCCTCGGCCTCGGCCTCGCGCTTATCGGCATCGGCTGGACCTATGCCCGCGTCATCGCCCGGCCTCACCCCAGCCCATAGTGATCCGCCAGCCGGTCGAGCGCCAGGCCCAGCACCAGCTTGCCCGCCCGCGCCGGCCAGCCCAGCCCCTTCTCCGCCATCGCCAGCCCCTCACCCGCGCAGACCACGAGCCACAGCACGTCGCCCAGCCCCGGCCCGACCGTCGCCAGCCCCCCATCGAACCGCCGCTTGGCCGCAACCTGCGCCAGCGTCGGGTCAAGCGTCTCGCCGCCTCCGCAGCCGCGCGGGCTCGCATCCCAGCGCATCGTCACCCGCGGCCCCAGCGACGCGGTTTCGAAGTCCGCGCGCAGCCGCTCCCCCGCCTCATATTGCCGCGCATCGACATGGCCCCGCGCATGAAGCCACGCGAGCGGCGACTCGCGCAGGTTGACCGTCACGCTCCGCCCGCCCCGCGCCGCCGCCCCCTCGCACACCCGCCCGTCCTCGAACCGCCGCTCCACCAGTTCCCGCATGCCCGCCTCCATTCGATTCGAAATAGGCTTGCCACAGCGGCATGTTTGTAGGAAAGTGTTTTCACCATATCGGTTAGGGAGGGGCCTATGATCACCGCCATTCGCGAAGTCCGCCGCGCCAAGGGGATGACGCTCGACGACGTCGCGCGCGCGTGCGTGCCGCCGACCACCGCGCAGACGATCGGCCGGCTGGAAACCGGGACGCGAACCGTCTCGGTCGCCTGGCTCAACCGCATCGCCGCCGCGCTCGGCGTCACGGCCAGCGATCTCGTCACCCTGCCCGATCGCCCGGATGTCGCGGTCGCCGCGCTGCTCGGCCCCGACGGCGCCACCGCGCCCCGGAAACCCGCGACCGTCGCCGCGCCGACCCCGGCGGGCACGATGGTCGCGGTCCGCGTCACCGGCGGCGTCGGCGACTATCGCAGCGGCGACGAAATCTGGTGCGACCGGCTGGCTCCCGAGGCCTTCGCCCGCGCACTCAACCGCGACGTGCTCGTCCCCCGCCCCGCCGGGCGCTTCCTCTTCGCCCGGCTGATCGGTCGCGACGGCGGCAAGCTCCACCTGCTGCCGCTGGGCAGCGGCGCGCGGCAGCAGGTCGTCAGCGACCCGCCCTGGATCGCCGCCGCGGTCACGCTGGTGCGAAAACTGTGAAGCGCGCGCTGCTCCTCGCGCTGCTGGCCGTCGCCACCCCCGCCGCCGCGCAGCCGCTCCGCGTGATGACCTTCAACGTCCGCGTCCCCGTGGAGAGCGACGGCGTCAATCGCTGGGAGGCCCGCCGCGATCTCGCCGCCCGCACCATCGCCCGCACCCGCCCCGCCGTCGTCGGCACGCAGGAACTGCACCAACGCCAGGGCGACGATCTGGTCCGGCGCCTGCCCGGCTATCGCTGGTTCGGCATCGACCGCCGCGGCGACCACGCCGACGAGCATATGGGCATCCTGTACGACACCCGCCGCCTGCGCCTGATCGAACAAGGCCAGTTCTGGCTGTCCGACACGCCCGACGCGCCCGGCTCGATCAGCTGGGGCCACCCCTATCCGCGGATGGTGACATGGGGCGTGTTCGAGCGCGCGAAGGACAAGCGCCGATTCCGCCTGCTCAACACCCACCTCCCCTACCGCGCCGAGGACGAAGCCGCGCGCGAGAAAGGGGCACGGCTGATTCTGGCAAAGCTCGACACCCTCCCCGGCGCGATGCTGCCGACGATCCTGACCGGCGATTTCAACACCACCCCCGACAGCGCCACCCATGCCGTGCTAAGCAGCCGCCTTACCGACGCGTGGCTTGCGGCCGGACGCCGTGGCGGACCGGACAAGACCTTCCACGGCTTCAAGGGCATTCCGGATCGCCGGATCGACTGGATCCTGACGACGGGCTTCACCGTGCGAAAGGCGGCGACGCTGACCGATCACCGGGGCGCGGTGTGGGCGTCCGATCACTTCCCGGTGGTGGCGGATTTGCGGTTCGGGAAAAAATGACGATCCTCCCCTGTAAGGGGAGGTGGCAGCCCGCAGGGCTGACGGAGGGGTGTCCCGGTATCCGGATAGGGTGACACCCCTCCGTCGCGCGTGCCGCGCCACCTCCCCTTGCAGGGGAGGACAAACTGGATCTCCGCAACCGTCACCGTGCTCTCGCACAGCCAGGCGCCTAAGGCCGATCGACATGCAAGTCTCGCGGACGTGCGGTTCGGGAAGGAACCCGCCCCCCCCACCGTCATCCCCGCGAAGGCGGGGATCAATAGTCGCTGAACACTGTGAGTCTCACGTCGTTCAGCCAGAATTGATCCCCGCCTCCGCGGGGATGACGATGGAAAGGCCGGGATGACGTGGAAAGGCGGGGATGACCGTGGAAGGCGGGAATGACGGTGGAAGCGAGTGGCCGCCCCCCTCACTCCGCCAGCGAGAACTTCACCCCCACCGGCAAGTCCGACGTCCCACCCACGAACAGCTCGAACTCACCCGGCTCCGCGCCCCAGCTCATGTCCTGCCGGTAGAAGGCCAGATCCTTGTCGCTCACCCTGAACGTCACCCGGCGGCTCTCGCCCGGCTTCAGCGCGATCTTCTGGAAGCCTTTCAGCTCCTTCACCGGCCGCGTCACCGATCCGACCAGATCGCGCGTGTAAAGCTGCACGATCTCCGTGCCTGCGCGCTTGCCGCTGTTCGTCAGCGTGACGGTCGCGGTCAGCGCTTCGCCCGGCCGGATCACCGTCTTGTCGATCGTGACCGTCGAATAGGTGAAGCGGGTGTAGCTCAGCCCATGCCCGAACGGCCATTGCGGGCTGTTCGACGAATCGAGATAGCGCGACAGATATTTCTGCCCCTGCTTTTCAGCCGTATAGGGCCGCCCGGTATTCTTCATCGAATAGAAGATCGGCACCTGCCCGACCGAGCGCGGGAAGGTCATCGGCAGTTTGCCGCTCGGGTTGTAATCGCCGAACAGCACGTCGGCGACCGCGGTCCCGGCCATCGTGCCGGGATACCAGGCCTCCAGGATCGCATCGACGTTGTCCGCCGCCCACGGGATCGTGTTCGGCCGTCCGGACAGCAGCACCAGCACGATCGGCTTGCCCAAGGTCTTCAGCTCCTTGAGCAAGGCCTCCTGATTGCCCGGCAGGTTCAGGTCGGTGCGGCTCGCCGCCTCGCCGGTCATGTCCCAATATTCGCCCATCGCCGCGACGATCACGTCGGCGTCCTTGGCGGCCGCCATCGCCTCGGCGAAACCATCGGTCTTGCCCGCGTCCGCAAACTGATAGCTGGCGCCCTTGGCATAATTCACCGTCACGCCCTTGGCCGCACGCGCACGAATGCCCTCCAGCAGCGAAATCGGCCGCGTGCGGCTGCCCTGCCCGGCCCAGCTGCCGATCATGTCGGCCTTGCTGTCCGCCAGCGGCCCGATCAGCGCGATGCGTTTGGCCGAGGCTGCGAGCGGCAGCACGTCGTTCTGGTTCTTCAGCAGCACCATCGACTTGCGCGCGACGTCACGCGCGGCCTCCAGGAACGCCGGCGTCATCACATTGGCCTTTTCGCGCTTTGCGTCGCTGAACCGGTACGGGTCCTGGAAGAGGCCCAGCCGGTACTTCATCTCCAGCACCCGCCGCACGGCGTCGTCGATCGTCTGCTGACTGACCTTTCCTTCCGCGACCGACTTGGCGAGGTGGTTGAGGTACACCGCCCCCTGCATGTCCATGTCGACCCCGGCGTTGATCGCCTGTTCGCCGGCCTGTTTCTCGTCCTTCGAGAAGCCGTGCGGGATCATCTCGTTGATCGACGTGTAATCGGTGACGACGAAGCCCTTGAAGCCCCATTCCTTGCGCAGCACGTCGGTCAGCAGGAAGCTGCTGCCCGATGCCGGCACGCCGTCGAGTTCGTTGAAGCTGGTCATCACGGTCGCCGCACCCGCATCGACGGCGGCCTTGTACGGCGGCAGATAGACTTCGCGCAGTTCGCGCATCGACATATCGACCGTCGAATAATCGCGCCCCGCCTGCGGCGCGCCATAGGCGGCGAAATGCTTGACGGTGGCGAGCAGGGAATCGGTGTCGCCGATCCTCTTGCCCTGGAAACCCTTCACCCGCGCCTCGGCGATGCGACTGCCCAGATAGGTGTCCTCGCCCGCGCCCTCGGAGACACGCCCCCAGCGCGGGTCGCGGCTGATGTCGACCATCGGCGCATAGGTCCAGTGCAGCCCTTCCGCAGCACCTTCGATCGCGGAGATGCGCGCGCTCTTCTCGATCGCCTCCAGATCCCAGGACGCCGCCTCGCCGAGCGAAATCGGGAACATCGTGCGGTGGCCGTGGATCACGTCATAGCCGAACAGCAGCGGGATCTTGAGGCGCGTACCCTCGACCGCCAGCTTCTGGAGCTCGCGCGTATAAGCGACCGAGTGCGCGTTGAAGATCGCGCCGACCTTGCCCGCCGCGATATCCTCCTTGTAGCCCGCGCGCAGCGTCGGTCCCGTCGACACCCAGTCGCTGGTCAGCAGCGTCAGCTGGCCGATCTTCTCCGCCAGCGTCATCTGCGCCATCAGCCTGTCGACGAAGCTGCGCATCTCCGGCCGATCGCCCCACACGGCAGGTGTCGGCCCCGCCGGCGTCTCGACCGGCGCCGCAACGGGCGCGCCTGCGCTGCCCGGCCGTGCCGTCTCGCGCGCGCTCAGTGGTGCGGCGATCCCGCCGGCGATCAGGCTCGCGCTCAGCATTAGGGTCCGGACCGACAGACGAACGGCGGGGCGGATGGTGATCAACATGGCTCTCCCTGAAATCCTGTTTTGGTTCCCATGATCCGCGCGCAACCCATACGAAAGGCGGTCGACTGTGACCAAATTGCCTCTTGACGACGGCACGCCTGCGGATCGATTAGGGGCGATGTAACCGTTTCCAAATCCGATAACAAGGAACAGGGGAGGATTTGATTTGATGGCTAAGGGTATCACTGCGGGCACGGCCCGCCGTTCGCGTATGGCGCTGGCGGGCGCTCTTCTGCTGGGCACCGCCCTCTCGGCAGTCGCCGTCGCGACGCCGGCCGCGGCACAGGTCGACAACGCATCGCTGCGCGGCACGATCACTTCGCCCGCTGGCGGCGCGCCCAGCGAAATCACCGCAATCGAGGTCAACACCGGCTATCGCCGCACCTCGCCGGTCGACGCGCAGGGCCGCTACAACTTCCCGGCGCTGCGCGCGGGCAGCTACCGGCTCGAAGTGACGACGCCGACCGGCACGCGTTCGACCGACAATTTCACGCTGAACGTCGGCCAGGGCGCGGTCTTCGACTTCGACCTGACCCCGGCAGCGGCAGCAACCGACGCGCCGACGACGGGTAACGAGGCGACGACCTCGACCGGCGACGATGGCGACATCATCGTGACCGGCAGCCGCATCCAGACGATGCAGGGCGGCGAAGTCGGCACCGTCATCACCCAGCGGCTGATCCAGCAGCTGCCGCAGCTCAACCGCAACTTCCTCGCCTTCGCCGACCTGGCGCCGGGCGTCCAGCTGATCACCGACGGCAGCGACCAGCAGCGGTTGCGTGGCGGTGCGCAGAATTCGAACTCGATCAACGTCTTCATCGACGGCATCAGCCAGAAGGATTACGTGCTCAAGGGCGGCGTGACCGGCCAGGACTCGACCCAGGGCAACCCCTTCCCGCAGCTCGCGATCGGCGAGTACAAGGTCATCAGCTCGAACTATAAGGCCGAATTCGACCAGGTCAGCTCGGTCGCGATCACCGCGACGACCAAGTCGGGTACCAACGAATTCCACGGCCAGGGCTTCGTCGACTATACCAATCAGGATTTCCGCGATCCGCGGCCGATCGAGCTTTTCCCGGCCGGCGCCACTAAGGTGCGGACGAAGGACATCCAGTTCGGCGGCGCTTTGGGCGGCCCGATCGTCAAGGATCTGCTGCACTTCTTCGGCAGCTACGAAGGCAAGCGCCGCACCACGCCGCGCGAGATCAACTTCCCGTCGAACCTCGTCTCGGCGATCAATCTCCTTCCGACCAATCTGCGCGGTCTCTACGGCTCGGCGAACGAGACGTTCAACGAGGACCTGTACTTCGCCAAGCTGAACTTCTCGCCGACCGCGAAGGACCTGTTCGAACTGTCGGGCAAGTACCGCACGGAAGATGGCGAACAGTTCAACAGCGGCATCAACGCCTTCGAAACCCGCACTATCGCCCGCGTCCGGGAAAAGCGCGGGACGCTGCGGTGGCAGCACAGCGAGGATACGTGGGTCAACGACGCCAAGGTCGCCTATGAGAACGTCAGCTGGAACCCCAGCCCGTTCCTCCAGGCCCCGCGCCTGTTCTACAACATCCAGATCCAGAACCCGGCCAACCCGACGCAGCTGCTGCGCGGCGACGTGCTGTCGACCGGCGGCGGGCGGAACTTCCAGGACAAGGGCCAGAAGGGCTGGCAGGTCTCGGACGACTTTACGTACACCGGCCTGACCGGGCATACGATCAAGGTCGGTGCGAAGGCGAAGTGGGTGACGCTCAATTCGCTCCAGCTCAACGGCTTCAACCCGCAGTTCAGCTATTTTACGCCGGTCGGCGCGACGGCGCTGAATACGACCCAGCCCTATCAGCTCCAGTTCCAGGCGCTGGCGGGCGGGTTCACCGATGCGGCGATCCGGTCGAAGAACTTCCAGTTCGGCATCTATGCGCAGGATGACTGGGATGTCACCGACCGGCTGACGCTGAACCTCGGCGTGCGCTGGGATTACGAACGCACGCCTGCCTTCCTGAACTATGTGACGCCGGAGGCGCAGGTGACGGCGGTCAGCGCCGCCAACTATCCGAACCTGACGCGCGCGAACTACAATATCGCCGACTATATCTCGACCGGCAGCAACCGGAAGGCGTTCATGGGCGCCATCCAGCCGCGCCTGGGCTTCTCCTACCAACTCGACGAAGCCGGCCGCTTCTCGGTCTTCGGCGGCTACGGCCGCAGCTACGACCGCAACCAATTTGACTTTATCCAACAAGAACTCGCGCAGGGCCAAGCCGCCGGTCGCACGTTCAATTTCCTGAACAGCGGTCTGCCGACTGCGGATCAGTGCACGACGACGGCTACGAACTGCATCGCCTACACGCCCGCGCTTCTGACGCCGGAAGGTCGCGCGGCGCTCATCGCCGGACTGCCGGCCGGGGCGGGCCGCGAGTTGCGGTTCATCAAGAACGACCTGCGCATGCCCTATTCCGACCAGTTCAGCCTTGGCCTGCGCGGGCGGTTCGACCTGCTCGAGACCGAAGTCGGCTACAGCCATGTCGCCAGCCGCGACGGCTTCGCCTTCCTGCTCGGCAACCGGCGGACCGATGGTTCGTTCTTCCCGCCGACGGGCAGCATCGGTTCGCCGTTCGGCTTCGCGCCGTCACCGTTCGGCTCGATCCTCATCGGCGATAACGGCATCGATACCAACCTCGACAGCGGCTATCTGAAGCTGGTCAAGCGCTACACCCAGGAATCGCCCTGGAGCATCGACGCCACCTACACCTTTACGCTGGCGACCGAAAACCGCAGCTTCGGCGAAACCTTCAGCCTCGATTTCCCGAGCCTGGACGATTATCCGACGCTGCGGTCGGCCGGGGTGCGCAAGCATCGCTTCGTGATGGCGGGCAGCGCCGATCTGCCGTTCGGCATGACGCTGGCGGGCAAGTTCCAGATTTCGTCGCCGGTCTGGCTGCATCAGTTCATCGACGTCGCCGGCACCGCCACGACGCCGGGCAGCCGCACGATCGTCGCGCGCGAAGCGGCCGGCAACGGCGATCGCTGGGGCTTCCGCCAGATGGACCTGTCGCTGACCAAATACATCGGCCTCGGCTTCCTGCGCGACGACGCGCAGATCTGGGTCCGCGCCGACGTCATCAACCTGTTCAACGACCGCAACTACAACGGCTTCAACTCGGCCACGGGTCTGCGTGACTTCAACAATCTGAACATCGACGGGCCGCCACGGACCGTGAAGGTTTCGACCGGCTTCAATTTCTGAGCCTCCTCACCTGCCCCGCGCGATGTTCCGGCATCGCGCGGGGTTTTCTTTTCCCGGAGACATGCATGTTCCCGCGTACCGCAGCCGCCGCCCTCGCTCTCCTGACCGGTGCCTGCGCCACGCCCCCGCCGCGCGTCGCGGCGACACCGCCCCCCGCCTGGCGCGCGACGCCAACGCAGACCGCCTTCGTCGACGACCTGTCGCAGCGGACCTTCCGGTACTTCTGGGACACCACCGATCCGCGCACCTGCCTCGCGCCAGATCGCTGGCCGTCCAAGCCCTTCTCCTCCGTCGCCGCGATCGGCTTCGCACTGACCGCTTACGGCATCGGAGCCGAGCGCGGCTGGGTATCGCGCGCGGATGCGGCGAAGCGGACCGCCGACTGCCTCGACTATCTCTACGCGCTGCCCCAGGGGCCCGAAGCGACCGGCGTCGCGGGCTATAAGGGCTTCTACTATCACTTCCTCGATTTCGAGCGCGGCCGCCGCTACCGCACGGTCGAGCTTTCCAGCGTCGACACCGCACTGATGCTGGGCGGCGTGCTGTTCGCGGAGAGCTATTTCGACGGCACGACCATCGACGAACGCCGCATCCGCGAGCGGGCTGACCAGCTATATACCCGCGTCGACTGGACCTTCATGCAGCGCGGCCCGAACGACAAGCCCGCGACCAACCTCCCGGACTCGAAGGGCCTGTCGATGGGCTGGCGGCCGGAACGCGGCTACGAGCCGCACGACTGGGTCGCCTATAACGAGGGGATGCTGGTCTACATCCTCGCGCTCGGCTCCCCGACCCACCCGGTCGGGAAGGAGGCGTGGGATCAGGGCTGGGCGAGGAAACTCCCCGAAGACTGGCGCGAGTATATGGGCCAGACCTACCTCACGTTCGAACCCTTGTTCGGCCACCAGTACAGCCATGTCTGGGTCGACTTCCGCGGCATCACCGAGCCGTTCATCGCGTCGAAGGGTATCGATTATTTCGAGAACAGCCGCCGCGCGACGCTGGCGCAGCAGGAATATGGTCGGCGCAATCCCAACGACTGGGTCGGCTATGGCGAATATATGTGGGGCTGGACCGCATCGGACGGGCCGGAAGGGTCGAGCGGCAAGCGCATCGTCAATGGCCGGGCGCGCACCTTCGAAACCTACTCCGCCCGCGGCGTCAGCCCGACCGTCGTGCGCGACGACGGCACGCTCGTCCCGACCGCACCCGGCGGATCGATCCCCTTCGCCCCCGAAGCCACCATCCCCACGCTGATGGCGATGAAGGACCGCTATCCGCGCATCTGGGACCGCTACGGCTTCCGCGACGCGTTCAACCCCAGCTTCACCTTCACCGACCCGCCGAGCCGGTCAGGGAAAGTTGATCCGCAGACCGGCTGGGTCGCCAACGACTATCTGGGCATCGATCAGGGGCCGATCCTGGCGATGGCGGAGAATTGGCGCAGCGGGCTCGTCTGGAAGACCATGCGCAAGAACCCGCACATCCGCCGTGGCCTCACGCGGATCGGCTTTACCGGCGGCTGGCTGGACAAGAAATAGCCCGGTGCTCCCGCGCAGGCGGGAGCCCAGAGCCCGCAAGCGACGATCTATGTGTCCCTGGGCTCCCGCCTGCGCGGGAGCACCGCGCCGCTCAGTCGTTCAGCACCGCGCCGTTCGTGGCGATGACCTGCGTGTAGAGCTTCGCGCTGTCCTTCGGCGTACGTTCCTGCGTCGCGAAGTTGACGTGGACCATGCCGAACCGCTTCGTATAGCCAAGCGACCATTCGAGATTGTCGAACAGCGACCACAGCATATAGCCGCGCACGTCGACCCCGGCCGCGATCGCATCGCTCACCGCGGCCCAATGCTTCTTCAGATAGGACACGCGCAGCGGATCATGGACCGCGCCGTCCTCGGCCTGGGGCGGATCGTAGAAGGCCGCGCCGTTCTCGGTGATGTAGAGCGGTAGGTCGCCGTAGCGGTCTTTGAACCACAGCAGCAGGTCAGTCAGCCCGCGCGGATACACTTCCCACCCCGTCTCGGTGTAGGTCGCATCCTGTTTCACCGGCGCCGTGCGCAACAGGAAGCCGTCGCCGTCGGTCACGACGTTGCGCGTGTAGTAATTGATCCCGACGAAATCGAGCTTCTGGCGGATGAGCGCCAGGTCATCCGCCGGGAAGTCCGGCCAGGCGACGCCGAAGATCTCGCGCATCTCGTCCGGGTAACGGCCGAGCATGGCGGGGTCGAGATACTGACGGTTCATATACGCATCGGCCCGAACGGTCGCCGCCTGGTCCTCGGCGCTGTCGGAGGCGGGGTATTTCGGCTCGATATTGACGACAAGACCGATCTCGTGCGCGCCGATCTCGCGGTACAGCTTTACCGCAGCACCATGCGCGCGCATCATGTTGTGGCTGGCGATCGGCGCTTCGAACATGTTCTTGTGCCCCGGCGCCAGCGCACCGTGCAAGTAGCCGCCGTCGCTCACCACCCAGGGTTCGTTGAGCGTCACCCATTTCTTCACGCGGCCATCCAGCCGTTCGAACAGCACGCGAGCGTACTCGACGAACCAGTCGGCGATGTCGCGGTTCAGCCACCCGCCGCGATCGTCGAGCGCGGCCGGCAGATCCCAGTGAAACAGCGTGCAGATCGGCTCAATGCCGTTCGCCAGCAATGTGTCGACCAGCCGCTCGTAGAAGGCGAGCCCGGCTTCGTTCACGCGGCCAGTACCTTCGGGTAGAATCCGCCCCCAGGCGACGGAGAAGCGGTACGCCTGCAGGCCCAGCCGCTTCATCAGCGCGACGTCTTCCTCCATCCGGTTGTAATGGTCGCAGGCGACGTCGCCGCTGTGGCCCGGAGCCGCCATCAGCCGGGGGTCGTGGCAGAAGCGCTGCCAGATGCTCGGCCCCGCCCCGTCGGCGAGCGGCGAGCCCTCCACCTGATAGGCGGCGGTGGCGGCGCCCCAGAGGAAGCCGTCGGGAAACGATACGCGCGTCATGCGAAGTCCTGTCTGACAATAGGAAGAGGGGTCATCCCTTCACACTCCCGGCGAGCAGCCCGCGCATGTAGAAGCGTTGGAGGACGAGGAAGAGGATCAGGACCGGGAGCGTGGTGACGACTGAGCCGGCCATCATCAGCTCGACGTCCTGCACCCGCTCGCGGCTCAAGGCGGCGAGCGCGACGGGCAGCGTGTACAGGCGGTCGTCGCTGAGCACGATCAGCGGCCAGAGGAAGTCGTTCCAGCTGCCGAGGAACACAAACAGCGCCAGCGTCACGATGATCGGCTGAAGCGCGGGCAGGACGATGCGGGTCAGGATCTGCCCCTCGCTCGCCCCGTCGACGCGCGCGGCCTCCAGCATCTCAGTCGGTATCGACAGCGCGTACTGGCGGACCAGGAAGATGCCGAAGATGCCCGCCAGCCACGGTACCAGTACCCCGGCATAGCTGTTGACGAGGCCCAGCGCCTTCAGCTCCAGGAACAGCGGCAGCATCCCGATCTGGCCCGGAATGACCAGCGCGGCGACCAGCGTCTGGAACACCGCATCGCGCCCGCGGAAGCGCAGCTTGGCGAAGGCATAGCCCGCCGGCACGACGAACAGCAGCGCGAGGCCGGTCGCGGTCGCCGAGACGAACGCGCTGTTGGCGAGGTAGCGGCCGACGCCGTAGCTGTCGAACAGCGCGCGGTAGTTGGCGAGCGTCGGCGCGGCGGGCACCAGCGGCGGCGGAAATTGCGCAGCCTCACCAGGCGCCATGAACGACACCGACACCATCCACATGAGCGGCAGCAGGACGAGCGCAGCGATCACGGCGGCGCCCAGCGTCGTCAGCGCACTTCTCACGTCCGCACCCACCGCCGCGATATCGCGATCTGGATCAGGGTCACCGCCAGGATCAGGACGAACAAGATGAAGGCCACCGCCGACCCCGCCCCAAGGTTCCACCATTTGAACCCTTCCTCATACATGAAATAGAGGATGGTCACGGTCGACTGCGCCGGCCCGCCCTGCGTCATGACATAGGGCTCGGCGAACAGCTGGAAGAAGCCGGCGATCGACAGGATCGACACCAGCAGCACGGTCGGGGCAATCGCGGGCAGCGTGACGTGCCGGAACCGTGTCCACGCCCCCGCCCCGTCGATCCGCGCCGCCTCATGCAGGTCCTGCGGCACGGTCTGGAGCGCGGCGAAAAAGATCACCATATTGTAGCCGAACGTCTTCCACGCGACGAAGATCAGGATCGCGGGCAGCGACGCGCTCGGGCTGCCCAGCCAGTCAACCGGCGGTATCCCCACCTCCGCCAGCGCCGCGTTGACCAGGCCGTAGCGGGTGTGGAGCAGATAGCGCCAGACGACCGCCGTCGCGACCAATGTCGTCACATAGGGCGCGAACAGCGCGACCCGCCACACCGGCTTCCAACGCACCGTCTTCGCATCGAGCAGGATGGCGGCTGCGAGCGACAGGCCGACCGTCAGCGGCACGCCGAAGACGACGAACCACAGGCTGTTGAGCGTCGCACGCCAGAACAGCGGATCGCCGAGCAGTCGGGCGTAGTTGGCAAGTCCCACGAAGCGCAGGTTCGACAGGTCGGCAAGCGCGTAGATATCGAAATCGGTCAGGCTCAGCAGCAGCGACGCCGCAGCGGGCAGCGCGAAGAACAGCGCGATCGCGGCCAGCGCCGGTCCGCTCATCCACCATGCGGCGCGGGCTTCGCGGGTCATTGGCATGACCGGCCGCCCTCACCCTTCCCACCGGCTGCGCCGGCGGGCCCCTTCCCTCTCCCAATGGGACAGGGAGGGAGGCGCGAAGCGCCGGAAGGGTGAGGGCGACGCATAATCACGCCGCCCGCCCCTTTTCGCGCATCCACCGCCGCTTCGCGAGCAGCGCGTCGGCTCGGCGGTCGATCTCCGCAGCCGCTGCCGGGATGGTCAGCGTACCGGCAACCGCGAGTTCGGCGACGCGCTGCATCTCGGTGACGATCCGCTCCCATTCCGGCACCTTGGGCACCGGCCGCGCCCGGCCGAGTTGAGCGGCGAATGGTGCCATGCGCGCGTTGCGATCGAGCCCCGCCAACGCCCAGGCGCTCGGCCGTGCCGGCAGGTCGTCGGACAGCGCGTTAAAACGCGCCTGTACATCAGGTGTCGATAGATACCGGACCAGCGCCGCGACATCCTTACGATCGCGGGCAGCATCGAACACGACCAGGCTCGACCCGCCCGGCGCCGATGCCCCCGGCCCGTCCGGTCCGGGCATCGTCACCGTCGCCCAGTTCTTCGCAAAATCCGGTCCCCGCCGCGCGATCAACTCACGCACCGTCCACGGACCTGACAGGAACACCGCGAAGCGCCCGCGCGCGAACTCGTTCCAGATGTTCGCGATGGTCGTCGACGACACTTTGGGCGCCAGACCGTCCCGAAACAGCGAAACATAGAATTCGAGCGCTCCCCGGAACCCGGCGGAGGCGAAATTGCCCCGCGTGCCCTCGTCGCGCAGCAGCGGATCGGGTTGTTGCAGGGCGAAAGTCAGCAGCTGCTCAAATTCGTTGAGCGGTAGCAGGATCGCGTGATCGCCGCGCGTCGCTCGACGCTGGATCGCGGCGAGCGCACGTTTCCATCCTGCCCAGTCGTTCGGCAAAGGATCATAGCCGGCCGCATCTGCGATATCGGTGCGGACGAACTGCAATCGCGTGTCGACATACCATGGCACCGCGACCAGCCGCCCGTGGATGCGATTGGTCTCGACCACCGCGGGGAAGGCGTCTTGCGTTGCCCAGCCGGTATCGCCCGTCAGCGGCGCGATCGCACCGATCGCAGCGAGCTCCGCCAGCCAGGTATTGCCGACCTGCGCGACATGCGGCAGCGATCCGCCGGCGAAACCGGTCAGCAGTTTTTCGTGCGCTGCTGACCAGGGCAGCGCCTGCAACCGCACCCGCGTACCCGCGTGGTCCCGTTCGAACGCACGCAGCAGCGGCGCAACCGCCGCCGCCTCGTTGCCCATCGCCCAGAAATCGATCGTGTCCGCCGCTCGTCCGGTCCCGCACCCGCCCAGCGCAAGCGCACCCCCGGCGGCGAGGCCCAGTATCTGGCGGCGGTCGACCGGCATCAGCCGGACAGACGGGTCGATCGGCGGACGACCAGTTCGGGTTCCAGCGTCTGCGGCGATGGCGGTGGCGCGTCGGGACTGGCGATCAGCGCCATCAGCGTCTCGAAGGCGCGCGTGCCCATTTCCGCAATATGGACCTGCATCGTCGTCAGCGGCGGCTGAACGTAGCGCGCGATCGGCACATCGTCGAAGCCCGCCACCGCAATCCCGTTCGGCACCGCGATCCCCGCGGCGGACAAAGCGGCCATGCAACCGACCGCCATCATGTCGTTGCCCGCAAACACCGCGTCTATCCCACGCCGGTCAGCCAGGATCGCAGCGCCGGCCGCGTATCCCGCGTCTTCGCTGAAATCGCCCGGCAGGACGACCGGATCATGGTCGCCCAACAGGTCGGCCACCGCCGCACGGAAACCCGCGCAGCGTCCGTCCGAATCGCCATTGCCCTCCGGCCCGGAGATCATCGCGATCCGTCGATACCCACAGGCGACGAGATGCGCGACCATCGCTCGCGCGCCGCCTTCGTTGTCGATCGCGATCGAACTGTGCCCTTCGCCCTCGATCCGGCTGCCGAGCACGACGGTGGGCAGTCCGGCCGGCAGATGCGCGGTCAGGAAGTCGGCGTCGATGCCCGGCGACATCAGCAACAGGCCGTCGACCCGTCCGCGCATCGCGCGGATCGCCTGCGTCGTCTCACTGGCGTCGCCGTGCATGTTTGACAGCAGCAGTTGCAGCCCCACGGCATGCGCCGCCCGATCGATGCCGCGGATCACTTCGGAAAAGAACTCGCCGAACAGGTCGGGCAGCACGACGCCGATCGTGTTGGTCCGCGCCATCGTCAGGCTGCGCGCGCCCAGGTGCGGGACATAGGCCAGCTTGTTCGCCGCCGCGATCACGCGGTCGCGTGTCGCGGGCGTCACATTGGCGTGCCCGTTTAAAGCGCGGGAGGCGGAGGCAACCGATACATCCGCCTCGCGCGCGACATCGCGAATGGTGGCCGTCGCCCGCTTCATCCCCACTCCCATTTGCCTCAGGTAACCGGTTACAGCTTTATAATTCAAGCGATATCGATCGGATCACGCCGCACTGCGCGTCGCCATCCTGCGGCGGTCGAACGCCCGGCCCTCGGCATCGAAGAGATGGACATGCTCCGGCGCCATCGTCAGCATCGCATCGTCCCCGATCGGATCGCCGACGCTGCCGCCCGCCTGCCGGACCAGTGGCTCGGCCGATGCGATATCCGCCAGATCATAATGAACGTAGCTGGTGCCCCCCAGCATCTCCACGAACCGCACCCGCGCCGGCAGGCCGTCCGGTCCGTTCGCAACACGCAGTTGCTCGGGACGGACGCCAATCGTCACCGCGCTGCCCACAGGCGCAGCACGCGCATCGACCGCGACCTGGACCATGCGATCGCCGACCCGCACCATCGCCATATCAGCGGTCGCGGAGACGAGCGTCCCCGGCAGCCGGTTCATCGCCGGCGACCCGATGAAGCCCGCGACGAACAGGTTCGCCGGCGCCTCATAGAGCTCCATCGGCGTACCGATCTGCTCCACCCGCCCGCCGTTCAGCACGACGATGCGATCGGCCAGCGTCATCGCCTCCGCCTGATCGTGCGTGACGTAGATCATCGTCGTGCCGAGCGCGCGGTGGAGCGCGGCGAATTCGTAGCGCATCTTGACGCGCAGCGCGGCGTCGAGGTTCGACAGCGGCTCGTCGAACAGGAAGACCTTGGGCTCGCGGACGATCGCACGGCCGATCGCGACACGCTGACGCTGTCCGCCCGACAGAGCGGCGGGCCGGCGATCGAGCAGATGCGCGATACCCAGCGTATCCGCCGCCCGCGCGACCGCCGCGTCGATCTCGGCACGCGGCAGCTTCGCCAGCTTCAGCGCGAAACCCATATTCTCGGCGACGGTCATGTGCGGGTAGAGCGCGTAGGACTGGAACACCATCGCGATGCCCCGATCGCTCGGCGAGCGGTCGTTGACCGTCACGCCACCGATCCGCACATCGCCGGCGTCCAGATCCTCCAGCCCGGCGATCGCGCGCAACAGCGTCGACTTGCCGCACCCCGACGGTCCGACCAGGACCAGAAACTCGCCCGCGCGTGTTTCCAGGTCAATGCCGCGCAGCACTTCGGTCGCCCCAAACGCCTTGGTCGCGCCGGTCAGGCTGACGATCGTCATCCAGCTTCTCCCGGCCGTCCGTGGCCGCGTGAGCAACTTAAGCGCGATTGCCGTGTCGGCGCCAGACCCCGGCGAAGGCGGCACCTGCCCGCCGTAGCGCCTTAGCCATCCGGCCAAGTCATGAAGCGTTGCCCGCGCGGTGTGAGCAAACTAGGTTATCGTCATGACCTTCGCCCCCGGCCTGTCGACCGTCGCTGCGACCATTCAAACCGCGATCGCGCCCGTGTTCCTGCTGGCGGGCATCGGCGCGATCCTGAACGTGCTGGCCGGGCGGCTCGCGCGGATCATCGACCGGTCGCGCGCGCTGGAGGAACTGCATCCCCGCTCGACCGGGCCGGAGCATGACCGCCACGTCTGGGAATTGCGCATTCTCGACCGGAGGATCGGCGTGATCAGCAGCGCGATCAGCCTGTGCGTAGCGAGCGCCGTCACCGTCTGCGTCGTCGTCGCGCTGCTGTTCGTCGCGCGGATCGTCAACCTGCACATCGGCCAGGCGGTCGCGGTGCTGTTCATCGGCACGATGATCCTGCTGACGCTGGGGCTGATCCTGTTCCTGGTCGAGGTGCATATCTCGCTGAAGGCGATCCACGTCCGCGCCGAACTGCTCGAACGCGAACGCCGGTGAGTCCGCTTGTCGAAAAGCGCGCGCTTCAGGTCGCGGTCGCACTGGTGCTGCTGCTACCATTCACGGCCGCCATCGCGGGGGTCGTCGGTGGCCCGAAATTTCTGGGCAAGCCGCCCGTCATCCCGACCGACCTCGACAGCCACTTCCGCTATGTGTCCGGCCTCTTCCTCGCGATGCTGCTCGCCTATGTCAGCTGCATCCCGCGCATCGAGCGCAAGACCGAGCGACTGCGCTTGCTCGGCTTCCTGACGGTCGTCGGCGGGTTGGCGCGACTGTGGTCGCTGGTGAAAGTCGGTGTGCCGTCAACCGGACATCAGGTCGGGCTGGTCATCGAACTCGGCATCGCGCCGGCCATTCTGCTGTGGCAGACCCGCGTCGCGCATCGGTTTGAAGGCAAGGCGCGGGAAGCGGCAGCCGGCGCTCGCCGCTAAAGCCTGCCGTGCTCCCGCGCAGGCGGGAGCCCAGAGTTACGAAATGCAACGCTCGCCGCCCTGGGCTCCCGCCTGCGCGGGAGCACGGTAGGATACCAGCCATGCCGCTCTCCTCGACGACCATACCCTCCCCCGTCGGAGCACTGGCACTGATCGCAAGCGACGCCGGACTGGTCGCCGTGTTGTGGGAAGACGACCGCCCCGGTCGCGTCGTGCTGGAGGATGCCACACAGAACGCAGACCACCCGATCCTCACCGCCGCCGCCCGACAACTCGCCGACTATTTCGCCGGCATCCGCACGCGCTTCGACCTTCCGCTCGACCCACGCGGCACGCCTTTTCAGCGGCAAGTGTGGGCGGCACTCGATACCATCCCCTACGGCGAGACGCGCAGCTATGCCCAGATCGCCGCGCAGATCGGGCGCCCGACCGCGTCGCGCGCAGTGGGCGCCGCCAACGGGCGCAATCCGGTGTCGATCGTCACCCCCTGCCACCGCGTCGTCGGCACGAACGGCACGCTGACCGGGTTCGCCGGCGGGCTGGCGGCGAAGGACTACCTCCTGACGCTCAAACGCCGCGCGGGCGCGACCGCGCCGTCCATACCCGGCCCGGCATCTGCGCTCGGCAGGTAGCGCGGCGCCTGGCGCGCCTTCGCCCGCACCTCATAGGCATAGCCGGCCGCCAGCAGCATCTGCTCGCTCCACTCCGGCCCGATGAAGCTCAGACCGACCGGCAGCGCCCGGACGAGGCCCATCGGCACGGTCAGGTGCGGATAGCCCGAGATCGCCGGCAGCTGACTGGCGCTCGCGCCCGTCGATCGGTCGCCGTGCACCGGATCGCTGAACCACGCCGCACCGTAGCTCGGCGCGACGATCAGCCGGGCATCGGCGTTCTTCAACATCGCATCGATCGCGCCCGCCGCCTGTGCCCGGCTCTTTTCCCGCGCCGCGCGATAGGCGGGATCGGCCAACCCCTTGGTCTTCGCCGCCGCCAGGAACGTCTCCTGCGCAAAATAGGGCATTTCGGCCGCGGCATTCGCATCGTTGAACGCGATCACCTGATCGAGCGTCCGCGTCCTCACCGCCGCCGGCGTTGTGGCAAGATAGGCGTCCAGGTCAGCCTTAAGCTCGGTGTACAGCACCAGCCCCTCGGCATCGCCGAGTCCGGGCGTCGGCGGACGCTGAACGTCGACCAAGGTCGCGCCGGCCGCGGTCAGCACCGCCAGCGCAGCATCGAACCGCGACTTCAGGTCCGCCGTCATGTCGGGCCGGAGCACCGCGACCCGAACGCCCTTTAGCGCACCTTCCGACAGGCCGGCAGCATAGTCGCGCCGCTGCGCATCGGCTCCCTTTGTCGCGGCGTCGGCGGGATCGCTGCCGACCATCGCCGAATAGAGCATCGCGGCGTCGCGCACGCTGCGCGCCATCGGCCCCGGCGTGTCCTGGCTATGGCTGATCGGCACGACCCGCGTCCGGCTGACCGCGCCGACCGTCGGCTTCAGGCCAACCAGCCCGTTGATCGCCGAGGGGCAGACGACCGATCCATCGGTTTCCGTTCCCAGCGCCGCTGCTGCGAAGCTTGCAGCCACCGCGGCACCCGACCCGCTCGACGATCCGCAGGCCGTCCGATCGAGCGCATAGGGGTTGCGCACCAGCCCTCCGACCGCGCTCCACCCGCTCATCGACCGGGTCGACCGGATGTTCGCCCATTCGCTGAGGTTGGTCTTGCCGAGGATCACCGCCCCCGCCGCCCGCAGGCGGGCGACGACCGGTGCGTCGCGGCGGGTGACATTGTCCTTCAGCGCCAGGCTGCCCGCCGTCGTCGCGATGGGGTCGAGCGTCTCGATATTGTCTTTGATCAGAATCGGAACGCCGTCGAGCGGCCCCAGTCGCCGCCCCGCCTTCGCCCGCGCATCCGAAGCCCGCGCCTGCGCCAGGGCGTCGGGATTGACCGCGATGACGCTGCGCAGCGTCGGTCCTTTGCGATCCATCGCCGCGATCCGGGCAAGGTAACCGCGGGTCGCGGCCTCCGACGTCATCCGTCCGCCCGCGATGCGTGCCGACAGGTCAGCCAACGGCAATTCGACGACCGCCGATGCACCTGCCTGAGCTTGCGCCGTGACGGGCGCGACAATCGCCATGATCCCGATCAATGCCATGCGCATATCCGTCTCTCCCCTGGGTTTCGGGCGGACGCTATGCCCTGGCTCCGACAACCACAATCGGTAGCTGTTCATAGCTGATCCACAGCAAAATTTTTTTCGTTTCGCACGACGACTCTTGCCTTTCAAAAAGGCGAGGAAAGTCCACGCGTCGCTGCTTGCCAGTGGGACTCTCCGGCCCAATCGAGCGACGAACCGTTGACCGCATCGCATGTTTACCGACTTGCCTTGCAACGAGATTGGGCACAATCTGTTGTGGTTGTGTCGGGGGACCAACCCCAAGCCTTGGTGATCACACCGTACGACCCCATATCGTACGAACACCGGCTTGCGCCCCTTGCCAAGGAATTGGTCCCGTTTTGTTCCGGGATCGCAAGATGATACAAGCCGGTCTTCGACGAGTCGGACCGGCGATGCAGACGAGGGACGGCACGATGGATTTCAGGGATACTGCGGAGAGCGACGTGACGGACGCGACCACCATCGAAACCCCGACCGAAACGACGGCGCCGGCCACCCCGGCGGACCGGGATTCCCGCCACGTCGCGACCCCCTATCCGGTCGAAGTCGACCACAGCCGCGACGCGCTGCTGACCGAATTCGGCAAGGAAACGTTGCGCGACCGCTATCTGCTGCCGGGCGAAAGCTTCCAGGATCTGTTCGTCCGCGTGGCGTCGGCGTACGCCGACGACGCCGCGCACGCCCAGCGCATCTACGACTATATCTCGCGCCTGTGGTTCATGCCGGCGACGCCTGTGCTGTCGAACGGCGGCACCGGTCGCGGCCTGCCGATCAGCTGCTTCCTGAATTCCGTGCCCGACAGCCTGAACGGCATCGTCGACACCTGGAACGAGAATGTCTGGCTCGCCTCGCGCGGCGGCGGCATCGGCACTTATTGGGGCAACGTCCGCGGCATCGGCGAACCGGTCGGCCTGAACGGCAAGACAAGCGGCATCATCCCGTTCGTCCGCGTGATGGATTCGCTGACGCTGGCGATCAGCCAGGGCTCGCTGCGCCGCGGCTCGGCCGCCTGCTACCTCGACATCTCGCATCCGGAGATCGAGGAGTTCCTGGAAATCCGCAAGCCCAGCGGTGACTTCAACCGCAAGGCGCTGAACCTCCACCACGGCGTCCTTATCCCCGACGCCTTCATGGAAGCGGTGCGCGACGGCGCCGAATGGGAGCTGAAGTCGCCAAAGGACGGCTCGGTGCGCGGCAAGGTCGACGCGCGCAGCCTGTTCCAGAAACTGGTCGAAACCCGCCTCGCCACCGGCGAGCCGTACATCGTGTTCTCCGACACCGTGAACAACACGATGCCGAAGCATCACCGCGACCTCGGCCTCAAGGTTTCGACCTCGAACCTCTGCTCGGAAATCACGCTGCCGACCGGCAAGGATCATCTGGGCAACGAACGCACCGCGGTCTGCTGCCTGTCGTCGCTGAACCTGGAAACCTGGGATCAGTGGAAGGATGAGAAGGGCTTCATCGAGGACGTGATGCGTTTCCTCGACAACGTCCTCCAGGACTATATCGACCGCGCCGAGCCGGGCATGGAAAAGGCCGCCTATTCCGCCGCGCGCGAACGGTCGGTGGGTCTGGGCGTCATGGGCTTCCACAGCTTCCTCCAGGCGCGTGGCCTGCCGATGGAAGGCGCGATGGCCAAGTCGTGGAACCTGCGCATCTTCAAGCATGTCCGTAGCGCCGTCGACCAGGCATCGATGCAGCTCGCGGTCGAACGCGGCGCCTGCCCCGACGCCGCTGACATGGGCGTGATGGAGCGGTTCAGCTGCAAGATGGCGATCGCCCCGACCGCTTCGATCAGCATCATCTGCGGCGGCACGAGCGCCTGCATCGAGCCGATCCCGGCGAACATCTACACCCACAAGACGCTCAGCGGCTCGACGTCGGTGAAGAATGCTCACCTCGAAAAGCTGCTCAAGGAAAAGTCCAAGAACAGCGACGCGATCTGGAATTCCATTTTGGAGCGTGGCGGGTCAGTCCAGCACCTCGACTTCCTGTCGGACGACGAGAAGGCGACGTTCAAGACCAGCTTCGAGATCGACCAGCGCTGGCTGCTCGAACTCGCCGGCGACCGCACGCCCTACATCGACCAGGCGCAGTCGCTGAACCTGTTCATCCCCGCCGACGTCGAGAAGTGGGATCTGCTGATGCTCCACTTCCGCGCGTGGGAACTGGGTATCAAGTCGCTCTATTACCTTCGCTCTAAGTCGATCCAGCGGGCTGGGTTCGCTGGGTCCGAGGGCCAGGGCGGCGTGGAAGCCGACAACACGCTCGACAAGCCGCAGTTCAATCTTGGCGAGTCGACCGACTATGACGAGTGCTTGGCGTGTCAATAGAGCGATGATGACCCGTCACCCTCACCCTTCCCACCGCCTACGGCGGCGGGCCCCTTCCCTCTCCCGACGGGAGAGGGAGGGAGCGGCGCATCGCGCCGCGGAAGGGTGAGGGTGACGTGCGGCTCTATGACGGTCGCCCGAGTGGAACCGTGGGCCGCGCACGGCAACTTCGCCGCGATGCCCCGGAGCCCGAGCGTCGATTACTTCGTGTGCTGAAGGCGGCGTTCCCGACCCTCAAATGGCGGCATCAGGCACCGATCGGGCCGTTCTACGCCGACATCCTGTGTTTTTCGGAGCGACTGGTGATCGAAGTTGATGGCGATACCCATGCGAATGCTGAGGCGCGTGACGAGGGACGTTCGGCCTTCATCGCCAGCGAAGGCTTCCGCGTGATCCGCTATGCGAACGCTGACGTGATGCAGAACTCGGACGGCGTAATCGCCAACGTTGGAGTTGCGCTCAAAGCAAAGGGCAGCGCCGTATGACCGGCACTGCCCTCACCCTTCCCACCGCTGACGCGGCGGGCCCCTTCCCTCTCCCGACGGGAGAGGGAAAGTCAGCCTCAGCCGGCGTTCTCTTCTTCCTCGAACGTCACCGCCACATCGGCGTTGGCGCTCAGGCGCACCTGATCACCCTCGACGTCGGCGATCAGGCCGAGCGGGATGAAGTGGTGGTGCCCTTCATGGCTCCCCTCGGCGCCCTCGACCTGCGCGCCGGAGTCCTTCTTGGTCAGCTTGATGCGCTCGCCTTCGACGCCGTCGACCGTGCCGACATGGACGCCGTCGGCGCCGATGACTTCCATATGTTCGCGAATGCTGGATGCGTCGGCCATGTGTCGTCTCCTGTGAATGATACGGCGGCTGAACGCGCCCGCGGGCGGTTGGCTGCATGATGCCCCTGCAATCGATCATCATGTACGCCGTCGCCGTGCTGTTCTGCCTGATCGGCGCCGGGTTGCTGCTCGCGCTCGCCCGCCCGCGCACGCCGGGCCAGGTCTACGCCTTTCGCATGGTCGGCATCATGGCGCTGTCCGGCGGCGTCGTTCTGGCGATGAGCGCGACCGCCATGTGGCAGTGGAGCGTCGAGGGATGAGCTTAGCGATTCCCTTAATGTTCGTCGGCGTCGCCGCGGCGATGTTCGGTGCCGGTGTGTCGGCGCGTCGCTCGCCCGAGCCCGGCCAGGACTCCCGTCTCTTCTTCGTATCCGGCAGCCTGTTTCTAATCGCCGCTTTCGCCTTTCTTCTTCCCCATCTGTTCGACTGATAGTCTCGGAGTAATTCCCATGTCCCTCACCTCCGCCCGCAAGACCTACAAGCCCTTCGAATACCCCTGGGCCTATGAATTCTGGAAGCGCCAGCAGCAGATCCACTGGATGCCCGAAGAAGTGCCGCTGGGCGAGGATTGCCGCGACTGGGCGCAAAAGCTGACCGATCACGAGCGCAACCTGCTCACGCAGATCTTCCGCTTCTTCACGCAAGCCGACGTCGAGGTGCAGGATTGCTACCACGAGAAATACGGTCGCGTGTTCAAACCGACCGAGATCAAGATGATGCTCGCCGCCTTCTCGAACATGGAGACGGTGCACATAGCGGCGTACAGCCACCTGCTCGACACCATCGGCATGCCCGAAAGCGAGTACGGCATGTTCCTCGAATATGCCGAGATGAAGGACAAGCACGACTATCTGCAGAACTTCGGCGTCGATACAGACGAGGATATCGCGAAGACTCTGGCGATGTTCGGCGGCTTCACCGAGGGGCTTCAGCTGTTCGCGTCCTTCGCGATGCTGATGAACTTCCCGCGCTTCAACAAGATGAAGGGCATGGGCCAGATCGTCAGCTGGTCGGTGCGCGACGAGAGCCTGCACTGCGAAGGCATCATCAAGCTGTTCCACACCTTCGTGAAGGAACGCGACTGCCTGACCGCGAGCGTCAAGAAGGACATTCGCGACATGTGCCACACCACGGTCGACCTGGAGGATGCCTTCATCGACCTGGCGTTCGAACAGGGGCCGGTGAACGGCATGGCGCCGGAAGAGATCAAGCGGTACATCCGCTACATCGCCGACTGGCGCCTGGGCCAGCTGGGCCTGAAGCCGATGTACATGATCAAGGAGCACCCGCTGCCCTGGCTCGCCCCGCTGCTGAACGGCGTGGAGCATGCGAACTTCTTCGAACAGCGGGCGACCGAATATTCGAAGGGCGCGACCAAGGGCCAGTGGAACGACGTCTGGTCGAGCTTCGACAAGCGGCAGAAGGCGAAGGCCGTGCCGGCGGCGAACGAGGACGCCGGCGATGATGCGGGCGACATGTTCAGCCGGGCTGGCGTCGCGGCGGAGTAAACGCCGACGCGGCGCCGGCGGAGGCTGGCGCCAGCCCAGCCGGCCGTCGGCGCCCGAAAGCGCCGACCGACGGTATGGGCTTTGCCCATGCCCGCCCCTTGGCTCCCCCCGCGGCCGGTTGCTTTATTTTGACCCACACGAAGGCACGAAGGCACAAAGAGGGGCCGACTTCCTGGGACCGCGCGCAGCGCAATCTCAAATATTCGAAGAGAACTTCGCTCTCGGAAGACGTCCGACCTTCTTCGTGCCTTCGTGTCTTCGTGTGAGTCGAAAATCACCCAAACCGCCGCCGCATCAACTTGCGCAACCGCCCCGGCATCCACCGCGCCGCGAACCGCAGCCGATGGGCGGTCTTCCCCACATATTCGAACAGCGCATCGCCGTGCACGGCGCGCCACGCCGCCTCCGCCACGTCTTCAACCGGCGATAGCTCCAGACCCGCGCCCGTCACCGTCTCACGGATCGACCGGTTGGAACCGGCGGTCGGATGCGCGAGCAACGGCGTGTCGATGAACGCCGGGACCAGCCCACGCACCCGGATGCCGTCGCCAGCCCATTCGCCGTCCAGCGCTTCGGTCAGCGCGCGCACGCCGAACTTGGTCGCGGAATAGATCGCCAGTCCCGCCGATCCATAGATCGCCGACGCCGACGCGGTATTGAGCAGGCAAGCCCCCGGCGTGCGTTTCAGATAGGCATGGCCGATCCGCGCGCCGTTGATCACACCGGTCAGGTTGATCGCCACTGTCCGATCAATCTCGTCGAACGCCGCCTCCGCTAGCGGGCCGCCGAGCGGAATGCCCGCGTTGTTCGCCAGCACGTCTAGCCGCCCCGCCTTCGCCGTGAAATCGTCGAGCGCAGCCACCCAGGCATCGCGGTCGCGGACGTCCATGACATAGGTTTCCGCGCCATCCGGCAACAGCGCGGCCGTGGCCGCCAGCCCCGCCGCATCGACGTCGGCAAGGCCCACCCGCCAGCCCTCGCGCGCGAAGCGCTCGGCGATCGCGCGACCGATGCCCGACGCACCGCCGGTGATGAAGATCGCCTGCACGCTTGCCTCTCCCTTTGCGTTCGCGCGCAGCATCGCGCACTCTGGCCCGGATGCCAACGCCCAGCATGATCGCCTTCGAACGGCTGACCGTCGCCTATCCCGGCGGGACGACCGCGGTCGACGACGTGACGCTGGCGATCGCGCCGGGCAGCTTCGTCGCGCTGGTCGGGCGGTCGGGGTCGGGCAAGTCGACGCTGCTGAAGACCGTCAAACGCCTGATCAGCCCGACCGCAGGCCGCGTTCTGGTCGACGGCCGTCCGGTCGATGCCGAGCCGGCGCCTCTGCTGCGGCGACGGATCGGCTATGTCTTCCAGGGCATTGGCCTGTTCCCGCATATGACGGTGGCGGAGAATATCGCGGTTCCGCTCCGCCTCGATGGCCGCGTCGACCCGGAACGGGTGGCAGCGCTGCTCGATCTGGTCGACCTGCCGCAAGAGGTCGCCACGCGCCGGCCCGATGCCCTGTCCGGTGGCCAGCGCCAGCGTGTCGGCGTCGCCAGAGCGCTTGCGACCGAGGCGAAGCTGTTGCTGATGGACGAACCGTTCGGCGCGCTCGATCCGATGACGCGCGACGCGCTGGGGCAGGCGGTGCGCACCTTGCATGATCGCCTCGGCCTGACGACGTTGATGGTGACGCACGACATGGCCGAGGCGCTGTTGCTGGCGACGCGCGTGCTGGTGATGGCGAAGGGGCGGATCGTCGCCGACACCACGCCGGCCGCGCTGATCGCCGGTGAGGGCGGGCCGGAGGCACAGGCGCTAGTCGATGTGCCGCGCCGCCAGATGCAAGCACTGAAGGCCTTGAGCGCATGACCGCGGCCTTCGCCCGCGTGCCCGAGCTGCTGGCCAGCCACCTGCTGCTGTCCTTCGCCGCGCTGCTGCTCGGGCTCGCGCTCGCGCTGCCGATGATCCTGCTCGCCGCGCGCCATCCCGCGGTCGCGCGTGTCGCGCTCGGTTTCGCCAGCCTTGTCCAGACGATCCCGGCGCTTGCCCTGCTCGCGTTGTTCTTCCCGCTGCTGCTGTGGCTTGGCCTGCCGCCGCTCGGTTTCCTGCCGTCGCTGCTGGCGTTGTCGCTCTATGCGCTGCTGCCGATCCTCAGGAACGGCGTCACGGGCCTGGCCGGCATCGACCCGGCGGTGCGTGAGGCGGCGGACGGGGTCGGCATGACCGCGCGGCAGAAGCTGCTGTGGGTGGAAGCGCCGCTGGTCCTGCCCGTGCTGATGGCCGGCATCCGCACGGCGGCGGTCTGGACGATCGGCGCGGCGACGCTGGCGACGACGGTCGGGCAGCCGAGCCTGGGCGACCTAATCTTTTCCGGCTTGCAGACGCAGAGCTGGCCGCTGGTGCTTGCCGGCTGCATCGCCTCCGCCGGGCTGGCACTGGCGGTCGACGCGCTGCTCGGGCTGGCCGAACGCGGGGTCGCGACCCGGCGACGATGGCTATGGATGGCCAGTCTGGCGCTGTTGGCGGTCGGTGCCGGCGCGGCCGCCCTGCCCCGCCTTTCCCCCGCACGCCCGACCGTGGTCGTCGGCGCCAAGAATTTTTCCGAACAGTTCATTCTCGCCCGACTGATCGGGGCGCGATTGCGGGACGCGGGATATGACGTCGCCTATCGCGAGGGGCTAGGCTCGGCGGTCGCCTATGGCGCGCTGAAGACCGGAACGATCGACGTCTATGTCGATTATGCGGGCACGATCTGGGCGAGCGAAATGAAGCGCGCGGGCGCCCCGTCGGCGGCGCAGATGCTGCCCGCCATCGCGCGCTGGGCGAAGGACACCGGCGGCGTCCGCCTGCTCGGACCGCTGGGGTTCGAGAACGCCTATGCGTTCGCGATGCGTGCCGACGAGGCAAGGGCGGCGGGGATCGCGACGCTCGACGACCTTGCCCGTGCATCGCCGCGGTTGCGGCTGGCGAGCGATCTGGAATTCCTCGACCGGCCCGAATGGGCGGCGGTCCGTCGCGCCTATCCGATGCGGTTCGGCGAGGCGCGCGCCTATGCGCCGAGTTTCATGTACCAGGCGCTGGCAAGCGGGCGCGCCGACGTCATCTCCGCCTTTTCCTCCGATGGCCGGATCGCTGCCGATCGGCTGGTCGTGCTGAGCGACCCGCGCGGCGCCATTCCCCGCTATGACGCGATCCTGCTGCTGTCGCCGAAGCGGGCCGGCGATACGCGCTTCATCGACGCCCTGCGCCCGCTGCTGAACGCCATCCCTGTCGCCGCGATGCGCGAGGCCAATTATCTGGTCGACCGCGACACCGACAAACGGTCACCCGACGATGCCGCACGATGGCTCGCGACCCGGATCGATCGGCGACCTTGACGCTACGGCCCCTGCGACGCAGGGGTCTTGTCTGAGTTTTGGGAGAGACATGATGCCGATCGACGCCACGCTGCTGCCCGACGACTGGCGCGATGCGACGTTGGTGGGCCGGGTCGATTTCGGCGACGGCCCGACGCCGATCGCCGTGCGGGGCGGCATCGCACACGACATGAGCGCGGTCGCGCCGACCGTTTCGCATCTGATCGCGCGCGGCGACCTGTCGGGTGGTACCGCCATCGGGCCGCTCGATACGATCGACGGCGATCTGCTCAGCCCGATCGACCTTCAGTGCATCAAGGCCGCGGGGGTCACCTTCGCCAATTCCGCGCTCGAACGCGTGATCGAGGAAGCCGCGCGCGGTGACGCCGGCGCGGCGGAGGGCGTCCGGGCCAAGCTGGAGGGGCGGATCGGCGGATCGCTGCGGTCGGTCGTACCGGGATCGGACGAGGCGGCGGCGCTGAAGGCGGCGCTGATCGAGGACGGGTTGTGGTCGCAATATCTGGAGGTTGCGATCGGCCCCGATGCGGAGATTTTCACGAAAGGACCGCCGCTGTCTTCGGTCGGCGCGGGCTCGGACATCGGCGTGCGGGACGATTCGGCCTGGAACAACCCAGAGCCCGAAGTGGTGCTGGTCGTGACGGCGGCCGGGGAAATCGTCGGCGCGGCGCTGGGCAACGACGTCAACCTGCGCGATTTCGAGGGGCGGTCGGCGCTGCTGCTCGGCAAGGCCAAGGACAATCGCGCGGCGACCGCGGTCGGGCCGTTCGCCCGCCTGTTCGACGATGGCTTCACGCTGGACGACGTGCGTGCCGCCAAGATCACGCTGCGCATCGACGGGCCGGAGGGCTATGTGCTGAACGGCGTTAATTCGATGGACCAGATCAGCCGCGATCTGGCCGAGTTGGCGCGCCAGGCGATGAGCCAGCACGACTATCCCGACGGCTTCGTGCTGTTCTGCGGCACCCTGTTCGCGCCGACCGACGACCGTGATGCCCCCGGCCGCGGCTTCACGCACAAGCCGGGCGATGTGGTGACGATCGCCAACCCGCTCCTCGGGCGGCTGGTCAACCGCGTCGTCCACTGCCCCGACGCGCCGCGCTGGGACACCGGCATCGGCGCGCTGATGACCAATCTGGCCAAGCGGGGGATGCTGGCATGAGCAATACGCGCTACTCGAGCCTTGCCGGTCGCCGCGTCATCGTGACCGGCGGCGCGTCGGGCATCGGCGAGGGCTTCGTCACCGCCTTCGCCGAACAGGGCGCGACGGTCGACTTCCTCGACGTATCGGACGGCAGCGCCGTCGCAGCGCGCACGGATGCGACCTTCCATCACTGTGACCTGACCGACATCGCTGCGCTGCAGGCGACCTTCGCCGCGATCGGGCCGGTCGACGTGCTGATCAACAATGCCGCGAACGACGATCGCCATAGCGTCGAGGACGTGACCCCCGCCTATTGGGACGAGCGGCTGGCGGTGAACCTGCGCCACAAGTTCTTCGCCGCGCAGGCGGTGGTGCCGGGAATGAAGGCACAGGGGCGCGGGGTCATCCTGAACCTCGGTTCGATCAGCTGGCACTTGGGGCTGCCGGACCTCGTCCTCTACCAGACCGCCAAGGCCGCGATCGAGGGGATGACCCGCTCGCTCGCTCGCGATCTCGGCCGGCATGGCATCCGGGTGAACACGATCGTGCCGGGCAACGTCCAGACCCCGCGGCAGGAGAAATGGTACACGCCGGAAGGGGAAGCGGAGATCGTCGCGGCGCAGTGTCTCGACGGACGGATTCAACCGGCCGATGTCGCGGCGCTGGCGCTGTTCCTCGCATCGGACGATGCGCGGATGATTACCGGGCACGACTATTTCGTCGACGCGGGTTGGCGTTGAAGACCGATCAGCGGATTAGCGAAAGCTAATCTGCGTCGCGGATCGCTCGCCGGCCGGCGGGTGCAATCCGGTCGACGGCGCGGCTTTGCCGCGACGCGATGCGCCTCCCCCGTTCGTGCCGCGAGCGATGCGCGGGCGTATTGGAGTACGGTGCTTCGACTTCGCTCAGCACGAAAGGGAACGGGAACGGGAACGGACGTTAGCCCAGCGGCTCTACATCCACTGATACATGCATCTTCTGCGCGCCCGATCCCAGCACCACGCCGTCGATCGGGGCGATGTCGGCATAGTCGCGGCCGATGGCCATCACCACGTGATCCTCCGCCATCCAGATGCCGTTGGTCGGATCGACCCCGACCCAGCCATGGTCCGGCCCGCACCACAGCAGCACCCAGGCGTGGGTCGCGTCCGCGCCGACCAGTCGTTCCTGCCCCGGCGGCGGCAACGTGCGCAGATAGCCCGAGCAATAGGCCGCCGGCAGCCCCGCTGCGCGAAGACCCGTAATCATGATCTGCGCGAAATCCTGGCACACGCCCCCGCGGGCATCGAACGCCTCGCGCGGGGGCGTGTCGACCAGCGTCGCCGACGGGTCGAAGGCGAAGTCGTGCTGGATGCGGCGCGCGAGCGCGATCGCCGCCTCCAGCGCGCCGCGGTCGGGGTCGAGATCGAGCGCGCACCAGTCCCGGATGACGGGGTCTAGCGCGATGCGCGGCGAGGCGAAGAGATAGGCGGCGGGACTCGCCGGTCCCATGTCGCGGCTGGTGCGGGCGAGCGCGGCGACTTCTCGCAGTGTCGGGTCCGAGGGGCTCGGCACCGGAATCGGCCGATTGACGACGACCGTCGCACTGCTGGTGATGGTCAGCGACCGCGCCGGGCTTTCCACGACCAGTCGCGTCACATTGGCGAGGCCCGCCTCCGCCCGCGCCGGGAAGGTGCGCCCGCCCGGCTCGATCGAGAGGTCATAGTCGATCAGGTCTTGCCCCGACCACAGGATCGGCCGCAGACGCAGGTTGCAGCGTGCGAATCCGACCGGCGCGGCATAGTCGAACCGCGTGATATGCTTGATGGCGTAGCGCATCATGCCAGCGTCAACCCGGCAGCGCGCAAGGGTTCGGCGCCTTGCAGGAAATAGCGGCGGGCGATCGCGCTCGACAGCGCGAACAGGCGGTTGGTCATGTCGGTCATCGCGTCGTCGTCGATGTCGACCGCGCGCAGAGTCGAAACCCGGGCAATGAGTGCCGTCGCCAGCGCCTGTTGCGATTCGGCCAGGCCGTCGTCGTCGAGCACCGGCAGGCGGCGCAGATGGTCGACGATGGCATCGACCTGATAAGCGATGCCACGCGGGTTGCCGGGATCGAGCGCGACCAGATCGAGCACAGGCACCCGGGCGATGCCGGTCAGATAGCGCTGGCGGTAGCTGATCTGGCTGTTGGCGAGGTCGAGCAGGGTCGACAGGTCGTCGGCGCTCGCCTGCGGCGCTCCCAGCGCACGGACGGCCGCCGCGACGGTCGTCGCGCGTTCGATGCGGCGGCCGAGGTCATGGAACCGCCAGCCGTCGCTGCGCCCCATATGCTCGGCCGACAGCCCGGCGAGCGCGGCGTAGCGGCGCTGGAGCGAGCCAGCGCGATCGAGCAGATGGCCGCGCGCCGGATGCGGGGCGTCGAGCAGGCGGATCATGTCCGCCGACAACCGGTCGCGCGATCCCTCACCGATGATGCGCGCCTGATTGTTGACTATGCGCACGCTGTAGCCCTCCTCGGCCTCCAGCGCAGTGCGGGCAAAACGGACCAGATCGGCACGGGCAATCCCGTAGGGCGGCGGCGCGGCACCGGAGCCGACGATCAGGCCGACGAGGCGCCACACCGTGTCCGGCGCCAATGCCGCGCCGGTATCTGCGCCGATCGAATGGCCGAGCAACACACGGATCGCGCCGAGCAGCGCCTCACCGCGTTCGAGATAGCGGCCGAGCCAGAAGAGATTGTCGGCGACGCGGCTGGGCAGCGTCCCCGGATTGCGGCGCAGGTTGACCGTGTCGGCGGGCGGCAGCAGCGACAGGTTGTCGACCGGCTCCGGCCCGTGGATGCAGACGTCGGCGGACCAATTGCCCTCGCCCATGATCGCGGCGCGCTCGTCCGGATGCTCGCCGATGCGCGCGAAGCCGCCGGGCAGGACCGTCCACCGCCCCGCGCCATCGCGCGCGGCGAAGACGCGCAGGGTGAACGGTCGCGGCGCCAGCCCGCCCTCGGCGACCACCGGCATGGTCGACAGACGGACAACCTCCTGCCCGACATAATCCTGCGGCCGCCGCTCCATATCGGCGAGCAGCAGCGCGCGCGCATCGGGGTCGAGATCGCTCCCCAGCGTCGGACGGCCATCGGGCAACCCCAGCGGCCGACTGTCGAAGGCGGGTGCGATGACCATGCGGTCGAGGTTGTCGCGGACCTCAGCAGCCTGCGCCCGGCCGCCACACCACCATGTCGCGACATTGGGCAGGATCAGGCTGGCGCCGGTCAAGCGGGTCGCGATCTGCGGAAGGAAGGCGTTCATCGCCGCGCTTTCCACCACGCCGACTCCGGGCGCGGAGGACAGCACGACATGGCCGGTCGCCATTGCATCGATCAGCCCGGCGACGCCGATGCGGGAGGTGGAATCGAAGGCGAGCGGATCGAGCAGCCGTGGATCGACGCGGTGCCACAGCGCATCGATCCGCTTCAAGCCCGCGATGGTCCGCACATAGAGCTGGTCCTCGCGCACCGCGAGGTCGGCACCCTCGACCAGCAGGAAGCCCAGATAGCGCGCGAGATGCGCCTGTTCGGCATAGCTGGGGCTGAACCGCCCGGGGGTCAGCAGGCCGATGCGCGGCTCGGCCCGGCGGCACATCGCGGCCAAGCCATCGCGGAAGGCGGCGAAGAACGGCGCGTGGCGTTCGATGTTGAGCCGCGACTGAAGCCCGCCCAGCGTCCGCGCAACGGCCAGCCGGTTCTCCAGCGCATAGCCCGCACCGACCGGCGCGCGGACGTGATCGGCCAGCACGCGCCAGTCGCCGGCAGGACCGCGACACAGATCGACCGCGTAGAAATGCAGGTGCCGGCCGCCCGGCGGCGTCAGCCCGACCATCGGGCGCAGGAAATGCGGGCTGCCGGTGACGATCGCGGCGGGGAGATGGCCTTGCGCGACCAATCGGCCGGGTCCGTAGATATCGGCGACCACCATCTCCAGCAGGTCGGCGCGCTGGGTGACGCCGCGCGCGATCTTTGCCCATTCATCGCGGCCGATCAGCAGCGGTACGGGCGACAGCGGCCAGGGGCGCTCGGCGACTTCCCCGGCGACGCGAAAGCCCGTGCCGATATCGCTGGCATGCCGCTGCACTCGGTCGCGCGTCTCGTCGAGCGCCCCGCTACCGATACCCGCCAGTTCCTCCAGCGCGATCAGCCACGCGGCCTGGTCCGCGCCGCGAGCGGTGCACAGCACATCGCCCTTCGGACGGTCGCCGCAATAGGCCGTCAGCCACTCCGCCGCGACCGCGCCGGCGTCGGTTACGCTCGCCATGACCGGATCGCTTGCCACTTATGCCCCTTGGTGCCTTGCTTCGGTGTCCGACCACAAAGTGTCGGCGGGCGCAACGAAGAAGAGAAGACTGTTCACGCAAAGGCGCAAAGGCGCAAAGATTTCCTGCTTCGCGCCACCGACCGGAGGGCGCCACTAGCGCCGTTTGACCGACGACCGCGCGACGAAATGTCCAAAGGTCTTCGCGCCTTTGCGCCTTTGCGTGAACAGTCCTTTTCTGCCTCAACCCACATACGCCGCGGCGGCCTTCAGATCCTCGACGAAACGTGCGTACTCATCCTCCGCCTGGGCCTTGTCGGGCAGGCGCAGCAGGTAGCTGGGGTGGACCGTTACCCAGCCCGTGCCCCCGCTCGGCAAAGCGATCGGCGCCCCGCGGGTCTTCGAGATGGTGACGACCTTGCCCATCAGCGACCGCGCCGCCGTCGCGCCCAGCGCCACCGTCATTTCCGGCTTCACCAGCGCCAGTTCCTGGTCGATCCACCAGCGGCACGCGTCGATCTCGCCTGCGTCGGGCTTGGCGTGGATGCGGCGCTTGCCGCGCGGTTCGAACTTGAAGTGCTTGACCGCGTTGGTGACGTAGACGCCCGCGCGATCGATCCCGGCGTCGCCCATCGCGCGGTCGAACACCCGCCCCGCCGGCCCGACGAAGGGGTGGCCGGCCAGATCCTCCTGATCGCCGGGCTGTTCGCCGACGAACATCATCCGCGCATCGACCGGACCTTCGCCGAACACCGTCTGGGTCGCGTGCTTGTAGAGGTGGCAGCGGGTGCAGCCCATCGCCTCTTCGCGCAGCGCGGCCCAGGCGCCCGCGATGTTGCCGCCCACCGCGGTCCGTGCCTTGTCGATCATCGCCACCTCGCGTGCCTGCGCGCCGGCGACCAACTGCCCCACCAGCGCGGTTTCGGGCATGTTCTTCCAATATTTTCGCGGCATTTCCTTCAGCATCGCGCCGACCTTCAACCGCGCGGGGTTGAAGATGGAGGCGTAATAGGTCTTCCACACCTCCTCGATCGGATCGCCTTCCGGCGCGTCGGCCTTGGATGCAGCCGGGCCTTCGGACAGCACTTCGCCGTCCCAGTGGATCGATAGTTCCGGGGTCAGGATCGACCAGCGCATCGCCGTGAAGCGATTGACGAAGAAGCGCCCGTTCTCGCGAACGATATGATGTTCGGGTTCGAACCACGCGACATATCGCGTGTCGCCATCCTGCTCGACCTCGCGGAAGCGGACGAAGGCGCGCATCTTGTGGATGTCGCGGCGGACGGCCTTGGCCATCTCGTCGAGCTTGCGGATCAGCGGGTCGGCACGGTCGTCGACCAGTTTCGGCTGGGCGAGCACGCGGGTCAGCGCGGTGTAGAGTAGCGCCCAGCGCTCGGGGTCGGCGTGCAGCGCGACGGTGCGGGCAAGGTCGACGAACGGTCGCGGAACCTTGAACGCGGGGGCGCGGGATTCGAGGACGGCCTCGTCGCCGAACAGGTCGGCGGGGGTTTCCCCGACCTGCCAGACGACCTCCGACGGCGCTACCTGTGCGGCAGCGAGGTTGCGCGCGGCGTCGCGCCAGCCGTCGAAGTCGTCTTCGGATGCGAGGGTGGCCAGGCGCACGACTTAAAATCCTCCCCCAGCTTGCTGGGGGAGGGGGACCGCTCGGCGGAGCCGAGTGGTGGAGGGGCGGCGCGGCACGCGCCGTACGATCCAAGCCCCTCCACCATCGCTACGCGATGGTCCCCCTCCCCGAGACAAGTTCGGGGAGGAATTTAGCCACGGCATACTCACTCCCGCTCGTCGCTCCCGGCCGGCTTTTCCTTCGCCAGCTCCAGTTCCTTTGGCTTGCGATCCTCATAGGTCTCGGCCAGCTCCTCCTCGGTCGCGTCGTCGAGTTCCTTGGTCGCGGCCGGGAACATCTCCTCTTCCTCCTCTTCGATATGGTGGAGGTAGCGATGGCGCATCTGGTGGAATTTCGCTTCCCATTCGTCGCCGCCGAAGTCGAGATCCATCATCTCGCCGATCAGGTCGTCGACTTCCTTATGCTCGCTGACCGAATGGCGCGCGTCGTCGCGCAATTCGGGATTGCCGAGCATCGTCGCATAAAGCGACTCCTCCTCGGCGGCGGCGTGAGCGGCGATTTCGATGCGGAAGCTCTCGAACAATTTCTTGCGCTTGGCATCGTCGCCGCTCAGTTCGCCGAGCTGTTCCAGCATCTCGCGATGCTTGTCGTGATCGGCCTTCAGGTCGAGATAGATTTGAGCTTCAGCCATGGCGGGTGTCTCCTTCGCTGGCGCCAACCGGCGAAAGGCGACCGTGTTTCACCCGCGAGTCATTCTCAGGCGAACAGCTCCATCTGCTCACGCTTGGGCGCGACGATCGGGCGCAGATCGGCGCGACCGTCGATCAGCGTCGGGCGCCAGTCCTCGGTGACGATGAAGGGACGGATCTTGGCGATCGACACGGTCAACCGCGCGACGTCGTCGAGCCGCAACCGCCGCCAGCGTCGCGCCGACAGGATCGACGCGACCGCCTTCGTGCCCAGCCCCGGCACGCGCAGCAGCATCTCCTTAGGCGCACGATTGACGTCGACCGGGAACCGCTCGCGGAACTTCAGCGCCCAGGCGAGCTTGGGATCGATGTCGAGCGGCAGCATGCCCGTCGCCGGGTCGACCGCCGCCTGAACCTCGGTCGGCGTATAGTCGTAGAAGCGCATCAGCCAGTCGGACTGGTACAGCCGGTGTTCGCGCATCAGCGGTGGGCGCTTCAGTGGCAGGACCGACGACGCCTCCGGGATCGGGCTGAACGCCGAATAATAGACGCGGCGCAGGCTGAAGCGGTCGTAGAGACTCGCCGCCTTGCCGACGATGTCGCGATCGGTCGCGGCATCGGCGCCGACGATCATCTGGGTCGACTGGCCGGCGGGCGCGAATTTCGGCGCCGACTTGTACTTCTTGCGCGCATCCTTGGTGTCGATGATCGCCGACTTGGTATCGGCCATCGCGCCTTCGATCCGGCCGATGTCCTTTTCGGGCGCCAGCCGCTGGAGTCCGCCGACGGTCGGCAGCTCGACGTTGATCGACACGCGGTCGGCGTAGAGCCCGGCCTGATGAACCAGCTCCGGGTCGGCGTCGGGGATGGTCTTTAAGTGGATATAGCCACGGAAATCGTGGTCCTCGCGCAAGCTGCGCGCGACCTCGACGATCTGCTCCATCGTATAGTTGGACGACTTGATGATGCCCGACGAGAGGAACAGCCCCTCGATATAATTGCGCCGGTAGAAGCTGAGGGTGAGGGTGACGACCTCCTGCGCGGTAAAGCGCGCGCGGCGGACGTTCGAGCTCTTGCGGTTGATGCAGTAATGGCAGTCGAACACGCAGCTGTTCGTCAGCAGGATCTTCAGCAGGCTGATGCAGCGGCCGTCCGGCGCATAGGCGTGACAGATGCCGCTGCCTTCGGTCGACCCGATGCCCTTGCCACCGACCGAGTTGCGCTTAGAGGTGCCCGATGACGCGCAGGACGCATCGTATTTCGCCGCATCGGCGAGGATTTCGAGCTTCTCGCGGACGTCGAGCTGGGCCATGCGTTCGATATACGTTCTCAACACAGGAGAATCCAGTGCCGCTTGAAAAACTTAGCGAAAGCAGGGCGTTCGGTGGCGTTCAGGGCGTGTACCGCCATGCGTCCGAAGCGACCGGCACCGACATGACCTTCGCGGTCTATGTGCCGCCGCACGAGGAGGGCACGCGGCTGCCGGTGCTGTGGTATCTGTCTGGCCTGACCTGCACTCACGCCAACGTCATGGACAAGGGCGAGTATCGCCGGGCGTGCGCCGAACATGGCGTCATCCTGATCGCGTCGGATACGTCGCCCCGCGGCGAGGGCGTGCCGGACGACGCGAGCTGGGACTTCGGCCAAGGCGCGGGCTTCTACGTCGATGCGACGGAGGAGCCATGGGCGGCGAACTTCCGGATGAAGCGCTATGTGGAGGACGAATTGCCCGCCCTCGTCGCGGCCGAATTTCCGGTGGCCGACCTGACGCGCCAGTCGATCTTCGGCCATTCGATGGGCGGGCACGGGGCGCTGACGATCGCGTTACGCAACGAAGGGCGTTTCCGCAGCGTGTCCGCCTTCGCGCCGATCGCCTCACCGCTGAACTGTCCGTGGGGAGAGAAGGCGCTGGGCGGTTATCTCGGGGCCGACAAGGCGGCATGGCGGTCGTACGACGCCTGCGCGCTGATCAACGACGGCGCGCGGGTGGACGAGTTGCTGGTCGATCAGGGCGAGGCGGACGGCTTCCTGGCCGAGCAGTTGAAGCCCGAGCTACTCGCCGCCGCCTGCGAGCGGGCCGGCATCCCGCTGACGCTTCGGATGCAGGCGGGGTATGACCATAGCTATCTATTCATCTTGACCTTCATGGCCGATCATGTCGCGTGGCATGCGGAGCGGTTGAAGAAGTGAAGAAGGTTTTGTTCACGCAAAGGCGCAAAGGCGCGAAGATGTCTCGCTTGCCGCGATAGCGGCCTTCAGCCTCTTGCCAGGGGCTTGAAGGTCTCGCTGGCGCGAGACAAAAATTGCAGCCTCTTTGCGCCTTCGCGCCTTTGCGTGAATCAAAACTTCCTTCTTCCCTACGCAGCCGTCATCCCCACAGCGATCGCCCCGAGCGGCCCCGCCATGTCACCCAGCCCCGGCGGTCCCAGCCGCGTGTCGAGTTCCGACGCATAGCGGCCGAACATGCCGTAGCCCGCCAGGCTCTCCGCCAGCTTCACGCGGATCATCGGGAACAGCTCGGGCCGCGCGGAGGGGATGCCGCCGCCGAGCGCAATCCGCTCCGGCGCTAGGGTGATGACGAGGTTGTGGAGCAGCATCGCGATGTCGTGCGCAGCGTGGTCCCACACCGGATGATCGTGCGGGATGTCGGCCCCCTTGATGCCCGTCCGCAGCGCCAGCGCCGGCCCGGACACCAGGCCCTCCACGCAGTCGCCATGAAAATGGCACCAGCCGGCGAAGTCGTCGCCCGTCGCACGCTTGATGCGCATGTGCCCGGCCTCGCCATGCGCGACGCCACCCGCCGGACGGCCGTTCACAACGGCGCCGATGCCGACGCCCGTGCCGATCGTGATGTAGATGTGATCGGCCATCCCCTGCGCCGCACCCCACTGCCCCTCGGCCAGCGCCGCGCCGACGACGTCGGTCTCGATCGCGCACGGCTTGCCGTAGCGCCCGGCGAAGCGCGCATGGAGCGCGGTGCCGCTCCAGCCCGGCTTGGTCGTCCCCGCGATCGAGCCATAGGCCGCGGTGTTCGGGGTCAGGTCGATCGGTCCGAACGACGCGATGCCGATGCGGTCGAACTGCCACCCGTCGAGCGCCTGTTCGAGCGCGCCCACCGTCTCCTCCGGCGTCGTCGTCGGCACGCCGACCCGCTCGATGATCCGGTTCGGCCCATCCCCCAGCAGCGCGACGCACTTCGTGCCGCCCAGCTCCAATCCTGCGATCACTCGATTGCCCCTTCGTTCCCGAAATTCAGCCCCCGCGACACACTGGGATCAAGCACCGCCATCACGAAATAAGCGGCGAATTGCTTGACCCGCATCCAGGGCGTCGTGCGCGCCCGATAGAGCGTTTCGCTGATCTGTGTCGAGTTGGCGATTTCGCCGTCGACATAGGCGCGGACATGGCGCGCAAAGGCCGGGTCGTGGACGCGCAGCATCAGTTCCAGGTTCAGGAACAGGCTGCGCATGTCGAAATTGGCCGACCCGATATGGACGGTATCGTCGATAACATAGAGTTTCGTGTGCAGCTTGGTCGGCTGATACTCGAAGATCTGCACGCCCTTGCGCAGCAGTCCGGCGTAGGTGAAATGCGACGCCCACAGCGCGGCGCCGTGGTCGGTCTTCGACGGCAGCACCACACGCACGTTGCCGCGCAGCCCCACCTTGTCGAGCCGACGCAGCATCGCCGGGCTCGGCGCGAAATAGCCGGCGATGATGTCGGTCCGCGCGGCGCGGCGCATGTCGTCGCGCACGACCTTGGCCCAGGGGGACAGCCGCCGCGTCGGTCCGCCGAGCAGCCAGCGGGCGTTGCCGCGCGGCTCGCTCCACCGCCGCAGCAGCTTGCGCAACGCGCGCATTTTCGCCTTGGGCGTGTGCATCCATTTGGCCAGCGCATCATAATAGCCCGCCAGCCGCGCCACCGCCGGCCCCTCGACCAGCAGCCCCAGGTCGCGCCACGCCTGTTCGGCGGGCGTCCCGAAATAGCTGTCCTGCACGTTGAACCCGCCGACGATGGCCTGCGCCTCGTCGGCGATCGCCAGCTTCTGGTGATTGCGCAGCAGATAGCGCCGGCCCCAGCGCGGAATGAACTGGCAGACGTTGGCGCCCGCCGCCGCCAACGGGCCGAAGAAGTCCCGTGCCGCGGCCGGCTCGCTGCCCATCCCATCGATCGTCAGCGACACTGCGACACCACGCCGCCGCGCCTCGATCAGCGCGTCGCGGATCGCCCGGCCCGCACGGTCGTCGACATAGATGTAGAACAGCAGCCGCAGCGACCGCTTCGCCCCCGCGATCAGCGCCAGCAGCGCATCCAGCCGCCGCGGCCCGGTATCGAGCAGCGTCAGCGCATTGCCCTCCACGGTGAAGGTCGGCTGCACGGGCGGATCGGCCATCAGCCCCCTGTGACGCGGCGGCACGCGGGCGGCAAGCCGATTTCCTTGACTCAGGGCGCCTCCCAGCCTATCTGCCGCGCTCTCCCGGACCCCGGTATTAGCCTCAAGGAACCGCCGATGGCGCGCGTTACCGTCGAAGATTGCGTCGACAAGATCCCGAACCGTTTCGACCTGGTGCTGCTGGCGGCCCAGCGCGCGCGCCAGATTTCGGGCGGCGCGGAACTGACCATCGACCGCGATCGTGACAAGAACCCGGTCGTGGCCCTGCGCGAAATCGCCGAGCAGACGGTGCGCCCGAACCAGCTGGAAGAATCGGTCGTGTCGGGCCTGCAGAAGGTTCAGATCGACGACGAGGAGGCTCCGGACGAAATCGGCTCGCTGGCCGCATCGGCCGAAGCCCTGCGCCTGACGGCCGCCGCGCCGCCGCGCAACACCAACGTGGGTGGCGATTACGACGGCTGATCGTTCGGCTGGTCGTTGAAGTTTCGAAAGGGCCGCGGGCGACAAGCCGGCGGCCCTTTTTGGTTTGTGCTACCACCGACGTCATGCCGGACTTGATCCGGCATCCAGGATCACAGGCGACGTCGCTTGCGGCTCTGGATGCCGGATCAAGTCCGGGCATGACGTATGAAGCACCCCCCCTTACCGCCGCTTCCCCTGATGCCGGATGTTGGCCGGCCGCCCGCGCCGTTTGAGCACGCGCGGAGGCTTGCCGCGGCGGTCCTCGCGCAACGACCCGCCGGCCGAGCCCTTGCCGTCGGGCAGCTCGAAGCGCAGCGCGCCGTTCGCCGGATTGGCCTCTGCCAGCCGAAGTTCCAGCCGCTGGCCGATCGCGAATTCGGTCCCTGAATGCTCGCCGACCAGCCGCTGGGCGGCCTCGTCATAGCGGAAATATTCGCTGCCCAGATCGCGCGCCGGCACCAGCCCGTCGCCGCCGACGCCCTCGACCGTCGCGAAAAAGCCGAAGCTCTGCACGCCGGTGATGCGGACGGGCAGGAGTTCGCCGACATGCTCGCTCAGATAGGCGGCGACATAGCGGTCGGCAGTTTCGCGCTCCGCCTCCATCGCGCGCCGTTCGAGCTGGCTGATGCCTTCGCCGATGCGTTCGAAATTGACCGCTTCGTCGGGTGTCAGCCCCCCCTCGCCCAGGCCATAGCCCGCCACCAGTGCCCGGTGGACCATGACGTCGGAATAGCGGCGGATCGGCGACGTGAAATGCGCGTAGCTGCCGAGCGCCAAACCGAAGTGCCCGGCGTTCTGCGGCCCGTAATAGGCCTGGGTCTGGGTGCGCAGGACCTGCTCCATTGCCTGTGGACGGAAGTCGCTGTCGCCGATCTTCTCGAGCAGGCGGTTGAAGGTCGCCGGGCGGATGACCTGGCCGAGCGCGAACTCGACGCCCAGCGTCTTCAGATACTCCTTCAGTGCGACCAGCTTCTCGCGTGCGGGCGGCTCGTGGACGCGGTACATGACCGGCTGCTTCTTCGCCTCCAGCGCCTTCGCCGCGGCGACGTTGGCGGCGATCATGTAATCCTCGATCAGCTTGTGCGCGTCGAGCCGCTCGCGCGGCGCGACCGACAGGATGCGTCCCTGCTCGTCGAGGACGATGCGACGTTCGGGCAGGTCGAGGTCGAGCGGTTCGCGCTCGGTGCGGGCGGCGTTGAGTGCGTGCCAACAGGACCAGAGGGGCTGGAGGATGCCCAGAAGATCCGCTGCCGAGTCGCCGCCCCGGCCATCGATGATCGCCTGCGCATCCTCGTAGGCGATGTTCGCCCGCAGCCGCACGACGGCACGCGAGAACCGCCAGTCTTCGATCTTCCCCTTCGCCGAGATACGCAGGTGACACGCCATAGCCGCACGATCGACGCACGCCTTCAGCGAACACACGTCCGCCGACAGAATTTCGGGCAGCATCGGCACGACACGGTCGGGGAAATAGACCGAATTGCCCCGCCGCCGCGCTTCCTTGTCGAGCAGCGAGCCCGGCCGGACATAGAAGCTGACGTCGGCGATCGCGACGATCGCGTCCCAGCCGCCGTCGTCGCGGGGGGATGCCCAGACCGCATCGTCATGGTCGCGCGCATCGACCGGGTCGATCGCGACGATGGGCAGGTGGCGCAGGTCTTCCCGGTCGTCGCCGAGCGGCCGCGCCGCCACCCGCGTCGCCTCGTCGAGCAGCTCGTCCGAAAAGACATGCGGGATGCCGTGCTTGGCGATCGCGATCATCGAGAAACTGCGCGGCGCGAAGGCCTCGCCCAGTCGCTCCACCACCCGTGCGGTGATCCGGGGCGGCCGGCCGGTGCGCTCGGCGACGACCAGCTCGCCCGCCTCGGCCCCGTCCGCGTCGGATACCAGCCAGTCGCGGCGGTCCTTCTTGTCGAGACCCATCAGGAACAGCTTGCCGCCCTCTTCGCGCAGCACCCCCATGATCGTATCGGCACCGGCGGGCAGCAGCTTCATCGGAAGCGCGATCCAGCCGTTCCCCGCTTCCTCCGTCCGCGCGAGAATGCGCGCGCCGATGGCAAGGGCACCGCGCTTGCGTTCGCGCACGCGCAGCCGCGGTTCGGGGACACCCTCCGCCTCCCAGCGTTCGGGCTGTGCCCAGACATTGCCGCCGTCGTCGACGTCGACGATGCGCAGCACGGTGACCTTGGGCAGGCCGCCCATCTTGTGGAAGGCGCGACCGGGGGCCGAATCGATCAGCCCTTCGTCGGCCATGTCCTTCAGCAGCGCCTTCAGCGCGATCTTGTCCTGCCCATGCAGGGCAAACGCGCGCGCGATCTCGCGCTTGCCGGCCGGCGTATCGCTCGTCGCGATGAAATTCAGGATCTGCTGACGGCTGGGGAGGCCGGGAATGCGTTTCACCATGAGGGGAGAGATAGGGTGTCCCGCCGCGTCCGTCACCTCGAACCGCACCGTCATGCCGGACTTGATCCGGCATCCAGGGCCACGGGCGACGTCCTCTGTGACTCTGGATGCCGGATCGAGTCCGGCATGACGGTGGAAAACACGGGGGCAAGGGCCTAGACGAGGTCGCTCATGGCGTACGACCTCCTCATCGTCGGCGGCGGGATCAACGGCTGCGCGATCGCACGCGAGGCGGCGCTGTCGGGACTGTCGGTGCTGCTGGTCGAGCGCGACGATCTGGCGCAGCATACTTCGTCGGCATCGTCGAAGCTGATCCACGGGGGCCTTCGCTACCTGGAATATCACGAGTTCGCCCTGGTGCGCGAGGCGCTGCAGGAGCGCGAGCGGCTGATCCGCGCCGCGCCGCATCTCATCCACCCCATGGCGTTCGTCCTGCCGCACGACCATGCGGTGCGGCCGTGGTGGATGGTGCGCGCGGGGCTGTACCTCTATGACGCGCTGGCGCTGGGGACGACGCTGCCGCGCTCGCGAAGGCTGCGCGCAAAGGACGATGCCTATCGCGCCCCGTTGACCGGAGCGGCCAAGGGGTTCGTCTATTACGACGCCTTCGTCGACGATTCCCGGCTGACCTTGGCCAATGCGATCGACGCGCATGATGCGGGGGCGGAGATCGCGACGCGCACCGCCCTGCTCGCGGCGCGGCGCAAGGACGATCACTGGCGCGCCACGCTGTCCGACGGACGGACCGTGCTCGCCCGCGCCGTCGTCAACGCCGCGGGGCCGTGGGTCGGCGAGCTGTTCGCCAAGGTCGGCGTCACCACGGCCAGCCACGTCCGGCTGGTCAAGGGCAGCCACATCGTTGTGCCGCGGCTCTATGACGGCGACCACGCCTATATCCTCCAGCAGCCGGACGGCCGCATCGTCTTCGCCATCCCGTGGCTGCGGGACTATACCGCGATCGGCACCACCGACATCCCCGTCGAGCGCCCCGAGGACGCGCGGATCGGGTCCGACGAGATCGCCTATCTGTGCGCAGCGGCAAACACCCATTTCACGACGACGATCGCGCCTGAGGACATCGTCGACAGCTGGTCCGGCGTCCGCCCGTTGTTCGACGACGGCGCATCCGATGCGAAGGCGGTCACGCGCGACTATGTCCTGGAACTCGACGACGGCGGTCCGCCGCTGCTGAGCGTGTTCGGCGGCAAGATCACGACCGGCCGCCATCTGGCAGAAGACGCATTGGCGAAGATCGCGCCGGCGATCGGGCTCGACGCCCGCCCGGTCACGCACGACCGGGCCTTTCCCGGCGGCGACACCGGCGATTTCGACAACTTCCTGTCAGCGGTCCGCCAGCGCTTCCCGTTCCTGGGCGAGCAGCGCTCGGCGCGGATGGCGCATGCCTATGGCACGCGTCTGTGGGAGATGCTGGGCGACGTCCGCACCATCGCCGACATGGGGCCGGAGTTCGGCGCCGGTCTGACCGCGGTCGAGCTCGGCTGGATGCGCACCCGCGAATGGGCACGCAGCGCCGACGACGTGCTCGACCGCCGCAGCAAGCTCCGCCTGACCGCCGATCCGGCCACGGTCGCCGCGGTCGAGGCCTATTTCCGGGAGAACCAGTGATGCCGATCGACGCGACCCTACCTTACGACGACCAGAATATCTTCGCGAAGATCCTGCGCGGCGAAATCCCGTCGACGCGCGTCTACGAGGACGAATGGGCGATCGCCTTCCACGACATCGCCCCCCAGGCGCCGCAGCACATCCTGGTCATCCCGCGCGGCGCCTATGTCTCGTGGGATGACTTCAGCGCGCGCGGATCGGACGCGGAGATCGCCGGCTTCGTCCGCGCCGTGGGCGCGGTGGCGCGGCAGGCGGGAATGGTCGCCGACGGCTACCGCCTGCTCGCCAACATCGGTCAGGATGCCGGCCAGGTGGTCCCGCACCTGCACGTCCATGTCTTCGCGGGACAACCGCTCGGCCCGATGCTCGCGCGGACATGACGAGTGCCCTCGTCACCTGCCCGGGCTGCGGGTCGGTGCTGCCGGCGGTCGACGGGCCGGTGCATGATTATATGACATCGTCGCCCGCGTGCTGGGCGTCGTTCAGTGCGATCCTGGCGCAAGAATATGCGACGCCCGCACTGATGCCGATCCAATGGCTGTCAGTCGACACCTGGGCGGTCCAGCACCCGGGCGACGGATCGCGCCGGGCGATACAATCGGTCGGGCTGCATCTCGCGCGGCTGATGCGCATCCTAGAGGACGGGTTGGATGCCGCGGCGGCCAATGCCGAGATGCAGGCGTTCGCGAGCCGCCGGACGACATTGCCCGAGTTGCCGCCACGGCCGGGCTATGCGGTGACCATCGCCGACGTGCCGCCGACCGACGACCCCACCGTCCACCGCGCCGCCGTGGAGCATTGGGCACGGGCGACGTGGGACGCCTGGCGTGACCAGCACGCCACCATCCGCGCCCGGGCGGATAACATGAAGCGATAGGGGATTGCGCAAGGGTAATTTCGGGCTAGGCTCTCCGGTCATCAGAGCGATCAGCCGCTGATACTTCGGCTTAGAGGGGATTTCGATGGCAACCATGCCACCTAAGAGGGGCGTGATCGAACGGATGTTCGCACGCAAATCGATCGCGCAGGTCCAGCGCGAGACGGAAACCAGTGAACTCAAGCGCACGCTCGGCAAGTGGAACCTGCTGCTGCTAGGCGTCGGCTGCATCATCGGCGCGGGCATCTTCGTCCGCACCGGCTCGGCTGCCGCGCTCCACGCCGGCCCGGCGGTGCTGCTGAGCTTCGTCGTCGCGGGCATCGTCTGCGCCTTCGCCGGGCTCTGCTACGCCGAACTGTCGTCGACCCTGCCGGTATCGGGGTCTGCCTATACCTATGGCTACACCACACTCGGCGAATTCGTCGCGTGGACGATGGGTGTGCTGCTGCTGCTCGAATATGGCATCGCGGCGTCGGTCGTCGCGGTCGGCTGGGGCGGATATGTCGTCAGCCTGCTCGCCGATTTCGGCCTGCACATCCCTGCGCAGCTGACCGGCCCGGCCGGCTACACGCTGATGCGCGACGGGGTGCCGGTGCTGGTCGACGGCCAGACCGTGACAACCATCTTCAACCTGCCCGCCTTCCTGATCTGCATCGCGCTCGCGCTGCTGCTGGTGCGCGGCGTGTCGGAATCGGCCAAGGTCAACAACATCATCGTCGCGGTGAAGGTCAGCGTGCTGGTCGCGTTCATCGTCGTCGGCGGCCTAATCGTACTCGCCAACCTGCCGGAGCTCGTCTCGAAGAACTGGACGCCGTTCATCCCGGAGAACCAGGGTGACGGCAAATACGGCGTCGACGGCATCATGCGCGCCGCCTCGATCGTGTTCTTCGCCTATATCGGCTTCGAAGCGGTCTCGACCGCCGGCCAGGAGGCGAAGGACCCGAAGCGCGACATGCCGTTCGGCATCATCGGCAGCCTCGTCGTCTGTACCGTCATCTACATGCTGGTCGCCGCCATCATGACGCTGCTGGTGCCCTACACCTCGCTCAACGTGCCCGATCCTGTCGCGGTCGTCGTCGATGCGTTCGGTCCGCAGTGGAGCTGGCTGGCGAAGATCATCAAGATCGGCGCGATCATCGGCCTGACCTCGGTCGTGCTGGTGCTGATGTACGGCCAGACCCGCATCTTCTACACGATGGCGCGCGACGGCCTGCTGCCGCGCGTGTTTGCCAACGTCCACCCGCGGTTCAAGACGCCCTATATCAACACGCTGCTCGTGGGCCTGATCACCGCGTTTTGCGCGGGCTTCCTCGACATCAACCTGCTCGGCGACGCGACGTCGGTGGGCACGCTGGCGGCGTTCGCCATCGTCTGCCTGTCGGTGATCTACCTGCGCCGCACGGCCCCCGAACTGCCGCGCGGGTTCAAGGTGCCGCTGTACCCGATCACCCCGATCCTCGGCATCCTGTCGTGCGGCTATCTGATCACGACGGTCCCTGCGAGCGTGCTGCTGCTGTTCGTCATCTATCTGGCGATCGGCATGGTCGTGTATTTCTTCTACGGCATGCACAATTCGAACCTGCAGCGCGGCGAGCCGCAGGACGACAAGCCGGACATGGGCGAGTTCGTCGCTCCGGTGGGCGAGCAGCCGTAACGCTGCCGCTACCCTGACGGGCAAGAAAAGGGGCCGGGGAGAGCATGTCTCCCCGGCCCCTTGCCGTATGATCCTCCCCGGCACGGGGAGGGGGACCAGCCGCAGGCTGGTGGAGGGGGCGGGCCACGAAGGACACCGCTTGTGGAGAGCCCCCCTCCACCACCGCTTCGCGGCGGTCCCCCCTCCCCGCGCCGGGGAGGATCTTGGTCAGCCCAGCTTGTCCGTCAGCAGCGCCTTCAGGTCGGCAAGCGGGCGCGGGCCGATGTGGCTGATGCATTCCGCCGCGCAGATCGCGCCCATGCGCAAGCTGGTCTCCAGGTCGCGGCCCTGCGCCTGACCCGCGAGGAAGCCGGCGGCGAACAGGTCGCCCGCGCCGGTCGTGTCGACCACCGCCTCGACCGGCTCCGCGGCCACGCGCGCATGCTCGCCGGCCGAATGCGCTTCCGCACCAGCGGCGCCGTGGGTGCAGACGAGCAGCGGCACGCGCGCCGACAGGCCGGTCACGGCCGCGGCAATGTCGTCGGTCTGCATCATCGCCATGACTTCGGCGTCATTGGCGAACAGCAGGTCGATCTGGCCGGCATCGATCAGCTCGAAGAAGGCGTCGCGGTGGCCGTGGACGACGAAGGTGTCGCTGAGCGTCAGCGCGACGCGGCGGCCGGCGGCCCGCGCGATGCCGATCGCGCGCTTCATGGCATCGCGCGACTGGTCGGCATTCCACAGATAGCCTTCGAGATACAGGATCGCGCCGCCCTCGATCGTCGCGGTGTCGACCGCGGCTTCGGGCAGGAACTGGGCCGCGCCCAGGAAGGTGTTCATGGTGCGCTGGCCGTCCGGCGTTATGAAGATGAAGCAGCGGGCGGTCGGATCGCCACCGGCCTGCGCTGGCGGGGTAGCGAAGTGGACGCCGAGCGACTGGATGTCGTGCGCGAAGACCTGGCCCAGCTGGTCGTGGGCGACTTGGCCGATGAAGCCGCACGGATGGCCGATCGCGGCGAGGCCAGCGATCGTATTCGCCGCCGACCCGCCCGACACTTCGCTGCCCGGCCCCATCTTCGCATAGAGCGCATCGGCCGCCTCGGCCGAGAAGATCAGCTGCATCGAGCCCTTGATCATCCCCTCGGCTTCGATGAAGGCGTCGTCGGCCTTGGCGAGAATGTCGACGATGGCATTGCCGATCGCGACGACGTCATGGGTGGCGGTGGTCACAGATGTCTCCTGAAAACAGATGCTGCGCCGTAGTTTGGCTGTCGTTTCAGCGCAATCGCGGCGTCGCTTCCGCCTACGCACGGCAGGCTTCAAACGCCCATCCGACAACGTTAGGGATAGCAGTGTGATCGCAGCATTTTTCCTATCCGTGGGCCAGCTGGGCGACCGACGCATCCTGGCCGTGCTCGCCAAGTCGCTCGCGCTGACGTTCGCGCTGCTCGCGACGGCCGGCGTGGGGATCTGGTTCGGCGTCCGGGCGCTTGCCGGGTGGATGGGGATCAGCGCGGTCGGCGGCGATCTGGCCGGGGCGGCGGCGGTGCTGGCGGGTGTGGCGCTCGGCTGGCTGATCTTCCGCGCGCTCGCTATCGCGGTCATCGGCATCTTCGCCGACGATGTCGTCGCCGCAGTCGAGGCGAAACATTATCCCGCAGCGCTGGCGTCCGCGAAGCCGGTGCCGTTCGCACGCGGACTGGCGATGGGCGGCGGGTCGGCTGCGCGGGCGGTCCTGTGGAATGTCGCCGCCGCCCCGCTCTACTTGATCCTGTTGGCGACCGGCGTCGGCACGGCGATCGGCTTCTTTGTGGTCAACGCCCTGCTGCTCGGTCGCGATCTGGGCGACATGGTCGCGGCCCGGCATCGTCAGGCGGCGGCGCTGCCCGCGTTCCGCCAGGAGACGCGAGCCGCACGCCTTTTGCTGGGTGCCATCGGAACGGCGCTATTGCTGATCCCGTTCGTCAACCTGCTCGCCCCCGTGCTCGGCGCGGCGATGGCGACGCATGTGTTCCACCGGAGACTGTCGAAATGAAGCGTCTGCTGCCCCTGCTCCCCGCCCTGCTGCTCGCCGCGTGCAGCACCGGGACCACCGCCCCGCGCCCCGCCGCACGCATCCCGCTGCCCCAGCCGCGGACGATCAGCACCGTCGGACTTGAACGCGTAATGGGCCAGAGCGCCCGCGCGCTGACCCAGGCGTTCGGCGCGGCGGATGCGGATGTGACCGAGGGGATGGGCCGCAAACTGCAATTCGGCAGCCGCATCTGCGTGCTGGATGCCTATCTCTATCCGAAGGACGGTCGCGGCGAGCCGGTGGTGACCTATGTCGACGCGCGCCAGCCGGACGGCAGCGCGATCGACCGGGCGAGCTGCGTGGCGGCGCTGGCTCGGCGGGATGGGGGAAAGTAGCGGGACGAACGCGCGAACGCGCGTTCGAGGATCGTCCGGGGGACGATCCGGCCCGCTGCTCCGCCGGAGGCAGCTAGCCGCGAAGGGTTAGCTCTGCGGAGAGCCCCCTCCACCACGCCGCTACGCGTCGCGGTCCCCCTCCCCGTGCCGGGGAGGATCTAAGCGCCCCAGCGCCCACCCCGCCGCTTCCGCGATCACCGCATCCTCATCGCCAAGCAATCGCCGGAGCGGCGCGATCAAGCCCGCATCTCCCGAATTGCCCGCCGCGATCGCCGCGTTGCGGACCATCCGTCGGCGCCCGATCCGCTTGATCGGCGACCCCGCGAACACCTGCCGGAAGCCCGCATCATCCAGGTCGAGCAGATCCGCCAGTCGCGGCGCCATCAGTTCGCTACGCGGCTGGAACGCCATGTTCGCGCGCGCAGCGGCGGCGAACTTGTTCCACGGGCACACCGCCAGACAATCGTCGCAGCCATAGATGCGGTTGCCCAGCCCCACGCGAAACTCCTCCGGGATCGGCCCCTTATGCTCGATCGTCAGATAGGAGATGCAGCGCCGCGCATCGAGCCGGTAGGGCGCAGGGAACGCATTGGTCGGGCATGCCCGCTGGCAGGCGTCGCACGACCCGCAGCTATCGCGCCCAGGCATATCCGGCGTCAGGTCGAGCGTGGTGTAAATCGCGCCCAAGAACAGCCAGCTGCCATCCATCCGGCTGACGAGATTGGTATGCTTGCCCTGCCAGCCGAGCCCGGCCGCCTCGGCCAGCGGCTTTTCCATGACGGGTGCGGTGTCGACGAAGACCTTCAATTCGCCCGGCGCCTGTTCGACCAGCCACCGCCCCAGCGCCTTGAGCGCCCGCTTCACGACGTCGTGATAGTCACCCCCTTGCGCATAGACCGAGATGCGCCCGCGGTCCCCCACGCCCTCCAGCGCCAGCGGATCGCGACCGGGCGCGTAGCTCATGCCGAGCGCGATGACGCTCTTCACATCGGGCCACAGCCCGGCCGGGCTCTCGCGGTGATGGGCGCGTTCCTCCATCCAGATCATCGAACCGTGCGCACCGTCGGCCAGCCATTCGCGCAGCCGTGCGGCCGAGCGGGGCGCCGCGTCGGCGCGCGCGATGCCTGTGGCGGCAAAGCCCAGCTCCGCCGCCTTTTCCTTCAATCGTTGTTCGATCGGCTTGTCTTCGCGCACTCCGGCCCGCTACCACAGCTGCACATGCGATGGGGGACAATTTGAGCGACACATTGGCCGTACAGGCAAGCGGCCTCGTCAAGCGCTTCGGCGATCGGCGCGTGGTCGACGGCGTCGACATCGCGGTGCCGAAGGGCGCGATCTATGGCGTGCTCGGGCCGAACGGCGCGGGCAAGACGACGACGCTGCGCATGTTGCTGGGCATCATCGAGCCCGACGACGGCATGCGCACGATGCTCGGCACGCCCCATCCGCGCGACGCCAGCGACCGGGTCGGCTATCTGCCCGAGGAGCGCGGCCTGTATCCGAGCATGAAGTCGGTGGAGGCGATCGCGTTCATGGGCGCGCTGCGCGGGCTCGACTGGTCGACGGGGCGCAAACGCGCGCGGACCATGCTGGAGGCGGCGAACCTCGGCCATGCCGCCGACCAGAAGATCAAGAAATTGTCGAAGGGCATGGCGCAGTTCGTCCAGCTGCTCGGCTCAGTCGTTCACGAACCCGAATTGCTGGTGCTCGACGAACCCTTCTCCGGGCTCGACCCGGTCAATCAGGAACGGCTGGAGGCGCTGATCGTCGCGCAGCGCGACCGCGGCGCGACGATCCTCTTCTCCACCCACGTCATGGCCCATGCCGAGCGGCTGTGCGACCGCCTGACGATCATCGCCGGCGGCAAGGCGCGGTTCGAGGGGACCGTCGACGACGCGCGCGCGACGCTGCCGGTGAAGGCGCATTATGTGCCGCATCATCCAAGCGCTGATATCGCGCGGCTGTTGCCTGCGGATGCGCAACCCGAAGGCAAAGGCTGGGTCTTCACGCAGCCCAAGGAAGGAATTGAAGGCGTGTTGGTGAAGCTGATCGACGCCGGCTACGGCATCTCCGGCCTGTCGATCGAACCTGCACGGCTGCACGACGCGTTCGTGAAAATTGTCGGACGCGAAGCCCTGGAGCAGGCGGCATGAACAAGTCGGTACGCCAGACGCTGACCGTCGCGCGGCGCGATTTCATCGCGACCGTGTTCACACCAACCTTCCTAATCTTCCTGCTCGCGCCGCTCATCATGATGAGCTTCGGCGCGGTCGGCGGCCTGGGTGCCGCGACGATGGCGGGCAGTTCGGTCGGCAAGATGCGCATCGCGGTCGTCGCCGATGCGTCGACCTGGGCCGCGCTCCAGGCGACCGACAAGCAGTTGCGCCCGATGTTCCGCAAGAGCGAGGCGCCGCCGCAGCTGATCCTGGCCAGCCCGGCCGGCGATCCCGCCAGCAGCGCCAATGCGACGATGCGCCGCAGCGATGTCGAGGTGACGGCGACGATGTTCGGCCCGCTCGACCGGCCGACGATCCTCTATGCCGCCAATGCCGGGCGCAGCGCGTCCTATCTCGCCGCGCTGGCCGAATCGACCATCCGGGTCGAACGCACCGGCACCGCGCCGCTCAGCACCGCAACCAAGGTCGCGTTCCAGGCGGGCGCCCAGCGCACCACGATCAGCGGATCGAACCAGGCTGCGTTCTTCGCGGTCTTCGGCCTGTTCATCCTGACGCTGATGCTGGCGGGCCAGGCGGTGGGCACGATGGCGGAGGAGCGGTCGAACAAGGTGATCGAAATCCTCGCCGCCGCGGTGCCGCTTGAAAGCGTGTTCCTCGGCAAACTGCTCGGCATGTTCGGCGTCGCCATCCTGTTCGTCGCCTTCTGGGGCACGATCGCGGTCAATGTCGGACAGTTGCTGCCGGCCGGCATGGCGCGCGCGTTCGCGGATGTCGGCCCGGCGGTCGGGCCGGTCTTCCCGCTGCTGTTCTTCGCCTATTTCACCATGGCCTATCTGCTGCTGGGTGCGGTGTTCCTGGGCATCGGCGCGCAGGCGAGCACGCCGCGCGAGATCCAGATGCTGTCGCTACCGATCACCATTTTTCAGGTGGCGATGTTCGGCCTGAGCCAGGCCGCGGCCTCGCAGCCCGATTCGACCGTTGCGCGGATCGCGGAAATCCTGCCGTTCAGCTCCCCCTTCGCGATGGCCGCGCGGGCGGCAAACCGGCCGGAAATCTGGCCGCACCTGCTGGCGCTCGGCTGGCAGGCGCTGTGGGTCGGGCTGACGGTGTGGCTGGGCGCCCGGCTGTTCCGCCGCGGCGTGCTGCAATCGGGCAGCCCGGCGTTCTGGAAGCGGGGGAGGACGGCGAAGGTGCTGGGGGCCGGCGGATCGATCTGATTGCGGCCGGAGGTTCGCGATCGTCATCCCTGCCCTCGCATCCGTCATTCCTTCCCTCGCAATCGTCACCCCTTCGCTCAGATTCGTCATCCCCGCGAAGGCGAGGGTCAATTCTGGCTAGCCTTCGTGAGTGTCGCGAGGTTCAGCAACTATCGATCCCCGCCTTCGCGGGGATGACGGCTGTTGGGGCCGGGGTCAGGGCGGACGAGGAATTTTCGCCGTCGCGGGGATGACGGCGGTGTGAAGCTGAGACCCGGTGGAATCGTACCCCACCGCACCGGCCCCTACCCGCCCGGCGGCGCGCTCCCTACATCCCGCGCATGCTCACCACCCGCCGCACCCTGCTCGCCGCCGCCGGCCTCGCGCCGGTCGTTGCCGCCTGGCCTGCCCTCGCCAAGTACGAGGTCACGCTGACCGATGCGCAATGGCGCAAGAAGCTGTCGCCCGCCGCCTATAAGGTGCTGCGCCAGGAGGATACCGAACGCCCCTATTCCAGCCCGCTCAACGGCGAGCATCGCTCGGGCGTCTTCTCCTGCGCTGGCTGCGCGCTGCCGCTGTTCACGTCCAAGACCAAGTTCGAAAGCGGCACCGGCTGGCCGAGTTTCTGGGCGCCGTTACGGGCGGCCGTCGCGACGACGACCGACCGGACGCTGGGGATGGAGCGAGTGGAGGTGCATTGCCGCCGCTGTGGCGGGCATCTCGGCCATGTCTTCGACGACGGACCGAAGCCGACCGGCAAGCGCTACTGCATGAACGGCGTCGCGATGACCTTCACACCGCGGGCGCTTTAGGAACCTCGATCGCGCCGTAAGCGCCGAGGCTGCCGCTTATTCCAGGTTCAGCGTAAACGCCGCGGCGCGCTCGGTCGGTGCGACCGGAACCGGCGTCGCCGCCGCGATCGTCACCTTCGGCAGTGCGACCTCGTCAGCCTCCGGCGCGCCGTTCGCGTAGATGAAGCCGTTGACCGGGAAGCTCGACGTACCAAGCCCGCCGTTCGCGGCGAACCACACCTTGACCCGGCTCCAGTCGCCCTTTTCCGACACATCGACCGCGCGGACGTCGGTCTCGATCCCGCCGCGGCGCGACCAGTTTGCGTGGGTCAGCAGGACTTCGCGCTCGCCAATCACCTTCGACACCATCGCGACATGGCCATAGCGCATCTTGCCGGTAGCGGCGAAGGACATCACTGCGCCCTTCTTCGGCGCGGTGCCGCGATCGTACTTGCCGGCGGCCTGGTTCCACCACGTCAGCGCATTGCCGCGGATGTCGATGCCCGAGATCAGCCGCGCATAGGGCGCGCACTGCCAGAACTTGGCTTCCGCCTTGGGAGCGGCGATCGTCAGGGTCATCAGCGCGGCGGCAACCGCGACGAAACGAGCGAACATGGTGTTGAAGACCCCCCGGTCGGGCTGAGAAACTTCGATGAGTCCCAGGTACCGAATGCCGCGATGCAACCAAGCGTTCGGCGGCGAAACGCGGGGGTTTCCCGACGAATCGAAAGAGGTTCCGATCGATAAAGCGACTCGTCCACAGCTGAGCACGACTCGTCTTGGCTGACGATCGGCATGTCACCCAAACGCCGACAATTGCGACGAATCGACGACGTTCCGTCGCAGATGATGTTGCGGCGCAGCGGATTTCATGATCGACTGATGAATGCCGGACAAACGGGTGGTTAAGGGGAGTGTTAACCATCCGGGTGCATCATCCGGCGATGACTTGGGTGGGGTGGGTATCATGACGGCACGCATGAAGCCGGCCGAAGGCGCGATGACGCTGGCCGAGATGAAGGAATTCGCTGGATTTTCCTCCAGTACGCAGCGGTACATCCGCCGCGCGCTCGACGTCGGCCTGGATCGCGACGATGCGACGACGCGCTGGTCGCGCGATGTCGTGGAGGCCGCCAGCATCCGGGCGCAGGCGCGGATGTACGACCGCCTGCCCGACCTGCGCGCGATGATCCCCGACGACAGCGGGCTCGATGCGGTGGAGCCGTTCATGGCGCCGCTCGTCACTGTCTCCGCCTTCGACCTGGGCCAGGGGCGGCTCCCGACCTTCTCGGCCTATCGGTTCCTCTATGAGCGGCTGCTGGGCGCCGAAGTCCGCCCGTGGCTGCCCGCCGCCTTCTGCGCCGCCGCGGCCCTCCCGACATTACACCCGGACCTGCGCCGGCGGCTGCTCCAGTCGATCAGCGAAGCCGCGGCGACCGCCAGCGGCTGGTCGAACCGCAAGCCGGCCTTCTTCCCCTATTGGGTGGAGAAGGTGGGCGACATGGGCCTGGCGCACTGAGCGGGCGCACCCGGCTTGCGCAAGCAAGCCGGGAGACGCCACGGCGGGCAGCGGGACGGCACGGCCGCCCCGTCTGACGACGTGGCGGTATGGGGGCTCGACTCAAGCCCCGAGTGCTCAAGATTTCGTAGCCCACGCTTTTCGCCACCAAAGCCGTTCGTGCTGAGCTTGTCGAAGCACTGCACTTCCTGCGGCGGGGGCATTGCTGGCAGATCGAAGAACGGTGCTTCGACAGGCTCAGCACGAACGGTTTGTGGGGCGGCTCTTACGCGATCCACACTGGCGGCATGAACTAACGGGCTCGATGCGTAGTGGCGCTCCGGCAAAGGCCCTAGCATTGGCGGACGGCAGGGCTTTGACTACCTAGGCTCCGGCCTGCGCCGAAGCACTTAGTGGTTCAGCGTGGCTGGATCACAGCTTAGAAGTCAGCACAGCAAGCGGCACTGAGCCGCCTGTACCACCTCAGCGCGCCGGCACTGCCGCCACCGGAGCGGGCATCGGCGCATCCTCGACCTTCGGCCGCTTCGACATGCGCCGCTCCAGCACCGATGCCTTGTTGTCCGCCGGGACCGCGAAATTCTCGTCCTTGGGATATTTCGCCCAATATCCCGCCGCGTCGGTATCGAGCACGGTCACGCGTCCGGGGTTGAGTGCGATGAGCGACCGGGTGAAGGATTTTGGCTTCTTCATCAGCCTCTTGTCCTCGACGACGATCAGTCCGGCCCGGCGCGCGGCTTCTGCGACGAAGAAGACGCAGTTGCGCTTGTTCAGGCTCCATTTCGAGCCCGGCGCGCCCCATTCGGCAACTTGCGCCTTGATCGCGGCATATTGCGCGTCGGTGATGGCGATGCGGAACTGGGCGTCGCTGCCGCGGATATATTTCTTGTTGGTATGGTCGACGTGCGCGGGCACCGCCGTGAACAGCGCGATCGGATTCAAGTCGTTGAGGGTGAAGCCATAGCTTTCGTCGATCGGCTGACCGGTCGCGTCGAGCGTGCCCTTCAACGTGAAGAAGGCATGCGGAAAATAGTTGCTGGTGTCGCGCGACCAGAAAGTCATGCGAACCTCGGCCGCCGCCGGCACCGTTTGAATGACGAGCGAAAAAAGCAGCGCCGTCAGCCACAACCGGACGCGTCGCGTGCCCAACATACTCATTTTCCTCGCTAATCGATAGAAGCCCCCGCATACGCCAACGGCGGCGGCCCTGGAAAGGACCGCCGCCGTGCCGTGGTGAACCGGGCGTCGGGTCAGGCGTCGCGCTGACGGGCTTTTTCGGCTTCCTCGTCGAAGCCGGACGACGGCGCGGGACCATGGTTGTGGACCGGCTGGGTCGTGGCGGGCGGATCGCTCGCGTCCATCGACTCGTCAAGCGCGCGGTCGAGCCGGGCTTCCTTGCTCTCGGGATTGCGCTGAAGCCGCTCCTCGATGGAGGTATCGTGGCCCGCGTCCTTCTGGCGCGACCGGTCCGCGTCGTCCGCATCGGGGGCGACGGTCATGGTCTCGTCCACCGTCTCCTTGATCTCCGTCATCGCCACACTCTCCCTCGGTATCGATGTTGCGGATGGGAAACGAACGGTCCGGGCTGCCGTTCCCGGTACCGCCCACAAGAAAACGGCCCGGCGAACACTGTCCGCCGGGCCGCAAGTGCTTGTCCGAGTTTCGCGATTTTATTCGCGGCTGCCCAGGAACGACAGCAGGAACTGGAACATGTTGATGAAGTCGAGGTACAGCGACAGCGCGCCCATGATGACGGCCTTGCCCATCATGTCGGTACCGGCGACGTAATCGTACATGCCCTTGATGCGCTGCGTGTCATAGGCGGTCAGGCCGGCGAACAGCAGCACGCCGATCGCACTGATCGCCAGGTTGATGGCCGGCGACTGGAACCACAGGTTCAGCAGCGACGCGACGATCAGGCCGACGACGCCCATGATCAGGAACGTGCCGAAACCCGACAGATCACGCTTCGTCGTGTAGCCGTAGAGGCTCAGCGACAGGAAGGCGACCGCGGTCGCGAAGAAGGTGATCGCGATCGACGCCCCGGTATAGACCAGGAAGATCGTCGACATCGACAGGCCCATCACGGCTGCGAATGCCCAGAAGATCGCCTGCGCTGCACCGGTCGACAGACGGTTGATGCCGAAGCTCAACACCATCACGAATGCCAGCGGCGAGAACATGATGACGTACTTCAGGATGCCGCCGCCAAAGAAAACCGCCGCCGCCGGGCTCTGCGCCCCGCCGCTGGCGAACAGCAGCGCGACGATACCCGTCAGCAGCACGCCCGATGCCATGTAGTTGTAGACGGACAGCATGTAGGACCGGAGCCCCGCGTCGTACGCAGCATCGCGCGTACGGGCGGACCGCGTCGCGAACGGCGCGCTCTCCGTCCGGGGATCAGACCAATTTGCCATTGTGAGCCAACTCCTTTGCCCGGCGCTTCTGCCGGTTCCGTCAAATATCGCCCTGCATGCGGCGGGTTTCAAGCGAAACCGCGCTCGCACCGGTGTGCAGAAACACTTAGATACAATCCATGCACCGCCTGTTTGTTGCCCTGCGCCCGCCATCGGACATTCGCGCGCTATTGCTCGATGCGATGGGCGGCATTGCGAATGCGCGGTGGCAGGACGACGAGCAACTTCACCTGACGCTGCGCTATATCGGTGAAGTCGAGCGGCCGATGGCAGAGGATATCGCCACCGCACTGGACGGAGTTCGCGCCGCACCGGTCACCTTTCGGATCGCCGGCGTCGGGCGGTTCGACGGCGGCGGGCGGCCGGGCAGTGCCGTGTGGGCGGGCATCAGCCCCCGCGAACCGCTGGCTGCGCTACACGCCAAGATCGACACGGCACTGACGCGCGCCGGACTCGAGCCGGAGCGACGTGCCTATCTCCCGCATATCACCCTGGCGCGGCTGTTGCGTAACGCCGGCTCACCCGATCGCTTCCTTGCGGACCAGGCAATGCTGTCGAGCGCGCCGGTCACGCTCGACCATTTCCTGTTGTACGAAAGCCGCCTGCGATCGACCGGCGCGACCTACGAAGCAGTCGCGCGCTATCGTCTGGATCGATAGACTTGGCTTCGCTCAAACGTTCGTGCTGAGCGAAGTCCAAGCATCGTGCGCGGGGCTGCCCTTCAACTTCGCTCAGGGCGAACGGGGGAAAATCGATCGCGTCTAGCTCCGCTCGAACACGCCACACGCGATGCGGCCGCCCGAATTGCCCGACGGGTCGGTCTTATAGTCATCGGCGGCGGCGTGGATGACGAAAGCGGCGCCATCGTCATCCATCAGGCCGGCCATGGTGCCCGACGGCAGCATCATCTCCAGCTTGCCGCGTCCGTCTGCGGCGATCTGGACATTGGGGAAATCGCCGGCGTGCGGACCCATCGGATTCTCCGTGCCATGCTTCATGTTGGTCGGGTTCCAGTGGCCGCCCGCGGTGGTGAAGTCGGGGCCGTCGCAACGGCCGGTGGTGTGGACATGCGCGCCGTGCGGACCAGCGGGCAGCTTCGAGGCGTCGAGTGACACGCGGATGCCGCCGCTCGCCTCGGTCGCTACCGCGCGGCCGACCTCTGTCCCATCGGCCATGCGCAGCACCGCAGTTGCGCCGCGCGTCGATCCGGTATCGGCGGTGGTGCTGCCCATCGTCGTGCACCCTGCCATCAGAACCGCGCCTGCCGCCGCCGTCATCACCCGAATCATCGTCGTCCCCTGTCGAAAAGATGCGTCAGGCCAATGATCGAGCGATCCCGCGGTTCCGTCCAGCGCCATGTCGATCGGGTCATAAAAAAGCCCCGGCGGTGAGGCCGGGGCTTCTGGAAACCTGAACAAACGGGTGAGGGCTTAGCCGTTCACGCCGGTGTTCACGTCGTTCCCATTCCAGTTGCCGGTCGAGACCCAGTCCCAGAAACCGCGAACCGGACGCGCAGTCTTCTTCATGTCCGTTCCCCTGTCATCAAATCGGGACCGCCGCAGGACGGCCCGACCGGGGAATCTGTATCTGATTGGGACGGTCTTTACAATTGCGTAACCATTATGCCGCGCGCACGGCCGGCTGGTCGCGCATCAAATTTGCCAGATCGGTGAGTTTCATAGGCCGGCCGATCAGATAGCCCTGAGCCTTGTCGCAGCCGAGAGCGATCAGCTCGTTGAGAATTTCCGGTGTCTCGACGCCTTCGGCCACGACGCTGCGGCCAAGTGAATGCGCCAATTCTATCGTGGATCGCACCATGACGCGGTCACTGGCGCTGCGATCGATCGACTGCACGAAACTGCGGTCGATCTTAACCTCCGTGGCGGGAATCTTCTTGAAATATTCGAGCGTCGAGAAACCTGTGCCATAGTCGTCGATCGACACGTTGATGCCCAGAGAACCGATCTCTTCCAGCGTCCGGATCGAGGCTCGACCGCTGTCCATGGCCGCCGACTCGGTGACTTCCAGGGTGAGTCGCTCCGCCGACAGCCCCGAGTCGGCCAGCAGATTCTGAACCATCGCGACGAGACCGGGCTTCTCCAGCAGGCGCGCCGACATGTTGACTGCGATATCGAAGGCCAGACCCTGCGCCGCGAAGTCGGCGGCGGCGCGTAAGGCGTCGCCGAGCACGAAGGCGGTGAGCTTGTCGATGCGATTGTGCTGTTCGGCGGCCAGCACGAATTCCATCGGGCTGACCTGCCCCTTCTCGGGATGCGACCAGCGAACCAGCGCTTCGGCCCCACAGATGGCCCCGGTCGCGAGCTCGATCTGCGGCTGATAGGCCACCCAAATCTCACCGCTGTCGATCGCCGAATCAAGCTGGCCGAGCAGCGATAGCTTCCATTCCGCATCGGCCAGTTTGGCGGGGTCATAGGCTTTCCAGCGCAAGCCCTCGCTGGCAGCCTCGTCAGCGGCGACCAGGGTCGCACCGATCCGGTTGGCCAGCGTCCGCGTGCCGTCGGCGTCGATACCCAAGGTCATCGATAGATCGATAGGCTTGCCGTCGATCAGCGCAGGGCTGCGGAACAGGGCGTGCAGGGCATCGAGCTGGTCGGGGCCAGCGACCTCGGGCGTCGTCGTCCAGACGAAGATGCCCTCGTCACCCTGATAAATGCGCGCCCCCCGCGCGCCCAGCGCGAGTCGACCGACAATCTGTTCGACCAGCGCGCGTTCCGCCTCGGGCGGCAGGGCGGAAGAAATCTCTGCGAAATTGCGGATACGCGCGGCGACGACGACCGCGTCGGCCGCCGTTTCTTCGCGAAGTGCCGCCAGGTTCGGAAGGCCCGACACCGCGTTGATGTTGCCCCGCACCTTGTAAGAGCTTCGGAAGCGCGCCCACGCGCCATAGCCGGCGCCGATCGAAATGCAGGCCAACAGGGGCATGATCTCGAAGGTGAGCCCGCGATCTTCCGCGACGAGCGGGCCGAATGCGGCAAAGGCGAGGGCGAGGATGACCGCGCTACGCCCCACCCAGCGGCGCCGCGCGAACAGATAGGTTGCGCAGGCCGCGAAGCCGAGCAGCAAAGGTGCGATCCAGCCCAACTGGCGGAAGCCGCCGGCCAGCAGGGTCTCGGCCGCGACGATCTGGATGAACATCCCGTTGATCGGCCCCACGCCGGGCGCGCGGTACACGTCCCCCATTTCGGCAGAGGCCGCGCCGATGACGACGTCCTTCCCGCGGATATTGGTGTCGAGCACCCGGCCGGCCAGGACGTCGGCCGCGCTGACATACGGCACTTTCCAGGCGCTGATGGCATAATCGATAGCGAATGTTTCGTCCGGCGACCCCTTCCGCCCGGCCAGCGCCGCGGACATCGTCGGAGCCATCAGGCTTCCCAGGCGGGTCGCGTAGCCCATGTCCGGGATCGCCGCCGACCCGTTCGCCTTGGTCGACACGCTGATGACACGCGTATGCGCGCGAAACTCGGCGCGCGGAATTTTGTAGTGGTGCTCGCCGGTCGACGGATCGCGGCTGATCATCGCGGCGAGATAGACGTTTCCTGCCCCCTTCAACGCCGTCGCCAGGGCGGCATCCTGCGCGCGATCCGACTTCGTCGCAAAGGACACGTCGAAAAAGATCCGGCGCACCCCGGCTGCATTCAGGCGCTCGATCAGGTCGACATGGCGCTGCCGTGGCCAGGGCCATGTCCCAACCTCTTCGAGGCTGCGATCGTCGATCCCGATCGCGACGATCTGGCCGGACGGCGTCTGCGGACGCAGGCGATCGCGCATCTCGTGGAGCTTGCCCTCGATCGGCTCGGCCAGGCCCAGCACGCCGATGACGATGGCGGCCAGCGTCGACCAGAACAGGATCTTGATGCCCGAACGCCGGCGCGCGACGACGTCGTCAGGCCCCTCGCGGTGGGCCAGGCGGGTCAACAGACGGGTGGGTGGCGCTATGGTCACGATGCCGCCGTATCGGACTTTGGTTAACGAAGCCCTCACGTCGTCGTCCGACCACCCTTCCCCCGTTCGGCATGCCCTGCTATCCGCCGGCCGAATCTCGCACCCGCGAGCACCCGTCGGTACGCACCCGCGGCACCTCAGCGCCGCCCGCCGCCCGTGCCGGCATGAAGGAAGGGACCGCAGACCACATGACCGCCATCGGCCAGGACACGCTTTCGACCCGCACGACGCTGGACGTCGCGGGCAAGCAATATGATTATTTCTCGCTGGCGAAGGCGGCGGAAAAGTTCGGCGACATCAGCCGCCTGCCCTTCTCGATGAAGGTGCTCCTGGAAAACATGCTCCGCTTCGAGGACGGCAAGACCGTCACGACCGAGGATGTGCAGGCGATCATCGACTGGCAGAAGGATGCGCGGTCCGACCGCGAGATCCAGTATCGCCCGGCGCGCGTGCTGATGCAGGATTTCACCGGCGTGCCGTGCGTCGTCGACCTCGCGGCGATGCGCGATGCGATCACGAAGCTTGGCGGCGACGCGCAGAAGATCAATCCGCAGGTTCCCGTCCACCTCGTCATCGATCACTCGGTCATGGTCGACGAGTTTGGCACGCCCAAGGCGTTCGAGGAGAATGTCGAGCTGGAGTATCAGCGCAACATCGAACGCTATGAATTCCTGAAGTGGGGATCGAAGGCGCTCGACAATTTCTCGGTCGTGCCGCCGGGGACCGGCATCTGCCACCAGGTGAACCTGGAATATATCGGTCGCGGCGTCTGGTCGACCGATGCGAGCGGCGAGCACGGCGACGGCCGCGCGATCGCCTATCCGGACACGCTGGTCGGCACCGACAGCCACACCACGATGATCAACGGCCTGGGCGTGCTCGGCTGGGGCGTCGGCGGCATTGAGGCGGAGGCCGCCATGCTCGGCCAGCCGGTCAGCATGCTGATTCCGGAAGTCGTCGGCTTCAAGCTGACCGGCAAGCTCCAGGAAGGCATCACCGCGACCGACCTGGTGCTGACCGTCACGCAGATGCTGCGCGCCAAGGGCGTCGTCGGCCGCTTCGTCGAATTCTACGGCCCGGGCCTCAGCGAGATGACGCTCGCCGACCGCGCGACGATCGCCAACATGGCGCCCGAATATGGCGCGACCTGCGGCTTCTTCCCGATCGACGGCCGCACGATGGACTACCTGCGCCTGTCGGGCCGTCCGGACGAGGACATCGCGCTGGTCGAGGCATACTGCAAGGCGCAGGGCCTGTGGCGCGAGGAGGATGCGCCGGACCCGATCTTCACCGACACGCTCGAGCTCGACATGAGCACCGTCACCGCCAGCCTCGCCGGCCCGAAGCGCCCGCAGGACCGCGTGTCGCTCAGCAAGGTCGACGAAGTGTTCAACGGCGACCTGACCAAGGTCTACAAGAAGGACGGGCCAGAGCGCGTTGCGGTCGAGGGTCGTGGGCATGACATCGGCGATGGCGACGTCGTGATCGCCGCGATCACCAGTTGCACCAACACCTCGAACCCGTCGGTGCTGATCGCCGCCGGCTTGGTCGCCCGCAAGGCGCGTGAAAAGGGCCTGAAGCCAAAGCCCTGGGTCAAGACCTCGCTCGCCCCCGGCTCGCAGGTCGTGACCGACTATCTCGACAAGTCGGGGCTGTCGGCGGATCTCGACGCCATGGGCTTCAACCTGGTCGGCTATGGCTGCACCACCTGCATCGGCAATTCGGGGCCGCTCGCCGAGCCGATCTCGAACGCGATCAACGGGCATGACATCGTCGCCGCGTCGGTGCTGTCGGGCAACCGCAACTTCGAAGGCCGCGTGTCGGCCGACGTTCGCGCGAACTTCCTCGCCTCGCCGCCGCTCGTCGTCGCCTATGCGCTGAAGGGCACGGTGACCGAGGACATGGTCGCGCTGCCGATCGGCCAGGGCTCGGACGGGCAGGACGTGTTCCTGAAGGACATCTGGCCGACCAACGACGAAGTCCGCGCGATGATGGACGCGAACATCGACGACGAGATGTTCCGCAGCCGCTATGGCAACGTCTATCAGGGCGACACCCACTGGCAGGGCATCTCGGTCGAGGGGTCGGACACCTATCGCTGGCCGGCGGCATCGACCTACATCGCCAACCCGCCCTATTTCGAGGGCATGGAGATGACCCCGGCGCCGGTCGCCGACATCATCGACGCCAAGCCGCTCGCCATCCTGGGCGACTCGATCACGACCGACCACATCTCGCCGGCGGGCTCGATCAAGACCGACAGCCCGGCGGGCAAGTGGCTGCAGGAGCGTCAGGTCAGCAAGGCCGACTTCAACAGCTATGGCGCGCGTCGCGGCAACGACAACGTCATGGTCCGCGGCACCTTCGCCAACATCCGCATCAAGAACGAGATGGTCCCCGGCATCGAAGGCGGCATGAGCCGCTATGGTGACGAGGTCATGCCGATCTACGATGCCGCCATGCGCCACAAGGCCGACGGCACGCCGCTGGTCGTCATCGCGGGCAAGGAATATGGCACCGGTTCGTCGCGCGACTGGGCGGCGAAGGGCACCAACCTGCTGGGCGTCCGCGCGGTCATCACCGAAAGCTTCGAGCGTATCCACCGCTCGAACTTGGTCGGCATGGGCGTGCTGCCGCTGCAGTTCGCCGAAGGCGTGACCCGCGAGACGCTGGGCCTGACGGGCGACGAAACCTTCACCATCGAGAATGTCGCGAGCCTTCGCCCGCGTCAGAACGTCACGGTGAAGCTGACCCGCGCCGACGGCTCGACCGAAACCTTCGAGACCCGCTGCCGGATCGATACCGTCAACGAACTCGAATATTTCCTCAACGGTGGCATCCTGCAGTACGTGCTGCGCAACCTCGCCGCCTGATGCGATCCGTCGCGGGGCTCGTCCTGCTGCTCAGCCCGCCGCTCGCGGCGGCGCAGCAGCCGGCGGGTCCCGCGCGTGGGCTGACCGGCGCCTATGACGCCGGCAACCCCTTCGCCCGCATCCTGCGCGGCGAATTACCGGTGTCGAAGGTCTATGAGGACAAGACCGTCCTTGTCTTCATGCCGCTGACGATGGCCAAGCCCGGCCATGTCCTCATCATCCCGAAGCGACTGGGCGTCCGCAACCTGCTCGACCTGACGCCGGCCGAACTCGCCGCCTGCATGGTCGCCGCGCAGAAGGCCGGGCGCGCACAAATGGCCGCGCTCGGTGCCACGGGCTTCCAGATCCGTCAGAACAACGGCAGCGACGCGGGGCAGGAGGTGTTCCACCCGCATGTCCACGTCATCCCGTTCGTCGGACCGGACAAGGCCTTGCGCACCGACGCGGATCGCAACACACGTGCGGAGCTCGATGCAATGGCGGCGCGATTGCGTGCCGCCTGGCCGAAGGACTGACGTGATGCGTATCGCCCTGCTTGCCGCCGCCCTGCTGTTCCCCGCGACGGCCCTCGCCGCGCCTGCCCCCGTCACCGGCCGCTGGCTGACGGTCGAGGGCAAGGTGATCGTCGAGATCGCGCCCTGCGGCGCCCAACTGTGCGGGCGGATCACGAAGGTGCTCAAGCCCCGCCCCGGCGGCCCGGCGGTCGACGCCAACAACCCCGACCCCGCCAAGCGCCGCCAGCCGATCGAGGGCCTGTCGATCCTGACTGGCTTCACCGCGAAGAACGACCGCTGGGGCGGGCGCATCTACGATCCCGAGAGCGGGCGGACCTATCGCTCCGAACTGTCCGCCGCCGGCAACGTGCTGAAGGTCAAGGGCTGTTTCGGTCCCTTCTGCCGCTCGCAGGAATGGACGCGGCTGCGGTGAGTGGCCTTCGTTAACCATAGGATGGTAGTGGACCCGCTTCGGAGCGGGAGAGGCGCGTGAGAAAACCACAGACCGTCGCGGCGCTGACCGAGCTTGGCCGGGTGCAGCTGTCGAAGAGCTTCTTCCTGCGCGACTTCCTGTTTTCCGAAACCGCGGCGATGCACGGCCTGTCGAACGTGCCCGACGATCCGACCCTCGCCATCGCGGCGGGCACCCGGCTGTGCGAGGATCTGCTGGAGCCGTTGCAGGACGCCTTCGGCCGGATCGCGGTGCGATCGGCCTATCGCTCCAGCGAGGTCAACGCGCTGTGCCATGCGAAGGGCTATGGTTGCGCCTCGAACGAGCGCAACGCCGCCTACCACATCTGGGACCGCCGCGATGCGAAGGGGCATATGGGCGCGGCGGCGAGCATCGTCGTGCCGGGCTTCGCCAACCGCTTCGACCAGCCGGGCGACTGGAAGCGGCTGGCGTGGTGGATCCACGATCACCTGCCCTATGCGACGATGGAATTCTTTCCGACGCGGTGGGCGTTCAACCTCGGCTGGCACGAACGCCCGCTGCGCGCGATCATGAGCCATATCCCGGGCGACCGCGGCTATCTGACGAAGCCGGGGATGGCCGGGCATGACGACGCCCATGAGGCGGAGTGGGCGGGGATATTGCCCTGAGAATCCTCCCCGCTCGGGGAGGGGGACCGCGACGCGCAAGCGGCGTGGTGGAGGGGGCTCTCCACCAGCGGATCGGTCAATGGAGAGCCCCCTCCACCATGCTGCGCATGGTCCCCCTCCCCGTGCCGGGGAGGATCTCAGTTCGCCTTCCGCGCGCCCATCGTCAGGAAATAGATCGCGAGCCCGACCACGTTCCACCCCAGGAACCAGAGCTGCGTCGTACTGGGCAGGCTGATGAACAGGTACAGGCAGCCTAGCACAGCTCCCGCGCCGACGACCCAGGCGGCCGGTGTGCGGAACGGGCGATGCATGTCGGGGGCGCGGCGGCGCATGACGAGCATGCAGACGGCGACCGCGACGAAGGCGGTCAGCGTGCCGGCATTCGCCAGCGCCGCGATCGCGTCGATCGGCAGGAAGCCGGCGAACAGCATCACGACTGCGGCGGTGAACATGGTGATGCGCACCGGCACGCCGCGCCGCGACACCTTCGCCAGCCCCTCCGGCAGCAGACGGTCGCGCGCCATCACGAAGAAGATGCGGCTCTGGCCGTAGAGGAAGGCGAGGATGACGGTCGGCAAGGCGATGATGGCCGACGCCGCGAGGAACGCCGCCGCCCCGCCCTGCCCCAGTTCGCGCAGGATCAGCGCCAGCGGCTCCGGGCTGTCGGCGAACCGGGCATATCCGATCGCCCCGACCGCGGCGACCGCGACGAGCATATAGATCACCACGCACGCCAGCATCGATCCGACGATGCCAATCGACAGGTCGCGGCCCGGATTCTTGGCCTCTTCCGCCGCGGTCGAGATGGCGTCGAAGCCGTAGAAAGCGAAGAAGATGATCGCCGCCGCTGCCATCACCCCGCGTTCGACCCCGCCGTCCGACAGATGCTTGGCGAAACCATAGGGCGAGAACGGCTTCATGTTGGCGGTATCGAAATAGGGCAAGGCGACCGCGACGAACACGGCGAGCGCGATCAGCTTCACGACGACCAGGATCGCGTTGAGCGTCGCGCTTTCCTTGGTGCCGAGCGTCAGCAACCCGGCGACGACCGCGACGATGAACAATGCGGGCACGTTGATGCCCCAGTTCGTCACGGCGCCGTCGACCATCGTCGGCCCGTGCGTCAGCGCATCGGGCAGCGCGATGCCCAGCCCGCTGAGGAATCCGACCGCATAGCCCGACCAGCCGACCGCGACCGTCGCGACGACCAGCGTATATTCGGCAAGCAGCGACCAGCCGACGACCCAGGCGATCACTTCGCCCAGCACGGCATAGGAATAGGTATAAGCGCTGCCCGACACCGGCATCATCGTCGACATTTCGGCATAGGCGAGCGCGGCGCACGCGCAGATCGCGCCGGCGATGGCGAACGACAGGATCACCGCCGGCCCGGCACGATCGGCACCGACGCCGATCAGCGTCAGGATGCCGGTGCCGACGATCGCACCCACCCCCAACGCGACCAGATGCGGCCAGGAGAGGGTGCGCGCGAGCTGATGCTCCGACGCCATCTGCGACGACGGCACGATCGCCTTGCGCCGAAAGATCCCACTGTCGCTCATGCCCGCTCCCCGTATCGAATGTTACGACCCGGTGTAGCGCGCACGCCTCCGTCGACCAAGTCTAACCATTTGCTAACCATTATCCTCAATATCTCGGGAGGACACCTGCGGGACGAGATGGACGATGGCGACGAAGACGACGATCCGGGCCTATGATCTGGCGACATTGCTCGATTCCGCACCGCCGGGCATCACGACGCTGTCGCTCGACTGTTTCGATACGCTGCTGTGGCGCAATACCCACGCGCCGAAGGACGTGTTCTGCGACATCGCGATGCGCGGCGGCGCGATGCAGCCGCGCGCCTGGGCCGAGACGATGGCGCAGCGGATCGCGCACCGGACGTCCGGCAGCTACGAAATCCGCCTGGCCGACGTCTATCGCCGGCTGCTGACGAACGCGTCCGAAGCGGAGATCGCCGAGGCGGTCGAGCGCGAGATCTGCTTGGAGGAACGCCAGCTCTTCCCCTTCGCCCCCGCCGTCGCACTGATGCGCGAGGCCAAGGCGCGCGGGCTGAAGATCATCATCGTCAGCGACATGTATATCGGCGAGGCCGAATTGCGCCGCCTGCTCGCCAAATGCGCTGGCGACGACGTGCTCGCGATGGTCGATCACATCTTCATGTCGTGCGAGCATGGCAAGCCCAAGGCAGCGGGACTGTTCGAGCCGGTGCTGAAGGCGATCGGCATGCGGCCGGACCAGGTGCTGCACGTCGGCGACAACAAGATCGCGGACTATGACGGTGCGGCGCGCGCAGGCATCCACGCGGTCCATCTCGAACAGTTCGATGAGGAAGCGAAGACCCGGCTGCGGCTGGAAATGAGCGCCGGGATCATGATCGATCCCGCCACCCGCGTGACCGTCCCCGCCTATCAACCCCACCGCGCAGCCGTTGCTGTCCGCCAGGAGACAGACGCCGCCTATGTCGTCGGGCACGACGTGATGGGCCCGGTGATGCACGCCTTTGCCGAACTCATCAAACGCGACGCCGACGCCCTGTCGGCCCGGATCGGCAAGCGCGTCCGCCCGCTGTTCATGCTGCGCGACGGCTATCTGCCGTGGCGCGTGTTCGATGCGCTCTATCCGGACTATGGCGCGGCGCAGGTCGAACTCAGCCGCCTGGTGGCGACGCGCTCGACCCTGACCGATGCCGCCGCGCTCGACCTGTTCACCGCCGAGAACGTCCACGTCCTGACGCCGCAGTCCTTTGCGCGCCACCTGATGCTGTTCGACGGCGAATGCCGCACCGCGCTGAAAAGCTCCGATCCGCGCGCCGCGATGGGCAAGCTGGTCCGCGATCCCGACATCCGCCGAAAGGTCTTCAAGCGCGCCGCCGCCTTCCGCGACCGCACCATTGCACACCTGCGCCGGGCGGGTGTGCAGGACGGCGAAGCGGTGATGCTGGTCGACGTCGGCTACAAGGGGACGGTGCAGAACGTCGTGACGCCGATGCTGGAGGCGCAGATGGGCCTGCATGTCGCCGGCCGCTACCTGTTCCTGCGCGAGGAATGCGTGTCGGGCCTCGACAAGGTCGGGCTGCTCGACGTCGACATGATCGAATGTCGCGCGATGCACGCGCTCGCCACCTGCGTCGCGGTGGTCGAACAGATGTGCAATCTCGAACAGGGGTCGACCATCGATTTCAAACCCGACGGAACGCCGATCCGCGAGGATTACGAGCTGAACGTCAAACAGGGTGCGATGCGCGAGCGGATTCAGTCCGCCTGCGTCGACTTCGCCCGCCATGCCTATGCCGAGATGCACCGCCGACCCGCTTCGGATGACGTGACCGCGCGCCGCCGCATGGCCGCCGCCATCCTGACGCGGCTGCTGTACCTGCCGATGCCGCGCGAGATCGAGCTGTTCAAGGCGTTCGACCACGACAATAATCTTGGGTCGAAGACGGTCATCAAGCTGCTGGACCCGACGGAGGCCGAAGAGGGTCTGCGGCGCCGCGGGCTCGCCTATGTGTCCGAGAACCGCCGCATGTATGTGCCGGCGGAGATTGCGAAGCACGGCCTGCCGCTGAACATTTCGCTGCTGTCGTGCAGCCGCTTCGCGCTCGATTTCCGCAACAGCGATTTCCAGGTCGGCGGGATCGACGTGCCGGTGCTGTTGCTCGACGCGACGGAACAGACCGTCATGCCGATGACCGCCTATCCGACGCATGAAGGCTATTACCGCCTGTCGGTGCCGATCAAGCGCGGCTGGACGACGGTCGCGGTGCAGTTTGGGCAGCTCTTGTCGTCGGTGCAGATCGGCGACGCCTGCTGGATCGGCGCAGGCGAATATGACGCCGATTGGGTGGCGGATCGCACGGCTGCGATCACGATGACCGACGGAATGCAGAATCTGGCCGGCGACCTGTACGCTTGCGAGGCGACGGGCGTGCTGATCGCCGCGCCGCCGAACGTCGACGATCAGGTACTGAGCCTCGTCTTCCGCCCACTCCACGCCCGCGCGAGCGACGCGGCCGAGGTTTCGCAGCAGATCGCCGCCTGATCGTCAGCGCCCGATCGCCTGGCGGCTGAGCGCGGCGCAGTCCGCGTCGCTGGCGGTCGGCCCCTGTCGGCCGGTGATCGCGCGGCCCAGACCTTTCAGGATATTGCCGACCGATTTGGTTTCCGGCGGCACGACGACCTTCGGCGCGCTGAGCGTGCCGGATGCCGTCGCCGATCCGGGAATGCGCAGCAGGCTGCCGTGCTTCGGCGCGCCGGTCAGCGTCGCCGCGATCGTCTCTGCCGGGAAAGCGATCCCACCGGTGCCACGCGTCTGGCTGGCGCTGGTGTCGACGATCAACGGCGCGAAACGGCCGCGCCCGCCGTTCATGTCCAGCCGCGCCACCGCGCAACGCAACCGCGCCCGATCGTCGTCGCCCGCGGTCAGCGCACGCCCGGCGTCGAAGCCGAGCATCGCCGCGACCTTCGCCGGCAGCGCCCCGTCGCGCGCGACGATGCCGATCGCGCCGCTCGAACGCCCGACCGCCGCCCGGATCGTCTCGCCGACACCGGTCAGTCGCACGCGTGCATCGACCCGGCCCGTCACGTCGCTGCCGCCCGCCAGCGCGGCAATGCTGCCGCCGGTCAGGTCGAGGGCCAGGGTGACCGTAGGATCGGCCCGCCCACCGCGCTGATCGACCTTGACCGTGCCAGCGACGACACCGCGCGGCAGGCCGACCCGCAAGGGATCGATCGTCAGCAATTGCCGGTCGAGCGTCAGCACGCCCTTCGCCGATCCGATCGGCGATGCCGATCCGCGGGAAAGGATGCGATCGATCCGGAACGCGATACGGCCATCGGTCTTGTCAATCTTGCCGATATCGACGCGGGTGTTCGGCACCACCCGCGGCCCGATCGCCCGCGTCAACGCCGCCGCCTTCGCCAGGCCGGCATCATCGGCGAGATCGTCGAAATCGAGACGCGTCGCGTGGATATCGCCGTCGAGCACGGTGCGCCCGCTCGTCTTGTCGACGCCCAGTCGGCCGGCAAAGTCCGACCGCCCGATCCGTCCGCGCAGGTCGTCGACCTGCCATTTCGGACCGTCGTGGCGGACGTTGGCCGTCAGGCGGACGGGCTGGGTGCCGAACAGCCCGGCCTCGATCACCGCGTCGATCCGCTTCAGGCTGTCGGCCTGTGCGGTCACCGCGATCGTCATGCGTTCGGTATCCAGCGGTGCATCCATCTGGCCGCGCGCGGTCATCGACAGTTGCGCGCCGTCGATCCGCGCGCGGAACGGCCAGGGCGTGGCGGCGGCGGTGATCGCCGGTCCGCTCGCCTCGACCCGCACCGGCGCCCCGCGCACATTCCCTTGCCCGCGGGCGACGAAGCCCTTCGCATCGGAGGTGACGGCGATAGTGAAACGGCGATCCTGCTTGGCGTCGCGATAGTCGACGACGGCATCGCGGATCGTCAGCCCGTCGAGGCGCAGCGGATGTCCGGTGCCCGATTCCGCGCTATTCGGATCGTCCCAGTTGGTGCGGCCATCGGCCTGCCGGACGAGGTTCAGGCGCACCCCGCTTGCGGTAACGTCTTTCGGATCGAGACGCCCGCGCAGCAGCCCGAAGGCCCGGATCCGCATGTCGAGCGTCCCGATGCGCGCGAGATCCCCCGTTCCCGCCCAGCCCGGCTGTGGGATACGAATATCGCGGATGCGGATCGTCGGCGTAAACGAGAACGCCGGGGTACGATCGAGTGCCCCGATCGTCACCGGGCGTCCGAACCGCTCGCTGAGTGTCGCCTCCGCCCGCTCGCGAAACGGCGCGACCGGAAAGGCGGCGATGACCAGCACCGCGACCGCCACCAGCGCCACGAGCAAAATTGCGGCCCAGCGGAGCCATTTGCGATGATTCGATGCCATTGTTGCGGCGACGAAGGACGGCGGCTTTTGTTCCAGCCCCGCAACGACGGGTACGGTCAGAAGTCGATCGCGATGCCCTTCTTTTCCCAATCGCCGTAGCGGGTCGGGTGCCGATCGTTCGACGGTTCGGGCTTGGGATCGGGGCCGGGTTTGGGGACCGGCGGGTTGGGCGGCAGGTCGGCGGGCGGTTTCACATGCGCGGGTCGCTCACCCATATCCAGTCTCCGGCGATTGCGGTTTGCGTGGCAAGCGGCCACATCGGCGCGATGGCCGCTCCATACAAGCCCAACCGTGACGATGCCCCCGGCGTTCCCACCCGTCGTGCCGCATTGCGCCTGCTCGATGCCGTATTGCGGCGGGGGCAGGCGCTGGAGGGGGCGTTGCACAATGCGACGCAGGGGCTCGACCACCCTTCCGACCGCGCGCTCGCTCACGCCATCGCCGCGCAAGTGCTGCGGCGGCTGGCCGACCTCGATGCGCTGATCGATTCGGCGACGCGCCTGCCGCTCCCCGACGACGCCAAAGCGCGCACGGCGCTGCGCATCGCCCTTGCACAGGCGATCCTGCTGGAGACGCCGCCACATGCCGCGATCTCGACGGTGCTGCCGCTGGTCGACGGCGGCCCCCGCAAGCTGGTCCACGGCGTGTTCGGAACGTTGATGCGGCAAGGCGCGACCTTGCCGGAGACGCCCGCCCTGCCCCCGATAGTCGCCGCGCGCTGGACCGCTGCCTGGGGAGCGGAGATGGTCGCCGCCGCCGGACGCGCGATCGCCGATCAGCCGCCGCTCGACCTGTCGCTGAAGTCGGACGCGGTCGAGCATCCGGACGGCGTTTCGCTGATGCCGCGCCATGTCCGCCTGCCTGCGGGCACGGGCGTACGCGCGGCGGAAGGGTTCGGCGAAGGCGGCTGGTGGGTTCAGGATCTTGCCGCCTCGCTCCCCGCGCGCCTGCTGGGCGACGGGGCGGGCCGCGTACTCGACCTGTGCGCGGCACCGGGCGGCAAGACGATGCAGCTGGCCGCCGCCGGGTGGCAGGTGACCGCACTCGACGTGTCCGAAAGTCGTCTGGCGCGACTTTCCGACAATCTGACCCGCACCGGTCTGTCGGCGGACGTGGTGGTCGCCGATGCGCTGAGCTGGACGCCACCCGAGCCGTTCGATGCGATCCTGATCGACGCGCCATGCAGCGCGACCGGAATCTTCCGCCGCCACCCGGACGTGCTCCACCGTGCGTCGCCCCGCGTCATTGCCGAGGCTCGGGATATCCAGGCGGCACTGCTCGCCCGGGCCGGCGACTGGGTGCGTCCGGGCGGGACGATCATCTATGCGGTATGCTCGCTGGAGCCCGAGGAAGGCGAGGCGCAGGTCGCCGCCTTGCTCGACGCGCGGAAAGATTTCGCGGTTTCGCCGGTTACCGGCGGTGACTTGCCGGGAGGTATCGCGCCCACCGCGGAAGGCTTCGTTCGCACGCTGCCCGGTATGCTCGCCGACGCGGGCGGACTCGACGGCTTCTTTATCGCACGGATGACCCGCAACGCCTGACTTGTCGCGCGCGGGGACGGTGGCTAAGGGCAGCGGGCATGCAGCCGGTCCGCATCGCCCCGTCCATCCTGTCCGCCGATTTCGCCAAGCTGGGCGAGGAAGTCCGCGCGATCGACGCGGCGGGCGCGGACTGGATCCACATCGACGTGATGGACGGACATTTCGTCCCCAACATCACGATCGGCCCGGCGGTGGTGAAGGCGCTGCGCCCGCACACCAGCAAGCCGTTCGACGTCCATCTGATGATCTCACCGGTCGACGCCTATCTCGACGCCTTTGCCGAGGCCGGTGCCGACATTATCACCGTCCACCCCGAGGCCGGCCCGCACGTCCACCGCACCGTCCAGCACATCAAATCACTCGGCAAGCGCGCCGGCGTGGTGCTGAACCCCGCGACGCCGGCCAAGATGCTCGACTATCTGATCGACATGGTCGACCTGGTGCTGGTGATGAGCGTCAACCCCGGCTTCGGCGGGCAGAGCTTCATCCCAAGCCAACTCAAGAAGATCGCCGCGATCCGCAAGATGATCGACATGTCGGGCCGGCAGATCGACCTGCAGGTCGACGGCGGCGTCGATGCAGCGACCGCGCGCCAGTGTATCGAGGCGGGGGCGGATGTCCTTGTCGCCGGCAGCGCGACCTTCCGCGGCGGGCGGGACCGCTACGCCGCCAACATCGCCGCACTCAGGGGCGAAGTCGCCGCGGCATGAGCGACATGCCGCTCGACGACCTCCCCGCCGACGGGATCGACGAGGGCAAGCGGCTGATCCGCGTCGGCGGCGATACCGCGCTATCGTTGACCGAACGCCTCGTCGAACGCTTCTACCGCCTGACTTGGCGTACGCCGCTCCACGGGCTGCGCCTACGCGGCAAGCATCCACTGCGGCTGATCACGGTCGCCGACGATCCGTTCGCCGGGGACGCGTCGCGCGGTCGCGCACTGCTCGACGGGACCATCGCATTGCGGGGCGAGCGGCGCGCGATCGAGGGGCTGGACGCGAGGCTGCCGGGCGCGAGCCGTGCGTTTGCCGACCATGTCCACGGCTTTGCTTGGCTGCGCGACCTGTCGACCGTCGCCCCCCGCACCCAGGCTGCCCCGATCGCGGAAGCGATTATGCGCGCCTGGCTCGCGGTGCATGCGGACGACATTTCCGATCCGGCATGGCGGCCCGACCTGTGGGGCCGGCGCATTCTGGCGTGGGTCGCGCACGCGCCGCTGATCCTGTCGTCGAGCGACCTCGTCTATCGGTCGTCGGTGCTCCATGCGCTCGCCCGCGGCGCGCGGCATCTGGAACGGACGGCCGACAAGGCCCCCGCCGGCGCGCCGCGGATCGCCGCTTGGGCCGGCGTGATTGCCGCCGGGCTGATGATCCCCGGTGGCGATCCCCGCCGCATGTTCGGCGAGGACGGCATGGTCCGCGCGCTCGCCAAGTCGTTGTCCGACGACGGCGGGACGGTCGGTCGGTCGCCGACCGGCCAGCTCGACGCGCTGATGACGCTCGTCGCACTGCGCGCCGTCTATGCCGCGCGGCGGATGGAGATGCCGGCCGAGATCGAACTGGCGATCGGCCGGCTGGTGCCCGCGCTGCTCGGCGTGGCGCACGGCGACCGCGGGCTGTCGAGCTGGCAGGGCGGCGGGCCGATCGCGGGTGACGTGATCGACGCCGCGATCGCGGCCAGCGGCGTGCGCACGCGTCCGCTGCGCCAGGCCCGCGCCTGGGGATATCAGCGGCTCGCCAACGCCGGCACCTTGCTGATCGTCGACGCTGCCCCGCCGCCGATCGGACAGATGATCGACGGCGGCTGTGCATCGACGCTCGCGTTCGAGATGTCGGACGGGCCGAACCGGCTGATCGTCAATTGCGGCGGCGCCCGTGCGGCGAACGCGCAGCTGCCGCCGGCCCTGACCCAGGGATTACGTACGACCGCGGCGCATTCGACGCTGACATTGGGCGATGCCAATTCGACCGCGATCCAGGCCGACGGAATGCTGGGGCGCGGCGTGGGCGAGGTCGAGCTGGCGCGCCAGGAAACCGATACGGTCAGCCGTATCGAGGCCAGCCACGACGGCTATGTCCGCCGCTACGCCCTCACACACCGCCGCCAGATCGCGCTGGGTGCGGATGGCCGCGACGTGCGGGGCGAGGATTCGCTCCTGCCCGCCGGACGCGGTGGCAAGCGGCGCAGCGGCCCGCTGGGGTTCGCCATCCGCTTCCACCTTGCGCCGTCGGTCGAGGTATCGCCGACCGCCGATGGCCAGGCCGCGCTGCTGCGCCTGCCGGGCAACATCCTCTGGCAGTTTCGCTGCAAGGGCGGCGCGCTGACGGTCGAGGAAAGCGTCTGGATCGACGGCGATGGCCGCCCGCATCCGACCGAACAGCTCGTTGTCTCCGGGGAAACGCCCCCCGGCGGCACGAGCGTCAGCTGGTGGCTCCACCGCTCACGATAAGGGATATCGAATGACCGACGTTACCATCCGCCGCGCCCTGCTATCGGTGTCGGACAAGACCGGCTTGGTCGATCTCGCCCGTGCGCTCGCGGACAAGGGTGTCGAGCTGGTCTCGACCGGCGGCACTGCCAAGGCGATTCGCGAGGCCGGCATCGCGGTCCGCGACGTGAGCGACCTGACCGGCTTTCCGGAGATGATGGACGGCCGCGTGAAGACGCTGCACCCGACCGTCCACGGCGGCCTGCTCGCGCGCCGCGACACGCCTGAGCATATGGCTGCGGCAGACGCGCACGGCATCGGCATGATCGATCTGGTCGTGGTCAACCTCTATCCCTTCGCGGCGACCGTCGCGCGGGGCGCGAGCCGCGAGGACATCATCGAGAATATCGACATCGGCGGCCCGAGCATGGTGCGGTCGGCCGCGAAGAACCATGACAGCGTCGCGATCGTCACCGACCCAGCCGACTACGAGGCAGTTGCGCGCGGCGTCACCACGCTCGACGAACGCCGCAAGTTCGCCGCCAAGGCCTTCGCTGCAACGGCCGAATATGACGCGATGATCGCCAGCTGGTTCGCCTTCGCCGACCAGGGCGAGCAATTCCCCGAACGGCTCAGCGTCCCGCTGAAGCGCGGCCAGTCCCTGCGCTACGGCGAGAACCCGCACCAGTCGGCCGCGCTCTATCTGCCCGCCTTCGCGCCCGCCGGTAGCATCGCCGACCACGTCCAGGTCCAGGGCAAGGAATTGAGCTACAACAACCTCAACGACGCCGACGCGGCGCTGGAACTGGTCGCGGAATTCCGTGACGGCCCGCCGACCGTCGTTATCGTCAAGCACGCCAACCCCTGCGGCGTCGCGACCGGCGAGACATTGGTCGAGGCGTATGAGAAGGCGCTCGCCTGCGACAGCGTCTCGGCGTTCGGCGGGATCATCGCCGTCAACCGCCCGCTCGACGGCCCGACCGCGGAAGCGATCAGCGGCATCTTCACCGAAGTCGTCGCCGCGCCTGACGCCGACGATGCGGCCAAGGCGGTGTTCGCGAAGAAGAAGAACCTGCGCCTGATCCTGACCGGCGACCTGCCCGATCCCGCGCGCGGCGGCATGATGCTGAAGTCGATTGCGGGCGGCATGCTGCTGCAGGGCCGCGACGGTGGGCAGCTGGGCGACCTGACCGTCGTCACCAAGCGCCAGCCGACGACCCAGGAACTCGCCGACTGCCGCTTCGCCTGGACCGTCGCCAAGCACGTCAAGTCGAACGCGATCGTCTATGCCAAGGACGGCGCGACCGCCGGCGTCGGCGCCGGACAGATGAACCGCCTGGAAAGCGCGCGCATCGCCGCGTGGAAGGCCAAGGACGCGGCCGAGAAGGCCGGCTGGGCGGAACCGAAGACGATCGGTTCGGCGGTGGCGTCGGACGCCTTCTTCCCCTTCGCCGATGGCTTGCTCGCGGCGGTCGAAGCGGGCGCGACCGCGGTGATCCAGCCGGGCGGCTCGATCCGCGACGAAGACGTGATCGCGGCGGCGGACGAGGCGGGACTGGCGATGGTCTTCACCGGGATGCGCCACTTCCGGCATTGAACGCCAAACGCCGTTCGCCCTGAGCTTGTCGAAGGGCTATCCTTTCTTCGCGCCGCGCACCGATCGGTGACGAAGAAGGACAGTGCTTCGACAAGCTCAGCACGAACGGAATTAGGTGGAGGCCTCCGCCTTCGGCATCTTGCGGAACAACGCGCGGTCTTCCTCGCCGAACGCCCATTTCCACAGAACGAATGCATAGGTCGCGGCGATCGCCGGGATGCCGATCAGCAATTCGGCCCACTCCAGGCGCTTGGGCAGGCTGGTGAACGCCCCCCCGACGAGGATCGCCGCCACCGCCGCCCACACCAAAGGCCAGCGGATGGGATTGACGCTTGCGCCCAGCAGTCGGGACAGGAACAGGTTCTTGACCACCGACCCGCAGGCGAGCGCGACCATCAGCGCCACCGCGACGCCCGCTGCCTGATAGTTGATCGGCCACCCCGCCCAGCGCATCGCCAGGATCAGCGCGAAGCTCAGGCCGATCTGGAACGCGAGCACGCAAACGGAGATCATCAAGTTGCGATGCCGCGCGATGTAGACCAGCGCGGACTCGCTGACCGCGCCGGGCGAGGCCAGCACCTCCGCGAACAGCAGGAAGGCGAGCGCGGCGGTGCCGGCGACGAACTGCGGCCCGACGACGCCCATTACGGCTTCGCCGGGGATTGATCCCATCAGCGCCAGCATGCCCTGTGCGGCGACGATCCAGAAGCCGACCTGCCGCACCTGTCGCGCGACGGCCGCCCGGTCGTTCTCCTTCAGGCTGTGCGTGATGACGGGGCCGAGGACGGGATCGAAGCTGGTCTTCAGCTTGGCCGGCAGCGACGAGACCTGCTGCGCCATATAATAGATGCCGACGACCGTGGGGGTGAACATCACCCCCAGAATGAATCGGTCGACGTTGCGCGTCGCCCATTCCAGCGTGTCGGCCCCGGCCAGCGGCATGTTCGCGCGGGCAAGTGCGAACAATGGCCGCAATTCCGGCTTCCACCCCCGCGGCACGCCATAGCTGCGCAGGAACGGCACCAGCGACGCGGTCAGCGCGGCGACCATCGATGCGGCATAGGCGAAGATCAGGCCGTCGCGCGCCGAGACATAATAGAAGCCCCACGCCGCGATCGAGATCGTCCACGGTTCGATCACCGCGCGCGCGGTCACCGTCGCCTTGACGTTCAGACGATAGGCGAGCGCGGCCAGGCTGACATCCGACCAGGCGATCGCGACGACGATCAGGCTCAGAAACCGCTCGGCGCCGTAAATCTCGCTGTTCGGGTACATCGCCTGCGGAAAGACGAACAGGATGGCACTCGCGATCATCGACGCAACGAAGGCGACCGCCATCGCGTCCCAGGCGACATCGACATGCGGCCGGTCGGTGCCCGTCAGCGCCTGCGCGAGGCCCCGCTTGAGCCCCAGCGTGGCGACGAGCGCGGCGAACTCGACCACCACCACCGCCAGCGCGAAGCGGCCGACGATATCCGGGCCATAGAGGCGGCCGGCGATGAACAGGAACGGCAGACGCGCGAGCAGGCGCAGCGCGAAGCCGGCGATGTTCGTGCGGCCGCCCTTCGCGAGGGCGGCGATGTCCTGTTGGGACTCAGCCACGGACCGTTACCAAAGATACCGTTCGTGCTGAGCCTGACGGGCGCCCACCAAAGTAATACTTTGGTGGGATCCTGGCCGAAGCACCGTACTTCGATACGCCCGTGCCTCGCTTGCGGCTCAAAGAACGGCCCTTCGACAAGCTCAGGGCGAACGGGACGTGGGTCAATGCGCCGCGCCCCAGCTCGGGCCGGTGCCGATCTCCACCCCCAGCGGCACGCTCAAGCGGACCGCAGGCTCGGCCGCCGTCTCCATCACCCGCCGGATCACCTTGGTCGCCGCCGCCACGTCGCCTTCGGGCAATTCGAACACCAGTTCGTCGTGGACCTGCAACAGCATCCGCACATGGCCCAGCCCCGCATCGGCCAGCGCCGGCCCCATCCGAGTCATCGCGCGCTTGATGATGTCGGCGCTGGTGCCCTGGATCGGCGCGTTGATCGCGGCGCGTTCGGACCCTGCGCGCTCGTTCGGATTGGGCGCCTTGATCCGCGGGAAATGCGTCTTCCGTCCGAACAGCGTCGTCGTATAGCCGCGCGCCTTCGCCTCTTGCAGCGTGTCGGCGATGTATCGGTTGATGCCTGGGAAGCGCTCGAAATAGCGCGAGATCATCGCCTGTGCCTCGTCGGGCGTCACATCGAGCCGGCCCGCGAGGCCCCAGCGCGAGATGCCGTAGAGGATCGCGAAGTTGATCGTCTTGGCGCGGCCGCGGGTGTCGCGGTCGACCGTGCCGAACAGTTCCTGCGCGGTCATGCTGTGGATATCGTCGCCGCGTTCGAACGCCTCGCGCAGCTGCGGCACGTCGGCGATATGAGCGGCAAGGCGCAGTTCGATCTGCGAATAGTCGGCGGACAGGATGACGTTGCCCGGCTCCGCCACGAACGCATCGCGGATCTGGCGGCCGACCTCGGTGCGGATCGGGATATTCTGGAGGTTGGGATCGGTCGACGACAACCGCCCGGTCTGCGCGCCGGTCAGGCTGTAGCTGGTGTGGACGCGGCCGGTCGCCGGGTTGATCTGCGCCTGTAGCGCGTCGGTGTAGGTCGACTTCAGCTTCGACAGCTGGCGCCAGTCGAGCACCTTCACCACCATCTCGCGGCCCGGCGAATCCTTGTCCGCGGCGATCCGCTCCAGTTCGTTGACGTCGGTCGAATAGACGCCCGACTTGCCCTTGCGCCCGCCCTTGATCCCCATCTTGTCGAACAGCACTTCGCCCAATTGCTTGGGGCTGCCGATGGTGAACTTGAAGCCGGCGATACCGTGGATTTCCTCCTCCAGCGCCGCGATCTGCTGGGAGAAATCGGCGGACAGCCTGGCGAGGATGTCGGCATCGACCTTGATCCCGTGCATTTCCATGCCGGCGACGACCGCGGGCAGCGGCCGGTCGACCATCTCGTACACACGGGTCGAGCCTTCGAACGCCAGCCGCGGTTTCAGACGGCGCCACAGCCGCAGCGTGACGTCGGCATCCTCGGCGGCATAGCGGGTCGCGGCCTTCAGATCGACTTCGTGGAAGCCGATCGCCTTCTTGCCGGTCCCGGTCACGTCCTTGTACGCGATGCAGCTGTGCGACAGGTGCGTGGCGGCCAGTTCGTCCATGCCGTGGCCATGGAGCCCCGCATCGAGGTCGAAGCTCATCACGATCGTGTCGTCATAGGGCGCGACGCTGATGCCCAGCCGCCCGAGCACGATCATGTCGTACTTCAGATTATGCCCGATCTTGAGGACGCTCGGGTCCTCCAGCAGCGGCTTCAGTTTGTCGACCAGCACATCGCGGTCGATCTGCACCGGCTTCTCGGCGAACATGTCCGTCCCGCCATGACCGACCGGCACATAGCAGGCGAGGTTCGGGGCGAGCGCCAGGCTAACCCCGACCAGTTCCGCCCGCGTCGCGTCGAGCCCGGTCGTCTCGGTATCGATCGCGACGAAGCCCTGGTGACGCGCGATCTGCACCCAGTGATCGAGCCGTTCGGGATCGGTCACCGTCTCATAGCCATCGTGATCGCACGGCGGATCGGGATCGGGATCGGGCATGCCCGCCACGTCCGGCGTCTCGACCGGCGCGTCGGCGGCACTCGCGCCGGTGCCGAGCTTCGCCAGCAATGACTTGAAGCCGTGATGCTCTAGAAACGCGCGCAAGGGGGCATCGGGGATGCCCTTCAGCTCCAGATCCTCCAGCGCGTCGGGCAGCGGCACGTCACAGGCCAGCTCGACCAGCTTGCGGCTGATCCGCGCGCTTTCGGCGTGCTCGATCAAATTGTCGCGCAGTTTGCCCTTCTTCATCGTCTCGGCCGCGGCGAGCACGGCTTCGACGTCGCCGTGCTCCTGGATCAGCTTCGCCGCGGTCTTGGGGCCGACACCGGGGACCCCCGGCACATTGTCGACGCTGTCGCCCATCAAGGCGAGCACTTCGCCGACCTTGTTGGGCGGCACGCCGAATTTCTCGAACACCTCCGCCGATCCGATGCGGCGGTTGTTCATCGTGTCGAGCATGTCGAGGCTGCCGTCCTCGACCAGCTGCATCAGATCCTTGTCGGACGACACGATCGTGACCTGCCACCCTTGCGCGAGCGCGGCCTTGGCATAGCTGGCGATAAGGTCGTCGGCCTCCCACCCCGCCTCGTCGATACACGGCAGCGAAAAGGCGCGGGTCGCGTCGCGTATCATCGGGAACTGGGGCACCAGATCCTCGGGCGGCGGCGGGCGATGCGCCTTATACTGATCGTACAACTCGTTGCGGAAGCTGTGCGACGACTTGTCGAGCACCACCGCCATATGGGTCGGGCCATCCGCCTTGTGCAGGTCGTCGGCCAGCCGCCACAGCATCGTCGTATAGCCATAGACGGCGCCCACCGGCTCGCCATGCTTGTTCGTCAGCGGGGGCAGGCGGTGATAGGCGCGGAAGATATAGCCGGAGCCGTCGACCAGGTAGAGATGGGGCATCCGCGGGCGATAGCAGGGGGCGGGGATTTGCTAAAGCCTAAGCCTCTCGATCGTTATGCCGGACTTGATCCGGCATCCAGAGCCGCAAACGACACGGCCTTTGGCCCTGGATCCCGGGTCGAGCCCGGGATGACGGTCATTACGCCGCGATCGGGAACCGCAACAACCGGTCGTCGAGCGCCACCAGCGCCTGCGCACCCGTCCCCACCGCGCGGACGATCTCCGGATGCCCGGCATCCAGCCCTCCGGTCAGCGCACCGAACGCGGGCAGGATCAACTTGGTCGGCGTCGCCACGAAGCAGCGGCGGGCGACCTGCTTGCCGCGAACCCGAACGCGCAGCTTGGGGTGGAAATGGCCCGACAGTTCGGGCCGCGGATCGCGGGGATCGGCTTCGTGGCGCAGCACCAGGCCGTCGACCAGCGCCTCGTCGACGATCTCGCCGCCGCAATGGTCGACCATCATGGCGTCATGATTGCCGGTGATCCACGTCCAGCTCGTCGCCGACGTGAGCGCGCGAAGGCGATCCTGCGCGGCCTGCGGCAGGCGCTCGCAGCCCTTCGAATCGTGGAAGCTGTCGCCGAGGCACCAGATTTCCTGCGCGCCGGTCCGATCGACCAGTGCCGTCAACGCGTCGAGCGTGACGAGCGAATCATAGGGCGGCAGCAACTGGCCGAAGCTCGCGAACCAGCTCGCCTTTTCGAAATGCAGGTCGGCGACCAGCAGCGCACGGCGCGCAGGCCAGAACAGCGCTCCCTCACGAAGCGCGTCCAGCTCGATACCGGCGAACGAAAAGCGAACCATGCGGGCGCCCTTACACGCACGCGACTCGCAGATTCAAGAGGTTAACCGGCAATCCGCGACGCCCGGTTGCAGCCGACACGACAGGGTGTGGTCGTCGGGACGCCACGCTGCATCAGGAAGCGCGCCTCACGGTTGGCGAAGTCGATGTCGACGCGACGAAATTGCCGGAGCGCGTCCATGCCGAGCATCAGCGCCGGGCGCCGGTCGAGCCCGAAATGCGCGAAGGGCGCGACATCGGCAAAGGCGATCGGCATGTCGCTGAATTGGATGCTGCCCAGACGCAACGTGCCGGCGCGACCATAGTCGGCGGTGACCGTGCCGCCCGTCGCGCTGTACAGCGTCAGCGGCTGGAATCGGCCCGTCCGCTGCATCAGCCGCTTCAGCGCCAGATTGCCGATGGTGACGGCGGACCCGGTGTCGAGCACGATCCGCACCGCCCGGCCATCGACCTGGGCATCGGTGACGATCAACTGCCCCAGCGTCGATTTCGCGCGCACGACGATCTCCCCGGGCGCGGCGGCGGGCGTGCGGCGCAGCTTCACCGAAGGCGACACCGCCATCGCTTTGGCATCCAAATCGATGGTGACCTTGTGGTTCTGCAGCGTATCGATGCCGAGCAGCCCCATGGCGCCCAGATCGGTCGCGTCGAGCGCGGGGGCATCGATCCGACCGATGCCGGGTACGCTCGACAGGCGCAGCGACGGGATGACGACGGTACCGACCCGCGTCCGCCCGCTCATCGCCACCACCATGACGTCACCCGCCGAGGCAAGACCGAGCGTACCGGCCAGCTGCCGCGAAATGACGGTGCGTTCGGAACCGGTGTCGATCACGAAGCGGAACGGCCCCGCCCCGGCGATCTGGACGGGGACGGTCATACGCTCCTCGACCATCGTCAGCGCGACCGGCGTTTCGACGGGCGGCGGCGGGGGCGGGGGCGCCCGCACCGCATCGGTGGCGAGCGGGAGCAGGCCGAGCAGCGGCAGCATGACGATGGGCAGACTCATCGCGACCTCTCCTATGATCGCGGCAGGCTATGCCTGTCGGGGATGGGGGGCAAGCATCGCCCCATTTTCCGGATACTTGCGCGCCCTCCCCGTTCGCCCTGAGCTTGTCGAAGGGCTGCACTTCTTCTGACCGCGAGATGTAGGGCGGCAAAAGAAGGACAGTAGTTCGACAAGCTCAGCACGAACGGATTTGCGGCATGGTCGCCCTCTCAATCCAGCGCCATCGCCTCCGCCGCCAGCGCTTCCGCCTCGGTCAGCAAGGCGTCGTCCGCCGCGCCCGATTGCGCAACGCTCTCGCGCCCGATCAGCACCAGCACTGGCACCGCGAGCGGGCTGATGCGGTCCAGTCGCGCATGCAGCATCGTCCCCTGTGCGCGGTCGAGCAGGTCGGCCAAGCGCCCGACATCGGTCATCCGCGCCCGCGCATCCTCCCACGCCGCCTGGAGCAGCAGGTGGCTCGGCTCGTATTTGCGCAGCACCTCGTAGATGAGGTCGGTGGAAAAGGTGACCTGCTTGCCCGACTTGCGCTTGCCGGGGTGCTGGCGCTCGACCAGGCCCCCGATGACCGCGACTTCGCGAAAGGCGCGTTTGAGCAGGTTCGATCCCTGCACCCAGTCGACGAACTCATGCTCCAGAATTTCGGGGCTGAACAGCTGGGCGGGATCGTCGATCGGCTCCAGGGCGTAGCAGGCGAGCGCATAGTCGTTCGACACGAAACCGATGGGTTTGAGGCCCATCGCCTCCATCCGCCGGGTGATGAGCATGCCGAGCGACTGGTGCGCGTTCCACCCCTCGAAGCTGTAGGCGACCATGTAATGCCGTCCCTCACGCTCGAATGTCTCGACCAGCAGCTGATCGGGCGCGGGGAGCATCGAGCGGCGGTCCTGCACCTCCAGCCATTCGCGCACGTCCGCCGGGAAGCGGTGCCATTCGGCACGGTCGTAGAGGAAGGTGCGGACGCGGTGGGCGAGGTTGGTCGACAGCGCCATGCGCGTGCCGACGTAGGTCGGGATGCGGGCGGGCCTGGTCGTCGCGCGGACCCACAGGTCGGCGATATCGATCCGCTCGACCTCCAGGCTCAGCCCGGCAAAGAAGAAGGTGTCGCCGACCGACAGGGTGGACGCGAAATATTCCTCGACCGTACCCAGCTTGCGGCCGTTCTTGAACCGCACGTCGAGCGTGACGGCGTCGACGATGATCCCAGCGTTGAGGCGGTGCTGCGCGACGAAGCGCGGGTGGCTGACGCGCCACAAGCCGTCCGCCCCCTTTGTCAGCCGCTTGAACCGGTCATAGGCGCGCAGGGCATAGCCGCCATCGGCGATAAACTGGAGCACGCGGTCGAACGTCTCGTCGGGCAGTGCCGAATAGGGCAGTGCAGACCGGATCTCGCCCAGCAACGCGTCACGCTCGAACGGCGCGGCGCAGGCGACCGCCATGATATGCTGGGCCAGCACATCGAGTGCGCCGGAGCGGAAGATATCGGGATCGAGCTCCCCCGCCTCCACCGCGTCCAACGCCGCACGCGCTTCCAGATATTCGAAGCGATTGCCCGGCACGAGCACCGCTTCCGACGGTTCGTCGAGCCGGTGGTTGGCGCGGCCGATACGCTGAAGCATACGGCTCGACCCCTTGGGCGCGCCCATCTGGATCACGCAGTCGACATTACCCCAATCGACACCCAGGTCGAGGCTGGCGGTCGCGACCAGCGCGCGCAGGCGACCGTCGGCCATCGCGGTTTCGACCTTGCGCCGCGCCTCCTTGGCGAGACTGCCGTGGTGGACGCCGATCGGCAGGCTCTGGTCGTTCTCCTTCCACAGATCCTGGAAGATCAACTCAGCGAGGCTACGGGTGTTGCAGAACACGATCGTCGTCTGCCGCGCCTCGATCTCGCGCATCACCTGCGGCGCGGCGTAGCGGCCGGAATGCCCCGACCAGGGCACGCGGCCCTGCGGCAGCAGAATCGCGATGTTCGGGTCGGCACCAGGCTCGCCGCGGACCAGCCGGACGGTATCGATATCGCCATCGGGGGCCAGCCAGGCGCGATAGCCGTCCGGATCGGCGACGGTCGCCGACAGCGCGACGCGGCGCATGGCGGGGGCGATCGTCTGGAGCCGCGCAAGGCTCAAGCCCAGCAGGTCGCCGCGTTTTCCGGTCGCGAAGGCGTGGACCTCGTCGATCACGACCGTCTTCAGGTTCGCGAACATCTCGAAGCTGTCGGGATAGCTGAGCAGCAGGCTGAGCGATTCGGGCGTCGTCAGCAGGATGTGGGGCGGCCGCGCGCGCTGGCGGGCCTTGCGATCGGAGGGCGTGTCGCCGCTGCGCGCCTCGACCCGGATGGCCACGCCCATCTGCTCGATCGGCGTCATCAGGTTGCGCTGCACGTCGACCGCGAGCGCCTTGAGCGGCGAGACATAGAGCGTGTGAAGTCCGTCGAAGCCGGGGCTTTCGATCAGATCGGCCAGCGTCGGCAGAAATCCCGACAGCGTCTTGCCCGCGCCCGTGGGCGCGACGAGCAGGGCGTTCTCACCCGCCCTGCCCGCGCTAAGCATCTCGCGCTGGTGCCGGCGCGGCGACCAGCCCCGCGCGGAGAACCAGGCAGTCAGCGGCGCGGGAAGGTCGGTCAGGTCATGCACATCGGCGATATAGGATGCGGCCCGCCTCAGTGCACTTCGCTTGCCTTGTCGGCCCGCTCCTGCCGCTCGTAATTCGCCCGCGTCGCCTGTTCGGTGCGCTGTTCGGCACTGCGCGAGCGGCGATTGCTCATCACCACCCAGGCCAGCACCGCGATCAGCAACAGCGGCCCAACGATCGTCAGGATGCTCCAGATTCCACCACCGGTATCCATCATCATATTCCTTTTCAGGTCCGGCGGCGTCAACGAAGCGCGGGCGACAATCGATCCGCCACAGGGAACGGCGGCGCGCTTCGCGCGATTGGCAGCGATGGCCCGACTAGGCGACTGGGTGCAGCCGCACCCGACCGGCATCTACCTTCCGTCCGCGGACGCCTGGATCGACCCCTCGGTCCCGGTCCCGCGCGCGCTGGTGACGCACGGCCACGCCGACCACGCCCGCGGCGGCCATGGCGAAGTGTGGGCGACGCCCGAGACGTTGCAGATCATGGAAGTCCGCTACGGCCCGCAGACGGCGCGGCCGGTCGCCTACGGCGAATCGCTGACGCTCGGCGAGATCGAGGTGAGCTTCGTCCCTGCCGGCCATGTGCTGGGCTCCGCACAGATCGTGCTCGACCACCGCGGCGAGCGGATCGTGGTGTCGGGCGACTACAAGCGGCGCGAGGACCCGACCTGCGCCCGGTTCGAGCCCGTGAAGTGCGACGTGTTCGTCACCGAAGCGACGTTTGGATTGCCGGTGTTCCGCCACCCCGAAACGCATGACGAGATGGACAAGCTGCTCACCGTCCTGCGCGCCAACCCCGACCGCTGCGTACTGGTCGGCGCCTATGCACTGGGCAAGGCGCAGCGCGTAATCCGCGAGCTGCGCGTGATGGGGTTCGACGATCCGATCTACATCCACGGCGCGTTGCAACGGCTGTGCGACCTTTATGTCGAGAACGGCGTCGACCTCGGCGAGCTGCGCCCGGCGATGGGCGTGGCGAAGGCGGAGCTGGCCGGCCGGGTGATCGTCGCGCCGCCCTCCGCGCTCAACGACCGCTGGTCGCGCCGCCTGCCCGATCCCATCGCCGCGATGGCAAGCGGATGGATGACGGTGCGCCAGCGCGCGCGGCAGAAGAATATCGAGCTGCCGATCATCCTGAGCGACCACGCCGATTGGGACGAACTGACCGCGACGATCGAAGAACTCCGCCCCCGCGAAGTCTGGGTTACCCACGGCCGCGAGGACGCATTGGTCCACTGGTGCGCGATGCGCCAGATCAAGGCGCGGGCGCTCGACCTAGTCGGGTTCGAGGATGAGGACGACTGACCGGGGGCGATCTCAAGCCGGCGCCGCCGCGATCTTCAGCCCGCCCCCTCCAGCGCCTTCTGCCGCCGACGCTGCACCGAGCTGCCGATCCCCATCGCCTCGCGGTATTTCGCGACCGTGCGGCGCGCGATGTCGAAGCCCTTGGCGTTGAGCAGTTCGACCAAGGTGTCGTCGCTCAGGATCGCCTTCGCGCTTTCCCCGGCGATCAGTTCGCGGATCGCCGACTTGACCGCCAGCGCCGACACCGCCTCGCCGCCATCGGCCGCCTGGATCGCGGAGGTGAAGAAATATTTCAGCTCGAACACGCCGCGCGCGCAGCTGAGATATTTGTTGCTGGTCACGCGGCTGACTGTCGATTCGTGCATCTCGATCGCCTCCGCCACGCGCGCGAGCGTCAGCGGACGCAGATGCGCGACGCCCTTGTGGAAGAACGCCTCCTGCTGTTTCACGATCTCGGTCGCGACCTTGATGATCGTGCGCTGGCGCTGGTCGAGCGCCTTCACCAGCCAGTTGGCGCTGGCCAGACAATCGCTCAGCCACGCCTTCGACGCCTTGTCGCTGCCGGCACCCGCGAGTTCGGCATGATAGCGGCGGTTGACGAGGACGCGGGGGAGCGTCGCCGAATTGAGCTCGATCCGCCAGCCGGCTGCGGTCTTCGCGACGAAGATGTCGGGAACGACCGCCGGCGCGCTCTCCCCGCCATAGCGGCAACCGGGCTTGGGATCATAGTCGCGCAACTCGCGGATCATGTCGGCCAAGTCTTCGTCGTCGACTCCGCAGATACGCTTCAGCCGTGTGCGCTCGCCGCGCGCCAGCAGGTCGAGATTGTCGATCAGCGCCGCCATAGCCGGATCGTAGCGATCGGCCTCCTTCGCCTGGAGCGCGAGGCACTCGCCGAGCGTGCGCGCGCCCACTCCGGTCGGGTCCAAGGTCTGGACCTGCGCCAGCACCGCCTCGACCCGCGCCAGCGGCACCCCCAGCCGGTTGGCCATGTCGAGCAGCGGCGCGGTCAGATAACCCGCCTCGTCGATCTGATCGATCAGATGCGCGGCGATGAACATGTCCGCGCCGGACACGACGGTACCGGCCTGCGCGAGGAGGTGATCGGCCAGGCTGATGTCGGGATTGGCGAAGCCGTCGAGGTCGGGGCCGTCCTCCGGCGCCGCACCGCCTGCGGCTCCCGTCAGCCCGAGCGAACCGTCGCGGTCGCCCGGCGAATCCTCGTCGAACGCACTCGACGTATCGATGTCGAGCGCCGCTTCGCCATCGCCGCTGCCGGCCTCCGACGGTTCGACGACCACCGGCTCGGGAGTGTCGATCGCATCGCTGCTGCCGGCTTCCAGAAGCGGATTCTTCTCGATCTCCTCGGCCAGGAAGCCTTCGATCTCCAGGTTCGACAGTGCGAGCAGGCGGATCGCCTGCTGCAGCTGCGGCGTCATCACCAGCGATTGCGACTGGCGAAGGTCGAGGCGCGGAGCGAGACTCATCGGATCCTCGCCGCTCGCGGGGAGGGGGACCGTTCGCGCAGCGAATGGTGGAGGGGGTGGGCCGCAGGCGAGTCGCTCGCGGCGCCCCCCCTCCACCAGCCTGCGGCTGGTCCCCCTCCCCGTGCCGGGGGGGATGTATGAGCGCCCCGCTCCATAGCCCTAGAGCTCGAAGCCCTCACCCAGGTACAGCCGCCGGACATTCTCGTCGGCCACCAGCGCCTGCGGACTGCCGGTGAACAGCACGCGCCCGTCGTAGATGATGTAGGCGCGATCGACGATGTCGAGCGTCTCGCGCACATTGTGGTCGGTGATCAGCACGCCGATGCCGCGGCCCTTCAGCGTCTTCACCAGGTCGCGGATGTCGCTGATCGAAATGGGGTCGATGCCGGCGAACGGCTCGTCGAGCAGCATGATCGACGGCTCCGCCGCCAAGGCGCGCGCGATCTCCGCGCGGCGCCGCTCGCCGCCCGACAGCGCCATCGCCGGCGCGTCGCGCAGGCGGGTCAGGCCGAATTCGTCGAGCAGCTTGTCGAGCTTCGCCTGACGCGCGTCCTTTACGGGTTCGGCCAGTTCGAGCACGGCCAGGATGTTCTTCTCGACGCTAAGGCCCCGGAAGATCGAGGTTTCCTGCGGCAGATAGCCGAGGCCGAGGATCGCGCGGCGATACATGGGGAGGCCGGTGATATCCTCGCCGTCGAGCATGATGCGGCCCGAATCGGGCTTCACCAGTCCCATCACCGAATAGAAGCACGTCGTCTTGCCCGCGCCGTTCGGGCCGAGCAGGCCGATGACCTCGCCGTGACCGACCGTCAGCGAAACGTCGGTCAGCACGCTCCTTTTGTCATACGCCTTGGCGATCGACACGACCGACAGGCCGTTCTCGGTCTCGACCGGAACGACGGGCGTGGGGTCCAGAGTGGCGACGTCGTTCATCGGTGCTCCTGCTCGCACGACCTGGTTACCGAAGCGTTACTTTCGGCGACTTGGCAGGATTCCTGCATGAAAGGCGTGCAGGAGAAAAGCGCAAAAGCGGCGAACCGCCCGGCCGGTGCCGTTTATTGCGAGCGTTCGGGCACCGAGAAGCGGCCGGTTACGCGACCGCCCTGGCGGATCACGCTGCCGTCAGGCGCCTTGGTGGTTCCGACCGACGACCCGTCAATCGTCGCACGGCCGGTGTCGAGATCGATCGTCAGCCGCCCGCCATTCACGGTATTGCCGGCACCCTGCACCAATGTGACGCCGCCCAGCATGGTGATGACCCGACGATTGAGGTCGTAGACGGCATATTGCGACTTCGCGCGCTGGTCGGGACGCGTCACCGTGACGCCACCCGACGCGTCGAGCCGCGACACCTGCGGCGACCCGCCGGTGATCTGGCCGGTATAGGCGACCGTCATTCGCTGCGCATCGAGCGTCATGTTCGCCTGGCGCACGTTGACACCGCCCGATAGGATCGCGCGGTTGGCACGGTCCTGCAGCTCGATCGTTCCGGCGTTGAAATCGATCGGGGCGTTCGAATTATGACGCACCTGCGCGCTCGCGGCGGTCGCGAACAGGGTCAGGGCGAGAAGGGCGAAATGGCCGCGCATGATCAACGCCTATTCGCGCCCTTGGGGACGATCCGCAAGCGGGCATTTCCCTCAAGGCGCACGACGCGGCCTTCAAGATCGGCCGACAAGCGATTGGCGCTGAACGTCCCCATCGGCGTGTTGCCCTCGACCGCGCCGTCGCTTTGCAGGCGGCGGCTCTTCATGTCGACGGTCGCGCCGGAGGTGCCGAGCCGATAGCCGTCGGCGGCGGTGAAGGCGATCGGACCGTCGACCTTCATCTGCTCGCTGCGCATGTCGTAGCGGCCGCTGGGGGCGGTCAGTTCGGCCGGCCCTTCGCGCATCTGCAACTCGGCGGTGAGCTTGGCGATTTGGACCACCGGCTCGGCCGAACTCTTCTGGACCGCGGAGCCGGCGTCGAGCGTGAAGGCCTGGCCCTTGGCATCCTGGCCGCGATATTGCGCAGCCTCGGTCTTCATCCGCTCCTGCGCGATGGCGACCTTGTTCTTGTCGAGCATGAAGCTGACGTCGCCGCCCATGAACAGGGGCGCCATGACCAAGAACGCGGCGAGGACGCCGATGCCCAGCGGCAGCGCGATCTGGAGCAGCGCCACGAACCGGTCGTGTGCGCTGCCCGGCGCGGCCCAGCGCTGGCGCGCGGTCCGCTCGATCCGGGCGGCACGCGACATCGGCAGAGGCGCGGCGACTTCAGGCATGAGCGAAGATATCGGTCTCGGGCCAGCCGGCTAGGTCGAGCTCGGCGCGATGCGGCAGGAAGTCGAAGCAGGCCTGCGCCAGCTTCATCCGCCCCTCGCGCTCCAGCCTCTTGTCCAGCTCGACCTTCATCGCGTGAAGATACCGCACGTCAGACGCGGCATAATCCTTCTGCGCGTCGGTCAGTGTGGGGCTGCCCCAGTCAGACGATTGCTGCGCCTTGGACACCTCCTGCCCCAGCAGTTCGCGGACCAGTTCCTTCAGCCCGTGGCGATCGGTGTAGGTGCGCACCAGCCGCGAGGCGATCTTCGTGCAGTAGACGGGTGCCGCAACGACGCCCAGATAGTGGCGGATCGCCGCGATGTCGAAGCGGCCGAAATGATAGAGCTTCAGTCGCGCCGGATCGGCCAGCAGCGCCTTCAGGTTCGGCGCGGCATAGTCGCTGCCGGCGGCAAAGCGCACGAGATGCTCGTCCGGCCCGCCGTCGGACAGCTGCACGACGCACAGCCGGTCGCGCGGCGTGATCAGCCCCATCGTCTCGGTATCGACGGCGATCGCGGCGCCCGGCGCGAACAGGTCGGCGGGAATGTCTTCTTCATGGAGATATACGGCCATGAGCCGGCACATAGGGGGCAGAGGCTGAACGCTCAACAACCCAGACGCCACAGCGGGAAATAAGCTTAGCCGGGCATTCGGCGCGCGGGGCCGCGGCGCATTCGACGATGTGACGTCATGATGTTGCGCGAATGACACGCTCCCGATGGCGCATTCTGTGCCGAAAGCGCCACAGATGGGCAATCATATGAGGATCAGGCGCCTTAATTGCGTCGAATTTGTTCGCGGGACTTGATTAATTCGTCTATGCACGATTCTCACACGTGCGCGTATTCGCGTTCGGAACCCTGCGTCCGTCGTCCGGCGCAACGGTTGGGAGACGGTTCGGACGGCCCGGGAAGACGAACAGGGTTATGAGTTTCAATAAAGGTGGCCGCGGGGATCGCGGTGGACGCGGCCGCGACAAGCGGGACGGTTTCGGCGGCGATGACGGCGGCTTCGGCGGCGGTTTCGGTGGCGGCGGCTTCGGCGGCGACCGCGGCGGTTTCGGTGGCGGCGGCTTCGGCGGCGGTGACCGTGGCGGCTTCGGTGGCGGCGGCTTCGGCGGCGGTGGCGGTTCGCGTGGCGGCGGCTTCGGCGGCGGCGGCGGCGGATTCCGTGGCGGCGGCGGTGGTGGCGGCTTCGGCGGCGGCCGTGGCGGCGGCGGCATGCCTCCCCAGGTGATCGGCGAAGGCACCGGCGTGGTGAAGTTCTTCAACGCGCAGAAGGGCTTCGGCTTTGTCGTTCGTGACGATGGCGGCGAAGACGTGTTCGTCCACATCTCGGCGGTCGAGCAGGCCGGCCTGACCGGTCTGGCGGAAGGCCAGCCGCTCGGCTTCACCCTCGTCGATCGTGGTGGCCGTATCTCGGCGACCGAACTGAAGATCGACGGCGAGCCGATGCCCGTCACCGACCGCGGCCCGCCGCGCGATCGTGACGCCGCACCGCGCGGTGGCGCCGGTGGTGGCTTCGGTGGCGGCCCGCAGCGGCAGCTGACCGGTGAGCGTGCATCGGGCACCGTCAAGTTCTTCAACGCGATGAAGGGCTTCGGCTTCATTCAGCGCGACGACGGCCAGCCGGACGCGTTCGTTCACATCTCGGCGGTCGAGCGTGCGGGTCTCCCGACGCTGAACGAAGGCGACAAGCTCGACTTCGAACTCGAGATCGACCGTCGCGGCAAGCATGCCGCGGTGAACCTGGAGCCGAAGCAGTAAGCTTCGCGCCCTTCAGGTGATCGAATAGAGCGGGCGGTGCCGGATACGGCGCCGCCCGTTTTGTTTTGGGGGTGGTCGGCTAGTGCGGCGATGCGCCTTGCCCACGTTCGGCATGCGGTCGTCCAAGAGCCGTTCCGAGATACGACCGCCGGCCGCTCGCGACATAAGGTACAGCGCTTCGACGCGCGCAGCCGATCGGGAACGGGTTACGCACCGCCCTCACACCCCGTCATTACCGCGAAGGCGGGAATCCATCTCTTGCGCGCGTGACCCATCGGATTTGGAGCATCGCCATGTTCCGACGGGAGCCGGAGCGCTGGTTACCGCAAAGGCTTTGGCCGCCAGGGCTCCTGCCTGCGCCGGCGCACGAAGCGCGGTCGCACCGATGACCGTTCCCCGCCGCGCAACTCTGTGAAGTTCTTATCCGTGCTATCGCGCAGGCGAGCCGTTTGCGAGAGACAACCACAATCCCCCGCTGCTCCCGCGCGGGCGGGAACCCAGAACCGGGCAATACGACGGGCGGTGTCATTCGTGGCTCTGGGCTCCGGCCTGCGCGGGAGCACCGAGGGGATGTTGGCGGAAGTTTCGCCTGGCCGCGCACTCGCTTTCCGCAATTCCCCATTCACCCGCGGCGCAGTATATTCCGCCCATGATCCTGCGCCCTGCCCTGTCCGCCCTCGCCGCCCTGCTGATCGGCGCCGCTCCGCCGCAGGTGCAGCCCGCCCCGCCCCGGCCGCAGGTCGCCACGCCGGCACCCGCCCCGGTCCCACTCTTCCGGGTCGAGGTCGTCGCTCGCTATCCACACGACGCCAGCGCCTTTACCCAAGGACTCGTCTGGCATGACGGCAGCCTGTTCGAGAGCACCGGCAAGGAGGGCCGGTCGGAGGTCCGTCACGTCGCGCTCGCCGATGGTCGCGTCCTCATGCGCCGGACGATTCCTGCGGCGCAGTTCGGGGAGGGGCTGGCGCGCTATGGCAAGACGCTGGTCAGCCTGACGTGGAAGGACGGCATCGCCTATCGCTGGGACGCGACGTCGCTCAAGCCGATGGGCACGCGGCGCTATCCCGGCGAAGGCTGGGGCCTGGCGACGCTGGGCGACACGTTGGTCCTGTCGGACGGCACGCCTGCCTTGCGCTTCCTTGATCCCGAAACGCTCGCCGAACGCCGCCGCGTCAGCGTGACGTTGCGGGGCAAGCCGATCGACCAGCTCAATGAGCTGGAGGTCGTCGATGGCCAGGTCTTCGCCAATATCTGGCAGACCGACTATATCGTCGCGATCGATCCGAAGGACGGGCACGTCACGCGGATCATCGACGCCGGCGCGCTGACCCGCGAAGTCGCGGCGCGCGATCCCGATGCGGTGCTGAACGGCATCGCCTGGGACGCGAGGCACAAGCGTCTGTTCCTGACCGGCAAGCTGTGGCCGACACTGTTCGAGGTGAAGCTGGTGCCGGTGCAGTAGGCCTTCCGTGCTCCCGCGCGGGCGGGAGCACGGAAGAGTTTCAGCCCACCGTGACCCCGACCACTCGCCACGCGCCGTTCTCGCGGTCGAGCGTCACCGTCTCGGTCACCTCGCCACCCGAATTGGCGAAGCGCGTGTGGAACTTGACGACTTCGTAGCCGCTGGGCGGCGCGGGCAGGTTTTCCTGGCTGAGCAGCGTACGTGACATCACCGCGCCGAGCGGTTTGCGCACCCGGTTCGAGGCATCGCTCCAGACCTTGAGCGTATTGAGCCGGCGGAACTCACTGCCGGTCACGCGATAGCTGTCCTCCCATCGTCCCTGATCGAGCAATTGCAGCCATTGCTGCGCCGCGTCGGTGACGTCGGAGCGCGTGGCCGCCGGGACGGTCGTCGGCGACTGGGTGAGGGATGGTGCCGCGATCAGCGCGACGAGGCCGAGGATGAGGGTCATGAGCAAAACTCCGATCAACAGAAGCGACCGGCGACGCGCCGGGCCGCCGCCGGGATCGCCTGAGTTCGCAGCCGGATCACCCCCGAATGGCGCGTCCCCAAGCGAATTGGGGGTCGCCGCCGCCCCGCCCTCAACCGCCAGCAGCATCCGCGCCGCCTCGCGACTGCTCGCCACCGCCATCTTGCGCCGCGCATCGCGCAGCCGCTCGTTGATCGTATGCACCGACAGGTTGAGCGTGCGCGCGACGGACTTGGCGTCATGACCGCGCACGATCAGCCGCAGCGTCTCCTTCTCCTTCTCGGTCAGCCCCCAATGGGCATCGCCGCCCTGCGTGCTCATACCCCTCGGGTACGGCGAGCGCCCGGCGGCGGCCACCCCCAAAAAATCGGGGTGAGAGCGGTGTCCGACCGATCTAGGTCACCAGCCGTTCCAGCGCCGCGATCGTATCCGCCTCCGCAGCGGGCTTGTCGCGCCGTATGCGCGAAATGCGGGGAAAGCGCATGGCAACGCCCGACTTGTGCCGCTTCGATGCGTGGATCGAATCGAATGCGACTTCGAGGACCAGCGTCTTCTCGACCTCGCGAACCGGGCCGAAACGGGCGACCGTATTGTTGCGGACGAAGCGGTCGAGCCATTTCAGCTCCTCGTCGGTGAAGCCCGAATAGGCCTTGCCGACCGGCGACAGCTCGCCACCCTCGGTCCAGCAGCCGAAGGTGTAATCGGAATAGAAGGACGAGCGTTTGCCCGATCCGCGCTGCGCGTACATCATCACGCAATCGGCGACGAGCGGATCGCGTTTCCACTTGTACCATAATCCGACCCGGCGCCCGGTGACATAGGGCGAGTCGCGCCGTTTCAGCATCACGCCCTCGATCGCGGCATCGCGGCTGCCCGCGCGGATCTCGCCCAGATGCGCGAAGTCGCTCGCATCGATGACGGCGGAGATGTCGAAGCTCTCAGTCGGCAGTCGCGCGACGAAGGCCTCCAACCGGGCGCGCCGATCGGTCCAGGCCAGCGGGCGCAAATCCTCCGCGCCGTCGAACAATATGTCGTAGAGCCGGACGAAGGCGGGCGCGTCGGCCAGCATCTTCGCCGATACCTGCTTGCGCCCCAGTCGCTGTTGCAGCGCGTTGAAGCTGGCGGTGGCATCGTCGCGCCCCACGCCCTGCGCGTCGCCGCGGACCAGCAATTCGCCGTCGAGCACGCCCGGCACCCGGAAGGCTGCGGCGACTTCTGGAAAGCTGCGCGTGATGTCGTCGCCCGCGCGGCTGTAGAGGCGCGTCTCGCCGGCGACATGGACCAACTGGACGCGGATGCCGTCCCATTTCCATTCCGCGGCATAGTCGGCCAGATCGACGATCGTCTCCTCCAGCGGATGCGCGAGCATGAAGGGGCGGAAAACGGGCACGTCGGCTGCCGTCGGCTGTTCCCCGCGCCCCTCCACCCAGTCGAACAGCGCAGTGTAGGGCGGCGCCAGGCCGTGCCACACCTCCTCCACCGCATCGACGTCGACGGCGAAGGCATTGGCAAGCGCGGTCTTCGCCAGCCGTGCGGACACACCGACCCGCAGCGCGCCGCTCGCCAGTTTCAGCAGCGCATAGCGCTCGTCCGCCGCCATCGCATCTAGATAGGCGCCGAGCACGCCGGCGGTGTCCGCCTTCGACAGCGAGGCGAGGCGATCGACCACCGCGGACAACCGCAGCGCCTCCGGCGGCAGGGCCGGCGGCGTGGCGGGTTCTGGCCACATCAGCGCGATCGTTTCCGCCGAATCACCGACGAAGTCGCGACTCATGCGATAGAGCACCGGATCGACCCGCTCGTCGACCATCGCGCGGATCACGGCCGGCTTGACCGCCTTCAGGTCGAGTTCCCCGGTCAGCGCCGCCATCGCCCAACCGCGATCGGGATCGGGCGTGGCGCGCAGATAGTCGCCGATCAGCTTCAGCTTGGCATTGCGCGACCGCGTGTAGATGAGCGAGTCGAGCAGGTCGGCGAAGGCGCGCATGACACGCTAACCGGGATAGGGCCGGACGGTTCCCCAGCCCGGCCGTAGGGCCGATCGACCTTCAGCCCTTGCGGCTGGCCTCGAACAGGAACCAGGCGCGCTCCTCCGCCTGGTCGGTCCATTCGTCGACGATCCCGCTGGTCGCGTTGTCCTTGGCGTCTTCGGCCGCTTCCTTCACCGTGCGGAAGCTTTCGACCAGCTTCAGATTGTCCTCGCGCAACTCGGCCAGCATGTCGGCGGCGGTGACGAATTCGGCGTCATTGTCCTTGATCGTCTGGCGCCGCGCGATGTCGCCGATCGACCGCAGCGTCAGGTTGCCGGTCTTGCGCACCCGCTCCGCGATCGCGTCGGTCACGTCCAGGATTTGCGTGGCCTGATCGTCGAGCAGCAGGTGATAGTCGCGGAAATGGGGGCCCGAGACATGCCAGTGGAAGTTCTTGGTCTTGAGGTACAGCGCATAGCAATCCGCCAGCGACGCGTTCAGCGCATCGGCGACGGTGCGGGTGTCGTTGCGGTTGAGGTCGGTCGGCGTCGCGAGCGGCGCGGGATTGGCGTTGGCCACGTTTATCTCCGGCGATTGGCAGTTACGCGCAGGTAACGACCTTTCACGCGATTGGCTCCCGGCTTGTCCGCGTCAGTCTGATCGACCCGCTGGATCAGTCGCGGGTCGCGCGAGCTTTAGCGCACCAGCCGGACGGCACAGGCCGCGGCATAGGTTTCCGCCGCATGCGGCAAGCCGCAGGGGCTGCCGACCGCGTCACGCAGGAGCGACAGCCAGTCATGGACGAGCGATCCGCGCTCGCCGCGCGTCAACGCGCCGTCAAGCGCATGGACGATCGTGATCGCGGCGCCGATCCCGTGACGGCTGGCGATGCGGCGAATCGCTTCGAGCTCATAGGCGACTTCGTCCGGCCGCAACCGGTCAGCGCGCCGATCGATCGCGTCGACCCGCGCCACCAGATCGTCGCGCACCAGCTTCATCGCATCCATGCCCCGCAGTGTCATCTCGACTGCATCCCTCACCTGTCCTGCGCGCGAAGTTGCGCCTAAAGTGGTTAACTTGCGGTCAAAGACGATATGGCAATCGGGCGGCGAATCGATCGCACAGCTTGACATCGCCCGCCATATCGACGATGCGCGCTCCCCTGACGGCGGCCGCCCGTGGGTGTGCCGCCTCTTTCATTTGAACAGATTCAGGTATTCGGGTCATGGCCAAGCCGGCAACCGTCAAGATCAAGCTCGTCAGCACCGCCGATACGGGCTTCTTCTACGTCACGAAGAAGAACCCGCGCACGCAGACCGAGAAGTTCACCTTCCGCAAGTATGACCCGGTCGTGCGCAAGCACGTCGAGTTCAAGGAAGCGAAGATCAAGTAAAAGTCGCTCCGGCGATTTCTACGCAGCCCCCGCGCAGGCGGGGGCCACAGAGCCGCAGGCGACTCGCTGAGGTTTGAAAGCCGTAGGGCCAAGCGCCCCACGGCTTTTTTGCGTGGTTTTTAAATCCTCCCCGCTCGCGGGGAGGGGGACCAGCCGCAGGCTGGTGGAGGGGGCTCTCCACCAGCGACTCGCTTCGAGGCCCGCCCCCTCCACCACCGCTTCGCGGCGGTCCCCCTCCCCTTGCCGGGGAGGATTTTAAGCCGCCCCCTCGGCCGGAACCAGCGCCCGCACCTCCTGCACGAATCGCATCACCGAAATCGGCTTCGACACATAGGCATTCGCCCCCGCCGCACGGATGCGCTCTTCGTCGTCCCGGCCGGCATAGGCCGTCACGGCCATGATCGGGATCGCGCGCAGTCGCGGGTCGCGCTTCATCTGGCCGATCAGCTCCAGTCCGCTGACATGCGGCAACTGGATGTCCATCACCACCAGATCGGGTTCGAACGCCTTCGCCCGCCCCACCGCCTCGCGCCCGTCGCGCACCGGTTCGGTGACGAAGTCGTGCGCACGCAGCAGGTCGCAGAAGAGTTTCAGATTGAGTTCGTTGTCCTCGACAACGAGCACCCTTTTTGCCACGCCCGCGATGACCTTCCCGAAGCTATGGTGCAAATCTGTAAGCGATGCAGACGCCTGAGACAAATGACGATACGCTGGCGCTGCGTGCGCTCGTCTGGACGCTCGACGATCCGAACCGGGCGATGCGGCTGCTCGACCTGACCGGGCTGGACCCGCAGTCGCTGCGCACCTCGGCCGGCTCGCCCGCGACGCTGGCCGCTGCGCTCCAGTTCCTGGAGAATCACGAAGCGGACCTGATCGCCTGCGCCGACGCGATCGGCTGCACGCCCGCCGATCTGGTGCGCGCCCGCGAGCGGCTGGACCGCGCATGAGGCCGCTGCTGATCACCGACTGCGACGAAGTGCTGCTGCACATGGTCCGGCATTTCGGAACATGGCTCGGCGAGGCGCACGATATCGACTTCGCGCCCAACGGCGGCGATTTCGCGACCAGCATGAAACGGCGCGACGGCTCGCTGCTCGACCGGGACGAGATGTGGACGCTGCTCGACGGTTTCTTCCCGCACGAGATGGCCCGGCAGACACTCGTGCCCCATGCCCGCGAGGCGTTGGCCGCGATCGCGCAGAGCGCCGATATCGTCGTGCTCACCAACCTGCACGATCATTGCCGCGACGCCCGCATCGAGCAGCTCGAAGCGCACGGCATCGCCCACCGCGTCGAATGCAACCAGGGCGGGAAGGGCACGCCGGTCGCGCGACTGATCGAGGAATATCGGCCGAGCGTGACCGTGTTCGTCGACGATCTCGCGGTCCATCACGAATCGGTCGCCCGCCACGCGCCGGCGGTCCACCGCCTGCACATGGTGTCCGAGCCGACACTCGCACCATCGGTGCCCAAAGCGCCGCATGCCCACGCCCGTATCGACGACTGGCGCGACGCGCGCGCCTGGATCGCCACCCGCTTTGCCGAGGGCCAGCCGGCCCCGGCCCTCACTGGAGAGACAGCATGACCACCCATATCGATCGCAAGCTCGAAGAGCTCGGCCTGACCCTGCCGGAGGCTGCCGCCCCGGTCGCTTCCTACGTGCCCACCGTCGAGGCCGGGGGCCTGCTTCACGTGTCGGGGCAGATCCCGTTCGACGCCAACGGCCAGCTGATCCTCGGCCGCATCGGAGAGGGCGAGCACGACCTCGCTTACGGCCAGGAAGCGGCGAAGCGCTGTGCGCTGATGGTCGTCGCGCAGGCGAAAGCCGCGCTCGGTGGACTCGACCGGGTCGTGCGCATCGTCAAGCTGGGCGTGTTCGTGAACTCGACGCCCGATTTCACCGAACAGCCGCAGGTCGCCAACGGTGCGTCGGACTTGATGGTCGCGCTGTTCGGTGACGCCGGCAAGCACGCCCGCGCCGCGGTCGGTGTTGCGTCGCTGCCACGCGGTGTTGCGGTGGAGGTCGACGCGATCATCGCCATTTCCTGATCGTCGACTGTTGCACCAGCGCAACAAAAGAGCGTCGTCGGCTATCGCCGCGACGCTTTTTTGTTGTGCGTCGCAGCACAATGCGGCACTTTCACTGTGTCGCCGGTAAGCGGGAGCGCCACGTAGCAGCCCCGCACCCGGCACGCAGGCGGAAACCATCGACCCAACATGGAGTCTCATGATGCGTTTTCCGAAATACCCCCTCGCGCTCGCCCTGAGCGTTCTCTCGACGCCTGCCTTCGCGCAGGACGTGAAGGACCCGCCGCCACCGATCACCGTGTCGGGCAGCGTCGGCGTCGTCTCCGACTACCGCTTCCGCGGCGTGTCGCAGTCGGACAAGGAAGTCGCCGTGCAGGGCGGCATCACCATCGCGCATGACAGCGGCTTCTACGTCGGAACCTGGGGTTCGAACCTCGCCGGCTGGGGCACGTTCGGCGGCGCGAACCTCGAACTCGACGTGATCGCAGGCTACAAGGCACCGCTGGCCAACGGCACGCTCGACGTCGGCGTCACCTGGTACATGTATCCGGGCGGCGCGGACGAAACCGACTTCTTCGAACCCTATGCCAAGCTGAGCGGCACCGCGGGTCCGGCGACGTTGACCGCGTCGGTGTTCTACGCACCGAAGCAGCAGGCGCTGGGGCTCTACACCCGCTCGGCGACGCCGTTCGTCGCGGGGCCGGGCACGTCGGAGGACAATCTCTACCTCGCCGGCGACGCCGCGGTCGCGATCCCGACCAGCCCCATCACGCTGAAGGGCCATATCGGCTATTCGGACGGCAACCCGGGCCTCGGACCCAACGGCACCAGCGTCGCGCCGACGGGCAAATACTGGGACTGGTCGGTCGGTGCCGACGTCACCTGGAAGAACCTGACCTTCAACGTGTCCTACGTCGACACCGACATCTCGGCGCGCGAGGCGGCCTATCTCCAGCCGAACCTGGCGAAGACGACCGGCGGCTCGATCGTCGGCCCGACCGCGGTGATCGGGGTGACCGCAGCGTTCTGACGACTCGCGTCATCCCCGCGAAAGCGGGGATTCAGGGCCACGGGCGACATCGCCTGTGGCCTTGGATCCCGGGTCGAGCCCGGTATGACGGTTACTCTACCGAGAACGTCAGGCCGGCATTCGCCTTCAGCCGCGCGACCAGCGGTTCGGCCATCAATGCTCCGGGCGTCCAAATCCCGCCCTCGCCCGCCACATCCTTCACCAGGCAGATCGCCGTCTCCGCGATCATCTTCGACGTCGATCCATAGCCCGGATCGCGGTCGCCCGTGACGGTCGCGCGCAACCGTTCGCCCGACGGCATCTCCCCCAGGAAGGCGATTTCGTAATGGCCGCTCTCGCGCTCTTCCAGTGACGGCCCCTCACCCGGCGCCGGCCCCTTGTCGCCGCCCATCGGATTGAACTTGGCAATCGCCTCCGCCGCGGCCTTGCCGATCTCGCCCAGCCCCGGCGCGACCATCATCTCGTCATAGGTGAAGTCAGTGCCGTACGCGTGGGCGAGCAGCGCGTTGGTGCGGTGAACGTTCTTGGTGTTGATCGCCGCCATCACGAACGGCGCGGTCCAGGCGCCCAGCGCATCGTCATATTCGGGCATCAGTCCCTTGGGCTGCGATGGCCCGGAGAAGCCCGGCGTCAGCGCGAACGGATCGATCATCAGCTTGAAGATCGACGGGTCCTTCGCCGCCGCCGCCATCGTCGCCCTGGCACTGGCGAAGGTGCCGCCGGAGAACGTCCCCTTCATCGCGATCACGCGGCCCTTCACGCGGGGGAAGGATTTGCCGAACCGCGCGATCGCGGCCTGCTGCAATGTCCAGACGCCCAGGTCGAACGGGATCGAATCGAACCCGCCGCTGAAGACGATTCGCGCGCCGGTCAGCTTCGCCTGAGCTTCGTGCGCATCGATCATGTGCCGCATCCACGCCGGCTCGCCGCACAGGTCGACATAGGCCGTGCCCGACGCCGCGCATGCCGCGACCAGCGGCTCGCCGTAAAGCTGATACGGCCCGACCGTCGTCAGCACGACCATCGCCTGGTCGCACATCGCACGCAATGACGCGGGATCGTCGGCATTGGCGGTGATCAGCGGCACGTCGAGACCGAGATCGTCGCGCACCGCCTCCAATTTGGTCAGCGATCGCCCGGCCATCGCCCACCGCACGCCGTGATCGCGGCTGCCCAGATATTCGGCGACCAGCTTCCCCGTGAAGCCGGTCGCGCCGTACACGATGATGTCGAAGTCTCGCATGGTCCCTCTCCTTGTGTCCGGCAGCGTCGCCGATCCCCGGGTGGCGCGCAAGGCCGGGGCATCCTAGATGGACCCGACAGACCCACCCCCCGCCCCGTTCGGGCTGAGCCTGTCGAAGCCCTGTCTTTTCTTCCGCGCCGAAGAAGGGCAGCCCTTCGACAAGCTCAGGGCGAACGGCGGTTTTGCCGGAAGCCAGCCATGCCCCAATACGACTACGACCTCTTCGTCATCGGCGCCGGATCGGGCGGCACCCGCGCCGCGCGCGTGTCGGCGGCGCACGGCGCGCGGGTCGCGGTGGCGGAGGAATATCGCGTCGGCGGCACCTGCGTGATCCGCGGCTGCGTCCCTAAAAAGCTGCTCGTCTACGGCGCGCATTTCGCCGAGGATCTGAAGGACGCACAGCGCTTCGGCTGGAAGGTGCCCAACGACTGCGAATTCGACTGGAAATGCCTCCAAGAAAACGTCCTGTCGGAGGTCGACCGGATCAATGGCGCCTACACCAGCACGCTGCAAAGCCACGGCGTCGAGATCATCAACGAGCGCGCCGTGGTTACCGGCCCGAACAGCGTGAAGCTGGCCAGCGGACGCGAGATCACGGCCGAGCGCATATTGATCGCGGTCGGCGCGCGCCCGGCAGTGCCGTCCTGCCCGGGGCACGAGCATGGCATCACCTCGAACGAAGTGTTCCACCTCGACGCCATTCCCAAGCGCGTGCTGATCGCTGGCGCAGGCTATATCGCCAACGAATTCGCCGGGGTGCTGCATCAGTTCGGTGCCCACGTCACCCTCATCAACCGTACGGACGTGATTCTGCGCGGTTATGACGAGTCGATTCGTGACCGGCTGCTCCAGATCAGCCTGATGAAGGGCATCGAATTCCGCTTCAACGCCGAATTCCGTGGGATCGAGAAGCAGGCCGACGGCAGCCTGAAGGTCGAGATGACCGGCCATGATCCGCTGGAAGTCGACTGCGTGATCTTCGCGACCGGCCGCGTTCCCAACACCGACGGTTTGGGGCTTGAGACGGCCGGTGTCGAGTTGGACGACAAGGGCGCGATTCCGGTCGACGCCGACAACCAGTCGAGCTGCCCGTCGATCTATGCGGTCGGCGACGTCACCAACCGCGTCCAGCTGACGCCGGTCGCGATCCGCGAAGGCCAGGCGTTCGCCGACACCGTCTATGGCGGCAAGCCGACGCGGGTCGACTATAACTGCATCCCGGCCGCCGTGTTCAGCCATCCGCCGATGGCCGGCGTCGGGCTGACCGAGGCGGAGGCGAAGAACAAGCTGGGGACGGTCAAGGTCTACCTCAGCGACTTCCGCGCGATGAAGAACGTACTCGCCAATCGCAACGAACGCTGCTTGTACAAGATGGTGTGCGAAGCGGAGACCGACCGCGTGGTCGGCCTGCACATGATCGGGCCGGATGCGCCGGAGATTCTCCAGGCGGCGGCGGTCGCGGTGAAGGCCGGGCTGACCAAGCAGGCGTTCGACGAGACGGTGGCCTTGCATCCGAGCATGGCGGAGGAACTGGTGCTGATGCGTTGAGGCCAAGCGGCGTCGCGCCGGCATGGCCGGCGGACGGCCGCGGTGCGCAGCATGGCCTCACCCGGCCGGCGGGCGTAGCCCGACCGACGACGCGGCTTCGCCGCGGCGGAGCCGTGTGCCCCTACCCACTGTTCGCGCTGAGCTTGTCGAAGGGCGTGCCCCGAACACGTGCTTCGACTTCGCTCAGCACGAACGGTGGGTAGCGTCGTGGGGCAGCCCCCACTCCTCCCCCAACGAACATGACAAAACCAAAACCCGCCAGTCACGCCTTCGACACGTTTTCCCGCTATGTAATCTGTCCCATGACCCGGGAAACCATCGCCGAGACCTATGCCCGCGACGGCTATGTCGTCGTCCGCCGTGTGTTCACCCCCGCCGAGATCGCGCAAATTTCTGCCGCGATCGACCAGCTGTGGCAGGAGGGAACCGTCCTCGGGGCGAGCTGGCGGCACGGCAATCTGTTCTACAACGTCGCCCCCGGCCGCGATGGCGCGCCGAAGGTGCGGATGGCGCAGTGGCCGTCCTATCACCAGCCGGTGATGAACGCGGTGCGACTCGATCCGCGCTTCGCCCGGTTGCTCGGGACCCTGATCGGTGGCGACCTGAAGCAGATCATCAACCAGGTGCATTGGAAGGAGCCGCACGGGGCCGGCGACTTCGCGTGGCATCAGGATTCGCGCTTCCGCAAGCCGGATCATGTCTATCGCAACCTGGGCACCTCCTATGTGCAGACCGGTCTCGCGATCGATCCGCATACGCCGCAGTCGGGCTGTATGCGCTTCGTGCCGGGCAGCCACCGGCTCGGCAACGTCGACCTCGACGTCGACGCCGATGTGCTGGGCCGCGCGATGGACGACGCGGCGCTTGCGAAGATCGGCTATACCACCGCGGACGTGGTCGATCTGGTGCTGGAGCCGGGCGACGTGGCCTTCTGGAACCCGTATCTTGTCCACGCCTCCGGCCGGAACCGGGAGGGGCATATGCGCCGCCTGTACATCAACGGCTATGTCCGCGCCGCCGACTGCGACCGCGGCGAATGGGCGTTCCGCGACGGCCGGCCGGTACCGCTGGGGCCGGAGCCGGCGATCGTGCATTACGAGAACCTGCCGAAGGACCGCGACCCGCATTACGTGTGAAGGCGCCTTCTCTGCATTTGCGTTTGTCGTCCCCGCGAAGGCGGGGACCCATCTCCCGGATGAGCCCCGTGGCGAGCGCAAGAGATGGATTCCCGCCTTCGCGGGAATGACGATCGGGAGGGCGAAAGTCCTTGATTTCATGAGAGCGCTACGGCTTGAGCAGCCCATGCGCTTCTTCTCCGACAACGCCGCCCCGGTTCACCCGGCCGTCCTCGACGCGATGGTCGCGGCCAACGTCCTCGACACCGCTTATGACGGCGATCGCTGGTCGCAGCAGCTGGACGGTGCCTTCTCCGACCTGTTCGAGACGTCGGTCAAAGTATTGTGGGTACCGACCGGGACCGCGGCGAATTGCCTGGCGCTGACCGCGCTGTGCCCGCCCCATGGTGGCATCGTGTGCCACCGCGACGCGCATATCCAGGTCGACGAAGCCGGCGCGCCGGAATTCTACACCCACGGCGCCAAGCTGCTGCTGGCCGATGGCCCCGGCGCCAAGCTGACGCCGGATGCGATCCGCGCGGTCACCGATGCGATCCGCCCCGACGTGCATCAGGTCCAGCCGCATGCGGTGTCGATCACCAACGCGACCGAATATGGCCTGGCCTATACACCGGACGAGGTCGCCGCGATCGGCGACCTGGCGCGCGAGAAGGGCTGGGGCCTGCACATGGATGGCGCGCGCTTCGCCAACGCGGTCGCGCATCTCGGCTGTTCGCCGGCCGAGGTGACATGGCGGGCAGGCGTCGACGCGCTGTCGTTCGGCTGCGTCAAGAACGGCGGCATGTCGGCCGAGGCGCTGATATTCTTCCGCCCGGAACTTGCCGCGCCGATCCTCTACCGCCGCAAGCGTGCGGGGCTGCTGTTCTCCAAGGGCCGCTACCTCGCCGCGCAGTTGCTGGCGATGCTGGAGGGCGATCTCTGGCTGGAGAACGGCCACGCCGCGAACGCCGGTGCGCGGTTGCTGGCGGCAGCGGCGGGCGATCGGCTGGTCTATCCGGTCGAGGCGAACGAGGTGTTCCTGCGCGTGACCGCGGACGAGGCGGCGAGCCTGCGCGCGCTCGGCTTCGACTTCTACGACTGGGGCGTCGGCGAAGCGCGGCTGGTGATTTCGTGGAACCAGACCGAAGCCGAGATTGCGCCGCTGGCGAAAGCGATCGCCGCACTCTGAAGTCATCCCCCCTGCCTTTGCGAGCCATCTACGAAAGTCACGCATTCGCCCACAAGCCTTCGGTGTTCCCGCGCAGGCGGGAACCCAGGACGAAGCAATACAACAGATCGCTTTGCTCGCCGCTCTAGGCTCCCGCCTGCGCGGGAGCACCGACGGGCTTTTCGCAGAAGTCGCGCTTTCGCTGGTTAGAGCTTTGTGGCTAAAGCGCCGCCATGTCCGACGCCGACCGTCCGCAATCGACCCGCCTGTCGGTCCTCCTCCCCTTCGCGATCGTCACCGCGATCTGGGGGTCGACGTGGATCGTCATCACCGGTCAGCTGGGGGTCGTGCCGGCAAGCTGGTCGGTCACCTATCGCTTCATCGTGGCCGGGGTCGCGATGTTGGGCTGGGCGCTGTGGCGACGGGATTCGCTGCGGCTCGATGCGCGCGGCTGGGGCTTCGCGACGGCGCTGGGGACAGCGCAGTTCGTGCTGAATTTCAACTTCGTCTACCGGGCGGAAACCTTCATTACGTCGGGCCTGGTTGCGGTCGTCTTTGCGTTGATGCTGGTACCGAATGCGCTGCTGGGGCGGATATTCCTGGGGCAGAGGCTCGGGCGGCAGCTGTTGCTGGGGTCCGCCATCGCAATCGCCGGCGTCGCCTTGCTGTTCGTCCACGAACTGCGCGCCGATCCGAGCGGCGGGGCCAAGCTGTTCGCCGGGATCGGCTTCACGCTGGCGGGCGTGCTGTCGGCGTCGAGCGCGAATATCCTACAGGGAACGAAGACCGCCAAGCTCTATCCGATGGCGTCGATGCTGGGCATATCGATGCTGATCGGCGCGGTGCTCGATGCCGCCTATGCCTTTGCGACGGTGGGTCCGCCGGTGCTGGACCCGCGACCGATCTACTGGGCCGGCACCTTGTACCTCGGGCTCGCCGCTTCGGCGATCGCCTTCCCGCTCTACTACGGCGTCATCCGTGTGATCGGCCCGGCGAAGGCGGCCTATTCGGGTGTGCTCGTGCCCGTCATCGCGATGCTGCTCTCGACGCTGTTCGAGGGCTATCGCTGGTCGCTACTGGCGGGGAGCGGAGCGGCGCTGGCGATGGTCGGGCTGGTCGTGGCGCTGACCGCGCGCAGGCCCAACCGGTAATCCGCGAAGCGCGGGCGCCAGCCGAGCACCCGCCGTGCCTTGCCATTCGCCACCCGCCGGTTCTCGGCATAGAAGGCGCGCGCCATCGGCGACAGCTGGTCGAGCGACACCAGCGGCGGCGGCGGCGGCAGGCCGACCAGCCGCGCGGCATAGGTCATGACGTCGTCCTGGTTCGCCGGCCGGTCGTCGGACAGATTATACGCCCCCGCCGGGCCGTCGAAGCCCGCGATGACGCCCGTCGCGAGATCGGCGACGTGGATGCGGCTGAACACCTGATCGGGCAGTCCGGTCAGATGCGCCTTCCCCTCCCGAAGCCGATCGATCGGCGAGCGACCGGGGCCGTAGATACCGGGCAGGCGGAACACCCGCGCGCCCAGCGCCAGCCAGCGCGCGTCGGCAGCATTGCGGTTCGCGCGCCGTCCGCGGATCGGCGCGGCTTCGTCGACCCACGCCCCGCCCGCATCGCCATAGACGCCGGTCGACGACAGATACCCGAGCCATTTGCCCGCCAGCAGGTCGCCGTACCGGTCGAGCACCGGATCGCCTTCGTCGGGCGGGACCGACGACAGGACATGCGTCGAGGCCGCAAGCCCGGCGCGGACCGCAGCGGCATCGTCGAACGATATGTCACCCGCCCGCCCCGTCGCGATGACGACGCCGCCGCGGCTGCGCACCGCCGCGGCGACGTGGCTCGCGGCATAGCCCAGACCGAAGACGAACAGCCGCGTCATGCGTCTGTCAACACGCTGTCGATCCATTCGGGCACCAGCACGCTCGCCGGACCCATCCGGCTTTCGTGGAAGTGGATGCTGCCATCCGAGGGATCGAGGTTCAGTTCGATCGTATGCGCCCCGTGCCAGCGCGCGGTGCGGACGAACCCCGCCGCGGGATAGACCGCCCCCGATGTGCCGATCGACACGAACAGGTCGCACTGCGCCAGCGCCGCTTCGATCCGGTCCATATCGTAGGGCATTTCGCCGAAGAACACGATGTCCGGCCGCATCGCCTTTGCTCCGCAGGCGGCGCACGGCGTCGCCGGCGGCAAGGCATCGCTCCACGGCGTCCGCACGCCGCAAGCCGCGCACAACGCCGATCGCAGTTCACCATGCATGTGCAGCAGTCGCGTGGCCCCCGCCCGCTCGTGAAGATCATCGACGTTCTGCGTGACGATCAGCAGTTCGCCCGGCCACTCGGCATCCAGCCTGGCAAGCGCCCGGTGCGCGGCATTGGGCGCGACCCCCGCCAGGGCGGCGCGACGCAGGTCGTAGAAGCGATGGACGAGCGCCGGGTCGCGCTCCAGCGCCTCGGGCGTACAGACGTCCTCGACGCGGTGCCCTTCCCACAATCCACCCGGTCCGCGAAAGGTGGCGATCCCGCTCTCGGCAGAAATGCCGGCACCGGTCAGTACGACGATCGACTGCATTTTATCCATATCGGACCGAATACCGCATCGACCACAGCCTGGCGACCGTGCCCGCGTTACTCGTTTTGGTCAAAATAACCGCTCCGCATAAATCAATGATCAAAACGTTGGTGACACTATCGCCGATGTAGAGGGACCGGGGATAGCTTCATCAAGATGTTGATTCGCGTCGAAATCGAACGGCTTCGGCCAGGAGTGTTCGTCGATTCGTTCGACGGCTCTTGGTTGTCGAGCCCGTTCTGGCGGAAACGCTTTCTTATTCAGGACGCCGACGCGATCACGCGGTTGCGGGACGCCGACATCACGGAAGTGACGATCGATACGGCGCGCGGGCTCGGCCCGATCCCGTTGGCCGAGCCGACGCCGGTCGTTGCCGAGGACGACATTCTCGACGAACGGACGATCTCGCCGTCGCAAACGCCCGTCGCCGAGGCGGAGCCCGAGGCGGCCGCCCCCCGGCGTCGCGTCCGCGCGACCAAGGCGAGCGAGGTCGAACGTGCCGCCGAGGTCGTGGAACGCTCGAAGGAAGCCGTGACCGCAATGTTCAGCGAAGCGCGGATGGGGCAGGCGATCGACGTCGACGCGGTCGAACCTCTGGTCGACGAGATCGCGGCATCGGTCGCGCGCGACCCGTCGGCGATGGTCAAGGTCACCCGGCTGAAGACCAAGAACGAATATACCTATCTCCATTCGGTCGCGGTCTGCGCGCTGATGATCAATCTGGCGCGACACATCGGGCTGCCGCCGGAGGATCATCGCATGCTGGGCATGGCCGGCCTGCTGCACGACATCGGCAAGATGTCGATCCCCGAGGAGATCCTCGACAAGCCCGGCCGCCTGACCGAGGAAGAGGTCACGATCATCCGCGCCCACCCGGAACAGGGGCATGTGATGCTGGTCGACAGCCCCGGCGTGTCTCCGATCGCACTCGACGTGTGTTTGCATCATCACGAGCGGGTCGACGGCGGCGGCTATCCCTTCGGCCTCTCCGGCGACCAGCTCAGCCTGCACGCGCGCATGGGGGGTATCTGCGACGTCTATGACGCGGTGACGTCGAACCGGCCGTACAAGCGCGCATGGTCGGCGAACGACGCGCTTGCCCGGATGCTCGAATGGGAGGGCCATTTCGACGAGGAATTGCTCTACGCCTTCATCGCCAGCATCGGCATCCAGCCGACCGGGGGGCTGGTACGTCTGGCATCGAACCGGCTGGGAATCGTGATCGAGGGCAATCACGACGAGCCGACGGCGCCGAAGGTCCGCGCCTTCTACGACATTCCGACGCAGCGGTTCGTCCCGCAACAGGACATCGACACCGCCGTCGCGCGCCTGTCGGATCGTATCCTGCGATCCGAAGACGGCGGTTACTGGTTCGGTCAGAATTGGGAAACCGTGCGTGATGCTGTCAACCGCGGCGAAATGCCGCAGACTTCGCACGACCCAGCCAGACCCTATGCCGCGACACCGCGCCAGACTCTTGCCACGCGGATCAGGGCCGCGGGGGGGAGCCGGTGAGCATGGGAAGCAATGCCCTGCAGGCGCCACGCCGCAGCCGCCTCGCCACCTGGTTCGGTGGGCAGCAGGCCGATGATCCGCGCGCCACTGCCGCATCGGCCCAGGCCCCCGATACCCGCGCGATCGTCGAGCGGCAGCTGTACGACGACATCGGCGACTTTCTGGTTCGCCATCGCCTCTCGCCGATGCCCATCCATTTCGAGATCGCGCATGCCTATCTGACCGGCGCCGATCCGATGATCGCCGGCGCCATCGGCAAGATGCTGGCCGAAGAGGAAGGGTTGAGCGCCCAGCGCATCAGCGATCTGATCGCCGAACTGCGTCCGGTCGAATCGGTGCCACAGGCGCTGGCACAGCTGGCCGATCAGCTGGAGGAACGGCTGAACGAGTGCATCGCGGCCAATGATCGGTCGCATGTTTCGGCGCGCGATTACGGCGATGCCCTGGACGATGCCCAGGCGCGGCTGGAAACCGATCCGGTCGGGACGCTCGAACATATCGCAGGGCTGACGCGCGCGGTCGTCTCGACGACGCGCCTTGTCGAAACCGAACTGAAGCAGACGCGCCGGGCGACCGAGCAATTGCGCTCGGACCTGGACCGTGCGCGCGCCGCGGCGGAACGCGATCACCTGACCGGACTGCCCAACCGTCGCGGGTTCGAGCGTCGTCTGGCCGAACTGATGAACGCGCCCGATGCCGATCGTCGCCGACTGGTCGTGGCGCTGGTCGACATTGACGATTTCAAGCGCGTCAACGACGTCCACGGCCATCCGGCGGGCGACCGGGTGCTGAAGTTCGTCGGCAATTTCCTGGCGAGCGAACTCGGTCCCGACATCTGCGTCGCGCGGTACGGCGGTGAGGAATTCGCGGTGCTGACGAACGGGCGCAGCACGCACGACGCGGTCATGCTGCTCGACGAAGTGCGCGAGCGGCTGGGCGAACGCAGATTGGTCAACCAGGAAACCAGTGAGCCGATCGGGTGCGTCACCTTCTCCGCCGGTGCAGCCGCGCTGACCGATGACATCGCACGCGCGATGGCGGCGGCTGATGCCGCGCTTTACAAGGTAAAGCGTACCGGCAAGAACGCAGTCAACATGGCGTCGGCAAGCTGACGGGTCAGGCGAACGGCGTCTCGGCCGGCCGGCCGACCGCATAGGCGCGACTGGGCGCGTCGATCGGAAAGCCCCGCGCGACGGCCTTGCGGATTTCGCGCCGGACGTGCTCCAGCGTCGCCGCGGTGGTCGCGGCGGCGGTCGAGGTCTTCAGGAACTCCTGCGATACCATCAACCCGCTGCGGACCCGAACCATCGACCCGCCGGGCCGGATCAGCCGCCCCACGCGTCGCCGCACCGTCGTCTCGGCGAGGCCGAGCGCCCGCGCGATGACGCTGGGGCGCACGGCGTGGCGTTCGCACATCGGCAGGCCGATCGCCTGCGGGTCGCAGGCATGGCGCCGGACGTTGGCGCACAATGTCGTCGAAAACAGCGCGAGGTCCAGCCAATCGCCGTGCAGCCCACGATTGGTCTCGACGGTCGCCAGCAACGTATCGACCGCACCGCTGACCCCGACCGAGATGTGATAGGGCGGGAGCGGTTCGGGGGCGGGTGCCGCGGCATCCTTGTCCGCAAAATCCTCGACGAACCGCACGAACGCATCGTTCGACAGCTTCACGACCGCGTCCACATCGGGTCGGTCGATCAACCCCGGCGCAGCCGTCACGCCGCCGCGCACGCGCACGCAATATCCGGCGTCGATCAGCGCGTTGACGTGCCGGCGCACGGTCTCGAACGACCGGTTGAGGGAGATCGACAGCGAATGCGCCGAAATGGGGCGCGCATCGCCGCGTGGCGACAGGCCTTCACGCACCACCAGCGAGAAGATGACGAACCGGTCCATGTCGCCATCGAACAACCGCAGGCCGGCGGCGTTGATCGTCACCTGCATCTCCGCCAGCAACCGCGTCAGGCGGCGGACGGGCACCGTATCTGTCAGAACGACCTTGGAAAGATATGGCATCGCTCAGCTTTTGCAGTCCTTGTCCGAACCGTCCAATCCGATGACGGCCTTGATCGTGGTTTTTGCCCGAAATGAGTAATATGCGTAATATTATGTCCTGATCATCCGCAACGCGCGCAAAGGGCTGGGCCGCTACGCCGCCATGTGCCAAGGCCTGCGTCCATGACAGCGATCGGAATCTACGGCAGTCTCGGACGGATGGGGCAGGCGATCGTCGGGGAGCTTTCAGCCCTCGGCGCGCGCCACGCGGGCGGCGCGGATTCGCGGGACGATCCGGCGCCACTTGCGCAGGCGGCGGACGTATTGGTCGACTTTTCGGCCCCCTCGGCGCTTCCCGCCCATCTGGCCGCGGCCCGCGCAGCCGGTACGCCGATCGTCATCGGCACGACCGGGCTGACGTCGGAGCATCATGCGCTGATCGATGCCGCTGCCGCGGATATCGCGGTGCTCCAGACCGGCAATACCTCGCTCGGCGTGACGCTGCTCGCGCAACTGGTCCGCGAGGCCGCCGCGCGGCTCGATGCCGATTGGGACATCGAGATCGTCGAGATGCATCACCGGCACAAGGTCGATGCGCCGTCCGGGACCGCCCTGCTGCTGGGCGCGGCGGCGGCCGACGGGCGCGGGACGACGCTGGCGGATGTCAGCGTGTACGACCGCGCCGGGGTGACCAGCGCACGCAGCGAAGGCACGATCGGCTTCGCCTCGCTGCGCGGCGGGTCTGTGATCGGCGACCATAGCGTGATCATGGCAAGCGAGGGTGAGCGGATCGAACTGGTCCACCGCGCCGACAGCCGCGCGATCTTCGCGCGCGGCGCGGTCCGCGCCGCCCTGTGGCTCGCGACGCAACCACCGGGCCGCTACGCGATGGCGGAGGTGCTCGGGCTTTGAAGAAGGCCGACGTCGTCACCTTCTTCCACCGCCTCGCGGAGCATGATCCGCATCCGGTGACCGAGCTCGAATATTCGAACCCCTTCACCCTGCTCGTCGCGGTCGCGCTGTCGGCGCAGATGACCGACGCCGGCGTCAACAAGGCGACCCGCGGCCTGTTCGCCGTCGCCGACACGCCAGAGAAGATGGTCGCACTCGGCCTTGACGAGATCCGCCACTATGTTCGCACGATCAACTTCAACAACACCAAGGCGAAGAACGTCCTCGCGCTGAGCGAAGCGCTGGTGCGCGATCACGACGGCGTCGTCCCCGACGATCGCGCCGCGTTGGAAGCGTTGCCGGGCGTCGGGCGCAAGACGGCCAATGTCGTGCTCAACACCGCCTTCGGGCACGAGACGTTCGCGGTCGACACGCATATCTTCCGCGTGTGCAACCGCACCAAGCTTGCTCCCGGAAAAGATGTGGTCGTCGTCGAGACGAAGCTCGACCGCGTCGTCCCGCAGCCGTTCCGCCTGCACGCGCACCACTGGCTGATCCTGCACGGCCGCTACACCTGCAAGGCGCGACGCCCCGAATGCTGGCGATGCATCGTCGCCGACCTCTGCGCGTTCAAGCCGAAGACGCCGGCGCCCAAGCCGGTCGCCGCTGCCGGAGAGTCGTGATGATCCGCCCCGCCCTCATCGCCCTGTTGCTCGCCGCCGCGCCCGCACTCGCCCGCGACGACGTCGTACCGGCGGCGACGCCGAACGGTGCGCCGGTCAGCTGCATCTCGACCGTCGGCCTGCGCAGTCAGGTCCGCAGCGATTCCGTCATCGACTTCACGGCGGGCAGTCGCACCTATCGGAACACGCTGCCGCAATCCTGCCCCGGCCTCGGCTTCGACCGCCGCTTCGCCTATTCGCTGACGACGCCGCGTCTGTGCGACGTCGACATCATCACCGTGTTGCAGGACCCCGGCCTGTCGCCCGGCGCGAGTTGCGGGCTGGGGAAATTCCAGCCCGTCACCCTCGCCCGCCGCGTGCGTTAGATCAGAACGACGTCGACAGCTGCGCGAACCAGTTGCGCGGCCGCGCGAAGATGCGCTCCGCATAGCCAAGCGTCGCCAGCGACGCGTTGCCCTGGATGAGGTAGCGCGAATCCAGGATATTGTTGACGCCCGCGCTCAGTTCGATCCGGTTGGCGAAGCGAATGCCGACCGACGCGTTTCCGACGAAATAGCCATTCTCCTCAATCAGCGGGATGCTGCCGGTGATGAAGGTGATCTTCGATTGGTACGTTCCGTCGACGCGCGGCGTCAGCGTCGTGCCGCCGCCGAGTTCGATCTTGTACGACAGGCCGAAGTTCGCCTGAAGATCAGGCGTGAACGGCAGGTCGTCGCTGGGCGTCACGGTCGCGGTCGCTCCGGGGATGGGCGTGATGCTCTTGATCTTGTCCTTCAGCACGCTGAGCCCGCCGTCGAAGATCAGGCCCCAGGGTGCGCGATAGCTCGCCTCCGCCTCGAACCCGCGGATGCGCGCTTCGCCGGCGTTGAAGAGGAGCGGCACGACGCCCTGGCGGAAGATCAGCTGGATGTCCTGATACTGCGCCTCGAACGCGGCGAGGTTCAGGCGCAGGCGGCCGATGTTGGTCTTGATGCCGGCTTCATAGCTGGTGACGCTTTCGTCCGAGAAGGGCACCGGCAGGTTGTTCGAGGTCGCCGCATTGTAGCGCGTGTTGAACCCGCCCGATTTGAAGCTCTTGGCATAGGACGCATAGGTGCTGATCGCGTCGTTCCAGCGATACTGGATGCTGCCCGATCCGGTCAGCGCCGCGAAGTCGCGCTGGAACGGCCGCGGGAAGATGAACAGCGGCCCGCCCTGCGACGTCGCCAGCGTCGGCAACGGGTTCGGGTCGGGCTGGGTCGCGGGGAACAGGTTGAGCACCGTCCCCTGATAATATTTGCGGTCCGAGGTGTAGCGCAGGCCACCGCTCAGTTCGAGCCGCGCGGTCGGCGACCAGCTGACTTCGCCGAACACCGCGACCGAATTGGTCTTCAGGCGCGACACCTGAAGATCGCGGCTGCCGGGGCCACCTGCGAGCAGCGAGGAAATGACCGGCGGCGACGGTGGGAAGGCGAGGAAGACCGTCGCGCGCTCGTCGGTCGCTTCGTTGAAATAATAGCCGCCGAGGATGCCGTTGACCTTGCCGAAGTCGAGCTGAAGCTGGACTTCCTGGCTGAACTGGTTCGACTTCGATCCGACGTCGGTGGTTATGAGGGTCAGCGGCGTATTGTCGGCGTCACGGATGCCGCGCGAGCTCGTCTCGCGATAGGCGGTGATCAGCTTGACCAGCGCCTGGTCGGTCAGGCGGATGTTGGCGGTGCCGGCAGCGCCCCACACTTCCGACATGCTCATGACTGGCGCGTTGCCGCCGTTCACGAAGTCGCCGCGGGCCTGAAGATCGTTGGCGCAGCGGATGTCGGCGATCAGCGGCACGTTGGGCGCGCCGAAGCGACGGTCGCCCGGCACGATCGGCGAGAAGGGGATGGTCGCGCCCGGGCAGCCGGCGGCAACGCTGGCGATGGCGGCGACCGGGGCCTGTTCGTTGACGCCCGCCAGCACGAACGGCGCACCGTTTTCGTCGCGGCGAGAATAGTCGGCGCGCAGGAACAGATCGAACGCGCTCGACGGCTCCCACTTCAGCGCGCCGTTCAGCGAATAGCCGTTCTCGTTACCCAGATCCTTGCCGTCGACCGCGCGGATGACATAGCCGTCGCGCTTGCGGAAGCCGCCCGAAATGCGCGCCGCAAGCGTGTCGCCGAGCGGGATATTGAGCGCCGTGAAACCCTCGCGCAGATTATAGTCGCCGATGCGCAGGCGGCTGCGGCCGCTCCACGTGCCGAGTTCGGGCTGGCGGGTGCGGACCAGGATCGCGCCACCGATGGTGTTGCGCCCAAACAACGTGCCCTGCGGCCCGCGCAGCACTTCGACGCCGTCGATGTCGCCGAAGTCGATCGCCCCGCCCACCGCACGGCCGAGGTAGACTTCGTCGAGATAGATGCCGACGCCCGGATCGACCGCCGCGGTCGGATCGACCTGACCGACGCCGCGGATGAAGACGACCGCGGAGGCGGTATTGCCCGACAGCTGGCCGGCGGGCTTGAATTGTAGGCTGGGGGTGATGCGCTCCAGATCCGATGTCTGGACGATCTGGCGCTGCTCCAGGATCTCGGCGCTGAATGCGGAGATCGCGACCGGCGTATCCTGCAGGCTTTCCTCGCGGCGGCGTGCGGTGACGATGATGTCCTGCGGGTCGGCTTCGGTCGCCGACTGGGCCTGCGCCGACCCGTCCTGCGCCTGCGCGATACCGGGCACCGCGGCGATCGCCAGGGCACCGATGGCGGCGTTGCAACCCAGCACGGCACGCATCGTAGAACGAAGACCAGTCATCGCATCCTCCCGTTTCGGGGCGGCTCAGCGGCGCCCCATTTGTCCCGAATGCTACGCCCGGATATGTTATTGTCAATAACAGTAATGACGCGAAGCTAAACACAGGCATTTGACGCATTCGGCAAAACGTGGCTTCCGCTTGTTATGACGGAAACCCATTCTCTGGTCGGCGCGCTCAATCCCCTGGTCGGCTATCATCTGCGTCGTGCGTCGGCGGTGTTCGCGGCGGACTTCGCCGCGGCGGTCGAGGGCACGGGGATGCGACAGGTGCTGATCGGCATCCTGGCCGTCGTCGCTGCCAGTCCCGGCATCAATCAGGGCGCGGTGGGCCGCATCCTGGGCATCAAGCGCGCCAATATGGTGTCGCTGATCAACGAGCTGATCGACGCCGGCATGATCGTGCGCGAAACCGACCCGACCGACCGACGCGCCTTCACGCTGACTCTGTCACCCGCGGGCACGGCAATGCTCGACGACTGCACGCGGCGGATCGAAGCGCATGAGGACCAGTTGCTTGCCGGCTTCTCCGCGGCGGAAAAGGCGATGCTGCTCGACCTGCTCGGCCGCATCGAGAAACGCGCCGCGCCAACGGATTAGCTACCCGCCCCCTTCCCCCGTTCGCCCTGAGCGAAGTCGAAGGGCGTGCCTATAGGACAGAAGCTTCGACTTCGTTCAGCACGAACGGGATGCGGGATCAGCCTTCCGCCAGGATCAGCGCATCGAGAGCGACCACACCCTCCCCGCGCGGATAGACGACCACCGGGTTCAGATCGACCTCGCGGATCGACGGCGTTCCGGCCAGCACGCGGCCGAGGTTCGCGATGAGATCCGCCACCGCCGCCACGTCGAGCGCGGGCGAGCCGCGATAGCCATCGAGCAGCGCCCCCTGCTTCAGCGCGCGGAGTTCGGCGACGATGGCGTCCTTCGTCAGGTCGATCGGTAACAGGCGGACGTCGTGAAGCAGCTCCGCGGTCACCCCGCCGAAGCCGACCAGGATCACCGGCCCCCAATCGGGATCGTTGCGCGCGCCGACGATCAGTTCGACCCCGCGCTTCCCCATCGCCTCGACCTGCGCACCGTCGAGCACGATCGATCCGTCATAGGCGGCGACATTGCCGTACAGCCGCTCCCACGCCGCCTCCAGCGCCGCGTCGTCGGCGATGTTCAGGATGACGCCACCCGCGTCACTCTTGTGGCTGAGCGCCGCGGCTTGCGCCTTGATCGCAACCGGATAGCCGATACGCGCGGCGACCACCTTGGCCTCATCTACCGTCGCGGCGAACCCGCCCGCCGGGAACGGGATACCGACCGGCGCCAGCAGTTGCTTGGCGCGATATTCGGGGATCACGCCCGGCGGCAGGTCGAGCGTGACAGGCTCCGCCTCGGCGCGCGCAAAGTCGCGTTCGGCCCGACGCAGCAGATGCCGCAGCGCGCGGAAGGCGCGGTCGGGCGACGGGAAATAGGTCACGCCGATCGCCCGCAGGCCATCGATATACTCGGCCGGCACGGGCGCCCCGTCGTCGAGGCCGGCGAAGATCACCGGCTTGGTCGGAGCGAGCGCCGTCACCGCATCGATGATGTACGGGAATTTGCGCGCCGCGGTCGCCGGGTCGGTCTGGATGATCCCGAACACCAGCGCGGCATAGGCATCGTCCGCCAGCAGCGGGATCAGCGTGCGACGGTAGAGGTCGGGGTCGACCAGCGCCTGCGCGGTCAGGTCCATCGGGTTGGACACGGGGATGAAATCGGGGATCGCCGCGCGCATCGCCGCCACGGTGTCGCCCGACATCGCCGGCAGGTCGAGGCCGATGCTCTCGGCCAGATCGAGCGTCAGCGCCTTGAACGCGCCGCTTTCGGTCAGCACGGCGGTGCCGCCGCGCTTGACCGGCTGGCTGCGCACGGCCAGTTCGACGACATCGCCCAACGCCTCCAGGCTGTCGACCAGGATGACGCCCGCGCGTTCGACCTTGGCGCGCATCAACTGCCAGTCGCCCGCCATCGCGCCGGTATGCGTTGCGGCGGATTCGCGCGCCGCACTCGACGTGCCGGGGTGGAGCAGGACGATGTGCTTGCCCGCCGCCCGCGCCCGTTCGGCCAGCGCCAGGAAGCGCGCGGGCTTGCGGAACTGCTCCACGATCATAGCGATCGCGGGGGTGGCAGGGTCGTCGATCAGGTGTTCGACATAATCCTCGACGCCCGACGCCGCCTCGTTGCCGGTCGACACCGACACGGTGATGCCAAGTCCCTTGGCCATCAGCGTGGTGCCGAGCACCACCGCCATCGCGCCCGACTGGCTGACGATGCCAACCGCAGGCTTGCCGGCGAGATCCAGCACCGGCGCCTCGACGAAGGTCAGCGGCACGCCCGCGGCATAGTTGACGAGGCCCAGGCAGTTCGGCCCCTCGACGATCATGCCGTGTTCCGCCGCGATCCGCGCGACTTCGGCCTGCGCGGCCAACCCCTCCTCACCGCCCTCTGCGAAGCCCGCCGAGAAGATGATCGCCGCGCCGACGCCCCGCTTGGCCAGCGCCTGCACCGCACCGAGCACCGCGGGACCGGGGATCGCCAGTACCGCCGCATCGACACCGTCGGGCAGGTCGTCGATCGACTTCAAGCACGGCCGGCCGTCGATCTCGTCCCGCTTGGGATTGATGAGGTGGATCGCGCCAGCATAGCCATGGCGTTCGAGATTGCGCAGCACGGAATTGCCCAGCGCGCCGGGGGTGGGCGACGCGCCGACGATGACGACCGAGCGGGGGGTGAGGAGGCGGGAAAGGTCGGGCATTACATATCTTTCGATCCTCCCCGGCACGGGGAGGTGGCAGCGCGAAGCGCTGACGGAGGGGGCGTGCCTCATCGGACGTGGCCCGCGGATAGCCCCCTCCACCATGCTTCGCATGGTCCCCCTCCCCGTTCCGGGGAGGATTTGCGCGGCTTACGCCTTCACCTTGTCCTTGTCATACGCGCCCAGCCCGGGCTTGTAGCTCTTCTCGTCGATGAACTGCCGGATGCCTTCCTTGCGGCCTTCGTTGTCAAACGAATTCGCCGCTTCCTGCGCGCGGACCAGATAGTCCTCGGCATCGTCGTAGCTCATCACACCGACGCGCTTCATCGCATCCTTGGTCGCTTTCAGCGCGACCGGGTTCTTGGCGAGCAGCACCTTGGCGACCTCGGTCACCCGGTCCTTCAGCGTCGCGAGCGGATGCGCCTCGTTAACCAGACCCCATTCGACCGCGGTCTTGCCGTCGATATTCTCGCCCATCATCGCGTGGTACATCGCCTTGCGGAACGGCATCAGTTCCTGTGCCACCTTAGTCGCGCCACCGCCGGGCAGGATGCCCCAGTTGATCTCGCTGAGCCCGAACTTCGCTTCCTCCGCCGCGAACGCCAGGTCGCAGGCGAACAGCGGGCCGTAGCCGCCGCCGAAGCACCAGCCGTTGACCATCGCGATCGTCGGCTTCTGATACCAGCGCAGGCGCCGCCACCAGCCATAGCTCTCGCGCTGCGCCTTGCGCGTGCCGGCCAGGCCCGTCGCTTCGGTCTCGCGGAAATATTCCTTCAGATCCATGCCCGCGGTCCACGCCGGCCCTTCGCCCGACAGGACGAGCACGCCGACGTCGTCGCGGAATTCCAGCGCGTCGAGCACTTCCATCATATCGCGGTTGAGCGTCGGGCTCATCGCGTTGCGCTTTTCCGCACGGTTGAAGCGGACCCAGGCGATGCGGTCCTCGACGTCATAGGCGACGACGCCGTTGCTGCTATATTCGGTCATGGCTTACCCTTTGCTGGCGCGCGTCAGTCGACGGCGAAGATTTCAATGAGGACGTGGTCGGGCATGCGGATGCCGCGGCCGACGAAGGTCTTTTCGCGCAGCCACTGGTGCTTGCCCGGCGGCGGATCGAACACAGGCGAACTGCGGAAATAATAGGCGGACGGATCAACCCGTTCTCCGCGGGCGATGCGATCGGTGACGTCCTGACTGGCGACGCGGACGCCCGGATTGTGGATGCCGATGACGGTACCGTCGGCGGCCTTCAGGAAATAGCGCGCCTCGACCCGGGTGAAGCCGCCCGGATAGATGGTCTGCCAGTCCCCGCCGCCGGACAGCACCGTGCCGGTCAGGCGCGGGCCGGTAATGCTGCCGCCGGTGATCGGGATGAACCGCCGCCGCCCGCCGTCGATCTCCCCCTGCTCGACCGGCGGGGCGATCTCGACCCGCACGGTGAAGACAGGCGTCAGTTTCGGCGCGACCGGCGCCGGAGCAGCGACCGCCGCGGCACCGGCGACGATCAGGGAAAGGATCGCCATCGCGCCCGCCTCAGATCGGATAATGACCGGGCTGGGTCTCGATCGTGACCCAGCGCAGCTCGGTGAAGGCGTCGATCCCGGCCTTGCCGCCGAACCGGCCATAGCCCGATGCCTTGACGCCACCGAACGGCATCTGCGCCTCGTCATGCACGGTCGGCCCGTTGACGTGGCAGATGCCCGACTTGATCTTCTTGGCGACGCCCAGGCCCCGCGCGGTGTCGCGGGTAAAGACCGACGCTGACAGGCCGTATTCGGTGTCGTTGGCGAGTTCGATCGCATGGGCCTCGTCGCGGGCCCGGACGATGCCGACGACGGGCCCGAAGCTTTCGTCGCGGAACAGCTTCATCTCCGGCGTCACCTTGTCGATGACGTGCGCGGGCATCAGCACGCCGTTCGCGTCGCCGCCGTTGACCTGCACTGCGCCCGCCCCGACCGCATCGGCGATCAGCGATTTGACATGATCGACCGTCTTCTGATCGACGACGGCCCCCAGCGGCGTCTTGCCTTCGCGCGGGTCGCCGACCGGCATCGTGCCGACCTTCGCCACGAACTTCTCGACGAAAGCATCGGCGACGGCATCGACGACGATGATCCGCTCGGTCGACATGCAGATCTGGCCCTGGTTCATGAACGCGCCGAACGCCGCGGCCTTCACGGCTTCGTCCAGATCGGCGTCCTCCAGCACGATCAGCGGCGCCTTGCCGCCCAGTTCGAGCAGCACGGGCTTCAGATGCTCGGCCGCACGCTTGGCGATGATCTTGCCGACCGCGGTCGATCCGGTGAAGTTGATGCGGCGCACATGCGGGTTGTCGATCAGCGCGCCGACGACCTCGCCCGCATCCTGCGGCGCGTTGGTGACGATCGACACGGCGCCAGCGGGCAGCGCTTCGACAAAGGCCTCCGCGATCAGGCTGTGCGTGCGCGGACATTGTTCGCTCGCCTTCAAAACGACCGTATTGCCGCACGCCAGCGGCACCGCGACCGCGCGGACGCCCAGGATGATCGGCGCATTCCACGGCGCGATGCCCAGCATCACGCCGACCGGCTCGCGCAGCGCCATCGCGATGCAGCCGGGCTTGTCGGACGGGATCACTTCGCCGCCGATCTGCGTCGTCAGTGCCGCGGCTTCGCGCACCATGCCGACCGCCAGCATCAGGTTGAAGCGCGCCCAACCCTCGGTCGCGCCAATCTCACCCATCATCGCATCGACGAACTGGTCGGCCTTGGCGGCAAGCGCATCGGCAGCCTTGGTCAACGCGGCGCGGCGAGCGTTGGGGCCGAGCGCGGACCACGCCGGAAAGGCGGCGGCAGCAGCCTCGACCGCGGCATTCGCCTCTGCCGGGCCGAACGCGGCGGCGGTCGTCGCGACCTCCCCCGTCACCGGGTTGATGCGATCGAATGTGTTGCCGGACGCCATCGGGCCGCTCTCCTAATTTGTTATGTGTTATAGCCTAAATCGAGTTGTGCAGATCGTCAATCGGCCAATTGCGCGGCAGGTCGCCTGCGCATCATCACGAGGGCGGCTGCCGCCACGAGCGAACCGATCCCCATCAGCACCGCGACGGTCTGAAGCCCGTAGCCCGCCGCGAACAGGAAGCCCGCGACCGCCGGGGCGAGCGCCGATCCGCCGCGCCCGACGCCGATGACGAAGCCGGTCGCGGTGGCGCGAACGCCGGTCGGGAAGCTCTGGGCAATCAGGGCATAGAGGCCGACGACACCCGCATTGGTCGCGAAGCCGGCGCAGGCGGCGACGATCGACAGGCCGGTCAGGTCGCTCTGTGCGCGGCCGAACACGATGATCAGCGCGGTCGACAGCAGCATCGCCGTGATCGTCAGCGGCAGCAGGCGGATACGCCCGGTCAACAGCCCCAGGATCAGCGACCCCGTCGCCCCGCCGATGCTCGCCCACACCAGCACGCCCGCGGCCTGCGGCGGCGGGAAGCCCATGTCGACGACGATCTTCGGGATCCATTTCAGGATGAAGTAGAAGGTCATGATGTGCGCGAGGTAGGCGAGCGTCAGCAGCACCGTGGTGCGCAACAGCGCGGGCGAGAATAGCGTGATGAGCGGCGCCTTGCCTGCCACCGCCTGCGGCTCTGGATCGGGCAGCGCTTCGACCGGGGCATGACCCATCCGGCGCAGCGTCGCGTTGATCCGCTCCAGCGCGCCGGCGGGACGCTTGTGCATCAGGAAGGCGACCGACTCGGGCGCCCGCCACAGCACCAGCGGCACGAACAAAGCGCTGCAGATCGCGCCGAACACGAACACCGCCCGCCAATCATAGTGCGCGAGCAGCACGGCGGAGACGGAGCCGCCGACGATCGTCCCGACCGGATAGCCTGCCGCCATCAGCACGACGGCCAGCGAGCGGTGCTTCGCATTCGCCGCCTCCGCCACCGCGGCATTGGTCGATGCCAGCATGCCTCCGATGCCCAGCCCGGTCAGCACGCGCCAGATCGACAGGGTGTAGACGTCATGCGCGGTCGCCGCGCCCAGCATACCCACGGTCATCATGCCCAGGCAGCCGAGGATCGTCGTCCGCCGCCCGATCCGGTCGGCGACGCCGCCCAGCAACAGCGAGCCGATCGCCATGCCGATCAATTCCATCGACAGCACAATGCCCAGCGCCGCGCGGTCGATTCCCCAATCCTTGGCGATGCCCGGCGAAGCGAAACTGATCGAGAGGACGTCGAATCCGTCGAGCGCGTTCAGCCCGACCATCGTCGCGACGATGCCCCATTGGAACCGCGACATCGGCTCGCGGTCGATCACTGCACGCGGATCCTGGGCCACCGACACCTCTCGACTTTATTGTTATGAGACTGAACATATACCCGGATCGGACCAGACGGCAACCGGCCATTGCGTGCGCTGGCATGCCTCCCTACAGCCGTATGCAACACGTACGATCCATCCTGGAGTGACCCGATGCCCACGCCACCGTTCCGCGCCGATCACGTCGGCAGCTTCCTGCGACCCAAGTCGCTGATCGACGCGCGCGCGGCGTATCGCGCCGGCAGCATCGACGCCGCCGCCCTCCGCACGGTCGAGGACGACGCGATCCGCGACGTGGTCCGCTTCCAGGAAGATCTCGGCCTGCAATCGATCACCGACGGCGAGTTTCGCCGCACCTATTTCCACACCGACTTCCTGCTCCAGCTGGACGGCGTCGACGAGGCCGGCGGCACGCAGGTGAAGTTCCACCAGCACGGCGGCAAGGAGCTGGAATATGCACCGCCGGTCATGAAGATCAGCGGCAAGATCGCGCATGCCCGCGACATCCAGCGCGCGGATTATGAATTCCTCGCCTCCTGCACTTCGCGCACGCCGAAGGTGACGATTCCGTCGCCGACGATGCTGCACTTCCGCGGCGGACGCGACGCGATCGATGCCGCGGCCTATCCGAACCTCGAAGATTTCTACGCCGATCTGGCCGCCGCCTATCGCGCGGAGATCGCGAGCCTGGCGGACGCCGGGTGCCGTTATCTCCAACTCGACGACACCAACCTCGCCTATCTCTGCGACGACACCCAGCGCGAGAATGCACGCAAGCGCGGCATGGACCCCGACGAACTGCCGAGGCTCTATGCGCGCCTGATCAACGAATCGATCCGCGACCGGCCGGACGACATGATCGTCTGCGTCCACCTGTGCCGCGGCAACTTCCGTTCGTCCTGGGCGGCCGAGGGTGGGTACGAGCCCGTCGCCGAAGTGCTGTTCAACGAACTGAACATCGACGGCTATTTCCTGGAATATGACGATCCCCGCTCGGGCGACTTCGCGCCGCTGCGCTTCCTGCCGAAAGGCAAGACGGTCGTGCTGGGCCTGGTCACCACCAAGCTCGGCGAGATGGAGAGCGCCGACGACGTGAAGCGCCGCATCGACGAAGCCGCACAGTTCGCGCCGCTCGACCAGCTGGCGCTGTCGCCGCAGTGCGGCTTCTCGTCGACCGTCCACGGCAACGACATCCAGGTCGAGCAGCAGGCGGCGAAGATGCGGCTGGTGATCGACGTGGCGCGGGACGTGTGGGGCGACGCGTAAGAGATTTGATTCACGCAAAGGCGCGAAGGCGCAAAGAAGATGTGAAACCGCGCGTCAGCGCTTAGAAATCTTCTCTTCGCGCCTTTGCGCCTTTGCGTGAAAATCAAACTTCTTCCGGCCAGTACAGCCGCATCGGGTTGTCGACCAACAGCTTGCGCTGCAACTCCGCCGTCGCTGCGATCTCGGGGATCACATCGACCAGCGCCCCATCGTCCGGCAACACCGTCTCCATGTTCGGATGCGGCCAGTCGGTTCCCCACAGCACGCGGTCGGGATAGGCCTCGACCAGCGGCCGAACGGCGCGGACGAAATCGGCATAGGGCGGCCCGGCGGGATCGAGCCGGTCGGGACACGTCACCTTCGTCCAGATATCGTCCCGGCTGTCGAGCAGCGCGCGGAAAGCGGTCATGTCCGCGCCGTCCGGCCCCTGGCGCACGTCGGGGCGACCCATGTGGTCGATGACGACCGGCACCGGAATGGCGTCGAGGAACGGCCGCATCTCGTCGAGGATATCCGCTTCGAAATAGACGACGACGTGCCAGCCGAGCCGCTGGATGCGCCGCGCGACGTCGAGGAACTTGTCCTTGGGCGCATCGTCGACCAGCCGCTTGAGGAAGTTGAATCGCACGCCGCGAATGCCGCCGGAGTGCAGCGCGTCCAGTTCGTCGTCGGAAATCGCCGGATCGACCACCGCGACACCGCGGCACGTGCCCTCCGACACTGCGATGGCGTGGAGCGTCGCACGATTGTCGGTGCCGTGGCAGCTCGCCTGGACAATGACGTTGCGGCTGAACCCCAGATGCCGGCGCAGTGCGAACAGCGCGTCCGGGCCAGCGTCCTGCGGCAGATATTTCGCCTTGGCGCTGAACGGGAACTCCGCCTGCGGACCGAACACATGACAATGCGCGTCGACCGCGCCCGGCGGCGGGGTGAAGCGGGGGCGCGAGAGTTCCAGCGTCCAGCTGCGGATCCGGCCGTCGGCATCTTTCATGCGAAAATCTCCCCATCCATCAGCTTGCGCGCGGTGCGCAGCATGCCGGCCTCGACCGGCTGGCCGTCATCGTCGAGCGTCACGACGCATTCGGTGACGCCGGTCGGATGCTCGACGCCGAGCGTGAGGTGCTTGCCCTCCGGCACCACCGCCACCGCGGCGGCCGGTGAGCCCTCGATCAGACACGCCGTCGCGACGCTGACCGCACCAAGTACCCCGATCGAGGCATGGACACGGTGCGGGATCAGCGAGCGCACAGCGATCGCGCCACCGTCCTGCGGCGCGGCAACCAGCATCATCTTCGGCACCGATTTTTCCGCGACGTCGCCCAGATTCATCAGTGGCCCAGCCTGAAGGCGGATCGCCTCGACCTTCGCCTTCATCGCGTCGTTCGCGTCGAGCGTGTCACGATCCTCGTAACCGGAAATGCCGACGTCGCTCGCAGCGATGACGACGCAGGGCATGCCGTTGTCAATCAGCGTGCACGCGACCCCGTCGATCGTGTCGACGCCGTTCCCGGTCGGCAGCAGCGCGCCGCACGACGAGCCTGCGGTGTCGCGGAACGCCAGCGGGATCGGCGCCGCCGTCCCCGGCACGCCGCTGATCGCCGCATCGCCGGCATAGGTCACGGTGCCGCTCGGCGTCTGCACGGTGGCAACGGCGACCTGGCCCGTATTCTCCATGAAGATCGCGACCCGCGTCTCGCCGTCCTGCGCGGCTACGAGACCACGCTCGATCGCGAACGGGCCGACACCGGCGAGGATGTTGCCGCAATTCTGCGCGTCGGTGACGATCGCCTGATCGACGAAGACCTGGAGGAAGAGATAGTCGACATCGACGCCCTCGCGCTTTGACCGAGTGACGACCGCGACCTTGCTGGTCAGCGGGTCCGCGCCGCCCATGCCGTCGATCTGGCGCGGATCGGGCGAGCCCATGACACGCAGCAGGAACGAGTCGCGGGCGGCAGGGTCGGCGGGGAGGTCGTCGCGGAGGAAGTAGCCGCCCTTCGAGGAACCGCCCCGCATCCACATGCAGCGGGTCATATGATCCTCCCCTGCAAGGGGAGGTGGCAGCGCGTAGCGCTGACGGAGGGGGGGCTCCTCATGATGCACCGCTTGTGGAGCCCCCCCTCCACCATGCTTCGCATCGTCCCCCTCCCCGTGCCGGGGAGGACCTTGGGCTCACACATACTTCAACCCCATCGCTTCCAGCCGCGGGCGCATGTCGTAGATGTCGAGCCCAAGCTCGCCTGCCGCCAGCCGCACGCGCTTCGCCTCTTCCGCCGCCTCGCGCGCCTGTGCCTTCTCCAGCACCGCCGCTGCGTCGGCCCGCTTCACCACGCACACGCCGTCGTCGTCGGCCACGATCACATCGCCCGCCTCGATCGCCGCACCCGCGCACACGATCGGCACGTTGACCGAGCCCAGCGTATTCTTGACCGTACCTTGCGCGAACACCGCCTTCGACCAGACCGGAAAGCCCATCTGCGTCAGGTCGCGGACGTCGCGCACGCCCGCATCGATCACCAGCCCGCGACACCCACGCGCCATCGCGCTCGTCGCCAGCAGGTCACCGAAATAGCCGTCGACGCAGGGGCTGGTCGGCGCGAGGACCAGGATGTCGCCGTCCTTCAACTGCTCGATCGCGACATGGACCATCCAATTGTCGCCGGGCGCCGCGGAGATCGTCACCGCGCTCCCGGCGATCCGCGCGCCGGCATAGATCGGGCGCATATAATGGGCGAGCAGGCCGATCCGCCCCTGCGCCTCATGCACCGTCGCCACGCCCGCCGACGCGAGCCCGTCGATCACGGCGCGGTCGGCGCGTTCGATATTCTGCACGACGACGGTCATCTCGATCCTTTCACTGATTACCGGCGTCGTCCGCGCCCGCGCGAGCTTTGGCCAATCGATCTTGCGGCGGCCCCATAAGTTTTTGCTATATCCGACATTGATGAAGCCGTTCGACCTCAACCTGCGTCACCTTCGCGCGATCCGGCATATCGTCGCCGAGCGCAGCCTCAATCGCGCCGCCGATGCCGCGGGCCTGTCGCAGCCTGCGCTGACCCAGGGCCTGGGCAAGGTCGAGCGGCAGCTGGGCGTGCAATTGTTCGACCGCAACCCGGACGGCATGGCGCCGACCGCGGCCGGCCTGGCGTTGGCCGACCGCATCGATCGCGCCTTCGCACAACTTGCCACGATCCGCCGGACATCCAAGCGCGGTTTTGCCAGGCCCGAGGCACTGATGACCGCGACGCAGGCCGAAGCCTTCCTTCATTTCGCCGACGCCGGCAGCTTCGCCGGCGCGGCCGGGACGAGCGGACTGTCGCAGCCCGCGATCCACCGCGCGGTGCGGGAGCTCGAACAGATCTGGGCGACCCCGCTCGCCGAGCGCCGCGGGCGCGGCATGATGCTGACCCCCGCCGGCCGTGCGCTTGCCCGAGGTGTTCGGCTGGCCGCACGCGAGATCGCCGCCGGCATCGCGGAGGCCCGTGGCGATGCGAAGGGTGGCGGGCGGATCGCAGTCGGTGCGATGCCGCTCAGCCGCGCACGGCTGTTACCGCATGCGCTCGCCCGGTTCCTCGCCGAAGCGCCGGGGACGGTCCTCGATGTCGTCGAGGGGTCGTGGCGTGAATTGGTCGACCCATTGCTCGACGGCGTCATCGACCTGATGATCGGCGCGCTTCGTCCCGATCCGCCTGCGGGACTCGATCAGGCGCCGCTGTTCACCGATCGGCTGGCGATCTTCGGGCGCGCCGGGCATCCGCTCGCAGGGCGCGACGTCGACCTCGACCAGTTGGCCACGCAAAGCTGGGTCGTCGGCCCCACAGGCACGCCGCTCAGGACACATTGGGAGACGCTGTTTACCGGGCGCGCGCTGCCTGCCGTACCGATCGAGTGCGGATCGGTCATGGTGATCCGGGGACTGCTCACCGAAAGCGACCTGCTGACACTGCTGTCCCCCGATCAGGTCGCGCTGGAGGTCGACGCCGGGTTGCTCGTGCGGATCGGTCCTGAACTGATCGACACGGTGCGAACCATTGGGATCAGCACGCGGGCAGGCTGGCGACCGACGACGGCGCAGGCGCGGCTCGTCGCGTTGCTGAAACAGGCGGCGGTCGATACCAGACTTCAGGAAAATCGATAGACGGCGGCGCTTTCCGATTGGCGGCACATGCCGTCCGCCGCCTACCCCCGTGAACCATGGGACGTCAGGTCGCCTTCATCGGATTCGGAGAGGCAGGGCAGGCCTTCGCGCAGCCCGGCGCCCGCGCCTATGACCGCAAGACCGACGATGACGCCGCCCGCGCCGCCAAGCTGCACGACTATCGCACAACCGCCGTCACCGGCTGCGACACGCCAGCCGACGCGTTGGCGGAGGCGCAGGCGGTCTTCTCGCTCGTCACCGCCGATCAGGCGCTACCGGCCGCCCACGCCTACGCGCCCCTGCTCGCGCCCGGCGCACTGTGGCTGGACATGAATAGCGTCGCTCCAGGCACCAAGCGCGCAGCCGCGGACGCGATCGAAGCCGCCAGCGGGCGCTACGTCGACGTCGCGGTGATGGCGCCGGTCCTTCCCGCCCGGCTGTCCGTGCCGCTGCTCGTCGCCGGCCCGCATGCCGAGGACGCCGCAGAAGCCCTACGCGACCACGGCTTCACCAACGTGTCCGTCGCCGGTCCCCGGGTCGGCGATGCGTCGGCGATCAAGATGATCCGGTCGGTCATGGTGAAAGGCCTCGAAGCGCTGAGCGCCGAATGCGCGCTCGCCGCGCATCGTGCGGGCGTTGCGCATGCCGTACTAGCCTCGCTCGACGCCAGCTGGAAGCCGCAGGGCTGGGGCGACCGGGTCGACTATAACCTCGACCGCATGATGGCGCACGGCCTGCGCCGCGCCGCCGAGATGGAGGAGGTCGCGAAGACGCTGGAGGAGCTGGGCGTCGAGCCCGCGATGACCCACGGGACGGTCCGCCGCCAGCGCAGCCTCGGCAGCCTGGGGCTGACCCCGCCGGACGGCCTCGCCGCAAAGCTCTTGGCTCTTGGAGATACCGCATGATCATCGACTGCCACGGCCATTATACCGTGTTGCCCAAGGGCCATGACGCGTGGCGCGAGGCGCAGGTCGCGGCCTACAAGGCGGGCGAGCCCGCGCCGCCCTATCCCGACATCACCGACGCCGAAATCCGCGAGACGATAGAGGCGAACCAGCTGCGCCTGATCAAGGAACGCGGCGCCGACCTGACGATCTTCTCCCCCCGCGCCTCCGCCATGGCCCCGCACGTCGGCGACGAAACCGTCGCGATCGAATGGGCACGCCGCTGCAACGACTTGATCGCGCGCGTCGTCGGCCTGTTCCCGGAAACCTTCGTCGGCGTCTGCATGCTGCCGCAGAGCCCCAAGGCCGACATGACCGCGAGCGTGGCGGAGCTGGAGCGCTGCGTGAAGGAATTGGGCTTCATCGGCTGCAACCTGAACCCCGATCCCGGCGGCGGGCATTTCACCCATCCGCCGCTGACCGACCGCTATTGGTATCCCTTCTACGAGGCGATGGTTGCGCTCGACGTGCCGGCGATGATCCACGTCTCAGGCAGCTGCAATCCGGCGATGCACGCGACCGGCGGCTACTACATCGCCGCCGACACCGTCGCCTTCATGCAACTGCTTCAGGGTGACCTGTTCGCCGATTTCCCGACCCTGCGCTTCATCATCCCGCATGGCGGCGGCGCGGTGCCCTACCACTGGGGCCGCTACCGCGGGCTGGCCGACATGCTGAAGAAGCCAGCGCTCGACACGCATCTGATGAACAACATCTTCTTCGACACGTGCGTGTACCACCAGCCGGGAATCAATCTTCTGGCAGACGTGATCGAGACGAAGAACATCCTGTTCGGCAGCGAGATGGTCGGCGCGGTGCGCGGGATCGATCCGACGACGGGTCAGTATTTCGACGATACGAAGCGCTACGTCGACGCGCTCGACATTCCGGACGCGGATCGCGCGGCGATCTTCGAAGGCAATGCCCGCCGCGTCTTCCCGCGACTGGATGCGCAATTGAAGGAGCGTGGGTTGTGAGCATCGTAAAGATCCTCCCCGACACGGGGAGGGGGACCATACGAAGCATGGTGGAGGGGGCTCTCCGCGAGCTGCGACCTGTGCGGAGGTCCCCCTCCGTCAGCGCTGCGCGCTGCCACCTCCCCGTGCCGGGGAGGATTTGACATGACTGAGCCACGCGACATCCACGCCTATCTCGCCGAGTTCGAGGATATTCCCGGCACCCGCGTCTTCACTGCCGCGCGGGCGCGTCAGGGCTATCACATGAACCAGTTCGCGATGAGCCTGATGAAGCCCGAGAACCGCGAGCGGTGGAAGGCGGACGAGGCGGCCTATCTCGACGAATGGCCGCTGAGCCCGGAGCAGCGCGAGGCGATCCTGTCGCGCGACTACAACCGCTGCCTCGATCTCGGCGGCAACATCTATTTCCTCGCCAAGGTCTTCTCGACCGATGGCCTGAGCTTCGTCCAGGCGGTCAGCACGATGACCGGCGTCTCGGTCGAGGACTATCAGGCGATGATGAACGCCGGCGGCCGCTCGCCCGAGGGCGTGCGCTCGAAAAAGGATAAGAAATAATGGCCCGCATCACCGCCGGCGTGGCGACCAGCCACATTCCGCTGCTGGGCGTCGCCCACGACATGGCAAAGGACCGCGACGCCTATTTCGGCCCGATCTTCGCCGGCTACGACTGGACGCGGGATTGGGAGAAGGCGGAGAAGCCCGACGTCGTGATCCTGGTCTACAACGACCACGCCTCTGCGTTCGACATGAAGATCATCCCGACCTTCGCGATCGGCTGTGGTGAGCGCTATGCCCCGGCCGACGAAGGTTGGGGACCGCGCAAGGTGCCCGACGTCCACGGCCACCCCGATCTCGCCTGGCATATCGCGCAGAGCCTGATCCTCGACGAATTCGACATGACCATCATCAACGAGATGGACGTCGACCACGGTCTGACCGTGCCCTTGTCGATGATGTTCGGCGATGTCGCCGAATGGCCGGTGAAGGTCATCCCGCTCGCGGTCAACGTCGTCACCTATCCCCCGCCCTCGGGCAACCGCTGCTGGGCGCTGGGCGAAGCGATCGCGCGCGCCGTCGAGAGCTTCCCCGAGGATCTGAACGTGCAGGTCTGGGGCACCGGCGGCATGAGCCACCAGCTCCAGGGCCCGCGCGCCGGGCTGATCAACCGCGAATGGGACAACGACTTCCTCGACGGGCTGATCGGCGACACCGACCGCCTGCGGCACATTCCGCACATCGACTACCTCCGCGAGACGGGCAGCGAGGGGATCGAGATGGTGATGTGGCTGATCATGCGCGGCGCGCTGGGCAAACGCACCGCCGCGCTGCATCGCCATTACCACGTGCCGTGCAGCAACACTGCGGTCGGCCATATCGTCCTGCGGCCGGATAACGGCGAGGGGCTGGATATGACGGGAAGTGGGGCGGCCTGAGGAATAAAAGCCCTCTCCCCTTCAGGGGGAGAGGGTTGGGAGAGGGGCAGTCTCAAACCACGAACGACAGGGCCGGACTGAGAGACGGCCCCTCTCCCCGGCCCTCTCCCCTGAAGGGGAGAGGGGGAGATCAGCATGAAAATCGCACTCGCCGGCGCCGGCGCCTTTGGTGAAAAGCACCTCGACGGCCTGAAGAATGTCGACGGGGTCGAGGTCGTATCCGTCGTCGGCCGCGAACTCGCGCCGACGCAGGCCGTGGCCGCCCGATACGGCATCGCCCATGCGACGACCGACCTCGCCGAGACGCTGGCGCTGCCGGGCGTCGACGCGGTCATTCTCTGCACGCCGACCCAGATGCATGCCGCACAGGCGCTGCAATGCCTGGAGGCGGGCAAGCACGTGCAGGTCGAAATCCCGCTCTGCGACAGTCTGGCGGACGGCGAAGCGGTGCTCGCCAAGGCGCAGGAAACCGGCCTGACCGCGATGTGCGGCCACACCCGCCGCTTCAACCCCAGCCACCAATATGTCCACAACCGCATCGCCGCGGGCGAGCTGAACATCCAGCAGATGGACGTGCAGACCTATTTCTTCCGTCGCAAGAACATCAATGCGAAGGGCGAGCCGCGGTCGTGGACCGACCATCTGCTGTGGCACCACGCCGCGCACACGGTCGACCTGTTCGCCTATCAGGCCGGGCCGATCGTCCAGGCGAACGCGATCGAAGGGCCGCACCACCCCGAACTCGGCATCGCGATGGACATGTCGATCCAGCTGAAGGCGGAAAGCGGCGCGATCTGCACGCTGTCGCTGTCGTTCAACAACGACGGCCCGCTCGGCACCTTCTTCCGCTACATCGGCGACACCGGCACCTATATCGCGCGCTACGACGATCTGGTGACCGGCAAGGAAGAGCCGATCGACCTGTCGGGCGTCGCGGTGTCGTCGAACGGCATCGAATTGCAGGATCGCGAATTCATCGCCGCGATCCGCGAGGGCCGCGAACCCAACGCCAGCGTCGCGCAGGTCATGCCCTGCTACCGCGTGCTCGACGCGCTGGAAAAGCAGCTCGAAGCGGCACGATGAAGACGCAAGTCGTCATCGTCGGTGCAGGCCCGTCGGGTCTGCTGCTCGGCCACCTGCTGCGCGCGGCCGGCGTCGACTGCGTCGTGGTCGAGCGGCAGGCCCCGGACTATGTCCTCGGCCGCATCCGCGCGGGCGTGCTGGAGACGGTGACGACGGACCTGATGACCCGCCTCGGCCTCGACGCGCGGCTGAAGGCGGAAGGGCTGGTCGAGGAGGGCTTCAACCTCGCCACCGCCGACCATCTGATCCGCATCGATATCAAGGCGCTGACCGGCAAGCACGTCACCGTCTATGGCCAGACCGAAGTCACCCGCGACCTGATGGATGCCGCGGCCGAGCGCGGTTTGCGCGTCATCTACGAGGCAAAGGACCTCGCGCTGCACGACATCGACGGCGACGCGCCGTTCGTGACCTACACCAGGGACGGTGCGCAACACCGGATTGACACGCAGTTCATCGCCGGCTGCGACGGTTTCCACGGCCCCTCGCGCAAGGCGATCCCGGCCGGCGCCGTCCGCGAATTCGAGCGCGAATATCCCTTCGGCTGGCTCGGCATCCTCGCCGACGTGCCGCCGTGTCACCCGGAACTGATCTACGCCAACACCGACAAGGGCTTCGCGCTCGCCTCGATGCGATCATTGACGCGCAGCCGCTATTATGTCCAGGTCCCCCTGACCGACCGCGTCGAGAACTGGAGCGAGGAACGGCTTTGGGACGAACTCGCCGAACGCTTTGATCCGCTGAGCGACCACAAGGTCACCCGCGGGCCGGCACTGGAGATGTCGATCGCGCCGCTGCGCAGCTACGTATTCGAGACGATGCGCCACGGCCGCCTGTTCCTGGCCGGGGACAGCGCGCACATCGTGCCGCCGACCGGGGCGAAGGGCCTGAACCTCGCCGCCTCCGATGTCGCCTATCTCTCCGACGCGCTGATCGCCTGGTTCGCCCGCGGTGACGAGACGGGCCTGACCGGCTATCAGGCGCGCGCCCTGGCGCGCATCTGGAAGGCGGAACGCTTCAGCTGGTATCTGACCAAGCTGATGCACCGTTTCCCCGAGGATGGCGCGTTCGAGCACCGGATGCAGACCGCCGAGCTCGACTATGTCGCCACCTCGCGCGCGATGCAGACTGCGATTGCGGAGAATTACGTGGGACTGCCGCTCTGATGCCCTTGCCGACCCGGACGATCGGTCCGTTCACCGTTTCGAGCATCGGGCTCGGCTGCATGAACCTCAGCCACGCCTATGGCACGCCCCCGAGCGAGGCGGAGGGCGTGGCGCTGCTCAACCACGCGCTGGATCTGGGGGTGACCTTTCTCGATACCGCCGCGCTCTATGGCGGCGGGACGAACGAACGGCTCGTCGCGCAGGTCATGCATCGCCGCGCGGAATTCACGCTGGCGAGCAAATGCGTGCTCGACATGCGCGACGGCCAGCGCATCCTGGATGGCTCGCCCGACGCCATCGCCACGACGCTCGACGCCGCGCTCGGCCGGCTCGGTACCGACCATATCGACCTCTATTACCTCCACCGGCTCGACCCGAACGTGCCGATCGAGGACTCGGTCGGTGCCCTCGTCCGGGCGAAGGACGCCGGCAAGATCGGCGCCATCGGCCTCAGCGAGATGTCCGCCGCGACGATCCGCCGCGCGCACGCCGTCCATCCGATCGCCGCGATGCAGAGCGAATATTCCCCCGCCGTCCGCAACCCGGAAGTCGCCGTGCTCGACACATGTGCAGAGCTCGGCATCGGCTTCGTGGCCTTCTCGCCGGTCGCGCGCGGGTTGCTCGCGGGCAGCGTCCGCGACGACGGTTATGACGCGGGCGACATCCGCCGCAGCATGCCGCGCTTTGTCGAGCCGCAGCTGTCGCGGAATCTCGCGCTCGTCGACCGTTACGATGCGATCGCGCGGGACGCCGGCATCACGCCCGCCCAACTCGCGCTCGCCTGGCTGCTGGCGCAGGCGCCGCACATCGTCCCCATCCCCGGCACGCGGTCGATCGCGCATCTGGAGGAGAATGTCGCGGCGGCGGCATGCACTCTGTCGACCGACACGCTCGCCGCGGTCGATGCGCTGCTGCCCGCCAATCGGCTGGTCGGCGCACGCTATCCGGCGGCCGCACAGGCGCAGATCGATACCGAACTGCTGCCCGACGAACCGCTCGCCGTCACAAGCTAGAGCGGGTTGTGATCATACGGAGGCATCGTGATTGCCCTGTCGTGTTCGTCCGGCAAGGAGCGAGGTGCAGCAGGTAGCGGCGCTACCTGCAAGGCTTGCGACGCAGACCGGCGGGCGCGACAGGGCAACCGCAAAGCGGCGGGCCGATTTTGCCCCAGGGCGGCGTCGCTCGTCGGTCACGATGCAATAGCATCGCTCCGCTCCTCGCTCCTTGCCCTGAACCAAAATCGGCTCCGTCGCGGTGCCTCCGTATGGTCACAACCCGCTCTAAACGCCGCCCTAACCTATTTTTAGCGCCTGACGCCGTAGCCTGCGTCATCATGACGAAGCTGCGCAATCTCGCGAAAACGACAGCGGCTGCCGGCCGCATCAACGCGCGTCCCTCGCCGGTCGCCCGGCTGCTGATCGTCGGTGGCGGGCCGGCGGGCACTGCGCTGCTGACCGCCGCGGCGAAGGCGGGGACGCTCGCCGACCTGTCGAAGGGCCTCGTGCTCGTTGACCGCAGTGACACGCTCGGCAGCGGCCGGCTTGGCAACTATGCCATCACGTCGGACACGACCGCGCAGACCTTCCTGACCGCGATCGAGAACACGTCAGAGCCTTCGCTCGCCGCGCTCGCCGACCATTCCGCCGCAGCCGCGGTCGGCGATTGGCGCGACAAGCTGGGCGTGCCGTTGGCGACCGTCGGGCCGTATCTGTCCGCAACCGGCGAGCGGCTGGCGACGCTCGTGTCGGGCTATGGCGGCAAGGTGCTAAAGGGGCATGATGCGCTGAAGGCGACCCGCGCAACGGACGGGACATGGACCATCCGTCTGCGCTGTCGGTCCGACGATCATGAATTCGACATACGCGCCGAAAATCTGGTCATCGCGACAGGCGGCCATCAGCCGCTCGATCGCCTGGTCGAACAGCGCGTCGCGGGGGAGCGCCTTACCCGTCGCGTCGGGGAGAAACTGCTCCAGTCCGACGAAGTGCTGACGCTCGGCGGGTTGGATCGCGTCGCCGATCTGCTGTCGGGCAAGCGATCCCCACGGGTCGCCGTCATCGGCGGGTCGACCAGCGCGCTGACCACGGTCGGGCTGCTGCTGCGATCGCGCCCCGGTATCCCGTTCGGCGCGGGCGGCGTGACCCTGCTCCACCGCCGCCCGCTGCGGCCCTTCTACCCGTCGGTCGAAGCGGCGCACGCCGAAGGGTTCAGCGATTTCGGCGCTGAAGACATTTGCCCGGTGACCGGCTTCGTCTATCGCCTGGGCGGCTTCCGCCTGGAGGCACGCGAACTTGTCCTGCGCATGCTCGGCATCGACGGACGCGCGCCCGATCCGCGCGTGCGACTGCACCGGATCGACGAGGACGAGGGGCAGGCGCTAGACATTCTCGACCGCGCCGATCTTGTCATCGCCGCACTCGGCTACCGCCCGCGTGCGCTGCCGCTGCAGGACGCGTCGGGCCAGGCGATCCCGCTCGCCGCCGACTGCGGCGATCCGATGGTCGACGACCTGTGCCGCATCGTCGACGCGGACGGTTCGCCCATTCCCAACCTCTACGGCATCGGCCTGGCCGCAGGTTTCGTCCCGTCGGGCGCACTGGGCGGGGAAGCGAGCTTCCGTGGCCAGACCAACGGCCTGTGGTTCTGGCAAAACGATATCGGCCGGCTGATCGTTGATGCGGTGCTGGCGGATGAGAAAAAGGCGATCGCGGCGTAAGCGCGGTTTAAGCGATCGTTTACCAAGGCGCGCCAATAGTTTCCCCGTCATTACTCGCATATGAGGGACGTCACGTTTGGCCAGTGCTGCTCTGCCCCCGTCGCATTGCCCCGCCCAACGCGACGATGACGCGATCCGCACCGTCGCGCGGAGCTGCGGGCAGCTCGCCGTCGATTGCAGCGATGCCGCCGGCTATGTCGCAGGCGTCGCGCAAGGCATCTCCCGCCAGCTGGACGCTCTGGGCGAACTCGAGCAGGTCACGGCCGCTCTCGACGCCGATCAGCGCGCCGTCGCCCAATCGACGATGGAGGCGCGGCGCCTGTCCGAGCAGGCCCGCGGCACGCTGGAGCGTGAGACCGCACAGATCGAGGCTTCGGTCGGTGACTTCGGGGCGCTGACCGATCTCGTCGCCAGCCTGGGCACCCGGATGACCGACTTCGCCGCGGCGATGGAGCAGGTCCAGCGTGTCGCCGGTGCGATCGACACGATCGCCGCGCGCACCAACCTGCTGGCGCTCAACGCCACGATCGAGGCGCAGCGCGCGGGTGAAGCCGGCCGCACCTTCGCGGTGGTGGCGGCAGAGGTGAAGAAGCTCGCGCTCGAGACGCGTCAGGCGACCGACGAAATCGGGCGGACGATGGCGAGCTTCGCCGACCAGGCCAATTCGGTTATCAAGGACATCGACGCCGGCGTGTCCAAGGGCGTGCTGGCACAAAAGGGCGTCGCACAGATCAGTCACACCGTCGCCGAAGTCGCTGGTCTCGTCACCCGCGTCGACGCGATCACCGAAAGCATTGAGCAGTCGACCGAGGTCACGTCGCGCAGCGTTGGACGGGTGCGCGATACGCTCGGCCAATTCGGTGTCCAGGCCCGCGACGGCAGCTCCGACCTGGCCAACGCGCACCAGCGCATGACGCGGCTGGAGCAACTGGCGAACGTCATGTTCGATGGGCTGGCGCATTCGGGCGTCCGCCTGGACGACACGCGCTTCGTCGACCTGACGGTGGCCGGCATGCACGAAATGCGCACGCTGGTCGAAGCCGGCATCGCACGGGCCGAGGTCACCGTGTCGGACGTATTCGACACGCGCTACGTCCCGATGCCCGGCACCGATCCGGTCCAATATGCGACGCGCTTCAACGCGTTCGCCGACGCCCATGTCCGCCCGATCCTCGATCGCATCGCCGCCTCCGACACGGTGCGCATCCTGGGCGTCGCCGCATCGGACGTGAACGGCTACCTGCCGACGCACATGACGGCGCGATCTCTGCCGCAGCGTCCCGGCGACCCGGCCTGGAACGCGGTCAACTGCCGCAACCGCCGCAACTTCATGGACGACGCGACTGCGCGGGCCGTGGCGTTCGAGGGCGACTTCATGCTGTCGACCTACCGACAGGATCTGGGTCAGGGCCGCTATCGCGCGGTCAAGAGCGTGTTCGTGCCGCTGTGGATCGCAGGGCGGCGCTGGGGGAATTTCGAGATGGCGTTCGTCGACTGACCGACGCCAGGTTCAGTCCATGACCCGGTGAACCACCTCAAGCTCGCGGCCCTTGATCCGCAGCTCGTTGAACCCCGCCCGACTTGCCCGCGTCCGGCACGACAGCGTCCCTGCGCCGATCAGCCGGATCGTCCGGTCGCCTTCGCGATGCGTCCGGTCGAACGGGTCATGCACATGGCCCGACAGCACGACGTCTGCCCCCGCCGCCGCCAGCGCCGCCAGCGCGTCGCGCCCGCCGTGGGTGCGCGCGGTCGCCTGGGTGCCCGCCTCGATCAGCGGGTGGTGGCAAGCGACGATCGTAAGGCCGGCCCGATCGACCGCCGCGACGCCGGCCAGCGCGCGCTTCAACGACCCGTCGCTCACACTGCCCTTCGACCAGTTTCGCAGCTGGAACCGCGTCGTGGTCTTCAGCGGGACGACATGGACGCCGGCGATCTCCAGCGGTTTCTCGATCATCGATTCCAGCTTCAGATAGCGTCGGTACGGACGGAACAGCCGCGCGAACAGATTGAACAGCGGCAGGTCGTGATTGCCGACCTCCACCGTCACCGGGCGCTGCAATCCCTCCAGCCACGCCGATGCGGCGGCGAACTCGTCGCCCTTCGCCCGCATCGTCAGGTCGCCGGTCATGATGATCGCATCGGGCTGTTCGGCGTGGACCGCGGCATCGAACCAGGCGATGGCGTCGCGGTCCTCGGCCCCAAAGTGAACGTCGCTGACGTGAAACAGACGGATCATAGACGGGCTCTAACGCATCACCCGCCGCTCGGTCGCATCACCGTGTCGCGGCGCCCGCCATCGTCATCAGCGCGAGCAGCCCGACGCCCATTCCGCGCACCGTGTCGGGCTTGGCGACGTCGGTCCATTCGTCGAGCGCATGCGCCCGCCCGCCGCTCCCGCCCGCGCCGATGGTGACGGCGGGAATGCCCAGACTCATCGCGATATTGGCATCGGTCGACGATGCGGCGAGTGACGGGGTGAAACCCGCCGCGCGCACCGCCCCCTGCGTCGCCACCACGATCGCCGCCTCGGCCGACGTCCGCCCCGCCGGCCGGTCGCCGATCGGTTGTGGCTCGGCGCTGACCACCCCGACCCGCGTCGACCGCGCCGCATTCTCGTCGCTTGCCGCCTTGGCGACGATCGCCAAGACCTGCTTCTCCAATGTCGCCAGCGCACCCGCGTCCTCCGAACGCATGTCGATGTCGACGAACACCTCGGACGGGATGGCGTTGACCGACGTGCCGCCGCCGACGACGCTCGCCGAATAGGTCGTACGCGGGCTGGCCGGTGGCTGGATACGATAGACGTCCGCAATCGCCGCGCCCATCGCGGCGGCCGGATTGACGATGCCGAACGCGCCGTAGCTATGCCCGCCCGGCCCCCTGAAAACGACATGGTAGCGCTTCGATCCGACCCCGCCGTTCACGACCTGCGACGGGTCCGCGCCGTCGAGCGAGAAGAAGGCGCCGATCCGATCCTTATACGCGCCCTTGGTGAACAGGTAGCGCACACCGCGCAGGTCGCCGCGCCCCTCCTCGCCCACGGTGCCGACGAACAGAATCGGCCGCTTCGTCCGCACCTTCGCCGCATCGAGCGCACGGATATAGGCCAGCAGAGTCGCCAGCCCGCGCGTGTCGTCACCGACACCCGGCGCCATCAGCTTCGTCCCCTGACGCCGGACGGTCACATCGGTGCCTTCGGGAAAGACGGTGTCGAGATGCGCCGAGATCACGATCGCCTTAGCCGTCGGATCGGCGCCGGGGCGCAAACCCAGCACATTGCCCTCCGCATCGATCGCCACGTCGCGCAGGCCGAGCGCTCGGAACTTCTCGGCATAGGCCTTCGCCCGCACCGCTTCCTTGAACGGCGGAGCGGGGATCTGCGTCAGCTCGATCAATTCCTCGACGAAACGGTCGTGCCCCCGATCGATCGCCGCCATTGCCGCGCGATAGGGCGCGCTGACCTGCACCGCGGCGACATCCCCCTCCCGCTTCGGCGCGGCCGACAGCGAGGATGCCGAAACGGCCAGCGGGAGCATCAGGAAACGGATCGGCGACATCGGACAGCCTTGCAAGGAAACGGTGGCGAACGATGGCCGCCCCGCACGCCCCCGGCAACCCTTCATTCCACGCCGCGCCATCCACATGCAAACGCCGTTGACCCGACCACGCCGGCTGTGGCAAGCGCAAGGCTGCCCGGGCGGGTGTAGCTCAATGGTAGAGCAGAAGCTTCCCAAGCTTACGACGAGGGTTCGATTCCCTTCACCCGCTCCAAGCCTCCCACGACCGCCGCATTCCAACCGGCCGCCCGGCTCAAGCGATGCGGGGCTTGGTGACGCATTGGCGGAGGGCTTCGGCTAGTTCCGAGGGTGCGCTCGGCTTGGGGCAGACGGTTGCGGCCGGATAGCGGCGGCGCATTTCGTTGGCGTCGGCGTGGCCCGAGTGGAAGATGATCGGCACGCCGGCCGCTTCCAGTCGGTCGGCAGCGGGATAGACGGTGTCGTCGGCCAGTCGCACGTCGAGCACGGCGGCGGCGAAGGCTGCGCCGTAGCGGTCGATCGCGTCATGCGCCTCGGTCAGCGTCGTGCACGGGCCCTCGACGCTGAAGCCGGCGTCCTCGATCGTCGCCTGGAGGTCGAGCGCGATGAACAGTTCGTCCTCGACGAGCAGAACCGGCTCAGTCATGCGCCATCACCGTCGCGGGCAGGCGCATGTCCAGACGAAACATCGTGTCGGTAAAGGCGCTGGTCATCGTGCCCCGCAACTGCCGCATGCTGGTCTCCACCAAGATCGATCCGAACCCGCGCCGGCTGGCCGCGACTTCGGCTCGTGCCGGTCCCTCCTCGCTCCATTCGAGCGCGATACCATCCTCATCCGTCTGCCACCGCACCGTCAACCGCCCCGCGCCGTGCGTCCCGAGGACGCCGTATTTAACCGCGTTCGTCGCCCATTCGTGCAGGATCAACGCCAGCGGCGACAGGCAGCCGCGGTCGAGCGCGACCGGCGGCCCCTCGATCGTGATCTCAGCATGGTCGCGATACGGCGCCAGCGTCGCGCTCACGACATCCTCCAGCCCGACCGCCTGCGGCTCCCCCGCGGGCGAGGCGAGCGAATGCGCGCGGCCGAGAGCGGCGATCCGCGTCCGCAGGTCGGTGGCGAGTTCGGGAATCGCATCATGCGTGCGGGCGGCGACCGTGATCATGCCGGCGATGACCGCGAACAGGTTCTTCACCCGGTGGTTCATCTCACGCAGCATCAATTCGCGCGTTTCCGCCAGCGCATATTCGGGCGTGACGTCGATCGACACGCCAACGAGGCGCGGCGGGACGCTGCCGGCGACGGTGCGACCGAATCCCTTGACCCAGCGGACCTCCCCATCCTCGCCACGGACGCGGAAGGTCGCCTCGTAATCCTCGTTGCGCGCGACGGCATCGATGAGCGCGGCGCGTACGGCGTCGCGATCCTCGGGATCGATACGCTCCATCAGCGGATCGATCCGGCCGGCCTCGGCAGCGTCGATATCGAACATCCGCCGCTCGACCCCGTCGAGCACGGTCTCGCCGGTCTCGGGACAATATTCCCACACGCCGATGCCCGCGGCCTTGATCGCCAGATCGAGCCGCTCGCGCTCATCGGCCAGCTCGCGCTCCAGCGACAGCGCGTCCGTGATGTCGGTCAGGACCAGCGAGGCGCCGGCCACCTCGCCGCTCTGCGTGCGATAGGGCAGGACGCGCAACGAATAGACATGCTGTCCGTCGATCGTCGACACGCGGCGTTGCGTCGCCGGCGCGCCCCCGGCGACCGCGCGCGCATCGTCGAGGTGGCCGGCACCGTTCAGACGGCTGGCGACATCGGTCAACAGACGGCCGCGATCGGCCGGCTTCAGCGGGAAGATCGCCGTCGCCGCCTCGGTATAGTTGCGCACCTTCAGGTCGGCATCGAGGACGATGACCGCGAGGTCGGTCGATTCGTAGAAGTTGCGCAGGTCGGAATTGGCGACGGTCAGCTGGTCGACCTTGCTCTTCAGCTCGTCGTTGACCGTCGTCAGTTCCTCATTCGTCGACTGAAGCTCCTCATTCATCGACATCATTTCTTCGTTGGAGCTCTTCAGCTCCTCGTTCGCCGTCTCCAGTTCCTCGATCGCCGAGCGCAGGCGATGGCGCGTCAGGCGCAGTTCGTCCTCCAGCGCCTCCATATGGTCGTCGCCACGTTCCAGGTCCTGCAACTCGCTGGGATCGGACGAATGGAACGGCCCGGTGTCGCGGAAGACGAAGAGCAATGTGCCGTCGCCCAGCGGATCGCAGATCACTTCGGTCGGCTGGACGCCATAGTCGCCCTCGACGTCGACATCGCGGGCGACGACGCGGCGGCGCTCGTCGCGGGCCTGACGCAACAGCGGGCCGATGACCGCGCGCAGACCCGGTCGCGCCAGATTGACCGCGCTGCTGCCACCCGTGCGCGTCACGGGAAACTCGAAATAGCGGCCGAGCTTGCCGTAGGCGGAGATGATCGCGCCGTCCTGATCGACGATCAGGCTGGCCGGCGCATAACGCTCGACCAACCGGCGAATGGCGAGGTTCTCGCTGCCATGCGACGACGTCGGGCCGCTGCCGTCACGCCCACGCCGCGGTACCGGCTGGCGACCGCTGCCGGGCAGGTCGATCGGATAGTTGGGAGCACCGGGCGCGCGTTCGAACAGGCGCGCCTGCTGGTCGATCGGCTGGAACAGATGCTCGAACCGCCCGACACTCTCGGACGGACCAAGGAACAGGAAGCCGCCGGGACGCAGCGCATAGTGGAACAGCGGAATGACCGACTGCTGGAGCTGGTCGTCGAAATAGATCAACAGGTTGCGGCACGAGACGAGGTCGATGCGCGAGAATGGCGGGTCCTTCACCAGGCTGTGGCTGGAGAAGCGGATCATGTCGCGGATCGCCGGCGCGATCTGGAAACGCTCGGCGTGCGGGATGGTGTAGCGTTCGCGCAGCGGCGGCGGCAGGTCGGCGAGCGCGGAGGCCGGGTAGCTCCCCTCCCGCGCGATGCTCAGCATCTGTTCGTCGATATCGGTCGCGAAGATCTGCACCGCCAGCGGCTCGCCCGACAGCCGCGCGGCCTCCGCGAACATCATCGCGATCGAATAGGCTTCCTCGCCGCTCGAACAGCCCGGGATCCAGACGCGGATATCCTCGTCCGACGGCCGCCCGGCCATCAGCGGTTCGACGACGCGCTGGCGCAACATCTCGAACGCCTCTGTATCACGGAAGAAGCGGGTGACGTTGATCAGCAGGTCGCGGAACAGCGCGTCGCATTCGTTGGCGTCGTTGCGGATGCGGTTGAGGTAGGCGCGGCCGGTATCGATCCCCAGCACATGCATCCGCCGCTCGACCCGGCGCACCAGCGTCGAACGCTTGTAGCCCGAAAAATCATGACCGATTGCGGTGCGCAGCACGCGGCACATGTCGTCGATATGATCGGCGACGACACTGGCCTCCGCCTCGTTCGGTTCGCGTCCGGCACGGCGGCTGAAAAAACCCTGCAGGCATTCGAGGATTTCGCCCGCCGGCTTCACGAAGTCGATCAGGCCGGTGCCGACCGCCGACAGCGGCATCCCGTCGTAGCGCGCGCTCTCCGGCTGCTGGACGACGCAGACGCCGCCGTTTTCCTTGATCGCGCGCAGGCCGGTCGTGCCGTCGGCGCCGGTGCCCGACAGGATGACGCAGGCGGCATTGGCCTGCTGGTCGGTCGCCAGCGAGGCGAAGAAGTCGTCGATCGGCCGCCGCGCGGCTGCTCGAAGTCGGTCAGTTCCAGCACGCCGCCGCGAATGGCGAGGCCACGGCCCGGCGGGATGATGTAGACGGTATCAGCCTCGATCCGCTCGCCGCCGGCCGATTGCAGCACGGCGAGGCCGGTATTGCGATCGAGCAGCTGCGCCAGCATCGATTCGTGATTGGGGTCGAGGTGCTGGACGATGACGAAGGCGAGCCCGGTCGGCAGCCGGGCGGGCGCCAGCATCTCGCGCAGCGCCTCCAGCCCGCCGGCCGATGCGCCGATCCCGACGATCGGCACGGCTGCATCGGCAACCGACATTGCAACGGCTGTGTCGCCCGTACGGCTATGCATTATGAGCGCGCTCGACGTCGTCCAGCATCATGCGCGCCTGCGCGATCGTCGCGGCGCTGTTGGCGATCGTCATCAGCGTCCCTTCGACGACGATCCCCGCCTCCCCCGCGACCGGCGCCAGCCGGCCGAGCGTCGCCGATAGCTGCGCGTCATAATCGGCCAGCAAATCCGGCTGCGACCGGCTGACGTCGAATTGCGAGGCGAACATGTAGCGCGTTTCGCCACCCATCGTGCGTAGCCGGGACATGTAGAGCAGGTTGACGAAGGGTGTCCCGTCCTTGCGGAAGTTGATGATCGGCGTGCGCACGTTGGCCTGGCGCGGGTTGGCCAGGAACTCGCGAAGGCGCGCGCGCGCCTCGCTGTTCGGTGCGTCGCGTTGCAAGAGGCGGCAGTTGCGCCCCACCACATCATCGGGCGAATAACCGGTGAGTTCACAGAACGGCGCGTTCACCAGCAGGAGGTGATTGTCCCCGGCCGCTGACGCGAGGGCCAGTGCGACCCGCGACTGGCTCAGATAGTCGGCCAGCCCAGTTGGTACATCCGTCTCCAAAACGCGCGAGAACTCCGGTTTGCAACATCGATCAGGCGTGAAGTCGCACCGATAACAGCCTGTCGCCGAAGCGCAATCGGTGAACGCGCGCCGATCCGGCCGCTATCGTCCCATTCGGATATTTGAAGACCGCACGGAACTTTTCGAAAACCTTGCCAAAGCGTTGGAACAAATCCTTTACCCAAGCGTAACGACATTGCCGATTTCCGGCAATTTTCGCCCAAGGTTCTAGAGGAGTTGTCGATGAGGAACGCCGTTCTCGGTGCGCTCGCGCTTATCGCGTTGCCATCCACCGCCAATGCCGCCGCATTCATGAACGGCGGGTTCGAAACCGGACCGGCAATCGGCGCGCAGGGCTTTACCACCCTCGCCAACGGATCGACCGCGATCACCGGCTGGACCGTGACCGGCGACAGTATCGATTACGTTGGCAGCTATTGGCAGGCCGGCGAAGGCAGCCGCAGCATCGACCTGAGCGGTACGGGTCCAGGCGGCATCATGCAGACCTTCGACACGATCGCCGGCGTCACGTACAACGTCCGCTTCCTGCTGGCCGGCAATCCCGACGGCGGACCGACGACGAAGGTGCTCTCGACGGTCGCCAGCGGCAATCTGCCGCAGGTGAATTCGTTCAACATCAACAATACGACGCGCAGCAACATGGGCTGGACGCCCTTTACCTATTCCTTCGTCGCCGGCGCCTCGACGACGACCCTGGCCTTCACCTCGGGCACGCAGACCGCGTTCGGCCCGGCGCTGGACGGCGTATCGGTCACCGCAGTGCCGGAACCCGCGACCTGGGCAATGATGCTGATCGGCTTCGGCGCGGTCGGTGCGTCGATGCGGCGCAAGCGTGTGCAGGGTCGCGCACACGCCTGAGCCCGTCCGGCTGGACAAGACTTATCAAAAAGGCCGTCGGTTCGGAACCGGCGGCCTTTCCTTTCGCATCCCCATTCCGCGCGCCTTACACCAAGTCAGACAGGGACGCGGCCAGATCGGCCTTTACGAACGGCTTGGGCAAGCGCGGCACATCGCCGTCGATCCCGCCTTCGGCATAGCCGGAAATCAACAGGAAGCGCGCGCCGGGACAGACATCGCGGACGATCCGGGCGAGTTCGACCCCGGTCATGCCCGGCATCATATGGTCGGACACGACGACGTCGGGAACCTCGCCCCCCTCCATCAGTGCCACCGCCTCCCTTCCGCTCGCGACCGCGCGGACATGGTAGCCGAGGTCCGACAGCATCTGCGCCGTCGCCTCGCGCACCTGTTCCTCGTCATCGACCAGCAGCACCCGGCCGCCGGCACAGGATGCTGCGCCAGGCGACGTCGTGGTCGCCGCCGGTGCCATGGTCAGGCTTTCGGGTAGGCAGAAACATATGCGTGTTCCCTCGCCCGGCGCGCTGTCGATCGTCAGCATACCGCCAAGCTGTGCAGCGAGACCGTGCGCCATCGACAGGCCCAACCCCGTCCCGCGGCCGACGCCCTTCGTCGAAAAGAAGGGCTCGATCGCGCGCTGCCGGGTTTCCGCGTCCATGCCGACACCGCTGTCGACCACGCACAGCCGGACATATCCGCCCGGCGCCGCTCCGCCCGGCACGTCGTCGTCCAGTCGCAGATGATCGATCACGATGCGGATATCTCCCCCCTCGGGCATCGCATCGCGCGCATTCACGCAGAGGTTCAGCAACGCCATTTCGAGCTGGCCGGCGTCGGCCATCGCCGGCGGCACGTCGCGCGCCGCGTCGACCTCGACACGGTATCGCGGGCCGATGGTCGTTGCGATCAGGTCGAGGACACCCCTGGTCAGTACGGCAATATCGACCGGCACGGGATTGAGCGGCTGGCGACGGGCAAAGGACAGCAGCCGGTGGACGAGCGTCCGGGCACGCTCCGCGGATTGGAGAGCACCGGCCACCAACCTGGCATCGCGGCTGTCGGCCAGCCCCTTGTGGTGCAGGCGGTCGAGCGCGCCCATGATCGGCGTCAGCAGGTTGTTGAAGTCGTGCGCGACGCCGCCGGTAAGCTGGCCCATCGCCTCCATCTTCTGCGCATGCCGCAGCGCCTCTTCGGCCTGTTGCAACTCGCGCGTCCGCGCCTCGACCCGTGCCTCCAGGCTGGCGTTGAGATCGCGCAGCGCGTTCTCGGCGTCGACCCGCTCGGTTACCAGGCGGATGCGCTCGGCGACTTCCTCCATGAAGACGACTTCGTCCTGCCGCCAGGCGCGCGGATGGCGGTCGTTCAGATAGACGATCGTGCGCAGCCTTCCCTCACGAACGAACGGCACGACCAGGATCGCGCGGGTATCGACCGTGCGAGCCGTATCCCGCGCCAGCATATCGTCGCTCAAGGGATGGTCGAACAGATCGTCGATCGCGACCGTCCGCCCGGCATCGAGCGCCGCGACGACCTTCACGCCGAAATCGACCGCCGGCATCTGGCCGACCAGCGGGGCTACGCTGCCATCGGTCCAGCAGATGCGATAATCGAAGACGTCCGCGTCGGAATCCAGGTCGCCGAGCCCGACACGAACGACGCCGAAATACTCGCCCAGCACCGCCGCGACCTCACCCAAAGCTTCGTCGGCGTCGTGCCCGCGCAGGATGTCCGCGATCTTCAGCCGCAATGCGGTCCGCGCTTCGCGGCGAGCGGCGCGGCGGATCATCGCTTCGACCTGCGCCGCACCGAGCGACAGCAGCATGATCAGCACGGTCACGACGCTGATGCCGACCGCCAGATAGGTCTGGTTGGCGCTGGCTGTCCCCTGCGCGTGATCGATATCGCGCGTCGCCACGAACACGGCGGCGGCCATGCCCGAATAATGCATGCCCGCGATCGCCGCGCCCATGACGGTGGCGGCCAGCAGCCGCCGGCCGATCTGACGATCCGTCGACGCGAGCCACATCGCAGCAGTTGCCGCAGCGACCGCGATGACCACCGACGCCGCAACCCAGCGCCAGTCGTAGCCGAGCGTCGCCGGCATCCGCATCGCCGCCATGCCGATATAGTGCATCGCGACCACGCCCGCCCCGATCAACAGTCCGGCGCCCGCGATCCGGGCCGGCACGACCCGTTGCCAGTCGACGATCGCCAGGCCCGCCCCGGTAAAGGCGATCGCGATGACGAGCGACGCCAGCGTCAGCCCGGGATCGTAGCTCATCGCCATGCCCGGCATGCTGAAGGCCAGCATCGCGACGAAATGCATCGCCCAGATGCCGCCGCCCAGCGCGATCGCGGCGCCCGAAAGCCACAGGCGGCGGGCTTGTCCGCGCGACGCACGGATGCGGTTGGCGAGGCTCAAGGCGGTGAAGGACGCGAAGACCGCCACGGCGATCGAGAGGAAGACCAGATACCGGTCGTGCGTGCCACTGACGATCATATGGGCATGGCGAAGCGGCGCCCTCCCTTCAGGCGTCGGCCATGCGCAAAGCAATATCCGCAAGTCCTGTCAAACATTGCCAACTGAACTTCGGTTATTCAGCACGGCGGGGAATTGGTGCGGTTTCGGACCGATCCAGTGTCCGATCCGATTGGCGAACGCAACGACTTGGCTTGCCGAGGCGATGGCCTCCGCCCGGGCACAGGGTGGCTTCGATGCGCCGGATCATATCGTCGTGGATCACCTGTGCCGTCACCGCCCGACAATTGCCGCCTAAATGATCGCACAAGACGCATGCGTCGCCCCGCTGTGTCAACCGACCGCGCCATCAATCGCCCGGTGCGCCAGCGTGCGCTAATGACGACGCGCCGTCAGTCGACGCGGATGCGGTAGCCCTGGCCCCGGACGGTTTCGATGATGTCGGGCCCGTGCGCGTTCAGCTTTGCCCGAATGCGGCTCATGTGCGTCTCGACGATCTTGGTGCCCGGATCGAACTGCATGTGCCAGACGCGGTCCAGCAGGGTCGCGCGCGGGACGAAGGCGCCGGCATGTCGGACCAGTTCCTCCAGCAACCGGAACTCGCGCGGCTGGAGCAGGACGGTCGTGCCGTCGCGATGGACCTTGCGGGTCAACAGGTCGATCGTGATCGGTCCCGCGATCAATCGCGTCGCCGCATCTCCGCGCGCCAGACGGCGTGAGATCGCGCGCAAGCGGGCAAGCACTTCGGCGCAATCGATCGGGCGCGTCAGGCAGTCGTCGGCCCCCGCATCCAGTGCGTCGACCCTGTCCTGCGCCCCGCCGGGACCGGTCAACATCAGGATCGGCATGCCAGCCCCCGCCAGCCGCAAGCGTCCGAGCAGGTCCGGCGCATTGATACCCGGAAGCGTAGCGTCGACGATCAGCGCCTCGAACCCGGACGCCAGACTCAGCGCCAGTCCGCTCTCGGCATCGGCGATCGCGATGACCTCGTATCCGGCATGGACCAGGCATTCGACCAGCGTGTCGGTGAAGTCCGCATCATCCTGGATCAGCAGAATGCGCGGCTTGGCAGCCGATTCGAGCGGCGTCTGTGTGAGGGTCTGGTGTCCCGACTCCGACATGACACGGCACTCCTACGCTACACGCCCGACCGCGTTGAAGGATACAAATTCCCAACATACGCGCCGATCGGAACTGAACCGTTACGATTGCTTTGTCATCGTGACGGGCTCCCGACCCCCGCGTATCGAAGGGGCTGTATCGGGCCGGGAGCACCGTCTACCTATGATATGCACAGTTAGATTTTGGTGAACGCGGTCGTCAGGCGCGCGACAGCTTTCGCGCGATCCCGTGTTGCTAGAGCGGTTTCCGACCGATCCAGGGCCTTAAGCGATCAGCTTTGCCCACCCCGTTCGCCCTGAGCGAAGTCGAAGGGCAGCCTGCCACCATGTGCTTCGACTTCGCTCAGCATGAACGGTGGATTATAGCTGATCGAAACCGGCCCTAGTCAGCCATGGTGCGAAACTTGCCCGCACCGGTCTGGACCCGGGTGAATTTAATCGATTTAATGCAGAACGCGCCGAAGCACGTCGCTGAACGACGGGCGGCGCTCGAACGCCGCCCGTGCGCGGTTTAGAAAGACGTGCGCAGGCTGGCGTACCACCAGCGGCCGCGGTTGGAGTGTACACTGCCGACAAAGCCGAAACGATCATCGGCCAGCGGCGGATCGACGTTGAAGACGTTGCGTGCGCCGATCCGCAGGCGAGGGCCATTGCGCGGCAACTGATACTGGACGAAGACGTTGTGCGTCATCCAGTCGTCGACGATCCAGGGGTCGGTCGTGCCCGTATAGGTCGCGCTGGTGTCGTAGAAGTCGGAGACGTAGCTGGTGAACCAGCCGGCGGTCCAACGCTTCCTGCTCCAGGTGAGCGACGCGGAAACCCGCCATTCGGGCCGGCCGTTGCGCCGGATGAGGTTTTCGACACCGCCGACGACCACGCCGGAGATCGTGCCGGCGGCCAAAGCGTCGAGCAGAATCTTGTGCTGATCGCTGGCCTGTTGATAAAGCTTCAATTTCTGGCTGGCGTTGACGCTCAGGCGCCAGTTGCCAAGCGGCGTATTGCGGACATTGTAGAACAGCCGGAAATCCAGACCCGCCGATTTGCGCGGCTGCAGGTTCATATATTCGTCGGTGATCGACAAAAGCGTACCGACCGGCGCCAGCCCGGCCGCCGCGGCATCCGCGATCTGCTGATCATCCGGCGCCGCACGGACGATGTTGGGATTGGAGCTGCCGATCTGGCGCAGATAATAATCCATGATCAGCTGGTTCGTACCGCCGAAGATACCGACCAGATTCTTCTGGTGGATCTTCCAATAGTCGACCGTCAGCGTCAGCTCACCATATTTCCGGGACCAGAGCTTGGGTTCCAGCACGGCGCCGAAGCTCAGATTTTCGGAATTTTCCGCCTGAAGGTTCTTGTTGCCGGACCGGCTTTCGATCCGATCCTGGGCGTCGCAATAGGCATTGTCGCTAAACAGCGACGAGATCGCGTTGATCTTGAGCTGAACCGCGCAGGCGGCATAGTCGCGGCGCGAATTCGAGCGCTCGAAATCCGGCTGGTGTAGTTGCAGCAGGTTGGGCGCGCGGAACCCTTGCGACCAGGATCCGCGGAACATCAGCCAGCGGTTCGGACGATAGGCCATCGCAGCCTTGGGCGCGCCGACCCAGCCGAACAGCGAGTAATTCTCGACTCGCCCGGCCAGCTGCACATCGATCGAGCGAATGAACGGCACGTCCATGTCCGGCGACACCACGGGCACGGCAAGTTCGAGGAATCCCGAATAGACGTTGCGCGCGCCCTTGCTGTCCGGCGTGTAGGACACGCCCATGACGTCGCTCTGGGAAACCTGCCCAGCCAGATCGGTGAAGGTTATGGTCCCGTCCAGACGCGGATCGCGATCCTCCGAATAGGTTTCCCGGCGCGCTTCCAGACCAGCGGCGATGCCGATGTCGCCCGCCGGCACGGCAAGAAGATCCCCCCGCGACAGCTTGAAGTCCCACAGCATCAGCTGGGTCTCGGCCTTGCGATAGACCTTCACCATCATGGGTTCGATCGTCGCCGGATCGTTCAGGCCGACGGCGCCGTCCTTCGGGCTGTTCAGGTCGCCGCCGACAAAGGGATTATAGGCGACCGGCGTGGTCAGGTTGATCGCGGACTGGAGCGCGGTCATGCTGATCCCGTCCATCGTGTCGTCGGTCGACGCCTTGCTGTACAGCAGCGCGCTTTCCCAGGCGAAACCGCGCCACTGCCCGCGCAGCCCACCCAGGAAACGGGTGGTCACATTCTGCACGTCGATGGCGCGATAGCCCAGGTCGGAGAAGCGGAAATCTTGGACCTGAACCGCCGCACCCGAACTCGGGAAGGCCGTGGTTCCGGTGCCGGTCGTCAGACCCGGCAACCGCGCCGTGACGCCCACCGCCCCCAGCGGATTCCAGTAGGCGGTCGGCGACATCAGCACGCGCTGCATGTCGAGCGGGGTATCCTGCTGACGCTGCGACCAGGTCTTGCCCCAATAATAGCCGAGCTCACCGAAGAATTCGATACCGTTCCCGAAATCATGATTGATGAAGGTGAACAGGTTCACCCGGTCGACCGACGACGAGATTGTGCGCATCGTGTCGATATCGTAGCGAAGATTCCTATCCTCGCCCGTGGTGGAAAGAATTGAATTGTCGAAGCAGGTCCCCGCGATGAAGCCGTTGGCCAGGCATCCCGGATTCGTGCTGGGCTGGATATGGAACGTACCCGCGGTCGATGTCAGCGTCTGGCCGTTGATGCGGGTCGTCGAGCCGGCCGGCCGATAGGTCGTCGGATTCAGGCGGACCCCTTCCGCCCACGCCGTGAGGGTGCTGTAGCTGCCATAGTCCAGCCCTTGCGCCCGCCCGTTGAACCGCGCCACGCGCCCCGCCACCGTCGCATAGTCGCGTTCGTAGATGAACAAGGGATCGCGGGTCAGATAGCTGCCCATGACCGAGATGTTGGTCTTGCCGCCGTTGAAGGTCTTGCCGATCTGGAAGTCGGCCGAATATTCCGACATCCCGCCATCGGTTTGGCCCGTCGCGATCTGCGCCGTAAAGCCTCTAAAGTTATCGCGTAGCACGTTGTTGACGACGCCGGCGACAGCATCGGTGCCGTAGAGCGCGGCGGCGCCATCGGCCAGCACCTCGACCCGACGCAGGCCGAAGACGGGGATGGCATTGGTGTTGACCGTCTGCACCGGCACGAAGCTCTCGACCTGCGTACCGGGGTGCGGCACCAGGCGACGGCCGTTCAGCAGGACGAGCGTGTTGCCGGTGCCGATCGAGCGGAGGTCGATGGACGCCACGTCGCCGCGGGCGTTGTTGATGCCGCCATTGTCCGAATCCGCCTCGTTGAAGCCGACGTCCCCCATCTGGGCGATGGCGCGATAGACGTCGTCGCCGTCGACCGCGCCGATGGCATCCAGGTCGGCCTGATCGATCACGGTGACGGGCAGCGCCTCGTTCAGGCGCGTGCCGGCGATCCGGCTGCCGACGACCACGACCTCCTGCGGCTGTTCGGCGGCGGGGGCGGGGGCGGGGGCGCGATCATTCGCGGCGGTGGACTTGCTATCCTTGCGGCGCGCGCCTGCCCTGACGACCGCGACCGAGCCGCTGGGATCGCGCTGCACCACGAAACCGGTCCGGGCCAGGATCGCTGCCAGCGCGGCCTGGTTCGACAGCATCCCGCGCGCGCCCTTCGACCGCACGCCGCGGACTTCGTCGGGCTTGAACATGATTTCCTGGCCCGACCGGCGGACATAGGCGTCGAGCGCAGCCTTCAGATCGCCGGCCGGGATATCGTAGCGGACCCGCTGTGCCTGAGCTTGGGCAGGCGACACGATCGCCAGCGTCGACACGCCACACATGGCCGCAGCCATCCACATCTTCATCATTGCAACCCCCCGGTTGGGAGCGGCACGTTCGCTCGCTCTTAACCGGTGAGACAAACACGGATTAATAATCTGTATGTCGTCAGCCCGATATTTTTACGTCCCTCTCGGCAATTTCGACACGCAGTCCATAAGCCTCACGCAACAATCGCAAAAATCCGACCTGGTTCGCGGACCGAAACGTGCCCGTCAGACGGATCGCTGCGACATCAGGATCGGCGACCACGATTTTGCGGTCGTTATACCGGTTGAAGTCGGCCACGACGTCGCCGAGTGCCGCCCCGTCGAAGCTCAACATGCCGTCGCGCCACGCGAGCGCGCGTTCGACACGGCTCGCGTCGCTGTCGGTCACGACCATGTCCGCACCGCTGAGGATCGCCCGCTGCCCCGATACCAGCGACGGTGCCGGACGGCCGATTTGGATCCGTTCGCCATTCGACCGATCGACCCGCACGCGTCCCTCGACGACGGACACCGTCACCGCCTCACCCTGGCGCTGGACCGCGAAACTCGTGCCGAGCACGGTCACGCGATAGTCCCCGGCGTGGACCACGAAGGGGTGCGCGGGGTCGTGCACCACCTTGAAGAAGGCCTCGCCCTGGTCGAGCCAGACCTGCCGGTTCGTCTTGGCCGCGGTCGAGCGCAGCCGTGTCGCGGTGTTCAGCTCGACGCGGCTCCCGTCGGCCAGGCCGATGGCGTCGCGCCCGCCGACCCGCGTGGCATAGGCGATCGCCGCACGTTCCTCGCCAAGCGGCTCGTGCGCCCAGAAGCCGATGCTTCCAACCGCGAGCAGGGCAGCGATGCCCGCCGCGATCTTCAGTCGAGCCATCGGGATTGCCCACCGCGGCGAACGTCGCATCTCCGGCTGATGGGCGAGCGCAGCAAGGCGGTCCGCCGTCTTCCATCCGCGCGACAGGCGCCAATAGGCCGCCTTGTGCGCGAAGGACGCGTCGAGCCACGCCTGCAACTCGGCCTGATCCGCGTCGCTCCAGTCCGGCGCTTCCCGCCGGATCACGAAATCTGCCGCGCGAGCGGCGATGTCCTCATGCGCCATGACGGCCTCTCATCTTGCTGCGCTGGCGTTCGATGCGAATGTCCTGGCCTTCCCCGCCGAACAGGAAGTCGGTCAGCGCCCGCATGCCCTTGCTGGTCTGCTGATCCACGGCATCGATGCCGATACCCAATCGGGCAGCCACATCCTTCGACGACAGCCCCTTGACCTTCCGAAGCTCGACGATCTCGCGGCACCGGGGTGGCAGTCCTTCCAGTCCGGCCTGCAACCGACGCAGTTCCGCGCGGGCCGAGGCGAAGCGTTCGGGCGTCAGTTCATCCACATTCGCCTCGACCCCTTCGAGATCGGCGACGAGGTCGAGGCAGACGACCTGATCTCGCCGCGCCCGACTGATCAGGTGGTTGCGCGCGATCGCGTAGACATAGGCCGACACATGGATCGGCAGTCCCCGCGAGGCACCGCTCAACACCCGCTCATAGACATCCTGTACAAGGTCCGCGACCTCGGCCGGTACCCGCCAGTTGCGACGGATGAAGGCGGTCAGCGATCGCTCCAGCGGCAGCACCTCCCGGCAGAACCACGCCTCCAGGCTTTCGTCGTCGACCATCATGCCCCCGCTTCCCCCTTCGGCAAGGCCTATATCGGGTGAGACGAGCGACGCGAAAAAAACTGGTGGTCGCCGCGTCGGAATAATCGGGGCACGCAGAAAACATCGACGCGTCCGAAGGACGGTTGCGCCCGCACCGATACCCGGCTCAAATAAAATCGACATCGACGCTACAGTCGGACGCGCCTCCTGCGTCTAAACCGAATGAGCATCGAAGGGGGAGTATCATCATGACCAAGCCGCTGAACCTGTTCGGCACCGGCCTGCTTGCACTGGCCGTGATGCTGACCCCCGCCGCGGCGCAGGTCATCAGCCCGCCCGCCACCGGCGCGATGGCTCGCATCCCGGCACCGTCGCAGGCGTTCCCGACCGAGCCGGGGAGCGACTATTACCTCGCGAACTACGACGCCTATGCCGCCTATCTGCAAAAACTCGCGGCAACATCGGATCGGATCAAGCTGGTCGAGATCGGTAAATCGGCCGAGGGACGACCGATGTGGATGGCGATCGTCTCGTCGCCCGCGAACCTTGCCAACCTCGACCGATACCGCACGATCGCGCAGCGCCTCGCCAAGGCCGGTGGCGTGTCGGAAGCAGAAGCGAAGACGCTCGCCGCCGAGGGCAAGGCGGTGGTGTGGATCGACGCCGGCCTTCACGCGACCGAAACGGTGACGGCGCAGAGTCAGATCCACGTGCTGTACCGCATGCTGACCGGCACCGATGCCGAGACGATGCGCATCCTAGACGACACGATCGTCCTGTTCGCGCACGACAATCCGGATGGGCATCAGCTCGTCGCCGACTGGTATATGCGCAACGCCGACCCGAAGGCGCGCGAGTTCCGGACGATCCCGCGGCTGTACCAGAAATATGTCGGCCACGATAACAACCGCGACAGCTTCATGAGCCAGATGCCGGAGACGACCGCGATCAACCGCGTGCTGTTCCGCCAATGGTATCCGCAGATCGTCTACAACCAGCATCAGACCGGCCCGGCGGGCATGGTCGTCTTCGTGCCGCCGTTCCGCGACCCGTTCAACTACAACTACAATCCGATCGTGATGAGCCAGCTCGCCGAGGTCGGCGCGGCGATGCACAGCCGTCTGATCGCCGAGGAAAAGGCCGGATCGGGCATGCGCTCGGTCGCCCCCTATTCGACCTGGCACAACGGCATGGTCCGCTCGGTCGCCTATTTCCACAATTCAATCGGCCTGCTGACCGAGATCATCGGCGGCCCCGCCCCGCAGAAGATTCCGCTGATCGCCGACACCCAGCTGGCACGCGGCGACGAGCCGCTGCCGGTGGCCCCGCGCGAATGGCACCTGCGCGACAGCTTGGAATATCAATGGTCGCTCAACCGGGCGGTGATGGACTATGCCGCGCGCAACCGCGAACGGCTGCTGCTCAACATCTGGCGGATGGGCAACCAGTCGATCGCGCGCGGCAATCGCGACAGCTGGACGACGACGCCGACGATGATCGACGCGCTGAAGGACGCGAACAGGGCGCGCAAGGCCGACGAGGGCGATTCAGGCGCGCGTTCGGGCCGGGTCGCACCCGATCTGTACAAGACCGTGCTGCAGGATCCGGCGAAGCGCGACCCGCGCGGCTATATCCTGTCGGCCGAGCAGCGCGACCTGCCGACGACGATCGCGTTCCTCAATACGCTGATCAAGAACGGCGTCGACGTCGATCGTGCGACCCGCGCCTTCACCGTCGGCGGCAAATCCTATCCGGCCGGGTCCTATGTCGTGCGCACCGCGCAGGCCTAACGCCCGCACGTCGTCGACATGTTCGAGCCGCAGGATCATCCGCACGACACCGAATATCCCGGCGGCCCGCCCAAGGCGCCGTACGACATCACCGGCTATACGCTCGCCTATCAGATGGGGATCGGCTTCGACCGCGTCCTCGACGGCTTCGATGCCCCGACCGAGCACGTGCCCGACTTGCTCACGCCGCCGCCGGGGCGGATCGTCGGATCGGGCGACGCCGGCTGGCTGGTCGGACATGAGACCAACAACGGCTTCATCCTGACCAACCGCCTGCTGAAGGCCGGTGTGCCCGTGCAGTGGCTGAAGGCGGAGACGACTATTGCCGGACGGACGCTGGCGCCCGGCGCGATCTTCGTGCCCGTAAGCCCCGCAGCGCGCGCGATCCTGACCCGTAGCGTCGCCGAGCTAGGCATCGATGCCTATGCCACCGGCAAAACCCCCGGCGCAGGGTCGATACCGCTCAAGCCGGTGCGTATCGGCCTGGTCGACCGCTACGGCGGCAACATGCAGGCGGGCTGGACCCGGTGGATCCTCGAACAGTTCGAATTTCCGTTCACCGTCGTCTATCCAAAGGAACTCGATGCGGGCGGGCTGAACGCCAAATATGATGTGCTGCTGTTCGCTGACGGCACGATGCCGCTGGTCCGCGGCGGCGGCTATCCCGGCGGCGGCCGGTCCGACATGCCCAAGCCGGCCGACATCCCCACGTCCTATCGCGACTGGCTGGGCGAGGTGACGACGGGGACCACTGTGCCGGCGATCCGGGCCTTTGCGGAAGGCGGCGGCACCGTGCTGACAGTCGGCAACGCCAACCGTCTGGCGACGCTGCTCGCGCCACAACTGCAACCCGCGCTGGTGACGAAGAAGGCCGACGGCACGCTGACGACGCTCGCCAAGACGGACTTCTACATCCCTGGCGCGATCGTCCAGGCGAGCGTCGATCCGCGCCAGCCGCTTGCCTATGGAATGACGCCCAAAGTCGACCTGTTCTTCGACGAGAGCCAGCCCTTCCGCCTCGACGGCGGCGCGGGCAACCGGGTGGCGTGGTTCGACAGCGCGAAGCCGCTGCGCAGCGGGTGGGCCGTCGGGCAGGAGAAGCTGCAAGGCACGATCGCGGTGGTGGACATCGATCTCGGCCGCGGCAAGCTGTTCGCGATGGGACCCGAAGTCACGCAACGGGCGCAACCCTATGCGACGTTCAAGCTGCTGTTCAACGGCCTGCTCTACGGCCCGGCGATCGCGGCGAGCCGATAGTCGCGGCGGAAACCTCGACGGGCGATCTGCTGTCGCGAACGGCGTCCGTTCGAGCTTACGCGCCGTTTCGGTCAGCTTTGGTCCGCCGTTCGTGCTAAGCGAAGTCGAAGCACATGGGTCTCATGCCCTTCGACTTCGCTCAGGGCGAACGAGAGTGAACCTCGCTCTAAAATCGCTGACGTCAGTTGGGGGACTTGTGCAAGCGGCTTGCGCCCATCCGCGACCGGGCGGCACCGATGCTGGCGAGCATCAGTTCATACTGATCGCCCGAGAAGCCGGCCCGGAAGAACGCCTTCACCTCATGCGCGGGAACGGCGAAGCCGCGATGCCAGCTCAAGACCGCCATGCGCCGCAGCGCCTCCAGCCGCGGGTCGGCGAGATGCGGGCTGCGCCTGGGCGTGCCGAAGACCTTGCCGAGGGCGAGCGCGAGCCGCCCCGGCTGGTCGAGCGACGATAGCCGGTCCCGCTGCGCGAGCGCGACGACCGACCATTCGAGGGCGCTGAGCGCGGCCGGTTCCGCCGCCGCGGCGTCCGGGCCACCGGCCCCGCAATAGGCGGCGAGTACGGGATCGCCCGAGAAATCGACATAGGCCATAACATGTCCTCCCTTGCTGTTGGGCACACAGTCGGCAGACGCGACAAGGCGTCCGCCGCGCCCCGAACGGGGCGTGACGCTGGTGCTGGGGCGCAGATCATCGACACCGGCGACGCAGGGTCGGGCGCGAGACGATCTCACCAATTCGATATTGGATACTCTGGTCCGCGGACCCGCCGGTTTACGGGGCGAGTACCAAGGTAAAATCAGGTTCGAGCATAGCGGCATCCTCGCGAAGGCCGAGGTGCCAAGGCGACACCCTCTTCTATACTGACTGGTATATTAACGGACGATCGGGTCGTCAACGACTTTCTATACCGTGCGGTAAATTATTTTATCGCCCCGGCCACATCAGCAGGCTGGTCTCGACCACGCGTTCGAGATCGGCCCGCGTCGCGCCCGATCCGGCCTGGACCGCCATGCCCTGCAGGATCGCGTAGAGGTAGCTGGTCAGCCCGGCGACATCGACGTGATCGGGCAGGTCCCCGTCCCGCTTGGCCCGTTCGAAGCGTTCGACGAGCGCCGCCTGCGACGACGCGCGACGCTCGATCACATCGGCCTTGATCGACGCGGCTTCCGCCCCGCAGGCGGTCGCGCTGATGACGCCCAGGCACCCCTTCGGATCGCAATTGCTCATCTGCGCATCGATCGCGCCGCGCATGAAATATTCGGCGACTGCCCGCGCGGTCGGCTGTTCGAGCGCCGCGCGCGTGTAGTGGAGCTTCTCCGCTTCGTAGAGGTCGAGCGCCTTGTGAAACAGCGCCTCCTTGTTGCCGAACGCCGCATAGAGGCTGGGTTTGGAAATCCCCATCGCCTCGGTCAGGTCGGCCATCGACGCCCCTTCATAGCCCTTGGACCAGAAGACGCCCAGGGCCGCCGCGAGCGCACGATCGGTGCAGAATTCGCGCGGACGCCCTTTGACGGCGGGTGCTGCATCAACTTCCATAACGACCGGTATTTAATCCTGACCACTACAGAAGCAAGGGGTTAGCCGGTCAGGTCGCCGCTTGAGAGCACCGTGAGAACCTCGCGATCGGGATTTGCGCTGCCCTGTCGCGGCTATGCCCGCGCGATCGTTTCAACCCAGCTTCCGATCTGCGACTGCTCCATATCGGTCGTATTGAACACGACGATCGTTTCGCTCCTTGCGAGCCGGTGCGCGATGTGTGTGCGATACGCCTGCACCTTTCCGGTTTCCCACGCCCATGGCTCACCCACGACCGGATGGATCCGTCCGCCTAGAACATATTCCTGTGCCGGCCATCGCACTTTCGCCAGCTCCGTTCGCGATGCCGGTTTCAGCAGCGGGCCGTGAAAGATGCCGTGCGCGGCGCGAACGGCGTCCCCCACCGTCCCGGCGACATTGCCCGACGCTGCCAGAAACGCGGGGACCGTCGCCATCTTGCGCACCGGCGGCGCGACAGCGCCATAGGCGGCTGCCAGATTCGGAACCATCCGCTGATCGGACTGAACGAAGCCGGCGCCGGACATGGCCAGGGGTCGCAGCACCAGTCGTCGCATGACAGCTGGAAACGCCTCTCCGGAGACTCGCTCCAGAATTTGCGCGACGATCGCCCAGTTGAGCGCCGCATAATCCCACCCGTCTCCCGGCTGGAAGGCCAAGTCGCCGCCCCCGAAGCGCGCCACGATGTCCGCCGTCGCTGCGGTGGACGTGCGCAGGTCCGGCTCGGAAGCAAGCTGGCGGCTAAGCAGATCGGGGATACCGCTCGTGTTCGACAGCAGATGGTGCACCAGCACGCGATTGCCGGTGTCGGCCCGGAATTGCGGCAGATAGGTCGCGATCGACGCATCCAGACGCAGTCGGCCCATCTCCACCAGCCGGAGCGCGGCAACGCTGGTCAGCCATTTCGACGCCGAGCCCCACCGGATGGCGGTCGCGGCCGAAAACGGCTGCCGTTCCTCGACATCGGCGAAACCGGCGGATCGGACATGCTCGATCCGACCGTTCCGCGCATAGGCGATGATGCCGTTGAAACCGGCCGGAAGCGCGATGCCGGCGATCGCATCGGCCTTGCCCCCGCCGATCCCTCGCGCCGACGCGGCCGAACCGACGGCCACCGCGGCTGAACTCACCAGAAAACTGCGTCGATCGATCATCAAGGGTCCCCTCCCGATGCTCGACTCTATCAGGCTTTCGCCGTTTCAAAATCCCGAACTTCGACCCCTATGCCTTTGCAGGATGGTCGGAACCCCCTCAGCGCTGCTTCTTGGTGATCGTCGCGGTGAAATCCGGATCCTTCTTCGCCACCCAATCCACGAACTTACGGATGTTCGGATTATCGAGCAGGCCCGTGACGTCCATGCCATGCCGCTGCAGTTCGGAATTGGTGAAATTGGCGATCAGCGTCTGCTGGCAGATCGGATGCATCGGCACGACGTCGCGGCCGCCGCGGCTCTTGGGCACGGGATGATGCCAGACGATGATCTTGCCGGTCGGTCGGCCGCACAGCCAGCACGGCACCGGTGCCGCCTCGGCATCGTCCTCCTTCGAAAGGTGATCATAGGGGTCTTGTTTTGAACGTCTGGCCATAGCTCGATCCAATCGCCGCGAGTGCCCGGCCCGTAGCAAAGCGGACGGCTGCAACCTAAGCAAAGCTGAAGAACCGCCACGTGAAGGGACGAGAGACATGACCGAGCCGTCGAAGCCCTGGGACGCCGCGCTGGTCCGGAGGTGGCTGGAACGACGCTACGCGGCGGCGCGGCTGGATCAGGCGGCGGCGGACAGGCGCGGCTATGATGCCCGCGACGACTTCGACAAGGCCGCTGCGGAAGAATGGGTCTGCCGCGCGCTGAAAAGCGACGACTGCACGAACGATCAAAACGCACTGGCTGCGCGTCTCAAGGCGCTGATCGGCCAGGACGACTATCCCGCGACCAGCCTGTACGACGATATCCGGTTCGAACGGCATGTGCGCAGCTATCTGCGGAAGCTGGCGAAGATGACGAAGGCGAACGAGGGCTTCGAAAAGACGTTGCGCTATCAGTGAAGCGGCGGCGGCGCGGATCGTGACGCTTCGCCGGCCAAGATCAGCGCCGCAACGGCGCATAGACCGGCCGACAGCAGGAACAGGCCGCTGTAGCCGAACGGTGGAATGATGCCGATGGCCAGCATCGGTACGATGATCGTCGGCAAGGTATTGGTCAGATTGAACCATCCGATGTGGCGGCCGTGGCGTCGTGGGTCGGGCAGGATACGCAGCGTCTGGCCGCTATGCAGGGCGAGGAATGCCGCGGACGCGGTGGCGAAGAGCAAATACGCGAGAACCGCCGCGACCCATCCCGTGGTCCCGGCCATTGCGGCCAGGCCGACGCCGGCACCGATCGCGCTGCCGGCCAGCATCCGCATCGGCCGGCCATGGCGGTCGATCCACCTGCCCAGGACAGTGGCGAGCACGGCCGCCGCGGTCAGGCCGAGTGCGAACAGGGTGGTCACCTGCGCGCCGGCTATTCTAGGTTCGACCGAGCGCAGCCAGAACAGCAGATAGCTCGACGGCCCGCCGGCCGCGACCTGTACCAACAGACGCGCGGCCCACATGCGGCGCGCGACCATAGCCGGCGGATGCGTGGTTTCAGGTGCCGGCGACTGCCCGGTCACTCGATCCGTCGATACCAGGATCGGCGCGATCATCGCCGCGGCAACCAGCGCGACCAGCCAGAGCCGATCGGCGACCTGCCCGTCCACGCCGGCCAGCAGCAGTCCCGACCACGCCCCCACGACCGGCGCAAGCGCGAGCCAGCCGCCTAGGCGCCCGGCCTGGTCCGGTGGCATGCGATCCGCCGCCCAGGCCGCCAGCGGAATCAGGATGCTGTTGAGGGCGACCTGCCACACCATCACGGTGACCAGCAGCATGGTGATATGATCGATCCTGCCCAGGACAGGCAACAGGCCGACGGTCGCCACCAGTCCGCCACCGATCCAGATCCGGCGGCGACGCGTCCAGTCGCTCGCCATGCCGACCGCGACCCCGCCGATACTCGCGGCAATCGATCCGGCGAGGAGGATCAGGCCGAGCCAGCGGACATCCTCGCCGCCCGCCAGCACCGACACCCGCCCCGGCAGGACCAGGACGAGGAACGGCGAATAGGCGATCACGCTGCCGGCGGTCGCGATGGCGTAGAGGATGAGGAACGACCGCGTGCGGGCGCTGGTTGCTGTCGCCGCCGCGTCCGTCATCGCCGATGTCCTCCCCTCGCCCGTTGGATCCGACTGACCGAAGGGCGGCATCGGCGTCAAGCGCGGTGGCGCGCGGCCGATCGACCGCGCGCCACCAGCCCAGCGGCTCAGAACGTCACGCGACCACGGATGCCGTAGCTGCGCGCGTCGTTCAGGAAGCGGATGTTCAGCGACGAGCCGACCAGCGCCTTCTGCGACACCTGCTCATCGAGGAAGTTGCTGGCCCAGGCCTCGATCCGGAACTTGTCGATCGTATAGCCCAGACCCAGGTTCAGCGTGACATAGCCCGGCTGGCGATCCGGGAAGCCCGCCGCCAGCGCCGACTGGCGCGTGCCGTTCAGGAACACGATGTCGTCTTCGTTGAACTGGGTCAGGAAGAACGACGAACGATAGTTGAGCAGCGCCTGCCAGTCGAGGCGGCCCGGGCCGGCATCGAACCATTGCGACAGGCGGGCGCTCAGGTTCATCTTCGACGCCAGCGGCAGGCGGTTGCCGACCAGGCTGACCAGCGGCGAATTGCCACCCGCGCTGTTGTCCTGCGCGCGCGCGTCGGCAACCGTGCCGGTCGTGATCTTCGTGTCGAGATAGGCCGCGTTCAGGTCGAGCGCATAATGGCCCGGCAACTTGATCCGCAGCTCCGCCTCCGCACCATAGATCCGCGAGGCGCCGATGTTGCGGTTGACCAGCGAATAGCCGTTGCAGACCGGCGGCGTCTGGGTGGTGTCGCGGTTGATACACGTCAGGTCCTGAAAGACCTGATCGTTATAGTCGTAGTAGAAGCCGGTCAGGTTGAAGATCGCGCGGCGGCCGAACAGGTCGAACGCGTTGCGGCTGCCCGCCTCGTAAACGATCAGGTCCTCGGGCTGGAACGCCTCCGGGATGGTTGATCCGTTGAAGCTGTCGTTGAACCCGCCCGACTTATGCCCGGTCGAGACCTTGGCATAGAGCATGTGATCGGCGGTCAGGTCGAATTCGATGCCGGCGCGCCAGTCGACGAAATTGAACTTCGCGCTGCCGGATTGCTGCCCCGGAATCGCCAGATTGGCATAGCTGAAACCGCCGTTGGTGTTTGACGGGTTGCGCGCCGGGCAGTTGACGAAGCCGTTGTCGATGTCGGGCCGGTCGATGCACGTGCCGTTCGGGTTGGTGCCATTGGCGATCGCACCGATCTGCTGGATCAGCGTGTCGCGCGCGCCCGGCGTCGCGATGCCTTCGATCAGGAACTGCGCGAGCTGGCGCGGCGTCGTCAGGCCGGTCACGTTGAAGTTCGGGCGATCGAGCAGCGCGGGCCGGAAGCCCTCGGTGCCCAGACGCGTGCCGAAGCAGCAGGCGTAATCCTCGCCGCCCAGCGTCAGCGCCCAGTTGCCGCCGATGCCGTAGCGTGATTTCTTCTCGTTGGTGTAGCGGATGCCGCCGATGACGCGCAGACGGTCGGTCACGTCATAGGTGCTGTCGAGATAGACGGCGTAGCTCTCGCCCTTGACGTCGGGCATCGTGAATTCGGTGCCCGAGTAACAGCAGTAACCACGATCGGCGAGCGCCAGATAGCCGACCTGCTGGTCTTCCTTGAAGTAGAAGCCACCGAGATTCCAGCGCAGCGACTGGTCGTTGTTAGCGAACAGGCGCAGTTCGTAGACTTGGCTCTGCGAGCGGGTCTGCCAGAAATTGCCCGAGAAATTGTCGTACAGTACGGTGTTCAGGTTGCGGCCCGGCCAGTCGGTGAAATCGCTCGACGCGTTGACTTGGTAGAAGTCGACCGAGCGGTAGCTGCCGGTCGCTTCGGCCGAGAAGGTGCCGAAATCATAGGCGATCTTGCCCTGAACGCCCCACAGCTCGTTGCTCATGTCGCCCTGCAGGCCGCGATAGACGACGCGGCGCAGGTCGAGGTCTTCGGGGCGCAGGCCGGTCGCCTGGACCGCAGCGAAGATGTTCGCGCCCGGATAGCCGGTGCCGGTCTCCTTGCCGTAATCACCGATGACCGACACGCTCAGCCGGTCGTTCGGCTGGAACAGCAGCGACACGCGGCCGGCGTAATTCTCTTCGAGGCCGGCGGGCTTCAGGTCGCGGGCCTGGGCGCCGGTCGACACGTTCTTGAAGCCATAGTCGCGGTTCACATAATAGCCGGCGACGCGCGCGGCGATCGTCTGCCCGAGCGGAATGTTGATCGCGCCTTCGGCAGCGTAGGAATTGCGGTTGCCGTACTCGGCCTGAGTATAGCCGCCCCACTGGCCCAGCCGCGGCTTGGCGGTGATGATGTTGAGCGTGCCGGCCAGCGCGTTGCGGCCGTAGAGCGTGCCCTGCGGCCCCTTGTTCACCTCGACCCGCTCCAAGTCGTAGAACATCAGGCCCAGGCCGCGCGGGCGCGGGATGTAGGTGCCGTTCAGGTGCGGCGCGGCGCCCGGATCGCCCAGTTCGGTATTGTTCGCCGAACCCACGCCACGGATGAAGATTTCGACATTGCCTTCCTGATTGGCGATGCTCAGCCCCGGCACCGCCGCCTGAAGCTGGCGCAGTTCGACGATGCCGTCTTGGCGCAGCTGGTCCGACGTCAGCGCCTGGACCACGCCCGACACGTCCTGCAGATTCTCTTCGCGCCGGTTCGCGGTCACCACGACTTCGGTGGTGTCCTGCGCGGCCGCCGGCTTGGTGTCCTCCGGCGGGGTCGTCGTCGCCTGGCTCTGCGCCATGGCCGGAACCGCCACCGTCGTCAGCAGCGCGGCCAGCGCCGCCCGCCCGAATGTCCCCTTGGTCATAGTCTCTCCTCCCTGATATTCTGGTTTATTTGCAAGCGAGCACCGGCCCCGACGGCGACGTGATGCGCGCCGAGGACAGGGTGATGTCGAGGGTGCCGGCGGTGGCGATCGCCAGCGGCTGCGTGACCGACTTCATGTCGACGCCCGCCTTTTCGAAGCAGCGCAGCGGCACGGCCAGCCGCGTCCAGCGCGGGTTGGCCGCCGCCTGGGTGAGCAGTGCGCGCAGCGGGAAGCCGCCGCTGCACCCCGCGCCGCACGCCATCAGCAGGCTGACGTCGGCGGTCGGCGCGGCATTGACCTTAAATTCCATTTCCAGCGCCAGTTCGCCGTTCGACTGGCGCGACAGGTCGACCGGCGCCTCGCCGGCGATCGCGGCCATCGCCAGCCCTGCGCCGGTCCAGCGGATACGGACCGAATCCTCCTGTGCGACACGGTCGGCGGCGCGCGCGTCGATCAGCGTCGGGCCCGGATTGGTCGACAGCTCGCCCGGCTTGCCGAGCAGCAGGCGGCGACCGGCGCCGGGCTTTCCGGCGGCGAAGACCGTGCCGATATCGGCGGCGGACGCGGTCGCGCGCACCTCCGGCAACGGCGCCAGATCGCCGCGGTCCGCGGTCGTCAGGCCGAAGCCGTAGGGGAACAGCGGGTCATACTTGGCGTCGCCCACATTGACCGCGGTCTGATCGCTCGCGCGTGGCCAGCTGTAGGGCAGCTTGCCGCGGAACTGGGCCTTGCCGAACAGCACATCGGCGACACCGCCGCCCTCCGAGCCCGGCAGCCACGCCGCGACGAAGGCGTCGGCCGCGTTCAGGAACGGGTTCACCCACATCGCGCGGCCCGACAGGAACACCGCGACCGTCGGCACGCCCGCCGCCTTCAGCGACTTCAGAAGCGCCAGGCTCTTCGCGTCGTCATAGCCGACGTCGGGGCGGTCGCCCTGGAACTCGGCATAGGGGTCTTCGCCGAATACGACGATCGCCGCGTCGGGCTTCTTGGCATAGCGGCCATCGACCGACAGCGTCGCGGTGCCGCCAGCGTCCTTCACGGCAGCGTCGATGCCCTGCCAGATCGATTCGGCGTTGGGGAAGTCGTCGGGCTTCGTCCCCGTGCCCTGCCAGCTGAGCGTCCAGCCGCCGGTCTGTTTGGTCAGATTGTCGGCGCCGTCGCCGGCGACCAGGATATTGGCACCCGGCCTCAACGGCAGGACACTGCCTGCATTCTTCAGCAGGACGAGCGATTCGCGCACCGCCTGACGCGCCACCGCGCGGTGCTCGGCACTGCCCAGCAGCTCGAACTTGCCGCCATAGGGGCGCGACGACGGCTTGCCCGCCTCGAACAGGCCCGCACGCAACTTCACGCGCAGAATGCGGCGCACCGCGTCGTCGAGCCGCGCCATCGGCAGCGTGCCCGCCTTCACCTGCGCGAGCGTGGCGTCGTACAGCGCCTTCCAGCTGTCGGGCGCCATGAACATGTCGAGCCCGGCGGCGATCGCAGGCGCGCAGGACGTCGGCGAACAGCCCGCGACCTGGCCATGGCCGTTCCAGTCGCCGACCAAGAAGCCGTCGAAGTTCCACCGCTCCTTCATCACGCCGGTCAGCAGCGAACGGTTGCCGTGCATCTTCGCGCCGTTCCAGCTGGAGAAGCTGACCATCACCGACTGCACGCCGGCATCGAGCGCGGGCAGGTACGGCGGGCTGAACAGCGTGCGCAGGCCGCTCTCGGAAATCTGGGTGTCGCCCTGGTCCTTGCCGCCGGTGGTGCCGCCGTCGCCTAAGAAATGCTTGGCGGTGGCGATGATGTGGGGGCCACGCAGCCAGTCGCGGTCCCCGACCTTGCCCTGCAATCCCTCGATCAGCGGACGGGCGTAGCTGCTGGCGATCTCCGGCGCCTCACCAAAGCCTTCGTAGGTGCGGCCCCAGCGGTCGTCCCGGACCACCGCCAGCGTCGGGGCGAAGGTCCAGTCGAGCCCGGTCACGCGCATCTCGATCGCGGTGACTTCGCCGATGCGGCGCAACAGCTCGGGATTGCGCGTCGCGCCCAAGGCGATGTTGTGCGGAAACAGCGTGGCGCCGACAACATTGTTGTGGCCGTGGACCGCGTCCGATCCCCACATCACGGGGATGCGCGGCAGCTTGCCGTTGGGCTTCATCGACGCGGCGTAATAGGCATCGGCCGCCGCCAGCCAGTCCTTCGCCGGCGCGTTGTATCGCCCGCCCGGATCAGAATTGCCGCCGTTCAGGACCGAACCCAGGTGATAGCGATACACGTCGTCGGGCGTCACGCTGGCGATGTCGCCCTGGACGATCTGGCCAACCTTCTGCTCCAGCGACATGGCGGCGATCAGTGTGTCGATCTGCGCTTCCAGCTTGGGATCGGCGGCAATCGACAGGACTCGTGCGGGCCAGCCGGCCGGCGTCGCGTCCTGTGCGTTGGCGATGGGGATGGCGGCGAGGCCGCTCAGCGACAGACCGAAGAGGAGGGACACGCGTAGTGACAAGATTTTCCGACGCGCCAACCGACCTCTCCCCTTACACACCGACAACGTTTACCGTTCGTCTGACAACGTTTACCGACGTCGGTCGACTTTAGTCAACCCGGTTGTTAGAGGTGGAAGCGCACGCAAGGTTGTAGCTGGGGGACGCCATCTCGAAACGGACGACCATCGTCGATATCGCGCGGCTGGCCGGGGTTTCGATCAAGACGGTGTCGCGCGCGCTGAACGACGAACCGCACGTCAGCGACACGGTGCGCCGCGCGGTGAAGGACGCGGCGGTCCGGCTCGACTATCACCCCAATATCGCCGCGCAGAGCCTGATCGCGAAGCGCAGCTACCTGATCGGGCTGACCTACGAGCGGCCCAGCCCCAGCTATGTCGTCGACCTGCAGAACGGCGCGCTGGAGCGGCTGGAGAACGAACGCTATCGCCTGGTCGTGCTGTCGTTTGGCCATGTCGCCAGCCGACCGGCGGATCTCGGCACCTTCCTGCTGCGCGCGGGACTGGACGGCGTGCTGCTCGCGCCCCCGGCGTGCGACCAGCCGATCGTGCTCGACCTACTGGACCGGCAGAAGCTGCCCTATGCCCGCATCACCCCGCACAGCATGCTAGATCGCGGGATCGTGGTGACGATGGACGAGGTCGCCGCGGCGAGGACGATCGCGGCGCATGTCCTGGAACAGGGACATCGCCGCATCGGCGTGATCCTGGGGGATCCGTCGCACGTCTCCAGCCACCAGCGGACCGAGGGCTATCGCCGCGCCTTTTTCGATGCCGGCGTTACGGTGGACGACGCGCTGATGGTGGCAGGCGACTATACCTATGAGACCGGCTATGCGGCGGCGCTCGACATGTTACGGCACTCTACCCGCCCGACCGCGATCCTGGCGCAGAACGACGACATGGCGGTCGGCGCGATCGCCGCCGCGCGCGACTTGGGGCTACAGGTGCCGCACGACGTGTCGATCGTCGGGTTCGACGATTCCGACGTGTCGCGCACCGCCTGGCCGCGGCTGACGACGATTCATCAGCCGGTACGCGAAATGGCCTGGGATGCCGCCGACCGACTGATCGCGGCGGTGGGGGATGGCGCAGACGCAGGGCGCCGTGACCATCCGCATCAACTGATCGTCCGCGCCTCGGTCACACCACCGCCCGCTATCGCTTGAGCGGCGGAACGGCGTTGCGGATCAGTTCGCGTGCGGCCTCGGGGTACCAATGCCCGGCCGGCGGCAGGCGCACGCCACGCTCGGGGTCCTCGAGCCCGGCCCCGCCGCGGCGGCACTCGCCATCGGATTCACCGGGAATCTTGATCCAAAGATAGGCGTCGACATAGGGGTCGTCACTCTTCAGCGTCGGCCGCCGACCGAGTCCGCGGCCTGGCGGATTGCACCAGACTTCGGCATCGGCATATTTTCCGGCGGGCGGCACCCAGCTGCCGCGCCCGTTGCGGCTCGTGTCGAGGATGGCGTGCTTCTGGTGCGCGGGATCGCGACGCAGCCCAGCGTCGGCGAACAGTCGGTCATAGGCGCGCAGGGTCCGCACGGTGGTCGCTTCCGCCGCCGGACACCGCTGCGGTGCGATACCCGCGCGTGATATCAGCGCGATGCAGTCGCTGACCGCACGTGCATAAGCCGCCAAGCGAGCGTCCGACTCGAAATTGGAGACGTTGAGGAAAAAGCCCGCGACCCGGCCGACATCCGCCCGAACCAGTCGCGCGGCGATTTCGCCCGGCGCCAGCCAGCTGCTGGTCGTCCCGTCCAGATAGATGCGCGCGCGCGGCAGTGCCGCCAGCACCGCCACGGCCGCGCGAACCTGCTCGAAACGCTCCGTGGCAGCAGCAGGATCGAGACCCATCGGACGACACCCCTCCAGCCCGCCATCGAGCCGGCGCATCCACGGAACGACACCCAGTCCGTCGGGTTCGAGCACGACGATCGCCGGCCGATCGCCGATCCCCGCAGCGAACCCCTTGATCCACGCCAGATACTGCGCCCCGCTTGCGGCGCCGCCCGCCGAATAAAGCGCGCAGTCACGGAACGGGATGTTGTAGGCGACCAGCACCGGTATCGCCCCGGCCGCCGCCGCCCGCGTCACCAGCGATCGCACACGCGCTTCGACCTCGGCCGGGGTACCATCGGTAAACCATGCCGCGGTCGGAATCGCCGCAAGACGCCTCGCATCGCTTGCGGTCTGCTTGTCCGACCGATCCGCGACGGCGGCGGTAACGCTGAGCGGATCCACGAACGGTGCCGATCGCTCCGTCGTCGCTGAGGCGACCATAGCCAGCAGAGCCATCACTGCGTATCGCATGCTCGATCCACCCGCCGTTCACGGCAAACCGCGTCGATGCCCGCCATGACGGAGTCTTACTACCAACGCGCGACGGTTGTCAGCAGCCCGCCCGCTGGTTTCTGCGACGATCGGGCGGCGTCACGTCACGGTCATGGCGATACGGTCGGGGGACGTGGAGGACGATCGCTTTGGGCGAGGCATCGCATCGCCCTATAACCCCTACCCTAACGGGCGGTGCATTTTGTCTGACAGTGCCCATTCCAGGATTGCCGCTGATCGGCGCCCGCGAGCTGCGGCGGCGAGGCATCCTGTCCGGATCAGGGCCCGGGAGAATGCCTCGCTTGATCGATTAGTGCTTACGCCGTCAGTCCTTTCGCGGTGTTCAGATGCGCCGTGACGGTTGGCACTAGATCCGCTGCAAATGCCTTGAGCGAGGGCGTGTCGCCCGAGGCTGCATAGGCTCTCAGTACATCCAGCGTTCGTTGGTGGCCCGACGCCTGCGCAGCAATATAGCCCTGATCGAAGGCCGACCCGTTCAGCGCCTTCATCTGGTTCAGCGTCTGTTGCTGCTCCGCGGTCAGCGTCGGATCGGGCGTAACGGCTGGTGACGCTTCGGCCGCCGCGGTCTTGAGCTTTGCGGTTGAGGCGGTGTGACCGTCGATCATCTTCTGCGCGAAGGATTTGATAGATGCCGACGCGCTCTTCGACAGCGCCAATTGCGACGTTGCGATTTCGAAGGCGTCGCTGGCGGCAGCCGCGTTAGCAAAGCTTTGCGCCGCTGTCATTGCCGGGGCGGCGGGCGGTAGGGCAACTTCTGATGTGTTGGCAGTTTGCACAGCCGTATTCGTCGCCGTGGTGTCCGCCCCCTTGCCGCACGCTGACAGTGCTAGGAAAGCGGTCGCAGTGATGATTGTCGTCCTGATGGTCATGGCAAATTTCCTCTGCGCGCGGTGATACGGCTACAGCGTATGCGCGCGGTCCCTGTTCCCCGCAGGGACACGAATGCGCGCCCGCTTCGTTACATAGCCTGCCGCAGCGGTGCGGCTGCTACTCAGGGACAGGCGCAATGGGTATCTTCGGAAATATCATGGACAAGATTTTCCGGCATAAGCAAACCGAGCCGGCGTCAGCGCCGACGGCCTCGACGCAGCAGATGCCGCAGCCGACGCCGGTTCCGGCCGCCCCCGCTTCAGAAGTAACTCCCGTTCCGCAGGCTGCTCCGGCCGCGACGCCCGGCGTAGATGTTGGCGCCGTCCTATCGGAAATGGCGGCGATGAAGAACGGCGGCGGGAATTACCAGACGTCCATCGTCGACCTCTTGAAGCTGCTTGATCTCGACTCGAGTCTCGCAGATCGCAAGGAGTTGGCCGAAGAGCTGAACGTGCATGTTGGTGAGGATGGAAGCGCGGAGCAGAACATCGCACTCCATAAGGCGGTGATGAATAAGCTTTCTGAAAATGGTGGCGTGGTTCCGGATAGCCTTCGTCAATAAACGCCGCAGACCGGCGGGCTGTCAGTCAACACGAACCGCTTTGTTAAAAGCGCGTCGCTCCGCGTCGAAGGGCGCAAACATGGTCGAGGATTGGGAAGCCGCTCTGGCCGACGTGGATGTTTCGGGAGCGAAGGGCATCCTTCGTGATCTTGCCTCGCTGCGCAAGCAGCTCGAAAAGGATACGCCAGACGCTGACCGGGTCCACGCCTTGCTGCACCATCTTGGCGCTGCCACGTCCAAAATCGCCGACAAGGCGGATAAGTCGCAGGAAAAGCTGAAAGCTCATGGCTAGGCACTGACGGACGCCGGCGAAGACCAGCCAGATGAAGAAGAGGATGTCGAAGCCGCAGCCGCCCCCAAGCGTGCTCGCAAGAAGTAAACAGGCGACCGGGTGCCTGCCTGGTATCCGGTCAAACCGGCGGCGGGCAGATAACAGCCTATTCGACCGGATCGAAGATAGTCCTCGCAAATTCGAAGCGCTGACAGTCGTAAGACAGCGCGATCGGCCAAGTGAACGTCGAGTTGGCGGCCTATGTCCAGTCGAGTTGCATTCCGCCTGACACTATCCTTGGATCACTTCCGGCGATGAATTGATGTGGCGAAAAGTGCTATCTGGATTGCGCGGACGAGGTATCGCATGGCCTTACAGGCCCTCCCCTGACGGCCGGGGCTTTTGGTCTGACGGGGCCCGCGGATCGAGTGACGCGGCTGAGAAAGTCGAGGAAGGTCGCCTTCTCGAAATCGGTGAAGCCGGTGAGCAGTTCGTCCTCATGCGAGTCCAGCCGCTGCGAGCAATCGTCGAGCAGGGCAGCGCCGCGCGGCGTGACGGTCAGCGTGAAAGCGCGGCGATCGATCGGATCGATGTCGCGCATGATCAGTCCGGCGTCGGTGAGTTCGGTGATGAACGCGACCATGTTCGCCGGCTTGATACCGAGCAGCCGACCGGCGGTGCCTTGATTGACCCCCGGGTTCGCTGCAACGACTGAAAGGATGCCGACCAGGATCTGCCGCATCCCGGTCCCCTCGACCGCATGCGTGAATTCGGCGGAAAAGACCGCGGCGGCGCGGCGAAGATTATAGCCGATGCGTTGGCTCACGACTCCGATGTCGTCGCTTGATCCTGCCATCACCATACACCCTATAGGCCCGGCCCTGCTACATAGAACCGAAGGTATATAGTTGAATTTACGCCGCGTCTATCGCACCAACCTGCCCGTCAGCGGTGAAAGACGTCGTACATACGGTCCAACGCCGCATCGAACAGCGGGCGCTCCTCCGCACTCAGCTGCGCCAGCACTTCGGCCTCGACGTCGAGCATGATCGCGAACAATTCGTCGAGGACCTTTTCGCCTGCAGGCTCGATCGTCAGTGAATGACGGCGGCGGTCGACGGTGGAGCGCGTCCGCCGTGCCCACCCCCGGCGTTCGAGGTCGTCGACAATCTGCACCGTGATAGATTTGTCGAGGCCAACCGTGCTCGACAGCTCCTGCTGCGAGATGCCGGGATTGGCTTCGATCAGCGCGAGCGATGAAAACAGACCGGCCCTGATACCATAGCCCGTCGTCGCCGCCGCGAAGCCCGCCGACAGCTGGTTCTGCACGCGGCGCATGCGAAAGCCGACATAATCGCCAAGCCGTCCGAGCCGAAGCCGACCGGGTGCGTCACCGTTGCCTGCTTTGCTGTCTTCGTTTTGCCCCGCCACTCGCCCCGCTTCCCGTGAAAATGAAGTTGTTGACAGATTGTTGATTTTATCTACTGTTTTGTCGAACAAGAGTAATAGACGGTCCGGTTCGCAGGCTGTCAATCGAAACGGAGGGGTCGTGTCCGACGCAATCGTCGATGCTGCGCCGGCGCAGGCTGACGAAGCGCCTGCGGCCCGCCCAACCGGCCCGGCAGGCAGGATCGCCTTTGCGATCGGCGTGATCGGCCTGCTGCTGGCAATGGCAGCGGACGGCATCGCCGTTCTGGGGCGGCACACCGGCTTTCCGCTGCTTGGCGCGATCGAGATCGTGCAGACCGCCATCGTCCTGATCGCCACGTCGGCGATGGTCAGCGTGACGCTGGCGCGTGGCCATGCCGCGGTCCACATCCTGACCGAGCGCCTGCGCCCGGCCTGGCGCCTGAGGTTCGCTACCCTGGCCAACGTGCTGGCGGCGGTCACCGTCGGATTGCTGGCGGCGGGATCCATCCTGCTGCTGGTTGACCTGTGGGGCGGGTTCGAGCGGTCGGAACTGCTGCACGTCCCTTTGCGCTGGCTGCGACTGCTGATGGTCGTCGCGCTACTGCTGGTGGCCGGCATCTTCGTCCGGCACGCGGTGACCGGAGCGTCGCATGACGCCTGAGCTGATCGGCCTGACCGGCATCCTGGGGCTGCTCGTCCTGCTGACGCTGGGCGTGCCGATTGGCGTCAGCCTGGCGCTGACCGGTATCGTCGGCATCGCGGTCATGATCTCCCCCGAAGCGGCGCTGGCGAAGGCGGGCGTCGTCGTGTTCGAGGTCGCGACGAAATACGAACTCGGCGTGCTGCCGCTGTTCCTGCTGATGGCGCATTTGTGCTTCGCGGCGGGCGCCAGCCGGGACTTTTTCGACGTGGCGGCGCGCTTTGTCGGGCATCGCCGCGGCGGGCTGGGGCTGGCGTCGATCGCGGGCTGTGCCGGGTTCGGCGCGATCAGCGGTTCCAGCCTGGCGACGGTGGCGACGGTCGGTTCGGCCGCGCTGCCGGAGATGCGGCGCGCTGGCTACAATCCCGGCTTCGCCGCCGGCGCACTGGCCGCGGGGGGCACGCTGGGGGCGCTGATCCCGCCGTCGGGAGCGCTGATCGTGTTCGGCATCATCGCCGAACAGTCGATCGGCAAGCTGTTCGTCGCCGCGGTCGTGCCGGGGTTCACCCAGGCACTGTTCTACATGATCGCCATTGCGATCCTGTGCGCGCTGCGCCCGGACCTCGGCCCGCCGTCGCAGCGAGTGCCATGGGCATATCGGATGCGCGGGCTGCTCGGGATCGCCGACGTCATCGCGCTGGTCGTCTTCGTCATCGGCGGGCTGATGATCGGCTGGTTCACGCCGACCGAGGCCGCTTCGGTCGGGGTCGTCGCCGCCTTCCTGCTGTGCGCGGTGCGCGGTGCCTTCAACCGTGCGGCGATCGGCGAGGCCTTTGCCAAGACGCTGTCGACGACAGGGATGATCTATCTGATCATCTTCGGCGCGATCCTGTTCGCGACGTTCATCAGCGTGACCGGCATCGCCGACCTGATGTCGCAGACGGTGCGCGACCTGCACGCGAGCCCCACGGTCGCGATCATCGCGATGGCGGTGCTACTGCTCGTGCTCGGCTCGTTCCTCGACGGCCTTGCGTTGATGCTGCTGACGACGCCCATCTTCCTGCCGATCGCGATCGAGCTCGGCTACAGCCCAATCTGGTTCGGCATCTTCTTGGTCCGCACGATGGAGATCGGCTTCGTCCATCCGCCGCTCGGCCTGAACGTCTATGTCATCCAGGCGATCGGGAAGGATATCCCGCTCGGCGCCATCTTCCGCGGCATCGTGCCGTTCCTAGTCGCCGATTTCGTCCACCTCGCCATGCTGATCGCCTTCCCGCTGGTCACGCTGTGGCTTCCCAGCGTGACCGCCGGCTGATGCGTATTCTCCCGATCCTCGCTGCCCTGCTGCTGGCCGGCTGCTCCGCCGCACCGGCGCCGACCGCCGACTATGTGCTGACCTACGCCAGCCCCTATCCGCCAAGTCATCCGTTCGGTCTGGCGGACCAGGAGTGGATGCGCTGGGTGACCGACAAAAGCGGAGGTCGGATCGCGTTCCGGCCCTATTGGTCGGGCGCGCTGCTGTCGTCGGACATGAGCATGGAGGAAATCCGCCACGGCATCGCCGACATCGGCCTGATCACACCGATCTATTCGCGCGGCGGCGCACATCTGCTGCGCGGTCAGGCGGCCTTCTACGGCGGCATTCGCGACATTCCGGATCAGGTCGCGGTCTACGACTGCCTCGCCGCGCGCTTCCCGCAGTTCGGTCGCGAGACCGAAGGGCTGCATGTGCTGGCGGTACAGGGCGGAAACTTTCCCGGCATCCTGACGCGCACCCGCCCGGTCCGCACCCTGGCGGACCTGCGAGGGCTGCGGCTGCGCGCACAGAGCGACGCAATCGACATTCTAAAACAGCTTGGCGCCGATCCGGTGAACATGCCGATGGGCGAGGTCTATTCGGCACTCGCCAAGGGCGTCATCGACGGCGTCGTCGCGCCCGCGGATACCATCCGCAGCCTACATTTCGCCGAAGTCGCTCGGCACTTCACCGCGCTGCGCTTCAGCCGCGGCGCCTACCCGGCCCGCGCGATGTCCGATCGCGCGTGGCGCCGCCTGCCGGCCGACCTGCAGGCGGTGCTGACCGCGGGCAAGCCGGTGTGGGAGGGCGCGCTAAACACGCAGTTGCTGAAGGCGGAGGCCGCCGGCGTCGACTATGGCAGGCGCGAAGGCATCCGCTTCTACGCCCTGCCGCCGCAGGAACAGCGCGCGTTCGACGTGCTGTATAACAAGGACGCCCGCGCGCAGGCCGTGCGTCTGCGATCCGTCGGCATCGACGCGCTCCCGATCTACGACGCCGCACAGCGCCTGATCGCGGCCGGTCCCATCCGATGTTCGAAGGAGGATGCGCGATGAGCGCCCCGCTCGCCGGCGTGAAGGTCGCCGACTTCTCCTGGGTCGGCGCCGGTCCGCGCGCCACCAAGGACCTCGCCGATCTGGGCGCCACCGTCATCAAGATCGAATCGCGCAAGCGCCTGGACCTCGGTCGGCTGAGCCCGCCGTTCGCCGGCGGCAAGCGCGATCCGGATGCGTCGACCTTCTTCGCGATCACCAATACCAGCAAGCAGGCCGTGACGATCAACCTGGGCGATCCGCGCGGGGTCGAGGTTGCCAAGCGGCTGGTCGCCTGGGCCGACATCGTCGTCGAGAATTTCAGCCACGGCTATATGGACCGCATCGGCCTGTCGTACGACACGCTGCGCGCGATCAGGCCCGACATCATCCAGGTCAGCGTCAGCGTCGCCGGTCGTTCCGGGCCGCTGGGTACGATGCGCGGCTATGGCAATTCGGCCGGCGCGCTGTCGGGGATGGCGGCGCTGTCCGGCTGGGACGATCGCGGGCCGCACATGCCGCCGTTCGCGTACGGCGACGTCGTCGCGCCGATGTTCGCGACCGTCGCGATACTTGCCGCGCTCGAGCATCGCCGTAGGACCGGCGAGGGACAGCATATCGATATCAGCCAGGTCGAGCCGCTGGTCCATGTCATGGCCGATGTCTTCGCCGAGCGTCAGGCCGGCCTGTTGCAGAAGCCCGGCAATCGCGACGCAGGGATGGCGCCGCACGGGGCCTTTCCGGCGCGCGGGCACGACCAATGGGTGGCAATCGCGGTCCGCGACGATGCCGACTGGGCGCGGCTGGCCGAGCTGGCGGCGATCGACGATCCCCGCTTCGCGACGCTCGCCGGGCGCAAGGGCGCGGAGGATGCGCTTGACGCCGCGCTGTCGGCATGGACGCGCGGGCAGGACAAGCATGTGCTGGCCGACCGCCTGTCCGCCGCCGGCATCCCGGCCGAGCCGGTCGCCGACGGACGCGATGTCTTTACCGATCCCGAACTGATCGCGCGTGGCCATTTCCAGCCAATCGTCCACACGAAACTCGGCGCCTGCGATATGCCGGCACCGCCGCTGCGCTTTTCGCAGAGCACGATCGCGGTAGGCCCGCCGCCCAACCTCGGCGAGCACAACCATGCCGTTTTCGTCGATCTGCTGGGAATGGACGCCGACGACGTCCGCGCTTTGATCGAAAGCGGAACTCTCGCATGACCGGCATGTTGTCCCACTTGGTCGTCGTCGATCTGACGACGGGTCTTGGCGAGATGGCCGGTCGGATGCTCGCCGAGCTTGGCGCCGATGTCGTCCGGCCGGTGCCGGGCACGCCCGCCTGGACGCATGGCAGCCGACCGGTGTCGGCGGCGGAAGCCGACGCCCTGCTCGTCCGCGCCGACATCCTGTTCCGCAACCCCGGTCGCGATCATGACGTGCTCGCCGCGGCCAATCCCGCGCTGATCGACGTCGTTGTCGCGCCTTTCCTGCCCGGCGGGCCGAACGACGACCGTCCGGAAACCGACCTGACGCTGATGGCGCGATCGGGGCTGATGACCATCGTCGGCGACCCCGACCGCGCACCGCTGACGCTGCCGGGACGGCAGGCCTATGCGCTTGGCGGCATCCAGGCGGTGATCGGTGCGCTGACCGCCCTGAACGCCCGGGCCTCCACGGGACGCGGGCAACTGGTCGAGGTTTCGGCCTATCAGGCGGCGGTGCTCGCCAATTATCGCGAGCCGCTGACCTATGGCTGGACGGGGCGCGTCGGCGGACGGACGGGCAATTTGCTGATCCGCGGGAAATCGGGTGTCCGCCAGATCTGGCCCTGTGCGGATGGGTGGGTAACCTGGGCGCTGGTCGACAATCCGCCGATGATGCGCGCCATGGTCAAGGCGCTGGGAGACTCCGCCGGGCCGCTCGGCTCGGTCGATTGGGACGCGGTGCTCGTCGCCGACGTGCCGCGTGAGACGTTGCTGGAGTGGGAGACGATCGTCGAGGCGTTCTTCCTGCGTCACACGCGCGCCGAGTTAGGCCGCCTGTCGACCGAAACCGGCTTGGGGCTGTCTTGGATCGACACGCCGGAGGATGCGCTGGAGAGCGCGCATCTGCGCGCGCGCGGCCTCTGGCGCGACGTCGATGGCGTGACGCTGCCGGGGCCCTTGTGGGTGTCGTCGCTCGGAGACGCCGCATGAGCGCGCTTAGCGGGCTGACCGTCGTCGATTTCAGCAAATTCCTGCCCGGTCCCTATTGCACGTGGTTGCTTGCCGAGCTCGGCGCCGAGGTGATCCGTATCGAGAACCCGCGCGAGCTGGCCAAGCAGCGCAAGGTGTTCGGCTGGGACAAATTGTCGGAGGAGGAGAACGCCCGGCTGCGCGCCTGCGACGTCTTCGCCCGCGGCAAGAAGAGTGTCCTGATCGACCCCGGCAGCGACGACGGACGCGCGGCGATCCACCAACTGATTGCCGGTGCCGACATTCTGGTCGAGGATTACCGACCCGGCGTGATGGCCGACATGGGCTATGGCTGGCCCGAAATGGCGGCGCTGAACCCGCGGCTCGTCTACTGTTCGGTCACGCTGTGCGGTCAGACCGGCCCCTATGCGCGCCGCCCCGGGCATGATCCGGTCGCGCTGGCGATCGCCGGGGCTCTATCGCGAATGGGTGAAGACCCCGAACGCCCCGCCTTCCCCGGCGTGCCGGTTGCCGACCTGCTGAGCGGATCGAATGCAGTGATCGGCATCCTCGCCGCACTGCTCGCCCGCACGACGTCGGGACACGGCCAGCATGTCGATATCGCGATGTCCGATGCTTCGCTGCCGCTGATCGCCAACGTCATCTCGCGCAATGTCGACCTGTCGCAAGCGCCGCCCAAGGGGATGCACCGGGCTGACAGCGGCATCTGGCGGACGGCGGACGATCTGTATGTCGTGACGACCGACATGGAGCCGCGCTACTGGCGGCTGTTCGTCGAGGCGATCGGCCTGTCCGAGCTGGCCGACCGCCAGATGGACCGCGCCGGTTGGGCCGAGATGAAGGCGCGCATCGCCGAGCGCATCGCAACCCGGCCGCGCGACGAATGGCTCGGCATCTTCGAGCGCGCCGACACGCAGTATGCGCCAATCCTGACCATCGCCGAAGCGCTCGATGATCCGCACAACGTGGCGCGCGGCATGGCGATCGATGTCGCACTACCCGGCGGCGGTACCGCCCGCCAGATCGGCAGCCCCGTGCGGCTGGGGGACGCCGCCCCTGCCCGCGCTGCCTCCGCACCCGGCGCCGACACCCGCACCGTCCTTGCCGCACTCGGCTATTCCGAGTCCCAGATCGCCGCCCTCGAAGGAACACTGTCGTGACCGAACCGCACCGCCAACGTCCGCTGGAGGGCCTGCGCGTAATCGACCTGACGCGGGCGCTGGCTGGCCCCTATGCGACGCTGCTGCTGGCCGGACTGGGCGCGGAGGTCATCAAGGTCGAGGATCCGCGCGGCGGCGATCTGGCGCGCGACAACAGCCCCTATGTCGGCCGCGACGGCATCTCGGTCGAAAAGGTGCATGACGACGACCTGTCGGTCTCCCACCTGACGCGCGCACGCGGCAAGCTGGGCGTGTCGCTAAACCTGAAAGCACCGGGGGCGACCGACGTCTTCCTCGATCTCGTGCGCAGCGCCGATATCGTCGTCGAGAATTTCACCGCCGGCACCGCCGATCGTCTGGGCATCGGCTATGCCGCGGCCAAAGCAGCCAACCCGCGCATCATCTATTGCTCGCTATCCGGCTTCGGCGCGACCGCGCCCGAGGGCGGCAAGGCAATGGATATCATCATTCAGGCGCTGTCGGGCGCGATGTATGCGAGCGGCGAGGCCGATGCGCCGCCGGTGCGGATCGGCATCCCGATCGCCGACATGCTGGCGCCCGTGTTCTCGGTCATCGGGATTTTGTCGGCGCTGGAACAGCGCCACCGCACCGGGGTCGGCCAGCATATCGACGTGTCGATGCTGGGCGCGCTGACCAGCTTCGTCGCGATCGAGAATTGGTCGGCGATGGCGGCGGCGGGCATGCAGGCCAGGACTGGGCTGACGGTGCAACGCCTGTCGCCGTTCGGCGTGTTCGAATGTCGCGACGGCTTCATCGCGCTCGTCGCGGTGCACGAGAAGCTGGCCCAGGGCCTCTTCCGCGCGATGAAGCGCCCCGACTTCGCCGACGACCCCCGCTTCGCCACCCGCGACGCGCGTGTGGCCAATGCCGCGCTGTTGGAGGCGAACATCACCGCATGGTCGTGCGGCCTGTCGGTCGTCGATGCGGTCGCGGCACTGGAGGCCGAGGGCGTTCCGGTGGCACCGGTGCGGCATCCCGACGAGGCTCTGCTAGACCGCCGCGTGATCGAGCGGCGCGAGGCGGTTCCGGTCGCGCACCCGTCCTACGAAGCCGACATCGACCTGCGGACGGCGGGCGTCCCGATCGTCTTTTCCGATGCCGATACCGGGTTCGACGATGTGCTGCCGATCCGCATCGGTGAGCATAACGATCGCGTGCTGGTCGACACGCTGGGCTATTCGCCCGACCGGATCGACGACCTGCGCGCACGTGGAGTGATCTGATGGCGGATGCGGCCGCGGCCCTCGCTCGACTCATCGCCGCCTGCGACGATCCCGGCGCCGTCGCCGAGACCCTGCGCGCGGGTGGCCGGCGCGTGGTTCGCGTGCTCGGGCAGGATGCACCCTATGCGCTGATCCGGGCGAGCGGGCTGACCCCGGTGCGCATGGTGCCGCGGCCGGGCGCGACGCCGCAGGCCGATGCGCTGGTCGGGGGCGGTGTACTCAGCCAGCGCGGCCGGTCGCTACTGCAGCAGATCGCCGCGGACACGAGCGGCGATCCGCTGGTCTTCACTCATGCCGACAGCGACCTGCCGCAGCTGTTCGCGACGATCCGCGATCTGATCCGCAACGGAGAGATGCAGGATCGGCCGATCCATATGCTCGATCTGGCGCATCTGCCGCGCGCGTCGAGCCGGACGTACAACCGCGCGCGGCTCGATCAGCTGGACGCCTGGCTCGAGCGCATTGGCGGACGGCGCGGAATCGACGGGCTGGCCGATCGAGCGGCGATCGAACGCGTCCGTCCCGCTCTGCTGGATGGGCTCACCGGCATCGCGCGAATCGCCGCCATCGGTGCCGCTTGTGCGCTAGAGCCCGAGCGATGGACCACGCTGGTCGATGCAGTGCGTCGCGACGACATGGCGGCGGGCACGACCGTCTTCGTCATAGGATCGCCGCAGTATTCGACCGCTCGCCAGCGTGACCTGACGGCGCGCGGCTTGGTCGCAGTCGGCGATGACCAGGATTGGGGCGATCCGTTTGTCGACCGCTGGGCCGACAGTCCTGCCACCTTCGACGCCCTTGCCGATCCGGCGCGGCTGAGCCCCCGGATGCTATTGCGCGCGCCTGATCGCCTGGCGCAGGTGGTGGCCCGGATGCGCGCGCTTGACGTTCGGCATGCCATCATTGTGGAGTCTGCTGGCGACGAGGCAGCGGCGTGGGATGCCGGCTATTTCGCGCGGGAGCTTGCTGCCCAGGGGTTCACGGTCGAGCGTGTCGGCACGGCGCCGCCGGCGGTCGCGCTGCCCGCCACGTCCCGCCCCGCCCCGCCGCCATCGGGCCGCCGCAGCCGCAAGTCGCTCGCGTCGCTCGCGAGCTTCGGCACTTATCAGCGCGAATGGTTCCAGCAGGTCCGCGCTGAGGTCGCCGCCGGGGCACCACTCGCGGTCGTCAACGCCAACTCTCCGCAGGAGGTGCTGCGCGCGATGGGCGTGCCGTTCGTCGTCAACCAATGGTGGGCGTCGATCGCAGCGGCGAAGCAGCAGTCGGGCCGCTACTTCGCGCTGCTGGCCGAACATGGCTATCCGAGCGATACCGAGGCCTATAGCGCGCAAGGCATCGCCGCCGCGTTCGACACCGACGCCAGCCAAGCGCCGTGGGGCGGCCTGCCGCGGCCGAGTTTCGTCCAGGCCGTGCTCGGCACCGATGCGACGCCGCGGATCTTCGACCATTGGGCGCGCGAGACCGGTGCTGACCTATTCCTGTTCGAGCGCAGCGTCGAATCGCGCATCGACTTTCCCATCGACTGGTGGGACAGCCTGCAGGACCGCTGGGATACGACGCTGGAGCCCGAGCGGATCGACCTGATGGTCGCCGAGCTGCGCGCCCTGATCGAGCGGATCGAGGCGGTCAGCGATCGCCGCTTCGACCCCGAACGGTTCGTGGAGATCCTCGACCTGGTTAACGAGCAGGAGGACTATTACCGCCGCACCCGCGACCTGATCGCGCGCGCGCACCCCGCTCCGGTGTCGATCAGCGACACGATGCCGGCGACGATGGTGCCACAGTGGCACCGCGGAACGATGTGGGCGCGCGACGCCGCCAAGGCATTCCACGACGAGGTGGCGGCGCGGCACACGGCCGGCGAGGCGGCGTGCCCGAATGAGCGCCTGCGGCTGATGTGGGTGGGTCGCGGCATGTGGAGCGACATGGGCTTCTACCAGCGCTGGGAGGAGAGCCACGGCGCGGTCTTCGTGTGGTCGATGTACCTGGCGCTCGCCGCCGACGGCTACATCCGCCGGTCCGCACCGGGGCAGGACCCGATGCGCGCGCTGGCTGCCCGGTTCGTCACCATGGGCGACGAATTGCGCATGCCGACCTGGGCCGGTGCCTGGCATGTGCGCGAGGCGGAGAGCCACGCGGTCGACGGTGCGATTGCGCTGTCGGATGCCGACCCGTTCGTGCTGCGCGCGCTGCGCCGGGCCGGCGTGCCGGTGCTCGCGCTGGATCTGGACAACTACAACCGCGAAGCCAGCGACGCTGCCGAGATCGATCGGCGGATCGAAGATTTCCTCGACGGCGACGTCACCCGATACCGCGCACGACGCTGAGCATTTGGTAGGGAGCGACCGGCCGGCCGCTCCCCACCGATGACGCGTCAGAACTTCGCCCGCAGCGACACGGCGAACTGCCGGCCGATGGGATTGGCGGCGGTCGCGTCATAGCCGCCGCTGCCGTTGCCCGATGGCGCCAGATTGACGAACGGCGGCTGCAGGTCGAACAGGTTGCGGACCTCTGCCCCCAGCGTCAGCCCGCCCAAGATCCCGCGCTTGTTGCTGCCACCCAGATCCCAGGCAATGCTCAGGTCGACCGGCGTATAGCTCTTGACCTGCTGCGGCACGGTCACGGCATTGTTCGTATAACCGCCGACATGCGTCGCCTGGACCTGGAGGCGAACCGGATCGAGATCCCACGCGATCGCCCCGCGCGCCTTGAATTTCAGCGGGAAGAAGATCGTGTTGCGACGATCGATCAGCGCAGCATTCTCTGTGATCGCGACTTCGTAGCGGGTCAGGTAGGTGCCGCTGAGATTGATCTGGAACCGGCCGAAATTGTCAGTCGGCAGCGTGTAATTGGCAACGAAGTCGATCCCTTCCGTCAGCGACTTGCCAAGGTTGTTGTTTCGGCCGTCGACGAACAGCGTGACGTTGGTCGGCAGCGCGCCGACGACGCCGATGCCCGAGGCGATCAGCTGCTGGACGCGGGTCGCGGCGTCAGCCCCGCGGGTGATGATGCCCAGGCCGGCGAACGATTGTTCGCGCGACAGGATGGCGAGGTCGGACAGATAGGCCTCGACCTGGTTTGTGTATTCGACGTTGAAATAGGTCAGGCTGAGCCGCAGCCGGCTGCCGATGTCGAGGTCGCCGCCCACCGACCACGTCGTCGCCTCCTCCGGCCGCAGCCCCAGGTTCTGCCCCGAAAGCGCGACGCCGACGATCGGCGAGCCGCCGGGGTTCTGGTAGGTCTGGACGAACAGATTGTTCGAATTGCCGTAGATCTGCGAGATGAGCGGCGCGCGGAACGACGTGCCGTAGCTGCCGCGCAGGGTCAGCCCATCGACCGGGGTCCAGTTGACGCCGAACTTCGGATTCGTCGTCTTGCCGACGTCGCTATACTTGTCGTAGCGGACCGCCGCATTCAGCACGAGCTTGCGGAAGCCGGGGATCGCATTCTCGCTGCCGAAGATCGGCAGGAGGACTTCGGCATAGCCTGAATCGACCCGCCGCGTGAAATAGCGGTAGGCAATCGGCGTCCCCACGACGCCGCGTGCCGAGCCGAGGATGGTCAGGATCTCTTGCCCCTCATAGCCCGCGGCCAGCTTCACGTCGCCTCCCGGCAGCGAAAGCAGAGTACCGTTCAGGCGCGCCTCGTATCCAGTAAAATGGTTGAGCGTTGGGGCGAAGAAGATGCTGTTGCTGATCAGCTGTCGCGTAGCTTCCGTCGTGCGGCCGAGACCATAGGGATCGAACGCCGTCGCCGGATTGCTGCTGGCCAGCGCGGCGTTGAGATTGGCGGTGGTCAGCCCGCGATAGGTATAGGATTGATCCTCGCCCTGACCGTAGCTGTAGATGCCCTCGGCCTCCCAATCGCCGAACAGCTTGACGCGCACGCCCGGCGAGATTTGCCAGTTCTCCGCGCTGCCCGGATTGCCGTTGATCGGCAGGTCGTTGATGAAGTTGTAGGCGATCGTATAGCTGGTGCCGGTGAACCCGGCCGGTCGCACGAAGAAGGCATTGGTCTGCGGCACCGTCAGCGTCGCGCTCTGCGAGGCCGGGTTGCGGAAGAAGGTACGGCGCGAGAAGAAGCCGTCCGCGAACAGTGTCACCCGGTCGCCCAATTCCTGGGTGACGGTCATGTTCGCCGAATCATACGCCTGCTTCGGAAACAGGTCCTGCCCGATCAGGTCGTTGCACAGATTGGCGGTGCCGGCGACCAGGCTGCCCGCGTTCGCCTGGGTCAGTCCGCCGGTGGGTATGGCATAGGTGGTGCCACCGGCGATGATGGTGCCAGGCGCGCAGCGGTTGACGCGGTAGTCGTTGCCGCCGGACGCGCGCTGATCGGAGGTAAAGAACGAGCGGTCGTCGCCGCTGAGGTTCGAGCGCTGGACATGTTCGAACGCCAGCATGATCTGCCCCTGGCTCCACTTGTGCCCGACCGCGACCCCGACCTGCCATTCGTGGAAGTCGTCGCCGAAGCCGTATCGGCCCGACGCCTCGACCCCGTCCAGCGAGCGACGGGGGATCAGGTTGACGACGCCTGCGACGGCGTCCGAGCCGTAAATGGCGGAGGCGCCGTCGGCCACGACCTCCACCCGCTCCAGGCCGAGTGTCGGGATGACCGACGGGTCGAGCGCGCGACTGTTGTTTACCGCGCGGTGGCCATCGATCAGGATCAGCGTCGCATAGGGGCCGATGCCGCGCAGGTTGACGCTGTTGCCATAGGTGATGTTGCCGTTGCCGCCCGACTGGCCGCGCGAATTCTCGCTGACGCCTAGGTCGAACACCTGCGGGATCTGCTTGATGAGGCGGTCCGTCGTCACCGCGCCCGAGGCGATGACGTCCTCGCGGCCGAGCGCGATCACCGTCGACCCGACCGGTGCCGCCCCGCGGACGCGGCTGCCCGTCACGATGACGTCGCCCTCGACCTGATCCTGCGTGATCGTCGAGGGGCCAGCTTCGGGCGTCTGCACGTCGGGTTCGCTGGCCGGCGTCGTCTGCTGCGCGAAGGCGGGCGGGGTCAGGCCAAGCAGGACCATGCCGGTGGTGGCCAATGCGGCGGTACGGATGCTCTTCATAAGTCGTCCTCCCCTGTTTTTATCGTTGGAATATCGGTGTCGCCTCGAACGGCAGGTCGATCCGGGAGCCGGCGGCGGTGCCGGTCATGATCGTGAATTCGGGCGCGGGGTTAGCGGCCAGCGCCTTCAGGTCGCGCTGGCGTGGGTCGGCGCCGGTCAACGTCACCCGAATGCGGTGCCCGGCGCCAAAGGTGTAGGCGCGCGGCGACAGGCTGAAGGCGAGTTCCGCCGACACGCCGGGCGTCATCGGCGCGACATCGGCGCGCAGGCCCGAATGATAGGGCAGATCGAGCTTGTCGTAGGGCGGTGTCGAAAGCTTGCGGTGCGACGCGGCCAGCCGGCCGTGCGCGATTACCCGCACCTTTCCATCAGGCGCGACGTCCTCGACATAGGCGAACAGGATCGCGTCGTGCCGATCGATCGCCGTTTGGATCCGGGCGATCGGATAGCCCTGCAACCGCGCCGGGACGGCGAGCGGCGGCGTCGTCCAGCTCGGTCCGAAGCCGGTCAGCGGGCGCGGCCAGAAGGGAAAATACTCGCCCGTCTCGACATCGTAGCGCACCCGGAAACGCCGCGTCGCCGCCGCTCGCGGGGCCTGCAGCGACGCGCCGGTGTCGGCGGCGAGGAACAGCGGCGTGCGCTGGATACCCACACCCGGCAACCTGTTCGCGCGCACCATCGCCCCGGCCGCGCCGTCCTCCCGCCACCAGGCATAGCGGGGCTCGCGGTCGATGCCGTTGTCGATCCCCTTCAGATACCGGTCGAAGAAGCGCCGCTGTTCGGCGGCGATGTCGAATTGGGCCGGCCCCTCGCAATGGCTGCCCGGCCCGAGGATCAGCTTGCCCGGGATGTTGCGCGCCGCGAGGATCATCTGCTCGGTCGGCTCATCCTCCCAATTGTTCCAGAAATACCAGGCGATCCGCGGGTCGCGCAGAGCCTTCAGGTGGGTGTAGGGGCCGACCTCTTCCCAAAAGCGCGTGCCGGTCAGCGGCGACACGCTGTCGCGGTACGGCATGCCAGCCCACAGCGCGGCCATCGGCGTGTTGCGTGCATGCTGCGAGACCGCCTGCTTCAGCAGGGCCCCGTCGCGATCGGCGTCGACGGGAACGCTGGCCGCATCGACTTCCAGCGGCTCGTCGGGGCGGGTGTTGAATTGCGCGGTCACCCCGCCGTTACGGACGAAGCTGTACTTGTCGAGGTCGGTGGCGGCGGTGAAGACCGCGCGCACCGCGGGCGGTCGCGTGCCCGCGATCAGCATCGTCGTACCGCCAAGGTAGGAGCAGCCGGTCAACCCGACCTTGCCGTTCGACCACGGCTGGCGTGCAATCCAGCCGACCAGGTCGTAGCCGTCGTTGGCCTCCGTCCGGTCGAGAAAGCCGCGGCGCGCCCCGAACGAAGCGCCCTTGCCGCGCACGTCGGCGATGACGACGGCATAGCCCTGCTGCACCAGCGCCGGAAAACCGAAGATCGCCTGATCGAAGGTCTGCGCGACGGCGCCGTCCTTCAGGTAGCGCGCGCGATAGGGGGTGAAGGCGAAGATGGTCGGGACGGGACCGGACTCGCCGGCCCGGCGATAGACGTTGACCGCCAGACGGGTCCCGTCGCGAACCGGAACGTAAAGGGAGTGACGCTCGACCGTGTGCGCGGCCGGCACGGGCGATTGCGCGACCGATGCACCCGCGGCGGCTGCCACGACGCCCGCAATCGCGACTGCGATTCCTCTCCTCACAGACCCTCCTTCCGGTGACCTATCGGTCATCTCAGATTGAGAGTGCGGCATTTACATCTATAATTCAACTGTTTTTATATAGATGATACGTTCTATCCGCGGAAAGACGCGGGCAAAAACATCACTTCGCTGTTGAAAATTCGGCGCCCGCGCTGAAGCCGGCGCCATCGCATCACCAAGAGTTGAGCGCTTGAAGGAGCAGCGGATCCGCGCGGCAGGCATAGGATGTGGCGGACTTCCGGTCGCCGCCGCGGAAGACCGCCGAATTGGGCGCGGCGCAGAGTGCCCGCGTCAGTGCCGGCTGGCCGTCTCGGTTGCGGGCACCGACGATCCGATCGGGCGCGTGCCCCTTTTCTACCCAACGGACGAGGGCCCAAAGCATGTCGCGCGTCGGGTCGCCGGGGTAGCTCGGTTGACCCGAAGCGCCGAAGCTGTCGACACCGGGACCACCGCTGCAATGATACATGCCGGGCACCATGAACAGGCGCACCGCCGCCGCCAATCGCTCCACGCCGCCGTTGGCGCGCGCGAGGTCGGCATAATAGTCGAGCGTCGGCCGGGCGATCACCGAGGGATCGGCCCATCCCTGATAGATGATCGCCTTCCCACCACGCGCGAGGAACGGCGCGATCCGGGTGCTGTCGGCTCGCAGGCCGGGCATGACGCGGTTGATCGCGGCAAGGTCGGCGGTTCGCCTGAACCCGTCCTCGTTCCACTGCGGATCGTCATAGACCGCATCGGCCCACATCGCGCGCAGCAGCGGCGACGGCGGCCCCGGTCGCGTGCGGACGCCGGGCAGCAGCCCGCGGTCCATCGGCCGCCCCTGCTCGTCAGGCATCGGCGCGACGATCCGCTCGAGCATGGCCAGCTTGGGGGCGTTCAGGCAGTCGGTCGTCTGTCCAGGCTTGCAGGCCAGATCCGCAGGCTTAAAGCGGCAGGCCAGCGGGTTCTCGACGATCCCGTCGACGACACCATCGGCCCGGTCGCAGGCCGCGGTGGCGTGCCGCTCGTACAGTGCCCAGTCGGCATCGCCGAGCGCACCTTCGGGATCACGCTTCTGCAACAGCGCGCTCCACATCATCCGAACCGAGACGAGCGGCATATACGGCCCGGGCGCACCGGCGATCACGCCGTCATAGTCGCCGGGATAGGCCTGCATTTCCTTCAGCGCCTGGCGACCGCCGCCCGAACAGCCGGTGAAATAGCTCCGCTTCGCGGGCCGGCCGTAGAAGCGGGCAACGATGGCCTTGGCGGCCTGCGCGGTCAGGTGGACGGCGCGATGTTCGTAGTCGACCCGGGCGCGCGAGTCGGCCATCCAGCGCGCCTGCGTCGCCTTATGCCCGGTATCGGTCGTGACGGTGGCAAAGCCCTCGGCCACGCGGCGGCTCATGTCGACGTAATTGTAGATGCCGGCATCGCCCCCGACCCCGGCACCGAGCAGCCGTCCATTCCAGGCCGTCGGCAACCAGAGCTCGAACCCGATGCGCCCATCGATCATGGCCTCCACCCGGCAGAGCGGCCGCGACACCGGCAGCGGGGCATAGGCGCGCTGGTCGACCGTCGGCATCCAGCCGGCGGCGTCGGCAACCGGCGTCGCGCGCACGATCGTCGCACCGCCCAGCTGGGCGCCAGCGAGAGTCGCGCACGCAGCGGCCGCCATCAGCAGCATCAGAACTTCACCTGCGCCGTGATCGCAAACACCCGTGGAATCGGATTGGCCGCTTGCGGATCATAGCCGAAGTTCGTGTCGACGAAGGGCGGGTCTTCGTTGAACAGGTTGCGGACGTCGGCACCGAGCGTAACGTTGCGCGTCAGTTCAAACCCGACCGACAGGTCGAAGGTGTCGTAGTTCGAGATGCGCTGCCGCGGCGTCACGGTGGTGTTGAAATAGCCGGCTAGATGATTCCACGTCAGTCGGCTGCGCAGTCCGCCCCATTGCAGGCCGACATCGGCCTGGCTGCGAAACTTCTGGGTAAAGCCGAAGGTATCGACGACGCTGATTAGGCCGGAGCCGGGCACGGCTTCGAACAGATAGTCGAGGATGTAACTGCCCTGGATGCCCGCATCCATCCGCACATCATTTATCGACCAATTGTAGTTGAGCGCGAAGTCGAGCCCGCGCAGCAGCGAGGTGCCGAGGTTCTGGCGGCGCCCATCGGCAATGAAGGTGACCTGGCTCTGATCGATCACCGCGTTGAGCGGCAGGCCCGAGCCCACCAGGCTGGCGATCGTCGCCGCGCTGGGATTGAACTGGACGAACTGCCGATAGATCGGATTGGTAAGCAGGCCGGGTGTGCCGCGCAGCGCCTGGATCTGGTCGGTATAATCGATACGGAAATAGCTGACCGAAGCGACCAGGCCGGGCACCTGCGGCGGCGCCGCCTCGACCGTGAACGACCAAGTCTTCGCCTTTTCGGGCTGCAGGTTCGGGTTGCCGCCGGCGATGCCGATGCCGATCTGGTTGCCGGTCGGTCCGGGCAAGGTATCAAAATACAGCCCGGCGCCGCCGCCGACGGTCGATACTTCGGTAAAGGTCGGGGCGCGGAACGAGGTGCCGTACGTGCCCTTCAGCGACAGGCCGCGGAACGGTTTGTAGGTGATGCCGATCTTGGGATTGGTCGTGCTGCCGAAGTCGCTGTACTTTTCGTAGCGGAGCGCGGCGCTGAGCGACAGCTGCTCCAGTCCGGGCGACGCGTTGGTAGCACCGACAATCGGCACGAACAGTTCGCCGAATACTGCGTCGACGTTGCGCTCCCCCGCGCTGCCGACCGCAACCGGTGCGGCCGACGTACCAGTCTGCAGGTCGGTGAAGGTATATTCGACACGGTGCTCGCCACCAACCGCCAAGCGGACGTTGCCGCCAGGTATGGCGAACAGCGTACCGTCGGCCTGCGCGTTGAAGACGTCCAGCCGCGTGCGTCCGGTAATGACGAACAGATTGTCGATCAGCCTCGCGTAGGTTGCCGGGTTGTTCGTGCCCCCGAAGACGTTGAGCGCCGTCGCAGGATTGGTGTCGCGCAGAGCCGCGGCGAGCGCGGCGGCATTGGCGCCATTTTGCCGACGATTGTCGACCTCCTCGCTTTCGCCGTGCGAATAATAGGCGGTGGCGCGGAAATCGCCGAACAAGTCGACCTCGACCCCGCCGACCGCATTCCACGTCTCGTTCCAGAAGCGCCGCTGAATCTGGCCGAATTCGGGATACAAGGAATAGGCGACGGTGACGCATCGCGTGCCAGTGGGAACGCCGGCACTGGCCGGGCACAGGCCGGGCGTCACACCCGGGGGCGCGACGTAGAAGGGGTTGGTGCTGGGCACCGCCGTGTTGATGTTGGCGATCAGCGGCAGAGTGCCCTCGCGCCGCGACCAGAAGCCATCGGCGAACAGCCGCACGCGGTCGCCGATCTGCTGGCTGACCGCGCCCGTCACGCTGAAGCGCTGCTGATCCGGAATGACCTCCAAATCCTTGTCGTAGAAGCAGCGATTGGCGGTTCCGGCGGCGAGGCTGCCGGCGGTGCCCGCGGTCACGCCGCCGGCGGGAATGGCATAGGTCACGCCATTCGCAGTGACCGTCCCCGGGTTGCAGGTCAGCACGCGCAGGTCGCGGCCCCCGCGCGGACGATTGTCGTTCTGATAGAAATCGAGGTCGGTGCCGAGCAGCGCGGAGTTATAGGTCCATTCGCCAGCCAGCATGGCATAGCCGCCCTTCCAACGCTTGCCGGCGATTGCAGAGGCCTGGCGTTCGTCATAATTGCCATCGGTGAACCCGTAGCGTCCGCGCACCTCGACCCCGTCGAAATCGCGGCGCAGGATCAGGTTGACGACGCCCGCCACAGCGTCCGAGCCATAGATGGCGGACGCGCCGTCGGCGATGACTTCGACCCGGCTGAGCGCGATCGAGGGCAGCACCGACGGATCGGTGAACTGGCCTTGCGTGCCCTGCGGGGGAAAACGCCGACCATCGTAGAGCAGCAGCGTCGCGTTGGTCGAAAGTCCGCGCAGGTTGATGCCGGCGCCACGGGTCGCGTTTGCCGCGCCATTCTGGGCCGATCCGCCTGCCCGGTTCGCGCCCAGCGACACCACCTGCGGCACGCGACGCAGCAGGTCGTTGGTGGATGTGACCGGTGTCTCGGCGATCTTCGACTGGTCGATCGCGATGACGCTCGACCCAACTGGTGCAATCCCGCGGATACGCGAGCCGGTGATGATGATGTCTTCGGGGCTGGCCTCCTCCTGCGGCACGTCCGCCGCGGTCGCCGGGACTGCCGGCTGCGCGTCGACCACGGGCTGCGCGGTCTGCGCTGTGGCGGCCGTCGCCGTGGCGAGCGCGAGCACGCCTGTCGCGGCGCTCAGAAGCAGTCGGGTGGGCGTCGTCGTCATGCTCAGGTCCTCTCTATGCCCGTCCCGCTTGTGTCCGCGGGTCCGGGGGTAAGTTGGTGATCAGTTGGCTTCGGCTCGCGCCGCTCGCACCGGCCTGGCCGCGAGCCGTGGCGCCACCGACAGCAGCACAATCGCAGCGATCAGAATGCCGGCCCCGATCAGCTCCGCCGGGCGCGGATATTTCAGCCCCCAGCCCCAGGCGAGGATCAGCGCAGCGCCGACACCAGCGACCAGGCTCGCGGCGCGTTCGAGGGGCACGCAATAGGCGTTCTCGCGCGGGTCGAGCAGGATGATGATCGCAAAGACCGAGACGACCGTCAGCGTCAGGCCGATCACGAACAGGGGCCAGATCACGGGATCGGTCCAGACGGACAGGAAGCCCCAGCTGAGCTCGCTCGACTGGCCGCCGATGCCGCTTGCCGAAACGATCGCCAGGAACAACACCGACAACGGCAGCGCCAGCACCTTCTCCTCGACGAAATACCGCCGCACGGACGCGGGATCGCCGCTCTTCGACACCTTGGTCATCACGACGAGGCGCAGGAAATAGCCCGCGGTGTAAAGCACGACCGTCAGGATCGCGATCGGCGGAAGCTTTAGCCCTCCGCGATCGCCGAGTGTCAGCATCAGCGCGCCCGCCACCATTGCGAGCGCCGTCCAACTCCACCAGCGCACGCGCCGGCCGAAGGCGAGGTCGACGAGCGGCGCAATGATTAGAATGTCGCCGCGCATCAGCAGCTGAATGAACGGGATACTGACGTTCGGGATCGTGAACGACAGGGGCACGGTGAACAGCACCAGCGCGGTGCCCAGCCCCGACAGCAACGTGTAGCGCGTCGGAATCGGCACGCGCGCGCCGGCGATCGTCACGCCGTGCGCATCGCGGTGCCAGCCGGACCACCAGATGAAGATATAGGTGAGTACGGTGCTGATGATCAGCGACGCCGGTAGCGTCTCCAGCCCCGTCAGCGGACGGCCGAGCCCGGGATGCGGCGTCGACGACAGCAGCTTCAGCAGGATCGCATTCGGTAGATAGGCGAGGAAATACAGGAGGACATAGCCCTCCAGCGGAAAGTCGCGCGCGCGCATCACGCCGCCGCCCCCGCCAGTTCGACCATGTCGTCCCTCACCACGTAGCGGGTGTCGAGCCCCGCCTCGCGCGTCACGGCGGTGACATAGTCGACGACCTTGCCGTAGTGGTGCGTGCCGGGCGGACAGAAGCGCGGCACCGCGTCGCGGTCGATGTAAAGTGGCAGGAAGCCTGCGCGGATGACCCGCCCGGCGGCGATCTCCAGCCGCGCGACCATCGACAGGCGCGATGCAGGCGGGAAATTGTACAGGCTGTCGAAATCCGGCTCCCAATCCTCCGCCAGGACCCTGATCTCGTTGAAGCTCTTCGACGCCGCGTGCGCTGCATCCATGCGCAGGTCGGTCGCGAAGTTGCAGAGCGAGTGGAACACGGGCTTGCCGTCGATCAGTTCGCAGCCCTTTAGAATATGCGCATGCCCGCCCAGGATCGCATCCGCGCCCGCCGCGATCGTCGCGCGCGCGACGCTGCGCTGATAGTCGGCGAGCGTCGCGCGGACGAAATGGATGCCCCAATGGTGCGACACGACGACGACGTCGTGGGTCGACTTGGCGGCCCGGACATCGGCCTCCATCGCCGCGAGATCCTCGCCATGCGGCCAGCTGTGGATGCGGGCGGGCGTGCCCGGTTGATCATGCTCGATCTGCTCGTAATGCGTAAAGGCGCGCATCGGGGCGCAGCCCGGACGCCGCTCGGTAGCCCAATAATCCTGCGGCAGGATCGAGGAATAGGCAAGGATCGCGACACGCGTGCCGTCGCCAAGCGTGATGCTGACAGGCGCGCGCGCCTCCGCGATCATGGCACCGGCACCGACGACCTGCATGCCCGTCCGCGTGATGTTCGCCCGCGTTTCGAGGAAGGCGTCGTTGCCCCAGTCGAGCACATGGTTGCCGGCCATCGAGATCACGTCGAAGCCCGCATCCGCCAGCGCATCCGCCCCGTCAGGCCGCGCGAGGACCGCGTGGCGCGCCTGGGGTGCGCGGACGCCGGACATCGCGAAACTCGTCTCCAACTGGCCGAAGACGATGTCGGCCGCCCGCAGCACGTCGCGGGTCTCGACGAAGCTTTCGGCGTAGTCGTCGCGATCCATCGCAAGATCGCCGGTTGCGAGCAGGACGTGCGTCATGCCGCGGTCTCGAAGCGGATCGGGACCGACAGCGCGCCGATCTCCGGAAAGCGGGTCGGCTGGGGTTCGCCGGCAAGTGCAAAGCCGGGGGCGGCCAACAGCTCCTCCACGGCGACGATCAGTTCCAGCCGCGCGAGTGCGGCACCCACGCACATGTGCGGGCCGCGACCAAAGGCGACCGAGTCCTTCATGTTGGGCCGATCGATCCGGAACCGGTCGGCGTCCGTGAACACGTCCTCGTCGCGGTTGGCGCTGGCATAGACCAGCGCGATCGGTTCACCGGCAGGGATGGTGCGCCCGCGGATCGTCACGTCCTCGACCGCCGTGCGCGCAAAGCCGCGGTACGGCGTGTAGAGGCGCAGGAACTCGTCCACCGCCGCCGGCACCAGTTCCGGGTCGCCGCGCAACTGCGCTTGGAGCGCCCGGTCGCGCGCCAGATGGACCACGATCGACCCGATCATCACGCTGGGTGCGATGATCCCGACGACCAGCACCTGCCGGATCGTACCGACGATCATCTCCTCGGGCAGCGGCTCGCCGTCGACGCGGGTCGCGAGCAGGGCGCTCGTCGCGTCCTCGTCCACAGACATCGGATTCGCCTTGCGATCCGCGACGATCGCGCGCGCCATGTCGTAGAGCCAGAGGCTCGATTCCTTCGTGGCCGCGATATCGTTCGACTGGACGGCGATGTTGTAGCGTTTGCCAACCGCGGTCAGGTCGCGAACCTGATCGGCGGTCAGGTTCATCCAGTGCGCGAAGGTCGCGATCGGCATATGCGCGGAGAAATCCGCGACCACATCGCCGCCGCCGGTCGCCACCATCTCGGCGAGCAGATCGCGGCAGATCGTACGGATCACCGGCCGCAGCCGCTCGACGCGGCGCTCACTTAGCAGTGGCGCCAAGGCCCGGCGGTACGGCGTGTGTTCGGGCGGATCGAGGTGCAGCGGCGGCCGGCGGCCGGTGAAGGCAACCTTCGGTATGACGTTCTGCTGCGACGTGATGAAGGTGCGCCAGTCGGCCGCCGCATTCGCCACGTCGTCATGCTTCATCAGCGCCCAGATTCCGCCCCATGCGTCGCTGTGCGCGACCGGGCAGGTCGCCCGCAGCCGCGCGTAATCGTCATGCGGACTGTCGAAGGTTTCTGAGACGAGCGGGTCGAAGTCATGACTCATAACAATCGAAGTATCGCTTTATGAAAGCGCTTGCAATGATGATCTTTGCCACGCCGGCGATCTTCGGCCTATCATCGATTATGACCATGCCGCGTGTGCCCCGCCTGGACGATGTCGCGACCCTAGCTGGCGTATCCCCGGCGACGGTCTCGCGCTTTCTGAACAACCCGCACATGGTGAAGACCGCGACCGCAGAGCGCATCCGGGCGGCGATCGAAGCGACAGGCTATGTCCCGAACATGACCGCCGGGGCACTGGCGACCAACCGCTCGCGCCTCATCGCCGCGCTGGTCCCCGACATCGCGCAATCGATCTTCAACGACACGGTCGAGGCGATGATCGACGAACTGTCCGCCGACGGAAACAGTGTCGTGCTGGCGCTGACCGGCGCCGACAACCGCCGGCTCGACCGCGAGATCAACGTCGCGCTGGCCCGCCGGGTCGACGCGATCATCCTGACCGGCATCGTCAGCGACCCCGAAGTGCGGGCGCGATTGCGGGCACAATCGGTCACCGTCATCGAGACCTGGGGCCTGCCCGACGACCCGATCGACGTGTCGGTCGGCTTCTCGCACCGCCAGGCCGGCGAGGAACTCGCGCGGTTCCTGCGAGGACGCGGCTACCGCCGACCGCACCTGGTCGTGCCGCGATCGACGCGATCGGAACGCCGGGCGAGCGGATTCATCGACCGCTGGATGCGTGAGGGCGGGCCAGAGCCGACGCGCCTGGACGTCAATGTTCCCAGTCACTTCGGGCAGGGCCGGCTGAGCTATCGCGCGCTCGCCGACCTGCCCGTACAGCCCGATGTCGTCGTCTGCGGGTCCGACTGGATCGCGCAGGGGCTGATCGTGGAGGCACAGGCGGCGGGGATTCGCGTGCCCGACCAGATCGCGGTCACCGGCTTCGGCAACCTGCGCCTTGCCGGCGACATGCGGCCGACGATCACCTCTGTCGACGTCGATGGCGGCCGGATCGCGCGCGAAGTCATCCGCGTCCTGCGGGCGCGCACTGCGGGCGAATCGTTCGACACCCGGATCGACGTGGGCTTCCGCATCATCGCGCGGGAGAGCGCATGAAAGGCCTTGCATAGCGTAGCCGGTCGCGTAGCTTTATCCCATAACAATATGGGAGAGCGACGATGCGAACACTGTTCTTTGCCCTGCTGGCCTGTACGGCCAGCGTCGTCGCGGCCCAGCAGCAGGCGCCCCGCGCCCCCTCCCCCGCCGATGCCGCGAGGGAAGCGGCCCCGCGCGCCGCGGCCGACAAACTACCCGACGCGGCCGGGACCGGCCCGTACAAGGCGATCAAGGAAGTCGATCCGACACTGCGGAACCATGTCGTCTATCGCCCCGCCGTATTGCCGCGCGACCGCAAGCTGGGTGTCATCCTGTGGGGCAACGGCGGCTGCCGCGAAGATGGGGCAAGTGCGCGCCAGCATCTGGGCGAACTGGCCAGCCACGGCTATCTCGTCATCGCCCCCGGCGCGATCTTGAGCGGGCCCGGCGCCCCGCCTCCGGTGCCGGAACCGACGGGCCTCTACATTCGCACCACCACCGCCGATGTAATGGCCGGACTCGACTGGGCTTTGGCGGAGAACGCACGTCGCGGAAGCCGCTATTTCGGACGGATCGACCCGGCGCTCATCGGGGTTGCAGGGCACAGCTGCGGCGGGTTGCAGGCGATCGAGGCGGCCGCCGATCCGCGGGTGAAGGCGGTAATCGTCCATAACAGCGGCGTCTTCGCCGACGGCAGCAATCCGATCCGCGGCCTAACCGTCGACAAGTCGATGCTGGCGAAATTCCACACGCCGGTGCTGTATATCCTGGGTGGGCCAACCGACGTCGCCTATCCCAACGGCACCGATGATTTCCGCCGGATCATGCATGTGCCGGCCATGCTGCTGAACCGCGACGTCGGCCATGGCGGCACGTTCCGCGAGCCGAACGGCGGCGCGGTGGCAATGGTGTCCGCGCGGTGGTTCGACTGGCAACTCCGCGGCGATCGGGCGGCGGCCAAGACGTTCGTCGGGCCGAGTTGCGGCGTGTGCACCGATCCGACGTGGACGGTCGAGCGCAAGCGGATCGGTTGACGCTGGTGCTTTAGCGGCACCGCCCGCCACGGACACACGGTCGCAGCATCGGCGGCGGCGTATGGTCCACGAAACCGGCCGGCCGCGCGGGCCAACGGCCTTGTGTCAACCGCGCGTCGAGATAGCGCAGGCTGGCGAGTACGGTCTGCGGGGCGAATGTGCAGTGCCCCGCTCCCCGCACCCACAGGCTGCGGACGTCGCCACGCGCCGCGTCGACATAGCCTCGCTGCAACGACGGGGATGTCAGGCCGTCGCCGACCGCCTGAACCGCGACGAGAGGCACCGTGGGCCGCGCGTTTGGCGTGTAATGGGCCATCATGTAGCGGACCGCCCTGGGCGTCGCGGCGATGCGCGGCGCCGCCTGCAACCGCGCCAGATCGGCATCGAGATCAAGATCCGCGGCACGATAGAGGGCTGCAACCATCTCGCGGCGCCCGGACAGCGCGAGCTGCTGGCGATAGTCGACGCCGACGTTCCACGAGAAGGCGCCCCCCGCCCGCGCCTGCTGATCCACCCGCGGCAGGAACACGCCCCGGACAAAGCTGCGCGCGATCTCGTCGGCCTGCGCTGCATAGTCGGTCGCCGCGGGCTCGGCCCGGTCCGGGCTGGTCCACCCGGGGATGCCCGCGAGCACGCCCGCCAGCGAGATCCGCGCCCGCCCCGACGGTGTTCCCGAGACTGCAGCCAGCGCGGTCGCGACGCGCTTGCCGTTCGCCATGTCGTCATCGACGTCGACAATCCGAATGCCTGCATCCGGGGCGATCAGCGTCCGAAAGGCGCTCGCTCCATCCAGCGCCATGTTCATCATGCCGAGCGCACCACCGATCGACGCGCACAGGGCGACGCCCCCGTCGATCGCTGCGGGACGCTGCTCGGCAAGCGCGGTCGTCACCAGTCCGCCCATCGAATAGCCCCAGGCGATCACTCGCCGCGGCTTGCCATAGCGGGCCGCAAAGGCCGCGATCGTCGCGCGCTGCGCCGGCACCGCCTCTGCCAGCGCCCAGCCGCCGCTGCCGTAATCGGATCCCGCGATGGCATAGCCCTCGGCCAACAGCGCCGTCTTCAGAGCGGCGGGAGCGCTCTCCGGCCGACCGGCTACCGGCGAATAGCCGCGGCTCCAGAGCAGCAACGTCCCGTTCCAGTTGGCGGGGCGTTCACCCTCCCACCGCATTCCGCCGGACCGGGCCGGCACCGGGGACGGCGCCCGTTGTGCCTCGACCGGCGCGACTGCCGCGATCACAAACATCAGGGATACCAAATGTCGCTTCATAGCCACCGGTCGCTTTCCGCTTGCTTTCCGTGATCCACAAATGAAAGCGTTTGCAAAATATGGAGACCGACGCAACCGCCCAGCCCGTGACACGCCGTATCGCCGAACATTTTGATGCGACCGGTTTCGACGATCTGCCGCAGGCCACTCGCCACGCGACGTGCCGGGCGCTAGTCGATGCCATGGGCGTCATGCTTGCGGCGACCGCGCTCGCGCCCGATGCGCAGCCGTTCCGGGACCAAGCCATCGCCGACGGCGGCGTGCCGGACGCTCGGCTGCTCGGCTGCGACACGCGGGTGCCGATGGCGGCCGCCGCGTTCGCGAACGGCGCGCTCGGCCATGCGCTCGATTTCGGCGACACGTTCGACGCCGGCCCCGCACACCCCAATGCCGCGCTGGTGCCTGCGCTGCTGGCGATCGCCGACGCGCATCCTACAATCAATCGCCGAGCGTTTCTGACCGCGATGGCGCTCGGCAGCGACCTGGCGTGCCGCATCAGTCTCGCTCCGGCGCGCCCGTTCGAGGACGGCGGCTGGTATCCGCCGCCGTTCGCCGGAATGATCGGCGCCGCGGCGGGATGCGCCAAGCTGCTCGGCCTCGACGCTGACGGCATCGTCCAGGCGATCGGCCTTGCCTTGTGCCAGGCAAGTTTTCCGGCCGAGATAAAGTTCGATGCGGACACCCGGCTGCGTGGCGTGCGGGAGGGGTTTGCCGCGCGTGCGGCCGTCAGCGGCGCGCTGCTCGCCCGGCGCGGCGTCCGTGCCTTCGCGGCCCCGCTGGAGGGCCGTGGCGGCTTCTTCGCGCTTCACGGCGGTGGTCTCCGCGCCGACGTGCTGCTCGCCGACATCGGCGCGCGCTTCCTGGGGGACGAGGTCAGCTTCAAGCCCTGGCCGGCCTGTCGCGGGACGCACGCCTATATCGAGGCGGCGCTTGCCCTCCGGTCGCGGATCGCGCTTGCCGACATCGCGCGGATCGAGGTGGAGATCGGCCCGGTGCAGGAGATGCTGGTCGAACCACGCGCCACGAAGGTCGCGCCGTCGAGCGCGATCGATGCCAAATTCTCGATCCCCTTCACCGTCGCCGCGGCGCTGGTCCACGGAACCGTGACGCTCGACACATTCGCTCCGGCGTCTCTGTCCGATCCGGAGGTTCGCGCCCTCGCCGATAAGGTCGTCCCGCTCCGAAATCCGGCCTGGGGGCGCGCGCAGGCTGCGAGCGGGAGCGTCACGATCGTGACGCAGGATGGCCAGCGGCTGCACCTCGCCATACCACAGGCTGCCGGCCACCCCGATCGCCCGATGTCGGACGACGACTTGCGCGCCAAATTCGTCGATTGCGCGACGCGGGCAGCGATGCCGCTGAGCCGGCCACAGGCCACGCGTCTTGCGGACACGATCCTGGCCGTCGATGGGAGTGCAGATTTCCTGACGTGGTAACCCAACTTCGTGCCGGTATGCGATCAGCGCGTCATCGAGTAGGGCCGCTCGGCCGGCGCGGTTGCCCAGCTTCGGTTCGGCGTCCGCGACATGCGGAATTCCAGCGTCCCGCCAGCCAGTAGTTCGTCGTGCCGGATGTAGCCGCGCTGAAGCGGTTGGCCGTTGAGACGCACCGATCCGACGTACCGATTGGCGTCGCCCAATCCGCGCGCGATGACGGTGAAGCGCTTCCCGCGCGGCAGGGTCAGCGTGGCGCGGTCGAGGAAGGGGCGGCCGATGACATATTCGTTCGTCCCCGGCGTGACCGGATAGAAACCGAGCGCGGTGAAGACCAGCCAGGCGGACATCTGCCCCAGATCGTCGTTGCCCGACAGCCCCTCGGGGATCGCCCTGTACTGGCTGTCGACGATCTGCTTCAGCCGCTCCTGTGTGCGCCAGGGCTGGCCCGCGTAGCTGTAGAGATAGGCGACGTGATGGCTCGGCTCGTTGCCGTGAATATACTGTCCGATCAGGCCGGCGATGTCTTCGGCATGGCTGTAGTCGAGCTTGGAATTGTCATAGTCGAACATGCGGTCGAGCTTGGCGACGACCGCCGCGTCGCCGCCCATCGCCCGGAACAGCGCGGCCTGATCGTGGGGGACGAACCAGCTATATTGCCACGCATTGCCTTCGGTATAGTCCGACCCGTAGTTGATCGCGGTCGGATCGAAGGGCACGCGCCAGCTGCCGTCGGCCTTGCGCGCGCGGAGAAAGCCGGTGTCTGCATCGAAGCTGTTGCGCCAGTTGCCAGCGCGCTTGTCGAAGGCAGCGGCGACGTCGCGTCGCCCCATCGCCGCCGCCATCCGCGCAATGGTCCAGTCGTCATAGGCATATTCGACTGTCTTGGACGCCGCTTCCGGCTCGCGGTCGATGGGCACGTACCCGCGCGTCATATACTCGCCGAGCCCGCCGTAGGGGGCATAGCTGGCGCTGGCGACCATGGAGTCCAGCGCGGCGTCGGCATCGAAGCCGCGGATACCCTTCAGATAAGCGTCGGCGATCACCGGCACCGCGTGATAGCCGATCATCGTCCAGGTTTCGCGTCCATGGAACTGCCAGACCGGCAGGATACCGTCGGGGCTGGCGGCGCGGCTGGCAACAAGCGAACGGACGATCTCGGCGTTGACCGCCTCCGGCTGCACCAGTGTCAGCAGCGGATGCTGCGCGCGGAACGTGTCCCACAGCGAAAAGGTCGAGCGGAAGGTGAAGCCGTCGGCACGGTGGATCTGATCGTCAGGCCCGCGATAGCGGCCGTCGCTGTCGCTCCACACGCTCGGTGCCAGCAGGCTGTGGTAGAGCGCGGTCGACACCATCCGGCGCATGGCTGGCTTGCCGGTCAGCTCGACGGCGCCCAGCGCCTGGCCCCAGGCGGCCTGGGTGCGGGCGTGAACCGCCTCGAAGTCGCCAGGCTCGCTTGCCAGATTGGCGACCGCGCCGGCCTCGTCCACGCCGGAGATCGCGACCTTCACTTCCAGCGGGCGGTCGAGCGGACCGAAGTCGAGCCGCGCGACGAGCGCCCGGCCCAGTCGCTCCGCCACCGCATCGCTACCACGGCCCGGCCCCTGAAAGCCTTTGTAGGCGACGTCGGTCTCGCGATTGTCTAGCGCGTGACCCGTGAGCGGCGCCGAGAAGCGCATCGCGAAGAAGAACTTCCGCCCCGGCGCCCATCCGCGAGTCTCGCGGAACCCGGTCAGTATGCCATCGGGTCGCAGGCGCAGCCCCGACCACAGGGTCTTGCCCGGGTAATTGTAGAGTGACGAGCGCAGGTCGAGGACGAGGTGGGCCGCCTTTCGAGCGGGAAAGCGATAGCGATGCACGCCGATCCGCGTCCCTGCGGTCAGCTCCGCCCGCACGCCCGGCCGGTCGAGCGTCACCGCGTAATAGCCCGGTCGCGCCACTTCGGTCGCATGGCGGAAGGCCGAGCGATAGCCCGGCGCCTCCGGTGTTCCGGCCTCCATCGGTACGACGTCGCCAGCGACCGGCATGACAAGCAGGTCGCCGAGATCCGAATGTCCCGCGCCCGAGAAATGGGTGTGGCTGAAGCCCTCGATCGTCGGGTCGTCGTAGCGATAGCCAGCGGCGTGGCGGTAGCATTCGCGAATTACGCAGCGCGTGTCGGTATCGGGCGACAGCTGCACCATACCGAACGGGGCGACGGCGCCGGGATAGGTATGCCCCTCCCCACCCGTACCGATGAAGGGATCGACATCGGCCATCGTCCCACGCTGCGTGGGCGCCGCGGCGGACAACAGCATCATGGCCGGGATAATCCACCGCATCGTATCCAGCCTCTCGCTATTTGGGCGGCATTGTCGCCGAGCCGGACGGCCGTGCCAACCCCGTCCGCGGGAGGGAGGTCGAGTTCCGGGATCAGGTCGCGGCGTTGGCGAGCACCGCGTCGAGCAGCCCCGGGAATCGGCGATCGAAGTCGTCACGGCGCAGCGTGTTGATCATCTCGCGCCCGGACTGCGTCGTCTCGATCAGGCCAGCAGATCGCAGCAACTTCAGGTGATTGGAAAGCGTGCTCTTCGGGATGCTGTCGCACGGTGCGGCATCGGTGCAGCTCAGCCGCTCGGTCGCGGCGAGCCGCGCGACCATGCCCAGCCGATTGGGATCGGCCAAGGCGTGGAGCGCCAGATCGAGCGGCACGTCCTCCAGCCGGGGATGGGTGAAGCGGGGCATGAAAGGCATATAGGCGTCTCGGCATAATTTAATAGTTCGGGAATATTGAACTGTTTAATCGATGCCCCATCTTTTGCCGGCTGACAGCGCACGACGCCGTGATCGCGGGCGAGATTTGGAGATTAGTCATGTCACTTAAGGGTAGGAAAGCGCTCGTCACCGGCGGATCGCGCGGAATCGGCTCGGCTATCGCCAGGCGGCTGGCGGCCGATGGCGCGACGGTGGCGATCACCTATGCCGGCAATACCGCGGCGGCCGACGCGACGGTCGCAGCGATCCGCGACGCGGGCGGCACCGCCTTCGCCGTGCAGGCCGACGCCGCCGATCCGGTGTCGCAGCGGGCCGGGGTCGAACAGGCCGCAGCGGCGCTCGGCGGGATCGATATCCTGGTCCACAATGCCGGTGTCGCCGAATTCTCGACGGTCGCGGATGATAGCGACGAGACCTACGACCGCCAGTTCGGCGTCAATGTGAAGGGCCTGCACGTCGGTACGCGCGCCGCGCTGCCGCACCTGAATGACGGCGGGCGGATCATCCTGATCGGCAGCATCTCGGGCGATAAGGCGTTTCCGGCAACCTCGGTCTACAGCGCGACGAAGGCGGCGGTGGCAGCCCTCGCCCGCGGTTGGGCCAAGGACCTCGCGCCGCGCAACATCCTTGTCAACACCGTGCAGCCCGGACCGATCGACACCGACATGAACCCCGCCGACAGCGAGTTCGCCCAGCAGATGATCGAAGCAATTCCGCTCGGCCGCTATGGCCGGGTCGAGGAGATCGCCGGTGCCGTAGCGTTCTTCGCGGGACCGGACGCCACCTATATCACCGGCACGACTCTGAATATCGATGGCGGTGCAGCGGCCTGATGCAAAGCAATCGCCGCTCACGGCAACCGTAAGCGGCGACACTGCTGGCTGTCAGGCGGTCTAAACTGGGCTGCTGTCAGCCTAAAGTAAGCTGCTCGACCCGCGCATAGACAGCCGACGCGTCGCCGTTCGAACCTGCAATGACATCCCCGAGTTTACCGTCGCCGAGAAGGGCTGGGATCTCGACTGAACGTCAGACCGATTGAAGGTGGCTGATTTTCGTCGCCAACGCGTGGGATGCACTTTGGGGCATTGGCTGCACGAACCCGCAAAAGGGGGCAGATCGTCCCGCAGGGACGCCTGCGAGAGTTTCGCGGCAGCCTGCAATGCGCCTGCTACTGCACAGGGCATTTAGCAGCCAGAAGCTCGTCAAGAACCTTTGATTGCGGCCATTCTCGCAGGTCAGGCGCCCGACATTTTGCCAAAACAGTTGGGCAAGAAAGATTGCTACTTTCGGCGGGCATTGGGTCATACTCGCGAGGTACGCCAGCACGCGGGATGATCGGCAGATAAACCGACGGCGACCCTGAAGTGGGCCGCAGCCCGTCGATCGCAGCGGAATGCTGCTGCATCATCTCCCGTACCGCGCCCTGAAGACGCAGTGAATCCCCGTACGGAAAACCGTATCGATGGTTATCAGCTGACTCTCTGCTGGAGAGATTTGTACGGAAGGACCGCGGAACTGCCCCATTTTTAGGGACTTCTCCAGTTACCGCAAAAACTTGCAAACTGGATGGCGGAGACGGAGACCGCCTTCGCTGCTTCGTAAGCTATTGATTTTACCAGATAAAGCACCAAAGCGTCGCCTCCATTCTTTCATGCGTTCTTATCGCACGAAAGGCACGACTTGGCGCAAAGCCAGCCAGTTGCCCACCTCTAGCAGTTAGCCGGCTTCGTCCAACCAACCTTCGACCGCTTCGTTAAACTTATCGACAATATCCGCTCGCCCGCAAAGGCTAGGCGTCGTCAGATAGCTATACGTTTGCGTCACCGCCCGGCGCAGTTCGTCCGCCGTCAGTTCCATCGCGAACACGTTGGCGAAGTCGTGAATATCGACAACGGCAATGTCGCGGCCATAGGGCGCAAGGAAGCGGATCATTTCGGCGGGTTCGGCAAGGTCGTCGTCGCGGTTCACGTTCGACGCTATGATGGTGTATTTGCGAAGGTTCGCACCGTCCATCTTCTTGCGGAAGTCGCCAACGCGGTTCTTCCAATCAGGGCGGACCGTCACTTCGTAAGCGCGCACAAGGTCGCCGTTCAGCAGTTCTTCAATGTCGCCCGCTGTCGTGTCGAAGCGGTCGGACGCATGAACGTGATGCGTCCGAATGTCGTAGCCGTATCGCTGGCGATGGACGAAGAGCAACGCTGCGATAAGGAATTGCTGAACGTTGCCTTCAGACGGAATGGCAATCAGCGAATAGAACAGCTTCCACGCACGGGCGTAGGTTAGCACGTCGTCGCCAACCGGCGGTAGCGGCGCGATGACCTTGCGGCTTTCGGCGAACCTTGCGGCCATATAGTCGGCGGATAGCTTGCGCTGTTCGGCGTCCAGGCCGGCGAGCGCGCGGGCAAAGGCGTCGAACCGCACGTCGTTCTGAAGGCGGGAATTGGTGACGTTGCCTTTCCAGCCAAGATTTTCGCCGAAGGCTGTAATGGCGTTGTGAAGCGTGATGCTGCGAAGGCCAAGTTGCGTCGCCAACCGCTTGTCGCCGTAGGTGCCGCGAATGCCGGTCGGAATCGAATTGCAATCCCATGCGGGATCTACCGTCGCATAAAAGACGAAGAACAGCGACGCTAAGCGAACGCTGTTGGACCCGTGGCCAAGCTGGCCGTCCATCGCCGCGCGCGCCGCAGCGGCGGGCAGGGCCGTTAGTTTTTCGCCTTCAATGAAGGCGTCCAGCCGTTCAAGCGCAACGTCAACCGCGCGTTCGACCAACACATTCCGGGGCATTACGCCGCCACCAACAGCGGCAATGAAGCTTCGGGCTGATAATGCGTCATCGGCGAAATCGTCGCGCCTTCAAGCTGGCATTGCAGTGCCACACCTAGCGCGTGGCCGAGCATCGGCGGAACGGCGTCGCCAACTTGGGTATATTGCGATGACCGCGAACCGGCGAACCACATATCGGCGGGGAAGGTTTGGATTAGCGCCGATTCTTCCAACGTCATCCGGCGCGCACCGGGAACCGTGCCGTCGCGTGGCGCGCCCCCTGCCATCAAGTGCACCGAATAGTCAGGCGCAATGTCCATCGTATCAATCCAATGCGTCTTATAGCCGCCCGCCGAAGCCAATATCGTATGGCATGGCGCGCTAAGGTCGATTGGTCGCCCGCCGCCGTTATAGACATGCCCGGCGTAGGGGCTTCGGCGCGGGTCCGGATACTTCGCATAGACGACCGGACAGTCTGGCGGTTCGCCAAGCGGCGACGCCTTGTCGATGACGCTGCCGGACGCGACGTGCGGTGTGTGGGCATCCGGTCCATGCGTCGGCTTCGGGAACCAAAACGCGCCCTTCTTCATGCCCACAATGATAAGGCGACGACGCTTTTGCGGAACACCGTAGTCTGCTGCCGATACGACGTGCCACGACACGTTGAAGCCTAACGCTTCAAATTCAGCCAACAGTTCGGCAAGGTATTGGACGCGGTTGCGCGTCGCCAAGCCCGGCACGTTTTCTGCCAAGAAAGCGGCGGGCTGAACTTCCTTCAGTGCACGCATAAATTCGGGGAACATGTTGCGGGGGTCGGCGGTGCCCTTCCGCAAGCCACCGGTTGAGAACGGCTGGCACGGTGGCCCGCCGAAGATTACGTCAACCTTGCCGCGATAGCGTTCGAACGAAATGCTGCGAATGTCCGACCGGAAATGTTCAGCGGTGGGCGTGTGAGCATCGTAAGTGGCAACGGCGTCTTTGCTTTTCTCGACGCATGCCACGGGCTCGATACCGGCGCGTTTCATGCCTATGGATAAGCCGCCAGGGCCGGAAAACAGATCGAGTGCCTTCATACGCCTAGCATGACCCGGCCGGCTCACATAGGCAAGTTTGTTCCGGCTTAGTTCCCAAAACTTAAGGCGCATAGCCGGGTTCAGCGGACGGGCTTCCGGATCGCAAGATTGGCGGAGACGGAGGGAGCCACACCAGAGACACTATCCAATTGTGATGGAACGAAATTTATCGCGGAGCGGCTAGCCCCGAGCCCCCGACCGTGCCCCCGGTTTCCAAGGAAGGAAGCTACCGCGCGAACACCGAGAGGGGTAGGCCGACCGTAGTCAGGCACGTCGCTGACCACAACCCGCGGGCATCGAATTGGGCGTCCGGAGGATCGTGCTTCGATCCAAATCGCTCCCGCTGGTCATCGGTCCATCGCCCGGTTCCAGAGCTTAGACTGCAACCTGAGCAGGGTGAACGTGCAGGCCGCGGCAACGGCGCCGCCGATGACGGCGCACACGGCCAGGCCGGAACCGGCGAGGTGCGCAACGAGCGCGGCCAAGACACCGCAGAGCGCGGCCTCGACCAGCGCAATGAGCGAGGCGTTCGTCAGCAGCGTCTGACCAGGAATCTTCACCCCGACCGCCGCCTCACCAGGATCCCCGGACTTCCGCGGCGCTCCGATCCGCTCCTCCAATGCCGGCGCGGCCTCTGCATAGAAGCGCATGACCTCCTCGGCCTGTTGCGCAAGCCGACTGTCCTCGACGCCAAGCTGCACGCACCGCAGGAACGTGACGAGGCCGACCATCAATAGCACGAGCAGCAGCAGGACCGCGAAGACCATGAAGACCGGACCGAAGTTCGTCGCCGGTGCGAGGAAGCCGAGCGCCACCAGCGCCATGGACGTTGCCTGCAGGAAGCTCGCCGATCGACCGGTGGTCTCGGTGATCGTGCCCATGCGCTGCGTCTGCAGCACGTAGTGCCGGCCAACACCTCGGTGACATCATGAAGCCGGCCGACCCGGCGAGCGCCGCGATCAGCGAAAGGCTGCGACATGTGCTCGACGCCGAAACCGACGCCGACCTCGAGGTCGAGGAGATGGTTCAGCGACTGCACGCGCGCCTTTTCGTTCGCGAGTTCGGCGGAAGGGCGCGCGAGAAGGGCGACGGCGCCCTCGACGACAGGCGTCTCGCCCGCGTCCGGGACTACGTGGAGGCGAACCTCACCAACCGTCTCGACCTCTCAGAGCTCGCCACGGTGGCCGCGCTCAGCCCGTTCCATTTCCATCGCAGCTTGGCGAATGCGACGGGATTCAGTCCGCACGTCCTCGTGGCGACGATGCGGGCTTCGCGAGCCCGGGCGATGATCCTGGCCGGAGCGCGACCACGCGACGCCGCGATGAGCGTCGGATTCGGCACCGTGCGCAGGATGCGACGCTGGATGCCGCTGCGCGTTACCGCTGCCAGTCAAGCGGACCCAGTCATGGACCTGCCGTGACCGCCGCGTCGCCATCGCCTGCCGGGCGGTCACCGGACGCTTAACGCGCGATCGCCTAATCCGATTCGAAAATGCAGCCACTCGTCAGACGGGCATGAGGAGGAGCATTGAAGACTTTCACCACCGCCGATGGGGCCTCCAAACTGAGATACCTGGAGTTCGCCGGTGACACCCCGCCGTTGCTGATGCTGCACGGGCTCGGCTGCTCATCCTCCCTCGAGTATCCGCACGTGGCGTGCGCGCCGGCACTGCACGGCCGCCACGTCATCCTGATCGACCTCCTAGGCCACGGCTACAGCGACCGCCCCGCCGCCTTCGGCTACGGCGTGCTCGACCATGCCGAGGTGATCCGCGACTTCGTCGAGGGCATCGGTCTCGGCCCAGTCGACATCTACGGCCACAGCATGGGCGGGTCTGTCGCGATCGACGCCGCCGGCCTGCTCGGTGACAGAGTGAGGCGCCTCATCCTGTCAGAAGCCAATCTCGACAGCGGCGGGGGCGAGTTCAGCCGACCGATCGCCGCCGCCAGCGAGGCGGACTACGTGGATGGCGGCCATCTGCGCGCATGCGAGGACGCGATGGCCGCCGGCGACGAGGGCTGGGCCGCAACGATGCGGGCGGCCTCGGCCGCGGCGGTGCACCGGGGCGCCTCCTCCCTAGTGGCAGGCGGGTCGCCCGACTGGCGCGCCGGCTTCCTGACGCACCCGGCCCGCAAGACGTTCGTCTTCGGCGAGCACAGCCTCCCGGATCCCGATGCGGACATGCTTAGATCGAATGGAGTCCAAGTGCTCGTGGTCCCGAACGCTGGACATTCGATGAGCCTCGAGAACCCTCACGGCCTCGCGGCGGCGATCGCGACCGGCCTGTTTCCCTAGGTCGACCGCGCCGCCGCCGGTGGGTGGTTCTGCTGGCTGGTCGGCTACTTTCGGTCGACGCGGGCGAAAGCATCGTCGTCGGATGCAAACCCGTCGACGACCTGGCTCCAGGCATCGTCCTCGGGGAACAGCGCCGACCGCACGTAAGCCCAGGTGGCCCGCTGAAGCTCGGCGACGCGCTCCGGATTCTCGTCGCTCGTCTCGTTAGCGTCCCAGCCCGAGATGCCACCGAAGATGTGCTCGGCCCCGAACACGGTCAGCAGCGTCTTTGGTGAGGGCGCCAGGTTGTAGGCATCGGCGCGCCAGTCCTTCCGTGTCGAGAAGTTCGGGTTGAAGTCCTTGTCGCCGGCGACGACCAGCACCGGCCGGGTCATCGTGCCGTAGTCGGTCTGGACGCTCTCGGGATAGTGCTCGCGCAGCCAGGGAGCGGCGCCCTCGGGGCCGCCGGCGGGGGCTATCGTGACGAACGCCGAGATCCGTGGTTCCGACAGGTCGACCTTCTCGCCGGTATGGATGTCGGTCACGGTCGCGCCGGCGAGCACGGCGGTGGTGTGGCCGCCCATCGAGTGCCCCACCACCGCCACGCGGTCGCGGTCAGTGCGGCCCGCCAATCCCGGGACGGCAGCCTCGATCTCGTCGAGGCGGTCGAGGATCGCGTGGAAGTCTAGGGGGCGGGAACGCCAGAACACGGCTCCCTCCGGACCCTTCGGATCCAGAGCAAGCGTCTTCGAATCCTGATGCGTCGCCTGGATGACGACGAAGCCGTGCGCGGCGTAGAATTCCACAAGCGGCCCGTATCCGCGAATAGACGACAGGAAGTTGGACGCACCGTGGCCGTGCGACAGCAGTAGGATGGGAAGATCGTCGCCGGTGGTAGGCATGGTGACCTTCACCTCGAGCGGAACCTGGCGTCCGGGCACGTCGAGGATGATCGGGCTGTAAGCGATGATCGGCGTCGCGTCGGGCAGCGGCTCGCGGTCGGGCTTGATTGTGGGTTCGGACATTTCGTTCTCCTTTGCCCGACCGATCTGGAAGCCGAAGTCCGTATCCGCTACGGTGCAAAGTCCGTAATTGTTTGCCGAAAGTCCCAATTGAGCGACCCGATCGCCCAGATCACCGAACTGCTCGAACCCGTCGCTAGTTTCACGAAGCTGGTGACCGCGGCGGGATCGTGGACCGTGCGGCGCGAGGAGGTCGAGCGTCCGTTCTACTGCGCGGCGCTTGACGGCAGCTTCCATCTCGCGGTGCCGGGACGGGAGCCCGTCACCATCGGCGAGGGGGATTTCCTGCTGCTGCCACTGGCGCGCCGGTTCGAGACGTTCAGTCTGGACCGCAAGCCGGGCGACCACCGCGAGACGATCCCCGTGTCCGCCGGGCCTGGCGCGGTCCGTGTCGGCGAGCAGACAGGCGAACCCGACGTCCGCCAGATCGTCGGGTACGGGGAATTCGGCTCGGAGAACGCGGCGCTCGTGGCGGCACTCCTCCCGCCGATCCTGATCGTTCGCGGCGAACCCAGGCTCACCGCGCTGGTGCGGCTGATCGACGGCGAGACGCGGGCGCAGCGTCCCGCGCGTGGCGAGGTCATGACGCACCTGCTGACGGTCGTGCTGATCGAGGCGCTCCGCTCGACGGGTGGCTCCCTCCCCACGCCGGGCCTGCTGAACGGGCTGGCCGACTCGCGCCTCGGGTCCGCGCTGCGCGCGATCCACGCCGATCCCGCACGGGCGTGGACGGTGACGCTGCTGGCATCCGAGGCGGGCCTCTCCAGGACCGCCTTCTTCACACGCTTCCAGAGGCAGGTCGGCATGAGCCCGATGCGCTACCTCCTGCACTGGCGGATGCTGCTGGCGCGGCGGCTCCTGGGCGACCACGGCGCCGCGGAGGTCGCCGCGAGGACGGGCTACAGCTCCTCCAGCACTTTCAGCACCGCCTTCTCGAAATACACCGGGCGATCGCCTTCGGCCTACCTGCGTTCGGTAAGGGCGACCGACGCCGCCCCGGCTGCGGGAGCTGGCACAGAGGGGCTGGTCTAACCTGCCGTCTATCCCATGGCCGCGATCCTCGGATCAGGCAGTCGGAACTGCATTGCGCGCGGACCAGAGCTGATCGGTGCGGACCATCTCGATGAGGTCGTCCGGGAAGCAGCGCTGCTGGAGCGCGAGCAGATCGTCGAAGCCGCCGTTCAGCCAAGTGTCGTATTCGTCCGGCATCAGCAGCACCGGCATCCGGTCGTGGACGGGGCGGATCGCCTCGTTGCAGTCGGTCATCGCGCCCGAGTAGACGTCGCCCCACTCGGCGCTCTTCCGCCAGAGCCCCCCCAGGCGAAAATCGGCTGGCCCTTCACGTTGAACCACGTGCGCGTCTTGGCACCCTTGGCCCCTTCCGCCTCGGCAAAGCCGGTCACGGGGATCAGGCAGCGCCATTCCGGTTTCCGGGCCAAGCCGACCCACATGTTCTTACGGAGATCGGCGATATTGTTGACGGGCTTCGGCTTCGACTCCGGCCTCATCGTCGCGAGCCGCAGCGGGAAGCCCCACGTCATCGACTGCAGGACGCGCCGACCAGCCTCCTCGCGCACAACCAGCCCAGGCGACCCGGGATAGCTCTCCTCGGGGGCGTTGAACTGCTGCACCGGGACCTCGACGCCGAAGTGCGCGGCGACCTCGGCGGCGCTCTTCCGGACGGTGTAGAGATTGCAGATGAAACGGCCCTCCACTTTCATGGCTCGATCAGCGTCCAGCCCCGATGTCCGATAGCTGACCTCACAATACCGAGGAATACGCCACACATGCAGACGAGTCAGCGCTTCCCCTGTTCGGCGAACCAGTCGGCATAGGGGGTGTTGCGCGCCAAGTGGCGGTTGAGGTCCGGCGCCCCGTCGTCCCACCAGACCGGGCCGCGCTCGCCCAACGCGTGCTTCGCAGCATCGACCGCGGCGTGGGCACGCTTCTCCGCGACGGCGTCGCCTTCGCGCCTCGCCGCGCCGACCGCGCGACGGGCGTCCATGAGTTCGTCGACCAGGCGCTGCCGCTCGGTCGCGCCAAGGCCCGGATCGGACATCCGCCACAGCCGGCCGCGGACGACGAAGTAGCGTCCATCAGGCGTTACTGGATTGCCGCCTGCCGCAGATCGGTCATCGGCCATCCGGAACAGCGCCGTTCGCGAGGCTTCGAAACGTCACCGACCAGCGCGTCTCGTCCATTTCCGCGATGCTATGCTCCCACTCGTGCCGGACCTCCCCAGCCATGTGGTAGATCGACCGCTGCGCGAGCGGCGCACTGGTGCGGAGGAAGCCGTCCGGTCGACGGCGCCGGAAACGCATCGTCGCCTCGGCTCCGAGCGAGATGCCGACCACATGCCCGAAGACCGGCCGGTCACGGTGCCAGCCTATGCCGGCGCCCGGATCGTATCGGATCAGCAGCGCCTGCTCGAGCGTGTCCTCGCCCAAGTCGGCAAACGATGCCGCCCGGCGTCGCAAGGGAAGCAACCATTTCGGAAGGGGCTCGCCTTCCGCAAGCGCGCCGCCGTCGAAGTCGTAGTGCCAGCCGAACGACCGCGTCACCCGCTTGCCGAGCCAGCCCTGGAAACGGAACGGGGACAGCGCCTCCGCATCGATCCGGGCGATGAGGTCGGCCTCCTCCTCACGGTCGACGATGTCCTCGCCGGACGAGAGGCCCGGGATGACGGGCGTGTCGAACAGGTCGGTGAAAAGCGTCGCCATGCCAGGGATCCAGAGCGCCGTTGACTAGATAAGGGCGAGCTGCGGCCGACCAGAAGGCGGCGGCGCGTCGCTCCGCCACCGGTCGGCGGTGTGCTCGACGATCATCCGGCATGCGTCCATCGGCGATCGGAACTGAAATCCGATCACGTCCTGGATCGAGCTCTGGAGCCACCGCTCGTGCTCATCGGCGGCCAGCAGTACCGGCATGCGGTCGTTGTAGGGCATCACGGCGTCGTTCGCGGTCATCGTCATTCCCGCGAACACCGGGCCGAACTCGGGCGTGTTACGGCAGAAGCCCGCCCAGGCGAGCAGCGGTTCCCCCTCCACCGAGAACCAGGTCCTCGTCTTCGAGCCCGCGTCGCCTGCCGGGTTGGCGAAGTGCGTGAGCGGGATGAGGCACCGGTATCGCGTATCGACCACCACCTTCTTCCACATCGGATTGGTCAGGTCGGCGAGCAGGCCCAGCCGCTGAGGCGGCTCGTTGCGGATCGCCATCTCGGTCGTGACGCGGGTGAAGCCCCACGTCATCTGCTTCAGAGCGCGACCGGCCGCCGACTGCATTACCGCGAGGCCCGGCCCACCCTCGACCGTCCGCGTCGGCACCACGGCATCCGTCGCCGGCGTCCCGAACAGCGCTCCGATCTCCGACATAGTGGCGGTGTTTGCGTAGAGCCGCGACATCGGCTCGAATCTCCTTGCTGGTCGAGTTGCTGGTCGAGCTTCATTAGCACGGAACATGACGGGAACAAAATCGAGACCTTCGGATGATCCGCGTCATCGACCGACGGACGATCAACCGCAGCATATCGGGTTGCGCACAGGCGAAGGCCGCCCCAACTGGGTCGGCATGGCAGAGCGCTCCGAGAAGACGCAGAAGGGCAACCCCCACGGCCTGACCGTCAGGCAGCACGTCTTCCCGCGCGCCAGCATCCTGAGGTTCGACGCCGGCGACGGCGTGGAGATCCTGGACATGAAGCGGGAAGTGCGTCGCCGGTCCAATGCCGACGATCCGCTGTTCTGCGCCGACCGCGCCTGGGGCCACGACCCCGAGGCGGGCTGGATGAAGGACAAGGAGGACGCCTTTCAGTCCCTGGCGACCGCGGTCCTCCTCGCTCCACCGGAAGCGTTCGACGACACTGAATCCGAGGTCATCGGCGAATTCTACGCCCTGTGGCAGGCCAGGGCCGAGCGCAGGCACCTTCCCACGCAGCGGATCGGCCCGAAGGAGGACTTCGTGCGGATGCGCCGCGACTACAGCCCCGACGAACTCGAGCAGCTGGAGAAGGCGGGGATCACGCCCTTCCGCGGCGACGGCTCACTCGCGATGAGCCACATCATGGGCCCGGTTATACGGCTGGCGATGGACAGGATCAGGCAGGGAATGGAAGGCCGGCGATGGCGGGTGGTGACGGCGGCGGATGGTGAATTCTGCGTGCCCGACGTGCCAGCGCACGGGATCATCCCGCTGTCGCCGTCGGTGGCCCTGCACAGCACGCGGGGCGGCGCCGTCTCGAAGAGCGACGTCGCGAAGATCAACGCGGCGATGGCGGAGCATTCGCGTGAATACCTGCTGGCATCCTCGCTCGCGAACTGCCCCGGTCTGGAGAAGTTGATTTCGACCGTGGCGGACTCGGCCGGCGCCGCTACCTGAAGTCTCGGGTCCGGACCTTGATCCCTTCCACCGGCTCGCCGGGCACGATGCCCGATCCCAGGCGCAGGTCCGGAATGTAGATGTCGCGCGGTCCCTTGCCGAGGGGACGCTCCGCCGGCTCGCGCGGGTCCGGCGACATCCCGTGCTTCACGACGTCGGCGCGGCTGACGCGGTAGACGTCGGCGACATCCGTCCTCCCGCCGACGCTGGCCAGCATCGAAGACATGTCGTCGAGCCTCCTGGCGATGATGTGGATCACGTCGCCCTCCCGCTGCACCTGTCCCCGCACACCCATCATCGAGGCGCCGAGAACCGTGCGGCGGTTCGCCTCGAATGTCTTGGTCCACACCACGAGGTTGGCGACGTCCGTCTCATCTTCCAATGTGATAAACATTACGCCCTTCGCGGAGCCCGGCTTCTGACGGACCAGCACGATCCCGGCGAGCTCGACGTAGCGCCCGTCCCTCACGCCACGCAGTTCCGCGCAGGTGATCATCCGGCGCGCCCTCAGCTCGTCGCGCAGGAACGCGAGCGGATGCGCGCGCAGGGACAGACCGGACGCGCGGTAGTCCTCGACCACCTCGGCCCCTTCACCCATCTCGGCCAGCTCGACCTGCGGCTCGACCGACTCGCGGCGCAGCAGCCCGTCGCGCTCGTCGGCGGCGGCGAACAGCGGCAATGGCGCGTCGCCCAAGCCCTTCACCTCCCACAGTCCCGAACGGCGGCTGGCCCCGATCGAGCCGAACCCGTCGGCGTCGCCGATCCGGTCGAGCGCGCCGCGTCCGACGCCGGCGCGGCGCTGGACCTCCTCGACCGAGCAATAGGGCTCGTCGCCCCGCGCGGCGGCGATGGCCGCGCCGTCCGCGTTGCTCAGATCCCGCGCCATGCGCAGCCCTAGCCGCACCGCCTTGTACCGTCCGTCGCTCTCCTCGAGCGTGCAGTCCCACCGGCTGGAGTTGACGTCGATCGGGCGCACCTCGACGCCGTGCGCCCTCGCGTCGCGGACGATCTGCGCCGGGGCGTAGAACCCCATCGGCTGCGCGTTGAGCAGCGCGGCGCAGAACGCGTCGGGGTGGTGGCACTTGATCCACGACGAGGCGTAGGCGATCAGCGCGAAGCTGGCCGCGTGGCTTTCCGGAAACCCGTATGAGCCGAAGCCCTCGATCTGGCTGAAGGTCTTCTCGGCGAAGGCGCGTTCGTATCCACGCGCGATCATCCCGTCGATCAGCTTGTCCTTGAAGTGGCTCACGCCACCGGTCAGCTTGAACGTCGCCATCGCGCGCCTGAGAAGGTCGGCCTCCGACGCCGAGAACCCCGCGCACTCGATCGCGACGCGCATCGCCTGTTCCTGGAAGAGCGGCACCCCGAGCGTCTTCTCCAGGACGCGCCGCAACTCCTCGGTCGGGTAGGTCACCTCCTCGAGTCCGGCCCGGCGGCGGCGATAGGGGTGCACCATGTCGCCCTGGATCGGCCCGGGCCGGACGATCGCCACCTGGATGACGAGGTCGTAGAACGTCGTCGGCGCCATAAGCGGGATCGACGCCATCTGCGCGCGGCTCTCGATCTGGAAAACGCCGAGCGTGTCGGCCTTGCGAATCATGGCGTAGGTCTCGGGATCCTCGGCCGGGATGCTCGCCAGATCGAGTTCGACCCCCTTGTCCCTCTCCATGAATTCGAAGGCGCGGCGCATGCAGCTGAGCATCCCCAGCGCCAGCACATCGACCTTCATGAAGCCGAGCGCGTCGATGTCGTCCTTGTCCCACTCGATGACCTGCCGGTCCTCCATCGCGGCAGGCTCGATCGGCACCAGCTCGTCGAGCCGGTCTCGCGTCAGCACGAAGCCGCCGGGATGCTGCGACAGGTGCCTCGGTGTGTTGATCAGCTGCCGTGCCAGCTCCAGCGTGAGCGTCAGCCGCCGGTCGCCGAGGTCCATGTTCAGCTCCTCGGCGTGCTTCTCCTCCACGCCCTCCCGGCTGAAGCTCCAGACCGACGACGACAGCCCGGCGGTCATGTCCTCGCTCAGCCCCAGCGCCTTGCCGACCTCGCGGACCGCGCCGCGGGCGCGGTAGCGGGTGACGACCGCCGTCAGCGCGGAGCGGGTCCGGCCGTAGGTCTCGTAGATCCACTGGATGACCTCCTCGCGGCGCTCGTGCTCGAAGTCGACGTCGATGTCCGGCGGCTCGCGCCGCTCCGCCGACACGAAGCGCTCGAACAGCAATTCGGACCGCACCGGGTCGATCGACGTGACGCCGAGCACGTAGCAGACGGCGCTGTTCGCCGCGGACCCGCGGCCCTGGCACAGGATGCCGCGGCGGCGCGCCTCGGCCACGATCGAGTGCACGGTCAGGAAGTAGGGCGCGTAGTCGAGTTCGCCGATCAGCCGAAGCTCGTGCTCGAGCTGGGTCCGGATCTTGCCGTCGATGCCGCCGGGATAGCGGACCGGTGCCTTCTCCCACGTCAGGCGCTCGAGCTCCTGCTGCGGGGTGCGGCCCGGCTCGGCGATCTCGTCGGGATACTGATACCTGAGCTCAGCCAGGCTGAACGCGCAGCGCGCCGCCATCTCGACGCTGCGCGCCACCGGCGACGCGTCCTTCAGGTAGCGCCGGAACAGCCGCTCCATCTCCTCCGCCGTCTTGAGATGGCGGTCGGCGAAGCGCTCGCGCCGGTCGCCGAGCTCGTCGATCGTGCACTTCTCGCGGATGCAGGTGACGACGTCCTGCAGGAGCCGGCGGTCGGGCGAATGGTAAAGCACGTCGTTGGTGGCGACGGTCGGAACGCGCGCGACCGCCGCGAGCGCCGCCAGGTCGCGCAGGCGGACCGCGTCGCGCGGGCGGCGGCGCACGGTCAGCGCCATGTAGGAGCGGTCGCCGAAGATGCGCCGCGTCCGGGCGAGCTGCTCCTCCGCCACCGCGTCCGCGCGGTCCGGCACGAGCAGGGCGATCAGCCCCTCGTTCCATTCCTCCACGTCGGCCCAGCCCAGGACGCAGCCGCCCTTTCCGCCGCGCGTCTTGCCCGCGCTCAGCAGGCGGCACATGCGGGCATAGGCCGCGCGGTCTGCCGGGTAGACGCACAGCGCCGTGCCGTCGGTCAGATCGAGGCGCGTCCCGACGATCGCGCGCACGCCAGTCGTCCTCTCGCCGTCCCAGGCGCGGACCATGCCGGCGACCGATCCGCGATCGACGACCCCGAGCGCGGGCAGCCCGAGCAGCGCGGCGGCGGCGAACAGCTCCTCGGGGCTCGACGCGCCGCGCAGGAAGCTGAAGTGCGTCGTGACCTGCATCTCGACATAGGCCGGCCCGCCGCCGCTCATGCGAACGCGCCGTGGATGAACCAGCGCATCGGGCCGGTCGACGGGTTCACCCCGTCCCCGAGGCGGAACAGCCAGTAGCGACCGCCCGTCGCGGTCTCGACCTGGTAGTAGTCGCGCACCGTATAGGGTCGCTCGCCCTCAACGCCTCCGTCGCGCCACCACTCGCCGTAAAGCCGCTCCGGGCCGTCGCCGCGCGTCACCGGGAAGCGCCGGCCGCGCCAGACGAACATGCGCGGGGCGTCGTCGGGCAGCAGCGCGATCACGTCGACCGGCTCGGGCCGCGCGAGCATGCGCGCGGGCCGCGGCAGGTCGTCATCCCAGGCGACGCCGCCCGGCACCGCGAGCGCGACTGGCCGATCGACCGAGCGCTCGGGCATCGCACCCGCGCGCGGCGCCGCGCGGTGGAGGCTGCCGCTGCCGAAGCGGTTGGACAGCGCGTCGACGAGCGACGCGAGGTCGGGACCCCGGCCCATGCCGGTCTCCAGCCCGTCGCGCTGGGAAGCGCCCATCGCCTCGGATAGCGGGACGATGAGCGTCATCGCCTCGATGCCTAGCCCCGGCTCGACCGTCTCGACCTTGGCGCGAAGCAGCTTGGCCATGTGCGAATCGTCGCGCGTCGGCGTCGCCGTGCCGACGCGGACCGCCTGCAAATGCCCATCGACGCGGTGGAAGAGGCAGTCGAGGCGGCGCGCCCCCCTGCCGACGCGGACCAACTGGCCGACGACGTCGGCCGCGAGGTCGCCGATCACCCGGCCGAAGGCCTCCGGCGTGGCGATCGGCTCCATGAACGCGCGTCGCGCTCGGGGAAGGTGCTCCGGGAAGATCGGCTCGATCGGCTCGGGCATGTTGCCAAGCGCCTGGTCGAGACGCCTGTGCAGGGCCCGCCCGAACCGCTTGGCGAGCGGCCCCCGCGGCGCGCCGATCAACTGCTCGATCCGGTCGAACCCGAGCTTGCGCAAGCCCTCCACCGTCGGCTGCTCGAGCCTGAGCGACGACACCGGCAACAATGCGATCGCCTTGCGGTGCTCACCCGGCTCGACCGTCACCGGCCGCCCCGCCGGCACGTGGCGCGCGACCGCATGTGCGCAGCCCGCCGTATCGGCGACCGCGATCTGGACCGTGAGGCCGAATGCGGACGCGCGGCGATGCAGATCCTTCAGCAAAGCGCGCTCGGTCGAGAACAACGACGCGCAGCCGGTGACGTCGATCCACAGGCCGTCGGGCGGATCGGGCGCCACAAGCGGCGAATAGCGCGACCCCGCCCACAGCGCGAGACGGCGCAGGCCGTCCGCGTCCGCCTCGGGTTCGGCATCGACGACCTGAAGCCCCGGCGCGAGCATCCGCGCCTTCGTCACCGTCATGCCCGGCGCCGCCCCGAGCGCGCGCGCGGCCGCGTCGACCGCAGCTATCACGCGGCGGCCGTGGACCGGGATCGCGGTCGCGAGCGGACCGACCGCGGGCGCGCCGGCCTCAGGCCGCGACTTGGCGGCCGTCCTGCGCAACCGGTCGGTCGACCACGTCGGCAGGAAGACCGATGCGACCCTTCTCATCGCACCCCTCCACGATCCAGGCGTGCGGGTTCCCGCCGCGCGCGCGTTCGAGCTCCACCCGCCAGCGCGGACGTCCGAGGCTGGGGATGCCGAGGTCCTGGCTCGGCACGGCCGTGATCCGCCACCGCGTGACCGCCGCCGTCCCCTCGGCCGCCTGATCCATCCTCGACGACCGGCGGAAGACGAACGCCGCGACGCCCGATGCCTCGGCCGCAAGCTGCAGCCGCTTCGACGCGGTGGTCGAGTATCTGCCGATCTCGCCGACGACGCCCGCGAGGCCGGCGTGGTGCAACGACTCCTCCATCGCCAGCAGCACGTTCGCGTCACTCCCGGCCTCGACGTGGATCACCCGGTCGGGGTGGAGTCCAGCCAGGTGGAGCGCCGGCGCGAACAGGTCGCGCCACCTCAGGCACCAGAGCACCGGACCCTCGATGCGGGCGAGGATCCCGGCTAGGAAGATGGTGGCGCTGGCGTCGTCGGCGATGTCGGGACCGCCAGCCACCTCATGCAGCGCGCCCGTGGCGATCCCGCCTCCCGGAAGACGCGAATCGAGCGCATCCACGCCGAATGGGATAGCGCCGTGCCGGGCGCCCGTGCCCTCGATCCGCGCGATGCGCGCACGCAGATCTTCGAGGACGACGGACTGGAGCATGGCACTGATGGACTCGCGAGGGCGGGGATTCGTTCCTTATTTGTTCTTCTCGTCCAAGCCTTGTCAATTAATCTGTGGCGTCGTGCATCATTACCCAACGCGCGGGCTGCCGCGCCGACCCAGAGGCGAGGGTGAGATCGCATGTGGTCGGCGCCGAGGCCGGGACGCGGACGCAGCGCCGGGCGCCGGCGTGCAAAGAGCGATGCGAGGGCCGAGCAATGAATTGATGCCGCTTTGTCCGCCACCGGGAGGCGGATCGTCAGTCGACGCTTGATACCTTCACGTCCGAAACCTTGACGCTGCCGCCAGCCGCATTGAGATTGAGACCGACCGCGGTCATCGGGGCTGTGATCAGTTCGGACATCGTCGCGGCCCCGTCGTTTAGGAAGAGTTCGACGGAGCCTGCATCGACGAACAGGCTTAGCTTGACCGTGCCGGCGGAAAAGTCGCAGGCCACACTCCGGTTTGCGCGCCAGGCGTCGCTGTTGGGAGCGTTTGGACCGCTCGTGTCGCGCTTGATGAACGCGGCATTGTCGCGCAGGGCAAGGCCCGCCTGCGTGAAGTAGCCGTCGCCGCCGCGGACCGAGAGCCAGAGGCCGGTTGGCCACGCCGATCCGACCCGCGTCAGCGTCAGGTCGATGCGGCAGGCGACGGCGCCGGCGCCAGCCGGCCATGAATAATCGGTGCCCTCGCTGATCGTCTGGTCCGAGCCCGATACGGTCCTAGTGAACACCGAGCTTTGAGAAGCGAGCGGTGTGCTCAGCAGCCTTGGAGTTCCGTCGACGATCTTGAGCCGCAACTGGCGGACGATGCTCTGCTGGCCGCGGTAGCCGTAGGTCGTGGTAAGCTGGTTGGCGTAGGCCCAGTTGCTCATCCACCCGATCGCAAAGGCCGACGCGAGCGGATCGGCTGCCTGCGGATCGGCCCAGACGACCGTTGCGTAGAAATCGGCTCCGCCATCCAGCCATCGGCCGGTGGGGGACATTGCGGTGAAGTTGGTTCCGTCGAAGTCGCCGACCCAGTAGTAGGTCCCGCCGGTGAAACCAGTCGCGTTGCCGTCGCCACCGACGAGCAGCACCCACTTGTCCGACGACGTCATCCCGTCCGCATTGTAGAGGTGTAATTTGAAGAGCTGCGAGCATTCCATGATGCCGCCGACGAGGCTGGACAAAAAGCCACTCGCATAGGTCCACCGCTTGAGATCCGGCGAGGTGTAGATGCCGATCTTGCCCTCCTCAGACAGGGTCAGGACCCAGCGGCCCGTTGGTTCGTGCCAGAACACGGAGGGATCGCGGAACGGCCTGTTGCCCGGGAAGTTGGGAAGGACGATTGCGTGGAAGGTGAAGGTGGCTCCGCCGTCCAGCGAATACCACAGCGCGCAGGACTGATTCTGCCCTGCGGCGTTGTCGGCGGGCATGGTGACGATGGCGATGAGGGCGCCTGCACCGAAGCCGGCGGTGTTCGCGGCATCGATGACGGTGCTACCTGTCCAGATGTCGCCTAGGGCATTCGTGTTGCGCGGTATCGAGACGCCGCGGTCCTGCCAGGTGACGAGGTCGCTTGAGGTCCAACGCCGCCACGCGGTGCCGCCGGCCGGATAGGTGGGATTGAACAGGGCCCACATGGTCCAACTGCCGCCCACGCGGATCGGACGCTGCGGATCGTTTATCCAGCCACCTTCCGGAGCGGCGATGTGGTATCGCGGACGTCCGTTGGCGGCCGAGGCGGTGTTGGTTGGAGTTGGAGTTGGGCTTGGCGTGCTCGGCGTCGGAGGGGGCGAAGCGGTAATGGTGCCGCCGGCGGAGGTGGATCCACACGAGCTTATCACGGGAAGGGCCGCGATCATGCCCAGCGCCCGGCGCCGGGTGTAGAAGGGGACGATGTCCATTGGTCGAGTTCCTTCCATTGTGTGACGGCGATGCGGCGGGCTGGCGCCCAGGGTCACGGGCGAGCGTCTGGCTCGCGTCGGAGTTGGGTTGACTGCGCAGGGATGGAAGCGAGGCGGACCGCATGGATGGCTGCTCGCCGCGCCATGCGGTCCGCGTCGTCCGGCTACATCTTGAAGCGGAGACCGAGGCTGTAGTAGCGACCCTCCACCCGCAGATCGCGACCGAAGTATTGGGTTTCGTTGTAGTAGCGGTAGTTGTTGAACGGCTCTCCCAGCAGATTGCTGGCGTTCGCCACGATCGTGATCCCCTTCATCGCTTCGTAGGACAACGAGAAGTCCAGGCGCGCCACCGGCCGCGAGATCTCACCGGCATACAGTTCCTCGTTGGCATTGCGATTGTAGCTGTTGATGAAGTTCGACCGGCGGTTGTAGGACAGCCGCGCCGAGAGGCCATTTCGTTCGTAGAAGGCGGTCAGGTTGTAAGCCCACTTCGACAGTCCGGGAATCCTTACCTGGCGCGCGCCCTCGCCAAGCACGGTCGGCAGTCCATTGGTGCCGTCGAGGTAGGTGACGTTCAATTGAGTGCCAAAGCCCGACAGAAAACCGGGCAGGAAGTCGAAGAACGTCTGAAACGAGGCCTCCGCGCCTTTAATCTTGCCCGCTCCGGCATTCTCGGGCCGGTTGATCTGTATGAGGCCGTAGACCGGATCCTGCACGTCGCGAGTGTAGTTGTTGATGAACCCGAACAGGTCGCGGTAGAACACGGCGACCGTCGCCGACCCGTTCTTGGAGAAATAGTATTCGAAGGTCGCGTCATAGTTGTCGGATGTCAGCGGCTTCAGATCTGGATTGCCGCCGCTCCCGAAGGCCGCGTAGCGGGGTGGCGATCCGTCGGGCCCTGGATTGTTGCGCGTGATGTTCAACGAGGGGTTGAGCTGACCGAACCCAGGTCGCGTGCGTGTCTGATTGAAGGCCAGGCGTAGCTGAAGTTCATTGGAGAAGCGGATTCTGGTCTGGATCGACGGCAGGACGTCGACGTAGTTCTGACGTGTGGTCTGCGCCACAGGCTGACCGTCGATGCGCGAGAAGCCCGAGTAGCGGCCGTCTGTGTTGACCACGCGCACGCCGAACGTTCCGTCGGCGCGCACCTCCCCACCCAGGTCAAAGTCAAACTTCCCTTGGGCATAACCGGCATAGCTTGCCTCGCGGGCGCGGAAGCCCCCGAACGGATCGTATGGGATCTCCTCGGTCGCGAACTTAGTGACCGCCTCACGGATTCCGAAGTCGTTGGGATAGAGCACCGTCAGTTGTTGAACTGTTCGAAGCGTGGCCTGGCGAAGCGCATCGACGTTGTCGCGGATCGACTGCCGCGGAGCGGCTAGCCAATTCTGAAAACGCTGCGGGTCTCCCCGAAAGCCGTCGCTGATGAGTTCGAGCGTGCCCGTCGGCAGGCTGTCCAGACGAAGTCCGGCGAACGCGGTGTATCCGTATCGATTGTTGTTCTGCACCGCCGCGGTGCGGTCGGTGGCTCGGATGCCGAATTGGAGGCGCGGCAACCAGGACCAGTCGGTTTCAAGGTCGAGGTCTAGCCGACCCTGCACCCCGTCGCCTTTCGTGACGAAGTCCCGCTGGAAGTAGCCCCGCCAGAGGGTGTTGGCCGGGTTGGAGATGTCATAGTTGCCGAGGTCGAACACGGCGGAGCCACGCACATCCCAGTCGACGTTGATCGTCGGAGCGGTCGCGAGCTGGGCGTCGACGCTGTCCTCCTTCGCCTTGTACTTCGAGTTCGTGTAGGCGAAGTCGCCGGAGAGGGTCGCCCTTCCGGTCTTCCACTTGAACCCCACGGCGCCCTGATAGGTGTCGGTGCTGTCGTCCTGCGTCGAGCGGAAGAACTCGGGCACGTAGCCCCCGGTCTTTGTGAAGCTCGCAGCCTTGTTCGGCTCGCCGGGCACAAGGACGACGTTGCTGATCGTCGGTAGTTGGCCGGCGGCGCTACGCCGCTCGAAGTTCACGTTGAACGCGTCGCGCAGGACGTCACCGCGATAGGCCTGCCAGAGGCCCTCCGCATACACTTCGAGATCGGCAGTCGGCTTCCACTGAACAGTGCCGTTGATCGCGGGACGATGGCGCACGCCCTTTTCGTAGAAGTTTCCGGCATTCGCCGGGAAACGGAAGTTGCCGACGCCGGGGGTGGTGACCGGGATGTCATCGCCCGGATCACCCTCGTTGAAGCCGCGTGGGCTGATGATGGCCGAATCGGCGTAGCGGTCGGCGTTGCGGTAGGTCGTCCGCACGTAGCTGAAGTTGATGAGCGCGCCGAGTTCGCCGATCGGCGTATCCCACCGCTTGGTAAGCAGGAGGTTGCCTGCCGGATCGAAGGATCGCGACTGGTCGTTGTAGGACGCGCGGATCTCGCCGGCGATCTCGGTATCGCGCACGTCGAACGGGCGGCGGGAGCGCAGGTTGATGAGGCCGGCCAGGCCGGGTTCGATTAGGTTCGACGTTCCGGACTTGTATACCTCCAGGCCGGCGGCGACGCCGGCCGGGAAGTCCTGCAGGTGGAGCACGCGGTCGTCCGCGGTGAAGAACTCGCGGCCGTTGAAGGTCGTGGCGACGTCGGGCAGGCCTCGCACCAACACCACGCCAGCCTCGTCGTTGTAACGCAGCACCTGGACGCCGGGCACTCGCGCTATCGCCTCCGCGGCGTTGTTGTCTGGCAGCTTGCCGATGTCTTCAGAGACGATCGCGTCGACGATCGCGTCGGAACTGCGCTTGATCGTCTGCGCGGAACCCAGCGAGGCGCGATAGCCCGTGACGACGATCTCGCGAGAAGTCGTGGCGTCGTCGTCGGTCGTCTGCGGATCCGCCGCCTCGTCTTGGGCGGGAGCGTCCTGCGCCGTGGCGGGCGCGGATGCACACAGCGCCGCCAAGGACGCCGTTACGAGTAGCAGTGCGTTTCTGGTCTTCATGGTATCCTCCCAATATCGTTGACTGTCGTCGCTTCTTTTGATCGTTACGGACGCACGACACCCTCGCGCCGCCGGTGGCGACGTCGTGGGTCGTCCATGGCTTTCCGGTGCGGCTGGGCCGCGTTAGGTCGAGGCTGGGTTCATCCGCCGGTTCCACTGTTCTGCAACGGCCAGGCCGTGAGGTTTGCGGTTGCGGTTCCGCCGCGGGCGCTCGCACTCCAGGAAAGCGGGCCGCCGCCACGGAAGAAGCGGTCGGTGATGGTCTGCTCGCCGCCGTTCACGAAGACCTCGACGATGGACTCGTCCACCAGGATCCGCAGTCGGACCTTGCCCTTGATCTCGACCGGAGCGACGTGCCGGTTGGCAAATCCGTCATGGAAGTGTGGGCCCGATCTCGTCCGGTCCACGAAAACCTCGTTCCCGGTGGGATTGACGCCCACGATTGTCTGCCAGCCCTGCCCGTCGGTCAGCGTGATCGCGATCTGCTCCGCATCGCCGACATCGAGGTCCATTTCGAGTTCCGCCTTACCGCCGTCCACGGGCAGTGGGATGGGCGCGTCGCCCAGCTTCAGCGCTGTCGGGCCTCGCGGTGCGCCGCGCAGGGCCTGCAGCTCCTGGACTGGAAGCTGGACGATGCGGTAGCCGTCGGCCGTGCGGCGCAGGGTGAGCGAGCGCGGCACGGTCATCAGGCCACGCGAAGGCCAGGTCGGGATTACCTCGGCGTATCGCCAGTCGTTGGCCCATCCAATCCAGATGCGGCGGGGATCGCGGCTGGGGAGGTCGTTGTAGGTGACCGCCGCGTAAAAGTCCGCGCCGTAGTCCATCCATCGCGTCTCGCCGCCCCAGCCGGGGGCTGGCGTGAACGTGCGGCCGTCGAAGCCGCCGACAAAATACTGTCCGCCCGAACCGCCACCGACGGCGTTGTCGCCCAGATTGACCGACAGCACCCACTTGCGCTCGCCCTTGGCGCCGCCCTCGACGGGCATCTCGAACAGGTCGGGACATTCCCAGTTCCTGCCTCGGGCGCCGGCGGGGCCGAAGCTGCTGGCGAAGGTCCACTGCTTCAGGTCGGTCGAGGTGAAGATGACTGCCCGGTTCTCGAGCGCCATGACGGCGATCATCACCCAGCGCTTGGTGGCCTCGTGCCAGAACACCTTGGGATCGCGGAATTCGGCCGAGCCGACGCTGAGGACCTCACCGTGCACGATCCAGGTGCGTCCGCGGTCGTTGCTGTATGCGACGTATTGCGACTGCAGCTTCGCCTTCGGGTTGTGTCCGGTGAAGACGGCGACGAGCGGAGGCTTGCCGCCCCGGCCGAAGCCACTGGTATTCTTCCAGTCTACCACAGCGCTGCCGGAGAAGGCCATGACATCCCGAGTCTCCGGGATTGCAATCGGCAGCTCCTGCCAGTGAATCAGGTCGCGGCTGACCGCGTGTCCCCAGTTCATGTGACCCCAGCGGTCGCCATGTGGGTTGTATTGGTAGAACAGATGGTATTCGCCATCGTAGTATACGAGCCCGTTCGGGTCGTTCATCCAGTTCCGCGCGGGAGCAAAGTGATAGCCTGGACGTTCGTCCGCGCGCTGCGCCGCCACTGGGGTGGTGAGCGCGAGTGCGGCCGCCACCGAGATCGCTGCCTTCATCATGCCTTGGTGCCTCCCAGGTCCATGTCCTCCAGCGCGATCCCGTTGGTCTCCGGCATGAATCTCCAGGCCCAGCCGAGCTGGAGGAGCATCATCGCGCCGAAGAAGGCGAAGACCCAGCCGCCGACGCTGGCGGCAAACACGGGGAACGCCCAGGTGATCAGCGCGGCCATGACCCAGTGGGTCGTGCTGCCGAGCGCCTGGCCCTTGCCGCGCACGGCGCTGGGAAAGACCTCGGAGATGAAGACCCAGATCACCGCGCCCTGCGACATCGCGAATGCTGCGATGAAGGCGAGCAGGCCGGCGAGGATGAGCGTCCCGTCCGGTGTGGCACTCTCGAGCTGCCAGCCGACCAGTCCAAGCGAGGCAGCACATACGACCGAGCCGATGAACAGGAGCGGGCGTCGGCCGAAGCGGTCGATGAGGAACAGGGCGAGGATCGTGAAGACGAGGTTGGTCCCGCCGACCGCGATCGACTGCAGGAGGGCGCTGTCCGATGGGGCGCCAGCGAGCTCGAAGATGCGGGGGGCGTAGTACAGCAGCGCGTTGATGCCTGACAGCTGGTTGAACATCGCGATCGCGATGGCGCAGGCAACCGGGACCGCGTGCTGCCGCTGGAACAGGCGCGGGGTGCCACCAGCCTCCTCGCGGACCTCCGCCTGCTCGATGCGGAACAGTTCTGCGGTGGGATCTACGAATCCGAGACGCCGCATGACGGCCTCCGCTAGAAGCCGGCGCCCCTTGATCGCAAGCCAGCGTGGGCTTTCGGGCAGCACAACCGTCACTGCTAGGAAGACAACGGAAGGGATCGCGACGATCCCGAACATCCACCGCCAGGCCAGATCCGGCGGCACCAATCCGGCGATCACGTAATTTGAAAGGAAGGCCAGCAGGATACCGAGCACGATGTTCAGCTGGTTGAGGGCGACGAGACGACCGCGGAAGCGGGCCGGCGAGACCTCCGCGATGTATATGGGCGTCACCACCGACGCGGCCCCGATGGCGATCCCGCCCAGGAAGCGGAAGGCTATCAAGAGGTTCCAGTCTGCCGCCAGGCCGGTGCCGAACGACGAAATGACGTAGGCGATCGCCACGCTCACCATGACCGACTTGCGTCCGAAGCGGTCGGCTGGCGCGCCGGCGACGAGCGAGCCGAGCACTGTTCCGATCAGTGCGGAGGCGACGGTGAAGCCGAGCATGGCGTCGGTGAGCGCGAACCGCGCCTGGAGTGCTTGCGTGGTTCCCGAGATCACCGCGGTGTCGAAGCCGAAGAGGAGACCGCCGAGCGCGGCGCCGGCCGCACTCAGGACGATCGCGGACGTGATCCGCGCGTCGTCGGCCGTAGCGGCGCCTACGGCGGAGTTTGTGGGGCTAAGCATGAGCTGCTTCCAAACTGGGTTGTGGCGGGTTGATGGTCGCGGTCCAGTGCATGGGCCACTGCCGGACCGCGGTCCGGTAGGCGAGCGCCAGCGCGCCTGTCAGTCCGGCAGATGCGCCGGCCGTAGGCGCGGCGATATACTCGTCCATGTCGAGCGCGCGCATGCTGGCGTCATAGCCGGCGAGTTTGGCGAGAAGGCTGCGGCGGACGCGCTCATACATCGTCGGCGACTGCATGACGCCGCCACCGAGGATGATGCGGTCCGGGCGCACGACGTAGGTCAGCGTGGCGCATAGGCCTGCGATGTAATGCGCCTCCATCTCCCATCCCGGATGGTCCGGGGGCAGCGTCTCGCCCGCAACGCCCCACCGGGCGGCAATCGCCGGACCACAGGCGAGCCCCTCGAGGCAGTCGCCATGATAGGGGCAGATGCCCGGGAACGCCTCGTCTCCTGGCGCGCGCGGCAACTTGATGTGACCGGCTTCCGGATGATTAGCGCCTCCGTGCGGAGAGCCGTCTATGAGAAGACCGACGCCGATCCCGGTGCCGACCGTGACGTAGCAGAACGTGTCCAGGCCCTGACCGCTGCCGAACAGCAACTCGCCCACTGCAGCGGCGTTCACGTCGGTGTCCAGCGCCATGGGCGCCCGGATAGTCCGCCGGAAGTGCCCGAGCAGGTCGATATTCTGCCAGCCTTTCTTGGGCGTCGAGGTGATCGTGCCGTAATCCGGCTTGGCCGGATTCAGCGAGAGCGGGCCGAAGCTGCCGATCGAGAAGGCCGAAAGCTGGCCGAGCCGCGCGATCTCGCGTGCGAAGAACACACTCGCCTCCCCCAAGGTCTCTTCGGGCGACGTCGTCGGTATGCGGGCCTCAGCGACGATGCGGCCTTCCCGATCCGCGATCCCGCAGATGAACTTCGTTCCGCCCGCCTCGATGGCTCCAAGAAGCATGTCTTCTGTCATGTTCGCCCAGGAAAAGTCGCCGGCGGCGAGAGCCGCCGGCGTCAGGAGGGAGCTCAGTCGGCGCACGGGTTCACGCCGCGCACGTCATTGCGCGAGCGGAACGTAACGGACGTGATTCTCTTGCTGGGACCTGCCATCATCAAACCCTCTCCCTTGGTACGTGCCGCGTTCTCACGGTCATCGATCGACTAAATCTATAAAAGTGATTTAGTCGGGTCAAGCAGAAAAGCCGATGGGCATGCTCGAAGAGCTTGCGATTTAAAAAGTCTTTTGATTTCAGAGACGAGACCGCGTTAGTCAGCCGGATGCCGCGGGCTTGAAAAGAGCGCTGAGATCCGGTGAGAAGCTCGCATGGAGCGGCAACAGGCCGGCTCCCACAGCCGCTGCCGCCGAACCGAGCCGACCGGTCCTCACGGCCGGGGCGAAGAAGTCCGGCGGGACGTTCCGACTGAGCCGGCGCTCGAGTGCTGCGGCGACACCGTCGATGACGGGCTGGGGCGCAGCGCCATCGATCACTACGGCTTCTAGGTCGAGGAGGCTGTTGGCGCCGATGACTGCGAAGCCGAGGGCATCGGCGCACCGCTCGATCCACGCCGCGAGATCCTGTTCCTTCGGATCCGCGGGCAGGGAGTAAAGCGACGCGTGATGGATGAGGTAGTCCTCGTGTCCGGCCGTCGGGACCGGCATGGAGGCCAGCGCGCCGGCATTTCCATGCCGTCCCTGCACTACCCGACCTGACAGCACGAGGCCGCCGCCGATGAAGGTGCCGAGGTTGACCGACAGGAAGTCTTGGAGGTTGATCCCTGCCCCGCACAGCAGCTGGGCGAGTGTCGCTGCGTTGCCGTCATTCTCGAAATGCGTCGGCCAGGCGATGCCGTCACTTAGTCGATGGGCAACGTCGGTCCCGCGCCACTCGCTGGCCTGGTCGACCGAGATGCCCAATTCCTCGCGCCATTCGCCGATGAACCAAGGCATGGCGATTCCGACGCCAAGGAACGTGTCCGAATTGAGTAGGGACTTCGTGGCTAGGTGTTCATGGAGGAAACCGTTCACCTCGTCGATGACGCGTGTGATCGAGGGGAATGCGCCATCGGGACGGTGGACCGCCTGGCGTTCGCCGTCGAAGTCGAGGAGCGCGATGGTAAGACCGCCGCGACCGACCTCCAGCCCGACTGTGTAACCCCGCTTCCCGTTAATCCGATAGATTATGGCGGGCTGACCCATGCCGCCGGTTCGCTTGCCCGACTGGATCAGCGTCCCACCGTCGGCGAGCTCGTCCACTATCCGAACTACGGCTTGGGGCGAGAGGCCGGTGACGCGCGAGAGGTCGGCCTTGGAAGCACCGTTGAGGCGGCGGACGGCTGAAAGGATAAGACGCTCGTTGTAGCGCCGCATTCCGCTGGCATTTGTTCCCTTACGCAAGCCATGCATAACCGCGTTCATCCTGCCCCCAGCCTCCGGAATACCAGTTACGCCGGACCGGCGTAGCGTGCCAACCGGAGACCCTGCGCAGCGTCCGATAATGCTTGCTCAGACGTTCTTATGAACAGACGGTGCTTGTCCGCAAGGCATCTATGAATGCGGCAAACCGCGCGCGAACATCTGGAACCTGTCCAACTGCCCTTGCCAGATCCGAATCTGCGAAGGCCTGCCATAGCGACAAGGGTGTTGCTCTTCGTCCAGCGCAAGAGCCTTCGACCAATGCGAGTGGAGTCCATGAGAGAACCGGAGCTGCAAGGAAGTCGGCGCGTGAATACTCTCGGGCCACCCATACGTCCGCGCGAAGCCTGGGCAGATCGTCCAGCAGGACGGCAAAGCAAGGGGGGCAGGCAGACGCACAGCCGAATTCTCCGACAACACATCTTCGCAGGGAGCGGCTTGCCGCTCAATGACGTGGCAGCGCTTTGCAATCGCATGGAGCCTGCTAGGCGAGATCTCCCGCTGACCGCTATCTGTGGAACTCCGGCCACTGCCTCGAAGCGAGGCTCGAACGCGCCAACTCGAGGACTAGGCCGCGCTCAGTAACGACGCTGACGAATCTGTGGCCGTCGTGCGAAACTGGTCTGCGAACGCGGTCACCAGGCGAGCGTTGCGACTGTCTGCACTGTGGTGGAGCTGGAAGCCAACCCGCCTCACGAGCATCCTTATTGTCGCATCGAGACGACGATGCCACGGCGGCGTCGGAAGCAACCCCTGCCGGCATGCATCCGGTTCAGTTCGCCGGCGGCCGCCACCGTCGCAGTTGTGTCTTCGCTTCGTAGGCGAGTGGGTTCGGATATGTAATCAGCTCGAAGATCGGGCCGAACGGAGCACGCACGAAGGCGACGCGTCCGCCGGGCCCGGCCTCGTCGTTCATGAGGTCCCACGGTTCGTTGAGGACCGTTCCGCCTGCCGCGCGTGCGCAGGCGCACTGCACGCGCGACGTAAGTTGCTTCGTCGGTCACCGGGCGGTCGCCGGAGGCTACTGCCCGTCCCCGGCGGGCGCCGAGGTCGGCCGCTGGAACTTCTTGCTCATGTGGCCGGCGCCCGTCTGGTCGCCGAGCTCGAAGCCCCAGTTGTAGCCGCCCTTCGGGTTCGCCTGCACGCGGATGGCGCGTTCGAGCGCCGCTCCGGCCCGCTCGATGTCGTCGGCGACGCCGCCGTCCTGTGCGAGGAGCAGCCGGTCGTAATCCTCCTGCGGGAACTTGGCGTCGATCGGCAGCCAGAGCGGCGCTTCGCCGCTTCCCGGCAGCTTGACGGCGAACTCGACGATCTCGCCGGAGTCCGGTCGGATCGCCGCCGCAACCCTCCCGCAGTCACTTCTCGAACACGGTCGTGCCGGGGCTGGCCTTGCCGTGCTTCGTCGTCACGTAGCGCCCGGTGCCGGCGCTCCGGTAGTGCCCGCCCGAGCTTCCGCTCTTGCCGGGCGCCTCCTTCACCGTCGTTCCCGGGTTCGCACGGCCGGCCGCACCGCTGACGTAGCGACCCGTGCCCGCACTCCTGTATCCACCGCCCTTCGCCATCGTTCGTCTCCTCGTTCAAGCCCGGACCGATTCGCGGCCCGCAGTCAGATCATCGCCGACGTGGGTGACGGAACTTGTCACCCGCCTGTTCAAGCCGCCAAGAGCTGCTGCGCCCACCGGTGCGCCCGCGCAGACGTCTCGAAGAAGAGCACGTCGTCCGTCGAGAGCCGGATTGCCTGCCGCGGCTCGACCGGCGTCCGCGCGCCGGCCCGGACGATCCAGAGCTGGCTGGTTGCGGGGCGGTTCGCCCTCGCGAGCAGGGTAGCGGTGTCGACCACCTCGGCATCGATGCCGAGGAGCTGCCCGTCGACGTCGACGATGTGGCGCAGTTCGATGTTCGAGATGTTCATGTCAGCGTCTCCCTGTTCGAGAAGGCCACACTCGCACGCGTGCGTGTCAGAACCTGTCACCCCCATATTCGCTTAGGATGCAGAGCGCGTTGACGAGCGCCATCTCCTCGACGGTTCGGCAAGGCGTCTCGAGCAGGAGCGGGCTGGCGAACACCATGGCGGCCGCTTGCGCGCGCGACACGGCGACGTTGATGCGGTTGATGGAGAACAGGAACGCGATGTCGCGCGGCAGCTCCTCGCCGCTCGAGGTCGTCATCGACACCAGGCAGACCGGTGCCTCCTGGCCTTGGAAGCGGTCGACGGTCCCGACCCGGACGGTCGCCGGCAACGCGGCGCGCAGCGCGTTCACCTGCGCGTTGTAGGGCGCGACGACGAGGACGTCGCCGTGGCCGACGACGCGCTCGGCCCCGTCGCGGTCGCGATAGGTCGAGCCGACGACATCGTCGATGCGCGCGCGAATGGCGGCGATCTCCTCCGGGCTGGTCTGCGAGCGGCCGAGGTGGGCGACCGCGCGCATGCCGGCACCGACCAGGTCTGATCCGTCGGCGGCGGTCAGCGTCTGCGTGCCGGCCGCCTCGTCGCTCTCGAGCCTGCCTTCGTAGACGGCGGCCGAGATGTAGCCGCAGACCTTCGGGTGCATCCGCCGGCTGACCGGCATGAAGATCCCGCGGTCGCCGGGCACGACCCGCGCGCCGTCGACGAGGTATTCCAGGGACGATCGGCCGCTGTCGCCGGGGTGGACCCCTTGCGTCGGCTGCGGCAGCTGCATCGGGTCGCCGACCAGCACGATGTTGCGCGCGGCGCGCGCCATGGCGAGGATGTTGGCGAGCGAGACCTGCCCCGCCTCGTCCACGACGAGATGCGAGAACGCGGGAGCGTCGTAGCGCGCGAAGTGCCAGGCGGTGGCGCCGACGACGTCCGCGGCCTCGATCTCGGGCGCGTCGTTGGCGGCGACCAGCGTGACGCCGGTGCGCTCGTCGTCGTCACCGTCCTCCGACGTCTTCTGGACGACGCGGCACGCGACCCCCTCCTTGCGGGCGCGTTCAGCCACGGCCGAGAGCAGGTTGCCGACCGCCTTGTGGCTGTTCGACGACACTGCGACGCGGTGCCCGGCCCGCACGAGGTCGACGATCGCGAGCGCGCTGACATAGGTCTTGCCGGTTCCCGGCGGCCCCTGGATCGCGAGTGTGGTTCCGTCCATCGCCGCGATCGCCGCGCTGGTCTCGGCGGACAGTTCGCCGTCCGGATCGACGACCTGGGCCCGTGTGCCGTCGCGGAAGAGCGGGGTCGCGCGGGCGAGCAGGTGCTCGACCGCTTGCATTCGTCCCGTGTCGGCGATGATCTCCTCGGTGACGGCGGCCAGCGCCGCGAGCAGCGCCTTCTTGTTGATCGGCTGCGGCGGGAGGAGGTCGAGCCGGTCGGGGAGCGGGCCCTTCTTCGTCGAGCGGCGGAGCGTCAGGGTGAGGGCGGCGGGATCGATCTCGCGCAGTACCGCGTCCTCGAGGCCCGCCGCCGGCTTGAGGCTCGGGCTCTTGCCGGCGCGCAGCTTCGTCTCCTGCGGCGGGAAGCGGTAGCTGCGTTCCCAGGACTGCGCCGTCACCTTCACCGGTTCGCCGACCGCCTCGCACAGCGCGACGCATTCGAGGTCGTCGACGAGTTCGGCGCTCTCCTGCGCGAGCCGGTCGAAGATGCCCCAGTAGGTCGGCTTGTCCTCGCGCTTGTAGAAGCGGCTGAGGTCGAGGAGCAGGTCGGCGACACGCTCGCCGAGCCGTGCGCGGACCGGTTCGAGCCTGATGCGCAGCGCCTCGAGTTCGGCATCCTCGTCATCCACGTTCGACAGCGTGCCCGCTTCCGGGACGTCGCCGAGCGTCGGCCACGGCATCGCCGCCGGGCGCACGTCGGCGACCAGCCAGTCGCGCAGCATCTGCGTCGATACGCAGTCGGTCCGGTTGTAGTCGTGGATGCGGTCGAGCAGCGTCTGGTCGGCCGTCTCGCGCCATTTCTCGTAGAACACGACGCTGGCGCCGGCGGTGGCTACGTCGGCGTCGCGCTTCTCCATGTAGAAGGCCTCGAGGTCCTTGATCGAGTAGCCTTTCTCGGAGGCGATCATCGCCCCGGACCCGACCTTGAAAAGGTCGACGAACCGTCGCTCGCGCTGGAGCTGGTCCATCGCGGCCTCGGCGACGCGGTGGTGCGCGGTGAGGCGTCGCAGCGCGGCGATCTCGTAGTTCGCGTAGTGGTAGACGTGCGCGCGCGGATGGCGGCGGAGGTGGTCGACGAGGAAGGCCAGCAGGTCCGCGACCGCGCGGCCCTCGGCGGCGCGGTCGTGCGCCCAGAACGCGCGGAAGGTCCACGCGCCGCCTTCGCGGAGCCAGAGGCCGTGCAGGTATTCGAGCCCGCCCGGATAGTAGGGGTCGCCCTCGATGTCGTAGAACACGTCACCGTCATCGGGCGCGGGGAGCATCCCGAACCCCTTCCCGGGCTCGGCGTCGCGCAGCTCGAACGCGGGCGGGCCGCCCGCGCGCCGCGCGGACTGCAGGCGTGCCTGCGCCGTCAGCCTGGTCTGGGTCTCGGGCGCCATCTTGGGCACGCGCTCATCGCGCCCCGCAAGTCCCGTCATCGTCGTGACGCCGGCGGCGTCGAGCTTCTGCCGCTGTGACCGGCTGATGCCGGCGACCAGCGCCAGGCTGTCCTCCCGTTCCCATTCGGCTCCGCACCGTTCGCGCCAGCGGCACAGGCCGCACGCGGCGACCGGTTCCGGGCGCGTTTCGGGACGCTCGGCAAGGAACGCCTCGAGCATCCGCCGCGCATGGCGCGCGTAGGCGGACACGTCCGCCAGCCGGACCGTGAAGCGGCTGCCGTCGCCCAGCTGCAGGTGCGCGGCCTCGGGCGCGACGCCCTGCACCTCCGACAACAGGTCGGAATAGAGGCACAGCTGGAGCACGTGCTTGGGATCGGGCTTGCGTTTGAGCTTCGTGTCGACGACCTCGTAGGACCAGGCGCCGAGGGCGGAGGGACTATCGACCCGCTCGAGGAAGTCCGAGTAGCCGCCCCAGGCTCCGCCGAGCAGCGCGCCCTGGAAGATCACGTCGGGACCTGCGGCCATGGCCTCGTGGGTCAACCGCACCGACTCCTCCAGCGCGAGGCCTTCCTTCGTGATCTCGACGATCGACTTGCCCGAGCGCTTCAGCTCCTCGAGGAAGGCGAGTTCGTGCGCGTCGCCCTGGCGCTGCAGCAGTTCCGCCTCCTCGCCGTCCTCGCAAGGGACGACATCGCCGATCTCGACGAGCCGAAGGTCGAGAGCGGACGCGTGGCGGCATCCCTTGAAGCGCATCAGGTCCGAGGCTGACAGGCGCAGTGCGCCATCGATGATTCGCATGACCTTCCCCTTTCCCCCGGACATGGCATATAGTGGGTGACAGAACTTGTCATGCTGGAGTCTGCCGGTGTCGTTCGTGAAGGCTCAGGAACTGGTGCGGCTCGCGATGATGGCGACGCGGCGGCGCGGTGTGTCGCTTGGGGACATCGCGGAGGAGTTCGTTTGCTCGCACCGTACTGCGCAGCGCATGACCGACGCGTTGGAGACGGCTTTCCCGCAGACCGTCCAGACGATCGACGATGATCGCCGCGCGCGGTGGACGGTGCCCGCCCGCGCCGTTGCGCCCCTGTTGACGCCGTCCGCCGAGGAGCTCGCCGCGCTGTCGACGGCCATCGCCGAGCTCGACGCGCAGGGCATGCCGACCGAGGCCGCGACCGCGCGGCGGCTGGAGCGCAAGGTGCGCGCGCTCATCCCGCCCGAGGCCGGCACCCGGCTCGCCGTCGACGAGGAGGCCCTGCTCGAGGCTCTCGGCCATGCGGCGCGGCCGGGCCCGCGCCCGGCGTCGAGCGGCAAGGTCGACGCTGCGATCTACGAGGCCCTGAAGGGTCCGTTCCTTCTGCGGATCATGTATCGCCGGCGGCTGCAGGACAGGCCGACCGAGCGGGTCGTGGCGCCGCACGGGTTGCTGCTTGGGGTGCGCCGCTACCTGGTCGCGCGCGACACCGCCAAGGTGAAGGGCGCGCGCCTGCAGCACTACCGCGTCGAGGAGATCCACGAGGCGCATGTGCTGGACGACAGCTTCGAGCTCGACCCCGGCTTCAGCATCCGCGAGCACGCCGAGCGGGGCTTTGGCTCGTTCGAGAGCGCGGCGGAGCATGGCGAGGTCGTGTGGCGCTTCAGGCCGGATGCGGCCGAGCAGGCGCGTCGGTTCGTGTTCCATCCGACCCAGACCGCCGAGGAGCTCGAGGACGGCTCGCTGCTCGTGCGGTTCGAGGCGTCGGGCCATCTGGAGATGTGCTGGCACCTGTATTCGTGGGGCGATGCGGTGGAGGTGTTGGCGCCCGAGCGGCTCGCGGCGATGGTCGGACGGCACCGGCGAAGCGACTTCGCCGCGCTTCCCTGAGATCGACCGCCTAAGCGTTGCGCGCCCGGCGCCGGAACGCGGTGGGCGTCTCGCCGAACATCCTGACGAAGGCCGTACCGAAATGCGATCCCCGCTCGTAGCCGCAGGCGTTTGCGATCCGGTTCACCGGCTCGTCTGTCGTGGCGAGCATCCGACGGCCCGCCTCCAGACGCAGGGCGAGCAGAAAGGCGAAGGGCGTCAGCCCGGTCCGCACCTTGAAACGCCGTGAGAAGTGGAACCGACTCATCCCGGCCTCGCGGGCGAGCAGTTCGAGCGTGAGCCGGCGGCCCAGGTTCGCGCTCATGAATTCGACCGCGCGCGACAGGCCGGGGTCGTCGGTGACGTCCGTCAGCACCGAGCGGTCGCCCATCGTCCAGGGATCGCGCATGGACGCGATGTGGGCGGCCAGCCATCGCGCGGCGGTCTCCGCATAGGTGTCCGGGGCGCGCTCGGACATCGCCTTGAGGAGCGAGGATCCCACGGTCGCGACGACCTGATCGCGGATCAGCGCCTGCTCCGGCCATCCAGGCGCTTCCCGTTCAGGAAGCCCGTTGCTCATCGCCGCGTCGCGGACGAGCTGGCGTGGTAGGAATATGTGCAGGATCTCCGTTCGAAGCCGCTGCCGCCGGCTGCTCCACCGCAACCGCTGGGCCTGGCCGCCGGGGACGAGGAGAGCCGAACCTGGCCGCAGGCTGACGCGCTTCCACAGTCCTTCGTGCAGCGTGTCGACGTCCAGTTCGCCTGTGATGAGCAAGGAGATCCTATGGTCGGTCGTGGCGCCGGTCTCGAACTCGCCGCCGCCGACGTCGCATCGGAAGAGTTCGAGCAGGAGCGAGTTCCAGCCGATGGCCGTGCTGCGCGAGAGGATCTCGCCCGGCGCGGCGTCGTTAGAGATTAGGCTGTTATGGTCGAAGCGGATGATTTCGGTCACACCGGATGGTCTTGTTGTCACCAATGGCGCCGATGTCGCGGCGCAGGCACGTAGCCGCCCGACCGGGCGACAGCCCGGCGCCGGCGATACGGCCTCCTCATGGGCTGGTCCGCAGGGTGGGCGCGGCTAAGAGCCCTGTTCCACCCTGCGGTCGTTTTCAGTTGCCGAGGAACGGGTTGATCGCGGCGAGGGTCGCGTCGAAGCGCCTCTCGGCTTCGGCGTCGCGCATGAACTCGACCCCTTCGACCAGGATCTCGCTCGGCGTCGGCACGCGCTGGAAGCGCTCGATGACCTGGTCGGCGAACGTGTCGAGCGGCATGAAGCGCTCGTTGTTCTCCTGGCCGGGCGTGAGCGTCGTCCGCACGGCGGGCGGGGCGAGTTCGATGACCTCCACCTTGTCCTTCAGCACTGCCCGGAGCGAGATCGTGTAGCTGTGGATCGCGGCCTTGATCGCGGAGTAGGTCGGTGCGATCACGAGCGGGACGAACGCCAGCCCCGAACTCACGTTGACGATCGCGGAATCCGGCGTGGCGACGAGATGCTCGATGAGCGCGTTCGTCAGGCGGATGGGGCCCAGCAGGTTGCTGGTGACCGAGGCCTCCGCGTCGCTCAGGTCGCGTTCCTTATCGAGCTCCATCTCCATCCGCATGATCCCGGCGTTGTTGATCAGCACGTTCAGCGCGGGGAAGTCGGCGACGACCTTCTTCGAGAAGGCGGCGATGCTGTCGACGTCGTCGGCGTCGAACTGGAGGGCGTGGATGTTCGGGCGGTCGCCGATCGCCTTCTCGAGCACGTCGAGGCGGCGGCCCGCGATGATCACGGTGTTGCCGAGGTCGTGGAAGCGGTGGGCGAGCGCCTCGCCGATGCCAGTCCCGCCACCGGTGATCAGGATGGTGTTGCCGGTCGTAAGCATGGGAAGTTCCTTTCGGTCGGTGTGGCGCCTTCGGGCGTCAGCTTTCTGGTGGGTCGGCGGCGTCCATCGCGCGGTCCAGGGCTGGGACCGGTTCGGGGTTGCTTCGCGTGGACGCCGCCGGGAGCGCGGCCGCCGGGGGATGGCGGCCGCGCCGTCTGAATTCGGGAGTTCAGAGTTTGCCCTCGCTGAGCATCTCGCGTGTCCGCTTGAGGGTGGAGATGAGGGCGGCCTTGTAGCCCTTGTCCTCGCTGTCGAACTGCGCCTGCTCGGCCTGTTCCTCGGGGCCGCCCGGCTGCTTGTCGCGCAGGCCGATGTAGCAGTAGAACTTGAGCTGCAGCTCGCCGTCCGCGTCCTCGAACAGCTCGTTGACGATGGCGCCCTCGCGCGGGCCGGTCACCTGAAAGAAGGTGACCTTGCTCTCGGGCTCGAGCACGATGATCTCGCGCAGGTTCGCCCCGGCGATGGTGGCGTCGCGGACGAAGTCCCGATCAAGATGATCGACTCGTGGGGCCGGAACGTGGCGGGCAAGCAGCATCCGGGCTTCTCGCCGATGGGGCCCTACATCGTGACCACCGACGAGATCCCGGACCCGCACGCGCTGCGCCTCACCACCAAGGTGAACGGCAAGGTTGTCCAGGACATCGGCACGGACGACCTGATCTTCACGGTCGCGAAATACGTCGCCTACATCTCGCAGTGGTACACGCTGCAGCCGGGCGACATCATCTCGACCGGCACCCCCGGAGGCGTCGGGATCGGTAAGAAGCCGCCGGTCTTCCTGAAGCCGGACGACGTCGTGGAGGTCTCGATCAGCGGGATCGGCACACTCTCCAACACCGTCGGAAGCCCCCGGTGACGGAGGCCGCGAGGGCACTTCCGCCCTTGCGGCGGCAACTACGCGACCAGAGCGCCTGCGCGCGAGGCGCGCACATGGCAGCCGCGCTGCCGGACTGGTTCTTCCTGGCCGTCGGCCGTTGCCCGGTCGGGGCCCTCGCCACCCAATTCATGTTCACCGCTCACCTGGAGAGTTGAAATGTCCGAAACGCTGGAAAAGACGAAGACCGAACCGACGCTCAAGCTGAAGTTCTACTCGCACGCCACGCTCGAGTGCGGCGACATCAAGCGCACCCGCGCCTTCTTCGACGAGTTCCTCGGGTTCGAGACGGTGCAGATGTCGCCCGCGTCCTTCTGGGCCAGGATGGGCGGCGACCAGGTGATCGTGGTCGTGAAGACGGCCGAGGCGTCGGGGGAGATGAACTTCCTCAACCACAACGGGCTCGACGTCTCGACCGACGCCGAGGTGGACGCCGCCTACGAGATGGTCCAGCGCGACGCCGAGAAGTGGGGCCTGCGCAAGATCACCAAGCCGACCGTCGTGCACGGCACCTACTGCTTCTACTTCTGGGACCTCGACGGCAACGCCTGGGAGATCCTCTCGAACCCGCGCTGAGGCTATCATTGGGACGCCCGCCCGCCTGCGGTCCACGTCGTCAGCGAATGTTCGTCAGTTGCGCTCGATCGACGCCCAGTCGAGCACAAGCCTGGACCCGTTCACGCGCGGGAGCGACTTCCGATCAATCAATCGCGCCGCGATCTCGTGGTCGGCGTTGATCTTCACGATCAGAACCTTGCTGAAGTTAGCGGAAGACGCGCTCCGCCCGCTGCCTGACCCTGTGCGCGGTCTCGATCGCGCCACGCGCCTCGACCTTGCGCAGCGCGGCCAAAAGCAGGCCCTCGTCGATCTGGTCGACGGGGAATGGGCCGATCGCCGGGAAGAGGTTGTGCTCCAGCGATTCGATCACGTCGTCGGCATGGACCGGCTTCCAGCGCGGCACCTGGCTCTCGTGCCATTCGCGGGCGAACTTCTCGAAGGTGTTCTGATGCCCGACCTTGCGGGAGTGGCGGGCGCGCTGGCGCTCCAACCCGGGATCCAGACCGTTCCTCAGCGCCTGCTTGGCATCGTCGCGCAACTCGCGCGCTCGCTTGAGGCCAACGTCCGGATAGGTGCCGAGCAGCAGCCGGCGCTCCTTGCCTCCGAAGCGGTATTTCAGCCGCCAGGTGCGGTGTCCGCTCGTCGAAACGAACAAATACAACCCGCCCGTGTCGGCCAGCTTGTAGTCGCGCTCGCCGGCCTTGGCGTGCTCGACCTTCTTCGGGTCCAGCGGCTTGCGCTGGGGCTTCTCCGCCTCGCCCGACATCAGTGCCCCCTCCGAGTTGAAACCCATGCCCCCGCAATGCCCCCACAGGAGTTGCGATTGCGTGAAGCCGGATGAGACGGGATGAGACGACTAACGCGCCGAATCACCTCGTGAGACGGCACCGTTGAGACGGGATGAGACAGGCTGAAGAACCTGCCTGGCGGAGACGGAGGGATTCGAACCCTCGGTACAGTTTCCCGTACGACGCTTTAGCAAAGCGTTGGTTTCAGCCACTCACCCACGTCTCCGGATGCGGCGGATGCGGGGCTATAGCGAGGGTCGGGAGGGGGATCAACCGCCTGATCGCATCAAATGCGGGCTCGGCTCGACGGCGAAATCGATTCGCTTCGTCGCAGCGTTCATTGCCGGGCAATCCAAGGCGGCGGATAGGTCGCGGCTTCAGGGTTGGGGAGCATATCGACATGACCGGGTTTGGCAGGTTCGCGCATCTGGTGGCGCTGGTCGCGGTCGCGGCGGCGCCAATGATGGCGCAGGCGCAGGTGCGCACGGTCGATCCCAACAGCGCGATCGACGCCGACCTGTCATCCCCGCCGCAGCGGTCGACGACGACCACCCAGCCCCTCCCGCCCCGCAACCAGCCGGCGCAGCCCGAAACCGTACCGCAGACGACGCAACAGCCCGCGATCCCGCCGGCCGAGCCCGCCCCCGCCGGCCCCGATCCGCTCGCGTCGCGCGCGGCGGCGGCGGAGGCGAGCGGGACGTACAAGCGCGACGACCTGCTCGCCGCGGCAGAAGGCGTGTTCGGCAAGGGCGCGGAAGGGCTGGCCGGCATCGTCGAGAAGATCCTGAAGGATCAGGGCGAACCCAACGCCTATATCGCCGGCCGCGAGGCGAGCGGCGCCTTCGTCGTCGGCGTCCGCTACGGCTCGGGCGTGATGACGCACCGGGTCGAGGGCACCCGCCAGGTGTTCTGGACCGGGCCGTCGCTGGGCTTCGACGTCGGCGGCGATGCGAGCAAGGTGTTCGTGCTGGTCTACAACCTCTACGATACGCAGGACCTGTTCCATCGCTTCCCGGCCGGCGAGGGACGCGTGTTCTTCGTCGGGGGGTTCGCGGCGACCTATCTGCGCCGCGGGAACACCGTGCTGATCCCGATTCGCCTCGGCGTCGGCTGGCGGCTGGGCGCGAACGTCGGCTATATGCGGTTCAGCGAGAAGTCGCGTTGGTTGCCGTTCTGACCCTTTAGCCGAACCGGCGCCGCGCGCCACGGCGCAAGCCGATTAGGGGCGGTTTCGACCAGCTTTGTTCAACCGTTCGTATTGAGCGAAGTCGAAGCACCTCGCGGAGAGCTGCCCTTCGACTTCGCTCAGGGCGAACGGGGCTGAACAAAGCTGATCGCTCCCGCCTCTAAGGTTGCAGCGACGATCGCCACAGCCGGCTGCCACGGTTACGAGCGCGACCACAGGTGTTTGCTATCCGCTGCGGCGTAGGTTGTGGCCAACGCGATCCGTTCAAGCCAACTTGCCGACACGGCACGGGAAGACGTCAGGGCCACAGGCATGTGCGCCGCCCCCGCGGCTACGGCTTTCGTTCCACGCGGCCCCCCGCGCTTCAGACGAAGGCAGGCGCCTTGCGCAAGTGCTGGTACGCCTCGACCACCGCCTGCAGTGCGGATTCGTGCGCGCGATCGCCGCCGTTGCGGTCGGGGTGGAATTTGCGGACCAGTTCCGAATAGCGGCTGCGCAAGGCAAAGCGATCGGCGTCGGGGGCAAGGCCCAGCACCTTGAGCGCCCGGCGATCGTCGCCCGACAGCGGCTTGCCGTCTGCGCGCCCCCTGGCCTCGGCCATCTTCTCCCGGAAGCGCGCGCCGAGCGCGTCGAGCGGATCGTCGAAGTCCGACCATTTCGGTGGCCGGTCGGCGCCCGAACTGGCGAAGGCGCGCGTCTCCCGCTCCCAGCCGGCATAGGGGCGCTGCGCGGCGTTGATCTGGTCCGGGGTCATGCCGTTGAAGAAGTTATAGCCGGCGTTGAACGCACGGACATGGTCGAGACACAGCCAGCGGAAAGCGGCCGGGCCATCGGCCGTCGCCCCCTGCCCCGCCGGTGCGCGGAATTCGCCGGGTTCGGGGCAGCCGGGCTCGGCACACAGCCGGCCGTTCGCCTCGACCCGCCCGTGAAACCGCGCTTTCGGTCGCTCCTTGCGCGGTTCTTCGTCGGCCACTCCCAACCCTTCCGAAAAACGGCTTATATAGGTGGCATGACCGACACCGCTACCGCACCGCTGGCCGATATCATCGCCGCCCGGCTGACCGAATCGCTCGCTCCGTCGCACCTCGTCGTCTCGAACGACAGCCACCTCCATGCCGGGCATATGGGCGACGACGGGACGGGCGAGAGCCATTTCACCGTCGAGGTCGAAAGCCCCGCCTTCACCGGATTGAACCGCGTCGCGCGTCAGCGGTTGGTGAACCGGGCGCTGGCCGATCTGCTGGCGACCCGCATCCATGCGCTGGCGATCCGCGCCCGTGCGCCGGGAGAGGGATAGATGGCCTATAATCTCTGGTACTGGCCTAGCATTCAGGGGCGCGGAGAGTTCGTGCGGCTGGCGCTGGAAGCGGCCGGTATCGACTATCGCGACTGCGCGCGCGAACTGGGGGCCGAGGCGCTGATGGCGGACATGGCGAAACACGCCCCCCGCGCGCCATTCGCCCCGCCCTATCTGGAGATCGACGGCCATGTGATCGCGCAGGTCGCCAACATCCTCGCGTTTCTGGGGACGCAGCACGACCTGGCGCCGACCAACCTGGCGGACCGTTACTGGATCCAGCAACTGCAGCTGACCGTCGCCGACGTCGTGGCGGAGGTGCACAACGTCCATCATCCGGTCGAGATGATGGCTTACTACGACGAGCAGAAGCCGGAGGCCGCCCGTGCCGCGGCGCAGTTCCGGAGCGAGCGCCTGCCGAAATTCCTGACCTATTTAGAGGATGCGGTTGCGGCCGGCGGCGACTGGACGATCGACGGGCGCTGGACCTATGTCGACACGTCGCTGTTCCAGCTGGTCGAGGGGCTGCGATATATGTTCCCGCGGCGGATGGCGGCGATCGCCGGGCAATATCCCAACCTGATCCGCATCCGCGACCAGGTCGCCGACCTGCCCGGCATCCGCGCCTATCTGAAAAGCGACCGCCGCCTGCCCTTCAACGAAGACGGCATTTTCCGCCACTATCCGGAGCTTGACGGCGAATGACCAACGACGATCTGTTCGACATCGTCCTGACCCCGGTCACCCATGACCTGGGCGGGTTCAAGGTCCACCGCACGCTGCCGGCCAAGGCGCGGACGATGGTGGGGCCGTTCCTGTTCTTCGACCAGATGGGGCCGGCGATCCTCGACGCCGGGACGGGCATCGACGTGCGCCCGCACCCGCATATCAATCTGGCGACCGTCACCTATCTGTTCGGCGGCGCGATCGACCACCGCGATTCGCTGGGGACGAAGGCGCGGATCGAGCCCGGCGCGGTCAATCTGATGACGGCAGGGCGCGGCATCGTCCATTCGGAACGCTCGCCGGGCGACGAACGCGCGAAGGGCCCGGAGCTGTCGGGCATCCAGACCTGGATCGCGCTGCCGGAACGGGTCGAGGAGATGGCCCCGGCGTTCGAGCATATCACCAAGGCCCAATTGCCGGTGATCGAGGACGGTTGCGCGACCGCGCGCGTCATCATGGGGTCGCTGTGGGGCCACAGTGCGCCGACGACGACCTATGCCGGCACGATCTATGCCGACATCCTGCTGGCGCCCGGCGGCAGCCTGCCGATCGATGCGGAGGCCGACGAGCGCGCACTTTACCTGTGCGACGGCGATGCCAGCGTCGAGGGCGTGCCGCTCGATCGCACGAACCTCTATGTCCTGCGCCCGGGTGTCGCCGCGACGCTCAGGAGTGAGCGCGGCGCGCGGGTGATGCTGTGCGGTGGCGAAGCGATGACGCCGCGGCATGTGTGGTGGAATTTCGTGTCCTCCAGCCGCGAACGGATCAACGAGGCGAAACGCGCGTGGAAGGCCGGGGAGTTTCCGGTGGTGCCGGGCGATTCGGAGGAGTTCATCCCGATCCCGGAAGTGCCGAAGACGGTGAGTTATCCGTGAGTGCATGACCATCGTTCCTGCGAAGGCGAAACTTGGGCAAAGACACCGTCATTCTGACGAAAGTCAGAATCCAGGGCCAAGCAAAACGAAGGCCTGAGCAGAGAAACCTGGATTCCGGCTTTCGCCGGAATGACGAGACGAGTTGAGAGGATTGCGCGTGACCGACGATCTCCAGCACATTCCCCTCCGCACCGGCGTCACGCTGGCGGTGGCGGTCGCGGGCGACCCCGCGAACCCGCCGGTCATCCTGCTCCACGGCTTTCCCGAATCGCACCGGACGTGGCGTGAGGTCATCCCCGACCTTGCCCGCGACCATTTCATGATTGCGCCCGACCAGCGCGGGTTCGCGGCATCGTCCAAGCCGGAAGGGGTGGAGAATTACGCCCCGGACCAGATCCTCGGCGACCTGATCGCACTCGCCGACCATTTCGGCATCGACCGCTTCACGCTCGTCGGACACGACTGGGGCGGGGCGATCGCGTGGATGGCGGCGTTGCAGCGGCCCGACCGCGTGGCGCGGCTGGTGATCGTCAATGCGCCGCACCCGTTCGTCTTCCAGCGCAGCCTGTTCGACGATGCCGACCAGCGCATGGCGAGCCAGTATATCACCGCGTTCCGGTCGCCGGGGATCGAAACGCACGTCGCGATGATCGGCATGGAGAGCTTCTTCGACAAGAGCTTTGCGCCGCATGTCGACATGACCAAGGTGACGGCACAGGAGCGCGCGAGGTACATCGCCGATTGGTCGCAGCCCGGTGCACTTGTGGCGATGCTCAACTGGTACCGGGCAAGCGCAGTCATCGTCCCGCCGCCGGGCGAGACGCCGGAGCGCCCCGCCTATCTCGACGCTCCCTTCCCGCCGATCACCCAGCCGACGCTGGTGATCTGGGGCCTGCGCGACACCGCGTTGCTGCCGGTGCAGCTTGAGGGGCTCGATGCGCTGGTGCCGGACCTGACGGTGACCAGAGTCGATGCCGGGCATTTCGTGCCGTGGGAGAATGCGCCGGCGGTCATCGCGGCGATGCGGGACTGGGGGATTTAGGCTCAACTTTCGCTCGTCATCAAGCGTCACAGTGCTGGACCGTTGAACTTTGGGAAACGTCATCCCGGACTCGATCCGGGATCCAGGGCCACGAGCGACACGACTGTTTGGCTCTGGATCCCGGATCAAGTCCGGGATGACGAAGAAGAACGGACTTGTTCTATCGACCGACTGACGATCTCCAGGCGAAAAGAGTTCAGACCGGCGCCACGCCGCTCAGGACATAATCGCTCGCCACTTCCGGCACTGCCAGCCCGTCGACCCACGCACCATGTGCATGGGCATGCGCGACGACCTCCATTCCCTGCCCGCCGGGCCAGCCGCGTACGCGGACCTCGTGCGCGGCGAGGTCGCGGTTGGGCTCCAGCATCACCCAGCCGAACGGCCGCTCCGCCGTCGCCCGCGCGCCGGCTGCGTGGATCGCATCGCGGATGCGGGCCTGTCGTTCGGACCCGAGATACTGCCAGACGACCGAATGGAGCACGACGCGGGTGACGCCCGCCGGCTGCGGTTCGGCCAGCCGCACATCCAGCCACTCGGCAGCATCGCCGCGGTCGAGCCGAACGCCCCGGTCGCGGACCATCGCGATCGCGCGGTCGAGGCGCGCCTGCCGCTCGGTCGCATCGATCCAGACATAGGCGGCGAGCCGATCCGCAGCGGCCGGATCGGTCAGGTCGATCGGCGCGACATCGACGCCGCGCACCGAGACGACCTCGACCGCGGCCTCGGGTGGAGGGTTCCCGCGCCATTCCGGACGGATGAGCACCGGCGACTGAGGTCCGACCGCGACGCCGCCCAGGTCGAAACGATAGCGATCGATCAGCAGGTTCAGCCCGGCACTCGATCCCAGCTCCAACAACTCGAACCGCGGGCCGTAGCGCTCGGCGAGATGCAGCAACCCCGTCATCAGCGCCGCCGACCGACCGGGTTCATTGGTCTGCGGCGGCCCGTCGAGCCACGGCAGCAGCGCCGCCTCATGCTCGACCAACGCCGCGCGGAGCCGGTCGATATCGCGATCGAACCCCACCGCGGCGCCCGCACGGTGCAGCGCATGCAATCCGCCGACCAGACGCAACGGCAGCGCATCGGCGATCGGATCGCCCGACCAGTCGAGCACGACGCGCCCGACCTGCGTGTCCCGGTCCAGCACGTCGGCCAGCCCGCGCGCGATCGCCGCCGTCTTCGGCGCATCCATCGCGTCGCAGAAGTCCGCCTGGCGTCGAAACGCCGTCCTCGCGCGTTCGGCCCTGTCCATACCCGCAATTGCGCCCCTCGCGGCGCCCAAGTAAAGCCCCCGCCATCATGGCCGATCCGATCGTCATCGCCGTCCCCAAGGGACGCATCCTCGAAGAGGCGCTGCCTCTGCTCGCGCGGGCGGGTATCGAGCCCGAAGCCGCCTTCTCGGACGAACACAGCCGGGCGCTGCGCTTCTCGACCAACCGCGGTGACATCGACCTGATCCGCGTCCGCGCGTTCGACGTCGCGACCTTCGTCGCGCACGGGGCGGCACAGCTCGGCATCGTCGGGTCGGACGTGCTGATGGAGTTCGACTATTCGGAACTCTACGCCCCCGTCGACCTCGGCATCGGCCACTGCCGCCTGTCGGTCGCCGAACCCGCGGCGATGGCCGAGCGCGACGACCCGCGCGGGTGGAGCCATGTGCGCATCGCGACGAAATATCCGAACGTGACCAAGGCGCATTTCGCGCGCCGCGACGTGGGCGCCGAGTGCGTCAAGCTGAACGGCGCGATGGAGCTGGCGCCGGTGCTGGGCCTCGCGCCGCGGATCGTCGACCTCGTCTCGTCGGGACGGACGCTGAAGGAGAATGGCCTGGTCGAGGTGGAAGTGATCACCGAAGTCACCAGCCGCCTGATCGTCAACCGCGCTGCGTTCAAGACGCGCGCCGAGATCGTGCCCCTGGTCGACGCGTTTCGGCGGGCGGTGACGCCGGAGCCGGCAGTCGAGGCCGAAGTCACGCCCGAACCCGCGCCCCTGCCCATCCCCAGCGCGGACGCTTACTGAGATGATCCGCCTCACCACCACCGACCCGCGCTTCGACGCCGACTTCGCCGCGCTGGTCAACGCCCGGCGCGAGGCCGATGCCGATGTCGCACGCGACGTGCAGACGATCGTCCGCGCCGTCCGCGACGAGGGCGATGCCGCGGTCGCGGCCTATACCAAGCGGCTCGACGGGCATGATCTGGCTGAAACCGGCTGGCGGATCGAGCGCGCCGATTTGCTCGCCGCCTATGAAGGACTGCCGCTCGACTTGCGCGCCGCACTGGAGCTCGCAGCCGAGCGGATCGCGGCCTATCACACCAAGCAAATTCCGGCCGACCGCGACGAAACCGACAGCGTTGGCGTTCGGCTGGGCGCGCGGTGGCGCGCGGTGGATGCGGCGGGCGTGTACGTCCCCGGCGGCCGTGCGGCCTATCCCAGCTCGGTTCTGATGAACGCGCTGCCGGCCAAAGCCGCCGGTGTCGAGCGGCTGGTGATGGTGACGCCGACGCCGAAGGGCCAGGTCAACCCGCTGGTGCTGGCCGCCGCGCATCTGGCCGGCGTCGATGAGGTATGGCGGATCGGCGGCGCGCAGGCGATCGCCGCGCTTGCTTATGGCACGGCGCGCATCAAGCCGGTCGACGTCGTCACCGGCCCCGGCAATGCCTGGGTCGCGGAAGCCAAGCGCCAGTTGTACGGCGTCGTCGGCATCGACATGGTCGCCGGCCCAAGCGAAATCGTCGTCATCGCCGACGGTGCCAACGATCCCGACTGGATCGCCGCCGACCTGCTCAGCCAGAGCGAGCATGACCCGACCAGCCAGTCGATCCTGTTCACCGACGACGCCCTGTTCGCCGATGCCGTGGCAGACGCGGTCGATCGCCAGATCGGCGAGTTGTCGACGCGAGACGTGTCACGCCAGGCATGGGATGCGAACGGCGCGATCGTCGTGGTCGGCACGCTCGACGAGGCGCTGCCGCTGGTCGACCGCTTGGCGCCCGAGCATCTGGAGATCGCCTGCGACGCCGACGTGGCGGAGGGGCTGTTCGACCGCGTGCGACATGCCGGCTCGGTTTTCCTCGGCCGGCACACGCCGGAAGCGGTCGGCGATTATGTCGCGGGGCCGAACCATGTCCTGCCGACCGGCCGCCGCGCGCGCTTCTCATCGGGGCTGTCGGTGCTCGACTTCATGAAACGGACCAGCTTCCTGGCGTGCGATGCGACCGCGCTGGCCGCGATCGGACCGGCGGCGGTGGCGCTGGCGGAGGCCGAAGGACTGCCGGCGCATGCGAGATCGGTGGCGTTGCGGCTGGGCGCCTGAACCCGCTTCCGCTCAGGAGCAATCCCGGGACGTCCCCTTTACCGTTCGTGCTGAGCTTGTCGAAGCACCGTACTTTGTGCCGCCAGCGCCGAACGTGAACTTCGAAGAACGGTGCTTCGACAAGCTCAGCACGAACGGATGTGTGGCAGGTTCAGCGCGCAGCGTGGACCTTTGCCCGCCGGACGGGTAGGGAGCCGCCCGTCATGACCAATCATTCGAACCCCCGTACCCGCGCGCGATCGACCGCGCGGGCCGCCGCGCGGCTTGGCGCGGTGCAGGCGCTGTATCAGCAGGACATGGAAGGCACGCCGCTGCGCCAGCTGCTGACCGAATTTCACCAGCATCGGCTGGGCGCGGTGCTCGAGGACGTCGAATATGCCGACGCCGATCCCGATTTCTTCGACGACATCGTGTCGGGCGTGGATGCACGGCGCGAGGAGATCGACCGGCTGATCACCGCAAAGCTGTCGACCGGCTGGAGCCTGGAGCGGCTCGACAAGCCGATGCGCGGCATCCTGCGCGCCGGCACCTACGAACTGCTCGCCCGCCACGACGTGCCGACGGCGGCGGTCATCAGCGAATATCTCGACGTCGCCGACGCCTTCTACGACAAGCGCGAAAAGGGCTTCGTCAACGGCCTGCTCGACGCGGTCGCGAAGGACGTGCGGAAGTAACGCGTTCGGTGCTCCCGCGCAGGCGGGAGCCCAGGGTTATTGAGGGCGCTGCTCCCGGCCCTAGGCTCCCGCCTGCGCGGGAACACCGCGACGCACGATCGCCGCCGCACCAGCCACGACCGCCGCATCCTCGATGAACCCGGTCGGCGTCTGGCCGTGGTAATTGATCGCGATCGCCCGCGCATACCAGCCGGGGAAGGATGCCACGACCGCGGTCAATCCGCCGACGGCCGCGCCGAGCCAGCGATCCTTCTTCGGTGACAGCGCCGCGCCGGCAATGGCGGCGGTGGTGAAGCGGCCGAGTAGGCCGATGGGCACGATCCGGTCAGGCGCGGTCGGCTGCTTGTCGCCGGCCATCTCGCCGATCGCGAGCGCTAAGGTGGCCGTGGCGACCAGCGGGTTGGCGAGCAGCTTCGGCGCGCCGTTGTCCTCAGCCAACTCGCCTCGCGCCGCGGCGATCGAAACGGCCGCGAGCGGCGTCATTGCGCGCTGACCGCCGACGAGGCCCATGAGGAAGGGTGCGAGCATGGTGTGACTCCGGGTAGTTAGGTCCGGATAACGCCGTCTGTCGAAGAGAGGTCCGCACCTTCCCCGACCCGTTCGTGCTGAGCGCAGTCGAAGCACCGTTCTTCGTGCCGCAAGGTCATAGCGGGCGTATCGCAGTACGGCCCTTCGACAAGCTCAGGGCGAACGGGATAGTAGGGGGCGGTGGGCTGTTACCGCGCCAGCGTCGGGAACGCCGCCTTGAACGCCGAGACCTTCGGCTTGTCCCACCGCACGATATAGCCGTGATTCGGATTCTTGCGCGCGAAGTCCTGGTGGTACGCCTCGGCCGGGAAGAATGGCCCGCTCTCCAACTTGGTCGCGATCGGCTTCCCGAACGCCTTGGTGCCCCCAAGCTGGCGGATATACGCTGCAGCGACCGCGCGCTGTTCGGGTGTCTGGGGGAAGATGGCGGAGCGGTAGCTCGGCCCCGAATCGGGATATTGCCCGTCGACCTGCGTCGGATCGTGCGCGACCGAGAAATAGATGCGCAGCAGCGTGCCGTAGCTGACGACGCGCGGGTCGTAGGTGATCTTCACCGCCTCGGCATGGCGGGTGCGCTCTGTCGACACGTCAGCATAGTTCGCCGTCTCGCGCGTGCCGCCGGCGTAGCCCGCGGTCACGTCGCGTACGCCCTTCACGCCCTGGAAAACCGCCTCCATGCCCCAGAAGCAACCGCCCGCGAGGACCGCCGTCTGCAGTCCCGGCTTGGCGGGAACATCCTGTGCAACCGCAGGAATGCGAACCGCGCGCTCGGCCTGGCCGGGCGTCGCGAGCAAGGCGGCGCCGGCGGCGAGCGCGGCTATGGAGAGGAGAAAGGTCTTCATGCCACCTTATCCGTCGAAGGCAGCGGAAAAAGATGCGTTCAGTGGGTGACGACCGACGCTGCGTGCGCCGCCGGGATGACCGATTCGTCGGCATGGACCGACGCGACCGACACCATCGCCACCGCGCCGAACGCGAAGCGCCGAGGAACAGGCGGAGGAAGCTGGGCTTGGTCTTGGTTGACATCACGAACATCCTTGGCGGCGCGCCTGTCCATCGGCGCACCCGATTGAAATCTTTTCCCGCTGACGAGGACCGCCAGATCGTTAGCACCGCGCTCCGATGCAAGGGTCTTGCACCGGTCGCGGTGAACGCCCCCTGATGAGGCCGTTCAGCTTTGCGTTAGGTTAATGGTCCGTCAGCGCAGGGCGGCGCAGGCTTCCTGGATACGCCGGCACGCCTCGGTCAGCGCAGCCTCCGACGTGGCATAGCTGATCCGCATCGCCGGGCTGAGACCGAACGCCGCACCATGGACCGCCGCGACGCGCGCGTCGTCGAGGAAATAGCCGATCAGGTCCTCGTCGGTTTCGATCTTCTTGCCCTTGGGCGTGGTCTTGCCCATCGTCCCCGACACGTCCGGATAGACATAGAAGGCGCCTTCCGGCTTCGGGCAGACGATCCCTTCAGCCTGGTTGAGCATGTCGACCACCAGATCGCGGCGCGTCTGGAACGCGGCGGCACGCTCCTTCAGGAAATCCTGCGGCCCGGTCAGTGCGGCGACTGCGGCGGCCTGGGCGATCGAGCAGGGGTTGCTGGTCGACTGCGACTGGAGCTTCGCCATCGCCTTGATCAGCCACGGCGCACCGGCCGCAAAGCCGATCCGCCAGCCGGTCATCGCATAGGCCTTGGAACAGCCGTTCACGGTCAGTGTGCGCTCGTACAGGTTCGGGCACACCTCCGCGATCGTGCGGAAGCGGAAGCCGTCGTAGACGATGTGTTCGTACATATCGTCGGCGAACACCCAGACGTGCGGATGACGCTCCAGCACGTCGCCCAGCGCCTTCAGCTCGGCCTCGCTATAGGCAGCGCCGGTCGGATTCGACGGCGAATTGAGCACGACCCACTTGGTCTTGGGCGTAATGGCAGCTTCGAGCTGTTCGGGACGCAGCTTGTAGCCCTGGTCGGCGCCCGCCGCGACGAACACGGGCGTCCCGCCCGCAAACTGGATGACGTCGGGGTAGCTGACCCAATAGGGCGCCGGCACGATCACTTCGTCGCCCGCGTCGATCGTCGCGACGAAGGCGTTGAACAGCGTGTGCTTGCCGCCAACGTTCACGGTGACCTGGTTGGGCGTATAGGTCAGATTGTTGTCGCGCGCGAACTTGGCGACGATCGCCGCCTTCAGCTCGGCCGTGCCGTCGACGTTGGTGTATTTGGTCTTGCCGTCGCGGATCGCCTGGATCGCGGCCTCTTTCACGAAGTCGGGCGTGTCGAAATCCGGCTCGCCCGCGCCAAGGCCAATCACATCGATACCCTGACGCTTCAACTCGAACACGCGGCTCGTCATGGCGAGCGTGGCGGAGGGCTGGATACGACCGAGCGCGGCGGAGGGCTGCATGGGACGGGGTCCGTTCGTGAGTTGGCGGTGGCGCCCCTTACTCCCCTGCGTGCTCTTTTCGCAATCGCAACATTTGTTATCGGTTGGTCGTCGCCACGATCGCGATCGCCCCGCTCGGCGACAGGACCAGCTCGACCGCCGCCGCCTCACGCAGGCGGAAGGTCGCAGCCTGAAGCTCGTTGCGCACGCCGTGACGGTCGAAGGGATAGCCGAGCAGCGTCGCCTCGTCCTTCAGGGTGGTCAGATGCGCCTCCAGATCGGCAAGGCCGACCATCGGGTCGAACGCCATTGTCGCGGACAGATCGCGCGGATGCGCAGCGGGCGGCGTGGCGTCGCTCATGCCATGATGCATGGCGCGGCGTGGAGACAGGAGCAACCCCGATATGGGACGAGTTGACCGGGGAGATGATGACGATCAAGGGTTTAGTGATGACTCAGCCTCCGCTCAAAGCCACGATCATCCCGGTCACGCCGCTGCAACAAAATTGCACGCTGTAAAGGGTGAGTAAGGGCAGCATGGCGAAGCTGCTATGCCCGGTCTAAATACCTCCATGAGATACCAAGAGATTGTCGAGGCGACCGCTGCCGCGAAGGCCCAACGAGCCGCAGAGAAAAAGGTCAAGGCGCGTCGAAAGTTCACCGATGCGCAGCGTGCTAAGTCGGACGCGGCGCAACGATATCAGGGCGAGCTTCGCGCGGCAAACGACGCCCAACGCGACGCACAGGCGAAGATGGGGCCTGCATGATGTTCGTCATTATGGCGAGCAGGATGGTTAAGCTGATATAAGATGCTCATGGCATCCAACCTGCCCATCTACACGGACACGATCAGTCAGCGCCGCTGGAAAGCCGCAATGATGGACTGGCTTGACGACTTCCGCTTCACGCACGCGATCACGCTGGTGTGGAACCGGAGCGTCGGGCTGGATCGGGCGCGTGAGGACTTAAAGCTGCTGATGCGCGAAGCCGATCAACGGCTGGTGAGTTCGCGGTTCAACAAGGTGCCGTCGCAGTATCGCACTAAGGCACTGTTCTGCTTCGAGGGACAGCGACACGATCATGTTCATGTCCACTCGATGTGGAAGGCCCCGCCGGGCAAGTGGTTTGCGCTGGGCAAGATGTTCCCGCGCAAGCGCGGCGGTCTCTGGAACGAGATCGTGCCGAGCGGCTCCTATGATGTCGAGGCTTGTAGCTGGCACGGCGGCAACGCCGAGATCACCGGCTACGCGCTAAAGCAACAGCATCGGTTCTCTGATCCGGCTCTCATGGTCTGGGCGGACGAGTTTCACCCCGCCCGTTGACCCCACCGCGAAATGACCGGATGCTGTGTCCAGTGGCGGTCAGATCGAGGCGGATATTGCAGATTCACTCAGCGGCTTGCCCATCTTTGGCTGGCCGCAAAGTGGAGTTTTGCCTTGTGCTAAATTCAAAATAATACGAAAAGCTAAAAGCTTTATTCGAAGTTTAGAATTAAGGGGTGCTTGACTTGGGTATTATAACCTTTGCTTTCATAGCATTTTGCATATTCATAGGTTGGCATTTTCGACAAGAAAAAGCTCCAACTACGCCTAAGCAAAAATTCCGCGGCGAACCCCGCGCCGTCGCAAGCGATCCGAACTGGAGCTTTTTCATTGAGCAACACTGCGAATCACCTGCTGAAGTAGCCTTCCTTCGTGCGATGGTTGATGCTTATGAACTAATTCCTGAAAATGGCTCTCTTTTAGGCAGAGGTATTAGGCTAGATTTTCAAGTAGAAGTAGGACGCTATCGTTTAGACTTTTTAGCAAACAAATGGCTTATCATTGAGATTGACGGCGCAGCATATCACTCGTCAGAGGGAGCAAAGGCCCGAGATTCAGCTAGGGATTCTTACTTCCGAGGACTTGGATATTCTGTTGTCCGCATTGCCGCTAAAACTGTTTTTAATCATCCCGAAGAAGCTGTTCGCTTAACCGATGAAGCGTTGCTGGCGGGCAAACCCATCCTCGAAGTGGTTCCACAAAAATCTGGCGCGCAGAAGCTAAAATCTACTGTAAATGCATTTGCAGATTTTGGAAAACGGGCCAGTGATCTAATTGATATTAGAAATTACATAGCTCCAGCGGAATTAGTATTTTTTGAGGAAAAAAAGACCATAGAATACGCCCTCGAGAGCGCCAAAATGCACGCATCACTGCAAACAATGGACCCGCAAGAGTTACACGATTTTAATGAGCACATGGATTTTCTTAACAAGGCGCTCGGCAACGCCACAACTCCTCGAGAGAATACTATTCCAGCTTTTGAAACGCCAAATCTAAGCGGAAACGAAGCCGTTGATAAAGAAGTGAGTGAAAAATATTATATACTGAAAAAAGAGAGAGATATATACTTTCAGCAAGTATTGAATAATCTAGAAAGCAATGAGAAATTAATTCCATATTTTAAGAAAAATTTGCAAAAAATTGGCAATCAACAACTCCATGACGAGATATTTAAAAACCTTCGTTCATGACAATAGTTTTAGAAACATAGAGGCATTATAATTATTTCATTTTTGTGCGAAGGCACAGTAACGTTTTACTGTCGGCTCAGAAATGTTAAACTGGCGAGCCGTCGCGCTGATGCTAGCCGAGTTAGCCCGCCTCCACGCGACCACATCGTCGCTTGACGCGGCCTTCGGACGCCCCAGAGACACCTTGCCGCGGTGCGTTCTGCCAGTGGTGCGCAGCGCCTCGCGCGCAGCGGCGCGACCGCTGTCACACCGCTCCTTGATTCGTTGCCGCTCCATGTCGGCCACCTGCGCCAGCACCGCAAGAATCAGTTCGCCTGCACCACGACCAATCTGGCCCAGCCCTCGCACCTCGACCAACACGCCCTTCGCTAGCAGGGCGCGCACGGTTGATTGAACATCGAGCGCGTCGCGACCAAGACGATCAACGGCGTAGACGCAGACCACATCACCGTCGCGCACGAAGTCGAGCAGTTGAGCGAATGCCGGTCGGTCCGCCGCCAGCACCGCGCCCGATATGCCCTCGTCGATGAACTCGCGCGCGAACCCGCCGCCCAGCGCCGACCGCTGCGCCTCCACAGACTGGTCAGAAGTTGACGAGCGGTAGTAAGCGATGCGGTTCATATGATGCCTCAGCATAGATCGTAAGATACGCAATTTTTATGATACAGGCTTGAATATACGTCAAGTTATCTTTTGATCTAATCGGAGACGGTCGATTGAGGGCGGCTCAAAGGTTACAAGTTTTGATCGAGACACTCACGCCTGCCGGTGCAAGCCCTTGTCCATTTTCCAGTTCGCGTCACCTCGTTGATAGATTTTGGCGAAGCGGTGCGTCACGGCACGGACGAGGTCGACGACTTTCTGATCGCTATGCTCCGCCAGTTCGTCTTCCTTCAGCGTGAGTGCGGCCTCTCCGCTGAGAACCGAGCCGGTCACGCCGATCTTCACCGTGACGATGTTGCCGATCAACCTCAGCGTGGTCACGCCTTCGGAACTGAAGCTCACGCTTTGGATAACGGTGTTAAAGGCCTGCAAGACTTTGCGTCGAAGATCGATGTCGTCGCGAAGCCGACCCCGCATGTCTTTCAGACGAGCTATGTGCTCCGCGGCGTTGGCGCGCCCCATCGCCGCGTCGCGCTGTTTTCTGAGTGCGCGGAGGTTTTCAGCGATGCGTTTCGCGGCAGCCTCGGCCGCGAGCGCCATCTCCACCGCCATGTCTGATCCCCGCGCTGCGAGGTTCAGAAGCCCCTTGGCCTTTTCCAACGCGACCAGATGAGCCGTTTCGCGCTCGGCGATGATGGTGTTAACGCGAGTGACCTCGCTCTTGTTCGCGAAGGCGTCGTCATCGACCGCGAGAGGCAGGACTTCGTCGAGCACGGTTGATTCGAGCGCACGATAGGGGAAGGCAACCGCATTGTCGCAAATGCCCCGGTCGCGTCCGCTGCACATAAGGTAACCTCGGCTGTTCGATCCAGCGATACGCATCGAACGACCGCACGACTCGCAGCGACACAGGCCCGACAGCAGGTTTGCGATGCGCTTGCTCTTGCCACCCCCATGCGTCGCCAGCCGCGTAGCAGCAGCGTCTCTGACCCGCTTGTAGAGGTCGTGTGGAATGATCGGCGGGTAAACCTTAATTGGTGCTCCGTCCGGCACCCATTTCCCGCCGTCCTTCCGGCGAGGCTGATGATAGCCAATGACCTCCATTCCCGAGAGGATGAGATCGACGCGCGACGCATACCAAGGCTTGCCAGTGTCGAACATCGGAATGCCTTCGAGATTAAGCAGGCGGGTGATGGTGTGAGCGCCGTGTCCAGTCTCGTCAGCGATCTCCCAAATTCGCCGCGCTTGAGCCGCAAGCCGCTCGACGATCTTGTTTTCGTCGCCGACACGCTCGACCCATGCGGGCTTGGCACCGGGGATCGCCCTTCCGTCAGCCTTGGAATGATCTCGGCGGATCGACCACGACGACGACGCACGGTCCTGACGCTTCTTTGCTTCCTTGTTGGCCGCTTCGGCCTTGACCGCGAGTTTCATCACATCGAGCAGTTCAATCTCCTGATACGCCTCCAAGTGATCTTGGTCGCAGGTATGAATCGACACTCCCGCTTGAAGGATACGGTTTACTAGCGCGAACGTGGCGGTTTGCCCTTGACGCGAGAGCCGGTCGATATTCTCGATTTGCAAGACCCAGCCGATCAACGCGCCCGAGTCGATCTCTTGGAGTAGTTCGCCCAAGCGGCCTTTGGTGATGTGGTGTCCGTGAAATCCTGAGCGTCCGTCGTCGAACACCTCGCGTTGGCAATCGTATCCCATGAGACCGGCTTCATCGCGCATCTTGCCGAACTGCCGGGTTCGCGAGTTTCCCCTCGCTTGTGATGGGTCGCTCACGCGTCCATACTGGATCGAGAAGGCATTGGTCTTCATGTTCATGACTTTACAGGCCGAGGACCCAGTGCGCGATATTCTTGAGCCGCCGTTGAAGGCGGTCATCATCCCGGTGACTGTATTAACCCAAAACTGCACCCTGTTCTGGTGCACCGCGACCAGGCGGGCGGCGGTGGTCGATCCGGGCGGCGACCTGCCACGGATCAAGGACGCCATCGCCCAGGCTGGTGTCACGGTCGAGAAGATCCTGATCACCCACGGCCATCTCGACCATTGCGGCGGCGCGGCGCAGCTGGCGCGCGACCTGTCGGTGCCGATCGAAGGACCGCACGAGGCCGACCGGTTCTGGATCGCGCGTCTGGACGACGATGCACGGACCTGGGGCGTGCCGGCGGAGGTATTCGAACCCGACCGCTGGCTCGACGAAGGGCAGCAGGTGACGGTCGGCGCGCTGACGCTCGACGTCTATCTCTGCCCCGGCCACACGCCCGGGCATGTCGTGTTCCACCACCCGGCATCGAAGCTGGCGATCGTCGGCGATGTCCTCTTCCAGGGATCGGTCGGGCGCACCGACTTTCCGATGAGCGACCCGCAGGCGCTGATCACGTCGATCGTCACCAAGCTGTGGCCGCTGGGTGACGACACCGTGTTCCTGCCCGGCCACGGCGCTGTCAGCAGTTTCGGCGCCGAGCGGGCGAACAATCCGTTCGTGGGGGACGCGGTGCTGCGGCGGTAAGTTTCTCTGTCATCCCGGGCTAGACCCGGGATCCAGGGTCACAAGCCACGTCGCCTGTGACCCTGGATGCCGGATCAAGTCTGGCATGACGATCGAAGATGCTCAGCCCTTCGTCGGGATATCCAAGACGATCGCCGCAGCCGGATTAGGCGCCGAAAACGCGACCCACGCACATTCGCCCGCCAGCAGCAGCAGGATGAGCAGCGTCAGGATCGCGCCCGCCATGCGCCCCGGCTTCCACCCGTCCATGCCGAAGACGTGAAGAATGCGCGCGACGACGAACGCCGCGCCATAACCCCAGGCCCACACGCTCGGCCCCTTGGCGAGTTCGAGCAGCGCGAGCAGGATCAGCACGAAGGGCGCATATTCGACGAAGTTCGCCTGCGCCCGCATCCGCGCGACCATCGCGGGATCGCCGCCGTCCCCCATCCAGATCTTGCGTCCGCGCCGCAACGCGCCGATTCGCATCGCCATCCAGACGCTGAGCACGGCACATGCCGCGGCGGTGGCGAGCGTTGCGGGCAAGACGATCGGCATGGTAATTCCCCCTTGGTCGGACGCCCGCCAGCGTGACGGCAACCGCGTCGGGTTGCAACAGCGCACAAAATCGCTATAGGCGCGCCTTCGCTTCGCGGGCAGAACCTGCGCTTGCTCGTTTCGGGCAGGCGCTGTAGCGCGTTCCGCGAGACCGATCATAGATTCGTATTTTAGAAGGTTGCCGACATGGCCGTCCCCAAGAGAAAGACCTCGCCGTCGCGGCGTGGCATGCGCCGCTCGCACGATGCGCTGTCGGTCGAAGCGTTCCAGGAATGCCCGAACTGCGGCGAACTGAAGCGCCCGCACAACCTGTGCAACGCCTGCGGCCACTATAACGGCCGCGAAGTCGTCTCGGTCGAGGGCTGAGCCCCTTTCACCTGACCAAAAGGGTAGCACCGTAATGTCCCCCGATGCGCGGATCGCCGTCGATGCGATGGGCGGCGACGAGGGGCTTGCGGTCATGCTGGCCGGCGTCGCGCTCGCGCGTCGCCGGTTCGACGACATGCGCTTCCTGCTGGTCGGTGACGAAGCCAGGATCCGTGAGGGTCTGGCCGCGCATCCGAACCTGACCGCCGCGTCGGAGATCGTCCACGCGCCCGACGTCATCCGCGGCGACGACAAGCCCAGCCAGGCGATCCGCCGTGCGAAGACGACGTCGATGGGCGTCGCGATCGATCTGGTGAAGCAGGGCCGGGCCGCCGCCGCCGTCTCGTCGGGCAACACCGGCGCGCTGATGGCGATGTCGAAGCTGTCGCTGCGCATGCTGCCGGGCATCGATCGCCCCGCCCTCGCCGCGATGCTGCCTAGCCTGGGCGACACCGACACGGTGATGCTCGACCTGGGGGCGAACACCGAATGCGACGCCCGCAACCTGGTCCAGTTCGCCGTCATGGGCGCGGCCTGGGCGCGCACGACGCTGGACCTCGAATCCCCCCGCGTCGCGCTGCTGAACATCGGCACCGAAGCGCTGAAGGGCACCGACGAGGTGCGCGAGGCGGCGGCGGCGTTGAAGGCGGCGACGCACTTGCCGATGACCTTTTCGGGTTTCATCGAAGGCGACCGCATTTCGCGCGGCAACGTCGACGTCGTCGTGTGCGACGGCTTCTCCGGCAACATCGCGCTGAAGACCGCGGAAGGCACCGCGCGCTTCGTCGGCGACTTGCTGAAACGCGCCTTCCGCAGTTCGGTGCGCTCGAAGATCGGCTTCCTCATCTCAAAGCCCGCGACGCAGTTGCTGCGCGACCACCTCGATCCCAACAATCACAATGGCGCGGTCTTCCTCGGGCTGAACGGGCTGGTCGTGAAGAGCCACGGCGGTGCGACCGAGCTCGGCGTCGCACACGCGATCGGCGTCGCCGCCAAGATGGTGCGCGACGACCTGCTCAACCGGATCAAGGACGATCTGGCCCATTTTGACGAGCAGGCGACGGCATGACGACCCGGGCGGTGATCCTCGGGACCGGATCGGCTCTCCCGACACGTCGCGTGTCGAATGCCGAACTGGCGCAGCAGGTCGATACTACCGACGAGTGGATCGTCGAGCGCACCGGCATCCGCTTTCGCCACATCGCCGGTCCGGACGAGACGACGTCGACGCTGGCGACCGATGCGGCGAAGGCGGCGCTCGCCGCCGCCGACCTGCGCGCGCAGGACATCGACCTGATCGTGCTGGCGACGGCGACGCCCGACCAGACCTTCCCCAGCACCGCGACCAAGGTGCAGGCCGCGCTTGGCATCGACGATTGCGTCGCCTTCGACGTCGCGGCAGTCTGTTCGGGCTTCCTCTACGCCGTGCAGGTCGCGGACAGCATGATCCGCGCGGGCGCGCATCGCAAGGCGCTGGTGATCGGTGCCGAAACGTTCAGCCGGCTGCTCGATTGGGAAGACCGCACCACCTGTGTGCTGTTCGGCGACGGCGCCGGCGCGATGGTGCTGGCGGCCGAGGAACAGCCGGGCGACGGCAGCGACCGCGGCATCCTGTCGACCAGGCTCCATGCCGACGGCCGCCACAACGAGCTGCTGTACGTGGATGGCGGTCCGTCGACCACTGGTACGGTCGGCAAACTGCGCATGAAGGGTCGCGAAGTCTTCCGCCACGCGGTCGTCAATCTGGCCGCGGTGATGGGGGAATCGCTGACCGCCGCCGGCCTGTCGTCAGAGGATGTCGACTGGGTCGTGCCGCATCAGGCCAATGCGCGCATCCTGGATGCCACGGCGCGGAAACTGGGGCTGCCGTCCGAAAAGGTCGTGATGACCGTCGACCAGCATGCCAACACCTCTGCGGCCTCGGTTCCTCTGGCACTCGATGTCGCCGTCCGCGATGGTCGCATTCAGCGCGGGGACCTGATCGTGCTGGAAGCCATGGGCGGCGGCTTCACGTGGGGCGCTGCCGTCGTCCGCTTCTGAAACCGATTTCGTCTACTCAAATTGGCGGACTTCGCCGTCTCGCGACGTATAAAATGGGTTAATGGCCGTGGCTGGCTTTTGCACCACTTCGTCCGTCATGGTATTGAAATGCTGCCTGCCGGTTACTGGGGGCGGGGCAACGGAGTAGGACGTTATGCAGGAAGCGGGGACGCTTACGCGCGCAGATCTTGCCGAAGCGCTGCATCATGAAATCGGCTTGTCGCGGGCGGATTCGTCGCAGTTCGTCGAACAGATTCTCGGCCATATGTGCGAAGCACTGGCCAATGGCGAGAATGTGAAGATTTCGGGTTTCGGCAGCTTCGTGCTGCGCGACAAGGGCGAGCGGGTCGGCCGCAATCCCAAGACCGGCGTCGAAGTGCCGATCGCGCCGCGGCGCGTACTGACCTTCCGGGCAAGCCAGATGATGCGCGATCGCATCGTGGCGGCAAGCTGATACGCACGATGGTCGCGCCGGAAAAGGCGGCGGCCGCGTTTCGGACGATCGGAGAACTGTCGCGGGAAACGGGCATCGCCCAGCATATCCTGCGCTATTGGGAAACGCGTTTTCCTCAGCTCCGTCCGCTACAGCGTGCCGGCAACCGCCGTTATTATCGCCCCGAGGATGTCGCGCTCGTGCGTCGCATCCAGACATTGTTGGAAGCGGAAGGATATACGATCCGCGGCGTGCAGAAGCTGCTCGCGGAAGAGGCACCGACCAGGCGCGGATCGCGCAAGGCGGTACTGACCGACATTCGCGACGGCCTCGCCGCCGCCCTGTCGGAGGACGATCGGTCGGATCGCGGACGGGAGTAACGCGACCGGGCAGGCGCCAAGGCATGGACACGCGGCACCGCCCATCCTGACTGGACCAATCGACGATGACACTCGACGGACGCGCCTCGCAGGCGTGCTGCCGACGATAGCTTGTGCCTTGGCGCGAGGCTTTCAACGGTGTTGAGCTACCCGATCCGTTCGCCCTGAGCGAAGTCGAAGGGCATGGGACTCATGTGCTTCGACTTCGCTCAGCACGAACGGTTGGGGTTAAGCCGGTTTAGCCGCTTGCTGCTCCAGCCCAAATCGTCATGTGCAACGGCGCACACTAAGCCGTTGCGGTCGAAGCCCCTCACGATCGTCCGTGCTCCAAGCGCTGCCGCTGAACCGTGCCGAGCGAGCGATTCAGCTCATCCCGGACCATCCCGTGCTCCGGCGCAGGCCGGAGTCTAGGGTCGGTTTCGATCAGCTTTGTTCAACCGTTCGTGCTGAGCGAAGTCGAAGCACCTTGCGGAGAGCAGTCCTTCGACTTCGCTCAGGGCGAACGGGAGTGAACAAAGCTGATCGCTCCCGCCTCTAGGCAATCGAAGTCCTGACGCCCGCCACCGCTCCAGCCTACGCCGGAGCACGAGTCCGCATCACGGCAGGTGAATCAGGCTCGCCGTCCACCGTTCGTGCCGGGCAAGTCGAAGCACGAATGTACGACGCCCCTTCGCCATCGCGCAGGGCGAACCGACCACGTTGGACGCGCGATGCCTTAATCCGCGCCCGGACCAAGCGCCGGGTCCAGGTCGCGAGGGCGGATGAAACGCGCGAGCGTTGCGCGATCGGCCCCGGCATCGCTCCAGCGGTCGATGTCGAACGCCATCTCTGCGAGGCTGGCGGTCGGAAATTTCTCCTCGACGTCGGCGCGGGCGGGATTGTCGCCAGCCAGCGGCACGAGGGTGAGGACCAACTCCTCCAGCCCCGGGTTATGGCCGACCAGCAGCAATCGGTCGACGCTGTCCGACTGTTCCTGAATGACGTCGACGAGCGAGGCGACGGAGGCGAGATAAAGGCGCTTGTCCCATTCGGGCTCGAGCGTCTGGCCATAGCCGCGGCCGATATGCTCCAGCGTCTCGACCACGCGCACCGCCGGCGAGGCGACGATGCGGTCGAAGGTCAGGCCCAGCGTCTTCCAGTGCCGCCCGACGACCTGCGCGGCGCGCTGGCCCTTGGCGTTCAGCGGGCGATCGAAGTCGCGCAGGGTGGGATCGTCCCAGCCGGACTTGGCGTGGCGGAGCAGCGTCAGCGTCTTCATGCTCCCGCCTTCTGCCGGATCGGCGCGACGGAAGGAAGCGCGCGCACGCGCTCGATCGCTTCGTCGAGGGTGATCCGGCGGATCGGGGTGCCGTCGGGGAAGGCGGACAACAGGCGCGAGGGCATCGCCGCGCTCAGCAGGACGAACGCGCCCGAATCGTCGGCGCGACGGATCAATCGCCCGAAGGCCTGAGCGAGTCGCGCACGGACGATGCGATCGTCATAGGCGCTACCCCCGCCCGCCATCCGTCGCGCGGCGTGAAGGACGCTCGGCTTGGGCCAGGGCACGCCCTCCATCACCACCAGCCGCAGCGATCGGCCGGGTACGTCGACGCCGTCCCTCAGCGCATCGGTCCCGAGCAGCGACGCGCGCGGATCGTCGCGGAAGATGTCGACCAGGGTGCCGGTATCGATCGGATCGACATGCTGCGCCGCGAGCGGCAGCCCCTCACGCGCCAGTCGGTCGGCGATGCGGGCATGGACGCCCCGCAAGCGCCGGATCGCGGTGAACAGGCCCAGCGTCCCGCCTTCAGCCGCCAGGATCAACCGCGCATAGGCATTGGCCAGGCCGGGCAGGTCGCCGCGCTTCACATCCGTCACGATCAGCACTTCGGCGCGCGACGCATAGTCGAACGGACTCTGCGCCGCGAAGTGGATGGCCGAGCCCTCCAGATGCACTGCGCCGCTGCGCGCGTCCGCGACATCCCAATCGCCCCCGGCCCGCAACGTCGCGGAGGTGATGACCGCCCCGTGCGCCTGCTTCAGCACCGTCTCGGCGAAGGGGCGCGACGGGTCGAGCCAGTGCCGGTGCAGCCCGACGTCCCACTCCCGCCCCTCCGCCCGGTCGACCGCCAGCCAGTCGACGAAATCGGGATCGGCCGGCCCGCCGATGCGCGCGATCAGCGCCAGCCAGGCGCCGACCGTCTCCGCGCGCCAGCCGAGCGAGGCGATCGCGCCTTCGATGCGCGCGCGCGCCGGACCGTCCATCCAGTCGGGTGCCTCCGCCAGCACCGCCTCCAGCCGCCGGCCGAGCGCGACCAGCGGACGGACCAGGGCATCGAGCGCAGCCCCCGCCGGACCGGCGGCATCGACCAGCGCGGCGTCGGGCTCGGCCAGCTCGGTCTCCAGCGCATAGCCCGCGTCGTCGTCCTTGGCGGCGCGGGCGTAGACCAGCCCACGGACGGCACCGAGCAGCGCCTCGACCGGGCCGAACGGCGCGCCTTCCTGCAATCGCGCGAGCCAGCCGTCGGACGGCAGCGCCCGCGCCGCCTCGACCGCTTGCGTGATCGCGCGGCCGCCTTCTTCGTCATAGCTGGCGACGTCGCTCAATCGTGCGGCAAGCCCCCGGCGGCGGCCACGCGCGGTGCCTTCGGGGCCGGTCACCCAACGCCGGATCTCGATCGCCTCGGCGCCGGTCAGGGCCGCCGCGAACATCGAATCGGCCGCTTCGAACAGGTGGTGGCCTTCGTCGAACACATAACGCGTTGGCCGCGTCGCCGTTTCCCGCCCGCGCGCGGCGTTGACCATCACCAGCGCATGGTTGGCGATGACGATGTTCGCGTTGGCCGACGCCCGCGCGGCGCGTTCGATGAAGCATTTCCGATAATGCGGGCAACCGGCGTAGATGCACTCGCCGCGCCGGTCGGTCAGCGCGGTCGATCCGTTGCGGCGGAACAAGGTCGGCAGCCAGCCGGGCAGATCGCCGCCGACCATATCGCCATCCGCGCTATACGCCGCCCAGCGCGCGACCAGTTGCGCAAGGATCGCCGCGCGGCCCTGGAAGCCGCCTTGCAGCGCGTCCTCCAGGTTCAGCAGGCACAGGTAATTTTCCCGCCCCTTGCGCGTGACGACGCGCGCACGGCGTTCGGCGGGGTCGGGATAGAGGCGTGCGGTTTCGTGCCCCAGCTGGCGTTGCAGCGCCTTGGTGAAGGTCGAAACCCACACCGCGCCGTCCGCCGCCTCGGTCCACAGCGAGGCCGGCGCGAGATAGCCGAGCGTCTTGCCGATCCCCGTTCCCGCCTCCGCGAGCACCAGGTTCGGCGTATCGCGCATCCGGCGGGGGGCAAAGGCCTGCGCGGCGGTGGCGGCAAAGCGGCGCTGGCCCTCACGCGTCTCGGCCGCCGTTCCTGTCAGGCGGGCGAGGCGATCGGCGACCGCATCGTCCGCCAGCGTCACCGTGCGTGGCGCAGGGCGCGGCGCGCCCTCCTCCCATTCGGGCAGGCGCGAGAACAGCCAGCGCTCGCCGCCTTGCGGTTTCGACAGGCACGCCGTCACCTGTGGCGCCCACGGCCAGCGCAGGCGGAACAGCGTCTGCGCCGCGGTCCAGGCGCCCTCGCGCTCCGGCCAGTCACCGTCCAGCGTCGCCAGCATCGCCGCCGCCGCCTCGCGCAGGAAGGGCGCGACCGCATCGTCGCTGGCGGGCGGGGTGAGCCCGAGCGCAGCAGCCAGCCCCTTGGGCGTCGGTACCGCGAAGCGCGCCGGGTAGACGAAGGCGAACAGCTCCAGCAGGTCGAGCCCGGACAGCTCGGCATAGCCCAGCCGCTGCCCCGCGATCGAGGCGCCGAGCAGGATGACCGGCGTATCCGCAGCGATGCGGATCGCCTCCCCCCGCCCGACCGCACGGCACCCGTCGCCATCGGCGATCCAGATGCCGCCATGGCTGGCGTGAAGGGCGGGGTGGGGGAGCATTTCGATGGCTTACGGCGGTCGGAACGAAATGGAAACGTGAGAGGCAGGAGAAGAAGGATTTTTTGGGTGCCCTGCGGGCACAAGGCGCGAAGGCGCTAAGGGGGCTGGACCGCTTGGCTGCGAAGCAGCCTCTATCGAGCGTTTGAAATGTCTTCCGATCGCGAGCGTCAATTACACCATCTTCGCGCCTTTGCGCCTTCTGCCCGCAGGGCACGCCGAAAATCACTTCTTCTTTTCGTTTCGGAAACGCTATCGTCGGCCCATGATCCTCCTCGCCCTCCTCCTCGCAGCCCCGCAGGCAACCGATCCGGCGATCGCCGCCCGCGTCCAACGTGTCCTCAAACAGGCGCCGGTGCTCGACGGACACAACGACCTGCCCTGGGAAATCCGCGAGCGGCACGAGGCCAAGGTTGAGTCGATCGACCTGACGCAGAACACCGCTGCCCTGCCCTTCCCGATGCAGACCGACATTCCCCGCCTGAAGAAGGGCGGCGTCGGGGGGCAATTCTGGTCGGTCTATATTCCCGCCAGCGTCACCGGCCCGCGCGCGGTCGAGATGACGATCGAGCAGATCGACATCGCCCGCCGCTTCGTCGCCGCCAACCCGCAAGCCTTCCGCATGGCCAAGACCGCCGACGAGGCTCGCGCGGCGATGAAGGCGGGGCGGATCGCGTCGCTGATCGGGATCGAGGGCGGGCATCAGATCGACGGGCGGCTGTCGGTGCTGCGTCAGATGCGCGAACTGGGCGTCGGCTATATGACGCTGACCCATGGCAAGAGCCTGGACTGGGCCGACAGCGCGACCGATGCGCCGCGCGCCAACGGCCTCAGCGATTTCGGGCGCAAGGTCGTGATGGAGATGAACCGCATCGGCATGCTGGTCGACGTCAGCCATGTGTCCGACGCGACGATGGCCGCGGCGCTGGACGTGACCAAGGCGCCGGTCATCGCCTCCCACTCCTCCGCCCGCGCGCTGGCCGACCGGACGCGCAACATTCCCGACGCGTTGCTCACGCGAATCGGTGCGAACGGCGGCGTGGTGATGGTCAACTTCTACCCCGCCTTCCTGTCGAAGGCCTGGAGCGACTGGGACCGTGCGCGGTCGGACTATGCCAGGTCGGTCGGGGTGCCCGCGGATGCCTATGGCGCGAAATCGCCCGGCCCGCTGATCGAATGGGACCGCAGCCACCCGATGCCGCGGGTCGATGCATCGACCGTCGCCGATCATATCGAGCATGTCGCGAAGGTCGCGGGCAAGGGCAGCGTTGGCCTCGGCAGCGATTACGACGGCATCGGTGGCACCGGGCCGGAGGGGATGACGGGCGTCGACGGCTATCCGCTGGTGCTGGCCGAACTGGCGCGGCGCGGGTGGAGCGACGCGGATCTGGCCGGGCTGACGTCGGGCAACATCCTGCGGGTCATCGAGCGGGCCGAGGCGGTGGCGACGTCGATGAAGGACATGAAGCCGATCGACGCCATCGAGCCCGATTAAGGCGGAGCGGGCAAAAGGAAGAATAAAGTGTTCGGTGTGCCCTGCGGGCACAAGGCGCAAAGGCGCTAAGCGGTCTGAACTGCTTGGCTGCGTAGCAGCCCTTATATCGAGCGTTCGAGCTGTCTTCCGATCGCGAGCGTCGGGCCAAGCATCTTCGCGCCTTCGCGCCTTGCGCCCCGCAGGGGCGCCCGAACCACCTTTCTTCTTCTAGAGCGTGATGACATGGTTTTGCCCCGTCGAGACGGAGCCGAATTTTGTTCGTGGATAGGAGCGAGGAAGGAACGGGGCTTTGCCCCCGTGACTGACGAGGGACGACGCCACGGGCGAAATTCGGCCCGCCGCTCCGCGGTTGCCCTGAGCCGTCCGCCGGACGTCGTCGCAACGCTTGCACGGGCCACCAGCCCGCGCTGCGCGTTGCTCCTCGCCGACGAACGGCTCAGGGCAATCTCGACGGGTCAAAACCATGTCATCACGCTCTAAAACCCGCTCAGAAAACTCGCGACATTCGCGCCCAGCGCATCGACCGCATAGCCGCCCTCCATCAACGTCACGACCGGCCACCCGCACGCAGCGATATCGCGCGCCAGCACAGCATAGTCTGCCGTCGTAAGCGCGAATTTGCTGATCGGATCGCCCTCCCACGTATCCGCGCCGAAGCTGACGACCAGCAGGTCCGGCGCGAACCGCGCGATCGCTTCGAGCGCCTGCCCCTGCGCGCGGCGGAAGCCCTCCAGCCGCGTTCCCTGCGGCAGCGGCAGGTTCAGCGTCGTGCCTTCGCCTGCCGCCTCGCCCACTTCATCGGTGTGGCCCCAGTAGAAGGGGAAGTCGGTCGCCGGATCGGCATGGAGCGAGGCGTAGAACACGTCGCCGCGATCCCAGAAGATGTCCTGCGTGCCGTTACCGTGGTGATAGTCGATGTCGAGGATCGCCACCCGCGCGCACCCCGCATCCCGCGCCGCCTGCGCCGCGATGGCGGCGGTGTTGAGGTGGCAGTAGCCGCCGGCATAGTCCGCCCCGGCATGATGCCCCGGTGGCCGGCACAGCGCGAAAGCCTTGCCTCCGGCCAGCACCGCCCCGGTCGCCGCGAGCGCGGTCTGCGCGTTCCAATAGGCCGAGGTCCAGGTGTCGGCGGTCAGCGGCGTTACCGCGTCCATCGTATAGCGCCCGGCCAGCGCATCGATCCGGTCGAGCCGCACGTCGCGCCGCCTGACCACCGGCCAGGCATAGGCGATGACGTCCCCCGCCCGCCCCGCCGCGACCCAGCGGTCGTACGCAGTCTTCAGGAAATCGATGTAGCCGGCGTCATGGACGCGCAGGATCGGCGCCTCGCCCGCGTCCGCCGGGGCCTCCACGGGTCCGAGCGCGGCCAGGATCGCATCGACCCGCTCGGGCACTTCGGCATAGGGCGTCCAGCCGCCGTTGTGGAACTCGCGCGCGGGCGCATGGGCGCGCTGACGAGGGTCGAAGAACAAACGCATGCTCACCTCCGGGCCGCGAACCGCAGCACGCTGTATCCGGCGACTGCCGACAGGATCGACCCACCGAGTACGCCGATCTTCACGCCCTCCGCCAGCGTGGGATCGCCGGGGAAGGCGAGACCGCCGATGAACAGGCTCATCGTGAAGCCGATCCCGGCAACCAGCGCGACGCCGTAGAGGTGCAGCCACCCCGCCCCGGTCGGCCGCCGCGCGATGCCCAGCCGGTCGGCGAGCCAGACGCTGCCGAACACGCCCGCCTGCTTGCCCAGGAACAGGCCGAGCGCGATGCCGAGTACCAGCGGCTCGGTGAACGTCGCCCACGCGACTCCGGCAAGCGACACGCCGGCATTGGCGAAACCGAACAGCGGCACGATGGCGAAGGCGACGATCGGATGCAGCCCATGCTCCAGCCGGTGCAGCGGCGATTCGGGCTCGTCCGGCGATGCGCCGACCGGCACCGTTAGCGCCGCGACCACCCCGGCGATCGTCGCATGAACGCCGGACATCAGCGTCAGCAGCCACAGCAGCGCGAAACCCGCGAGGTACACCACCGGCCGCCGCTCGCCCCGCCGGTTGAGTGCGTACAGCCCAGCGGCGACCACCACCGCTCCCGCCAGCGCGGCGACCGCGATATGATCGGTATAGGCCAGCGCGATAATCGCGACCGCGCCCATATCGTCGACGATGGCCACGGTGGTTAGGAACAGCTTCAGCGACGCCGGCACCCGATTGCCGAGCAGCGCCAGCACGCCGATCGCAAAGGCGATGTCGGTCGCCGCGGGGATCGCCCAGCCGCGCTGAAGGCCGGGCATATCGCGCGTGATCGCCAGATAGACCAGCGCCGGCACCGCCATGCCCGCAAGCGCGGCGATGACCGGCAGGCGGCGCCGCTCGGGCCGGGTCAGGTCGCCGTCGACGACCTCGCGCTTGATTTCCAGCCCGACCAGGAAGAAGAAGACGGCCATCAGCCCGTCGTTGATCCACAGATGGATCGTCATCGGCCCGAGATGCGGGTTCAGCACCGGGCCGGTGGCCATGTGCAGCAGCGCGGCATAACCGTCGCGCGTCGCCGGCACATTGGCGACGATCATCGCCAGCACCGCCGCCGCGATCAGCACGATACCTCCCGCGGCTTCGCTGGCGAAGAAGCGGCGAAAGGCAAACGTCAGCACCATCGCTCTCCTACCACCGTTCGTGATGAGCCTGTCGAAGCACTGCCTTTTCTTCGTGCGCAAAGGCTCGCGGCGCGAAGAAAGGCAGCCCTTCGACAAGCTCAGGGCGAACGGAGGTTGGGCTCACGCCTTCGCCAGCGCGTCCGCGATCAGCCGCCTCGAATTGGCGATGCCGTACAGCTTGACGAAGCTGCCCATCCGCGGCCCCTGACTCGACCCCAGCAACGTCTCGTACAGCGCCTTGAACCAGTCGCGCAGTTCGGCGAAGCCGCCGGTCTTGCCGATCTCGTAGACGATGTTCTGGATATCCTCGGCCGGGGCGGCCTCGGGCAGCGCGGCGAGTTCGCGGTCGAGTCGCTGGAGCGCATCGACCTCGACACCCTCCGGCGCACGACGGACCAGCGTCGGCGCGACGAAATCGCGGGCATAGGCCAGCGCATAGCCGATCAGCCGGTCGAGGTCGGGATGCGTCTCGGGCGTCGCATCGGGGATGTAATTGCCCAGATAGCCCCACACCTGATCCTTGGTCGCATCGCCCATCACGCCGACCAGGTTCAGCAACAGGCCGAACGTCACCGGCAGCTCACCTTCGGGCAGCTTGCCGTCGTGGATATGGTGCACCGGATTGCCGAGCTGCTGCTTCAGTTCCTGCGTCGGATAATTGCCGCGGAACTGCCAATACTCGTCGACCGCGCGGGGGATGACGCCCATGTGCAGCTGCTTGGCCTTCTTGGGCTCGCGATAGGCGTAGAAGGCCAGGCTCTCTTCCGGTCCATAGGTCAGCCATTGTTCGAGGCTGAGGCCGTTGCCCTTGGACTTGGAGATTTTCTCGCCCTTTTCGTCGAGGAACATCTCATAGTTGAAGCCCTCCGGCGGACGGCCGCCGAGCACGCGGGCGATCTTCGACGACTGGACGACCGAATCGATCAGGTCCTTGCCGGCCATCTCGTAATCGACGCCCAGCGCGACCCAGCGCATCGCCCAGTCGACCTTCCACTGGAGCTTGGACTTGCCGCCCAGCGCGGACTGGACGACCCGCTCGCCGCTTTCGTCGGTGAAGGCGATGGTGCCCGCATCGGCACCGACGACCTCGACCGGTACCTGCAGCACGACGCCGGTCGTCGGGCTGATCGGCAGGACCGGCGAATAGGTCGCGCGACGCCCCTCGCGCAGCGTCGGCAGCATCACGTCCTGGATCGCCTGGAACTGGCGGAGCACCATGCGCAGCGCATCGTCGAACCGACCGGAATGATAATAGTCGGTCGACGAGGCGAACTCGTAATCGAAGCCGTAGCGGTCGAGGAAGTCGCGCAGCCGGGCGTTGTTGTGCGCGGCGAAGCTGTCGTGGGTGCCGAACGGGTCGGGCACCTGTGTCAGCGGCTTGCCGAGATGTTCGGCCAGCATTTCGCGGTTCGGGACGTTGTCCGGCACCTTGCGCAGGCCGTCCATGTCGTCGCTGAACGCGATCAGACGAGTCGGCTGGTCGCTGAGCGCATGGAAGGCATTGCGCACCATCGTCGTGCGCAGCACTTCGTTGAACGTGCCGATGTGCGGCAGCCCCGACGGGCCATAGCCGGTTTCGAAGATGATCGCGTCGCCATTCGCCTTGCCGTCGGGCCAGCGCTTCAACAGCTTGCGCGCCTCCTCATACGGCCAGGCCTTGGATTCGAGAGCGGCGGAGCGGAGTTCGTCTGTCATCGTATCGCGCGCCCTATCGTCGGCGCGTCGAAATTTCCACACCGCGATGCAACCTTGATCCACGTCATGCGTCCCGGTGCGCGATGATCATCACCGCCACGCCACGCTATACCCGCATCCTCGCCGAAGTTTGGAAGCCGCTGCTCGTCCTGTTCGTGTGGGACTGCGTGGTGACCGCCTTCTATATGCTGACCTCGGCGAGAGCCCCGTCATTGCCGCTGACGCTGTTCGGCACCGCGCTTGCGCTGTTTCTCGGCTTTCGCGACAATTCGGCCTATCAGCGCTGGTGGGAAGGCCGCATCCTGTGGGGCGCGATGATCAACTGCTCACGCAGCCTGGCGCGCGAGATCGTGACCTTCATGCCCTACGCCGCCGAGGGCAAATTATGGGATCTGAAGCGGACGATCGTGTTGCGGCACATCGCCTATGTCCATGCCCTGCGGTGCCAACTGCGCCGGATCGACCCCAAGCCCGACGTACTGCGCTTCCTGTCGGCGGAGGAGGCAGCCGGGCCGTTCGGGCGGACGAACATCGCCAACGGCATCATCGACGGTACCGCCGGTCGCATCGCCAAGGCCCGGCGCGAGGGGCACCTCGACACCATTCTGCATTCCGCGCTGGAACGCACGCTGACCGACATCACCAACGCGCAGGGCGGCATGGAGCGGATCAAGAACACGCCGCTGCCCAACCAGTACCGGTTCTTCCCGAACCTGTTCACGCGGCTGTTCTGCATCGTCCTGCCGGTCGGGCTGGTCGAGACGTTGGGATGGGCGACGCCGGTCGGGTCGACGCTGGCTGGCCTCATGTTCCTGGCCGTGCTGCAGATCGGCGACGACCTGGCCGACCCGTTCGCAAACACCATCCACGACCTGCCGCTGGATGCGATGTGCCGGACGATCGAGATCGACCTGCTCCAGGCGATCGGCGATACCGCGCCCGAGCCCCTGAAGCCGGATCGGGATGTGTTGTGGTGAGGCTGGCCTGCACTCAATAAGCGCACCCCCGCGAAGGCGGGGGCCAATTCTGGCTGACGTCGAGGATCGAGCCGCACGGTCAGCCAGAATTTATTCGCGCCTCCGCGGGAATGACGGAGGAGGGGTCCGCCCCTCCCCCGGAGCGATCAGAGCTTCTCGGTTAATTCAGGCACGACCTTGAACAGATCGCCCACCAGCCCGACGTCGGCGACCTGGAAGATCGGCGCATCCTCGTCCTTGTTGATCGCGACGATGACCTTGGAGTCCTTCATGCCGGCAAGGTGCTGGATCGCGCCGGAAATGCCGACCGCGATGTACACTTCCGGGGCGACGATCTTGCCGGTCTGGCCGACCTGATAGTCGTTCGGCACATAGCCCGCATCCACGGCGGCACGCGACGCACCGACCGCGGCGCCCAGCTTGTCGGCCAGCGGCTCGATCAGCTCGACGAACTTCTCGCTCGACCCCAGCGCACGGCCGCCCGAAACGATGACCTTCGCACTCGTCAGTTCGGGGCGCTCCAGCTTGGCGATTTCGCTGCCGGAGAAGGTCGACACGCCGGCATCGCCGGTCGAGGCGACCGCTTCGATCGTGCCCGATCCGCCCTCGGCCGCAGCCTTCTCGAACGCGGTGCCGCGCACGGTCAGGACCAGCTTCGTGTCCTTCGTCTGGACGGTCGCGATCGCGTTGCCGGCGTAGATCGGACGCGTGAACGTGTCCGGCCCCTCGACCGACAGGATGTCGCTGACCTGCATCACGTCGAGCAGCGCGGCGACGCGCGGTGCGATGTTCTTGCCGTTGCTGGTGGCCGGCGCGACGAAGGCGTCGTGGCTGTCCATTAGCGACTTGACGAGCGGTGCGACGTTCTCGGCGAGCGCATGGGCATAAGCCGCGTCGTCGGCGACATGGACCTTGCCGACGCCGGCGATCTTCGCGGCTTCGGCGGCGACGCCGTCGACGCCTTGCCCTGCGACGAGCAGGTGGACCTCACCCAGCTTGGCCGCAGCGGTCACCGTGGCGAGCGTGGCGTCCTTGACGGCCTGGCCGTCGTGTTCGACCCAAACGAGAGTCTTCATCTTCGAACCTTTCCTAAGCCCGTTCGCCCTGAGCGAAGTCGAAGGGCATGGGACTCATGTGCTTCGACTTCGCTCAGCACGAACGGTGGATGTTACTGCGCGATGCCCAGCGTCTTGAGCTTCGACACGAGCTCATCGACGTCGGCGACCTTGACGCCCGCCTGGCGCTTGGCCGGTTCCTCGACCTTCAGCGTGGTCAGGCGCGGGGCAATGTCGACGCCGTAATCGGCCGCGGTCTTCTGCGCCAAGGGCTTCGACTTGGCCTTCATGATGTTGGGCAGCGAGGCGTAGCGCGGTTCGTTGAGGCGCAGGTCGGTGGTGACCACCGCCGGCAGCGTCAGCGTGTCCGTTTCCGCACCGCCATCGACTTCACGCGTCACCGCGACCTTGCCGTCGGCGACCTCGACCTTCGACGCGAACGTCCCCTGGCCCCAACCGGTCAGCGCGGCGAGCATCTGGCCGGTCTGGTTGTTGTCGTCGTCGATCGCCTGTTTGCCGAGGATGACGAGCGACGGCTGTTCCTCGTCGCAGATCGCCTTCAGCAGCTTGGCGACGCCCAGCGGCTCGACCTTCTCCTCCGACGTGATCAGGATCGCGCGGTCGGCGCCCATGGCGAGCGCCGTGCGCAGCGTCTCCTGCGCCTTCTGTTCGCCGATCGAAACGGCGACGACTTCGGTCGCGACGCCCTTTTCCTTGAGGCGGATCGCCTCTTCGACCGCGATTTCGTCGAACGGATTCATGCTCATCTTGACGTTGGCGAGGTCGACCCCGCTGCCGTCCGCCTTCACCCGGGGCTTCACATTGTAATCAAGCACGCGCTTGACCGGCACGATCACCTTCATTTGCGCCACTCTCCTCGTTTCGCGTCGCGGCTACCTGACGTTTACGTAAACATCAAGTCGCCGGTATCAACCCCCAGCGGGCAGCCAAGTACGGCCGACGTCCGCTGACCATGAAGGGATAAAGCGTCAGACCCGCGAGATGTCCATGCCGATGTGCTTGCCGACAGACATTCATTGACGGTTCACCGCGCCAACGCGACGTTGCGATACCGAAACAAGATTGGGGAGATTTGGAATGCGAGTTGTCCATTCCACGCTCATCGCCTGCGTGATCGCCGCCACGGCCGCGCCGGCCCTCGCTCAATCGGCGCAAACGGCGCCATCGACGGACAAGAGCGTCAGCCGGGAGGACGCCAAGTCGGCCAGAAGCATCAGCGAAAAAGGCGTTCCGGCCAGGAAGATCCACCCGAAGGCGAACAGCATCAGCGAGCAGGGTGTCGATACGTCGAAGAAGAGCATCAACGAAAAGGGCGTGAAGTAGGCCCGACACACGAAGGGCGGGAACGGCCACGCCGTCCCCGCCCGTGATCAATCGGCCGCTCCGCAGGCGGGGTCATGCACGGTCGTCAGCCGCCATTCCGGACGCGCGTCGACCAGATACCATCGGCTGACCTTCTCATCACCCCAGCCGGTCCGCGGATCGGCGGCAAGGAAGCCAGCGCAGGACGGGGTTAGCCAGCGGACGTCCCGGTAATCGACGAGGGCTGCTGGCGAGATGCTTCGGACGGGCACCAGGCGATCGCCGCTTTCGCCCGGCGTTACCGGGATCAGCGTCACGCCGATCGACGGCACATGCGCCTCGGCGAAATGCGCCGCCAGCAGATAACGCCGGTCGGGCGACAGAAGGGGTCGCTCACCGACCGGGATTTCGGTCAGGCCGTCGGTCAGCAGATATCCGCCGCCTTCGTAATACGTAACCTCGATGCCGACGATTCCGCCGGGAAACACCGCATCCAGCCTGTATTCGATACAGTCGTCGGGACGCGCGTTACCGCATCCTATCGTCCGATAGGTCCGGCGTCCGACCGTGAGCACGGAGCCGCGACGACGGGCGACCGTCGGATTCTGCGCCAGGATCGTCACTTCGACGCTCGCGGCAGGCGGCGGCGTTCGCGCCTCGGCTGCGGCCACCTGGACCGCGAGCCACGACGCGAACACCGCCAGCAGCATCAGGCGACCTTCTGCACCTCGGCGACGATCTTCTTCGCCGCGTCGCCCAGGTCGTTCGCCGGAACGATGGCGAGGCCGGAGTTGGACAGGATTTCCTTGCCCTTCTCGACGTTGGTGCCTTCCAGGCGAACGACCAGCGGGACCGACAGGTTCACTTCCTTCGCCGCCGCGACGATGCCGTCGGCGATGATGTCGCAGCGCATGATGCCGCCGAAGATGTTGACCAGAATGCCCTTAACGTTCGGATCCTGAAGGATGATCTTGAACGCCGCGGTCACCTTTTCCTTGTTCGCGCCGCCGCCGACGTCGAGGAAGTTGGCCGGGAACATGCCGTTCAGCTTGATGATGTCCATCGTCGCCATGGCGAGGCCGGCGCCGTTGACCATGCAGCCGATGTCGCCGTCGAGCTTGATGTAGGCGAGGTCGTACTTCGACGCTTCCAGCTCGGCCGGATCTTCCTCGGTCTCGTCGCGCAGTTCCATCAGGTCCTTGTGACGGAACATGGCGTTGCCATCGAAGCCGACCTTGGCGTCGAGCACCATCAGCTTGCCGTCGTCGGTGACGGCGAGCGGGTTGATCTCGATCTGCTCGGCGTCGGTACCGAGGAACGCGTCGTACAGCTTCGAGGCGACATTGGCGGCCTGCTTGGCAAGGTCGCCGGTCAGGCCCAGGGCGGCGGCAACGGCACGACCATGGTGCGGCATGAAGCCGGTCGCGGTATCGATGTCGATCGAGTGGATCTTCTCCGGCGTGTCATGCGCCACGGTTTCGATGTCCATGCCGCCTTCGGTCGAGGCGACCATCGAGACGCGGCCGGTCGCGCGGTTGACGAGCAGCGCGAGGTAGAATTCCTTCGCGATGTCGACGCCGTCGGTCACGTACAGGCGGTTGACCTGCTTGCCCGCGTCGCCGGTCTGGATCGTCACCAGCGTGTTGCCGAGCATTTCGGTCGCGGCGTGGCGAACCTCATCCTCGGTCTTGGCCAGGCGGACGCCGCCCTTGGCTTCGGCCGGCAGTTCCTTGAACTTGCCCTTGCCGCGGCCACCAGCGTGGATCTGCGCCTTCACGACATAGAGCGGCCCAGGCAGCTTCTTCGACGCTTCGACCGCTTCCTCGACGCTCAGCGCGGCGAAGCCCGCGGGAACGGGAACGCCGAACTTCGCCAGCAATTCCTTCGCCTGATACTCATGGATGTTCATGGGCGGCCTCGCCTTGTGCTAGAGACGTGAAAATTCACCGCCCTTTCGCACAGGCGCGCAGGTGAATCCACCCCGTATGATCGAAAGACCCGTCCTATTGAAAACGCATCGCAATATCGACGCACGGACTGGCCTGCTAGGATGAGGATCGTCGACTGGATCGCCCGCACGACGATGCTCGTCCTCGCGGCACTCGCGACGCTGGCCCTGATCGGGTCGCTCGCCAGCGTGTCCGACTCCCCGATCGGCGACGCCTTTCCGGGACAGGTCGCGCAACCGATATCCGACACGCCCCCCGGCCCGCCGGCGGAGACGGCGCCTCCAGCGACTGGGTCGGCCGCCGAACCGGTGCCGCAGGAAGCGGGCGAAATCGCGACCGTCGAACGGATCGTTGCAGAGCGCGAGCGAGAATCGGCGCGGTGGCTGAAGGCATTGACCTATGCCCTCATCGCGCTTGCCGCATTCGCCGCAGCAGGTGTCGTCGCGCTGGTCCGGATCGGCAGTCATCTCGCGCGGATTGCGGATCGGTGATCGAGACGCCGACCTTCTGGATCGTTGCGGTGTTCGCGGTCGCGCTGTTGGGACTGTCCAAGGGCGGCTTCGCGGGCATGGGGGCGCTGTCGCTGCCGGTCGTCGCGATGATCGTATCGCCGGTGCGCGCCGCCGCCATCCTGCTGCCGATCCTGATCGTCCAGGACGTGGTGAGCGTCTGGGCGTTCCGGCGCGACTGGGACGGCTATGTCCTCGGCTGGATGCTGCCCGGTGCCGCGATCGGGATCGCGCTCGGCTATCTCTTCGCGTCGTCCGTCTCGCCCGACGCGGTGCTCGGGCTGGTCGGGGCGGTGTCGATCCTGTTCGGCGGTTACCGGCTGTGGGTCGAGCGGCACGGTGCGCCGCAGGGGACCGGTGGTTCGCCGGGATGGGTAGGCACGATCTTCGGCGTCGCATCGGGCTTCACCAGCCAGATCGCCCATGCCGGACAGCCACCGTTCCAGCTATGGGTGCTCCCCCGCCGCCTGCCGCGCGACGTTCTGGTGGGGACGACCGCGATCTTCTTCGCGGTGGTCAATTGGGTGAAGGTGCCCGCTTATGTCGCGCTCGGCCAGTTTACCCGCGCCAACCTCACCGTCGCGGCGATGCTGCTGCCGGTCGCGATCGTCTCGACCGCGGCCGGAGTCTGGCTGGTACGCCGCGTGCCGGCCGAACGCTTCTACCGCGTCATCTATGTGTTGATGATCGCGGTCGGCTTGAAACTGGTGTGGGACGCGCTCGTCTGACGAAATCGGCGCGGATCGCCGGGCTGCCGAAAGCCCGCGCTACCCGCTCCGACAGTCTCAGAACGCCGCGATGCCGGTGATCGCGCGGCCCAGGATCAGGCCGTGGACGTCGTGCGTCCCTTCATAGGTATTGACCGTCTCCAGGTTGATCGCGTGGCGGAGGACGTGGAATTCGGCCGAGATGCCGTTGCCGCCGTGCATGTCGCGCGCGACGCGGGCGATATCGAGCGCCTTGCCGCAATTGTTGCGCTTGATGATGCTGATCGCTTCCGGTGACAGCGTCCCGTCGTCGAACATCCGCCCCGCACGCAGCGCGGCCTGGAGACCCAGCGCAATTTCGGTCTGCATGTTGGCCAGCTTCATCTGCACGAGTTGCGTCGCGGCCAGCGGCCGGCCGAACTGCTGGCGATCGAGCGTATATTGCCGCGCTGCCTCGAAACAGAATTCCGCCGCGCCCATCGTGCCCCAGGCGATCCCGTAGCGCGCGCGGTTGAGGCAGCCGAACGGCCCCTTCAGCCCCTGTACCTCGGGCAGCAGCACATCTTCGCCGACCTCGACCCCGTCCATCACGATCTCGCCGGTGACGGAGGCGCGCAGCGACAGCTTGCCCTCGATCTTCGGTGTCGACAATCCGGCCATGCCGCGTTCGAGCACGAAGCCCTTGATCCCGCCGCCATGCGCATCGCTCTTCGCCCAGACGACCATCACGTCGGCGATCGGCGAATTGGTGATCCACATCTTGCTGCCGGTCAGGCGATATCCGGTCGCCGTCTTTTCCGCGCGCGTCCGCATGCCACCGGGGTCCGACCCGGCATCGGGCTCGGTCAGGCCGAAGCAGCCGACCAGTTCGCCCGATGCGAGGCCGGGCAGATATTTCCGCTTCTGCGCCTCGGTCCCATAGGCGTTGATCGGGTGCATCACGAGGCTGGACTGCACGCTCATCGCCGAGCGATAGCCCGAATCGATCGCCTCCACCTCGCGCGCGACGAGGCCGTAAGCGACATAGCCGAGGCCCGCGCCGCCATATTCCTCGGGGATCGTCGGCCCGAGCAGCCCGGCCGCGCCCATCTCGCGCATGATGTCGCGGTCGAAATTTTCGTCGAGAAACGCCTTCGTCACGCGCGGCAGCAGCCGTTCGCGGGCATAGCCGCGCGCCGCATCGCGGACCATCCGCTCCTCATCCGTCAGCTGTGCGTCGAGCGCGAACGGATCGCTCCAGTCGAACCGGCCCATGCCTGCCATGTCGGGTATCCTCTCAAATCTTAAGTACCAGGTAGGGTCCCGGCTGGATTGGTCGCGGGCGCCGGGTCGACGGGGGTCGGCTCGGCCGGCACGGCGGCCGCGACGGGTACCGGCTCGGCCGGGATCGGCGTGCCGATCGCGTCCTGCTCCAGCGTATTGAGCGCGCGGCGCGTGTCGATGTAGCGTTTGGCCGCATCGATCCACTTCGACGCGTTGGCCGCGCCGGGCATCCGCGAAACCTCGGCCAGCGCGCCTTCCACGTTACCGCCATCGAGCACGACACGCGCGCGTTGCAGGCGGTCGTCGGGCCGCGTGCTGGGCGCGGTTTCGCGGCGCAGGATGATCAGGCCGGACAGTTCGCGCCACACGGTCTTGAAAAAGCCGTCCTGACGGGTCCCGGTCGTGAGCGTCGGCGCGATCTGGGTCAGCCCCTCACGCAGGTCGGCGAGCGTCGGGCTGCCGACCGCGCCGATCACCGCCGCCACGGCCTGCGGCTGTTCGGCGCCGAAGCGCGCGCGCAGCTGCGACTCCAGATAGCCGAGCGACAGGCCGCGATCGATCGCGCGACGTGCGGCAAAGGCGATCAGCAACCCTTCGGCCCGGCGCGCCTGGGTGGCGGCATTGCGCGAGGCGGTGTCGGCCGCGGCCATCCGCCCCTCGATCCCGCGCAACTGCGCGTCGAGCGCTGCGGCACGCACCGTCAGCGCGTCGACCGTCGCCGGATCGGCCGGCATGGCGCGCTGAACCGGTTGCGCGGCCGGTGTGGTTGTCGCGGCCTGGGTCGCTTCGGTCGGGGCGGTGGTCGCGTGCCCGGTCCAGCGCTGGAGCGCGGGCAGCAGATAATACATCGCCACCAGCCCGATCAGGAACGCGAACAACGCGACGATCATCGTGCCGCGGCTGCGGCGGCGCGGGGGCGCGGGCGCGAACGGGGACGGTTGCGGCGCGCTGGAGGCGCCGGGCGCGGTGGACTGGGGGTCGCCGGTCATCGCACGCGTTATCCGCGCCGCGCGACGATGCGTCAATCGGCGAGCGCAAGCGCCGCCGCGATCAGCGCGGCGTCGGTCGGGCGATCGGCGATGGCGACACGCCGCCAACCGCTGCCGGCTGCGTCCAGCGCCGCCGGACTGATCGTGGCGATGGCGATGCCGCTCGGGTCGACGAGACCCGCCAAGCGCGCGGCAGCGCGCGGGGAGTGAAGAAGCGCGGTCGCGCCGTCGAGCATCGACAGGTCGGGTGTCAACGCATCGCTGGCATAGACCGCGATCGTCCGGGCGGCCGGAGCCGGCCGATGCTCCCGCCCGACGAGCCGCAGCACGCGGCCGGGCGGCGAAAGCGCGTCGATGCCGCCTTCACCGACCGCGACGACGCTAAATCCTGCGGCGCGGGCCGCCGCGGCGCTCGCCTGACCCACGGCATGGACGGGCAGCGCGGTCAAGCGGGAGAGGTCCGGGCCGGCATGACGGACGGCGTTGGCGCTCGATAGCAGCAGGCTGTCGAACTCCGCCGGATCAGGCATGTGCCAGTCGAGCGGGCGGACCACGAAGAGCGGCAGGCGGAGCGCCACATGCCCGAGGGCTTCGATCCGGTCGGCCGTGGCGGCATTGCCGGGTTCCGGCCGCAATACCGCCAGCCGCTGCGTCATCCCGCGAACAGGACGCGGACGGGTTCGGGGGCGAGCGCCAGCAATTTCTCGGCAAGTACCTGCGACACGGCCGGATCGCTCGGCGCGCCGCTTTCCTGCGCCGACACCTGATGCGCGCCATCCTCCGAATAGAGCGTCGCCGATAGCGTCAGCACCGCGCCCTCGATCTGCGCCAGCGCGGCGACCGGTGAGTGGCAGTCGGCGACCAGCGCCGCGAGCAGCGCGCGCTCGGCAAGGACGCAGGCATGGGTCTTGGGATGGTCGATCTTGGCAAGCCGCGTCCGCGTCAGGTCATCGTCGGCGCGCGCCTCGATCCCGACCGCGCCCTGCGCCGGGGCGGGCGGCATCTCGGCGATCGACACGGCCACGCCGACATCCATCCGCCCGAGTCGCTCAAGGCCGGCGGCGGCGAGCAGGGTCGCATCCGCCTCCCCCGCCGCCAGCTTGGCCAGCCGCGTGTCGACATTGCCGCGGAACAAGACGGGTTGCAGGTCGGGACGGATGCTGCGGACCTGCGCGGCGCGGCGCGGGCTGCTCGTGCCGATCCGCGCGCCCGGCGGCAGTGCCTCGAACGTCTCGGCGCCGACCAGCCGGTCGCGCACATCGGCACGCGGCAGCATCGCGGCGATCGCGATCTCGGCCGGACGCACCGTCTCGACATCCTTCATCGAATGGACGGCGCAATCGATGTCGCCGGCCAGCAGGGCGCGGTCGAGCTCCTTCGTCCACAGCGCCTTGCCGCCGATCTCCGCCAGCGCGCGGTCCTGCACGCGGTCGCCGGTGGTGCGGATCGTCACGACCTCGACCGACAGGCCGGGATGCGCGGCTTCGAGCGCGCGCTGCACCAGCCCCGCCTGGGTGAGGGCGAGGGGCGAACCGCGGGTGCCGAGACGGATAACTGAATTCACCACATACTCCGTTCGGGCCGGGCCGGTCGAAGCCCTGCCTTTCCTCTCGTCGCCGGGTAGAAGAAAGTGCGGCACTTCGACAAGCTCGGTGCGAACGGTTATGGGCGTGCGATGCTGATTTTGGGCCTGGAATCGAGCTGCGACGAGACCGCAGCCGCCATCGTCACCGGGGACCGCCGCGTGCTCGCCCATGCGCTTGCGGGACAGGAAGAGGCGCATCGCCCCTATGGTGGCGTCGTGCCGGAGATCGCCGCGCGCGCGCATGTCGAGGTCATCGGGCCGCTGGTCGAGCGTGCCTTGCGAGAGGCCGATGTGCGCTTGTCCGACATCGACGCGGTCGCCGCGACCGCCGGACCGGGGTTGATCGGCGGCGTGATGGTCGGGCTCGTCACCGGCAAGGCGCTGGCGCACGCCGCGGGCAAGCCACTGGTGGCGGTCAACCATCTGGAGGGGCACGCGCTCTCCCCACGGCTGGCTGACCCGAGCCTCGAACTTCCCTACCTTCTGCTGCTCGTGTCCGGTGGGCATTGCCAGTTGCTGCTGGTCGAGGGGGTCGGCGCCTATCGCCGGCTCGCCACGACCATCGACGATGCGGCGGGGGAGGCGTTCGACAAGACGGCGAAATTGCTCGGCCTCGGCTTCCCCGGCGGCCCGGCGGTGGAGCGCGTGGCGAAGGACGGCGACCCGAAGGCGGTGCCGCTCCCTCGCCCGCTGACGGGTACGAAGGAGCCGCATTTCTCTTTCGCCGGGCTGAAGGCTGCGGTCGCTCGGGCGGTCGGCACGGCATCGGCGGCGGACCTCGCCGCTTCGTTCCAGCAGGCGGTGGTCGATTGCCTGGTCGACCGGACGAAGCGCGCGATCGGGCGCGCGACGGGGGCGACCGCGCTGGTCGTCGCCGGCGGCGTCGCCGCGAATGGCGCGGTTCGCGCGGCGCTGGAGCAGCTGGCGCACGCGCACGACCTGCGCTTCGTCGCGCCGCCGCTGTGGCTTTGCACCGACAATGCCGCGATGATCGCCTGGGCGGGCGCGGAGCGGTTCGCAGCCGGGCTGACCGACCCGCTCGACACGCTGGCGCGCCCACGCTGGCCGCTGGACCCGAGCGCGGAGGCCGTGCGCGGCGCAGGAGTGAAGGCATGAGGATCGGGGTCATCGGCGGCGGTGCCTGGGGCACGGCGCTGGCGCAGGTCGCGGCGCGCGGCGGCAAGGCAGTGACGCTCTGGGCGCGCGAGGACGACGTCGTCGCGGCGATCAATGACACGCATGAGAACAGTCTGTTCCTCCGCGGCGTCCAGCTGAGCGACACGATCCGCGCGACCGGCGATCTTGCCGCGCTGAACGACTGCGACGCGATCCTTGTCGTCGCCCCCGCCCAGCACGTCCGTGCCGTCCTGACGGCGGCAGACACCGGCGCGATCCCGCTCGTGCTATGCGCCAAGGGGATCGAGGCGGGGACGCGGATGCTGGTCGGCGAAGTCGCGCGCGAAGCCGCTCCGCACGCGCCGATCGCCGTCCTGTCCGGCCCGACCTTCGCGCACGAGGTCGCAGCTGGCCAGCCGACCGCGGTGACGCTCGCCTGTGCCGACACCGCCTTGCGGGACGCGCTGAGCGCCCGCCTCGCGAGCCCGGCCTTCCGCCCCTATGCCAGCAGCGATGTCGTCGGCGCGGAGATCGGCGGCGCGGTGAAGAATGTGCTCGCCATCGCCTGCGGTGTGGTCGAGGGTGCCGGGCTCGGCCTCAACGCCCGCGCCGCGCTGATCGCGCGCGGCTTTGCCGAAATGACGCGCTTCGGCCTCGCCAAGGGTGCGCGGGCGGAGACGCTGGCCGGGCTGTCGGGACTGGGCGACCTGGTGCTGACCTGTTCGTCGACCAACTCGCGCAATTTCTCGCTCGGCGTCGGGCTGGGACAGGGCATCGCGGCGGAAGGGCTGCTCGCGAACCGCCAGACGGTAGCCGAAGGCGCCCACACCGCGCCGGTGCTGCGCGATGCGGCGGAGGCGATCGGGGTCGACATGCCGGTGGTCGCCGCCGTCTGCGACCTGCTGGCCGGTGCTGACGTGCGCGAGATCGTCAGCCGCCTGCTCTCACGTCCCCTGCGCGCAGAGGTCTGACGCGAGGAACTCCGCCCGCTCTGCCGCGCTTGGGGCTGGGATATCAGCCAGCAGGAGCGCGAGATGGCGGACAATGATTTGACGATCCACCCGGCGAGCATCTTCGACAACCCGACCGACCGCCGTGTCGAGTTTCGTGGTGAAGTGGACGGGGAAACCCGCGATTACGGCGTCACCTACAGCGTGCTGGAGGCGCTGACGGGCAGCATCCCGGATCGCCCGGCAATGGCGTTCGGCGCGGTGCAGGACGCGGTCGCCAGGGCCGCCCTCGCCGCGCTGGCGCGCGCGGATGCGGAGGACGTGATCGTCGTCAGCGAGCGCGATCTCGACCAGAGCGGCACGTCCGCCATCACGCCGAACACCGATCGCGCCGTGTCGGAGGCCGAAGCCCACCCAAGCTAAGCGTCCGGCGTCAGATCCCGTCGCGCGTGGTCGGATAGCCGAGGTCGGCCAGCCGCGTGGCGAGGTCGGCGACGCACGCTTCCAACCGCTCCGGGTCCGGCGAGCGAACGACGAAGTTGGCGCCCGTTCGGCCGTCGCGAAAGAAGGGGTAGCTGCCGATCGACACCTCGCCGCCGTCGCCGCGATGATCTTTCTCCACGCTGCGTAACGTGTCGGCGACTTCGCTCTCGGCGACCCAGCAACCGAGCGTCGCCGAGCGCACCGGCCGCCCGCCCTCCAGCGTGCCGGTCAGCGCATCGAGCATGCCCGCGGTGATGTGCGGGACGCCCGCCATGACGAAGATATTACCGATCCGGATGCCCGGCGCGCCCGACACGCGGTTCTCGATCAGCGTCGCGCCGGAAGGAACGCGCGCCATCCGCAGCCGTGCTTCGGTCAGCCCGCCGCGCGTTTCGTAGTAACGCTCCAGTATCGCTCGGGCATCAGGGTGCACCTCCACCCCAATGCTCAGCGCCGCGGCGATGGCATCGACGGTGATGTCGTCGTGCGTAGGTCCGATGCCACCGGTGGTAAACAGGTAATCGTTGCGCGCGCGCAGCGTGTTGACCGCCTCGACGATCGCATCTTCGACATCCGCCACGATCCGCACCTCGGCCAGGCGGATGCCCTGGACGTTCAGCCAGCTCGCCAGCTGCGCGACATTCTTGTCCTGGGTGCGGCCCGACAGGATCTCGTCGCCGATGACGACCAGTGCGGCGGTCCAGATGCGTTCGCTCATGCACGGCGACATAGCGAAACCCGCCCCGAGCCGCTATATGGCCGCGCATGACCGAATATGTGACCGACGACGCCCCCCTTTCCCGCACCGGCGCGATCCGCCTTCACGGCGCGCAGGGGTTCGCAGGGATGCGCAAGGCCGGACGTGCCGCGGCCGAAGTGCTCGACGCGCTGGTGCCGCATGTCGTGCCGGGCGTGACGACGCAGGAACTGAACGACATCGTTCACCGCGAGATGCTGGCGCGCGGCGGGGTGCCGGCGACATTGGGCTATCGCGGTTACACGCACAGCACCTGCATCTCGATCAACCATGTCGTGTGCCACGGCATCCCGAGTGAGCGGACGCTGAAGGACGGCGATATCGTCAACATCGACGTGACGCCGATCGTCGATGGCTGGCACGGCGATTCGAGCCGCATGTACCTCGTCGGTGACGCCGTGCCGATCAAGGCGAAGCGGCTGGTCGACGTGACCTATGAATGCCTGATGCTGGGGATCGAGCAGGCGAAGCCCGGCAACCATATGGGCGATGTTGCGCACGCCATTCAGCAGCACGCCGAAAAGCACCGCTACGGCGTGGTCCGCGATTTCTGCGGCCATGGTCTGGGCCAGCTGTTCCACGACGCGCCCGAAGTGGTCCATGTCGGCCGCCCCGGCACCGGGCCGGAGCTGCGCCCGGGCATGTTCTTCACGATCGAACCGATGATCAACATCGGCCGCCCGGACGTGAAGCTGCTCGACGACGGCTGGACCGCCGTTACCCGCGACCGGTCGCTGTCGGCGCAGTTCGAACATTCGATCGGCATCACCGAAGACGGCTGCGAGATCTTCACCGCCAGCCCGGGCGGGTTCGACCGGCCGCCTTATTGAGGACGCCTACCATGGCCATGATCAATGTTGACGATCGCTTGATCACCGAAGCAATGATAGTCATGCGGAAGCAGACGAAGCGCGAAGCGGTTGAAAAGGCTCTTCAAGACGCTATTCGCGTCGCAAAACAGCATGAAATTCTTTCTTACCGCGGCAAGCTCACGTCTTGGGAAGGCGATCTAAACGCCCTTCGAACCGACTGATGATACTTGCCGACTCAAGTATCTGAATTGACTTTTTTCGCGGCACCATCTCTGCTCATACCGACCGTCTTGCTGCCGCACTTGACGCTGGTGAGGCTTGTACAGGCGACCTTATCGTCGCCGAAGTCTTGCAAGGATTCCGGGACGAAGATGAGTTCCAGACTGCTTGGCGACTGATGGATGGCGCACCGATGTTGATCATCGGCAGCCGAACCGTAGCCTATGATGCCGCGTCCAATTACCGTCATCTCCGCGCGCGTGGCATCACCGTCCGCAAGACGATCGACACGCTGATCGCAACCCGCTGTATCCTCGACGATATCCCCCTGCTCTATTCCGATCGCGACTTCGATCCCTTTGTCGAGCATCTCGGCCTTCAGTCCGCCCTTGCGCTCTCATAATCCCGCCGCGCGTCGTTGGCGGCATCGTGCGCAAGCCGGATCGGGAGCGGCAGGCGACGGCCTTCGGTGAGGTTCAGTATCCAGTCGACCGCGCTGTCGAGCGACACGCGGTGGCCGCTGCCGATATAGACCGGCGCGGTCTTGGGCCTGGTTCGCAGTGCATAGCCGACACGCTCCCCACGATCGACCAGCGGCGCGCGGTCGCCGACGTTCGGACCCAGTTCACCCTCGACCTGCCCGCACAGGATCGTCTTTGCGCAGCCGATGCTCGGGATATCGAGCAGCACCCCGACATGAACCGCGCTTCCGCAGCGGCGCGGGTGCGGCCGGCCTTGGCCGTCGACGACCAGAAGATCGGGGCGGCGCTCCAGCCGCTCGACCGCGGCGACGATCGCGGGGGCCTCGCGAAAGCCGAGATAGCCGGGCACATAAGGTATCGGTGGGATCGTCGAGATACTGGCCGCTGGCAACACCACCATGCCGGGCCAGGCGATCGGCGCCGCCGCGGCGTGGATCGGCCCGCGACTGTCACGCCATTTCATCGAGGTGTCGACGCCCGCGATCGTCGCGACCGTGCCGAATCGGTCGACCGTTTCGGCGGCCTCGGCGATCTCGCGCTGCGCTACGCTCGCGGCTTTCAGGTCGGGCGGGGCGAGCCAATGGTCGGGTCGGTCGATCACGGGCGCTCCAAGTGCCGGAAAATCAGGCATGTGCGCCGCAACTGCCCAAGTTCAAGGCACGCCTGCGCCACGTTAAGCGATCGTTACCGGAGAAATCGCGCTGTCCGGTGACTGGCACGCTTGCTGCAACGCGTGGGATCGGAGAGATTGGCGCCTGTCCGGCAGCCAATGATGGGGTCCATGTGAAAAAGATCGAAGCGATCATCAAGCCGTTCAAGCTCGACGAGGTGAAGGAAGCGCTGCACGACGTCGGCGTCAGCGGCATTACCGTGACCGAGGCCAAGGGCTTCGGGCGCCAGAAGGGTCATACCGAGCTCTATCGCGGCGCCGAATATGTCGTCGACTTCCTGCCCAAGGTGAAGCTGGAAGTCGTCGTCGAGGATGCGCTGGCCGAGCGCGTGGTCGAGGCGATCGCGGGCGCGGCACAGACCGGGCGTATCGGCGACGGCAAGATATTCGTGATTCCGGTTGAAACGGCGCTCCGCATCCGCACCGGCGAGCGCAACGAAGACGCGATTTGACGCGGCGTAACATTCGGTGAAAAGCGCGGCGCTGCGGCGCAACATGATTCTGCCGTCCCGGGGGACGGCGTTCCATCCAGAACGAAGGGCATAGACATGGCGAATACGGCCAGCGACGTACTGCAGAAGATCAAGGACGAAGAGATCGAGTGGGTCGACCTGCGCTTCACCGATCCCAAGGGCAAATGGCAGCACCTGACCATGGTCGCATCGGTCATGGGCGAGGACGAGTGGACCGACGGCCTGATGTTCGACGGTTCGTCGATCGAGGGTTGGAAGGCGATCAACGAGTCCGACATGATCCTGAAGCCGGATCTGGACGCGGTCTACACCGATCCGTTCTCGGCCACCCCGATGCTGATCGTGTTCTGCGACATCCTGGAGCCGTCGACGGGCGAGGGCTATACCCGCGATCCGCGCACGACCGCCAAGCGTGCGGAAGCCTATGTCAAGACTTTGGGCATCGGCGACACCGTGTACGTCGGGCCGGAAGCCGAATTCTTCATGTTCGACGACGTGCGGTTCGAGAACACCTATTCGTCGAGCTACTACAAGCTCGACGACATCGAATTGCCGGGCAATTCGGGCCGCGAATATGAGGGCGGCAACATGGCGCACCGTCCGCGCGCCAAGGGCGGCTATTTCCCGGTCGCACCGGTCGATAGCGCTGTCGACATCCGCGGCGAGATGGTGTCGACCATGCTCGAAATGGGCCTCCCCTGCGACAAGCATCACCACGAAGTCGCCGCCGCGCAGCACGAGCTGGGCCTGACCTTCGGCACGCTGACCACGACCGCCGACCGCATGCAGATCTACAAGTACGTCGTCCACCAGGTCGCGCACGCGTACGGCAAGACGGCGACGTTCATGCCGAAGCCGATCAAGGAAGATAACGGCTCGGGCATGCACACCCACTTTTCGATCTGGGAAGGCAAGACCCCGCTGTTCGCCGGCAACGGCTATGCCGGCCTGTCGGATATGTGCCTGTACTTCATCGGCGGCATCATCAAGCATGCGAAGGCGGTCAACGCCTTCACCAACCCGACGACCAACAGCTACAAGCGCCTGGTCCCGGGTTACGAAGCGCCGGTGCTGCTGGCCTATTCGAGCCGCAACCGCTCGGCCTCGTGCCGCATCCCGTACGGCACCGGTGCCAAGGCGAAGCGCGTCGAAGTCCGCTTCCCCGACGCTCTGGCCAATCCGTACCTCGCCTATGCCGCGCTGCTGATGGCGGGCCTGGACGGCATCCAGAACAAGATCCATCCGGGCGAAGCGATGGACAAGAACCTCTACGATCTGCCGCCGGCCGAACTCGCCGAAGTGCCGACCGTCGCCGGTTCGCTGCGTGAGGCGCTGGACAGCCTGGAAGCCGACATGGACTTCCTGCTGAAGGGCGACGTGTTCACCAAGGACCAGATCGAGGCCTATGTCGAACTCAAGCGTGCGGACGTCGCGCGGTGGGAAATGACGCCGAGCCCGGTCGAGTTTGATATGTACTACAGCGGTTGAGCCTGCCGAGCCGGCAGGCGGCGCCGCGGCCGAAGGCACGCGGCACAACCGCTGTCGGCCGGCGTCGCTCAAGCGACGACCGACGACGCGGCTTCGCCGCGGCGGCATTTGAAAAGGGCGTCCGGAGCGATCCGGGCGCCCTTCTTCTTTGTGCCCACCCCATATTCCGTCATTCCCGCGGAGGCGGGAATCCATAGTCGCTGAACGCGGTGAGACTCACCTCCACCAGCGCCAATTTATCCCCGCCTTCGCGGGATGACAGACGTAGAGCTGAGTTCTCGTGAGCCCATGTGCTCCGGCGCAGGCCGGAGCCGTGGCGACCGAAGGCTGACGCCCGCCAACGCTCCGGCCCGCGCCGGTGCACGAACGGGAGGAAATTCGCGAGCCTCCACACACCCCCTTACCACCGCCCCCGCCCCCTGTTAGCTTCTCACCCATGACCCCCGCCCTCCCCCTCATCGCCCTCGCCGTCACCCTCGCCACCCCAGCCGCCGCGCAAACGCCGGCGCAGATCGCGACGATGCGCAAGACCATCGCCGCGGAGGAAGCCCGCACCGTCGACCTGCTCACGGCGCTGGTGAACCAGAACTCGGGTTCGCTGAACCTCCCCGGTGTGACCAAGGTCGCCGAGATGATGCGCGCCGAGCTGGAGCCGCTGGGCTTTGCCGTGACGTGGGAGGACCAGAAGGCTGCCGGACGCGCCGGCCACCTCGTCGCGACCAAGTCGGGCAAGGGCGCCAGGCTGCTCCTGATCGGCCATCTCGATACGGTGTTCGAGCCCTCATCGCCGTTCCAGAAGGCGGTGCGCGAGGGCACCAGGCTGACCGGTCCTGGATCGGGCGACGACAAGGGCGGCCTTGTCGTTATCGTCGCGGCGCTCCGCGCGATGCAGGCGGCGGGGACGCTCAAGGATGCCGCCATCACCGTCTATCTGACCGGCGACGAGGAAAAGACCGGCACGCCGCTGACTGTCGCGCGCGGCGGACTGATCGCCGCGGGCAAGGCGGCCGATTATGCGCTGGAGTACGAAGGCCTCTACGTCGAGGACGGCAAGGAATGGGGCACGATCGCCCGGCGGAGCGCGGCGAGCTGGGAGATTCGCGCGCGCGGCAAGACCGGGCATTCGGCCGGCATCTTCAACGAGAAGATGGGTTACGGCGCGATCTACGAGATGGCGCGTATCCTCGACCAGTTTCGCCGCGACCTGCCGGAGCCGAACCTGACCTATAACGTCGGCGTGCTGGCGGGCGGCACCCCGGCGACGATCGACGCGGCCGGGGTCGACGTCACCGCGACCGGCAAGACGAACGTCATCGCCGCGGATGCGATCGCCCGCGGCGACCTGCGCACGCTGACGCCGGAGCAGGACGCAGGCGTGCGCAAGAAGATGGCGGCGATCGTCGAGCAGCATCTGCCGCTCACCAGCGCGAGCCTGAGCTTTTCGGACAGCTACCCGCCGATGGCCCCGACCGACGCGAACGCCGCGCTGCTCGCGAAGCTGAACGCGGTCAACCGTGACCTGGGCCTGCCCGAGACGCCGCCGCTCGATCCGCTGAAGCGCGGGGCGGCCGATTCGGGCTTCGTCGCCGCCAACGTCGCGACGATCGGTGGCCTCGGCGCCGCGGGCACCGGCGCGCATGCCGAGGGCGAATGGGTCGATCTCACGTCGATCCCGCGCCAGGCGCTGCGTTCGGCAGCGCTCCTTACCCGGCTGTCGAAGGAACGCTCCCAGCGGTGACGCGTCTGTCCGGGCGAACCTCCGGAGACATGATATGGCAAAGCTGAAGGCGATCGCGCTCAATTGTACCCTGAAGGCGAACGCGGCGGAGAAAAGCTCGACCGACGCGATGATCGCGGTCTTGGAACAGGCGTTCGCCGAGCATGACGTGGAACTGTGCGAGACGATCCGCGTTGCCGCCTGTCAGGTGAAGCCAGGCGTCACCAGCAACGAGGGACCGGGCGACGACTGGCCGCTGATCCGCGAGAAGATCCTCGCTCACGACATCCTGATCTTCGGCGGTCCGATCTGGATGGGCCAGATCGGCAGCATCGCCAAGCGTGTGCTGGAGCGGATGGACGCCTTCATCAGCGAAACCGACGACCAGGGGCGGATGCCGTCCTATGGCAAGGTCGCGGTCGCGGCGATCGTTGGGAACGAGGACGGCGCGCATTTCAGTTCCGCCCAGCTGTTCCAGTCGCTGAACGACACCGGCTGGACGATCCCTGCGGTCGCGGCCTGCTATTGGGTTGGCGAGGCGATGGGATCGGTCGATTTCCAGGATTTGCCCGAGACGCCCGAGAAGGTGACGAAGACGGCCAAGATGGTCGCGTCCAACGCTGCGCATCTGGCCGGGTTGTTGAAGGACTCGACTTATCCGGGGTGACCCAATCCTCCCCTGCAAGGGGAGGGGGACCATCCGAAGGATGGTGGAGGGGTGTCCCGCTATCGATAGGTCAACACCCCTCCGTCAGGCCTACGGCCTGCCACCTCCCCTTGCAGGGGAGGATGGGGTCAGTCCGGTATCAGCAGCGTGCTCCCGCGCGTCTCGCCCGCCTCCATCGCGCGATGCGCGTCCGCCGCATCCTCCAGCGCGAAGGTCCGGCCGATCTCCGGGCGGATATGCCCGGCGCGCAGCATGCCGAACACCGCATCGAAGCCCGCTGCGCGTTCCTCCGGCGTCACATAATAATCGAACATCGTCGGCCGCGTGACGAACAGCGATCCGTGCGCCGACAGCGTGCCGAGGTTCACGCCCGTCACCGCGCCCGACGCATTGCCGAAACTGACGATCAGCCCACGACGCTTCGCCGACTTCAGCGATGCTTCCCAACTCGCCTTGCCAACGCCGTCGAACACGACGTCTACGCCCGACCCACCGGTGATCTCGCGCACGCGTGCGGCGATGTCATCGCTCCGGTGGTCGAGGACATGGTCGGCGCCCGCGCGCCGCGCATCCTCGCCCTTTTCCTTGCCGCCGGCGATACCGATGACGGTGCTCCCGCGCGCCTTCAGCCAGCCGACCAGCAGATGCCCGACCCCGCCCGCCGCCGCCCAGACGAGTGCGGTCTGGCCGGGCTGCACCTTGGCACAGCGGTCGACGAGGAATTCGGTCGTCCCGCCCTTCAGTAGCAGCGCCGCGGCGGTGCGGTCGTCGATGTCGTCCGGTAGCGGGATCAGCTCCTTGGCCGGCACGATTCGCGCGGTGGCATAGGCGCCGCGCGTCGGCCCGAAGGTGCCCACGCGGTCGCCGGGCTTCACCTGCGTCACGCCCGGCCCGACCGCCTCGACCACCCCGGCCGCCTCGCCGCCAAGTCCGGCGGGCAGGTCGATCGGGTAGAGCCCGCTGCGGTGGTACGCGTCGATATAGTTCAGCCCGACCGCGGCGTTGCGCATCAGCACCTCGCCCTCGCCGGGCGGGGCCAGATCGACATCGACCCACGCGATCACCTCGGGTACGCCGGTGCGCTCGATCCGTGCGGCGCGTGCCTTCATGCTCTCAGTCTCCATTGCGTGCGGCGATGGCGAAAGCGCCGGCCGCTGCCAGCCACAACGTCGTGACGATCAGAGTGGCTCCGATGATGTCGCGCGGATAGATGCGGCTGCCCTCGCCCAGGCCCATCGCCAGCGCGAGGGCGCCGATAGCGACCTGCGCCACGGCGGCGAGTGCGAAGGTCCGGGACATGCCCCTGGCGCGGGCGTGGCTGACGATCGCTCCGCCGACGGCGATGGTGATGACCAGCGCGTACAGGATGTTGGCGGGATTGTCCTCGCTGCCGATGATGCCGACCGCCAGATTGACCCAGATGAGGAAGAAGCCAGCGAAAACACCGATCGCGGCGCCGATCCGATAGGGCCATCCGCCGCCCATGCGGGTCAGCAGGTCGAACGCCCCGCCCGCGACCAGCAGCATGATGCCGAAGACGAGGAAATCGAACGCATCCCATTGCACCTCGCGGGTGAATTGCATGGCGACGAACGGGAGCAACAAGAGGAAGACGGCGCCGGACCAGGCGGCGATGCGCAGGCGGCGGCCGAGGGTGTCGTGGGTGGCGGTGGTCATCGGGGTGGTCCTTCTACTGTGGATCGACCCGGTGTGTCAGGTGGCGGGGTGAGCGGCATGAGGGGGAAGTGAGGACGTGGTGAAATCGCCGCGGGTTCGCACCGTCATCCCCGCGAAGGCGGGGATCCAGGGCCAAGCAGCACCAGCGTATCGGCAGAGAAACCCTGGATCCCCGCTTTCGCGGGGATGACGTGGGTAAAGCGCCACGCCGTCGGACGGGACCGCTACGCGGCCCCGCCGCCCGACGTGGCGAGTCCGCGATTTGCCTATGCAAATCGCTGGCCGCCCGCGCCCCGCTCAGTAATCCTTCGTAACCCGCACGTTCACGCTCTGCCGCCCGATCGTCGACACCGACGACAGCAGCGACAGCCAGCGCGTCACCTGGAACTCCAGCCGCGTCGCCGAATAGCCCTGCCCGTCGGAGATGATCTCCGCATAGACCCGCCGCGTCAGGAACTTGCCCGCCGCGATCGAGGTGCCGGCCCCCGTCTGCGGATCGGCCGGCAGGATGCGCAGCCGATCGAGCCCCGCCGCACGGCGCACCGCGTTGATCGGGTTCAGGCCGTTGCCGCCGTTCTGGAGCGCGGAGACGGCCGCAGCCAATTGCAGCGCTTCCGGTGCCGACAGGCTGGTGATCGACGTGCCGAACAGCAGGCGCGACAACAGTTCGTCCTCGGGCAGCGCGGGCACGCTGGTAAAGCCGATCTCGGGCCGCTCGGACGTCCCGGTCACGCGGATCGTCGCGTTCAGTCCCTGCGTGTTCGCATTCGCGGCGATGTCGAGCGCGGGGTTGGCCGGCACGCTGCCGTCGAAGCGGATGACACCGCGGTCGATCTCGAATTCGCGACCGGCGAACTCGTAATCGCCGCGGACCAGGTCGAGGCGCCCGGTGATCTTCGGATTGGTCGGCTCGCCCGCGATCTTGAGGTTACCCGCCCAGATGCTGTCGAGCCCCAGCCCGCGGACGACGACGCCGTCGCCGATGCGCGCGTCGAGATCGAGCTGCCAGGGCGCGGCCGGCTGGTCGTCCTCGTCCCCACCCCCGGGCACGTTGATCTCGCGGATATTGAGCCGCGGGAGCGGCACCGCCTGCGCGGCCTGACCGAGGCGATAGCGCCCGCGGTTGACGGTGACCTGTCCGGAGATGACGCCCCCTGCCCCGTCCGACCGGAAGCGCAACGGACCGCTGACCGTCGCCGAGATATCGTCGCGGCCGATCAGCCGGGCATTGTCCGCCTGCACCGACAGATCGATGCCCAGCCCGCGCGCGGCGGCGAAGTCGAAACTGCCGCTGCCCGAAACGCGCCCCGTGCCGGCATCCTGTGCGGTGAATTGGTCGATCACCAGCCGCGACCCGCCGAACCGCCCGTTCGCGGCGACGTTGCGCAGCACGGTGCCTGTCACGCTGCTTTCGATCCGTGCGGTCTGGGTGCGCAGCGAGCCGCGAATCTGCGGGCTCGCCAGCCGGCCGGTCACGTCGGCGCCGATCGCGACGGGGCCGGACAGGTCGAACAGCTCGATCCCCGTCAATCGCCACAAGGTGTCGGCCGGGCCGGAATAGCGAATCTGCCCGAACAGCGGCGCATTCGCGAGCCGCGTCGCGAGATCACCCGATCCGAGCGGCGAGAGCAGCATCTGCGCGCGGCCGATCGTCTGTCCTCCGCTCGCCATCACCGCCCGCACACCCGCACGGGTCGCGTCGAGCGTCCCGGCGATCCCAACATCGATCGGACGCGACGACAGGACCAGGCCCGAGCGCGTCAGCCCGCGCACCGTCATGTCGATCCGGCCGGTCGGCGCCGCGCCGTCGCGGTCGACGAAGCGCAGGCTTCCCGTCGCACTGCCGCCGAGGCCGAGGCCGGGATAGCCGATATCGAGCACCGACAACGGCATGCGCGCAAGGCTCGCCTCGATCGCGGTTTCCGCGGTCGAAAAGCGCCCGCCGACCTGCGCCTCACCACCAGCGAAGGTCAGCTTTGCCGGTTCCAGCCGCCAGCCGTCGCCGTCACGAACGAAGACCGCGGGCGTCGTCAGCGCGATCGGGCGGCGGTCGACGGTCCCTTGCGCCTGCACCGTATAGCGATCGGCGGCGACCGCGATCACCGACTGGATCGCAAAGGCGCGACCGCGGCTGCCGGCGATCGCGGCACGGATCTCACCCACGCCGCCGACGAGCTTCGCATTGGCGGCAAGGCGCGCGAGCGACAGCGAACCGCGACGCAGGCCCTGCGCGGTCAGCGTCGCCTCGATCGACGTGCCGGCCGGGTCGAGCAGCACCGCCGCCTCCACCCGCCCGCGACGGATACGTACGCCGTTCAGGTCGGCGGCATTTGCATCGAGCAGGATGTCGATCCGCTGGACATCGCCCTGCGGCCGGAAGGCAAGGCTGCCGGTCAGCCCGCGCCCGGTCACGTCGAGCTTGCCATTGAACCCGCCATCGACGACGTCGAGCGCGCCGGTCGAGCGGGTGCCCGCGACGTCCAGCCGCGCGACCTGGATGCGCGCATCGCCGCCCGGCGGCAGCAGGATCGCGCCCGCCGCCTGGAACGCCCCCAGCCGCGATCCGCCGGCGGCAGTGAAGTCGAAACCCTGCGTCGTCGGATCGAGGTGCGCGCGGACATCGCGCAGGCCCAGCGCATCGGCCGGGCGGCGAAGCAGCAGGTCGATCGTCGGCCGCTCGATCCGCCCGTCGAGGCGCAGCGTCAGTGGCCCGTAGCGCGTCTGGGTGCCGGACCCTTCGAAGAAGAAGGTGCCGTCACGCCGGCGGTAGCCGTTGCCGCTGATCTTCAGCCCCGGCGACACCAGCTGGAGCCCGCGCAGGTAGAGGATCCCGTCGTTGCCGCGTTCCAGCCCGGTCACGATCCGCGGCAGGCCGCCCGTCAGGCTCGCGAAGAAGGCATTGTCGAGCCGCACGACACTCGCCGTGCCGCGCCCGACGACGCGCGTTCCCTTGCCGCCCGGCCCGGGCACGACGGTCAGGCGCGAGTCGACGTCGACCAGGCCGATGCCGGGGATCAGATAGCGGCGCAGGCCACCGCTCAAGCCCACCTCGTACCGCCCGGTCCGCAGGTCGAGGAACAGCGTGATCCGCCCGTTGAGCTTGTCCGAGCGCAGCACCAGCCCATCGCCCGTCAGCTCGCGCGCCGTCACGCGCAGCGGGCCGGTGACACGCAGGTTGCGCAAGATGCCGCCCGCGACATCGCCCACCCCGGTGACACGGGCAGCCGTCAGGTCGACGGGGACGATCACCGGCGGGTCGGACAGGCGCAGGCGGCCGGCGGCGCGGACCGTGTCGAAGCCGGTGTCGTCGAACTGTACCCGCGCCGCGGTCAGGCGATAATCGACGCCGGCGGTTGCGAAGGCGCCATCGACGATCGCGCGCAACTGGATGTCGCGGCCGGTCATGTTCGGGAACAGCGCGGGCGGGCGCAGCAGCCGGCCGGCAATGCGGACATTGCGGAAACGGCTGGCAGCGAGGTCGATCTCGCCGGTCGCATCGAGCGCCAACGCCTGCGAGCGCAGCGACAGGTTGCCATCGAGTTGGCGTCTCACGAGCGTCGCGGCGCCATTGACCAGGATGCGTGGACTGCTCAGCCGCTGAAACTTGCCACCGACCAGGCTGGCAGGCGCGATCGCCCCGCTCAGCGCATAGCGACCGGCGTCGTTGGCCAATGCCAGGTCGACGATCCGCGCCTGCCCGGCATCCATCCGCGCATTACCGCGCCACTGACGCCAGTCGCCGTCGCCGTGAACCTCGACCGCGAGCGGGCGCGCGATGCCGGTCAGCTTCGCCAGCACGCCCCGCGCGGTTCCGCGCGCCGTCACATCGACGTCGAAGCGGTTGCGATCGGGTTCGGCGTCGAGGAACAGCTTCAGCCGGTCGCTGCCCTGGACGACCGAATCGAGCCGCACCGTCGCCCGGCCGGCATGGATCGTGGCAGTGCCGTTCAGCGATCCCGTCCGCGCGACGCCGGTCACCGCGGGGGCGATGTCGAGCCGGTCGATCCGCAACTGCCGGATCGCGATGTCGATCTTCGGCAGGATCGGGCCTTTGCGCCCGGTCTTCAGCGTGCGCGGCAGCTTGTGAAGCGTCGCCTGGGGGATGACGAGCGTGCGGATATCGAGCTTCTCGGCGACGAGCGCGAACGGTCGCCAGTCGAGATCGGCGCGCGGTACCTGTAGCACCAGCCCGTCGGGATCGCGCAGGCGAACGTCGATCAGCCGCGCCTTGCCGTACAGCGAACCCTCGATCCGCCCGACCGAATAGCGCAGGCCGTTCGACGGCCGTTGCGCGGCGATCCGGTCGGCGACGAAGCGATGCCCCATCTGCGTATCGAACAGCGCCGCCGCCGCCAGCAGGATCGCGACGACGAGCAATGCGACGACCAGGACACGCCCGATCCACAGCCGCGGCGCGCGGGCCGGCGGCGGGGCTTCGTCCTCGACCGCATCCTCGTTCAAAACGCCTGTCCCAGCGAGACGTAGACGCCGATCTTCGGGTCACCGGGTTGCGGGTTGAGCGGCGTGCCGACGTCGATGCGGATCGGTCCGAAGTTCGAATAATAGCGCACGCCCAGACCCGCGCCGTAGCGGAAGCCCGAGAATTTCGGCAGCGGCGAGGTGTAGATGTTGCCCGCGTCGAAAAACGGCACAACGCCGAAATTGCCGAACGCCTTCACCCGCGCCTCGATCGAGAATTCGGTGAGGCTGCGCCCGCCGATCGGCGTGTCGTTAGGCCCGCGCGGGCCGATCGACTGGAAGCCATAGCCGCGGACCGAGGCGCCGCCGCCCGCATAGAACCGCCGCGACGGCGCGATCGCGTCGCGCGGGGCGCCGGCGATGGTGCCCAGGCGGATGCGGCTCGCCAGCACCACGCTGTCGGTGACCGGGCGATACACGCTGCCGTCGAACTGGATGCGCGAATATCCGAACACGCTGCCGACCAGCGACAGCTCGGGGCTGAACCGCCCGCTCAGGCGAAAGCCGCGCGTCGGGTTCAGCAGATCATCGGAGCCGTCATAGGTCAGGCTCGTCGGCAGCGCGCCGATGAAATAGGTCTGGCGCCGCGGCTGGCCGGTATCCTCGATCACGTCGCGTTCGTCGGTCGCGACCAGCTCGGCGCCCAGCGACCAGGTCCAGGTCTTCTGGAAGAAGATATTGGTCTGGCGTTCCAGCGATCCGGAGAGCTGGAGCGTATCGGCCTCATAGGCGTCGCGCTCGGTATGCGCGGCGCTCAGCTGCGCGGTCAGCACGCGGTCGCGACCGTGGAAATTGTTGCGACGGAAGACCAGCGCGCCTAGCTGCTCGCGGGTGCCGAGCACGCCACGCACCGTCAGCGCGCCTTCGGGCGGGAACAGGTTGCGGTGCGTCCAGCTGACCTCCGCCCGCGCGCCCTCGCCGGTGCCGTAGCCAAGCTCGCCCGCGATCGTGCGCGGCGGCGCGGGTTCCAGCGCGACCGCGACGTCGACGGTACCGGGCGACTTCCCCTCGACCGCATCGACCTTCGCCGACGAGACGAGACCGGTCTGGATCAGCGCACGGCGCAGGTCTACCAGCGCGCTTTCGGTGAAGGGCTGGCCGGGTTTGAACCGCGCGATATCCTCGACATGGCCGGGGCCGAAGATGCGGGTGTCCGCCATCGTCACCCGGCCGAAGCGGCGCTCGGTGCCGGGGGCGAGCGTCAGATCGAGCGTCGCGGTGCGTGCGGCGCGGTCGACGACGATCTCGGGCTCGCCGACCTTTGCGAAGGCGAACCCCTCCTCGCCGGCCGCGGTCTTCAGCCGGTCGGTGGCGGCGGCGATCGCATCGCTGTTGACCGGTGCTTCGGCTTTCAGCCCGAATGCGGCACGCAGGTCGCCGGCCTTGTCCCCGGCCTGGTCGACGCCCGCCAGCGTCACTCCACCGAAGCGGTAGAGCGGGCCCGGATCGACATCGAGTGTCACCGCGACCGCCCCGCCACTCGGCTCCACCCGCGTCGCGATGCGCGCATCGTAATAGCCCTCCGCCTTCAGCAGCGCCTCCAGCAGGCCGGCATCCTCGCGCGCGCGGCGGTCGATCTGCGCGGCATTGGCCGGGTCGCCGCGATTGGCGCGCAGGCTGGAGGCAGCATCGAAGCGCTCGCGCAGCAACGGGCTGGCGATGTCGTCGATCCCGGCGATGGTATAGCTGTAGCGCGTCTCGGCGGCGATCTCGGCGCGGGCGTCAGAGGCGGGATCGGTGTCGACCGCCGCCTTCGCCAGATCGGGCCATTCGACGCCGATGCCGGGAATGTCCGCCATCGGCGACATGGGGTCAAGCCGATCGTCCGCCGCCGGCGGCGTCGGCGCGGGCGTCCGCTGCGCGGGCGGCACGCTTTGGGCAAGGGCAGGAAACGGCGCGAGCGCAAGGCAACAGGCCAGCGCGCGGTGCCGGCGAACGGGCCCGGTCATCGCCCGTCTCTAGCGCGGGCGGATCAGCCGCGACAATGGTTTAGTGGACGGTACCCACCACGTCTCCGCTGGTCAGCAGCACGATCAGCCGCTCGATCTGACGCCAGTGGCAGAATTGGACGGCATTGCCGAGGTCGCGGCTGCGCTCGGCGCGGATTGCGGCTTCGGTGCCGGCATCCGCTCCATGCGCGGCGAGCAGCGCATCGGCATCGGCTACCGACTGGAGATTCGCCAGATACGGCAGCGGTTCGTTCATGTCTTCGAAGAGCATTGCCCACGATCCTACACGCCGCGTGCCAGTCCCGGCGATCCGATGGTGTAGCGCGGCAGACGAGGGTTAATGCCCCGCCCGCCCGCCCCTGCCCACCCGTCCCGCGCGTCCTGTAACGAGACGGTGGCGTCCGAAAGCGGGACATGGCACAGCGCGCGTCATGGCCATTCCCGACCCCCAGCTACCTAGACGCCGTTCGAGCGGCATGGGTGGCCCGTTCGTCATCCTGCTGATTCTGGGCATCGCGGTCGGCGTGGCGATGCGGCAGCCGACGCTCGGTTTCCTGGGCGGAACGGCGGCGGGGATCGCGGTCGGCGTGCTGCTCTACCTGCGCGACCGGCGCGCGTAGGCCTGTCCTCTCCGATGGCTTGAGGCCGCCGGCACCTAGAGGCGGCGAACCAATTCCACCACGCGCCCCAGCACCTCGACGCTCTCGACGGCGGCCCGCCGTTCGGGCGCATTGTCGCTCTGGATGCGCCAGTCCGCGCCGTCGCGCGTCAGGCGCTTGACCAAAAGTTCGTCGTCGCAGCGCAGCACCCAGATGCCGCCGCGCCGGCCCGGCACCCGCTGGCCGCGATCGACCAGGATGCGGTCGCCATCCATCAACGTCGGCAGCATCGAATCACCGCGCACGTCGAGGATCGCGGCGTTCGTCGCGTCGATCCCTAAGCGGGCGAGATCCTCGGCCGCATAGCCCGCGCTGGCCACCGTCGCCTCGCTGGTGACGAGCCGCCCCGGCCCGGCCGACACGCTGACCGCCAGCCGCGGGACGCGCACGATCGCCGGCTGCTCGGCCCCGCCCAGGTGACTGTCCGGGACCCCGAAGAATCCCGCGATCACCGCGCGCTCCCGCTCGGGCAGCAGGCGCGGCGTGCCGCGGCGCAGATATTGCTGCATCCACGCCGCATTGCGCCCCACCAGCCGCGACAGCGTCGACAGGCCGACGCCATCGCGAGCGATCAGCCCCGTCAGTATCTCGCGCTGTCGATCCGGCTCCATAGCGGACACAGTAGCGTAGGAAATTTCCTAGACAAGTTGGAAATGCGTTGGAACATTAAGGGAACGAATTGATCGAGTCGCTTGGATGGGAGGGCAATATGATCGTGTCGAAGGTACGGCGGTTTCTGCATCGGACGGGTATGCCGCACACATCGTTCGGCCGCGCGGCGACCAACGACCCGCGGCTGGTCGAAGATCTGCTGAACGGTCGTCAGCCGCGCAAGGAGACGGTCGCGCGGATCGAGGCGTTCATCGCCCGCCATGCCGGGGACGCACGGTGAGCGGCGGGGGAACGGCCACGGGCCGGCTCGAACGCGCGCTGACGGCGCATGCGGCCCGCTGCGGGCTTGCGCTGTCGATCGACGACAATCGCGCAACACGCTGGGCGAGTGCCACCTTCGTCGGCGCACGGCATCGGCTGGAGATGACCCTGGGCGGTGAGATATCGGCGGGGCAGGACTGGATCGCGGGCCTGCCCGAGGCGGACCTGCCGCTGCCGGGGCACCTGGTCGCCGACCTGATCGTGATCGGCCGGCGAACAGGCGACGCCGGCCTGACCGCGACGATCGAAGTGCTGACCGTCGAGGACTGAAGCCCGCCGAGGATCAGCGGCGGGCGAGTTTGCGCAATTCGTCGAGCGTCCCGGCGACGGAGGTCGCGCGAACCGACGGCTCGGACCGCCGCGCACCGGCGCCGCGTTCCAGCCTGTCGAGCAGAGCGTGGATGGTCGCGTCGGTCCGCGGCAGTTCGACGGCGGCGATCCGTGCGCCCTCAACGGAAGCGGGCGCACTTCGCCGCGGCTGTAGCGCCGGCACGACGGGAACCGGCGCGGCCGGCTGCGTCGGGATCGCGGCGGGGTCATAGGCGGAAAGCGGCGCGTCTAGATCCAGCGGCAGGGCGCGTTCGATCGGCCCGCTGTCCCGAACCTCCAGGAAAGGCGCGCCCAGTTCGCGTGTCGCGCTGAGCGGGGCACGCGCGGGGGCATCGGGATGCGCATCGGCCCGGCGCAGAAGCGGGACCGGAGCGTCCGAATCGACGGTCGACGGCGGTGCCGGATCGGCCGTTCGCCGCGCCAGCGTCACCTGTCCCTCCTCCCCGAAAGCGAGATAGGCGGCGAGCCACATGATCACCCCCGCGCCAACGCCCGCGACCATCGCCAGCGCAGTCCGCACGGAATAGCCGAGTGGCAGGTCGGATGCCGGAAGGATCGCGGAAACACCGCTGGCCGCTGTCCAGTCTTCCAGCACGGTCGCAGGCAGGATCAGGAATATCCCGGCAACGCACGTCGCAGCGGCCAGCCCCAGCGACAGGGTCAGCGACAGCGTCAGTGGCTGATGGATCGGTAACGTGACCATGATACCCGCCTTTACACCTCCGCTCGTCACCTTTTGGTAAACGACGTCATAGGTGAACGCTCGGTAACGACTTCAGCTGCGCTTGCTGACATTTGCTCCAGCCAGGCTAGGGCGTGCTACGGGGCAGGCCGGAGCCGTGAAAACTAACGCCCCTACGATCGCCAACGCTGCGGCCTTAGCCGGAGCACCGCGGCGCTCGAAGCCAGATCGATCGAGAATCGCAGCCGGCTGCACGGCCTTCCCGGTGATCGCGTCTTTGACCACGGGCCCACACGGAACGTCGCGATGCCGACCCCACCTCTACGGCAGGGCCGGCCGCGTCCTTACGCTTCGACCTTCGAAAGCGCCTGGATCATCGCATCGTTGAACGCCGGGATATCGTCCGGATTGCGGCTGGTGATCAGGTTGCCGTCGACGCAGACCTCCTGATCGACCACATCCGCGCCGGCATTGGCCAGATCGGTGCGGATCGAGGGCCATGACGTCAGCGTCTTGCCTTCGATCACGTCCGCCTCCGCCAGCAGCCAGGGTCCGTGACAGATCGCGGCGACGATCTTGTCGTCGTCCATGAACTCGCCGACGATCTCGACCGCGCGTTCGTTCATGCGCAGCTTGTCGGGGTTGCCGACGCCGCCGGGGAGCAGCAGCGCATGGTAATCCTCGGTATCGACGTCGTCGACCGTCAGGTCGGGCGTGATCGTATCGGCAGGGTCGCTGTCGTTCTTCACGCCCTGGATCGGATCGGTCTTGAGGCTGGCGAGCGTCACCTCGGCACCGGCGTCGATCAGCGCCTGGCGTGGCTTGAACAGTTCGTCGTTCTCGAACCCGTCGGTCGCGACGATCAGCACCTTGGCTTGCGAAATATCGGGCATGTCGGGGAAACTCCTGATTGGGATCAGGCACCTAACCCCTCGAACTGGCGGGCGTTCCGGAACGGAATCGACGGACCGAGCATTGGTCAGGCCGTTGCGAACAGGGAACGACCGCCGTGGCCCGAATTGTCTATTGCGATGACAGCATGGCCGGGATCACCCGGAAGAAGATCGGCCGGGCCTGGGGCTATTTCGATGCGAGCGGCACGCGCATCACCGACCGCGACGAGATCGACCGGCTGAACGCGATCGGCCTGCCGCCGGCGTACCGCGACGCCTGGTTCTGTCCGAAGCCCAACGGCCATATCCAGGCGATCGGATGGGACGAGAAGGGCCGCAAGCAATATCGCTACCACGGCGATTTCCGCGCGAAACAGGAACTGGCGAAATATGAAGGCTGCGCCCGTTTCGGCCAGCGCCTGCCGAAACTGCGCGCGCGGGTCGAGGCCGATCTGAACCTGCGCAAGCTGAGCCGCGAGCGCGCCGTCGCCGCGGTCGTCCGCCTGCTCGACCTAGGCCATATCCGCGTGGGTAACGAAGGCTATGCGCGTACCAACAAGAGTTTCGGCGCGACCACCCTGCGCTGCCGCCATGCCAAGGTCGAGGGTTCGAAGCTGAAGCTGAAATTCCGCGCCAAGTCCGGCAAGGAAAAGGTGATGAGCGTCACCGACCGCTCGCTCAGCCGCTTCGTCAAGACGTGCCACGACCTGCCGGGCCAGCACCTGTTCCAGTGGCTGGACGAGGAGGGCGAGCCGCACCCGGTTTCCTCCAGCGACGTGAACGAATATATCCGCGAGGCCATGGACGACGAATTCACCGCCAAGCATTTCCGCACTTGGGGCGCGAGCGTCCTGGCGTTCGAGGCGCTGGCGACCGCGGACAAGGACATCGGCATCAAGGCGATGCTGGAGCCCGTGACCGAGGCGCTGGGCAACACACCCGCCATCGCGCGCAAGTCCTATGTTCATCCGATGCTGGTCGAAATCGCCAAGTCTGGCGACCAGGCGGCGCTGCGGGCACGTCCGCTGCCGCGTGCCACCCAGCATCTCAGCCGTGTCGAGCGTGGCCTGATCGCGCTGCTCGACGGCGATACCAAGGGGAAGCGCGAGCTGAAGCTCGCCGCATAAGTTTATGGGTAATACGACCAAGGCCGTCGAAAAGGCCACGCTGAACAGCGACGCCGCCGAAGCGCATGTCCGGAGCCTGTGGACCGACGGCATCGTCTGGCTGCAGACCAACTGGCTCCAGATCGCGATCGCGGTCGGGATCGGTACGGCGATCGCTCTGGCGCTGATGCTCGCGCGACGGACCGGGCGCAAATTGTGCGACCGGCCGAACTGGGTCGGCGGCTGGGGCGTGGTCTTCGGCCGCACGGTGTCGAAGACCGGCAATTTCTTCATCGTGATGGTCGCGGCCAAACTGGTCGAGGGCTATGCCGAGACGCCGCCGGCGGTCACCACCACGATCACCTTCCTCTTCACCATCGCCACGGTCATTCAGGCCGCGGTCTGGGCGCGCGAGCTGATCCTCGGCGGCATCGAACACCGCATGACCGGACAGGATCATGCGACGCTTGGCAGCGCGTTCGGACTGATCCGCCTGCTCGTCACCTTCGCGCTGTTCTCAGTCGCGCTGATCGTCGTGCTCGACAATCTGGGCGTCAACGTCACCGGCCTGGTCGCGGGTCTGGGTGTCGGCGGCATCGCGATCGGTCTGGCGGCACAGGGCATCTTTGCCGACCTCTTCGCCGCCCTTGCCATCATCTTCGACAAGCCGTTCCGTGTCGGCGACGCGATCACCTATTCGGGGTCGTCGGGCACGGTCGAATCGATCGGTCTGAAATCGACCCGCGTGCGCGGCGCGACCGGCGAACTGAAGGTCATCAGCAACAAGAAGCTGCTCGACAACGAGATCCTCAACAACACCCGCCGCGATTATCGCCGCATCCAGTTCACGCTGGGCCTAGTCCAATGGACCGCGGTCGATGTGATGGAGGCACTGCCGGGCATGATGAAGGAGGTGGTCGAGGAACACGGCATGAAGTTCGTCCGCGCCGGCTTTACCAACTTCGGCGCGTCCTCCTACGACTTCGGCGTCGAGTTCGATTCGCCCGGCCCCAATTACCAGGACGCATTCGACGCGCGGCACGTCGTCGGCATCGCCGTCATCCGCCGCCTGAACGACGAGGGGATCGAGCTCGCCTATCCGACCCAGACCGACTTCACCGCCGCACCCGACGGTGGCCTGATCTACCCCTATCCGCGCAAGCAGACGGCGGACCGTACGGCACAGCCCAGCAACATCTCCGATCCCATCCGCGCACAGGACACACACGGCACCGCGGAAGGGACGCGTTCGGCGGTCGATCAGGACTGATCAGGCGACTTTCGAAGATCGGGTTCGGGCTGGGAAGCGCCTCTTGTCTCTAGCGACGACTACGCTTTTCGTAATTCCGGTTTAGCGCATCTTGCAGCCCCGCGCGCGCCCGGCTAAACGGCATCCAACACCCGCGCGCCGGGGGAGAGGAATGCCATGCCGACCATCAGCATAGCCGAGCGCGCGGGTCAGGTCGGCAGCACGGCCGTCTCCGAATGGATCGACGTCACACAAGCGATGATCGATAAATTCGCCGACGCGACCGGCGATCACCAGTTTATCCACACCGACCCGGTTCGCGCTGCGCAGACGCCGTTCGGTGGCACGATCGCCCACGGGTTCCTGACGCTGTCGCTGATGCCGCAGATGCAGGCGCGCACCGACGTGCCCGAGATCGAGGGCGTGCGGATGGGTGTGAACTACGGCGGCAACAAGGTCCGCTTCCTGACCCCGGTACCGTCGGGTTCGCGCATCCGCGGTCACTTCAAACTGCTGGAGCTGGTCGAGAAGCGCCCAGGTCAGTGGCAGCAGACCACCGAGCTTACTGTCGAGATAGAGGGCCAGGACAAGCCCGCACTCATCGCCGAATGGATCGGCCAGATTTTCGTTTGAGAGGATAAGCCCCATGCGTTCCGCCGTCATCGTCTCCACCGCCCGCACGCCGATCGGTCGCGCGTACCGCGGCGCCTTCAACAACCTGCCGTCGCCGACGCTGGCGAGCCACGCGATCAAGGCCGCGGTCGAGCGCGCCGGGATCGACGGCGCCGAAGTGGACGACGTCGTGTTCGGCTCCGCACTCCAGCAGGGCAGCCAGGCCGGCAATATCGCCCGCAACGCGCTGCTTCGTGCGGGCCTGCCCAACACCGTCTCGGGCATGTCGCTCGATCGCCAGTGCGCTTCGGGGCTGATGGCGATCGCGACGGCGGCCAAGGAGATCATGGTCGACAACATGGACATCGCGATCGGCGGCGGTGTCGAGAGCATCAGCCTCGTCCAGACGCCGCAGATGCGCGTCAATCCGGACCCCGAACTGCTGGCGATGGTGCCCGACATCTACATGCCGATGCTCCAGACCGCCGAGATTGTCGGCAAGCGCTACGGCATCTCGCGCGAAGTCTGCGACGAATATGCCCTCCAGTCGCAGCAGCGCACCGCCGCCGCGCAGGCTGCCGGCAAGTTCGATGATGAGATCGTCCCCGTCACCGCGACGATGAACGTGGTGAACAAGGAGACGAAGGAAGTCTCGCAGAAGGAAGTGACGCTCTCCAAGGACGAGGGCAATCGCGCCGACACGACGCTGGAAGGCCTGAAGTCGCTCAATCCGGTGCTGCCGGACGGGTCGGTCACCGCCGGCAACGCGTCGCAGCTTTCGGACGGTGCCTCGGCCAGTGTACTGATGGAAGAGTCGCTCGCCGCAAAGCGCGGCCTTACGCCGCTCGGCCGATATGTCGGCATGGCGGTCGCGGGCACCAAGCCCGACGAAATGGGCATCGGCCCGGTCTATGCTATCCCCAAGCTGCTCGAGCGCTTCAACCTGAAGATGGACGACATCGGCCTGTGGGAGCTGAACGAGGCGTTCGCGGTGCAGGTGCTCTACTGCCGTGACCAGCTGGGCATTCCGAATGACCTGCTGAACGTCAACGGCGGCTCGATCTCCATCGGCCACCCCTATGGCATGACCGGCGCGCGCTGCACCGGCCACGCCCTGATCGAGGGCAAGCGGCGCGGTGCGAAGTACGTCGTCGTGACGATGTGCGTCGGCGGCGGTATGGGCGCGGCCGGGCTGTTCGAGGTGCTGTGATCTTGAAGAATTAGCCATTCTGGCTTATCTGAAACGAAGGCGACGTCATAGGCGCCTTTCTGTGAGCCCCGGCTGTGCTAGCGGCCGGGGCTCAATACGTTTGGGGCCCGGCTGCTAGACCGGGCCCCGCCCGTGTACCTTACTCCTTGCGGGATACTTCGATCACTTTCACGACGAGTGTCGCGAATGCGATCAAGACGCCCAGGAACAGGCACAGATCGGCGAACGTCATAGGTCGGCCTTTCTGTTCAGCGGCAGTATTGCCGCTGCGCGCATCATGACAGGTGACGCGCGTCGCGCAACTAACCCCCGCCCCCCTCGTTTCGCTCTCGAAACCCCTCAGATTCAGGAGCAGACGATGGCTGAAAAGAGCGACGACCAGATCAAGCGCGACATGTGGAAGAAGATGGCGGACAGCCCGTTCCTGATGGTCGGCCTGACCGACGCGCACCAGCATTCCGAACCGCTGACCGCGCAACTGGACGAGGATCAGGTCGACACCCTGTGGTTCTTCGTCGGCAAGGACAACCGCGTGGCCAAGGGCGGCCAGGCGATGGCGCAGTTCGTATCGAAGGGCCATGACTTCTTCGCCTGCCTGTCGGGCACGATCAGCCAGGACAACGACCGCGCGATGATCGACAAGCTGTGGAACAAGCAGGTCGAGGCCTGGTTCGACGGCGGCAAGGACGACCCGAACCTTGCGCTCGTCCGGCTCGACATCGACAGCGCGGAACTGTGGGAAACCGATCTGTCGCTGAGCGGGCGGGTGAAGATGCTGTTCGGCGGCACGATCAAGGCCGGTGAATCGGGAAGCCATGCCAAGGTCGAGACGACCGCCGCATAACCCCTTGCGGGACCCGCGGCTTTGGCGAGAGTGCGGGTCCCGTCCAAAGGAATTGAACGATGAGTGTCGCCTTCCGGCGTGAGAGTGACGACGAGCATCTCGAACCCAAGTTCGAGATTCCGATCGCCCCCGGACCTAATCTGGTCACCGCCCGGGGACTGCGCCTGATCCAGGCGAAACTCGCCGATCTCGACGCACAGATCGCTGCGACAACCGATGACGATGCGCTGAAGGCGTTGAAGCGCAACCATCGCTACTGGGGCACGCGCCTGTCGACCGCGGAGATCGTGGACGTCCCGGATGAGGACGAAGTCGCGATCGGATCGCGTGTCACCTTCACGCTCGACGGCAAGCGACGGACGATCGACATCACCGGCGGTGACGAGGCCGACGCGGCGCAGAACCGCATCGCCTTTTCCGCGCCGCTCGCCCGCACGCTGATCGGGCTGGCACCGGGCGAGACCGCCGATTTCGCCGGACGCAGCGATGCGATCGAAGTGCTTGAAACCGGCCCCGCCCCCGACGCAGACTGACGTCGGGCGCACCGGCCAGTGGAGAGGATCATGGGCCATTACGGCGATTTCCAGAACGCGATCTATCTGGCCGGCACGCAAGGCATCGTCCCGAAGCTGCCGGTCGATTTCGCGACGCTGGAGGCACGGGCGAAGGACGCCATGCCGCCCGCCGTCCGCGACTATGTCATGGGCGGTTGCGGCGACGAGTTCACGCAGGACGAGAATGCCCGCGGCTTCCACCGCTATGGCATGGTGCCGCGGATGCTGGTCGACGGCACGACGCGTGACCTGTCGATCGAGCTGTTCGGTCGCCGTCTGCCCAGTCCGATCTTCATGAGCCCGATCGGCGTCGCCGGTATCGCGACCCCGGACGGTCACGGCGATCTAGCGGCGGCGAAGGCGTCCGCGCTGACCGGCGTGCCGCTGATGGCATCGACGCTGTCGAACGACCCGCTGGAGGCGGTGTACGAAGCGACCGCGGACACTCCCGCCTGGTTCCAGCTCTACACGCCGCGCGATCCCGAACTCGCGGCCAGCCTGGTCGCGCGCGCGGAGGCGGCGGGCTATGAGGCGATCGTGGTGACGCTCGATACCTGGGTCACCGGCTGGCGTCCGCGCGATCTCAACGCCGGCAATTTCCCGCAACTCAAGGGAGCGGTGCTGCAGAATTACTTCAGCGATCCCGTCTTCCAACAGCGCCTCGGCTGCGCGCCGGCAGACAATCCGGCAGCGGCGATCGGGTTGTGGGTGCAGTCGTTCGGCAAGGTGCTGACGTGGAGCGACCTGCCCTGGCTGCGCTCGCTGACGAAACTACCGATCGTCCTGAAGGGCATCTGCCATCCCGACGATGCCCGGCGTGCGGTCGATGCGGGCATCGATGCGATCTTCTGTTCCAACCACGGCGGGCGCCAGGCGAACGGCGGCATCGCCGCGATCGACATGCTGGCGGATGTCGTCGCGGCATCGGGCGGCGTGCCGGTGCTGTTCGATTCGGGCATCCGGTCGGGCAGCGATGTCGTCAAGGCGCTGGCGCTGGGCGCGCACGCGGTCGGGATCGGGCGGCCGTGGCTCTACGGCCTCGCGCTCGACGGTGCGGAGGGGGCCGCACACGTTTTGCGCTGCATCCTGGCGGAGGCCGACCTGCTGATGGCGGTCAACGGATGCCCGACGATCGAAGCGGTTCGCGCAGAGGGCGTCAGGCGGCTCTGACCTCGTCACGACGATCGCCGGCGCGGAGTTGCCCCCAGGCGCGTGCGGTCCCGCGCTGCGTCCGCTTGGCCTGATACAGCGCGGTGTCCGCCCGGTGGACGAAGGCATGCAGGCCATCCTCGCCCGCATCGAACGCGGCATGGCCGATCGTGCCCGACACCGGGATGACGCCAGCGGCCGAATGCACCGGCATCTTCAGATCCGCCAGCAACTTGGCGACCAGCTCCTTCGCCCGAATCGCCGCGTCACCGCGCAGCAGCAGCGCGAATTCGTCGCCGCCCACGCGCGCGGCATAGGCATCGGTCGGGTGAAGCCGGCGCAAGCGACGGCCGAACGCGCGCAGCACCTCGTCGCCAACCAGATGGCCGTGGACGTCGTTGATCTGCTTGAACAGGTCGAGGTCGATCAGGAGCAGTTCGAGCGGCGTCGCATCCGCGCGCGCCGCTGTGACCCAGCGTTCCAGCTCGACATTGAACGCGGCCCGATTGGCGATGTTGGTCAACGCATCGACACTGGCCGAGCGGCGCAGATCCTGCTCCAGCGCATAGCGCGCGGTCACGTCCTGGAACACGCCGACGACGGCGACTGCCTGCCCGCCCTGAACTTCGAGCTCGGCCATCACCCGTACCCGACGCTTCATACCGGTCGCGCTGACGAAGTCGGTCTCGAGGTCGAACGGCGTCCCCGTCTCCATCGTCCTGGCCAGTCCGTCCGAGACGAGCGCTCGGGCATATTCGGGATAGAAATCGAGCGCTTGCGACAAGGGCGGCGGCGTGCCGGGCGTCAGGTCGTGGATTCGGTAGACACCCTCGGACCAGACGATCGCTTCGCTCTCCAGCTCGAGTCGCCATGATCCCACCGCCGCCAGCCGCTCCGCCTGGCGAAAGATACGGTCGTTGCGGCGTAGCGCTTTCGATTGCGCCTCGGCCTGGACGCGCAGCGCGCGGGCATCGAACAACGCCTCGGCCAGCGCTTTCAGATGCGCGAGCACCGCCTGCTGTTCGGCGGTGAAGGCCCGCGGCTGGGTGTCGAGCCCGCAGACCGCGCCGACCGGCACGCGCGGGCCGCCGGCGGGATCGGGAGCGGAGATGGCGATGCCGGCATAGCTGCGGATGCCCGCAGCGCCGGTGACGAACGGGCTGGCGAAAAAGTCCGCGTCCTCGGTCGTGTCCGCGATGGTGACCGGTTCGCTCTGCGCGATCGTGCGGTTGCAGAAGGCATGTTCGCGCGGCGCAGACATCCCTTCGCCTCCCGCGGTCGCCAGCGGGAGAAAGCGGTCGGCATCGATCATTGACACCACGCCCATCGGACAGGCCAGCAGCTTCGCCGCCAATGCGGCCAGCGCCTCGAACTCGCGTTCCGGTGGCGCATCGATCAGATCGAGCGCGGCAAGGGCACGGACACGATCCGCGGTCGCGGCAGGACTTTCCAGGCGATTCATGGTCTTAACCATAAGCTTTGAGACGTTAATTTTTCGGGTGCCGCGCGTCCGCAGAAACACCTAAAGAGACGCGAACACAGCCCTTCAGAAAAGCGAGCCGCCATGAAGTTCTTCGTCGATACCGCCGACACCAACGACATCCGCGACCTAGCCGAATCGGGGCTGGTCGACGGGGTCACCACCAATCCATCGCTGATCCACAAGTCGGGTCGCGATTTCCTGGAAGTCGTGCGCGAAATCTGCACGATCACGCCGGGTCCGGTGTCGGCAGAGGTCGTCGCGCTCGACCACGACGGCATGATGCGCGAAGCTGAAATCCTGCGGAAGATCGCCGACAATGTCGCGGTGAAGGTGCCGCTGACGATCGATGGCCTCAAGACCTGCAAGGCGCTGACCGACGACGGCACGATGGTGAACGTGACCCTGTGCTTTTCGGCCAACCAGGCGCTGCTGGCGGCGAAGGCGGGGGCGAGCTTCATTTCGCCGTTCGTCGGCCGTCATGACGACATCGGCTTCGACGGCATGCAGCTGATCAGCGACATCCGCCTGATCTACGACAATTACGACTTCGGCACCGAAATCCTGGTCGCCAGCGTCCGCCACCCGATCCACGTGCTGGAAAGCGCGAAGCTGGGCGCCGACGTGATGACCGCCCCGCCTGCGGTGATCCGCCAGCTAATCAAGCACCCGCTGACCGACAAGGGGATCGAGGGCTTCATGGCCGATTGGGCGAAGAGCGGGCAAAAGATCGGCTGAGCCGCGTCGCGCGGCAAAGCCGCGGACGGCGGCGGTGCGCACGCGCACAGCCGATCCCGGCCGGCGGACGAAGTCCGACCGACGACGCGGAATTCACTTCCGCGTCGGCCCGCGCGGCACTTTCCCCCCGATTGCCTCGCCAGCGGCACGAAGAAGGACAGCCCTTCGACAAGCTCAGGGCGAACGGAGGTTGGGCCGTTCCATTACCCACCCCGCCCGCCTAGAACAGCCTGCGATGCATCCGCTCCCCGCCGCCTATGCCGCCCATCTCTCGCGCGACCGCCGCCGGTCGGCGCATACGGTGCGCGCCTATCAGGCGACGGCGGAGCGGCTGATGGCATTTCTCTCGCGCCACAGAGGTGAGGTGGCGGACCGGACGACGCTCGATATGCTGACGCAGAGCGACCTGCGCGCCTTCCTCGCCCAGCGCCGTAACGAAGGCCTCAGCAACGCGTCCGCCGCCCGCGAGTTGTCGGCGGTGCGTGGCTTCCTGGCCTGGGCGGGCGCTGGAACCCCGCGATTGAAAGGCCCGCGCGTCAAGAAGGGCCTTCCCCGCCCAATCGCGCCGGACGAGGTCATGGCGCTGGCCGAAGAGGTCGCCGACGAAGCGCGCGCACCGTGGATCGCGGCGCGCGACTGGGCGGTGCTGTTGCTGCTCTATGGCGCCGGCCTGCGCATCGGCGAGGCGCTGTCGCTGACCGGCGCGGCGCTGCCTTTGGGCGAGACACTGGTCGTCACCGGCAAGCGCGACAAGACCCGGATCGTGCCGATCCTGCCCGCGGTCGCCGATGCGGTGTCGCGCTATGTCGACCTCCAGCCTTGGCCGATCAGGCGCGACACGCCGCTGTTCCGCGGGGCCAAGGGCGGGCCGCTGGCCGCCGGGGTCATCCGCCGGTCGGTGCAGGGCGCGCGCGGACGGCTGGGACTGGGCGAGCGCACGACACCGCACGCATTGCGCCACAGCTTCGCGACGCATCTGCTGGGCCGCGGGGCAGACTTACGCGCGTTGCAAGAGTTGCTGGGCCATGCGAGCCTGAGTTCGACACAGGTCTACACCGCGGTCGATGCGGCGCATCTCCTCGACGTCTACCGCACCGCGCACCCGCGAGCCTAGCGTTTGGCGCGCGGCTTCCAGGTGACGACGCGGTAGATATAGCCTACCACGATCGCGACGGTCAGCGCGATGGCGACCGGGCCGACATAATGGTCGAGCTGCTCGAAATTCTTGCCGAGATAGACGCCGGCCCATGCCAGCACCGCATTCCAGATTGCGCTGCCGAGGAAGGTCGCCAGGAAAAACCGCCAATAGGGCATGCAAGCCATGCCCGCGGGCAGCGAGATCATCGTGCGGAAGGTCGGCAGGAAGCGGAAGACGAACACCGTCTTGCCGCCGTGTTTCAGGAAGAAGCCGTGCAGCTTCTCGACATCCTCCCACTCGACGGTCAGCACCCGGCCCCAGCGGTCGACGAACGGCCTCAGCCCGTGATAGCCGAAATGCCGTCCGATCGCGTACCAGAAGTAATTGCCGATCGTCGTGCCCGCAGTGCCCCACAGCAGTAGTGGCACGAAATTCATGTCCCCGCGCGCGACCGCCATGCCGCCCAGCCCCATGATGACTTCGGAGGGCACCGGCGGCACGACGTTTTCGAGAGCCATCAGCAGGAATATGCCAACATAGCCGCCCCAGGCGATCGCATCGAGAATGAATTCGGTCATTGATGCGAGGTAACTCTTCGAGGCGGCGTTCGGTTCGATTTTGGGAAGAAGGATGTTTTGGGCGCCCTGCGGGCGCGAGGCGCGGAGGCGCGGAGATGGCCCGCGCGAGGCTATCGACCGGAAGACACCGCGATCGCTCGTTGAAAGAGCTGCGTCGCAGCTAAGCGACCGGAAACCTCCGCGCCTCCGCGCCTCGCGCCCGGAGGGCGCCCGAAACCCTACTTCTTCTTCTGCGAAACCCGCGCCTCGATCGCATCCCAGATCATTGCCGCCGTATCGGTGCCGTTGAACCGGTCGATCGCGACGATGCCGGTCGGCGAGGTCACGTTGATTTCCGTCAGCCATTCGCCGCCGATCACGTCGATCCCGACGAAGATCAGCCCGCGCCGCTTCAATTCCGGCCCGAGCACCGCGCAAATCTCGCGCTCGCGCTCCGTCAGGTCGGTCTTCACCGCCGAGCCGCCGACCGCGAGGTTGGAGCGGATTTCGCCCTCGCCCGGAATACGGTTGATCGCGCCCGCCACTTCGCCGTCGACCAGCACGATGCGCTTGTCGCCCTTCGCCACGCCGGGCAGGAACGCCTGGATCATGTGGGGTTCGCGATAGGCGGTGTTGAACACCTCGATCAGCGAGGATAGGTTCGCGCCATCGCGCCCGACCTTGAAGATCGCCTTGCCGCCGTTGCCGTGGAGCGGCTTGACGACGATCTCGCCGTGCTCAGCCAGGAACGCGCGCGCTTCGTCGAGGCTGCGCGTCACCAGCGTCGGCGGCATATATTGCGCATAATCGAGCACCCAGACCTTTTCGGGCGCATTGCGGACGCTGGCGGGATCGTTGACGACCAACGTGCGGTCCGAGATTCGCTCCAGCAGGTGCGTCGCGGTGATGTAGCCGAGGTCGAACGGCGGGTCCTGGCGCATCAGCACGACATCGGCCTCGTCGCCCAGATCGAGGTTCACCGCCTCGCCGAAGCTGAAATGGTCGCCGACGACGCGCTGGACCGTCACCGGATGCGCCCGCGCCCAGACGCGCCCCGCGGAATAGCTCAGATCCTCGGCCGCATAATGGAACAGCCGGTGCCCGCGCGCCTGCGCCGACAGCATCAGCGCGAAGCTCGAATCGCCGGCGATGTTGATCGATTCGAGCGGGTCCATCTGGACGGCGACGGTGAGGGACTGGGTCATGCAATCGCAGGTAGGATGGCCGGGGCGGAAAGTCACCCGATCCAGGCATTCTCGATATGCCGCGGCACGCTGCCCTTCGCCAGCAGCAGCACATCGACACGAATATCGTCCTGCGGCCCGGCATAGCGCGACATCAGATATTCCGCCGCGGCGGCGACGCGCGACAGCCGCCGCTGGTCGATCGCATAGTCGAGTTCGGCCGCGGTCGCGCGGGTCTTCACCTCGACGAAGGCGACCAGATTCCCGCGCCGAGCGATCAGGTCGACTTCTCCTGCCGGCGTGCGGACACGGCGGTCGAGGATTCGCCAGCCCTTCAGCCGCAACCACCAGCCCGCGACCCGCTCGCCGCGACGGCCGGCGGCTTCGGCGGCCTTGCGATCCCTCACCCCTTCAACTCCATCGCCCGCGCATAGAGTTCCCGCCGGTCGAGCCCGAGCCGCTTGGCCACTTCCCCCGCCGCCTTCGACACCGGCAGTCGGGTCAGGGCCTCGCGCAGCGCCGTATCGGCATCCTCTTCGCTTGCCGGCGCAGGCTCGCCCGGAGGAGCGACGATCACGACGATCTCGCCCTTCGGCGGCGTGTCCGCATAGCGCGCCGCCAGGTCCGACAATGTGCCGGTCACGCATTCCTCGAACCGCTTGGTGATCTCCCGCGCGACACCCGCCTCGCGATCGCCCAAGCCTTCCGCGAGCGCAGCCAGGGTGGCCGCCAGTCGCGGACCCGATTCGTAGAGGATCAGCGTCGCGCGCACGGCCGCGACCTCGGCGATCGCCGTCGCGCGGGCGCCGGCCTTGGGCGGCAGGAAGCCCAGGAACAGGAAGCGGTCGGTCGGCAGCCCCGCCAGCGTCAGCGCCGCGACCGCCGCGCACGGCCCCGGCACCGTGACCACCAGGTGCCCCGCCGCCCGCGCATCGCGGACCAGCTTGTAACCGGGGTCGGAAATGAGCGGGGTGCCGGCATCCGATACCAGCGCGACCACCTCGCCGCCCATCCGCGCGACCAGCCCCGGCCGGACGGCTTCGGCATTATGGTCGTGGTACGGCGTCATGCTTCGCTTGACACCGATATGCTGGAGCAGCTTGGCCGTCACACGGCTGTCTTCGACCGCGATCACGTCAGCATTCGCAAGGACTTGCGCCGCACGTTGGCTCAAGTCACCGAGATTGCCGATGGGGGTCGCGACGATGTAGAGACCTGGGGAAAGTTCGGCGTTCATAAGGGGAAAGACTATGGCGGAGGTGACTGGCACACCGCAACTGCGCAAACTGCGGCAGGTGATCGCACTGGTCGGAGCGGCGGTGCTGAGCGCCTGCGCGGTCGTGCCCCGCGACGCCGCCCCGCCTCCACCGCCGCCGCCATCGGCGAGCGCCCCGCGCCCGACCGCGCCGCGTCCCGTCACGCCCGCCCTGCCGGAGGACGTCGCCCGCCACCGCGTCGCGCTGCTCGTGCCGTTGTCGGGCGCCAATGCGGCGGTCGGGCGCAGCCTCGCCAATGCGACTCAGCTCGCGCTGCTCGATCTGCGCAACGAGAAGATCCGGATCACCAATTACGACACGTCCGGCGGGGCCGCGGCGGCCGCGCAACGGGCGATCGACGAAGGTGCGCAGCTGATCCTTGGTCCGTTGCTCGCCGAGGACGTTCGCGCGGTCGCTCCCGTCGCGCGCGCGGCGCGGGTGCCGGTGCTCAGCTTCTCCAACGACATCTCGGTCGCCGGCAACGGCGCGTACCTGCTCGGCTATGCCCCCGCCCAGTCGATCGAGCGCGTCGTCGACTACGCCCGCGGCACCGGCATCACCGATTTCGCCGGGCTGGTCCCGAGCGGCACCTATGGCGAGCGGGCCTCGACCGCTTTCCTGCGCGCGGTCGAGAGCGCGGGCGGCCGGGTCACCGGCATGCAGACCTATGACCGCTCGGCCGGATCAATCACCGCCGCCGTCGGCCGTCTGACGCGGGCCTCGCCGTTCCATGCCGTGCTGATCGCCGACAGCGCCGGCACCGCCAGCCTGGCCGTGCCCGCCCTGCGCCGCTCGGCCGGGTCGGGCGCGCGCGTGCTCGGCACCGAATTGTGGAACGCCGACACCGGCATCGGCGGCAATGCGGCGCTGAACGGCGCGTGGTTCGCCAGCGTATCGAACACGCTCTATCGCCAATATGCCGGCAAGTACCGCACCCGGTTCGGGACGGCGCCCTATCGGCTGTCGAGTCTCGGCTATGACGCGGTGCTGCTGACCGCCCGCATCGCCCGCGACTGGCGCGTCGGCGATCGCTTCCCGGAAAGTCGCCTGACCGATCGCGATGGCTTCGCCGGACTGGACGGTGCCTTCCGCTTCGGCCGCGACGGCATCGCGGAGCGCGCGCTGGAGGTGCAGGAGATCAAGAGCGGGACGACGGTGACGGTATCGCCGGCGCCGGCAGGGTTCGCGGGGCGGTAAGGCCCTCAAACACAACCGTTCGTGCTGAGCCTGTCGAAGCACTGCCCTTCGACAGGCTCAGGGCGAACAGGGTTCGGTCAAATGTCGCGCGCGATCGTTGGCAGGATCGAATCGAGCAGCAGGATACCGGCCTCGGTCGTCGCGATGTGATCGCCCGTGCGCGTGAGCAGGCCATGCCCGACCAGCCGGTCGACTGCGGCGAAATCGACCCATGACGGATCGACCATGATCCCTTCGCGCATCCTCAGGCCCATCACCAGCGCCTCGGACGCGCGGTCGCGGGGATCGAGCACGTCCTCGCTCTGCATCCCGTGCCGGTTGCGGTCGACCGTCTTCAGCCAGTTCTCCGGCTTCTTATGGCGCACGGTCGCCATTCCACCCCGCCGACCGTGCGCGCCCGGACCGATGCCGGCATAGTCGCGGTAGCGCCAATAGGTCAGGTTGTGCCGGCTCTCCGCGCCCGGCCGCGCGTGGTTCGACACCTCGTAGCGCGGCAGGCCGGCGGCGCGGGTCATGTCCTGCGTCGTCTCGAACAGTTCGGCCGCGGTGTCGCCATCGGGAATTGTCAGTTCGCCCTTCGCCGCCAGCGTCGCGAAGCGGGTGCCCGGTTCGATCGTCAGCTGATAGAGCGACAGATGCTCCGTTCCGAACGCGAGCGCGCGCGCCAGCTCCGCTTTCCAGTCGGCCAGCGACTGACCGGGGCGTGCGTAGATCAGGTCGAAGCTCACGCGGTCGAACACCGCCTGCGCCACGTCGAGCGCCCCCAACCCCTCGTTTACGTCATGCGCGCGGCCCAAAAACGCGAGGGCATCGTCGTCGAGCGCCTGCAGGCCGAGCGACACGCGATTGACGCCGGCCGCCGCGAGATTGGCGAAGCGGGCCGCCTCGACCGACGACGGGTTCGCCTCCAGCGTGATCTCGATATCCTTGGTAAAGCCCCATGCCGCCTCTGCCGCGCTTAGCAGCGCCGCGACCGTCTCTGGGGGCATCAGCGAGGGTGTGCCGCCCCCGAAGAAGATCGATCCCAGCCGACGCCCCGGCAGCACCGCCGCCTCATGCGCGAGATCGGCGAGCAGTGCATCGCGCCACCGCGCCTGATCGACCTGATCGCGGACATGGCTGTTGAAGTCGCAATAGGGGCATTTGCTGACGCAGAACGGCCAGTGGACGTACAGCGCCAGAGGTAGGAAATCGTTCATTGGTGCCGCGCTATGCCCCGATCCCATGCGAAAGTCATGGCTGATCCCCCTGATGCTCAGCAGCTGCGGCGCGAAAAAGGCGCCCGAGCCCGTCGTCGAGCCTCGCCCCTTCACCAATCCGGCCCCGCGCGGGGAGATCATGCTCGAACAGGCGATGACCGCGATGCACAACGCCGCGCGCGCGAGCGTTCGCCAGCCGCCGTTGGTCTGGGATCCGCAGCTTGCCGCGGATGCCGGCGCCCATGCCGCCGATCTGGCGCGCAGCGGACGGTTCGAACATGCGCGCCAGCCGCGCGGCGCTGCCGTTCAGGGTGAGAATTTGTGGGCCGGTACGCGCGGTGGCTATCGCTACGATGAAATGGCCCAGCACTGGATCGACGAGGCGCGCGTGTTCGTGAACCGCGCCGCACCGGCCTTCAGCACGACCGGCGACTATCGCGACGCCGGTCATTATGCGCAGATCGTGTGGTCGGGCACACGGCGGTTCGGTTGCGCGACAGCGGTCGGCGCGCAGCACGAGTATCTCGTCTGCCGCTACGCCCCCGCAGGCAATGTGGTCGGAGAGCGCGCAATCCCCTGAGAGCGCGCCGCCTCAGCCGTGCTGCTTGCGGCGGCCCTTGCGCTTCGGCTTGGGCTTCGCTTTCGCGCCCCACAGTCGCAGTCCCAGGATCGCACCGCCGATCGCCACGGCGCCCAGCCCGATCACCGCCCCGATCGTTCCGATCGGCAGCGCCGGCGCGGCGGCCGGCTGGTCCGCGACCTTCAGGACCGGCGGCAGGTCGGGGCGGTCGTGCTTCGGCTCCTGCAAGGGGTAGGGCGACTGATTGGCTTCGGGAACGGGTGGGCTGTGCGACATCGTATGTCTTCCTGTCTGATTCGATCGCGAAACGCTCCGCGCGGGCGCAGGCTCCCCGCCGTTACGATTCCCGTGCTGATCGGGGTTGGTCTGGCGCGCGGCTTGCGCTAGTCGGCCGGGCCATGACGCGCGTTGGCATCATCATGGGATCGACTTCCGATTGGGAGACGATGCGCCATGCCGCCGAGATCCTCGACACGCTGGGCGTCGCCCACGAAACCCGCGTGGTTTCCGCCCACCGTACGCCCGAGCGGCTGTACGATTACGCCAAGGGCGCGGCCGACCGGGGGCTGAAGGTGATCGTCGCAGGCGCTGGCGGGGCGGCGCATCTGCCGGGCATGGCGGCGGCGATGACGCATCTGCCGGTGCTCGGCGTGCCGGTCGAATCGAAGGCGCTAAAGGGCATGGACAGCCTGCTCTCCATCGCGCAGATGCCGGGCGGCATCCCGGTGGGCACGCTGGCGATCGGCAAGGCGGGCGCGATCAACGCCGGTCTGCTGGCGGCAGCGATTCTGGCCGGCAGCGATGCGGACCTCGAAGCGCGCCTGATCGCCTGGCGCGCGGAGCAGACCGACAGCGTGGCGGAAACGCCGGAGTAATTGGGGATAGAGTATTCCCGTTCGGGCTGAGCTTGTCGAAGCCCTGCCCTTTCTTCATTGCGACACGGTCCGCGGCACGGAGAAGGACATTCTTCGACACGCTCAGGGCGAACGGAGGTTTTGATGACACCCCTTCCCCCCGGTTCGACGATCGGCATTCTCGGCTCGGGCCAGCTCGGGCGGATGCTGGCGATCGCCGCCGCGCAGCTCGGCTATCGCACGCACATCTACGCGCCGGAAACGGGGCCTGCGAACGACGTGTCGCCGCTGATGACCCGCGCGCGCTACGACGATGCGGGCGCACTGTCCGCCTTCGCCCGCAGCGTCGATGTCGTGACCTATGAGTTCGAGAACGTCGCCTTCGCCCCCATCGCCGCACTGTCGCCGATCGCGCCGGTCCACCCGCCGGCGATGAGCCTCGCCACTGCGCAGGACCGGGTGAACGAAAAGAGCTTCGTCGAAGGCTTGGGCGGCCGCCCCGCCCCCTGGCGCGAAGTGAAGTCTTTGGCGGAACTGGAGGCGGCGATCGACGCGATCGGCTGCCCTGCGATCCTCAAGACCTCGCGGTTCGGCTATGACGGTCGCGGGCAGGCGCGGATCACCGCCCCCGATCAGGCGCAGGCCGCGTGGGACGCGATCGGCGCGGCGCCGGCGGTGCTCGAGGGCTTCGTCCAATTCGAGCATGAATTCTCAATCGTGCTGGCCCGCGGGCTCGACGGGACGATCGTCAGCTACGCGCCGCCGCTCAACGTCCACAAGGACGGCATCCTCGCCACCTCGACCATCCCCGCCCCGCCCCAGGTCGCCGCGCAGTGGACCGAGGCCGCGACGCTCGCCGGTCGCGTCGCCGCCGCGCTCGACCATGTCGGCATCCTGACGCTGGAATTCTTCGTCGGCGCCGATGGCCCGGTGTTCAACGAAATGGCCCCGCGCGTCCACAATTCGGGACACTGGACGATCGAGGGCGCGGTCACCTCACAGTTCGAAAACCACATCCGCGCGATCTGCGGCCTGCCGCTCGGCTCGACCGACGTGGTCGGGCACGGCGCGGAGATGGAAAACCTGATCGGCGACGACTGGCAGCGCTGGCCGGACGTGCTGGCCGAGCATGACGCGCATTTGCATTTGTACGGCAAGCACGAGGCCCGGCCGGGACGCAAGATGGGCCATGTCACGCGGGTGAAGCGGTAGCCCTCTTCTGCTCCCTCCCCGCAAGGGGGGGAGATAGAGCGCCTCGCACTCGGCAAGCGACCTAGACACTCACGGTATCCCCGACCAAAGTCCCGCCTATGAGCACCGACCATATTTCCGCCCCGACATCCGGCCGACACATCGCCCTGCTGATCGACGCCGACAACGTCTCGCACACCAAGATCGCGGCGATCCTGTCGGAGCTGTCGAAATACGGCACCGCCAACATTCGCCGCGCGTACGGTGACTGGGGTGCGGCGGGTCTCAAGGGCTGGCGGGACAAGCTGCACGCGTTCGCGATCCGGCCGATCCAGCAGTTCAGCTACTCCGCGGGCAAGAATGCGACCGACATCGCGCTGGTCATCGATGCGATGGAGTTGCTCTACACGCAGAAGCTGGACGGCTTCTGCATCGCGTCGAGCGACGCGGATTTCACGCCGCTGGTCATGCAGCTGAAGGCGAACGGCCACGACGTCTTTGGCTTCGGCGAGCGTAAGACCCCCGAGCCGTTCGTCAACGCCTGCACCACCTTCCTCTACCTCGACAGCCTCGTCGAGCCCGACGCCCCGCCCGCACCGCCGCCGGCACCCGCCAAGGCCAAGGCAGCCGCGAAGCCCGCCAAGGCCTCCCCTGCCCCCGCGCCGACACCCGCCCCGGCCGAACTCGAACGCCGCTCGCTGGCGCAGGATGCCAAGCTGGTCACCGCGCTGCGCGGCGGGGTCGAGGCGGCGGAGCGCGACGATGGCTGGGCACTGCTGTCGACCGCTGGCAGCCGCGTGAAGCGCCAGGCACCGATCGACCCGCGCAACTATGGCGTGCGCAACTTCCCGGCGCTGTTCGAGGCGGTCGGCCTGTTCGACATCGTCAAGGGCGCGGACGGGCACGCCTATATCGCGGACAAGCGCAACCGTGAGCGGACGGCGGTGCCGACAGTTTGAACACAAGAATATCAACTCCGTTCGCCCTGAGCTTGTAGAATGGCCGTTCTGCGTGCGGCATAGGATGGGGCGGGCAGGAAGGACGGTGCTTCGACAAGCTCAGCACGAACGGGTGGGGGCAGCCTGTTTGATCGGAACCGAATCGCCAGGGCTTCGAAAACAAGAAGGGCGCGCCGCTCAGCCAGCGACGCGCCCTTCCTGCATTCACAACGCCGGACAGCCTCAGCCCATCCGGGTTCCCGTCATCGGGAAGCTGCCGAAGGCGCCCGCGGTGACCTGGCCGGTCATGCTGTCGCCGTCGACGGTCGCTTCCGCCGTCAGCGTCATCGGCATCGGCACCGTGATGTCGAGGCTCCACTGCAGCGTGTCGCCGTCGACCTTGCCGTTCTTGATCTCGGTCGTGCCCATCGCGCCCGAATATTGCCCGGTGAAGGTGTCGCCCGACGAAGTGATCGTCAGGGTCGCCTTCTGATCGCCCATCGGCGACTTCACGAGCGTATCCCAGCTACCGTCGATATTGGCCATGGTCTCTCCTCACTTCGCCGCGGTGGGAGCTGCCGCGGGGGTCGCGGCGGCCGGAGCGGCGCTTGGTACCACCTCGACAGGGATACCCAGCGTGTCAAGCTGCGGCTTCACCTTGGCGGCGTCGCCGACGACGACCCAGGTCAGCTTCGACGGGTCGATCGCGGCGCGCGCCGCCTGGTCGAGCGCCGCCGGAGTCAGCGCGCGGTAGCGGGCAGGAAGCTTGACGTAATAGTCGTCGGGACGGCCGTACTGCTCCATCCGGATCAGCGCGCCCATCAGTGCGCCACCCGTCTCGAAGCTGCCCGGCAGCGAGCGCACCGAATTGACGATCGCGTTGGTCGCCTCCTGCGGCGTCGTGCCCTGCGCGCCCAGCCAGCCGGTCAGGTCGCCGCGCGCCGCCTTGATCGAATCGCCCGTCTTGTCGGCCTGCACCGGCGCGATCAGGAAGAAGGGCATGCGCTCCTTGACGCCCTGGATCGCGGTGCCGGCGTAATAGGCCCAGCCCTTGGTCTCGCGCAGGTCCGTGATGATGCGCGAGCTCGCCATGCCGCCGAAGACGTCGTTGGCCGTATTGAGCGCCAACGGGTCGGACGTGCCCTTTACGGGCGTTACCTGCCCGGCGATGATCATCGACTGCGGGCTCTGCGGCTTGTCGATCAGCAGGATGCGCTCGGCACCCGCGGCAGCCGGCGCGCTGAACGTCTTGGTGCCCTTGGGCGTCGTGGGCGCACGCCATGACCCCAGCTTGGCTTCGAGCAGCGGCTTGATCTCGGCAAGCGTAGTGTCGCCGATGACGAAGATCGTGCCGTTGTCCGGGCGGATCCAGCGCGCATGATAGGCGACCAGATCGTCCCGCGTCGTCGCCTTCACGCCGGCCGGGGTGCCCGACCCGGTGAAGGGGATGCCGTAAGGGTGGTTCGGGCCGTAGATGATCGGCGGCAGCGTGCGGAAAGCGATGTTCTGCGGCTGGGTGTTCTCCGCCGCGATGCGCGCCAGCTGGGTGCCGCGCAGACGTTCGACGTCGGCGGGCTTGAAGGCCGGGTTACGCAGCACGTCGGCAAACAGGTCGAGCGAGGGGGCGAGGTTCGCCTTCAGCGCCGAGACGCTGACGGTCGACGCGTCCATGCCGGTCGAGGCGTTGAGCGAGGCGCCCAGACGCTCTTCCTCCTCGGCGATCTGCGCCGCGGTGCGGGTCGTCGTCCCCTCGTCCATCAGCGAGGTCATCAACGTGCCCGCGCCCAGCTTCGCGCGGTCGTCGGCAGCCGAGCCGGCGTCGAACGACGCGGCGACATTGACCACCGGCACCGTCGTGCGGCGGGCGAAGACGACCTTCATGCCGTTCGACAGCGTCGTGCGCTCGATCGCCGGGAACTGCAGCGCCGTGACTTCGCCGACCGGCGGCTCCTTGCGCGTCGCGGCGACGGGCGGCGTGGTTGGCGTCTGCGCCTTCACCGCCGGCGCTTCCTTGGCGGCGACGTCGCTGCCGGCCAGCGCCTGATCCTCGGCCGAACGCTCGCCCGGTTCCAGTGTGAGCTTGAAGACCGGACGGCTCAGCCATTTGCGGGTCACCGCACCGACATTGCCTGCGGTCGCCGACGCGATCGTCTGAAGATCCTTCTTATATTCGCCCGGATCGTTCGCGTAGACCGCCCCCTCGGCCAGCGCGACCGCCTTGCCGCCGAAGCCGCCGACCTGTTCCAGGCCCTTCACACGGCTGGCGAGCGCAGTGGTCGCGGCGCGGCGGACCTCGTCCTCGGTCGGGCCGGTCTTGATGAAATCGGCGATGATCTCGTCCATCCGCTTGCCGACCAGGGCCGGGTCGACACCGGGGCGAACGCGAACGTTGATTTCGATGAAGGACAGATTCTCGTGGCTCTGCTGGCCCGCGGACACGCCGACCGCCAGATTTTCCTTGCGCACAAGCGCGTCATACAGCCGCGAGCTGCCGAGACCGCCGAGGATGTCGAGACCCAGGTCGAGAGTCACGTTCTCCGGATCGGTCAGACCCGGCCCGGTCCATTCGCGCGCCAGCCGCACCTGGGCGACACGGTCGCGCATCACCTTTTCGACCGGCGCCGACAGCGTCGGGATGGTGACGGCCGGACGCGGCGTTTCCAGCCCGCGCTTGATGCCGCCGAAATATTGCGCGACCTTTGTCTTCGCGGTCGCCAGATCGATATCGCCGGCTAGCACGAGCACCGCATTGTTCGGGCCGTAATGGTCGCGGAACCAGGTCTTCACATCCTCCAGGCTCGCGGCGTTCAGGTCGGCCATCGAGCCGATCGTCGAGTGGCGATACGGATGCCCTTCGGGCAGCAGCGCCGCGGCTTCGGCATAGGACACCAGGCCGCCCGGCTCGTTCTCACCCATGCGCTTTTCGTTCTGAACGACACCGCGCTGGTTATCGAGCTTCTCCTGCGTCACCGCGCCGAGCAGATGCCCCATGCGGTCGCTTTCGAGGAACAGCGTGCGGTCGAGCGCGCCGGTCGGGACCGTCTCGAAATAATTGGTGCGATCGTACCAAGTCGTACCGTTCCAGTCGGTCGCGCCGATATCCTCCAGACGCCCGAAGAAGCCGCCCGGTGCGTTTTCCGAGCCGTAGAACATCATATGCTCGAACAGATGTGCGAAGCCGGTCTTGCCCTTGGGCTCGTTCTTCGACCCGATGTGATACCAGACCGATACCGCAACAACCGGCGCCTTGCGGTCGGTGTGGACGATGACGCGCAGACCGTTGGGCAGCGTGAACGTTTCGTACGGGATGTTGACCTGCGACACGAGGCTCTGGAGCGAGGCGGACGTCTTCGGGGCCTGGGCGAGAGCCGGTGTCGCCAGCGCGACGAGGGAGACGGCCGCCAGAGCAGAGAATTTGCGCATAAGGTAGAAACATCCATCGGGAGGAATGGGATGGTGTTGATCTAGGCGAAGGTCGGGCGGATCGGCAAGGACGGGGCGTGCAGTTCGTGGGACGCGGCTTGCGTCCGGCGGATTCTTGGCGATCATCGGCGTTCGAAGGTTCATTCCAAGGGGATTTCTCGTTGCGCCACCTGACCGCCCTGCTGCTGCTCTCCACCGTCGCCGCGCCGGTTGCCGCGCAGGACACCACCCCCGCCATCTCGCCGGCGGCGATGCGTGCGCATGTCGAATTCCTGGCCGACGACCTGCTGGAGGGGCGCGATGCAGGGACGCGCGGCTATGACATCGCCGCACGCTATGTCGCGTCACGCTTCGATGCGCTGGGGTTGAAGCCGGGGACGCCCGGTGGCTGGTATCAGACCGTGCGCTTCCAGTCGGCGCGGATCGACCCGGCCAAGCCGGCCGCGATCACCATCGGCGGCTCCCGCTTCGACAATGGCGGCGATGTCGCGATGGCACCGGACGGGCGCTTTCCGGATCAGCAAGTCGACGGCGGCGCGGTCTTCGTGGGCTACGGGCTCGACGCACCCAAGCAGGGCTATCGCGACTATCGCGGGCTCGACCTGAAGGGCAAGTTCGCGGTCATGCTGGGCGGTATGCCCGAGGGGCTGCCGAGCGAGCTCGCTGCGAGTCTGAGCGCCGAGCGGACGCGCGTTGCGATGGCCAAGGGGGCGATCGGTGTCCTGACCATCCCGACGCCGGCGATGCTCAAGCGCTTCCCCTGGGCGCGGGCCAAGGCATCTGTCGGCAATGCCCGCCAGCGCGTCGTCGAACCGAACGGTCAACCGAACCTGCCCGCCCCCGGCATCCGCGCGAGCGGCTATGTGACCGGCGCCGCGCTCGACGCGCTGTTCGCGGGCAGCGGCGCGACCCCGGCTCAGGTCTTCGCTGCCATCGCCAAACCCGGCGGCAAGGTCCGCGGGCGCGCGCTGAAGCCCAGTGTCAGCTTCACCGCGTCCAACCTCGTCACGACATCGCAGAGCCCCAACGTCATCGGCGTCCTGCCCGGCAACGATCCCGCACTCGGGAAGGAATATGTGCTGCTGACCGCGCATCTCGATCATGACGGCATCGACCCCAGCGCGAAGGGCGACGACAAGATCATGAACGGCGCGATGGATAACGCCGCCGGTGTCGCCACGATGCTGGAGGCGGCGCGCGCATTCGTAAACAGCGGGACGCGTCCGAAGCGCAGCGTGATGTTCGTCGCATTGACGAGCGAGGAGGACGGCCTGCTCGGCTCCGACTATCTCGCGCGCCATCCGGTCGTGCCGGCGGGTGGCAAGGTGGTCGCCGACGTCAACCTGGACATGCCGGTGCTGCTCTACAAGCTCGACGACGTGGTCGCGTTCGGGGCGGAGCATTCGACCGTGGGCGAGGCCGCGGCACGGGCGGCGGCGAAGGTCGGACTGACCCTGTCGCCCGATTTCATGCCGGAGGAAAATGTCTTCGTCCGCTCCGACCATTATAGCTTCGTCAAACAGGGCGTGCCGTCGGTGATGCTCGCCACCGGGGTGAAGAACGGGGGCGACAGGATCTTCAAGGACTTCCTCGCCAAGACCTATCACACGCCCGCCGACCAGCCCTCGCTGCCATTCGACTGGGAGTCTGCCGCGAAGTTCGCCGCCGTGAACTACGAGATCGCGCGCGATTTGGCCGACGCTCCACAGGCACCGCGCTGGTATGTGGGGAGTCCGTTCGGCGAGCAATTTGCGAAGGACCAGCCCAAAGCCCCGCGGCCGGGCGCAAAGTGAGGCGTGTCTCCCACCGTTCGTGCTGAGCGAAGTCGAAGCACCTGACTCCCGCCCTTCGACTACGCTCAGTAGACTGAGACATTGAGTTTGGCGCTGACGTGAATACCGGGATTAACCGGGAAAAGGTGGGGATAGCCGGACGTGCCTCACCTCCACATGGGAGGCGCGGCTTCAAGGCGTTGCTCGTCTAGCGTTCCACTCAGCTTCGCAAAGCGTGACGGCCTCGGCGATCGAAACGTAATTACCTTCGCGCATTCGTTCTGACCGGTAGGCGATTGCCCGATCCGCGAGGCTCTTCGCACTCAAAACCGGCTCGCTGGTGGACAGGCTGCTGTGTATCGACGATGGCCCGGAGGTATTAGCAGAGCCGGTTTCAACCGCGCTGACTGCCTCTGCTATCGAAATGTGCACATCGGCGTTTGCCATTTGCGATTGAAAGGCGATCGCCCGATCGGCGAGTTCTTGAGCGCAAATAGCGACCTTTACGGATGGCCGCGCGCTGTGCAGCGAGTGCAAGCCGCTAAAATTCGGCAGGTTCGTCAAACTGGCCCGTAACAGCTTGGTTATAGCACCATCGCGCTTGTGAGCGATTACCGGTGAAACCCCGCGATAGTGACGCCACATGGCGGCAGATGGATCGACCCAATCGACCCGCCCCCAAACTCCGTCATTTCGAGATTGCAGTTCCACGATCCAGCCATGCGCTGGCGCGGCTCCGCCCTTCGGCGCGGCTAAATCGGTGGCGTGATTCACGTCTAAAACGAGTTTCTCACCGCGTCCAAGCGAAGCTGCAATCAGTTCTTGGGGATTGTCCAGCCGATAAGGCCCGCGACCATCGTTGGTCCGAATAGCGCCCGAGGGAATCAGATGGAGCCACTGCGGGATAATAGAGCCGGAGTGACCGATTTCGTTGGCCGCGCACAAGGCGATTGATGGATTAGGGTCAGGACTCATTTATCACAGCCAGAAGATGACGGTGGCAGCGAGGGCGACGGCGGAGAAGAAGGCCGTGGGGCAGCGATCGTAGCGGGTTGCAACGCGCCGCCAGTCTTTGAGGCGGCCGAACATCATCTCGATACGGCTACGGCGCCTGTACCGGCGCTTGTCGTATCTGATCGGTTCGTTGCGTGATCGCCGACCCGGGATGCAGGGCTGGATGCCCTTTGCCTGGAGAGCATCCCTGAACCAATCGGCGTCGTAGCCGCGGTCGCCGAGCAGCCACTGCGCTTTTGGCAGGTCGTCCGGCAGCGCTGCCGCGCCGGTGTAATCGCTGACCTGCCCGGCGGTCATGAAGAAGCTCAAAGGGCGGCCGTTCGCGTCGGCCACGGCATGGAGCTTGGTGTTCATGCCGCCTTTGGTGCGCCCGATCAGGCGGCCGAGATCCCCTTTGCAACCCGCAGGCTCGAAGCCGTGCGGTGCGCCTTCAAGTAGGTCGCGTCGATCATGACGGTCTTCGGCTCGGCATCGCCCGCAGCCAGCCCCTCCATCATGCGCGTGAATACGCCTCGCTCGCCCCAGCGCTTCCACCGGTTATACAGCGTCTTGTGAGGACCATACGCGCTTGGCGCATCTCGCCAGCGCAGGCCGTTGCGGTTGACGAAGACGATGCCGCTCAGCACCCGCCGGTCATCCACCCGAGGCTTGCCATGGCTCTTCGGGAAAAACGGTCGCAGCCGCTCAACCTGCTCATCCGTCAGCCAAAACAGATCGCTCATCCCGGTCTCCTTGCGGAGCCTGAATCAGATCGCGACGCTCGCATCAATGGGTCCTGACCCTAATAAGCTGCGGCCTCCCGCCTGTAATCGAAGCGGGATCGGGATACTTGGCCAAGTTCTCGTTGTTGATGTATTTCGCGAGCGTCTGTTCGAAGCTGGAAGCCGCAGCATTCAAGCCCCTGAGATATGCAGCTATAATATCATCCGAATGCACTGGCACCGCAGAAATCGCGCGTTGGCGCGATAGGCAATCGGCGATTTGGGTGTCCAGCTCTGCAACTCGCGCGCGCATAGCCGCAATGGTCTGAGCGAAATTTTTGATATCCATTGGGTCCCCACCAAGTCCGTGCGCACCCTCGGCTGCTGACACTTTTCGATATCAGCACGGTCGCTCAACCCGACCAATCGCCGCTTACCCAACGATGCCGAGGGTTCGCTTAGCTGTGATGAATGACAGCCGATGGAGTGTCGCCCTGACACACGTCAGGTCTGTCGGTCAGCGAATAAGTCTTGCTGTCGGTCATCCGGCTCGCGCAACAGCCTGTAGACTTGCCGCTCGGAATAGCCTGTTTCCAGTGCGATCCCTGCCACGGTTAGGCTCGACACGCGGCGCAATTCGCGAACTCTTGCGCGCCGTTCCGGCTGCTTTGGGATGCTAAGCCTTCCGCCACCATACCACGCCGAAAGCTTTGCTGCTATTTCCAAGCCCAACGCGATGCGCAAAGGATGATGGTCGCCAACCCTCCGCGGTACATAAATCGTGGTGCCGCCGAGCTTGCGGGCGAGTAGGTAGGCGGCGTCGGCACCGATCGCGTCGACCAGCTCTGCCATCATTTGGTCGCCGGCCGAAGGCATGGTATTATACCTCGCCAGCCGCTGCACGAGCCGCCCGGCCTGTAACCGGGAACGCTTCGGGCGTTAGGTCAAGGGGCGGCTGGCACCCCGCATAGCCGTAAGAAGCCATAAGAAGGCCCCTACAGCTTCGTTTGATCGGGGAGGGTATCTGCCGACCTCAAGGCGTATAGGACGCGTTCTAGCCGCCCCGCTGTGTCATCGACGTGTTTGAGGTAGGCAATGAGCGCGAGCGAGGCGGCGCCGATCGCGTCCGGATCGAGTTTTCTAGTCGGGTGTATCGCCAGGTCGTAGATCGTTTCGACCATCGAACCGGTGTTGCTGATCCCGACCTGAAGTTCGTTGATAAGAAGTTCGTGATCCACGGACTGCGAGCCGACCATTCGCGCGGCAAGGTCTTCCATGTAAGACATCTCAAATCCTTAACGAATATGGTTAATGCTGTAGGGTGCGAATGCCGATGCGTTCGGCCGATCAGGCGAAGGTTAGGACAGTTCGAACGACTTCCCGCGTGACCGGATTTCCGCCGGATTGATCGCGAACCTCGTCTAGGAAATCGGCAAGGCGTCGGAAGCTGCGTTGCGCATTCTGACTGCCGAAGGCTGAACCGATCGCGTCGATCGCCCCCTCGTCAGTAATTCCCCACGCTCGAACGAAGCGTTCAACATCCTCGCGCTCTACGTCGTCGTAGGAGAAGCGCTCGCGGTAAAGCAGTCGATCCTGCATTCCTTCGTCTAGAATACTCATTCCCGAGCCCTTCGCTTCTAGCGATAGCTCGTTATTGCCGACAAAAATCAGTCCGATAGGGAAGTGTCCGGCGCAAAACCCGTGGGGCTCGTTCCAATCACGAAGGGCGTCGATCGCCCCGTTAGTGAGGCGCTGAGCTTCATCAAAGACGATCGTCAGTTTGGGATATGTCGCAGGCAGACTATGTTTTCCCAGATGACCTGCCGCGTTCTGAATTTCGATCGCGATATAGCGCTGGACTTCCGAAGTAGCGTTGGTGACGTACCGCGTTTCCCGACCGGATAGTTGACGTAGGGCCAGAAGCATCGATTGCAGCGCCTGCGGCCCCGTCACTCCCCGCTTGTTGATCCGCGTCACCATCACGCCATCGGGGTTCGCAGCCTTGAACGCCGCCACCGCAGTGGATTTGCCGATGCCGGGCGGGCCAACGAAGAACGAAGCGCGGCGGCGATCGTGAGTCCGCTGCATCCGCGCCACCATGGTGCTCAGCACGCGCGTTTGTATCGGGTTATCCATTGGCCTGTTCCCTCAGCAAATTGCGGGTGATTTGATCCCGGCGAGCCCGGCGGCGCGCGGCCTCGTCCATTTCGTTGGACGCGCGGTCGATTGATTCGAGACGTGCTCCGGCGAATTGCTTCGCTTCGATCGACATGCCGAGGTCGATCAGCGGCGCGGCCGACGCGCGACCGGGCAGCGGCACGACGTTCGGAGACAGCGTTTCGGTTGGCGCGATCGGGCGGAGTTCGCGACGGCGCCGGCCGGCGGCGCGTTCGACATCGCGCTGTTCGCGAGAAGAACCAATCGCGCCCAAAATTTGTCCCGGCAGGAACGGCATGTCTTCCAGCAGCGCGGCCCAGCCAAGGTCCGGCAGGTTGATGAGCGGTGCGGCATCGCGTTGGTATGGCATCGCGATCTCGACCGATTGGCCGTTAAAGCGCGCCAGCTCGGGGTGCCGCCAAGCCGCTCCGTTGAGCGATATCGCGCCCTTGACGACGCGGCGGTCAGTCCGCTTGGCGAACGCAGCCTCCAGCGCGAACGTGTCGACGCGGACCGGACGCCACCCGTTCGCCAGCTTCGCCGAATACCAGTCGGCAGGCGACCGGCCGGCGAAAAAGCCCGTCTTGATTGGGTAGGATTCGAACTGGACGATCCGGGCTTCGGCTTCCGCCACGAAGTCACTGAAACTGCCGGGGTAGGGAGCGGGCGGCTTTCCAACCGTCTGCGTTTTCTTGTTCATGCGGTCGCCGCCGGCCCATCCCCGCATTTGCGAGAAAACGAAGCGGTCCAGCGTCGCGAACTTGCTCTCGATCGGCTTCGACGCGCCGGAATAGGGCTTGGCGTTGACGATCGTACGCGCACCAGGCGTGTTGATAAGTTCGAGGGCGGACCTGATCTTGTCGAAAACGGCGAATTCAGTACCGTTGTCGCGGTAGAGCTGACGGGGAAAGCCCCAATCACGGTGTGACACCATCGCCTTGAAGGCGTCGATGACGTGCTCCTGTCGGACGCCTTCGCCTTGCGCGAGTAGGGCATAGTGGCGAAAGACGCGGTGCGTCCCCCAATCCATGAACGCAATAAGCTTTGGCCAAGACGTTGTGCCGTCCGCGCGGCGAACGATGCAGTCGAGCGGCTTCACGTCCATCACGACGATTTCCATCGGCGATAGGCCAGTGGCGTCGCGACGGATGCGCGGCTTCGTGTCGTCCCAGCGCTTCCGGTCGTTCTCGCGTACGTCCAGGCGGCGATCGGCCTGGAACTGCATGACACGGCGCTGCGAGATCCGGATAGCCGCGTCGGGTAACTGGATGCCGCGTTCGCCGAGATCGCGACGAAATAGCGTCAGAGCGACGCGGCGCACCTGTTCCCATCCAGCCCGTTGCGCCGGGGACGCCCATGCGCGGCAAAGCAAATGATCGACTTCCGAGCCAATCGCCGGCAGCTCCGCCGGATCGAACCCGCATTCGACCCATGCAGCGTCGAATTGGCGAGACACCCAGGCGCGGCGTTGGCCGGCATCGCTCGGCAGCTTCCGCGCCAGCGCATTCATGTCGCCGCCGGCATCTTCCAGCCGCTTGATCCAGTTGTAGATCGTACGTTCCGGCTCGCGCCATTTCTTCGCCGCACGACGGACTTCGGCCTTGCGCTCCGCGGTGCCGGCGGGCGCCTCAATCGCCTCCTGGATCACACGGAAGCGGTATTCGATCCGCGCGGATTGGTTCGGCGCTGGACGATATCCGCAACCGGCGGGAGAGGGTTCAACGGCAACGATTGCCGTTTTATCGGTGCCTCTAAATCGGTTCTGAAGCTCCTCTGAGAGGCTGCTTAGCGCGACTTCATATCGCGCACCCGAGCGACCGCCACGGGCACCGAAAACCTCTCGCACTTGCAGTGGCAGCCCTTTCCACAGTCCGCCCTTGGCCGCTCGGCTTACGCCTTCGTATGCCGACTGTCGGGTTATATCGGCGAGCGCTGCGAACTCAGGGATCGAAAGGTAGACCTGTTTCAATTTAGATCGCCGAGCCGATACTGGCTTGAACAAGGCGATTGCGAAGCCGTCGCGCGCCGGGTCCATTAGTCTTGCCAGTCACAACATGGTGGGCATAGGCCGGGTCGATACCATTCGCTCGGCACCATCCTGTCATGGTAGTACCTTGAAGGATGAAGCCCGCTCGAACTTGAGGGAGTAGACTGACTTGAAGCGCCACGAGTTACCCGCCTTTCATGCCATTTGATAATGCGGGATATCTCAGAATATCAAACGGGGCAAGCGCTGACTGAATGGTCGGGCGACACTGCGTCATTGCTTGCAGAGATGAAGCGACGGGCGGGCGTCCGGACCGATCAGGAGCTGGCCCGCTTCATGGGTGCGGCCCAAAGCACCGTGTCAAATTGGCGGAAGCGTGACGCGATTCCGGAGGCTGCCATCCTCCAGTTTGAGAAGGCGGCATCTGATCCAGATGGTAATGGATTCTCACGGTCGCTTGCAGCGCGCACCATTGCTCTACGGCTTCCGGAACTTTGGTTTGCGCGGTTCCAGACCAAAGGTGCGTTGCCGGGCCGGTATGTTCCGTACGCTGCGATATCCTATAATCTCAATGCGATCGTGGCGGAGATTGCACGTCAAATGGAGTCGTTGGAAACGACGCACAACCTAAGCACCCATGAACTGGCAATGCTGCTTATTGAGGACGAGAAGTTTTTAAATGGCGTGCTTGATCGGGTTTCATCGACATCGATGTCGGACATGCTGACCCTTGAAATCGACGCCGAGCGTCGTGCCAGGCGAACCTGACCAATGACCTTACCAATCACATTTTCAGCGGCGAAAAATCCCAGATTCGCGTCACTTTCTATTGGTAAGGTCTTGCGCATTAGAGATTGGCAACAAGCTATCTCATTATCGCAGATTTCTGCGGTTTGTTCGCGTCTGACGCTGGATCAGGGGAACCGACCTTAGCGCCAATCTCTGAGTCTCGCTCCAGCGAACGGTGGATTTGTGGCCCGCCCCTTGTGTTGCCCAAAAGTCACACCATCTTCGTCGGCGTAACGAACAGGGGATGATATGAACCTCGAGAAATTCACCGACCGCGCGAAGGGCTTCCTGCAATCCGCGCAGACCGTCGCGATCCGAATGTCGCACCAGCAGATCGCGCCCGAGCATCTGTTGAAGGCGCTGCTGGAAGACGAACAGGGCATGGCCGCCGGCCTGATCCAAGCCGCAGGCGGCGACGCCAAGAAGGCGGTCGCCGAAACCGATCTGGCGCTGGCCAAGGTGCCGGTCGTGTCGGGTGGCGGTGCGCAACAGACGCCGGGCCTGAACAATGATTCCGTCCGCGTGCTCGATCAGGCCGAGCAGATCGCGCAGAAGGCCGGTGACAGCTATGTCACCGTCGAACGGCTGCTGGTCGCCCTCGCGCTCAGTCTCCACACCGCCGCGGGCAAGGCGCTGCAAGCCGCGGGTGCGTCGGCCGACAAGCTCAACGCCGCGATCGTCCAGATGCGCGGCGGCCGTACGGCTGACACTGCGGGCGCCGAGGATCGCTACGACGCGCTGAAGAAGTTCGCTCGCGACCTGACCCAGGCGGCGCGTGACGGCAAGCTCGACCCCGTCATCGGCCGCGACGAGGAAATTCGGCGCACGATCCAGATCCTCGCGCGCCGCACAAAGAACAACCCCGTCCTCATCGGCGAACCCGGCGTCGGCAAAACCGCGATCGCCGAAGGCCTCGCGCTGCGCATCGCCAACGGCGACGTGCCGGATACGCTCAAGGACCGCACGCTGATGGCGCTCGACATGGGCAGCCTGATCGCGGGTGCCAAATACCGTGGCGAGTTCGAAGAGCGGCTGAAGGGCGTGCTCGACGAGGTGAAGGCCGGCGAAGGCGACATCATCCTGTTCATCGACGAGATGCACACGCTGGTCGGCGCCGGGAAAACCGATGGCGCGATGGACGCGTCGAACCTGTTGAAGCCCGCGCTTGCTCGCGGTGAGCTTCATTGCATCGGTGCGACCACGCTCGACGAATATCGCAAGTATGTCGAGAAGGACCCCGCGCTCCAGCGGCGGTTCCAGCCGGTGTTTGCCGACGAACCGACCGTCGAGGACACAATCAGCATCCTGCGCGGGCTGAAGGAGAAGTACGAGCTTCATCACGGCGTACGCATCACCGACGGCGCGATCGTGGCGGCGGCGACGCTCAGCAACCGCTACATCACCGACCGCTTCCTGCCCGACAAGGCGATCGACCTAATGGACGAGGCGGCGAGCCGCATCCGCATGGAAGTAGAGTCGAAGCCCGAGGAGATCGAGACTCTCGACCGGCGCATCATCCAGCTGAAGATCGAGCGCGAGGCGTTGAAGCGCGAGAGCGATCAGGCATCGAAGGACCGTCTGACGACGCTGGAGAGCGACCTCGCGAATCTGGAGCAGCAGTCGGCCGAGCTGACTACCCGCTGGCAGGGGGAGAAGGACAAGATCGCGTCCGAAGCCAAGCTGAAGGAGACGATCGAGGCGGCCAAGCTGGAGCTCGAACAGGCGCAGCGATCGGGCGACCTCGCGAAGATGTCGGAGCTCAGCTACGGCACCCTCCCCGCCCTCCAGAAGCAGCTCGACGAGGCCCAGGCCCAGACGGGTGCCGCGATGCTGCGCGAGGAAGTCACCGCCGACGATATCGCCGGCGTGGTCGGCCGCTGGACCGGCATCCCGGTCGAACGGATGCTGACCGGCGAGCGCGAGAAGCTGCTGAAGATGGAAGAGGTGATCGGCAAGCGCGTGATCGGTCAGTCCGATGCGGTGCGCGCCGTCTCCACTGCCGTCCGTCGCAGCCGCGCGGGGCTACAGGACCCGAACCGGCCGCTGGGCTCGTTCCTGTTCCTCGGGCCGACCGGTGTCGGCAAGACCGAACTGACCAAGGCGCTGGCCGAGTTCCTGTTCGACGACGCATCCGCAATGGTGCGCATCGACATGAGCGAGTTCATGGAGAAGCACGCCGTCGCCCGCCTGATCGGCGCGCCTCCGGGCTATGTCGGCTATGAGGAAGGCGGCGTGCTGACCGAAGCCGTCCGCCGCCGGCCGTACCAGGTCGTGCTGTTCGACGAGGTCGAGAAGGCGCATGCCGACATTTTCAACGTGCTGCTCCAGGTGCTCGACGACGGGCGGCTGACCGATGGCCAGGGCCGCACGGTCGACTTTTCGAACACGCTGATCATCCTGACGTCCAACCTTGGCAGCCAGTATCTGGCGAACCTGGGCGACGGCGAGGATGTGGCGAGCGTCGAACCGCAGGTCATGGAGATCGTCCGCGGCCACTTCCGCCCGGAATTCCTCAACCGGCTGGACGAGATCATCCTCTTCCACCGCCTGGCCGCCGACCACATGGCCCCGATCGTCGATATCCAGGTTGGCCGGCTCGGCAAACTGCTGGCCGACCGCAAGGTAACGGTGGACCTGTCGGATGCGGCGAAGGCATGGCTCGGTCGCGTCGGCTACGACCCCGTCTATGGCGCCCGCCCGCTAAAGCGCGCGGTCCAGCGCTACCTGCAAGACCCGCTCGCCGACCTGATCCTGCGCGGTGAGGTGAAGGATGGGGCGACCGTGCGGGTCGACGAGGGCGATGGGAAACTGGCGCTTAGCGTGAGCTGACCCGCTCTCACAGACCCCAAAAAAACGGGGCGGGTTCGTAAAAACCCGCCCCGCATCATTTTGGACGTATGCTGCGATTAGAAGCGCAGACGCGCGCCCGAGTAGAAACGGCGACCGAACACGTCATAGACGCCCGCGGCGGTGTCCGTACCAGTCACGTTGAACGGCGAACCCGACAGGATGTTCGGCGCACGCGTGTCGAGCACGTTGTCCGCACCGACGTAGAACTCGAACGTGCGGCCGGCGCGAATCGTCAGCTGCGTATCGAGGTAGAAACGCGACGGAACCGACACATCGAACCGGCCAACATCATAGCCTGCCAGCGACAGATCGTCCTCGTACGACTTGCCGATGAACGTCCCGGTGAAGTTCAGGCGGAAGTCATTGTTCGAAACGAACGCCGATGCGGTAAAGCGATCCTTCGCTCCACCGATTTCACCGGCGAAGTTGTCGCGATCCGCACCCGGCAGCGGGACCTGATAGCCACGGAACAGGTGAGTATAGCTGACCCGCGTACCGATGGTGCCGCCGCCTACGAAGCTAACCGGCGTGCTCCAGTTGAGAACCGCGTCGATACCATCGGTGAACAGCTCGCCACCGTTGATACCCGGCGCGTTGATGAACTCGATCGAGCCGGCGCTATTGTTCGCCGTTGCGGTCGGACGACGTGTGATGAGCGCGCACGACGCCGCACTATTTTGTTCATAGCACTGTGTAAGCGTGAATGCGCGCGGAGCAGCCGTGATGGTATTGTCGATCTTGATGTTGAAGTAATCGACCGACAGGCTGAGACGCGAGAACAGGCCACCAAGGCCAAATTCGCCCGCCGTCAGCACGGCGCCCGCCGTAAACGACCGCGATTTCTCTTCGCGCAGGTTCGGGTTGCCGCTGTTGAAGCCGCTGATACCCTGCGTGTCGAGCTGCGTCGCGACGAAGCGACCGTTGGCAGCGATATTGGCTGCAACGCCCGGCGCCGCACGGCAATTCGCCGCCAGCGTGCCTGCGGTGGTAGCCGTCACGCCGATGCAGGGATCGATGATCCCGGTCGGAAAGGTCTGCGCCGGTCCTTGGAACAGCTCACCGATGTTCGGAGCACGAACCGAGCGGGCGTAAGTGCTGCGCAAACGTAGACCGTTGACCGGCGCCCAGTCGCCACCGACATTCCACGTGTAGATCGTACCCACAGTCGAATAATCGGAAATACGGCCTGCAGCGCGCAGGTTCAGCTGCTGGAACAGCGTAGTGTCGGCGAGCAGCGGAACGTTGATTTCGCCATACACTTCCTTGACGTCGAACGCGCCGAAGGTGTCAGGCAACGCGTTACCGGCGTTCAGACCAGCATTGGTCAGCGCGTCGTTGTTCTCGTTGCTGCTTTCGCGGCGATATTCGGCACCCACGGCAACGCCAAGACCACCGGCCGGCAGATCGACGAGCGTACCCGACAGGTTCGCTTGCAACTGCTGCTGGGTGATACGGGTCTGCAGCGTCTGGTCGGCCGCGATGTAGCGGACCGCCGCCGGCGAAATGCTGCCGGCACCATAGATGTTAATGGGAACGCAGCCCTGGGCCCGAGCATTAGCATCGGCGCAGACGATCGCACCTGTCGAATCCGTGATTGCGCTCAGCGCGTTCCGGAAGTTCAGGACGTTGACCTGACCGTTCGACTGCTGGGTTTCGGTGGTGCGGCCAAAATTGTAGCTGACGTCCCAGCGGAAGTCGTTGAAGACATTGCCTTCGAGGCCGACGACGAAGCGATAGAAGTCGCGCGTGGTGCTGCCGTTACGGGTGCCGAATTCGTTGATGCGGCGGGCGAACTGGATGTCGCGGATGCCGTCGCCATTGGTGTCGGTCGCCGCGTTGAAGATCGCATCCGGAACGAACGGGTTGCGAACGAGCACGCCGTTGACGTTGGTCTGGAGCGGAACCGCACCGCCGACACCCGGGAAGATGCCACCGACGCCGTTCGAGGCGAGCGGGAACGGCTCGATCTCACGCGCCGCGCGCGTGCTGTTGTACGTACCTTCGGTGATCAGGCGGACGTTGTCGCTGATGTCGTAACGACCACGCGCCGCGAACAGGTAACGCTCGACCGGCACGGCGATCGTGCGGAAGTTCTGGCGGTTGAAGCCGTTGACCGACGACGAGAAACCTTCCTGTAACACACCCGACGGGCTGTATGTGAAATTACGACCACCGGCGGTAAAGCGCCCCTGCGGTGCGAAGCCCGAAAAACGGTTTTCCGATGGAATGCCGTAATCCTTCGGATCTCCGGTCACACCCCAGAACGTATCTAGATCGTCAACCTGGGTGTTCTTGCGCTCACGCGACAGTAGCTGACCTTCGTTCGAATAGCCGAAGTGGATCATCATGTTGCCGCGGTCGTCGGCGAAATTGCCGCCGGCGGTAATGTTCGCCTGATAGTTCGGCGTGTCACCTCGCTGGGTGATGCCGTACTGCGCGTTGGCTTCGATGCCCTGAAAATTGTCTTTGTAGATGATGTTCACGACACCGGCGACGGCGTCCGAACCGTACAGCGACGACGAACCACCGGTCAGCGTATCGATCTGCTGGATGAAGGCCTGCGGAATGACGTTGAGATCAACGGTCGCCGAACCAGCAACGCCGGAGACGACGCGACGGCCGTTGATGAGGACCAACGTACGCGAAGTGCCAAGGTTACGCAGGTCGACCGATGCAACACCCGTACCCGACGTCAGAAACGCAGTGTTGGTGCGCGATAAGGAAGGCGCGCCAAATGCGGGATTCTCGAGCAGCAGTTCCTGGATGTTGGTGATGCCCGAATCGGTGATCTGCTCGACGGTGGTCGACTGGATCGGCGCGACCGAGGTGATGTTCGGCGAAGCGATGCGCGAGCCCGTCACGATGACGTCCCCGGTAGACTGCGGCGCGGGCGCATTCGGATCCGTGCTCCGACCCTCTTCCTGGACCGGCGTCGGCGGAGTCGTTGTCTGCGCGAACGCACTCGTGGCGATCAGCGCGCTGCCGACGAACAACGTCGTGCCGAGCAGCCGCCGAGTGATTGCCTTCTTCATAAACTCAAACCCTTTTTAGTATGAACCGACAAAATAGGGAATTTTGTCTCACCCACCCTGTGCCCCTTCTGTACCAGTGAGCACCTTGCCCGCAATGCATGGCACGCCTGAGGCATGTTGCTTTGCTGGCTAATGTTGTCATTCTGCAACATTAGGATTTTTATGCGGCCGCTCGCCGGACACGTTTATCGCGCGATAAGAATGGAGGTCTAGAATGCCCGTCCTGCTTCCGATCGCGATGATGGCCCTACAGAATGTTTCACAAGCCACGCCTAACACCTTGAGTTCGTGCGTGACGGTCGCCGATGCGATGGCCCGGCTCGCTTGCTACGATGCGGCCGCCGGACGATCGGGGGACGAACCCGTCCAAATGTCCGAAGCGGGCGTAAAGGCGCGGTTCGGCCTACCGGCCATACGATCGTCAAAACGGGAAAAGACGCCCAAGGCGCCGAAAGTCGACCGCGTCGATGGCGTTATCCGATCAGTCGGAACGTCTTCGAACGGCTATTACGTTGTAGATCTGGGAGAGAATGGCGTTTGGGCCTTCAGCTCCGAAATACCGACACTCCCCAAGGTGGGTGACGCCATCCAAATCCGAAGTGCTGCCCTCGGCAGCTTCATGGGGTCGATCGCCGGCGGGCGAGAAGCACGTATTCAGCGCCGACGTTGAACGCCCGTCTCACCCACCCACCCCCATCGCCCCCGCCGCCAGCAACGGGTCGATCCGGTTCCCCCGCCACGTCATGCCCCAATGCAGGTGTGGTCCCGTCGCGCGGCCGGTGGCGCCGATCGCGCCGACGACCTGACCCTGCCGCACGACGTCGCCGGGCTTCACGTCGATGCGGCTGAGGTGGAGGAAGGCGCTGACGAGCCCCATGCCGTGGTCGATCATCAGCAGATTGCCCTCCAGCGTGAAGGGCGCGTCGGCGGCGAGGGCGACGACGCCGTCTGCCGGCGCGACGACCGGCGTGCCGGTGGGGCGGGCGACGTCGACGCCGCCGTGGTAGGCGCCGGGTTCGCCCCGGTAGATGCGCTGGCTGCCGAACAGGCCCGAGATACGGCCGGTCGCGGGCCAGACGAAGCGTTGGCGCCAGCCGTCGGACGCGCGCTCGACCGCGCGGGCGGCGGCGATGCGGGCGAGTTCGGGGGCGCGGCGGCGGGTGAATTCTTCGGTCGGCGCGGTGCCGCGCGCCAGCGTGTCGAGCCGCTCTATCCGCCACGCGCGGGGCGCGACGGTGAGCGTCTGGCGGACGGTGCGACCATCGGCGAGCGTCGCGACGAGGTCGGCCGCCGGCGCGGCATCGCGATCGAACGCAATCAGGAAGCGACCGTCAGGCCCGACCGGAACCGGGGTCGGACCGAGCATCAGCGTAACGGTGCCGGCGGGTGCGGTTCCGCGGGCGATCCCGCCCTGGATCGGCGCGGCGTCGAGCGCGAACGGCGTTGCGTTCGGGGCCTGTACCACCGGCGCTGCCGCCAGCACCGCCGCCAGCAGCACCGTCATTGCGGGCCGAGCGCCTCGCTGGCGATCTCGGCGGTCGCATAGGGCTGTTGCCGCGCCACGTCCCAATAGCGCAGTTCCTCGATCGGAATGCGCACGCCCGACACGGCGCAGACGACATGGTCGCCGGTGCTGAGCACGCGGAAGCCGTTGGCCATATAGTGGAGCTTTGCGGCGCGATCGGATTTGGACATCAACATGATGGCGTGGCCTTCGATTTAGAACAGGTCGGGTTGGGTCGGAGCGGGTGTCGCCGCGACATGGGCCTTGGGCGCCCCGCGCTCAAGCCGCACGTCGACGGTCCCGTCGCGGAAATGCAACGTCATTGCGCCGGCCGCACGCGCCGCCTCGGCGGTGCCGACGACCTCGCCCGCCGGTCGCGCGGCGACCCAGGCATAGCCGCGCTCCAGCGGTTTTTCGGGATTCACGCTTTCGAGCAGCCGGCCGAGATCGCTCGCCCGGTCCCGCGCCCGCGCCAGACGCGCATCGAGGATCGACGGGCGCAGCGCGCCAGCCGAGCGATCGAGCTCGCGACGCGCAGCACCGAGGCGACGTTCGAGCGAAAGACCGAGCCGCCCGGCGAGATCGTCGAGCTTCTGCCGCTGCGGCCCCAGGATCGCATCGCGCCGCGGCAGGACACGGACCAGCGCCGCCAGCCGCTCACCGCCGCGCTCGTGATAGCGGCGCGCGCAGCGTTCGGTGCGCAGGCCATAGGTCTTGAGCGTGTGGATGAGGTCGGCCTTCACCGGCACCGCGATCTCGGCGGCGGCGGTGGGAGTGGGCGCGCGCAGATCGGCGGCATGGTCGCACAGCGAGGTATCCGTCTCGTGCCCCACCGCGGAGATGATCGGGATCGAGCAACCGGCGACCGCGCGGACGACGACTTCCTCGTTGAACGACCACAGATCCTCGATCGAGCCACCACCGCGCGCGACGATGACAAGATCGGGCCGCGGCACCGGCCCGCCGGGCTGGATCGCGTCGAAGCCGCGGACAGCCGCCGCCACTTCGTCGGCCGACCCCGGCCCCTGCACCTTGACCGGCCAGACCAGGACATGGGTCGGGCAGCGATCCTCCAACCGATGCAGGATGTCGCGAATGACGGCGCCCGTGGGCGACGTGACGACGCCGATGACCCTGGGCAGGAACGGCAGCGCCTTCTTGGCGCTCGCGTCGAACAGCCCTTCGCCGCCCAGCTTCGCCTTCAGCTTCTCCAGCAGGGCCATCAGCGCGCCTTCGCCGGCCAGTTCCATCCGCTCGATGACGATCTGGTATTTCGATCGACCGGGGTAGGTGGTGAGCTTGCCGGTCGCGATCACCTCCACGCCATCGGCAGGCTGGAACGGCAGCGCGGAGGCGGCCCCCCGCCAGATGATGCCGTCGATGACGGCCGCGTCGTCCTTCAACGCGAGATAGCAATGGCCGGAAGCGGCGCGTTTCCAGCCCGAAATCTCGCCACGGATGCGGACATGGCCGAACGCGCCCTCGACGGTTCGCTTGAGCCGTGCCGAAAGCTCGCTGACCGACATATCGGGCGCGTTGCTGCCCGGCGCCGCCTCGGCTACCAGCCGGCCGGTTGCTGCGTCGTCGAGGAAGGGATCGGCCATGAATGTCCTGCTGTTGGGATCGGGTGGCCGGGAGCACGCGCTCGCCTGGAAGCTCGTACAGTCGCCCGGCCTGACTCGGCTTTATGCCGCACCCGGCAATCCGGGAATAGCGCAACACGCCGAATGCGTCGACCTGAGCCTGGCCGACCACAGGGGGCTCGTCGACTTCTGCCGGTCGAAGCACATCGGCTTCGTGGTGATCGGGCCGGAAGCGCCCTTGGTCGCCGGACTGGCCGACAATCTGCGCGCGATGGGAGTCGGCGTGTTCGGCCCCGGAAAGGTCGCCGCACAGTTGGAGGGGTCGAAGGGCTTCACCAAGGACCTGTGCGCGCGCGAGAATATCCCGACCGCGCGCTACGAACGCGTCCGCGCGCTCGACGGCGCACGCGCGGTGATCGCGGAATTCGGGCTACCGGTCGTCATCAAGGCCGATGGCCTCGCCGCGGGGAAGGGGGTCACCATCGCCACCACCGCGGACGAAGCGGATGCCGCGCTGGTCGACCTGTTCCGAGCGAGCGGCGCCGAAGCCGTCATCGAGGAGTTCCTTGAGGGTGAGGAGGCAAGCCTGTTCGTGCTGACCGACGGCACGCACCTGCTACCCTTCGGTTCGGCGCAGGACCACAAGCGCGTCGGCGACGGCGATACCGGACCGAACACCGGCGGCATGGGCGCCTATTCGCCGGCGCGGGTCCTGACGCCCGAACTGGAGGCCAGGGCGATCGAGGAGATCGTCCGGCCGACCGTCGCGGCGATGGCGCGGGTCGGGCATCCGTTCCAGGGCGTGCTCTATGCCGGGCTGATGCTGACCGCGGACGGGCCGAAGCTGATCGAATATAATGCGCGCTTCGGCGATCCCGAATGCGAAGTGCTGATGCCGCGACTGGACGGCGACCTGCTGGAGTTGATGATCGCGACCGACAAGGGGACGCTCGACCGGGTGTCGGCCGGGTGGCGGGACGATGTCGCGCTGACGGTGGTGATGGCAGCGAACGGCTATCCGGGGACGCCGGCGGCGGGCGGGACGATCGACGGCATTGCGGCGGCGGAGGCGGACGGCGCCATCGTCTTCCAGGCCGGCACCGCCGCGCGTGACGGCGCATTGGTCGCCGCGGGGGGCCGCGTGCTGGCCGTCACCGCCTGCGCCCCGACCGTCGCCGAGGCTCAGGCCGCAGCCTACCGCGCAGTCGACGCGATCGACTTCCCGACCGGCTTCGCGCGCCGCGACATCGGCTGGCGCGAGGTGGCGCGTGAAGGCGGCGAAACGCGCTGAGCTGCGTTAGACCGGAACGATACCGAACAGAGGGATCACGATGACAAGCGACGCAAGCTGGCTGACGACGACGAACCTGATCCTGATCGCGATCGGCGTGGTGCTGGCGATCATCGTCATCGCCCACGGCGCGAAGTTGAAGCGCCGGCGCAAGGCGGTCGAGACGCAGATCGTCGATCGCGCAGACGACGCGCCCGCCGTCACGAGCGCGCCGCGCACGACGGCGCTGGACGAGACACCGCCGCCAGCCCCGGAAACCGAGCCAATCGCCGTCGCCACGCCCACGCCTGCCCCGCACGCCGTCGCCCCGTCCCCGCCGCTGGCCGGTGACGACACGCCCGTCGTCGCGACCGCCGCGCCGTTCGATCCGGCGCCGGCTACGGTCGCGGCAGACCTGGCGACCCCGCCCGAGCCGCCGGCGACCACTGGCGACGACCTGACCCGGCTGAAGGGTGTCGGCCCGAAGCTGGCCGCGCGGCTGAACGATCTGGGCATCACGACCTATGCTGAGATCGCAGCGCTGTCGGCGCACGAGGCGGAAGCGCTCGACGCCCAGCTCGGCAGCTTCCAGGGCCGCATGACACGGGACCGCTGGATCGAACAGGCGGGCTATCTCGCGAACGACGATCGCGCAGGGTTTGAAGCGGCGTTCGGCAGGCTATGACGGTGACACGCGATTGTTTGGCCTGCCGCACGACGATGCAGCGCGGTTTCGTCGTCGACGAGGGCTATGGATCGCGCAAGGTCGCGCAGTGGATCGAGGGCGAGCCCGAGACGAGCCTGTGGGCCGGGGTCAAGACCACCGGCCGGATGCAGATCGAGATCGAGACGTGGCGGTGCCCGGCCTGTGGTTTCCTGGCGGAATACGCCCCGACCTGACGACTTATCCGTCCCGCGACACCAGCAGCTTGTCGATCTTGCGCCCGTCCATGTCGACGATCTCGAAGCGCCAGCCCTGGCTGTCGAACGTCTCGCCCTCTTCGGGCAGTCGCTTGAGGATAGCGAGTGCAAGCCCCGCCACGGTCGCGAAGTCGCGGTCTTCGTCGAGGTCGAAGCCCAGCCGCTCGGCCAGCGCATCGGCCGGCATCGCGCCGGAGACGAGCAGCGACCCGTCCTCGCGCTCGACGACCATCCGCTCGGTTCCTTCGTCGACATCCGACACGAACTCGCCGGCGATCGCGGCGAGCAGGTTGGCGGGCGTCACCACACCTTCGAAATGGCCGTACTCGTCGTGGACCAGGCCCATCGGCACTTCGGCACGGCGCAGGACGACGAGCGCGTCCATCGCGTCGAGCTGATCGGGCAGCACCGGCGCCGACTTCATCAGCGCCCGCACGTCGAGCCTGTGCCCGCGCACCATCGCCTCGACGATGTCGCGCGCCTGGACGACGCCGATCACCGCGTCGACCGACCCTTCGGCGACCGGCAGCCGGGTATGCGGCGATTCGACGAGGCGCGCGCGCAGGTCCGCATCCGACAGGTCGGCGTCCAGCCATTCGACCGCGGTCCGCGGCGTCATGACCTCGCGCACCGGGCGGTCGGCCAGCCGTACGACGCCGGAGATGATCGTGCGCTCATGCTCCTCGATCACACCCGACTTCGACGCCTCGGCGACGATCAGGTGCAGCTCCTCCGCGGTCACCTGATTTTCCGATTCGCGGTTGAGGCCGAGCAGCTTGAAGATCAGACCGCTGGTCGAATCGAGCAGCCACACCACCGGCTTGGTAACGACCGCGAGATAGGTCATCGGCAGCGCCACGAGCGCCGCGATCGGCTCCGGACTGCGCAACGCGAACTGCTTGGGCACCAGCTCGCCGACGATCAGCGAGGCGAAGGTGGTGAGGCCGATGACGATGGCGAAACCGATCGTCTCCGCCGTTTCCGGCGATACGCCCAACGCCTGGATGCGAGCGGCGGTCGGCATGCCGAGGCTGGAGCCAGAATAGGCGCCGGCCAGGATGCCGATCAGCGTGATGCCGATCTGGACGGTCGACAGGAACTTGCCCGGGTCCGCGGCGAGGCGGATGGCTGCGGTCGCGCCGCGCTTGCCGACCTTGGCCATCGCCTCCAGCCGCGCCTTGCGTGCCGAGACGATCGCCAGTTCGCTCATCGCGAACACACCGTTCAGCGCGACGAGCGCGAGGATGATGACGACATCGATCCAGGGAAAGGGGGGAAGCGCGTTCATGGACGTGTTCTGACCCCTCTTATCCGCGGATGCGTCGCCAGCACAACCGATCATGTCATCTGAGGTTCAGTTCGCTTGCGGAACAAGAGTGCCGAAGAGCGGTTGGGGCCGCCACTTGCAAAGGAGGATAAGATGTTTCGATCGAAATTGCTGCTGGCCGCGGGGCTGAGCGCGATGACATTGACCAGCGCGTGCGTGACCGATCCCGAGACGGGCGAGCGCCGCATTTCCAAGGCCGGGATCGGCAGCATCGGCGGCGCGGTGGGCGGCTATCTGCTCGGCGATCTGGTCGGCGGACGGCGCGACCGGACCGAGAAGATCGTCGGCGCGGGCATCGGCGCGCTCGCCGGGGCGGGTATTGGTGCTTATATGGATAAACAGGAACGTGACCTGCGCGCGCGGACGGCGGGCACCGACGTGCAGGTGATCCGCCAGGGTGACGAGCTGGTACTCAACATGCCGTCGGGCATCACCTTCGGCTACGACCGCGCCGACATCGCGCCGCAGTTCCGCCCGACGCTCGACCAGGTCGCCGATGTGCTGCGCGAGTACCGCCAGACCTATGTCGATGTGTACGGCCATACCGATTCGACCGGGAGCGACGCGTATAACCAGACCCTGTCCGAGCGCCGGGCGACCGCCGTCGCCGACTATCTGGCCGGGCGCGGCGTCGAATCGGCCAGGCTCGGCACGCGCGGCTTCGGCAAGAGCCAGCCGATCGCCTCCAACGCGACCGAAGACGGCCGCGCGGCGAATCGGCGGGTGGAGATCAAGATCGTGCCCGTGACGCGCGAGGGGTAGAAGCGTCGGAGGGGAGCGTCACGCTCCCCTCCCCCCGATTCGCCGCTCAGAACGCGACCCTGACCCGCCCCACGAACCGGTCCCCCACATGATCGGGATCGGCAAGGGGCGACACCATTCGCCGGTCGTCGATGTTCGTCGCGACATAGTCGACCGAGACCGTCACCGGCCGCAGCACATAGGACAGACCCAGCCGCCAGTCGGTATAGTCGCCTGCCGGCCGCAGCCGCGCGGCGCGGACAGGATCGTCGGTACTACCGCTCGTCCGCCCGATTCCAGCAGTCGCGGTCAGCGGCGTGCCGATGATCGCACCGGAGGCGGTGGCATAGAGGTAGAGGTTGTCGCCGCCGATCGAACGCTGGCCGGGCGCGTACTTCGCGCCGGCATCCAGCGTGACGGGGCCGAGCGTGTAGCTGCCCGCCCCGCCCAACTCGACATAATCGGCACCGATCGCCGATCCCGCGAAGAGATGCCCGGTCACCGACGCGCGCAACCGCAGCGCGCCGAGGTCGAAGCCGCCCCCAACGTCCAGATCGACGACGGCATCCGCGCCGGCATGTCGGGCCGAGTCGCGTGTCGTCACCACGCGCGCCGAGGCATCGAATCCGGCAATGTCGGACGCGATATCGGCCGACAGTGCGCCGCGTCCGTCGCTCCAGCTCAAGCCCCGGCGGACTTCGTCGGTGGCAGCCTCGACGCCGACGCTCGGCACCGACTGGGCAAGCGCCGGAGTGCCCGCGAGGACACTCGCGACGCCGGCGGCCAACAATCCGAAACGCCTCACGCGCCGTGTGCCGTGTCGTGGAGGCGGTCGACTTCCGCGGTCAGCACCGCCCGATCCTGCTCGGCCATCGCGACCAGATGATCGCGCAAGACCGTGCCGCGGATCGCCACATCGCGGGCGATCGCAGCTTTGGCACCATCGCACCAGCCGGGGCGCGAGCCCGTCAGCGCGCCGTCGCGCGTCATCGTGCGCGTCATCGTACCGGCGGCATGCCGCGCATCGCGCTCGACCGTCATGTCAGCGCGCCACAGACAGCGCAGCGTCGATCCCGCGCGTCCCGGTGTCACCGCACCGATCTGGCGATGGGTGATCGTCACGCTGCTGCGATACTCGGCGTCGACCGGACCACGGTGATGGTCGATCCGCACATTATGGCTGTGGCCGACGTCGGCCGATACGGCACCGGCCGCGGCCGCTCCGGTGAGCAGCGCGGCGATAATTCCTCCGAACATGTTTGCTCCTTCATTTGCGGCGTCCCCCGCGCTTCCGGCGGGTGGACGGGTGAGAGGATGCAAGACCTACGCGCCGGAGGCAAACCCGTTCCCGGTCAGGATGGTCGAGCAGAAGGTTGGTTCACGCAAAGGCGCGAAGGCGCAAAGAGTAAGAGCTTTCAGGAAGGAGCGGGTCGTTCACAGAGGGTCGGGGGAAAACCCCGCTTGCTCCTGCTGTCTTATCTTCGCGCCTTTGCGCCTTTGCGTGAAAAATCATCGCCTCGCCGCGAAGAACCCCCGCAGCAGGTCGGAAGCCTCGCGCTCGCCGATCCCCGAATAGACCTCCGGCCGATGATGACAGGTCGGCTGACCGAAGAAGCGTGGCCCATGCTCCACCGCCCCGCCCTTCGCGTCGCTCGCGCCGTAATAGAGCCGCACGATCCGGGCATGCGCGATCGCGCCCGCGCACATCGCGCACGGCTCCAGCGTCACCCAAAGGTCGCAGTCGTCGAGCCGGTCCCGTTCCAGCACAGCCGCCGCCCGGCGAATCGCCAGCATCTCGGCGTGCGCAGTGGGGTCGCGCAGCGCGCGCGGCGCATTGGCCGCGACCGCGATGACGTCCCCGCCGCGCACGACCACCGCGCCGACCGGCACCTCCCCCGCCTGCGCGGCTTTCGCAGCGGCATCGAGCGCGGCGCGCATCGGGGGCGGGAGCGGGAACATCGCCCGCCGGTCTAGACGGCGGCGGGCGTTCCGTCACCCGTGCCGCGCAGGACCATCCAGAGCGCGAAGGCCATGCCGGGCAGGAAGCCGACGATGGTCAACACGCAGGCGATCCAGAAGTCGCGGCCGATCCCGTGTCTCAGGAACACCGCTAGCGGTGGCACCAGCACGGCCGCGATCAACTGGCCCGCACTCGCCCTCATTGCGGCGTGACGGTGGTGTTGCCGGCCTTCTTTACGTCGACCACCGGCACCTGCACCGTCTTGTTGACCGTACCGACGTCGATCGTGCCGACATCGACCTTGGGCGCCTGTCCGCCCTCGACCGCGACTCGCGGCAGGCGGCCACCGTCGATGGAGATCATGCCCAGCGACATCAGGATGATGACCACGACCACAGCCAGACCCAGCAGAACCAGCAACGCGCGCATGTACCGTCTCCCCAATTCGAATCGTTCGCGTAACCAAACGTCGCCGCGGCGTGCTAAGTTGCATCGCGTCGGCGTGAATCGGTTGACGCATCGGGCACCCTGCGCTAGGGGCGCGGCCTTTCCGGGTCGTCTTCGACCTTTGGCAGATCAGGATTTACAGCGATGTCGCGCATTTGCGAGCTGACCGGCAAGGGCCGGCAGGTGGGCCACAATGTCTCCCACGCCAACAACAAGACCAAGCGGACGTTCCTGCCGAACCTGCAGAACGTGACGCTGATCAGCGACGCGCTGGGCACCAGCGTGCGCCTGCGCGTGTCGACCCACGGTCTGCGCTCGGTCGAGCACAACGGCGGCCTCGACAACTGGCTGGTCAAGACGCGCGACACCGACCTTTCGCTGCGCGCGCGTCGCCTGAAGCGCGACGTCGTCAAGAAGCTGGGCGAGACCAAGGCCGCGTAACGCGCCTGCGCCGACGCTCGACGTCGGCGCATATCGATTTCTCGAAGCGCCGTCCCGACTCGCGTCGGGGCGGCGCTTCGCGTGTGCGTGAGGTGTGTATCGCGTAGCTGTGCTCCGGGGCAGGATGGTTTGGCTCGTTAGAATCTTAGAGCACCAAGTCTTTGTGCTGACCCGTTCGCCCTGAGCGAAGTCGAAGGGGGGCGGGACTCCTGTGCTTCGACTTCGCTCAGCACGAACGGTAACAGGTGAGCCTGATAAGCCGCTCGATGCTCAAGATATTGCGTTCGTCAGGATGACGATCACCCGTCGAATCGAAACTTGAGCAACAGCGTCCGCTGGATCGGGTTCAGGCCGTTGTCGTCGGACAGTACCCAGAGGATCGTCGCGTCGCCTTCGCGCGTCACTGCCAGCCCTTCGAAATTGTCGTGGATCACGTCGCCGGTGAAGCTGGCGATCTCCCGCCCCCGCACGCTCGCAGCAGTGCGAATCGTTGCCGGGTCGACCAGCACCAGCTTGGCGGTGAACAGGTCGAACAGCGCAAAGCCGCGGACCAGCACCAGCAGGCGACCATCGGGCAAGACCGCGGCATCGGTCGGGATATAATCGTCCGGCGGGACGAAGGTGAAGCGCTCGGGCAACACAGCCGGGTCGGTCGGATCGCCCGCGAAGATCAGCGCCTCCTTGCCGATACCGCCCGGCGCATCCCTATCCTCGGAGAAGACGAGGGTGCGGCCATCGCGCAGCGACGCCATCGCCTCCGCTCCGCCGTTCCTCGGCCAGCGTCCCATCGCGCTCGGGGCGTGGTGGCGAATCGCTCGGGTCAGGCCGGCATCGTATCGCCAGAGCTCGTTGTAGCGCTCGAACCCGACCAGCAACTCGCCGGTCCGCGGATCGGCGATCATCGATTCGCTGTCGCGCTCCTGCTTGCGCCAGCCGGTGCCCGGACCCGCGGGCAGTGTCCCGACGCTGATGGCGTGCGGTCGCCAGTCGTCACCCATCGTGAACCGCAGGGTCAGCCCGCCGTCGCTCAGCAACAGGAAGCGATTCCCCCGGACCAGCAGCGACGAGTAGCCGCCGAACGCCCAGGTGCGACTGCTCAGCTGGACGCCGCCCAGATAGGTGAGCGGGCCCAGGCGTCTAAGCGTCGGCCGTGCGGTCGATAGCGGGACCGGGGTTGCGGTGACGTCCGGGACACGGTCGAACAGCGGCAGCCGCTCGTCACCGCTCCACGACGGAAGCAGTACCAACACGGCCAGGACGATCAGCAGGATGCGCACCGCCCCTCCTACCGTGCGCGGGCGCGGGCGGAAGCCCGTTTCGCTGAACGAACGATAACAGCCGCATTCAGCGAAGCGCCACCGCCGATATGCGAATCACCTGTCTGTCGAAGGCGACGATCCGAATCGAAAGCCGCCGGACGAGAGTGAAGACGCGAGGAGAAACATGATGTTCAAGAAACTGACGCTCGCCGGTGCCGCGTTCGCAACCCTGGCCGGCGGCCTGGCAGCCACCCCCGCGATGGCCCAGCGCTACGGCGGCTACGGTTATGACCGCGGCTATAATGACGGTTACGGCTATGATCGCGGCTACCGCAACTATCGTGGCAACGATCGCCGCTATGCGACCCGCGGTTCGCACCCGTGCAAGGACGGTGACGGCGGCACGGTGATCGGCGCGATCGCGGGCGGCCTGGCGGGCAATGCGCTGGCGGGTCGCGGTGACCGGACGCTGGGTGCGATCCTGGGCGGTGCACTGGGTGCGGTCGCGGGTCGTGCGATCGACAAGGCGGACCCGCCGCGCGGTTGTGTCCGCTCGCGCTAAGGCGCGTCGGCGCTAGCGACGGCGCCGGTTCGCGCAGCGAGTAGCGCGAACCGGCCGGCGGGCCGCCATCGGGCGGCCCGACCGACGACAGCGGCTTTGCCGCTGTCCGCCTAGCCCCTCACGAAATTCCAGAGCTTTCCCGTGCGTTGCGTAGCAGCGGGAAACGAACCCCCGGGTGGCGTATCGGGGGCGGGGGCCGGTTCCGCGAGGAATCGGCCCTCGAACCGTGTCGGCGCGCAGGCGCGGCTACGTCCGCGCCGGTGCGCGAAGCGCGGCGCGCCGACCGGCCGGCGGGGTCGGCATCCGCCGAGCCCGTTCGACGTGGGGGCAGCGGCTTTGCCGCTGTCCGGGGGTGTGTGACCCGGTTTTCCCGACCCACCGGCCCCGACGCGGGAGTAAATCCCGCGTCGTCGGACGAGCCTGGCGGCTCGCCGGCCGTGCCGGGCGCTGCTTGGCTGCACGCAGCCTTGCACCGGCGCCGTCCCCCGGCTCGTGCCGGGGCGACGCGCCTGCGTCCGTCAGTACATATGTTGCCCGCCATTGATGCTCAGCGTCGATCCGGTCACGAACCCGCCCTCTTCCGAGCACAGGAAGGCAACGCCGCGCGCGATTTCCGTCGCCTGGCCCAGCCGGCCGACCGGGATTTTGGCGACGATCTTCTCGAGCACGTCCGCCGGCACCGCCGCGACCATGTCGGTGTCGATATAGCCCGGTGCGATCGCGTTGACCGTCACGCCGACCCGCGCGCCTTCCTGCGCCAGCGCCTTGGTGAAGCCATGGATACCGCTCTTCGCCGCGGCATAGTTGACCTGGCCATATTGACCGGCCTGCCCGTTGATCGAGCCAATGTTGACGATCCGGCCCCATTTGCGCTCGCGCATGCCGGGGAACACGGCCTTCGCCATGTTGAAGCAGCCGCCGAGGTTGGTGTCCATGACCTCCTTCCACATCTGGTAGGTCATCTTCAGGATCGTGCCGTCGCGGGTGATGCCGGCGTTGTTGACGACGACGTCGACCGGGCCGAGGTCGTCGGCCACCTGCTGCACGCCGGCCTGGCACGCGTCATAGTCGGCGACGTCCCATTTGTACGCCTTGATGCCCGTCCGCTCGGTGAAGTCGCGGGCGCGCTCTTCGTTGCCGGCATAGTTGGCGGCGACGGTCATGCCCATGTCCTTGAGGGCAAGGCTGATGGCCTCGCCGATGCCGCGGGTACCTCCGGTAACGATTGCGACGCGTGCCATGCAGTCCTCTCCTTTTTATGATCGACGTTTACGCTACGGTAGCGATACCCAGCCCGCAAGTTCCCGCGACAAGATGCTGCGCAACATAGCCATGCCGACGTCGCTGCTGTTGAGGCACGGCAGATAGGCGAAATGGGTGCCGCCGGCGCCCTCGAAGCTTTCGCGCCCGCGGATGCTGAGTTCCTCCAGCGTCTCCAGGCAGTCGGCGGAAAAGCCCGGTGCGACGATCGCGACCTTGCGCTTGCCTTCGCCCGGCAGCGCCTCCAGCGTGGTGTCGGTCGCCGGCTCCAGCCACTTGGCCCGGCCGAAGCGCGACTGGAAAGTCACACGAAGTTCACGCCCAAGTGCCGCCCCGAGCAGTCGCGCGGTCTTGCGGCAGTGGCAGTGATAGGGGTCGCCGAGTTCGAGCGTCCTCTGTGGCATGCCGTGGAAGCTCGCGAGCAGAATATCTGGTTCGAAATCAATAGCTTGTAATCCAGCCTCGACCGATTGGCGCAGGGCATCGATGTAGAGCGGATCGTCATGATAGGGCGGCAGCGTGCGCACCGCGGGCTGCCAGCGCATCGCGGCCAGTGCGGCGAACGCCTTGTCGTTGGCGGTGGCGGTCGTCGCGGCGCAATATTGCGGATAGAGGGGGGCGAGCAAAATGCGCTCGCACCCCTGGCTCTTCAGCGCCGCGATCCGGTCGGCGATCGCCGGATTGCCGTAGCGCATCGCCCAGTCGACGATTACGCCATCCCCGAAGGCGCCCTGCAATGCCGCAGATTGCTGCGCGGTGATCGCGGCGAGCGGCGAGCCGGCATCGGTCCAGACTTGACTATAGGCATGCGCCGACTTCTTCGGGCGGGTCGTCAGGATGATGCCGCGCAGGATCGGCTGCCAGACGATCTGCGGAATCTCGACGACGCGGCGGTCGGACAGGAATTCGCCGAGATAGCGCTTCACCGCGCGCGCGTCGGCGCCGTCGGGCGTGCCGAGGTTGATGAGCAGCACGCCGACCTTCGCGGGCGGGATCGGCGGATGGCCGGCAGGGATCATAATGGGAGTGTCCTGATGCGCCGCCCGGTGGCGGCGAAGATAGCGTTGGCGAGCGCTGGCGCGACGACCGGCACGGCGAGTTCGCTCGAACCGCCGGCGTCGGCGCGGCTGTCGATCAGCTCGACCGTGATGTCGGGGCTGGAAGCGAGGCGCGGCAGCTGGAGGTCGCGCAGCGATCGAACGTCGGCCAGCCCGCCCGAATAGCCGGTCGACGCCCCCACCGCCGCCGCCAGGCCGTAGATCAGCCCGCCCTCGATCTGTTGCCGGACCAGATCGGGATTGATCGCATGGCCGACATCGACCGCGGCCACCATCCGCTCGACCCGCGGCACCCCGCCGTCGCCCAGACCGCCCTCGACCATTAGTGCGATATAGGAACCCGCCATCGCATGGCAGGCGATCCCCTGACCGCTGCCCGGCGTCCCGCCCTGCCAGCCCCCCAGCGAAGCGACGGTCGAGAGGCATCGCGCCAGCCGCGGCGCGCCGCCGAGCATGGCGATGCGATAGGACAGCGGCTCCGATTCGGATCGGCGTGCGAGTTCGTCGACGAAGGATTCGGTGAAGAAGCAGGACGCGATATGCGCGCCGCCGCGGGTATAGCCGACGGGCACGCCGATGTCGGCCGGGTGATGCGCGATGGCGAGCGCGGGAATGCGATAGGCCGGTGCCGCGCCGTCGATCGCGACCGGGTCGGCGATAGCGCCGGGGGCCGCGGTCCCCGTCAGCCGGCTGCGAAGCGCAGGACCGACCGGCGGCGTCGCGATCTCCGTCCGCCATGCAGCGACCATCCCGCCCGCGCCGAGCCGCGCGGTCATCCGGGCCCGTGCGGGAGCGCGGACCGGCGTGTGCATCAGGCTCTCGGCCCGCGACCATGTCAGCTGGACCGGCCGCCCGAGTTCGCGCGCCAGGTGCGCGACCTGTTCGGCGACCGTCACTTCCAGCGCCGCGCCGAACGATCCGCCCGCCATCATCGGGTGGAGCACGACGTCGCCCGCCGCGATCCCCAGCGTTCGCCCAGCAGCGGCGCGGGCCAGGCCGGGCGCCTGCGTCGCCATCCACAGCACCAGCTTGCCATGCTCATAGCTGGCGGTCGCGGTCACCGGTTCGAGCGCGGCGGGCACACCAGCGGCGACGCGATACTCGGCCCGGAATGCGCGCCCTCCTGCCAAAGCCGCGGCGACGTCGCCCGCCCCGGCCAGTTGCTTGCCCTCCCCGGCGAGGGCGGCATCCAGAGCGACGGCGATGCTGCGATCGTCGACGAGCGGCCCCGGCGTCTCGAACCGCGGGGCAAGCGCCTCGAGCGCGCGGTTGGCCGCCCACCAGGTATCTCCGATCGCCGCGATCCAGCGATCGGTCGCGATGACGCGCGACACGCCCGGCACCCGGTCGGCCGCGGCGGTGTCGTAGCGGACCAGCCGGCTGTCGCCGAACGGCCCCTGCCGAACGCTGGCGAACGCCATGTTCGGCAGGCGGATGTCGCCGGCGAAATTGACGCTGCCGTCGACCTTCGACGGGGCATCGAGCCGCGGCGCCGCCGTACCGGTCAGCCGCCCCTCGTCACCGACGCGCAGTTGCGGCGTCGCGGGCAAGGCTTCGCCCGCCGCCGCCACCGCCAGGTCGCCGAACCGGGCACGGCGATCACCTGCCACGACGAAGCCGTCGCGGGTCAGGCAGGTCTGCCAGTCGACCCCCCACTCCCGCGCCGCCGCCTTGCACAACAACGACCGCACCCCCGCCGCGGCCGTGCGCACCGGGCGTTCGAACTGGCGAATCGACGTCGAGCCGCCGGTCAGCATCGGTGCCGCCTGCGCGAGCCAGCCGCCGTCCTTGCCCAGCACAGCCTCCGCCCCCAGCGGATTGGCGTAGAGTGCAGCTTCGGGCGACGCTTCGACGCCGACCGTCCGCCAGTCGGCACCCAGTTCGTCGGCCGCGATCTGCGCGAGTGCGGTGTACACGCCCTGTCCGTGCTCGCATTGCGGCACGGCGACGACGACATGCCCGTCCTTGCCGATCTTGATCCAGCCGCCGAACGCGGTCTCGCCATCAGCCGTCGGCAGCGCAGCCTGTTCCGCGCGCGGCCAGACCTGCCACGCGACGGCGACACCGACGACCGCGCCACCGGCCAGGATCGCGCGGCGGCTAAGCTGCATCACATCGTGCTCCCGCGCAGGCGGGAGCCCAGGGCCACGAGCGATCACCTTCATTACCCTGGGCTCCCGCCTGCGCGGGAGCACGGTGGGTTGTGTTGAAGGTGCGGACCAGCATCCACCCCGCTCTATCGCCCGCCGCCCGCGCTCGCTAGGGTCCAAACCCAATCAATCCAACGGCCGTGACGGAGCCGATTTTGGTTCAGGGCAAGAAGCGAGGAGTGGAGCGATGCTATTGCATCGTGACCGACGAGCGACGCAGCCCTGGGCCAAAATCGGCCCGCCGCTCCCGGGTCCCATCAAAGTAATACTTTGATGGGTGCCCTACGCGGTTGCCCTATCGCGTCCGCCGGTCTGCGTCGGGGTACCCCGCAAAGTACTACTTTGCGGGGGCCCGGCCGCGAGCCTTGCAGGTAGCGCCGCTACCTGCTGCACCACGCTTCTTGCCGGACGAACACGATAGGGCAATCACGGCCATTGGATTGATTGGGTTTGGACCCTAGAGCACCCACAACAACAATTCTCCGGGAATGCATCCCCTTGCTGCTGCCCATGCTCGCCAACGCCGCCGCCGGTCATATCCGGTACGAGGACCTGGGATTGAGCCCGATCGCGCTCGACCTCGGCTTCTTCACGCTGAAATGGTATTCGCTCGCCTATATTTCGGGCATCCTCATCGGCTGGTGGTATCTGATGAAGCTGGTGCGCCAGCCCGGTGCGCCGATGGCGGCACGGCATGTCGACGATCTCGCCTTCTATGCGACGCTCGGCATCATCCTCGGCGGGCGGATCGGTTATGTGCTGTTCTATGCGCCGAAGATGCTGCTGGAGCCGGTCAGCATCCTGCGCCTGTGGGACGGGGGCATGTCGTTCCACGGCGGGCTGGTCGGGCTGATGACCGCCATCTGGTGGGTGTGCCGGCGCGAGAATCTGCAGATGCTGCGCGTGCTCGACTATGTCGGCTGCGTCGCGTCGATCGGCCAGTTCTTCGGCCGGCTCGCCAATTTCGTGAACGGCGAATTGTGGGGCAAGCCCACCGACGTGCCCTGGGCCATCGTCTTCCCGCGCACGGTCGAATTCGGCGCCGATCCGGCGCGCCACCCCAGCCAGCTGTACGAAGCGTTCGGCGAGGGGCTGATCCCCTTCCTGATCATGGCGTATCTCTTCTGGCGGACCGATGCGCGCTACAAGCCCGGTTTCCTGACCGGCTTCGGCCTCGCCTTCTTCGGCACCGCGCGCCTGCTGATCGAATTCTTCCGCGAACCCGACCGCCAATTCGAAGGTACCTTCTTCGCCAATGTGCTGCACATGGGCCAGATCCTGTGCCTGCCGATGATCGTGATCGGCATCTACCTGATGTGGACCGCCAAGGGGCGCCGCACCCGCGTCGAGCCGATCGCGGGCGGGCCGAGCATCGCGTGAGCGAGCTGACGCCCGATCCTGCCGCCCGCGCGCAGAACGCGGCGGAGGAGTTGCTGCCCGAGCGGCTGGCGCGCGCGATCACTTTGGGTGGCGCGATTTCGCTGTCGCAGTTCATGGGTGCGGCGAACGCGCATTATTATGCGACGCGCGATCCGCTGGGGACGCGTGGCGACTTCACGACCGCGCCCGAGATCAGCCAGATGTTCGGCGAGCTGGCCGGCGCCTGGATTACCGACCTGTGGACACGCGCCGGGAAGCCGGCGGCGGACTATGTCGAGTTCGGTCCCGGACGCGGCACGCTGGCGGCCGATGCACTGCGCGTGATGGGGAAGGCAGGCTTCACGCCGGGCGTGCAGTTCGTCGAAACCTCGCCCGTGCTCCGCGCCGAACAGGCGAAGCGGGTGCCGGCGGCCGAATGGTGCATGGACATCGTCGGCCTGCCCGACGACCGCCCGCTGATCTGCGTCGCCAACGAATTCTTCGACGCCCTGCCGATCCGCCAGCTGGTGAAGACGCTCGACGGCTGGCGCGAGCGGCTGGTCGCCTGTCAGGACACGCTGTTCTTGCCGGTGGTCGGCAATACGATTTTCGATCCGATCATTCCCGAACCTTTGCGCGATGCGCCGGACGGGTCGATCCTCGAAATCTCGCCCGCCGGGGTGGCGACGATGCGCGCGCTGGCGCAGCGGATCGTCCAGCAGGGCGGCGCGGCGCTGGTCATCGACTATGGGTATGAAGGCCCCGCGATCGGCGAGACGTTGCAGGCAGTGAAAGGCCACGCCCCCGCCAACCCGTTCGACACGCCGGGCGAGGCCGACCTGACCGCGCATGTCGACTTCGCGACGCTGGCCGAGGCGGCACGCGCGGAGGGGGCCGAAGTGCATGGCCCGGTCAGCCAGGGCGATTTCCTCCGCGCGCTCGGCATCGACGGCCGCGCCGCGACCTTGTCGGTCAAGGGCGGTGCCGACGTCATCGTCGCGCGCAACCGATTGGTGAACGAGGGCGAGATGGGCGACCTGTTCGGCGTCATCGCCGTCACCGCGCCCGGCTGGCCCAAACCGGCGGGGTTCGCGTGATCGACTATCGCGATGCCGTCCCCGGCGACGGCCCGGAACTCGCCGCGATGGCGCGGGCGTGCTTCACCGAGACGTTCGGGACGCTCTATTCGAGCGAGAACCTCGCGACGTTCCTGCACCAAGTGTTCGGGCCGAACGGCCTGCCGAGCCAGATCAGCGACCCGGATTTCACCATTCGGCTCGCGACTGATGCCGGGCGGATCGTCGGTTTCGCGAAGCTCGGCCCCAACGCGCTCCCCTTTCCGCAGGCGGACGATGCGAACGCGGTCGAATTGTACCAGTTGTACGTATCGTCCTCGCACCACGGCGACGGCGTCGGGCCGGCCCTGCTCGACTGGGCGATCGCGACCGCGCGGGGGCAAGGCGCCGATACGCTGGCGCTGTCGGTCTATGTCGACAATCACCGGGCGAAGGCCTTCTACGCCCGACGCGGCTTCGTCGATGTCGGCCGCTACGACTTTCCGGTCGGCGACCAGATCGACGAGGATCGGCTGATGGTGCTGGCGCTGTGAGCCCACCCCAAACCCGTCATGCCGGGCTTGATCCGGCATCCAGGGTCACGGGCCGTGTCGCTGTTGGCTCTGGATGCCGGATCAAGTCCGGCATGACGAAGGGAAACCCATGACCGACGTCCCCGTCATCCGCACTACCGCCCTTACGGGCGTCGCGCACGGCTTCCTGACGCGTGCCGGCGGTGTGTCGGACGGTGCCTATGCCAGCCTCAATTGCGGCATCGGCTCGCACGACGATGCGGCGAAGGTCACCGAGAACCGCCGCCGCGCGACCGAGGCGGTGGTGCCGGGCGCGCAGCTTGCCGGGCTGTACCAGGTCCATGGTGCCGATGCGGTCGCGGTGCTCGACGCCTTCGATCCCGCCGTCCGCCCCAATGCCGACGCACTGGTCACCAATCGTCCCGGCATCGCGCTCGGCATCCTGACCGCGGACTGCGCGCCGGTACTGTTCGCCGACGTGACGGCCGGCGTCGTGGGCGCGGCACATGCCGGGTGGAAGGGCGCGCTCGGCGGCGTCACCGACACGACGCTGCTGACGATGGAAACATTGGGCGCCGACCGCGACCGCATCGTCGCCGCGGTCGGTCCGTGTATCGCGCAAGCCAGCTACGAAGTCGACGACGCCTTCCGCCAGCGCTTCGCCGCCGAGGAAGCAGAGGCCGACCGCTTCTTTCGCGACGCGACCGCCGGCCATGCGATGTTCGACCTGGCCGGCTATGTCGCCTATCGCCTCGCCCGCGCCGGGGTTCGCACGGTCGAGATCGTCGGGGCGGACACCTATGCCGACGAAGCCCGCTTCTTCAGCTACCGCCGCGCGACGCACCGTGCCGAAGGCGACGCGGGCCGGCAGATCAGTATCATCGGGCTAACTGGTAACGATTGATACGATCGGCTAGGCTCGCTCAGAATTAAATTCGGAGAGAATGCATGGCCGACAAGACCGAAGCCGACGTGACCGGCGCTCCCGCCCCGCAGGGCAAGGGCGATCCTGGCCCGAAGACCATCGGCGGCCGCAAGCTGAAGCCGGCGACGATGATGATGGGCCACGGCTATGACCCGATGCTGAGCGAAGGGTCGCTCAAGCCCCCGATCTTCCTGACCTCCACCTTCGTCTTTCCCAATGCCGCAGCGGGCAAGCGCCATTTCGAGGGCGTGACGGGCAAGCGTCCGGGCGGTGCCGAGGGTCTCGTCTATTCGCGCTTCAACGGCCCCAACCAGGAAATCCTGGAAGACCGGCTGGCGATCTGGGAAGAGGCGGAGGATGCGCTGGCGTTTTCGTCGGGCATGTCGGCGATCGCGACCCTGTTCCTGGCGATGGTCAAGCCGGGCGACACGATCGTCCATTCCGGACCGTTATATGCGGCGACCGAGACGCTGATCGGCCGCATCCTCGGCAAGTTCGGGGTGAAGTGGCTCGACTTCCCGGCCGGTGCGACGCGGGAGGAGATCGACCGCGTGCTGAGCCAAGCGAAGGCCAGCGGCGACGTCGCGCTGATCTACCTCGAAAGCCCGGCCAACCCGACCAACGCGCTGGTCGACGTCGAGGCCGTGGCGGCCGCGCGCGATGCGATCTTCACCGGCGAGAACCGCCCGCCGATCGCGATCGACAATACCTTCCTCGGCCCGCTGTGGGCACAACCGATGAAGCAGGGCGCGGACCTGGTCGTCTATTCGCTGACCAAATATGCCGGCGGCCACTCCGATCTGGTCGCGGGCGGCGTGCTGGGGTCGAAGGCGCACATCAACACCATCCGCCTGATGCGTAACACGATCGGCACGATCTGCGACCCGAACACCGCCTGGATGCTGCTGCGTAGCCTCGAAACGCTGGAACTGCGCATGAGCCGCGCGGGCGAGAATGCGGCGAAGGTCTGCGCTTTCCTGCGCGATCATCCGAAGGTCGACCGCGTCGGCTATCTCGGCTTCCTGGAGGATGGCCCCGACGCCCGCCAGGCCGACATCTACCGCCGCAACTGCACCGGGGCGGGCTCGACCTTCTCGCTCTACCTGAAGGGCGGCGAGCGCGAGGCCTTCGCCTTCCTCGACAACCTCAAGATCGCGAAGCTGGCGGTGAGCCTCGGCGGTACCGAGACGCTGGCGTCGCACCCGGCGGGCATGACCCATCTGTCGGTCCCGCAGGAGCGCAAGGACGCGCTGGGCATCACCGATTCGCTGGTCCGTATCTCGATCGGCGTCGAGGATGCCGACGACTTAATCGCAGATTTCGAGGCCGCGCTGGACGCGATCTGACCCGCCCTTTCCACTGTCATTCCCGCGAAAACGGGGATCCAAAGTCGCGAGCGATGTCGCTCTTGGCTCTGGATGCCGGATCAAGTCCGGCATGACGGTGGTGAGGATCGAAATAAGCCCCTATACCCCCGCCCTAAACCTCTCAGGACACGACCAAAATGCTCGACACCCCGATGGCCCAGGTTCCGCTGCTCGACATGAGCGAACAGGCCGCCGACCCGCAAGGATTCGCCCGTGCGCTCGGCGAATCGTTCGAACGGTTCGGCTTTGCGATGGTGTCGAATCACGGCGTGCCCGATGACGTCGTCGAGCGCGCCTGGGCGATGACCAAGGCGTTCTTCGACCTGCCCGAAGACGAAAAGCGCAAGTTCTTCGTCGAGGGCGGCGGCGGCGCGCGCGGCTATACGCCGTTCAAGACCGAGATCGCCAAGGGCGCGACCCACGTCGACCTCAAGGAATTCTGGCACGTCGGCCGCGAACTCGCGAAGGGCCACCGCTTCGAAAGCCACATGCCGGCCAACCTGTGGCCGGACCGGCCGGAAGGCTTCCGCGACACCTTCCTCGACCTGTTCAAGGCGCTGGACGATGCGGGCCTGCGCCTGCTGTCGGCGATCGCGCTGCACCTGAACCTCGACAAGGACTGGTTCGAACATGCGGTGGAGGACGGCAATTCCGTGCTGCGCCTGCTCCACTATCCGCCGGTCCCCGCCGACGCGCCCGAAGTCCGCGCCGGGGCGCATGAGGACATCAACCTCATCACCCTGCTGCTCGGTGCCGAGGAAGCAGGCCTGGAACTGCTCGAAAAGAACGGCACCTGGCTGCCGGTCAAGCCGCCGGCGGGCGCGATGGTCGTCAACGTCGGCGACATGCTCCAGCGGCTGACCAACCATGTCCTGCCCTCGACCACCCACCGCGTCGTCAATCCGGCGCCCGAGCGCCGCGGCTTCTCGCGCTACTCGATGCCCTTCTTCCTCCACCCCGCGCCCGATTTCATGATCGAGACGCTGCCGGGCACGATCACCGCCGATCGTCCTAATCGCTATGAAACGCCGATCAGCAGCCATGACTACCTGCACGAGCGGCTGGTCGAGATCGGGCTGATCAAGAAGTAATTCTATGGCGGCCCGGACTTGGCCGCATGCGGCCGAGGCGCTAGGCGCTCCCTCACGAGCGGGGGCGACGCCGTCCCCATAACCGTCATGCCGGACCTGATCCGGCATCCAGGGCCACAGGCAGTATCGCTTGCGGCACTGGATTCCGGCTTTCGCCGGGATGACGATCGTGACTGGGGGATTTTGACGTGACCGAACCGCTTCGCGTAGCACTGGCCGGCCTGGGAACCGTGGGCGGCGGCGTCATCCGCCTGCTCGACGCGAACCGCGACCTGATCAAGCGTCGCGCGGGCCGTGCCATTGAAGTCGTCGCCGTCTCCGCCCGCGATCGCGCAAAGGACCGCGGCGTCGACCTGACCCGCTTCGACTGGATCGACGACACGACCGCGTTGGCGGAATATGAAAGCGCCGACGTCGTCGTCGAACTGATCGGCGGATCGGACGGCCCCGCCCTCACCCTCGCGCGCAAGACGCTGGCCGCCGGCAAGGCGTTCGTTACCGCGAACAAGGCGATGCTGGCCCACCACGGTCTGGAACTCGCCGAAGCCGCCGAGGCACAGGGCACCGCGCTGAAGTTCGAGGCAGCCGTCGCCGGCGGCATCCCGGTCATCAAGGGTCTGCGCGAAGGCGCCGCCGCCAACGCGATCGAGCGCGTGACCGGCATCCTCAACGGCACCTGCAATTTCATCCTGTCGAAGATGGAAGCCGAGGGCCGCGACTTCGCCGAGGTGCTGAACGAGGCCCAGGCGCTGGGCTATGCCGAGGCCGACCCCAGCTTCGACATCGATGGCGTCGACGCCGCACACAAGCTGTCGCTGCTCGCCGCGCTCGCCTTCGGCACCCAACCCGCGTTCGGCGACGTTGCCGTGACCGGCATCCGCCACGTGCTCGCCGCCGATATCGCCGAGGCCGCCGCGCTCGGCTACCGCGTGCGGCTGGTCGGCGTGGCGGAGGCGGACGCCCACGGCCTGTTCCAGCGCGTTCACCCGCATCTGGTCCCGGTCGACCATCCGCTGGCGCACACCACCGGCTCGCTCAACGCCGTGGTCGCCGATGGCAATTTCGTCGGTCGCCTGTTCTTCCAGGGCCGCGGCGCCGGCGACGGGCCGACCGCATCGGCCGTCGTCGCCGACCTGATCGACATCGCCCGCGGCGAGTTCGGCTCGGCCTTCGCCATGCCCGCCTCCGCGCTCGCCAAGCCGGCCCCCGCCGACACCGGCGAACGCCGCGGCCGCGCCTATCTGCGCTTCGCGGTCGTCGACAAGGTCGGGGTGCTGGCCGAAATCGCCGCCGCGATGCGCGATGCCGGCGTGTCGATCGAAAGCCTGATCCAGCGCGGCGCCAACAGCGACGGCCATGTGCTGGTCGCGATCGTCACGCACGAAGGTCCGGAGCGCTGCGTGGCGCAGGCGCTGGAGAAGCTGCGGGGCTCGCAGAGTCTGGCGGGCGACCCGATGTGGATGCACATTCTGGGGTAAGGCGCCGGCGCGGCGGGATTTACGATAGGCTAAGCAATTCCGCCTAACCCTTCCGCATGCGACGTCGGGCTACTCCGTCCGTTTCCGCCCGGAGATCAATCTGGTCGATACCGCCCTGCACACGGTGCTGACGCTGCCGCAGGCCAAAGCCTATATGGACGAGCGTCAGGCAGGCTATGCCGCGCACCGTGTCGGCCCGGGCCATCTCGTGCGGATGGATATGGGCGACGATCCCGTCCAGACCGCCGAGGTCGTCTCCTATATGGACCAACGCGTCCGCGACTTCCCCATTCCGGGGAGGATCGCTGTCGTCACGTCCAGCGCGATCGCCCGCCTTCAGGTCCGCCGCGTCGTCTATTCGATCGACGGCAACCGTCGCCTGTTCGAAGACCCAACCGCCGCACTCGCCTGGCTTCTCGAACGGCCTGCGGCGGCCTGACCGCGGCGCGACCGTGGACACGCGGTGATGAGCCGCGATCTTTCTGCCGATAGCGCCACTTTGCCTTATAGGGCCGGCGGCTGCATGAACTCTATCGTGATATGGTCGGGACCTGAAACATAGGCGGTCAGCGTCCCTTTCCTTGGACCGGCAGGGATCGATTGCGGCCTTCCCCAGGCTTTCCATCCTGCCGCCTCCACGCGAGCGATAGCCGCATGAATATCCGTCACCGTCAGCGCCAGATGGGCCGCTCCGATCGATCCGGCGCAGTTGGGTATCACCCCGTTCCGGCGCCCCTGAGAATATTGCAACAGTTCGACCGCATAGCCGTCCGGTCCGGTGACGATCGCCGTTTTTACACTCGGATCATCGACACCGGTCACCTGATGCAGGAAGTCGCCCCCCATTTCCGATTGCCGCTCAAGAGTGAAACCCAGCGCCTCCGTCCAGAACCGAACGGCGTCGTCCAAAGAAGATACGGCGAAGCCGGTGTGGTCCACGGCGATTACGTCGGCGGCGTCTGTCATGACCGGACTCTCACGCTACCACGGGCGCAACCGCCTCAATGAACGAACCGCGCCACCACGTCGCGATAGGACCGGCTGACCTTCACCTGCCCGCCGGAATCGAGCACCAGGAAGCATTCGCCATTAGTGTGCGGCTTCACCTGGCGCACCAGGTCCAGGTTGACGATGGTCGAGCGGTGGACGCGCTGGAAGCGGCGTGGGTCGAGGCGCTTTTCCAGATCCTTCATCGTCTGGCGCAGGATCAGCGTGTTGTCGCCGGTCTTGATGCACATGTAATCGCCGGCGGCCTCGACGACCTCGATCGTATCGACATCGACGCGGAAGATCTTGCCGCGGTCCTTGATGTTGATGAGCTTTTCGAACCGGTTCGAGGAGGGCTCGATCGCGCCACCGTCGGCCATCGCGTCGACCGACTCGGGGGCGACCTCCGCCAGCACTTCCTTCAGCTTCTCGACCTCCTCGACGCCACGCTTCTCGGACAGCCGCTGCCGCACACGGTCGAGCGTGTCGGCCAGCCGCGCCTCGTCGACTGGCTTCATAAGGTAATCGACCGCCTGCGCCTCAAACGCCTTGAGCGCATGATCGCTATAGGCGGTGACGAAGACGAACAGCGGCGGTTCGACTTCCATCAGGCCCTGGATGACCGAAAAGCCGTCGAAACCGGGCATCTGGATGTCGAGGAAGACGAGGTCGGGCTTATGCGTCTTGATCGCGCTGATCGCCTCACGCCCGTTCTGGCACTTGTCGATGATCTCGACGTCGTCGAATTCCTGGAGGCGCAGCTCTAGGCCCTGGATCGCCAGCGGTTCGTCGTCGACGAGAATGGTGCGGATAGTCATGCGTCGCGGTCTTTCATCATGCGAAAACGTATCAGTTGCCCCCTGATCGATTCCCCCCTGATTGGTCTCAGGCTCCCTCGCGTGCCGGCTCCTCCAGCTGATATGGTATCTCGATCACCACAGAAAAGCCGCCTTGCGGCATCGCGCGGATCTCGAACCTGTGATCGGGGCCGTACGCCTGCGCCAATCGCTCGCGGATATTGGCGAGGCCGACCCCCGTGGACAGGCTTGGCCGCTTGTTTGCGCCGTTCAAGCCGGGGCCGGTGTCCGACACGGTGATGCGAACCCGTTCGGCGGCGAGTTGAGCGAGGACGGAGATGTCAGCCCCCTCCTCCTGCGGCGTCACGGCATATTTGATCGCATTCTCGACCAGCGGCTGGAGCAGCAGCGAGGGGAGCCGCGCGCGCTCGACCGCGGGGTCGATCTCGAAATGGGTGCGCAGTCGCTTCTCGAAGCGCATCTTCTCGATCTCGAGGTACAGCTTCAGCGTTTCGACTTCCTGCACCACGGTCACATGCGCAGTCGGTTCGTTGGCGAGCGTATAGCGCAGGAAGGCCGACAGCCGGCTGAGCATCGCATTGGCGCGCTGCGTTTCTTTCAGCAGCACCAGGGTCGAGATCGAATTGAGCGTGTTGAACAGGAAATGCGGGTTCAGCTGGTATCGCAGCATCGCCAACTGTGCCGACGAAGCCTCGGTCTCCAGCAGGTGCATCCGGTCGACCTGTTCCTCGACGATCAGATACCAGTTGATGCCGAAATAGAGCGAGGTCCACCCGGTCAGCACGGTGAAAGGGATGAAGCTCGACCCGATGACCAGCGCCCAGCTGATCCCCAGGTCCGCCCCGCGCGCCAGGCCGGGCCGCAGGAAGCTGATGTTGAACGCCTGGATGACCGAATAGACCAGCGTCGCGATCAGCAGCGTCGCCACGGTCAGCGCGATCGCCCGCCACCGCGGCTGGCGCCGGTAATAGCCGTAGAGGGTGGAGAGCAGCAGCGTCAGGCAATAGCCGACGATCGCCTCGATGAAGATCGGCGGATAGCCCTCCACCGACACGCTGTTCGACGCGGCGACGACGACCCGCAGCAGCAGATAGCCCGACCAGCCGAACGCCTGGAGCATCCAGAACGCGCGGCTTTTCTGTTCGAAGAAGGGCCGGGAAAAGATCGTCTGCTGCTGCACGGGTCAGGCGTGTAACGGTTCGTCGCACGACGCGCAAAGAAAAGGGCCGCCGTCCCTGATGGAACGGCGGCCCGGAAGAAGTGTGTTGGTTTCAGTGATTAGAAACCGACGACCAGCGAACCGATGAAGGTCCGCGGATAGCCCAGCTGTGCGTTCGGCGGGCTGCCGTAGTTGGTGATCGCGCCGGTGGTGCTGTTGATCGTCGGGCCCTGGTTCAGGTTGGCCTGGAAGCCGCCGACGAAGGTTTCGTTGAAGGCGTTCAGCAGGTTGAACTGGAAATAGGTCTGCTTGCCGAGACCAGCCCAGTCCAGACCCACGCGGGCGTTGAAATCGACCAGCGTGTAGGCAGGAGTCTTCGCCGGGAAGATCTCATAGGTCTGAGTAACACCGTTGACGCTCAGAGCCTGACGGACCGGCTCGTTCGTGTCGTACACGTAGCGCGGGCCGGTACGCTTGGCGTTCACGCCGAGTTCGATCGGGCCGAGCATCGCGTTGGCACCGCCGCCGAAGGTGTAGACCGGCGAACCGCCCTCACGCTTGCCGCGGGTCGGAGCGAAGACCGCAGTGCCATTGGACAGACGACCGATGAGCACATCGTCCTGGATTTCGGATTCGAGGTACGAACCGAAGGCATAGACATTGAACTCGCGGATCGGCTGATACTGGATGCTGCCGTCGAAACCGTACTTCTTCACGCGACCCAGGTTGCGGTACAGCGTGCGGTCCAGATCGGGATCATAGGACTGGGCCAGACGGTCCTTGTAATCGGTGTACCAGCCCGACAGCTGCGCCTGCAGCTTCGACGACGTGAAGCGTACACCGGCGTCGAAATTGTCGGTCGTCTCCGGCCGCGGGTTGGCCTGCTCGACCGTCAGCGGGAAGAAGAACGAATTGTACAGGTTGTCCGTACCCGGGACCTGAAGACCCTTCGAATAGTTGCCGAACACCTGGAACTGGCGAGTCAGGTTGTAGGTCAGACCGACGTTCGGCAGAACCCGGTTGTACTTGAACACGCGACGCTGCGGACCCTGGATCGGCGCGGTGACGGCGCTGGCGCCGGTGCCCGAGATGGTCACGGTCGGATTGCTGGCGAGATAGGCCTGCAAGCCGGCGGTGTTGCTGCCGAAGCACTCGACAAAGCCGGCCGCGCTGGACGTGGCGCAATAGTTGTTCAGATCACGCTTGAAGAACGGCGCACGCACACCGAGGTTCACGACCAGCGTCTCGTCGAAGAACTCGCCGCGATATTCGCCCGACACCTGGTTCAACAGAGCGTAGGACAGACGGTCGCGACGCTGCAGAACGGCGCCCGAGCCATCCTTGACCTGATCGTTGATCGGGAAGACGTCGAACGGCACGCCGTTCGCCTGCAGGAAGTTCACTTCACCGGTCTGACGGTGACGCGCACGATCGAAGGTGTAGTTCAGGCGCAGCGTCTGGGTGTCCGACACATCCCAGCGCAGGCCCGAGATCAGACCGAAGCGACGCGTACCCGTCTGGTTCGGCGCGAGAACGCGGACGGTATCGAACAGATCGCCGTCGCCGTTCAGGTCGCGGCCGAAATACGGCGTGCCACCGATATAGCCGACCTGGCAGCTGTAACCAGAGGTCGCCGGTGCGTTGACGCACTGCGCGGTGGTCGCCGTGCCGCCCGTCGGGTTGACGTCACGGAAGCCTTCCTGGGCGACGGCGGTGCCGCCACCATTCGCCTTAACGAACTGATAGGAAGGATCGAAGGTGAAGACGAGGCCTTCTGCCAGCGTGAAGCGCGATGCACCGCGGAAGTTGCCGGTGTTCGACGGATTATAGCGCTCGTCGAAGGTCGAACCGCAGGTCGTGGCACCGTCCGGATCGTTATAGCCGCTCGCGCTGACCTGCGCGAACGTCTCGCGAACCGCGGCCTGCTGGGTCTGGCAGCGGGCGATTTCGTAATAGGGCCGCTCGTTATCGAGGACGAAGCGGTTGTTGCTTCCCGACCCGACGATGCGCTGATTCGATTCAGAAACCGTCTGGTTCGGCGACGTGCCGGTGACCGAACGCTGTACCAGGTCGCGACGCAGCGGCAGCGAACCCTGGAAGTTGTTGCGGTTCACGTTGTAATGCCCCGACAGCGAGACGAAGTCGCCGTCCGAGCCGATGTCCTGCCAGATGCGGGCGTTATACTGCTGCTTGCGGATCTTGCCGATGTTGTTGAACACGACGTTGTTGCGCGCCTGACTGGCCGACACGAACATGCGTGGGCCGCCGGCGAAGATTTCGCCGGTCTGGATCAGGCCGAAGGTACGGAAGAAGTCGTAGTCGCCGACGCTGCCGACCATCTTCACGCTGAAGTCCTTCGACGGACGGATCGTGCGATAGTTGACGGTCGAACCGGTCGCACCTGCGGTCGGCGAATCGACGTCGGTGGAACCCAGGTTCACGTTGACCTGCTCAATCAGTTCCGGGTCGAGCTGCTGGTTCGAATAGATCGAATAGTTGCCCGAGTCGTTCAACGGAACGCCGTCGAATGTCTGGCTGATGCGGGTCGAGTCGAAGCCGCGGATCGTCAGAGTACCGCCGGCCGAACCGAAGGGGTCGTTGTTCTGGAAGCTGACGCCCGGCAACGCGTTGATCGTTTCGTTGATCGACTGGCCCGGCGCGGTGCGGCTGATGAATTCCTGCGTCAGGACAGCCTTTGCCTTGGTCGTGGTCGGGTTCTCGAAACCGGCGACGTCGGTGTCACGCGAGCCGCGAACGACGACTTCGTTCGGTGTTTCGTCTTCGAAGTCGATCGAACCGGTCGACTGGGCGTATGCCGCGCCCGGGATCAGGAGCGCGGCAAACGCCACGCTGGCAAACAACTGCTTCCGCATGAAAAATACCCCTCTGAGCATGCTGCTCGGACACGGCACCCGCGCCGTTCGCGGTGCGCCCTGCTCTCGATTTGTGACTAATAAATGACGGCACCCCGACTCGTCGAGTCGGATGCTAATTCACCTTTGTTGCGTTGCAAAAAGGCATCACTTTGAAGCAGCTAAACCCTCGCACAATCTTGAAATGACCCAGCCTCCCTCTGAGAGCACAAGCTAGAGGAGGACAAGCTAACTCGACCCATCTCTGGCCGATACAAGTTGGAACGACCCATCGAATGGCAAGGAGGGGCTCGGCGGCAGGATAGGACTAGATCAGAGCGGGAGGTCAGACGACTCGATGACAGCTCGATCCCAACCGACCGCCGTCCTGCAGCCCCGGAACGGAGCTAGCCGCCACTTGGCCCGCCGCTGATTCCACCCAGTACGAGCGCAGATTTCCGCGACGGAAATCGTCTGCTCCGCCAACTTCAGAATCGACTTCATGCTGACCGATACCCGAGGTCCAATCTGACGACGACGGGATATCTCGTCATTTAGAATGGAACGCAGATCGGCGTGCGGAATTCCTTGGAGGTTGAGAATCTCCCGAGCGTCCGTGAGCGAACAATCTTCGCCAGACTCGAAGACCCCGCCGCCGGGTAGCTCGAGCGCAGCCTGATCAAACGCCTTCATATCCTCAGGGCGCACGAGGATCATGCGCATCCAGTTCGTTTCGATGGTGATCGGCTCTTCGCTCCAGAAAGGCAGGGCGCCATTTCGGATAGCCTCGAAGATCGTGGCCCAAGGCTTCAGACGACCGCCGATCCGTCGTGCCGCGGTGCCGATAGGTTCCACCGCGCCCGACCTGTCCGCTTCGTTACGCATCTTCTCTAGTTCGGTCGCCATCGCGGCCACCGATTCGATGGTGATGCAATCGGCACCTCTAAGGAATAGAACGCCGGCATGCGTTTCGGACGTAAGCGCGCCAGTCACGCGTAGCTGCTCGATTGCATAGAATGGCAGCCCGTTCGTCCTGTTGATCAATGCACTCGACCGCGATCCCGTCAGGCGCTTTTGAAGATCAATGATCTCAGACCTGCGGAAGCGGATGTGTTTCTCGCTATCACCTATCTTTTCAATGGACACTACGCTGTGCGCAACAAGGTCGTCCAATCTATTTGGAGTGATGCCGAGCAGTCGGCCCGCTTCTATGCGAAGTATGATGTCGTCGTTTTTGGCGAAGCTGCGCCTCACGTTGGCGAAGAGGTCCGGGAACGCGCGCTTCACCGTTTCGGCCTGCATGTCGGATACGAGGAAGCGCCGTCCCAGCCGACGGATGTCCTTCCTGTGTCTGATAAGGCCTCTGTAATCGCCTTTCAGCCGTTCAGCTTTCTCGTCAGCCCAGTTGCGGATCCCATGCGGCCAACTCCGCAACATCGCCGTGCCTCCTGCGCAGATGCGGGCGACCCGATCCGGCGGCAACTTATGAACCATCTTCCTCGAAACTTGCCGATCGGCTGCTTCGACGCATAAGCCCACTGCGATAATCATATCGATGAGTTCCAGCGGACCGAACAGCCTGACTTCGTCCGACAGTTCATGGAGCGCCGCGTTTCGACGGTCGGTCAAAGAGGAGAACAGGTCGGCGAAGAGCCGATAGTCCTCGGCCAGCGACTCCTCCAGCAGCGGTGCTACCGTCGGCTGAATCCTTTCATCGCACTCTTCGGAATCGCATCTATCGACACCCCGTGTCACCTTCCAGCGAAGCGGCCTGCCGCATTTCGAGCAGTCAGACCTCAGAAGCTCCAGGCTTACCGGACAGTATGGCAGTAGCTTGATCAGCCAAGCCTCGCGGTGATGCGGGCTCGCCTTCAGGGATAGTGGCGAGATCCGTCTGCGATGGGTTTCGAGCTCGAAGGGCTCGACGATCGCGTCGCCGAACCTGGCAGGACTGTTCAACGCGCTCGGGTTCGTCGGCGGCGTGACGCGAGCGAGGATTGCCGCCTCGCTGCAGCCGAGGATGGGGGCGAGCTTCGCAAGCATCGCCGGGTCGACCTTCGAGAGCGATCCGGGGTAGTCCATGCTGATCCCCGCCCGCCTGAGCACGCCGTTGATGTTGCCTAGAACGTGGAACGCCACCCGATCGGCGACCAAGCCGATGAGGGTCTGATCGGCGGCGACCGGCTCGCCGGGGAAGCGAAGCGCGCGCCCCGTCAGCATATTATGTGCGGACACGTCATATCCGCCGCGGTATCGATGGGTCCGCGAGGTCGCCCCCGTCGTATTAGTCATGCCGAGAACGGATCGCAGTCGACCCACTTGGACGGAATCGCGAGCTCTCGGACTACGCAGCTCAGATCATAGTCTTCGATGCCCTTCGCGCCGCGGGCCGCGGCGTGGGCCGCGGCTGCCTTCAGAATGCGCGAGACCCTGCCGAAGTAGCCGGTCGACGCTATGCGCAGAGCCTCCAACGTCGTCGCCTCGATGAGGTTCTGCGAGCAGGTGACGGCTTTGCAGTTCTCCAGCTGAATGCCGAAATTCAACACGAAGTTGCGGAAATGGATCGCCTCCGCGTCGTTTTTCGGGTTGATTGCGGGCAGGTACATCGGCAGGCCCAGTCTGGCCCTGAGCTGCGGGTTCCGGTTGAAGACCGCCTTGGCATCGAAGTTGCCGACGAGCACGAGCGGCGCCACTCCCAGATCGAGCAGGCGCTTGAGGGCGTCCGTCACGTCGGCGACGTCGTTGCCGTCCTTGTGCAGGTGCTGGCACTCGTCGATCACGATGAGCTCCACGCCCAACTCCACGACGAAATTGCGGATCCGCTCGCGAAGCTGCTTTTCCGTCCCGATCATCCAGTCGGGATCCTTCATCTGAATGAGAATGTCCTGAAGCACGCTCTTGAGCGTCGTCTTCTTGTCCAGTCCGACGATGACGACCTGGAACGGGTTCGGGGGCAGTCCTTTCCTCATGCGCTCGTCGGCGAGCTCACGCTTCCGGTCGACCGGAGTCGCTCGAGGTCGTCGATCACGGCCGTCAGCGACGGCGGCTGATCGAGGTCGATCGAGACGCGAAACGCCACGATCCGCCGTTCAGGAAGCAGCACCGCGGCGAGCAGCGAAGGCATCGCGTCCGTTGGTTCGTTTGCAACCGGCAGCGGGAACCATAGCCTACCGATGGCGATCCTCGGGGACCCTGTCATCTGCGCCCTCCCGTCCGCGCGCGCCTTCCGCAACCAACTCCAGATCGTGGGGCGCGAGGGCGGACGGACGTTTTCCCGGGCGCACTCCTCTTCGATCAGGACTGCAATGGCCGTCGCGCTGCGAGCCGTCCCATTCTCCCGGCCGATGATTGCGTGCCCGATCTCGGCCGCCCGGTGATCGATGCCGTAGTCTCGCGTGGTCGTACCTCGCGATCCGAATACGAGCAGCTTCGGGTCGCGATGATCGCGCCATGCCGTCGCCAGCCGCTGGAGCTGCCATCGGCTGAGCCCGATCGACGCGGCGATGCGGATCGAGTCACTCGTATTTGGTGCCTGAAGCGCGAGATACTCGGTGATGGCCGCGATCCGCCGGCGGGCCTCGGGCACACGCAAGGGATCGATGCCCGAGAAATCGGGATCGCTCATGGGAATTCTCCTCAAAGATGCTGTGGGACGCCGTCAGCTCAGCTGTCCGTCTCAGTTTCCTCCGAACGCGCGCTCGACGAACGCCGGCGAGCGACCTTCGCGACCGCAATGGAGGGGTACACGCGCATGCCGTGTCAGTTCGGCTTGCTCGCGATTCTGAACGCGCCGCGGTTGCGCGCAACCGGGCCGCGCAATCGTCGGTCGCCGCTCCGTCGGCAGACCGGCTTCGCCGTGAAGATACCGAGATGCGGGAAATCGACGGGTTGGCCGGCTTCCGCTCGCCGTTTCGCCAGTTGGTCGATCGGGTCTGAATTTTCCGGCAAATCGGTTTGATCGGCCAGCCGCTCCAGGCGCCGGCTTCTTGAGCGCCGGGTCGATGCCAAGACCAAAATCTCAGCAGCGCGCAAGCCGCAACCGGCCACGTCCCGCTCCTCGAGGGGTCAGACCCCCTCGTCTTCCTTCAAGACCGCAAGACCTCGGGCCCGGATGTTCCTGGCAGCGTTGAGGTCGCAATCGATGGCCAGGGGCGGCGGGGCACGCTTGGGCGCTCGCCCGGTGGCTGAGGCGAGTTCGAAACGCGGAATGCGCGCGCCTAAGGCGCGGGCGACGGCGGGGTCAGCCGCGCACGCAACGCCTTCTTGTCGATCTTGCCCACGCTCGTTCGGGGAAGCGCATCGACGAGCGCGATGCGCTCCAGTCGTGCGTACCGGCTTAGCGCACCGGACGCGATGGCTTGGCCGATCGCCGCGTTCACGTCTTCCAGCGTCGGCGTCGCGTTTTCGTCGGGGACGACGACAGCCAGCTGTACCGCGATGACGCGTACGTCGTGCGGGAGATCGTTCATCTCGCAGCGCAGCTCCGCGCTATCGCAAACGGTGAGGATGTGCCGGATCGGTCCGGATCGCCCCCTCCGCCCATTGGGCTCGACCCCCGTCGCGGAGGGCGCTCGTGATGGGGGACGGCATCGACCATGATCTGCCGTGGGGTTGGTGGCTCCGCGCCCACGGTGGGAAGTTGCAGGATGAGCACGGTCGCCTCTGGTTGAGCGTCAGGGACGCCTTCTGGCAAGGCCGCCTTTGCTTTCCCGAGGTGCACTTCGCGCCCGAGCAGCAGGAACTCATGCTCCGCACTCTGTCGGCGTTGAGGCGTCGCTGGCTCAGCGGCGCCGAGAACAGGCACGACCTGTTCAACGGCGACATGATGATCTGGCGCTTCTACATGTGTTGGCTCGCATCGATTGGCATGCTCGAGCTGACCGTTGGACGTAGCGCGCTTGAAGCACCGCTCAGCGCCGAGGGACGGTCGGTGCTGCTTATGCTGCAGGCGACGCGGGACCCGGAATGGGAACGGCTCCCGATCGACGAACTGCTCGAAACGGTCTCATACGCGCGCAGCGCCGAACAAGATGAGAAGGAGCGGCGGCTCGTCGCGTTCGAGAAGGAGACGAGCTTCCGGCGTCACCAGTTCGCACGGGAACGCGTAGGTCGATCCTACGTCGTCACGCTGACGAGCGTGGCGGTCGACGCCCGCATGCCGACCCGTCGCGTCACCTGGTCGCAGGCCTTCGTGGATCCGAATGTCCGTGACGCTCTGTACGAATGGCTGGCCGAGCGGGTCGACTGCTGGGAAACGTGGGGTGGAATTGCCTACCGGCGGGGGGCGGACGCCTTCAACAGCCACCTGTTGTCGCTCGTGATCGCGTCTGGAAACTTCCCGGCGTGAAATCGACGAACAGAAGCAGCCTGCCCGTCGCGGTCGGTTTCGAAGGAACCGACCGCGACGCTGCGACTTTGCGGACCGCCCGTCGGATCGCTGAGCGCCGGATGCGCGCGATCGACGAAGCTAGGGACTTTCTGAAGTTGAACGCATTCCGAGCCGAGCTGGGTGCGACGATCCGCTGCGTCACTCCACTGCTCACCCCGCTGCTGGCGCTGCAGGACACGACCTTGAACGACGCCGTGTGGACCATCCAACCGCCGACCGGCTGGCCGCAGCACCCTCGCGTGGGCACCTTCGTCGCGGGGCAATCATGCGGATGCCGATTGACCCGACGCCATTTCGATTTCGCCGGTGGCGTGAGGACGAGATGTCCGTTCTGCTCCCACGACCGTGGCTCCTTCTTCAGCATTACCAGAGGAAGCTGGTTTCGACTCGACGTTTTCCGCCATTCGCTGGAAGTAGCCGGTCGCCTCGGTCCGATCCGCTTCGCATCCGAATTGGGCAGACTGAACATTGAACCGGGTATCGACCTGCCGATCGCGGTCCGGAGCGCATGCGTCGGAAAACTGATCGAAGAGGTCATCGATCACGAGATTTTCCTTGGTCGAGGTTGGAAGATCGTCGACGTCGCAGAAGCACCTCTGGACTCCGGCCGGACGGTTCTGATCGCTGATACGGAATTCGTGGCATATCGGATGCCGTGGGCGCGTTGATGGAGGCGAGCCGCTGCTAGTGCCCCCTCTGCGCACCCACTTGCGCACTGACGCTCTTATGGGAAGGGTCTTGGATTAGACCTTCGACTTTCCCTCCGAGCAAGCAGTCTACAGTGGGACGCTTCGCTTGAAGGATGTCTATATCCGCAGGGTGTTTCCGGCCACTTCGCCAACAAATCCACGTTTAGTCGCCAGCCCGCGCCACAGGCGCGCCCTTAACACGTGAAATAATACATACACAATTAATCCAAAATCTTCACTTCAGACCATTCAACTGGTACATTTCCTATCAAAGGACTGATCGATTATTCTGAAGCAATAGATATATAATATAACTAACTTTTCAAAATCAGGCGTCACTATGCCTTCATTTAACTCCGTAAGAAATTGTCAAAATATTTCGACACCATTCATAATTTCACGCTATGGATCAAGATGTATATTGAAAGTTTATTGTTAGCTAAATTTTTTGGCTAAGGTCATTAACCTTGTAATGGGTCAAGGTCAGCTGGTCAGAGGGCTAAAGCCTCTGCAACGATAGCTGCCCACCCTTCCTCGTCAACCACCGCCACACCCAGATCGGCAGCTTTCTTCAGTTTCGATCCCGCGCTGGCACCCGCGACGACGAGGTCGGTTTTGGCCGACACCGAACCCGCGACGCGGGCACCGAGCGATTCGGCCTGCGCCTTGGCTTCGTCGCGGCTCATGGTTTCCAGCGTGCCGGTGAAGACGACGATCTTGCCGCTGACCTGCGACGCGCGCGATTCGACGACGAACGGCGGCGGCGCAACCTCACGCAGAAGATCGTCCCACACCGCGACATTGTGCGGTTCGTGGAAGAAGTCCGCCAGCGCATGGCCGACAGCCGCGCCGACATTCTCGACGCCGATCAGTTCGGCAACGGCCTTGTTCACGCGGTTGTGGAGCTTGGCGTCGTCCTCGCCAAGCGCCGGCTGCATCGTATCGCGCAAGTCTCCGATCGCCCGCGCCAGGTTCGCGATCGCCGGGAGGGTTTCATACCGCTTCAGCAGGTCGCGTGCCGTCACGATGCCGACGTGACGGATGCCGAGGCCAAACAGCAGGCGCGCGGCGTCGGGCGCGCGGCGCGCCTCGATCGCGGCGAAGAGCGCATCGATCGACGTCGCCTTCCAACCCTTCATCGCCAACAGGTCGTCGCGGTGGGCGTGGAGGCGGAAGATGTCGGCCGGTTCGGCGATCCAGCCGAGATCGAGGAACAGCTTGAGCCGCTCGATACCAAGCGAATCGATATCCAGCGCCCCGCGGCTGACGAAATGGCGCAACCGCTCCAGCCGCTGTGCCGGGCAGATCAGTCCGCCGGTGCAGCGCACATCGACTTCGCCCTCCTCCGCCACCGCCTCGCTGCCGCATTCGGGGCAGTGCGTCGGGAAGACGTACGGCTCTCTCGCTTCGTCGCGGGTCAGGTTCTCGACGATCTGCGGGATGACGTCGCCGGCGCGTTGCAGCACGACGCGGTCGCCCTCGCGCACACCCAGCCGCGCGATCTCATCGGCATTGTGCAGCGTCGCGTTGGACACGACGACGCCGCCGACCGTCACCGGCTCCAGTCGCGCGACCGGGGTCAGCTTGCCGGTTCGCCCGACCTGGATGTCGATCCGCTCCAGGGTCGTCTGCGCGCGTTCGGCCGGAAATTTATGCGCCAGCGCCCAGCGCGGGGCACGGCCGATGCTGCCCAGCCGCTCCTGCCAGTCGAGCCGGTCGACCTTGTAGACCACGCCGTCGATGTCGAACGCCAGATCGGCGCGCTTCGCCTCGATCGCGCGATAGACGGCCAGCGCCGCCGCGACATCGTCGCAGCGCTGGAATTCGGCGGCGACGGGAAAGCCCCAGTCCGTCAGTGTCGCGACGACGCCGGCCTGGGTATCGCCCGGCACCGCACCGACCTCGCCCCAGCCATGCGCGAGGAACCGCAGCGGCCGCCCCGCGGTGACCGCGGCGTCCTTCTGGCGCAGCGACCCGGCGGCGGCGTTGCGCGGGTTGGCGAACTGGCGCGCGACCTTGCCCGCCGCATCCGCCTCCGCCAGAAGGCGCGCGTTGAGCGCAGCGAAGGCGGCCTTTTCCATATAGACCTCGCCCCGCACTTCGAACACGTCGGGCGCGCCGGCGGGCAGGGTGCGCGGTATGTCGTAGTCGGGGATCGTCAGCACGTTCGCCGTCACATCCTCGCCCACTGCCCCGTCGCCGCGGGTCAGCGCGCGGACCAGCCGGCGGTCCTCATAGCGCAGCGAGCAGGACAGGCCGTCAATCTTGGGTTCGGCGGTCAGCGCGACGGGCGTGTCGTCGGACAGCTTCAGGAACCGCCGGACCCGCCCGACGAAGTCGCGCACGTCCTCGTCCGAAAAGCCGTTGTCGAGGCTCATCATCGGCCGCGCATGGGCGACCTTGGTCAGGTGCGACGCCGGGGCCGCGCCGACCTGTCGCGACGGGCTGTCGGCACGGACCAGATCGGGAAACGCTGCCTCGAGCGCGGCATTGCGGCGCACCAGCGCGTCATAGTCGGCGTCGCTGATCTCCGGCGCGTCGTCGGTATGATAGAGGCGGTTATGGTGCGCGATCTCGCGCGCCAGGCGATCGAGTTCCTCGGCCGCGGCGGCTTCTGTGGTCGGCAGGGCGCTGGTCATGACGATCGACTAGGGTCCGGCCCCGGAAACGGCAATGGCCGTGACGGTGGCTCGGGCGGGCAGATTGCCGAACGGGTGGATCATCATCCGCGTCCTGCACTCTTCGCGGCGTGTCGGTAGGCTTTGCCCAACCGTTCGTGCTGAGCGCAGTCGAAGCACCGAGGCCCGCCCTTCGACTTCGTTCAAGGCGAACGGTGAAGATCGGAGCGGTAAGCCGACCTAACCCGCCCTTGCTCGCCCTGCGGCGGAGCGTGCCGCATGGCTGTCCAGCGCGACTGGGTGCGCGAACTCGACACCCGCGCGGCTTCCCTCCGCCCAGCGCACGATGCCTTCGACGCGGCGACCGTCGCCCAGGTCAAGCCGGACCGCCATGCCGGTCGCGCCCGCGGGGAATTCGATCCCGTCGATCATCACGCCGTTCGGCGACAGGTTGCGGATGCGGACCTCGCCGCTCGATCCGCCGACTTCCAGCATGGCCCAGCGCAAGACCTTCGACCGGGCCGCGCGACTGACGCGGTGGCCGACCGGAGCCGCGGCGACACGGCCGCCGGCGCTTTGCGCCAGCACGTCCGCCTGCGACACCGCCTTGCCATACACCCACCCCTGGATGCTGGTGCAGCCCAGATCGCGGATGACGGCGATCTCGTCCTGCGTTTCGACACCCTCCGCGGTCGTCTCCATCCCCAGCGTCTCGGCCAGCGTCACGATCGCGCGGATGATGGCGGCGTTGCGGTTGCCGGGCACCGCCGCCCCGCAGACGAAACTGCGGTCGATCTTGATCTTGTCGAACGGCGCGCGGCGCAGATAGCCAAGCGACGAATAGCCGGTACCGAAGTCGTCGAGGCTCAGGCGCACGCCCAGCCCCTTGAGGCTGGCGAACATCGCATCGGTCGACGCGCCGTCGGTGACGAAGACGCTTTCTGTGATCTCCAGCTCCAGCCGCTCGGGCGCGATGCCCGAATTGGCGAGTGCGCTGGCAACGATCGCGGGTAGCGCGGGATTGGCGAACTGGATGGGCGAGACGTTGACCGCGACGCGCACCGTCTCGGGCCAGCAGGCGGCGTCGGAGCAGGCGCGACGCAGCACCCAGCTGCCGATCGCCTCTATCATCCCGCATTCCTCGGCTATGGGCACGAAGTCCGCCGGGCTGATCGCCCCGCGTTCCGGGTGCTGCCAGCGCAGCAGCGTCTCATAGCCGACGATGCTTTCATCCCGGGTCGACACGAGCGGCTGGTAGACGAGGTGGAACTGGTCGGCGACCAGAGCGTGGCGCAGATCGTCCTCCAGCTGTTTGCGGCTGCGCGCGTCGTCGAGCATTTCCTCGCGGAAGAAGCGGTGAACGCCGCGCCCGCTGCCCTTGGCGGCGTACAGGGCCAGGTCGGCGCTGCGGACGATCGTGTCGGAATCCTGCCCGTCCTCCGGCGCGACGGCGATGCCGATCGAACATCCGATCGAAATCGACGATCCGGCGATGAAATAGGGTTGCGACAGCGCGGTGATGATCGCGTCGGCGAGGACGGCAAGCTTCGCGCGGTCCGCCTCGCTCGGCACGATCACCTTGAATTCGTCGCCGCCTTGCCGACCGACCAGCCCCGCATCGCCGACCGCGCGGGTCAGCCGCTGCGCGACCTGCTTCAGCAGCGCATCGCCCGTCTGGTGGCCGAGCGTATCATTGACCGCCTTGAACCGGTCGAGGTCGAGCAGCAGCAGCGCAGCGGTGCGATAGCCGATGCCGATCTGCGCCAGCGTCTGGTCGAGCGCGAGGTTCATGCGCTGGCGGTTGGCGAGGCCGGTCAGCCCGTCGAACAGTGCCAGACGGGTGATCTCGGCCTCCGACCGGCGCTTGGCGGTCAGGTCGCTGCCCCAGCCGACGAAACCCTGGAAATTGCCGTTCGCGTCGATCAGCGGGCGGCCGGAGATCGACCACCAACGATCGGCGTCACCATCGACGGCACGCACCGAATATTCCTTGAAGGACGTCCGCGACGACAGGTGGAAGCCCAGCGTGCGTTCGGTCTCCGGCGAGTCGCTGTCGATCTGGAACAGGCTGGTGAGGGCAGCCCCCGCCGCGCCGTTGCGCGCCGACACCCGTTCGGCGACCTTCCGCGACAGATAGGTGATCCGCCCCTCGCGATCCGTCTGCCAGAACCAGCCGGAGCCCTGTTCCTCGAACGCGTCGACCAGTTGCAGCGCGCGGACACCGCCCAGCGCATCGTCCTCGCCGATATCCTCGGGTGCCGGTGACCGCCGGGAAGCGCCGAGCGCGCGAAAGGGTCGGATCATCATCGCCACGCCCTTAACCTATGATGGGCTGTCTTAAGGATTGCTCAAAAACGGTGGCGTCCCGGAAAAACACCGCCGCCGATCGGCGCGGCCCATGCGACGACGATTGTCGCTCCCCGGCTTCCCCCGTAAGGATCGTCGTCATGAACGGGGCGCATTACGAACAGCAATATCTCGACCTCCTGCGGCAGGTCTGGGACCATGGCGACGAGCGGCGCGACCGTACCGGGGTCGGCACCCGATCGCTGTTCGGGCCGACGATGCGATTCGACCTGAGCGACGACCGCATTCCGTTGCTGACGACGAAGCGTGTCGCGTGGAAGACGGCGACGCGTGAAATGCTGTGGTTCCTTAGCGGCAGCACCAATATCCGCGGCCTGGTCGAACAGGGCGTCCATATCTGGACCGACTGGCCGCTCGACACATATAATCGCGCGACCCGCGAAGCGCTGGACCGCGACGCGTTCGAGGCGCGTATCCTCGCCGACGACGCCTTTGCCGCGCGCTGGGGAGAACTCGGGCCGGTCTATGGCAAGCAATGGGTCGACTGGCCGGTGTACGAACCGGTCGAGGGTGGCCTGTATCGCAAGGCGGACCGCGGGATCGACCAGATCGCCGCGCTGGTGACGTCGCTGCGCACCAACCCGACCTCGCGCCGGCATATCTTCACCGGGTGGAACGTCGCCGAACTCGACCGGATGGCGCTGCCTCCGTGTCACATGACCTACCAATACCATGTCGCGGACGGGAAATTGTCGGGGATGCTGTGGCAGCGGTCCTGCGACCTGGGGCTGGGCTTCGCCTTCAATGCTTTTTCCGCCGCACTGCTGATCCGGATGCTGGCGCAGCAATGCGACTTGGCGCCGGGCGAGCTGGTGTGGAGTTGCGGCGACGCGCACGTTTATCTGAATCACGCGCATCTGGTCGAGGAACAGCTGACCCGGACGCCCCGCGGCGAACCGCGTCTGACGATCGCGCGGCGGCCGGAGACGATCTTCGACTATGCGATCGGCGACTTCGCCGTGACGGGCTATGATCCGCACGCGCATATCGCAGCACCGGTCGCGGTTTAAACCAAAACGGCGGAAAGTCGCAAAAATCGGCCATAAGGAACTGGTCGTAAATCCCTTACCGTGCAACACGCACCGCCATGAATACCGCACGCTTCACGGTCGACGTCCAGCCGGACAAGGGACTGTTCGAATCCGCAGTCATCGGATTCTGGACATTGTCCGACGTCGCCGCCTTCGCCGCGGCGATCGCGGCGGCCGCCAAGCGTATCCAGGACGAAACCGGCCGCGCCCCGGTGTCCGTCTGCGACTATACGCGCGCCGGCACCCAGTCGCAGGAGGTCGCAGATGCGATGGAGGCGATGATGCGCTCGCCCGTCGTCCGCTCCCGCCGGATCGGCATCTTCACCGGCAGCGCGCTGGCCCGGATGCAGGCCCGGCGTCTGCTGGCAGTGCGCGAGGAAGTGCGCTTCTTCGACACGCGCGCCGAGGCTTTGGCGTGGGTGATGGCGGATGACGAGGGCGCCGCCGAGCGCTGACTCGGTGTGGGCGTCGATTTAGTATCTAGCCCGTAAGCTGCTCCGTTCGCTTGGAACGGAATGAAGGCCTATCCTGGGGAAAGGCGAAGCGGGCGTGCGACTCATGTGCTTCGACTTCGCTCGGCACGAACGGCTCGGGATCAGCGCTACGATCGCTCGATGCGCCATGCCGCCACGCCGTCGGACGGAACCGCTGCGCGGTACCGCCGCCCGCCGTTGCGAGTCGGCGGTTTGCTGTCGCAAATCGCACGCCGCCCGAAAATGAAAGAGGCCGCCGGGGCGTCTCACGACGACCCCGACGACCTCCGACATGGTCAGCGGCCGGAGAGCTCCAGCCCGGGAGACCATGCGGGCCTCCGACATCTGATGCGGGTGGCGTTGATTGGGGGAGGATACCCCCCGCTCACCCTGACGGACCGACGATAGCGCCTGGTCCGCGCATCAGGTCAGACGCGCGTCTCCCGAACGAACTGAACCGACCCCACTGCTGAACCATGAGACATCGGATCACCTCCTTTCGCTTGTTGAACACGACGTACCGGTCACTCGGTACAGGGTGAATGTGAATCCGGACGCGCTCGCTTTCAAGTCTTGTAATGCGGGGAAATCACGTCACACTCGCGCGCCTGCCGGGACGCGGCCTTATCCGCGGCAATCCTCGACCACGCGCAACACTTCTGCCCAGGCGGGAACGACCAGCGGCGGCGCTCCTGCCGCCTCCACCACGAAGCGGCCGCGGCTGAAGCCCATCGCGTCGAGCAGCCGGTCGGTCGGCACCAGCGTCGCCTCCGCCCCGCTCGGTCCGACCTGCGCCGGCAATATTCGGTCGCCAGTACTGGTGCGGATCGTCAGCGCCGTCGCCGCGACGCCGGCACGCGTCAGCCGTACCGCATTGGCGGGTCGGTCGCAGGTCAGCGTCAGCACCGGGGAGCCCGTCCCGAACGTCGCCCGGCCGCCGCGCGCATCGGGGGCATAGCGCCATGTTCCCGGCGTCGCCGCCCAGTCGCGCCAATCAGACGACGGCGGCGGCGCAGGCGTCGGCGCAGGCGTGCGCACCGGCACGGGGATCGGCCGCGACGACGCAGGCGGCGGGGCATCCACGCGCGGTACGCAGCCGGCAAGGACGACGAGGGCGGCAAGCCCGGCGGCAGGAACGATACGCATCAGATACCTCTCATGAACCAGCGCCGCCGACGCCTCAAGGCGCGGTTCGGCCCGAACGGTGCCGACACCCGGGGAACCGAGCCCCGCCCCGCCGGTTCCCCATGCCAAGATACGCAATCCAGATCAGGACCCGATGAGATGACCACCGAAATCGATGCCGGCACGCTGCTGCTCGTCCAGGCCAACGTCGCCCACACGCTGAAAGTGCAGAGCCGCGACGGCAACACCGTCGGCACCGTCCATGCGCTGATGATCCACAAGGGCACCGGTCGCACCACCCACGCAGTCCTCAGCCTCGGCGGCTTCCTCGGCATGGGCAAGAGCTTCTATGCCGTGCCCTTCGAACTGCTGATCTACGATATCGCCCACGATCTCTACACGATCACCGTCGACAAGCGCCTTCTGGAAGGCGGCCCGAGCTGGGCTAACAACGCACCAACGTTCGACCAGGCCTATGCCGACCGGGTGGCAGGCTATTACGGCACGCGGACGGAGGATCTGCGCGAGGGGTGAGGGTTAGCGCCACGAAGCGCAGCGTATGGCAAAACGATAGAGTGTATCGCCGGGTGCTATCGGCGCGATCGAAACCCCTTTGGCTTCGATCGCAGCCGGATCAGTCGCTGTTTTTAGCGTAGCAAGAACAGCTTCCGGTGCTTCGAAATGGAAAACCGCGGGTTTCGCCGTGCCATCCGTAAAAAGGGCGCCACTGTTCTCCTCTTCGCGCGTCGAAGCCTTTACCGCGGCAAGCGTCTTAAAGCGCTTATCCCCGATACGCAGCGCGGGCCGCATTGTCGTTTCCGATGCGAGAATGCCGAACTGTCCGCTCCGACTGCAGAAAAGGCCACCGTCTGGCCGACGAGCATCGGCAGTGAATGGCACCGCAGCCGCATCGTCAGGGCCATTGGCTCCGCCCCAGCCTGTTCGGCGTTTCGCTTTCCGATCGAGATAACGGCCCAGATCTTCAACGGTCGCCGCTGCCTCGATGCCAAGCTCGCGGCGCAGCGCCGCCTGGGCCGCTCGTGCCCGAGCGTCCAGCGTCGCGGCGTTGCCCTGCGTGAGCGCCACGTAGCGATCCGCGACGCGCACCCACAAGTCGTCGACGGAATCGACACTTTCCGCCGAGCGCGAGAAAGGCTGACCGATCTGGTGGAGCGTGCCGTCGGTTCGGCCATACATCGCCAGCACCAGCTCGCCGGGTTGATAGAACATCCGGATGCAGGCGCCGAGACCGGAACTGAAATGTGGCTCGCTGAGCGGAGTGACCACACGTGGAACGGACTGACCGTTCCAGCCCGATACGCCTGTCAGCGCCAGATCGGAATCCGACGCTTGGCCTTTCAGAAATCGAATTGCACGAACCTTGACCCGGGGCTCGCTCGGGTCGTCGCCGAACTCGGACGGCGCCGACACCACCTCGACAACCGCGACGACCTCAGCCTGCCCGACAAGTTCGAGGTTGGTGGGCACGCGATAACTGCCGACCGTACTGCACGCACTGGATGATGTCGCGGCCACGCCCATCAAGACGGCCGTCACGATGAAGAACCATTTTTCCGTTCGTCGCATCACCGCCCCCGCCGCGACCCACCCGCCATACGTATAGCCTTCTGCTTGCCATAACGCGTCTTGCGCGTACCCGGCTTGCCCTCGTTCGACCGTCCCATCACCGGCGCCTTGTGCTCCGCGACGGGCAGGCCAAGTTCCTCCTGCTCCAGGCTGCGGATTTCGTCGCGGAGGCGGCCGGCCTCCTCGAACTCCAGGTTCGCGGCCGCGTCGCGCATCTTCTTTTCGAGCTCCTCGATATAGGCACGCAGATTGTGGCCGACCATGTGCGGGCGGTCCTCGTCGATCTCGACGGTGACCTGATCCTTCGAGGCGACGTGGGCGATGATGTCGCCGATGTTCTTCTTGACGGTCGCCGGCGTGATGCCGTGTTCCGCGTTGTACGCCTGTTGCTTCTCGCGGCGGCGGTTGGTTTCGTTGATCGCGCGTTCCATGCTGCCGGTCATACGGTCGGCGTAGAGGATCACCCGCCCCTCGACGTTGCGCGCGGCGCGGCCGATGGTCTGGATCAGCGAGGTTTCGGAGCGCAGGAAACCTTCCTTGTCCGCATCCAGGATCGCCACCAGCCCGCATTCGGGAATGTCGAGGCCCTCGCGCAGCAGATTGATGCCGATCAGGACGTCGTACACGCCAAGCCGCAGGTCGCGGATCAGCTCGATACGCTCCAGCGTCTCTACGTCGCTGTGCATGTAGCGGACCTTCAGCCCCGCCTCGTGCATATATTCGGTCAGGTCCTCCGCCATCCGCTTGGTCAGCGTGGTGACGAGCGTGCGATAGCCCAGTTCCGCGGTCTTCTTGCACTCTTGGATCAGGTCCTGGACCTGTTCCTCGACCGGGCGGATTTCGACCGGCGGATCGATGAGCCCCGTCGGGCGGATGACCTGTTCGGCGAACACGCCACCGGTCTGCTCCATTTCCCACTCGCCCGGCGTTGCCGAGACATAGGTCGTCTGCGGGCGCATCGCGTCCCATTCATTGAACCGCAGCGGCCGGTTGTCGATCGCCGAGGGCAGGCGGAAGCCATATTCGGCCAGCGTGATCTTGCGGCGGTGATCGCCGCGCGACATGCCGTTGATCTGGCCGATCGTCTGGTGGCTTTCGTCGACGAACAGCAGCGCGTTTTCGGGCAGATATTCGAACAAGGTGGGCGGCGGTTCGCCCGGCAGGCGCCCGGTCAGGAAGCGGCTGTAATTCTCGATCCCCGCGCAGGAACCGGTCGCCGCGATCATCTCGAGATCAAAGTTGGTGCGCTGCTCCAGCCGCTGCGCCTCTAGCAGCTTGCCTTCGCCGATCAGCTCCTGCAGCCGGTCGGCCAGCTCGAACTTGATCGCCTCGGTCGCCTGCTTCAGCGTCGGCCCCGGCGTCACATAGTGGCTGTTGGCATAGATGCGGATCGAATTGAGCGCCGCGACCTTCTGGACGGTCAAGGGATCGAACTCTACGATCTCCTCGATATCGTCGCCGAAGAAGGACACCCGCCAGGCGGTATCCTCATAGTGCGAGGGGAAGATTTCGAGATTGTCGCCCCGCACGCGGAAATTGCCGCGCTGGAAGGCGGCGTCGTTGCGCTTGTATTGCAACGCGACCAGCTTGCGCACGATCTCGCGCTGGTCGACCACCTGCCCCTTCTTCAGATCGAAGATCATCGCCGAATAGGTTTCGACCGACCCGATACCGTAAAGGCAGCTGACCGATGCGACGATGATGACGTCGTCGCGCTCCAGCAACGATCGCGTCGCCGAATGGCGCATCCGGTCGATCGCCTCGTTTGTCGACGATTCCTTTTCGATATAGGTGTCGGACCGCGGCACATAGGCCTCGGGCTGGTAATAGTCGTAGTAGCTGACGAAATATTCGACCGCATTGTTCGGGAAGAACGACTTCATCTCGCCATAGAGCTGTGCGGCCAAGATCTTGTTCGGCGCGAGGATCAGCGCGGGGCGCTGCACCCGCTCGATCACCTGCGCCATGGTGAAGGTCTTGCCTGAGCCCGTGACGCCCAGCAGCACCTGATCGCGCTCGCCCGCCTCAACCTGCGTCACCAATTCCTGGATTGCAGTCGGCTGGTCGCCGGCAGGTTCATAATCGCTGACGATCTCGAACCGCCGCCCGCCTTCCGCCTTGGGTGGACGCGCCGGGCGATGCGGCACGAAGCTCTGGTCGGTCTCGGGTTCGGCGAGGCTCTTGCGGATCTGGATGGCCATGGCGGGAATATGGCTCCTGTTGCGGTTTCGTTCCAGTGGCTCAACGCAATCCGCGAACCTCGGGCGTATCGAGGCAGCGGGTCATCGTGGCGGCAGAAACCGGCGCCGTCGCCGGCGGGGGCGCGTAGGCGGGGATAGTCTGGGGCATCCCGATCAAACGCACACCGAAATCCGAATATTCATCGCGTGGCGGCGGCAGGTCGATGCCGCGAACCTCGGGCACACGACGCATCATCCCCGCGCACCGGAGTGCCGCATCGAGCAACAGCGGCGGCGTGTCCCACGCCTCATAGCTCAACCGGAACGTGCCCCAGTGGATCGGGATCGCCCGCGACGCGCGCAAGCGGCGGAACACCTCGACCGCCTCGACGGGGCCGATGTGGCTGCCGGTTCGCATCTGACCGGGTTCGAAGCGGAACGCGCCGATAGGGATGAGTGCAAGGCGGATCGGCCCAAGTGCGGCCGCCTCGTCCGCCCAGCGGCCGTCGCCAAAGCCGGTGTCGCCGGCGAAGAACAGGTTGCCACCGGGCAGGGTCACGACGAAGCTCGACCACAGCGCGCGGTTACGGTCGGTGAACCAGCGGCTCGACCAATGGTGGTTGCGGGTGACATGGACGCGGACCGGTGCCGCACCGGCTTGCGGGCGCACCGGCACCGACCCGCCCCAATCCACCGCCGTCGCTTCGATACCGGCCGAACGCAGGATCGCGTCGTTGCCCAGCGCGGTGACGATCAGCGGCCGGTCGCGCTCCCACAATCGCTTGAGGGTCGCGAGATCGAGGTGGTCATAGTGATTGTGGCTGACGACGATCAGGTCGATCTTCGGCAGATCGGCAAACGCAATGCCGGGCGCCACGACCCGCTTCGGCCCGAAACCGAACGGGCCGGCACGTTCGCTCCATACCGGATCGGTCAGGATGTTGAGGCCGGCGGTCTGCACCAGCACCGTCGCATGGCCGACCCAGGTCGCGACCATGCGGTCGCCAACGATCCGAGCCTCTGGCTTGTTGGTCCGCATGGGTAGCGTCACGCGCCATTCTGGCCGCCCGTCGTCGCCCGTCGCCTGGCGCCACAGGAATCCGCCGCGTCCGCCTCGCCCCGGCGCGCGCGCCGTGTCTTCCCCGTCCGGATTCAAGAAGCGCGCGCCGTCATAATGCCCGCCAGCCGGCCCGACGTAATAGCGCCGGTCGAGGAAGCGCGGGACGATCACGGCAGCGAGTGCCGCCACGACGATCGCCCAGAGCAGGATCGCGCCGGCGCGTTTGAAGATCGTCGTCATGACATGGGTATCGCCGGGCGGGCACCGGGGTTCCATCTACCATAGCTAAATCGACATCAATATGCCGGATGACTGCCACGAAGCCGCCGCGGTCCATTCATCTTGCGGAAAGAAACCGTGGCAGAATCGCAACAATCGCAGTTTTCCGCCGATTTATTTCGGGTGCAGCGCAACAAAGCGAGGGCGTCGGCATTCAGCAGGTCCTCCACCGGCTGCGCCCGTGCTTCGAAGCCCGCCGCGCTGCCGGACACTGTAACGAAGAAGGTTTACCATGCGTAAGATCCTGACCGCCGCCGCACTTGCGGCAACGACCCTTGCTGTGCCCGCGTTCGCTCAGGACGCTAGCAGCACCGCTCCGACCGAAACCGTCGAAGCCCCCGACGGCACCCGCGCGTTCGGCATCGAGCCCTATTTCGGCATCCGCGGCGGCTGGGAGCAGTTCGATAGCGAAGGCAACCGCGCCGGCATTCCGGGCGTGCCGCGCAACAACAAGCTGAACGGCAGCCTGGTCGAGGGCATCGTCGGCGTGAACGTGCCGCTGGGGCCGGTGTTCGTCGGCGCCGAAGGTAACGTCGCCAAGGGCGTGTCGGGCGATATCGACTGGGAATATGGCGCCGCCGGCCGCTTCGGCCTCCGCGCCGGTGACTCGGGCCTCATCTACGGCAAGGTCGGCTACCAGTGGGTCAACTTCGCCAAGCGCGTCCCCACCAACCGCGACTATGACGACATCACCTACGGCGTCGGCTTTGAAGTCGGCCCGAAGGACATCGGTCTGGGCGGCATCACCGGCAACTCGGGCTTCCGCCTGCGCGGCGAAGTGTCGACCTTCGGCAACGCCCACAGCTTCCGTCCGACGCTGGGCATCGTAACGCACTTCTGAGGCGGGTGCCGCTTCGGCCCCGGCGGCTGGCCGCCGGGCCGGGTAACGGTACGTAACGGAAAAGCGGGTCGTCCTGACGGACGGCCCGCTTTTTCTTAATTCGAGTCGGACGACAAAGGTGGCCACAGGCGCGCGCTGTGGATCAGCACCAAAATCCAGACCGTTTCCTCGACGACTTCATAGACCAGGCGGTAGTTGCGGTGCGGCGTCAGCTCGCGCGTGCCCGGCACTTCACCAGGATGCCCGCGCAACGGAAAATCGATCAGACTTGCGACCGCAGTACTGAAGCGTTGATCCAACCGCGACGCCGCAGCCGGATCATGTTCGGTGACATAAGCCCAGATCGCCTCGCGGTCGGCGACCGCCTGCGGCGTCCAGACGATCTTCACGCCAACCGGTCGACCAAGCTGCGACGCACGGCGAACCTAGCCTCGACGCTATCATTGGGCTCACCTGATCCGGAAGCTACAGACCGCCGAGCCGCGTCAACCTTTCGATGAAGCAAGTCGCTATGATCCTGCCGTTCCTGCTGGCGCTTAACGAATTCTCGCATCAGCTCGCGAACGACCTGAGACGCGGGACGGTGGCATTGCTCAGCCGCCGCCATAAACTCATCGCGCAGTGCGGGTTCAAGTTTCATCGTAAATACGGCGGCCTTCGACATGGCATTCCTTCCGCGGTACTGACGACGTATATACTCACGCCGGCTGAAGCAACCCTTCCTTCGCGATCCGGTCGCGCCACACCAGCGGCGCGAGCGTGTGGACATTGGCGCCGTCGCTATCCACCGCGACCGTGACGGGGAAGTCGGCGACCTCGAATTCGTAGATCGCTTCCATTCCCAGATCCTCGAAGCCGACGACCTTGCTGCCCTTGATCGCGCGCGCGACCAGATAGGCCGCGCCGCCGACCGCCATCAGATAGGCGGACTTGTGGTCCTTGATCGCTTCCGTCGCGGCGGGGCCGCGTTCGGCCTTGCCGACGCAGGCGAGCAGGCCCTGGTCGAGCATCATGCGCATGAACTTGTCCATGCGGGTCGCGGTGGTGGGACCGGCGGGGCCGACGACTTCCTCCCCGACCGGATCGACCGGCCCGACATAATAGATCACGCGGCCGCGGAAGCTGACCGGTAGCTCCTCGCCCTTCGCCAGCATGTCGGCGATCCGCTTGTGCGCGGCATCGCGGCCGGTGAGCATCTTGCCGTTGAGCAGCAGCCGGTCGCCGTGCTTCCAGCCTTGCACGTCGGCGGGCGTCAGCGTGTCGAGATCGACGCGCTTGGCCGCCGTGTCCGGCGTCCAGTTGACGTCGGGCCACTCGTCAAGCTTCGGCGCTTCCAGATACGACGGCCCCGACCCGTCGAGCGTGAAATGCGCGTGGCGGGTGGCGGCGCAATTGGGGATCATCGCGACCGGCTTGCCCGCGGCGTGGCATGGCGCGTCCATGATCTTGACGTCGAGAATGGTCGATAGGCCACCCAAGCCCTGCGCCCCGATGCCCAGCGCATTGACCTTGTCGAAAATCTCGATGCGCAGCGCCTCGATATCGTTCTGCGGCCCGCGCAACTTCAGCTGAGCCATGTCGATCGGCTCCATCAGCGCCTGCTTGGCGAGCAGCACGCAATGTTCCGCCGTGCCGCCGATGCCGATGCCGAGCATCCCCGGCGGGCACCAGCCGGCGCCCATTTGCGGTAACATCTCCAGCACCCAGTCGACGATCGAATCGCTGGGGTTCATCATCTTGAACTTGGACTTGTTCTCCGACCCGCCGCCCTTCGCCGCGACATCGACCGACACCTTGCTGCCCGGCACCAACGTGACGTGGAGGACGGACGGCGTATTGTCCTTCGTGTTCCGGCGGGTGAATGCCGGGTCGGCCAGCACCGAGGCGCGCAGCTTGTTGTCCGGGTGGAGGTAGGCGCGACGCACGCCCTCGTCGACGACCTGCTGAAGCGAGCGCGAGGTGTCGTCGAGCACGCAGTCCATGCCCCATTCGACGAACACGTTGACGATGCCGGTGTCCTGGCAGATCGGGCGATGCCCCTCCGCGCACATGCGGCTGTTGGTCAGGATCTGCGCGATCGCGTCCTTGGCCGCTGGTGACTGTTCGGCGCGATAGGCGTCCCCTAGCGCGCGGATATAGTCCATCGGGTGATAGTAGCTGATGAACTGCAGGGCGTCGGCGACGCTGTCGATCAGGTCGGCGGTACGGATCGTGACGGTCATGGCCGACGCGATAATGTGCCGCGCCAGCCACGCCAAGCGCGAAGATGCGCGCACGATACGACCGAAACGGTGCGAAAACCGATGAAGTTGCGACTGGATCGCAACATGTCGCCGGTGCCATGTACTCCGATGGGGCAGGACGGGGACGAGCAGCGGATCGATCGCCTGTCGCGCGCGACCGCGCTGTTCGCCGGACTGGCGCGGGCGGACAGCGAAGTCGCCGGCATCGCCTATCTGGCAGAGGATGCGCGGCTGTTGGCACTGCGTGTCATTCGTGGCGGCGCGGACCGGGTCGCCGTGCCACCGCGCCTGCTCACGCTCGATGCGTTGGCGTTCAATGCCCGGGCGGTGATCGTTGCGCACAATCACCCGAGCGGCGATCCCCAGCCGAGCCGGCACGACCTGGCGCATCTGCGGTGCGCCGCGCGGACACTCGGCGCACTCGATATCCGGCTGATCGACCATCTGATCGTCACGCGCGAGACGATGACGAGCCTGCGCGCGCTGGGGATGATCTGACGGGTCAGCCCGGCTGAGCGCCCGCGGCGGTGCGACAGGGTTTGATCGCCTCGGGTGCAGGTCGCGGCCCTTCGGGACGGAACAGCGCGATGTAACCACCGGCCGATGGCATCGCGCGCAGCTCGATCCGCTTGTAACCGACCGCCGCGAATTCGCAGGTGAGCAGGGCCGGTGGCGTGCCGTGGTCCTGGGTCGAGCGGTTGGCGTCGACCACCACCACCGCGCCATTCGCCTTCAGCGAGGGACGCAGGTTCCACAGGAATTTATACGGCTGCTCGATCTCATGGTACATATGGACCATCAGCACGCGGTCGAAGCTGTTTTCGGGCAGTTCGGGATCGTCGGCCTCACCCAGCCGCACGCTGACATTGTCCAGCCGCTCGCGCGTCACGCGCTGCGCCAGCTTGTCGCGGACTTCGGGCACGATATCCTCGGCCAGCACGCGGCCCTTCGCCCCGACGCGGCTCGCCAGGCGGATGGTGTAATAGCCCTCGCCCGCGCCGATGTCGGCGACGGTCATGCCCGGCGCGATCCGCGCCAGATCCATCACCTTGTCCGCCTCGCGCAGCCGGTCGCGCGCTTCCTCAGTCGACCAGCGCGGGCTGACGATCTTGGCGATCGGGCGGTCGGGCGACGGGAAGCGGGGATCGTCGGCCTTGTTGCGGGGTACCGGTGCACCGGAACAGGCGGTGGCAAGCAGCCCGAATGCCACAACCCATCCCGTTCGTGTCGAGTAGCCGTCGAGCCTGTCGAGACGGCGTATCGAGACAGGCTTTCTCGATACGCGCTCTCGGCTTCGCTCGATCGCTACTCGAAACGAACGGAAGGGAGATGAGCTCTTCGAGCTCAATCGACGTCCTCCACCTCGACCGCCTCGCCCGTCACCCGCTGCGACAGTGCCGCCGCCATGAACGGAGTCAGGCCGCCGTCGAGCACGTCGCTCGGCGCGGTCGAGGTGACGCCGGTGCGCAGGTCCTTCACCAGCTGATACGGCTGGAGCACATAGGAGCGGATCTGGTGCCCCCAGCCGATATCGGTCTTAGTGGCGTTCTGCGCATTGGCCGCTGCCTCGCGCTCGGCCAGTTCGCGCTCGTACAGGCGCGCGCGCAGCTGGTTGAAGGCCTCCGCCTTGTTCTTGTGCTGCGATCGCTGGTTCTGACACTGAACGACGATGCCGGTCGGCAAGTGCGTGATGCGGACGGCCGAGTCGGTCGTATTGATGTGCTGACCGCCCGCACCCGATGCGCGGTACGTATCGATGCGCAGGTCGGCGTCGTTGACCTCGACCTCGATATTGTCGTCGATCACCGGATAGACCCACACCGACGAAAAGCTGGTGTGCCGCCGCGCCGACGAATCATAGGGGCTGATGCGGACCAGCCGGTGCACGCCGCTTTCGGTCTTGGCATAGCCATAGGCGTTCTCGCCCTTCACCAGCAGCGTCGCCGACTTGATGCCCGCCTGTTCGCCGGCGTGATAGTCGATCAGCTCGACCTTCATGCCGTTGCGCTCGGCCCAGCGCGTGTACATGCGCTGGAGCATCTCGGCCCAGTCCTGGCTCTCGGTCCCGCCCGCGCCTGAGTTGATCTCGATATAGGTGTCGTTGGCATCGGCCTCGCCGGCCAGCAGCGCCTTGACCTTATCGGCCTCGGCCCGCTCGGCAAGTGCGGCCAGTGCTTCCGTGCCCTCGGCCGCCATCGCGTCGTCGCCCTCGGCCTCGGCCATCTCGATCAGTTCGGCGGTATCGTTCAGCTCGCGCTCGATATCGCGGGTCGCGGTGATCGCCTCGTCCAGCCGCCGGCGTTCGCGCATGACGTCCTGCGCGGCCTTGGGATCGTTCCACAGCGCTTGGTCCTCGACCCGCGCATTGAGTTCGTCGAGCCGCCGCAGCGCGACGTCCCAGTTGAGGAACCGGCGCAGCAGCGACAGCGCGTCCTTGATCGTGTCGACGTGAGCCTGCGCTTCGGCGCGCATAATCAAAATCCTCTAACCACTGTCATTCCCGCGAAAGCGGGAATCCAGGGTCGCGAGCGGTGCGCTGCCTGGCTCTGGATCCCCGCTTTCGCGGGGATGACGAAACATATTGGGCGGGACTTAGTAAATCCCCCCCTCCCTTTGCAAGAAATCGCTGTCCCGGGCCTTTTCTGCCGGTCCCACCGCCTTGGTCGCCTGAGCCTTCGGGGCATCATCGTCCTCCGCTGTGCGGCGCGCCCGGCGGCCCTCGCTTTGCGGCTTGAACGCTTCCCAGATGACGCCGGCCTTGGGATCGTCCGACGTCGGGAAGGTGCCATAGACCGGCCGCCCGCTCATCCGGTCGATGCGGACCATGCGGATGCCCGGCGGCGCGCGGAACGGGACGACCGGCAACCCTTCGTAAGCCTTCACCGCGAACGACTTGAAGATCGGTGCCGCGAAGGTGCCGCCCTGCACCGCGCCGCCCAGGTTCCGCGGCGTGTCGTAACCGATATAGAGCCCCGCCACCATTTGCGGGGTGCCGCCGACGAACCACACGTCGGTCGGACCGGTGGTCGTGCCGGTCTTGCCCATGATCGGACGGTTCAGGTCGCGCAGCACGGTCGCGGTGCCGCGCTGGATGACGCCTTCGGTGATATGGACCATCTGGAACGCGGTCATGGCGTCGATCGCCTGGCGCCAGCGGCGCTGCGGGCGCGGCATGGCCGATCCGTCCCAGTCGGGCGCGTTGCACCCGTCGCACGGGCGCCAGTTGGCCGGCCAGATCACGCCGCCGCGACGGTTCTGGACGTAATCGATCAACGTCGGCTGCATCTGGCGACCGTGGTTGACCAGCATCGCATAGGCGTTGGTCATCCGCGTGACCGTCGTCTCGCCCGCGCCCAGCGCATAGGACAGATAGGGCGGCAGCTTCTGCGTCGAGACGCCGAGGCGCTGGATATAGTCGACCACCCGCGGCATGCCGACGGTCGCGGCGGTGCGCACCGTCATCAGGTTGCGCGACTGCTCGATCCCCCAGCGCATCGTCTTGGGCCCCGCGGCGCGCATGTTGCCGAAGTTGCGGAAGCATTTCTGGCCCAACCGCGCGCCCTGATAGACGCAGAACGGCCCGTCGACGATGATCGACGCCGGCGTCATGCCGCTCGCCAGCGCGGCGGAATAGACGATCGGCTTGATGGTCGATCCCGGCTGGCGCATCGCCTGCATCGCGCGGTTAAAGCTGCCCAGGCGATCGTCGAAGCCGCCCTGCATCGCGAAAATGCGGCCGGACGACGGCTCCTCGACCACGAAGGCGCCCGACACCTTTGGAACGCTTCGGAGCGCCCAGCCGCCGCCGGCCGGTGCGACGGCGATGATGTCGCCAGGCTTCAGCGCCGCGAACGCCGTACCGCCGACGCCGCGCACCGGCATCTGCGCATTGCCGCGCGCCAGCGTGCCGGTCTTGCCGTCGGAAAAGCCGATGTCGGCGCTGTCGCCCACCTTGGACACCACGATCGCGACGCGCCAGTCGAGATAGTCGAGGCCGAGGTTGGACGCGATCAGCTGCGCACGCCACGTCTCGTCCGTCACGTCCTTGTGCTCGAGCGGGCCGGCCCAGCCGCGCCCGCTGTCGTAGCGCAACAGGCCGGCGCGCAACGCGTCGCGCGCATAGCCCTGGAGCCGCGGATCGAACGACGTGCGCACCCAAAGCCCGCCGTCATAGACGCTGTACGGCCCGGAACTCGCCTTCTCGCCATAGCGGTCGAGCAGTTCGCGGCGCACGGCTTCCACGAAATAGCCGCCGTTATGCTCATTGCGCGCGCTCTGGCGCGGCACGGTGCCGAGCGGCTGGGCGACGGCGGCGTCATGCTGGGCCTGGCTGATGAAGCCGTTCTTCAGCATCTCCCCCAGCACCCAGTTCCGTCGGCCCATCGCGCGATCGTAATGACGTTCGGGGCCATAGTTGGACGGCCCCTTGGGCAGGATCGCGAGATACGCCATCTGCGCGAGCGAAAGCTGATCGAGCTCCTTGTCGAAATAGGCATGCGCCGCCGCTTCGACACCCGCGGCATTGCGGCCCAGTTCGATCTGGTTGAGGTAGAGTTCCAAGATCTGCTGCTTGGTCAGCGCGCCCTCGATCTTATAGGCCAGCATCGCCTCGCGCGCCTTGCGGACATAGCTGACTTCGTTGCCGACGAGCAGGTTCTTGGCGACCTGCTGCGTGATCGTCGACGCGCCGATCGGGCGCTTGTCGCTCCTGAGGTTGGTGATGAACGCCGCGACGATGCCGGGATAGTCGACGCCGGAATGTTCGAAGAAGGTCCGGTCCTCCGCCGCCAGAAACGCCTTCACCAGCAGCGGGGGATATTCGTCGTAGCTGAGTTCGACGCGGCGCAGACGGGCATAGCTCTGCAGCGGCTGGCCGTTGCGGTCGCGGACGTTGGTCGGCAGGGACGGCTCATAGGCGCGCAACTTCTCGACCGAGGGCAGGTCGCGTGCAACAGCGAACCACAGCCCGGCGATTGCACACAGCCCGATCGCGGCGAGATAGGCGAGAATCCGCACCCACCGCCGCCCCCAGGCGCGCCGGATCCGGCCGGGCTCGCGGGGCTCGCGCGCCGCGCGCGGGTCGGTCGTACTGGTGTCGGGCATTGCGGGCGCGTTCTAGCCGGACGGAAGGCGCGGAAGAAGACAAAAGTTTTTCTCACGCAAAGGCACGAAGCCACGAAGAAAGCGGCGCTTGTGGCCACGACCGGCCGCGCCGGCTGCCTTCAGATCATAAGGTCTCGCCGGCACGAGATGGTCTCCAAAGCGCTGAACGCCCTTCGTGCCTTCGTGTCTTCGTGCGAATCAAACCGCCGTCATTGCTCCGCCGCCAAATCCCCGCTTCGCCCCGCCAGCCGCGTCGCGAAATGTACCTCGACCGCCCGCCGCACGCTCTGCGCCACTTTCTCGCGCCCCTCGCGCGAGTTCAGGAAATCGGCGTCGCGCTGGTTGGAGATATACCCCGTCTCGAACAGGATCGACGGCACGTCGGGCGCCTTCAGCACCATCAGCGAGGCCATGCGGTGGAAGACCGGCTTGGTCGGGATCAACGGGCGCGCCTCCCGCCCCAGCACGCGGGCGAAGCTGGCGGAGGTGTTCATCGTCTCGCGCTGCGTCAGGTCGATCAGGATCTGCGAGATGTCGGCCCCCGCCCCGCCCAGATCGACGCCCGCCAGGATATCGGCCTTGTTCTCCCGCGCCGCCAGCCGCGCGGCTTCCTTGTCGGACGCGATTTCGGAGAGGGTATAGACGGTCGCGCCCGATGCGTCCGACGACGATGCGCTGTCGCAGTGGATCGAGATGAACAGCGCCGCCCCCATCCGCCGGGCCAGGCCATAGCGTTCGCGCAGCACCAGGAAACGGTCGTCGTCCCGCGTCAGCGCGACGCGCGCGCGACCCGACGCCACCAGTTCGTCGCGGATCGCCTTGGCAACCTTCAGAGTCAGGTCCTTTTCCTGCAACCGCCCGTCCGGCGACACCGCGCCCGGATCATGCCCGCCATGCCCGGCATCGATCACGACCAGCGGCAGGCGCGCGGCGCCGACCGCTTTCGGCAGCGGCAACGGCCTGGACGTCGCCGGCACGCGCATCGTGACGCTGTAATCGTCGTCGTCGCCCGTGGCGCGCGCGGGCGTCATATAGCTGATGCGCCCCTCTCCGGAGGCACGAGCGAAGCCGCGATCGTCGACGGTCTTGAGCGTCAGCGTGAGCGTGCGCCCGTCGGCATCGAACACGCCGCCGCTGACGATCGCCGGCGCGTCGAGGTCCAGTACGATCCGCATCCCGCCGTCGCGCGCGGCCTGGCGCACATTCGCGATCGGTCCGCCGATACTGGCACGCCCGCCCGGCGCGACGCCGCCCAGATCGATCGCGATCCGGCGCGGCGCATTCAGGATGAAGCTCGACGCCTCCGCCACGCGCGCGTCGAATGTCAGCACGATCTGGCCCCGCTCGACCCGGATGTCGCGCACCGTTCCCGCCCAGCTCGGAACACCGGTGAACAGGCCGGCCAGGAGGGCGAGGAACGCCAGCATATGCGACCTATGCCGCGCTCCCGCGGCGGCGGTCCAGCCAAAAGACATGGATCACGTACCCTCGAATCGATCGTGCGTACTACCCACTCACGGAAAACGTATGGTGAATAAACCAGCTTAACATCATCTTATCCCTACTTGTTACGACGTCGCACCCACTAAAGTTAAAAGCCGGGGCGGACGGTTGCCGGTGTGGCGCAGGGGTGCTACGCGTCCTAGGTCGGCACCAAGGGCAACCGATCGGTATCGCCCGATCGCCCGTACCGACGGACAGGAAAGATCGCCGCGACCGTCCGGTCGCGCGCGCAACCAGGTTGACGCTGACAATGAGGCATATCCCGCTCCGCCTCCATCGCACCGCTCCGGCGGTTCGCGTGGGTGGTGCGGTCACGCCGGACCAAGTCTCCGGCGGGCGTGCCGTGTCAGCAGACGCACATTTCTCTCTCACCCCGCAGCCGGGCGTCCCGCCCAGGCCGCGACCTATAGAAACGCGCGCGCCGCGCCCCTTATGCGGAGCAGCGCGCGCCCGGAGACTCATCCATGACCATGCGTATGCTGATCGACGCACGCCACCGGGAAGAAACCCGCGTGGCCGTCGTCAAAGGGAATCGAATCGAGGAATTTGATTTCGAAAGTGCCGAGCGCAAGCAGCTCAAGGGCAATATCTATCTCGCCAAGGTAACCCGGGTCGAACCGTCGCTGCAGGCGGCCTTCGTCGACTACGGCGGCAACCGCCACGGCTTCCTCGCTTTCAGCGAAATCCACCCCGACTATTATCAGATCCCCAAGGAAGATCGCGAAGCCCTGCTGCGCGAGGAGGCGGAGCATGCCGCCGAGGAAGCCGCCCTGCGCGCCGAGGCCGAGGACGAGTTCCACGGCGACGAGGGCGGCGAGGTCGAGCACGCCGACGACGATGCCGATCACGACCATGATTCCGACGAGTCGGACCATGACGACGATTCCGAGGAAGTCTCGGAAGGCGAGAATGGCGGCGAATCCTCGTCGCGTCGCCGCCGTCGCGGTCGCGGTCGCGGGGGTGACGACAGCGCGGTAGACCAGCTGCGCGAGCGCCGTATGAACCTGCGCCGCCGCTACAAGATCCAGGACGTAATTCGCCGCCGCCAGGTGCTGCTGGTCCAGGTCGTCAAGGAAGAGCGCGGCAACAAGGGTGCGGCGCTGACCACCTATCTCAGCCTCGCCGGCCGCTACTGCGTATTGATGCCGAACACCGCGCATGGCGGCGGCATTTCGCGCAAGATCAGCAACGCGGGCGACCGCAAGCGGCTGAAGTCGATCATGGCCGACCTGGCGCTGCCGCCGTCGATGGGCTGCATCGTCCGCACCGCGGGGCTCCAGCGCACCAAGGTCGAGATCAAGCGCGATTTCGATTATCTGGCGCGCCTGTGGGACGGCATCCGCGAGGAAACGCTGAAGTCCGCCGCGCCCGCGCTGGTCTATGGCGACAGCGACCTGATGAAGCGCGCGATCCGCGACATCTACAACAAGGAGATCGACGAGGTCATCGTCGAGGGCGAGGAAGGATACCGCCAGGCCAAGGAGTTCATGAAGCTCCTGATGCCCAGCCACGCCCGCCGCGTGAAGCATTACAGCGACCCCGTGCCGCTGTTCCAGCGCGCGCATGTCGAGGATCAGCTGGCCGCGATGTACCATCCGGTCGTCCAGCTGAAGTCGGGCGGCTATCTGGTCATCAACCCGACCGAAGCGCTGGTCAGCATCGACATCAACTCGGGCCGCTCGACCCGCGAACATTCGATCGAGCAGACCGCGACCGCCACCAATCTGGAAGCCGCGCAGGAAATCGCGCGCCAGCTGCGCCTGCGCGACATGGCGGGCCTGGTCGTCATCGACTTCATCGACATGGACCACAGCTCGAACGTCCGTAAGGTCGAGAAGGCGATGAAGGAGGCGCTGAAGGATGATCGCGCCCGCATCCAGGTGGGCCGCATCTCGTCGTTCGGCCTGATGGAGATGAGCCGCCAGCGCCTGCGCACCGGCGTGCTGGAGGCATCGACCCGCCAGTGCCCGCATTGCGAAGGCACCGGCCTGGTCCGTACCGCGTCGTCGGCCGGCCTGTCGGCGCTTCGCCTGATCGAGGACGAAGCTGCCCGCGGCCGCGGCGCCAACATCACGCTGCGCGCATCCCAGGAAGCCGCCTTCTACCTGCTCAACAACAAGCGCGCCGAACTGGCCGAGATCGAGGATCGCTACGGCGTCCGCGTCGAGGTGCTGTCCGACGGCGAGGTCGAGGGGGCGCGCATGTCGGTCGAGGCCAGCGGCCCGCCGCCCGCTCACGCCCCGCGCTTCGACGCGCCAGTCCAGGATCTCGACGACGACCTGCCCGAGGAGGAAGAGGACGAGATCGAGGACGAGGTCGAGGAGGAAGAGGAAGTCGAGGAGCGTCCTGCCCGCCGCGAACGTGCCGAGCGTCCCGAACGCAGCGACGACGAGGGCGAAGGCCGCAGCCGTCGCCGCCGCCGTCGTCGCGGGCGTCGCGGGCGGGGCCGTGACGAGGGCGAAGGTGAGGCTCGCGAGGACGCCGAGGGCGAAATCGCCGCCGATGGCGACGCCGAGACGGTCGAAGAGGCCGAAGCCGTAACCGAAGCACCGACCGAAACCGCGACCGCCGACGAAGGCGAACCCCGCCGTCGTCGCCGTCGCGGGCGTCGTGGCGGTCGCCGCGAGAACGGTGAGCGCACGGAAGCCGCCGAGTTCGTCGGCGAGCAGCCGGCCGAAGACGCGGTCGAACCGCAGGCCGATGCCGTGTCGGACGTCGAAGTCGCGCCGGAGCCGGTCGCCGAGGAAGCGCCTGCCAAGCCCAAGCGCAGCCGTCGCCGCAAGGCCGACGCCGAGGCACCCGCTGAGGTCGCTGAAGCATCGGTCGAGGCCTCCGCGCCGGTCGAGGACGCTGCTGCCGAAGCGCCGGCCAAGCCCAAGCGGTCGCGTCGCAAGGCCGCCGCACCGGTCGAGGCCGAGACGCCTGCCGCCGAAGCTCCGGCCGAGCCCGCGGCAGATGCCGACGCGCCCAAGCCGCGCCGCCGCCCGTCGCGCAAGAAGGCTGATGCTGCGCCGGCAGCCGATGATCTCGCCGCCGTGACGATCGCGCCGACCGTTCAGGCCGACGCCGCCGTCCCGCTCGACGACGCAGCCGGGCCGGCCGAATCGGGGGACGACGCCAACGGCGAAGCCCCCCGCCGCGGCTGGTGGCAGCGGACCTTCGGTGCCTGACACGATAAGGATCCTCCCCGCGAGCGGGGAGGGGGACCATGCGCAGCATGGTGGAGGGGGTTCTCCACGAGCGATCGGCTCGCGACCCGCCCCCTCCATCGGCCGCGCCGGTTCCCCTCTCCGCACACGGGGAGGATCACCCGGTCTTCACCCCCCATTCAGCCGCCGGCCGTCATGGATCGGCGTCATGGCGCCATCCATGATCCAGCCCCTTCGCCGCGGGATTGCCGCGCTCGCCGCCGTCGCCCTGCTCGCCGCTCAACCGGCGTCGGCCCAGTCGATCCTGCGCGATGCGGAAACCGAAGCGCTGCTCGCCGACATGTCGCGCGACATCGTCACCGCCGCCGGCCTCAACCCCAAGAACGTCCAGGTCGTCGTGATCAACGACAAGTCGATCAACGCCTTCGTCGCGGGCGGGCAGATCGTCTACATCCACTCCGGTCTGATCGACGCCGCCTCCAACGCCAACGAAGTGCAGGGCGTCATCGCCCACGAAGTCGGGCACATCGCCAACGGCCACATTCCGCTCCAATCGCAGGGCTATAGCGGCGCGATGGGTATCTCGCTCGTCAGCCTGTTGCTCGGCGTCGCCGCGATGGCGGCGGGCGCGGGCGAGGCGGGCGCCGGCATCCTCGCCGCCGGCCAGCGCGCTGCGCTCGGCAAGCTGCTCGCCTTCACCCGCGTCCAGGAATCGAGCGCTGATGCCGCCGGCGCGCGCTATCTGTCGACCGCCGGCATCACGGGCAAGGGCATGCTGAGCTTCTTCAAGAAGCTGCAGAACATGGAATTCCGCTACGGCATCACGCAGAGCGAGGGCAGCTACGACCGCACGCACCCGCTATCCGGCGAACGCATGGCCGCGCTCGACGCCGTGACGCGCGGCGTGCCGTCGTGGAACAAGCCGTCGAATGCCGACATCGAAGCGCGGTTCCAGCGCGTGCAGGCGAAGCTGCGCGGCTACGTCAACGATCCCAAGGAAACCCTGGTCAAATATCCGCTGAGCGACCAGTCGGTGCCCGCGCACTACGCCCGCGCCTATGCCTATCATCTGTCCGGCTATCCCGATCAGGCCGCCGCCGAGAGCGCGGCGCTTATCAAGGCACTGCCGCACGATCCCTATATCCTGGAACTCCGCGGTCAGATCGTGATGGAGGGCGGCGATCCCAAGGCGGCGCTGGCTCCGCTGCGCGAGGCGACCGCGGCATCGCGTAACGCCCCGCTGATCGCCACCACCTTCGGCCACGCCTTGGTCGCGACCGACGATCCGGCGAATTTGGACGAAGCCGAGAAGGTCCTGCGCACCGCCGTGCAGCGCGACGGGCAGAATCCTTGGGCGTGGACGCAGCTCGGCACCGTCTACGAACGCAAGGGAGATGCGGCACGTACGGCGCTGGCGACGGCCGAGCGCGCCAATCTGATGGGCGACACGCGCACCGCGCTCGTCTCGTCCCGCGCGGCGATGGCGGGCCTGCCCAAGGGCACCGCCGACTGGATCCGCGCGCAGGACATATTGATGGTGTCGCAGACCGCGTGGGAAGACGAGCGCAAGGACCGCCGCCGATGACGCTCCGCCCCTGGGCGCTCGCCGCCCTGCTGCTGCTCGCCGGCCTGCTCGGCGGCATGGCCGCCTTCGGCCTCCAGCGCCTGCAACCGCCGCCGGGCGACGTGCGCGCGTACCTGCTCGCGCATCCCGAAATCCTGCCCGAGGCGATGGAAAAGCTGCGCGACCGCGAGACGGCGAAGCTCGTCGCCGAACATCGCGATGACGTGTTCACGCCCTACCCCGGCATGATCGGCGGCAATCCGAAGGGCGACGTCACCGTCGTCACCTATATGGACTATGCATGCGGCTATTGCCGCGCGAGTCTGCCCGAGATCGAACGGCTGACCGCGTCGGACAGCGGCATCCGGATCGTCTACCGCGAATTGCCGATCCTCAGCGCCGACAGCCGCACCGCCGCGGCCTGGGGCGTCGCGGCGGCGGAGCAGGGCAAGTACCTGCCCTTCCACACCGCCCTGTTCGCCGCCGGCCGACCGACCGAAGCCGCGGTGATGGCAGCGGCTGCAAAGGCCGGCCTCGACATTGCCCGCGCGCGGGCCGTGGTCGCGTCCTCGGAGGCGGCAGCCGAACTGGACAAGAACCTGCGCACGGCCGGAGCCCTCGGCATGACCGGTACGCCGGCGTGGGTGATCGGGGACCGGATCATCTCCGGGGCAGTCGAGCAGGACAAACTGGTCGAAGCGGTGAAGGCAGCTCGCGAGAAGAGAAGCTGATTTTCACGCAAAGGCGCTAAGGCGCGAAGAGAAGAAGGGTAGGAGATTTCACGCGGAGACGCGGAGACGCGGAGGCGTCTCGCTTGCTGCGTCAGCAGCCTTCATCTGAGGCCGCGCAACCCAATGTTCGCTTAAGGAAAAATGGCCCGCTGCCGCAGGCGATGATCTCCGCGCCTTCGCGCCTCCGCGTGAATCCTAATCTTCTTAGCGCCTTCGCGCCTTCTCTGAACCATCTCTTCTTTTCTTCGACACTCGCCCCTACCTTACGGCCAAAGGGGCCAAGCCGATGCCGGAAACGATCCTCGCCGTCCGCGGCGTCAGCAAGACCTATGGCTCCGGCCATCACGCGCTCGACGACGTCACGCTCGACATCCGCAGGGGCGAGATCTTCGCGTTGCTCGGACCCAACGGGGCGGGCAAGTCGACGCTGATCAATACCATCTGCGGCGTGGTGACGCCGACCGCGGGCACGATCACCGTCGGCGGGCATGACGCGGTGCGCGATTACAAGCCCTCGCGCATGATGATCGGGCTGGTGCCGCAGGAGCTGTCGGTCGACATGTTCGAAACGGTGCTGGCGACGGTCAAGTTCAGCCGCCGCCTGTTCGGCCGCTCCGCGCACGACGCCTATATCGAGCAACTGCTGCGCGACCTGTCGCTGTGGGACAAGCGCGGCGCCAAGATCATGGAGCTGTCCGGCGGCATGAAGCGCCGGGTGCTGATCGCCAAGGCGCTCAGCCACGAACCCGACATCCTGTTCCTCGACGAACCCACCGCCGGCGTCGACGTGTCGCTGCGCCGCGACATGTGGAAGCTGATCGGAAGTCTGCGCGAGCGCGGCGTCACCATCATCCTGACCACCCATTACATCGAGGAAGCCGAGGAAATGGCCGACCGCGTTGGCGTCATCACCGGCGGCAAGCTGTTGCTGGTCGAGGACAAGGCCGAGCTGATGAAGAAACTCGGCAAGCGCGAGATGGACCTGGCGTTGCAGGAGCCAATGGAGGCTATCCCGCCGGAACTGGCGGAATGGCATCTGAGCCTGGAAAACGACGGCCACACATTGCGCTACGTCTTCGACGCGCAGGCCGAGCGGACCGGCATTCCTTCGCTGTTGCGCAAGCTGAACGACCTGGAGATCGGCTTCAAGGACCTGGAGACGTCGAAGTCGAGCCTGGAGGATATCTTCGTCGGGCTGACCGCGAAGAAGGCGGGGTGATGATCGGGATCAAAATCCTCCCCGCTCGCGGGGAGGGAGACCATGCGCAGCATGGTGGAGGGGGCGTGCCTCAAGCGGATTGGCTGGTGGAGAGCCCCCTCCACCACCGCTGCGCGGCGGTCCCCCTCCCCGTGCCGGGGAGGATTTAAGACATGAACACCCACGGCATCTGGGCGATCTATCGCTTCGAAATGGCCCGCGCGTTGCGCACCTTGTGGCAGAGCCTGGTCACGCCCGTCATCACCACCAGCCTCTACTTCGTTGTCTTCGGCGGCGCGATCGGCAGCCGGATGCAGGAAGTGGGCGGGGTCGGCTATGGCAGCTTCATCGTGCCCGGCCTGATCATGCTGTCGCTCCTCACGCAAAGCATCGGCAATGCGTCGATCGGCATCTACTTCCCCAAATTCACCGGTACGATCTACGAATTGCTGTCGGCACCCATCTCGGCGATGGAAATGGTGATCGGCTATGTCGGCGCAGCGGCGACCAAGTCGGTGGTGCTCGGCCTCATCATCCTCGCGACCGCGGCCTTCTTCGTCGACTTGCGGATCGAACATCCGTTGGCGATGCTCGCATTCCTGATTCTGACCAGCGTCGCCTTCAGCCTTTTCGGCTTTATCATCGGCGTCTGGGCGAAGGGATTCGAGCAGCTGAACTTCGTGCCTGCGCTGCTGATCACGCCGCTGACGTTTCTGGGTGGGGCCTTCTACTCGATCGACATGCTGCCGCAGCCATGGCGGACGGTCAGCCTGTTCAACCCGGTCGTGTACCTCGTCAGCGGATTCCGCTGGAGCTTCTTCGGCCAGGGCGATGTCGATGTGGTGTGGAGCCTGGCGTTTACCGCGGGGTTCCTGGGGGTTTGCCTGGGCGTGATCGCCTGGATTTTTAAGAGCGGGTATCGTTTAAAAAATTGATCCTCCCCGGGACGGGGAGGGGGACCGCGACGCGTAAGCGGCGTGGTGGAGGGGGCTCTCCGCATCCGACGTCGCTCGCGGCCCGCCCCCTCCACCATGCTTCGCATGGTCCCCCTCCCCGCGCGCGGGGAGGATTTGCTTACAACCGATGCTCGCCCTTGACCCAGCGCACGGTACCGCTGCTCGCGCGCATCACGACGCTTTCGGTCGTCATCTTCGCGCCTTTGCGCTTGACGCCCGCCAGCAGCGAGCCGTCGGTCACTCCGGTCGCGGCGAAGATGCAGTCGCCCTTCGCCAGATCGGTCAGGTCGTAAATGCGGTCGAGGTCGGTGACGCCCCACTTCGCCGCACGCTCGCGCTCGGCATCGTTGCGGAACAGCAGCCGGCCCTTGAACTGCCCGCCGATGCAGCGCAGCGCGGCGCAGGCCAGCACGCCTTCCGGCGCACCGCCCGAGCCCATGTAGACGTCGACCGTCGTCTCCGGATCGGTCGTCGCGATGACGCCGGCCACGTCGCCATCGCCGATCAGCATCACGCCGCAGCCGATGCTGCGCAGCTCCGCCACCAGCGCCTCGTGACGCGGGCGGTCGAGGACGCAGACGGTAATCTCGTGCGGCTCGACGCCCTTGGCTGCGGCGACCGCGCGGATATTCTCGGTCGGCGACTTGGCGAGATCGATGATGTCGGGGGGATAGCCCGGACCGACCGCCAACTTTTCCATATAGACGTCGGGCGCGTTCAGCAGTTGGCCCTCTTCGGCGATCGCCAGCACGGCGAGCGCGTTCGGCCCGGCCTTCGCCGTTATCGTCGTGCCTTCCAACGGGTCGAGTGCGATGTCGATCTTCGGCCCCTTGCCGATCGCCGACCCGACCTTTTCACCGATGTAGAGCATCGGCGCCTCGTCACGCTCGCCCTCGCCGATCACGACGGTGCCGTCCATGTAGAGGCCGTTCAGCGATTCGCGCATCGCCTCGACGGCGGCGGCATCCGCCTCCTTCTCGTTACCGCGACCGACCAGCTTCGACGCGGCGATCGCGGCGGCTTCGGTGACGCGGACCATTTCCAGGACCAGGACGCGGTCGAGGACCGTGCTCGCGGTGTCGGTCATGCATTCCCCTCTATATTTCGCTGCCGGCAGGACGCCGGAAATTGACCTGCGCGTTACCGGGGGCGGCGGGGCTTGTCGAGGGACAGACGCTACGGCTACCAAGGTGTTCGAAGAGGATTCTGTCCCATGTCGATGCTGCTTGCGCTGCTGATGATTGCTCCATCGGACGAATTCGCCGCCTATCGTGCCGCGACGCGCGCCGAAGTGCCGTGTTCGCGCGCGAGTTCGACCGACGAGGTGACGGTGTGCGGCCGGCGGGAAGCTGATCGCCGATACCGCGTGCCGCTGGTCGGCATTCCGGTGCGCGATCAGGTGCTGGTCCAGACCGATCGGTTGCTGGAGGACAAGATCGACCGCTGCGGACGCCAGCTGATGACCAACAGCTGCGGCTTCGTCGGCGTGACGATGACCTCGGGCGGTGCCGGGACCAGTCTGAAACCGCGCAAGCTGAAGGAATAGGGGCGCACGCGACCGGGCGCGCAGTTGCGGGATGCCGCCCGCCCCTGTATCCGCGCGCCCATGCTAAACCTCAACGGCATCACCGTCCGCCTCGGCGGGCGCACGATCCTCGATCGCGCCTCGGCCGCACTGCCGCCGGGCAGCCGCGTCGGCCTGATCGGCCGCAACGGCGCGGGCAAGTCGACGATGGTCCGTGTGATCGCCGGGATGCTGGAGCCGGACGAGGGCTCCGCCGACATGCCGCGCGGCGCCAAGATCGGCTATATCGCGCAGGAAGCGCCATCGGGCGAGAAGACCCCGTTCGAAACGGTGCTGGAAGCGGACGTCGAGCGCGCCAAGCTGATGGCGCTGGTCGAAACCGACATCGATCCCGATACGATGGGCGATGCGTACGAACGCCTGATCGCGATCGACGCCTATACCGCGCCGGCGCGCGCCAGCCGCATCCTGTTGGGACTCGGCTTCGACGACGACATGCAGAACCGGCCGCTCGACAGCTTTTCGGGCGGGTGGAAGATGCGCGTGGCGCTCGCCGCGCTGCTGTTCTCGCAGCCCGACCTGTTGCTGCTCGACGAACCGTCGAACCACCTCGATCTCGAAGCGGTGATGTGGCTGGAGGACTTCCTGCGCGACTATCGCGCGACGATTGTCGTCGTCAGCCACGAGCGCGACTTCCTGAACAACGTCGTCGACCATATCCTGCACCTGCAGGGTGGCAAGGTGACGCTGTACGCCGGCGGCTACGACTCGTTCGAGAAGCAGCGCGCCGAACGCATGGCGCAGCTCGCCGCGGCAAAGGCGAATCAGGAGACACAACGCGCCAAGCTCCAGGACTATATCGCCCGCAACTCGGCCCGCGCCTCGACCGCGAAACAGGCACAGAGCCGCATCAAGCTGCTGTCGAAGATGCAGCCGATCGCGGAACTGGCGAACGACCCGTCGCTGACGTTCGACTTCCCCGATCCCAGCGAATTGCGCCCGCCGCTCATCACGCTCGACCTGGCCGACGTCGGCTATAACGAGACGCCGATCCTCAAGCGGCTGAACCTGCGGATCGACCCGGACGACCGCATCGCGCTGCTGGGGCGCAACGGCAACGGCAAGACGACGCTCGCCCGCCTGCTCGCCGCGCAACTCGCGCCGATGGCGGGCACGATGAATGCGTCGGGCAAGATGAACGTCGGCTATTTCACCCAATATCAGGTCGAGGAACTCGACACCGACGACACGCCGCTCGAACATATGACGCGCACGATGAAGGGCGCGACGCCCGCTGCGGTGCGCGCGCAGTTGGGCCGGTTCGGCTTTTCGGGCGACAAAGCGACGACGAAGGTCGGCAAGCTGTCGGGCGGCGAGCGCGCGCGCCTGGCGCTGGCGATCATCACCCGCGACGCGCCGCACCTGCTAATCCTCGACGAACCGACCAACCACCTCGACGTCGACGCGCGCGAGGCGCTGGTACAGGCGCTGAACGGTTACAAGGGCGCGGTCATCTTGGTCAGCCACGACCGCCACATGGTCGAACTGACCGCCGACCGGCTGGTGCTGGTCGCGGACGGCGCGGCGAAGGAATTCGACGGCAGCCTCGACGACTATATCGCGATGATCCTCAGCGGCGACGATACGCCAAAGGCCGACAAGCCGAAGAAGAAGGACAAGGCGGCGGCAGCGGCCGCGCGCGAGGCGGAAAAGGTAGCGCGGGCGGCGGCGAAGGAAGCCGAGGCGGAAATGGCGCGACTGGAGAAGGAGCGCACGGCAGTCGACCGCGCGATGTTCGATCCGTCGACCGCGGAGCCCAAGCTTGCGAAGCTGTCGATGTCCGAGCTGATGAAGCTGCGGGCAGAGCTTACGGAAAAGCTCGACGCCGCCGAGGCGCGGTGGATGGAAGCGACCGAAAGCCTGGAGCGTGAGGCGGCTTGAGTTAAGAAGGTTTGATTCACGCAAAGGCGCAAAGGCGCGAAGGGTCTCGCTTGCCGCGTGAGCGGCCCTTAAAACATCAGACAGTGTCGCGATCCCAAGGTCTCGCTGACGCGAGACGATCGCCGCTGATCCAGCCGTCTTAGCGCCTTCGCGCCTTCGCGTGAATCAGCCTTACTTTTCTTCTTCTTCCGAGCCCTCAGCCGACGTCTCGTACCAAGCCTCGACCGGACCGGTCAGCTTGATCGTCAGCGGCTGGCCGTGGCGGTCGACCTTCTTCTGGAGCTGGACGCGGATCCAGCCCTCGGAGATCGAATATTCCTCGACGTCGCGGCGCTCGACGCCCTTGAAGCGGATGCCGATGCCGCGGCGCAGCGCGTCTTCGTTGAAGTGGGGGCTGCGCGGGTTGTTCGACAGCGTGTCGGGAGGGGTATCGCTCATGATCCGCCCCCTGCCCCATCGCCGCGCAAAAGAAAAGCGGCGCCGGGATGACCGGCGCCGCCCAAGCTCTTACCAGCCGCCGCGGTCGCAATAGCGGACACGAACGGTGCGCCCGATATACGGATCATAGACCCGGCGCGTGTAGCAATCGTTCCAACCCTGATAGCGGTTGTAGTAATTGCGGGCATAATAGCCGTTGTTCGGAAAATAGCCGCGCTGGTCGTAGTAATTATAGTCGTAGCGGTAGCGCGGATCGTAGCGATCGCGCGACGACAGTGCTGAACCGATCGCCAGTCCGGCAATGCCCGCGATGATCGCGGTGCCGGTGTTGTCGCGGTCGCGGTAATAGCGCCCGCGCCACTGTGCCTCGGCCGGGGCCGCGGCGGTCAGAGCCGTCGCGCCGAGCACCGCGCCGAGGGTCGCCTTCTTCAACAGGGTACGCATGGTCAACCTCCTCAAACTCGCAAGGTCGGAATGAAGGGTTCAACGCCGATTCGACCGTGCTTGTTGCGTTTGTTACGGCTAGGCGACTGAACTCGGGTGGAATAACCCGTTTAATCGGCGTTCAGGGAGTGAAAGCGGACGATGGCCTATTGGTTGCTGCGGTCGGAGCCGGATGCCTATAGCTGGCAGGATCTGGAGCGCGACGGCGCGACCGAATGGGACGGCGTGCGCAATGCGACCGCGCGCATCCTTCTGAAGGCGATGCAGCCCGGCGACCAGGCGATCTTCTATCATTCCAATACCGAAAAGGCCGCGGTCGGGATCATGGAGATCACGCGCAGCTGGCGCGAGGACGGCGCGGACGGCAAATGGGCCTCGGTCGCAGTGAAGCCGCTTCAAAAGCTCCCCCGCCCCGTCACGCTCGCCGAGATCAAGGCCCAGCCGCGACTGGAGAACATGATGATGCTCAAGCAGTCGCGCCTGTCCTGTTCGAAGGTCGAACCGGACGAATGGGCGGTGCTGATGGAGATGGCGGGGGCCTGACGCCGTGATCGACGCCGCCGAAGCCGTCCATGCGAAGCTCGTCGCTCGCCTGAAATCCGGCGACCTGCCGCCAGCGACGCCGGCCGACGAATTGTCGCGTGAGGATGTCGTTCAGATTTTCCAAAGCCAGGTGTCGAGCCGCCAGCTCGACCGGCTGTCGCGCAAGTTGCAGGCGCGCGGCGAGGGGTTCTACACGATCGGCAGTTCGGGGCATGAAGGCAACGCCGCGGTCGCGCACGCCAGCCGGCTGACCGACATGGCCTTCCTCCATTATCGATCGGCCGCGTTCCAGATCGAGCGGTCGAAGCTGGTCCCCGGCCAGACGCCCGAATGGGACATGCTGCTGAGCTTCGCGGCGTCGAGCGAGGATCCGATCGCCGGCGGACGGCACAAGGTCATCGGGTCGAAGCCGTTGTTCATCCCGCCGCAGACCTCGACCATCGCCTCGCACCTGCCCAAGGCGGTCGGGGCGGCGTTCAGCCTCGGGATCGCGCGGCGCATGGGGCTGGAGGATACACCGCTGCCGAGCGATGCGGTCATCATCGCCAGCTTCGGCGACGCCTCGGCCAATCACTCGACCGCGCAAGGCGCGTTCAACACTGCCGGCTGGGCTGCGCATCAGGGCACGCCGATGCCGATCGTCTTCCTGTGCGAGGACAATGGCATCGGCATCTCCACTGCGACGCCCACGGGCTGGATCGAGACGCAATTCCGCCATCGTGTCGGGCTGCACTACATCCAGTGCGACGGCACCGATCTGGGCGATGCCTGGAGGGGCGCGCGCGAGGCGATCGACCATGCCCGTCGCACGCGCCGGCCAGTGTTCCTGCACATGGCGACCGTGCGGCTCTACGGCCACGCAGGCAGCGACATCCAGTCGGTCTATCGCGCCAAGGCGGCGATCGAGGCGGAAGAAGCGCGTGACCCGCTGCTGAAGACCGCGGCGTTGCTGGTTCAGATGGGCGTGCCGGCGGACGAATTGCTGGCGATCTACGACGCGACCGAAGCCCGCCTCGCCCGCGCCGCCGAACTGGCGATCGCCCGGCCGAAGCTGGCGACGGCGACGGACGTGATGGCGAGTATCGTCCCGCCCAGGGTCAACCCCCGCCCCGCGCGCACCGTCACGTCGGAGGACCGCACCACGCTGTTCGCCCGCGACGCCGGCCAGATCGACAAGCCCCAGCATATGGCGCGGCTCATCAGCTGGGCGCTGGCCGAACTGATGCTCGAACATCCGGAGATCATCGTCGCCGGCGAGGACGTCGGGCCGAAGGGCGGCGTGTATAACTGCACCGCGCGCCTGCACGAGCGCTTCGGATCGGCGCGGGTCATCAACACGCTGCTCGACGAACAGGCGATCCTGGGGCTGGCGATCGGGGCGGCGCACAATGGCCTGATCCCGATCCCCGAAATCCAGTTCCTGGCCTATGTCCACAATGCCGAAGACCAGATCCGAGGCGAGGCGGCGACGCTCAGCTTCTTCTCGAACGGGCAGTACACCAACCCGATGGTCGTGCGGATCGCGGGGCTGCCGTATCAGAAGGGCTTCGGCGGGCATTTCCACAACGACAATTCGCTCGCCGTCTTTCGCGACGTTCCGGGCGTGGTGCTGGCGGTGCCGTCGAACGGCGCCGATGCCGTCGCGATGCTGCGCGAATGCGTCCGGTTGGCGCGCGAAGAGGGGCGCGTGGTCGTGTTCGTCGAACCGATCGCGCTCTACATGACCCGCGACCTGCATGCCGAGGGCGACGGGCTGATGACGGCGAGCCTGTCGGAGGTAGCGCCGGTGCGGATCGGCGAGGTCGGGGTTTACGGCGATGGCGAAACCCTAGCGATCGTGACCTATGGCAACGGCGTGTTCCTGTCGCGACAGGCGCAGCCGATCCTCGCGGCGGACGGCATCGACGCGCGGGTGATCGACCTGCGCTGGCTGGCGCCCTTGTCGGAGGATGCGCTGCTGGCGGCGGTGGGGAATCGCCCGGTGCTGATCGTCGACGAATGCCGGGTGACGGGATCCCAGAGCGAGGCGCTTATGGCGTTCTTTGCGGAGAAGGTGCCGGGGCGGCGGGTGAGCCGAATTGCGGCGGAGGACAGTTTCATCCCGCTCGGCAAGGGCGCGACGCTGACGCTGCCGAGCAGGGACCGGATCGTGGAGGCGGCCCTTAAAGCCCTCTCCCCTTCAGGGGAGAGGGTTGGGAGAGGGGAAGGTGTCTCACCGAGACCATCGCCTGAGGATAGGCCCCTCTCCCCGGCCCTCTCCCCTGAAGGGGAGAGGGAGTGATGGCGCGCCCCACCGCCCTCGTCGTTGCTCCGGGCCGTGGGAGTTACGGCAAGACCGAACTCGGCTCGCTCGCCCGTGCGGGCGTCGACCTCGCCCCCTACGACGCGATCCGCCGCGCCGCGGGCAAGCCCACCCTGTCTGAGCTAGACGAAGCCGACCGCTTCTCCCCCGGCACCCACCTCGCCGGCCCGAACGCCGCGCCGCTGATCTATGCCGCGTCGATGGCCGACATGGCCGCGATCGATGCGGACCGGGTCGAGGTCGTCGCAGTGACCGGCAATTCGATGGGCTGGTACACCGCGCTTGCCGCCGCCGGTGCCGTCACGCTGGAACAGGGCTTCCGCATCGCCGACGCGATGGGCGTGAACTCCGGTCGCCACGGGCCGGGCGGGCAGCTGGTGCTACAGACACTCGACGACGACTGGCAGCCCGTCCCTGGACTGCGTGATAGGGTCCTGAAACTCGCGACGCGCACCGGCATGAGCGTGTCGATCGACCTCGGCGGCACGATCGTGCTCGCAGGCGACGAGGGAGCGGTGAAGGCGTTCGCCGCCGACAGCCCCGTGCCCGCCACCCGCCTCGCCGGTCACGGCCCCTTCCATACCGCATTGATGGTCGACAGCAGCGCGGCGGCGATGGCGGAATTGCCCGCGGCCTGGTTCGGCAATCCGGACGTGCCGCTGATCGACGGCACAAGCCGCATCTGGCAACGCTGGGCGAGCCCGGCCGAGGCGCTGTGGCGCTACACCTTCGCTGCGCAGATCCTGACGGCCTATGACTTCGCCCGCGCGATCCAGGTCGCGGTGAAGGAATTCGCGCCCGACCATATCATCCTGCTCGGCCCCGGCGACACGTTGGGCGGAGCGATCGCGCAAGGACTGCTCGGCATCCGCTGGCTCGGCATGGCGACCAAGCAGGATTTCGTCGCCCGCCAGCGTGAAAACCCTTTCCTCATCTCGATGGCCCGCCCCGATCAACGAAAGCTCGTGACCCGATGACGACCGCGCAGGACGTGACGCCCCTTCTCGACCGGCTGGGTGTGCGGCGATCGAGCAGCGGGCTGGAAGCGCGATCCCCGATCGACGGCGCGAGTCTCGGCCATGTCGCCGAATGTGCCGACGTCGGCGCGATTATCGGCGAGGCGGCCGCGGCGTTCGACCGCTGGCGTCGCGTTCCTGCTCCCCGGCGCGGCGAACTCGTTCGTCGGCTGGGCGAGGTGCTGCGCGAGAACAAGGACGACCTCGGCGCGCTGGTCTCCACCGAAGTCGGAAAGGTCACGTCCGAAGGTCTTGGCGAAGTCCAGGAGATGATCGACATCTGCGACTTCGCCGTCGGGCTGTCGCGGCAACTGCATGGCCTGACCATCGCCACCGAACGCCCCGACCACCGGATGATGGAGACGTGGCACCCGCTGGGCGTCGTCGGCATCATCACGGCGTTCAACTTCCCCGTCGCAGTCTGGGCTTGGAATGCGGCGCTGGCCCTAGTGTGCGGCGACAGCGTCGTCTGGAAGCCATCGGAAAAGGCGCCGCTGTGTGCGCTTGCCGTGCAGGCGCTGTTCACGGAGGCCTGTCGCCGCTTCGGGGACGAGGCGCCTGCGGGCCTGTCGGGGCTTGCGATCGGTGGCAGGACGGTCGGGCAGGCGCTGGTCGACGACGCGCGCGTCGCGCTGGTGTCCTCGACCGGATCGACCGCGATGGGGCGCGCGGTCGGGCAACGGGTCGCGGCGCGGTTCGGGCGGTCGCTGCTCGAACTCGGCGGCAACAACGCGGCGATCGTGCGCCCGTCCGCGGACATCGACCTGAGCGTTCGCGGGATCGCCTTTGCCGCGATGGGCACGGCAGGTCAGCGCTGCACGACGCTGCGCCGCCTGTTCGTCGACGCGAACATCTACGACCAGTTCGTCTCCCGGCTGAAAGCAGCCTATGCCAGCGTGCGCGTCGGCGACCCGCGCGAAGAGGGGGTGCTGGTCGGCCCGCTGATCGACGAAGAGGCGTGGTATGCGATGGGCGGCGCGCTCCAGGCCGCGCACGATATGGGCGGCGTGATCACCGGCGGCGAGCGACTGGAGCGTGCCGGCACCTATGTCACCCCCGCGCTGGTCGAGATGCCGGCGCACGACGGCCCGGTCCTGGCCGAGACGTTTGCCCCGATCCTGTACGTCCTGAAGGTATCGGACCTGAATGAGTCGATCGCGCTGAACAATGCGGTTGGCCAGGGACTGTCCTCGGCGATCTTCACCAACGATCTACGCGAGGCGGAACTGTTTCTGGCGGAATCCGACTGCGGCATCGCCAACGTCAATATCGGAACGTCGGGCGCGGAGATCGGCGGGGCCTTCGGCGGCGAGAAGGAGACGGGCGGCGGACGCGAGAGCGGCTCCGACGCGTGGCGCGCCTATATGCGGCGGGCGACGAACACGATCAATTACGGGCGGACATTGCCGCTGGCGCAAGGCGTGACGTTCGATATTTGACCGTCGACTTCCGAGATGAGGTCTTGTCGTGCTCAGGCTGAGCCTGAAGCGGTGGAAACCGTCATCCCGGATCGAGCCCGGGATCACGAAGACACGAAGAACGGACTTTGCTTGATCGGCTCAATGTCGATCCGACCTAAACCGCTCTGGAATTGGTGTTGCTCTGTCGAAACACTGTCCTTTTCGGTCCGGGAAACTGCGGTGCCAAGAAGAACAGTATTTCGAGTCGTTGGCTTCGAGTGACGAGCATCTCCCTCGAGATCACTCGAAACGAGCGGCAGTTTCGATGCCCGACACGAAAACGGCCCCTCCCGTCGCCGGGAAGGGCCGTTTTCACCAGGTCTCGAGTCGCGATCAGCCTTCGGCGGGCTTGCGACCGGGCTTCTTCGCGCCGGCGGGGCGAGTCATGCCGGGCTTGCGGCCCAGACCGATCTTCTTCGCCATTTCGCGACGGGCATTCGAGTAGCTTTCGCTCACCATCGGATAGTCCGACTTCAGGCCGAAACGCTCGCGATATTGTTCCGGCGTCAGGCCGTGGCGGGCGAGGTGGCGACGCAACGTCTTGTACGGCTTGCCATCGATCATCGAGACGATGAAATCCTTCGAAGCCAGCGACTTGCGCACCGACACGGCCGGGGCCTGGGCGGGCGAAGCCTCGCTGACCGGCTCGATATCCGTACCGCCCGACAGCGTACCGACGGCCTCGTGCATGGCACGCAGGAAACCGGGAACTTCTTCAGCCGATGCGCGAGTATTGGGGTTCGACAACCATGCGATCGTCAATTCGGTCGCCAGCTCGACAGCATTCGACATTTCGTTCTCTTCGGCCATGTTTTGGGGAAACTCCATTCGATTTAGCTGCTTTAGCAAGCCAATTTGCGGGTCAAGTCAAGATAAGAGTCATCAACATTGGTCAATTACCGTGCCGTCGTTGAACGATTTCCTTTATTAAGCATAAAGATAAGGGCGATCAGCAACAGGCGGGAGCAAATCGGCAGGCCAATCTATCGATACGGTATAACCCACATGGCTTGATCGATAACGTTGCGAAATGCGCAATGACAGCTTAGCAATGGGACGGCATGCAGGGGGCAGTTACCCAGATTCTATGGCTTGCGCCCGCGGCGGCGCTCGCGATCGGCTATCTGCTCGGATCGATCCCGTTCGGGGTCATCCTGACGCGCCTGGGCGGCGCAGGCGATCTGCGTCAGATCGGGTCCGGCAACATCGGCGCGACCAACGTCCTGCGTACCGGGCGCAAGGGGCTGGCGGCGGCGACGCTGTTGCTCGATGGGTTCAAGGGCTGGCTGGCGGTGGCGATCGTTGCCTGGGCGTTTCCGGGCGAGGCGCAACTGGCGGCGGCCGGCGCCTTCCTCGGCCATTGCTATCCGGTCTGGCTGCGGTTCAAGGGCGGCAAGGGCGTCGCCACGCTGATGGGCATCGTGCTGGCGCTGCACTGGCCGCTCGGGCTGATCTATGCGGTGGTCTGGTTGGGGCTGCTGGCGGGTTTGCGCATCTCGTCGGTGGCGGGGATCGCCGCGGCGATCAGCGCGCCGGTGGCGGCTGCGATCTTGGGGCGGTTCGACCTCGTCGCGCTGCTGATCGCCCTGGCGCTGATCGTCGTGTGGAAGCACCGCGAGAATATCGAGCGGCTGCTCGCGGGTACCGAACCCCGCGTGGGCGGACGAAAGACGCTTGGCTGATCCACGCGACGTCGCACGGCTGCGACTGATCCGCACGCGCGGCATCGGCCCAGTTACCTACGCGCAATTGCTGTCGCGCTTCGGCAGCGCCGAGGCCGCGCTGGAGGCCTTGCCGACGCTGGCGCGACGCGGGGGCGGCACGCCGCCGCCGATCGCCGACCCGAGACTGGTCGAACGCGAGATCGCCGACGTCGCGCGACTGGGCGCGCGCCACCTGTTCGTCGACGATGGCGATTACCCCGCGCTGCTGGCGGAAACCGAAAGCGCCCCGCCAGTCCTGACCGTCCGCGGCGACCTGGCCCTGGCGCAGCGGTCGACCGTCGCGGTCGTCGGGGCGCGCAACGCATCGGCCGCCGCCTGCCGCTTCGCCCGCATGCTGTCGGCGGCCCTGGGTGAGCGCGGGATCACCATCGTCTCGGGCCTTGCGCGGGGGATCGATACCCAGGCGCATGTCGCCTCGATCGCGACGGGTACGATCGGCGTCATCGCGAGCGGGATCGACATCGCCTTCCCGCCCGAGAACCGCGAGTTGCAGGAGGCGGTGGCGACGCGCGGGCTGCTGCTTGCCGAACAGCCGCTGGGCGAGGAACCGCGCGCGCGCAACTTTCCGAGCCGCAACCGCATCATCGCCGGCCTCGCGCTCGGGACGGTGGTGGTCGAGGCGGCACCCAAGTCCGGCTCGCTGATCACCGCGCGACTGGCGGCGGAGGCCGGGCGCGAGGTGATGGCGGTGCCCGGCAGCCCGCTCGATCCGCGCGCACAAGGTTGCAATCTGCTGATCCGCGAAGGCGCGACTTTGGTGCAGACCGCCGACGACATCCTGGAGGCGATCCGGCCGATCGACGCCCGTGCGGTGCGCGCGGTGCGATCACACTATGCCGGTCCGCCGCCCGACGATGCGACCGATGCCGATCGGCGACGGATCGGCGACCTTCTCGGCCCGGTGCCGGTTGCGGTCGACGAACTCATCCGCCTGTCGGGCCTGTCGCCGGCAAGCGTGCAGACCGTGCTGCTGGAACTCGAACTCGCCGGCCGACTTGATCGCCACGCCGGCGGGCGCGTCTCCTACCGATAGTCGATCCGCCACAGCCGCAGCGGCGAACCTTTGGGCAGCGGCACCGGGACCAGCCACGACGGCACACGCCCCTTGGCAAGCTGGCCGTAGAAGCCGTTCTTCGCCTTCGCCCGGTACACCGTCGTCTCCGCCATGTTCGGACAGGTCAGCAGCATCCGCGCGCCATGCGCCTTGGCGATGCTGAAGAAATTGTCGGGCGTGCCGGTAAAGGCGTGATGGACGTCGAGGATCGCATCGCCGTTGCGGTGATAGGGGCCGGCGATGCCGTAATGATGGGTGAGCACGATCAGCCGCGGACCGAGGTCGACGTGCGTGAACATCACCGTCGTCGGGAAGCGGTCGAGCACCCGTAGCGCCGGGATCGAAGCACAGCGGGCGTTGGCGCGCTGGACGATCTGCGTCGTGCGGCTAGGCTTGCCCGCCGGCAGGAACTGGAGCGCCAGGCCGGCGGCCGTTCCCGAGATTACGAGAAACACGGCGACCGAGCCGAGCACCCGCACTGCCATCAGCCGGTGGCCGAGACACCATGGCACGAGCAGCCAGGCCAGGGCGGTCGCGCCCGGCACCGCTAGCAGCTGCGCCGCGGGGCCAGCGCGGACCTGCCACAACAGCATCAGCACGGCGAAGGCGGTGAACAAGGTCACCGGCATCCATCGCGCGAACGCCGGCGTCGATCGCGCCCGCCACAGCGCCACCAGCGCGCCGATCAGCCCGGCGACCGGCAGCGCGGCGATCGGGAGCGAGAGCCGGATAGGATGTTGGTAGATCGGCTTGGCCTCACGAACATTGTTCAGCCACGTCTTCTGCAATTCCGACGAAACACCCTCGGGGCGTCCGAGGCATTGCGGAAAGAAACCGACAAACCCGCCCGCGATGATCGCACCGGCCGCGACCGCCAGCCCCAGCCGGACGCCGCGACTCGCCGGGTTGATCCGCGCGATCCCGAACAGCAGCGCGCCTGCTGCGACCAGCACCGACAGCCACACCGGCGTCATCGCATCGCAGCGCATCGCCTGGTTGGCGTTCGACGCGAACAGCGCGAAGCCCAGCGCGCTGCCGCCGCCGAGCGTCAGGGCATAGGTCGTCAGCCGCCGCGCCTCGCCCGCATCCCACACCCAGCGGAGCGTCAGGATCGCACCGGCCATCGCGCAATAGGGCAGCATCTCGAGCCCGATCGACAGCGACACCGCGGTCGCCAGCCCGACGATCGCACCACCGCGCGCCTGCCGCTCGTCGGCCAGCCCCGCGACCGTCAGCGCCAGCATCGCCAGCTGCCAGCCGTGGTGGTCGATCCGCATCGGCATGAACATCAGCATCGCCGACATACCGCCCAGCATGATGACGAAGCCCAGCGCATAGGCCGATGGCGCGATCAGCCGCCGCATGACAAAGGCGAGCGCGATCATCGCGATGCTGAGCGGCAGCATCGGCGCGATGCCGCACGCCAGACGCTCCGCCCAGGCGATGCCCACGAACGGCTTGAAGATCAGGATCAGCGCGGCGATCGGCAGGTCGACGATCCGGCTCCAATGGATATTGAAGCCCTGCGGCGGGTTCAGCCGATATTGCGTCAGGTCGTACCAGCCCTGCCCGGCGAGCAGCCCGCGGACCTGCATCAGCCGCATATTGTCGTCGGTGTCGCCCAGCGCCAGCCAATAGACGCCGCCCCAATGGTCCCACAGCCAATAGGCGGCGATGGCCAGCCAGGTCAGGATCGTGACCTGGCGCCAATGCCTGGCGAGCAGGGTTTCGACGCGCGACGCCGCGGTGATGTTCAATTCGCTTCCCCCGCGGCGGAGAGGGGGATAAATGCCCGCCCCACATCCGTTCGCCCTGAGCCTGTCGAAGGGCTGGCCTTCGTTTTGCCGGTTAGAAGAAAGGGCAGGGCTTCGACAAGCTCGGCTCGAATGGTTCAGGAGCATTTTCTTGGGTCTGCGTGTCCTTCATCATCTGAACTCGGGCAGCGTGCTCGGCCAGCTGATCCGCTATGCGATCACCGGCGGGGGGGTGACGCTGCTCGGCGCGGGGCTCTACACCGGGCTCGTCCTGACGACGCCGATCCATCCGCAGGCGGCGATGGCGGCGGCCTATCTGGTCTGCGTCGCGGCCGGCTATGTCCTGCACAGCCGCTGGAGCTTCCGCGGCCACGGCACCCGCGACAATCCAGGCAGGACGACGTTTCGCTTCTTCGTCGCCAGCCTCATCAGCTACGCCATGAATGCATTCTGGACGTGGCTGTGCACTTCGGCGCTCGGTTTGCCGGACTGGACGCCGGTGTTACCCTTGCTCTTCGTAACGCCGCTCGCGATGTTCGGTATAAACCGCAATTGGGTTTTTAAATAAGATGGACCGTATTGTTTACGACCGCATGGCGGCACATGATTCCACCCATTGGTGGTATCGCGCCCGCCGCGACATCCTGTCGGCCTATGTCGCGCGCTATGCGCAACTGCCGAAGGACGCGCGCATCCTGGAGATCGGCTGCGGCACCGGACACAATTTGCCGATGCTGGCGAGCTATGGTGAGGTCGACGCGATCGAGATCGACGACGCCGCGCGCGAAATCGCCAGCAAGCGGCTGGGCAAGGCCGTCGGCACCGCGCCGTTGCCCGAACTGGCCGGCGTCGAGCGCAGCAGCTACGACATGGTCGCGGTGCTCGACGTGATCGAACATATCGAGGACGATGTGGCGGCGCTGCGCGCGATGGGCGAGGCGTTGAAGCCCGGCGGCAAGATCCTGATCGCGGTGCCGGCGCACCAGTGGATGTGGAGCGCGCATGACGTGGTGAACCACCACAAGCGCCGCTATTCGAAGGCGACGCTCGACAAGGCGATCCGCGATGCCGGGCTGACGCACAACGGCCTGCGCTGGTTCAACTCGCTGCTGTTCCCGGTCGCGGTCGCCGCGCGCGTGGCGGGCAAGCTGACCGGCAAGGACGACAGCGACGATTCACCGCCGGCCAAGCCGGTCAATGCGATTTTGCAGACGGTCTTTCGACTGGAGCGGCACCTGCTGGGCCGCGTGCCGCTGACCCCGGGGCTGTCGCTGATCACGCTGGCGAGCAAGCCGTAATCGACGCGACTCCCGTTCGGGGGATGTCGGAAACGATCGGCCGTATCCACCCCCGTTCGCCCTGAGCGAAGTCGAAGGGCGGCCCTCCGCCATGTACTTCGACTGCGCTCAGCACGAACGGTAGAAGAAAGCTGATCGAAACCCACCCTAGCAAAGCTGGCTAGGGACGAAGTGGTACCGTCAGCCCTCTTCGTGCTGGCTGGCCGCGATGAGTCCTTCGGTCGGTTCCGGCCGCACCGGGCGCGGGCCTTCGCCGGCGCGGTAGCCCAGGCTTGCGCGGCCCTGCACGGGGCCGGCGACGTCGGCGACCAGGTACAGCGGCCGCTTCTTTGATTCGACGTAGAGCCGCCCGATATATTCGCCGATCATTCCCAGTACGAACATCTGCACGCTGCCCAGGAACAGCACGACCAGCATCGTCGAGGTCCAGCCCTGGACCGTGCGCCCGAGCACGAAGCTGCCCATGACATAGAGGAACAGCAGCAGTGTCGCGCCGGTCAGCGCGAGGCCGACATGGCTGGCGAAGCGCAAGGGGGCGGTGGAGAAGCCGGTGACCGCATCGAGCGCGAAGCGGATCATCTTGGCGAGCGGATATTTGCTCTCGCCCGCCAGCCGCTCGTGCCGGTCGTAGAGGAAGGGCACCTGACGGAAGCCGACCCAGGCGACCATCCCGCGAATGAATCGCGCCTGTTCGGGGAGCGACAGGAAGGCATCCAGCGCGCGGCGGCTCATCAGGCGGAAATCGCCGGTGTCGAGCGGGATCGGCACGTCGGTCACGCGGTCGAGCACGCGGTAGAAGGCCGAAGCGGTCGCCTTCTTGAAGAACGTCTCGCCATCGCGCTTGCGGCGGACGGCATAGACGACGTCGGCCTGTTGTTCGACCATCGTCGCGCGCATGTCGATCAACAGTTCGGGCGGGTCCTGCAAATCGGCGTCGATCACCAGGATCTGCTCGCCCGCACACAGATCGAGCCCGGCGGTCAGCGCCAGCTGATGCCCGTGGTTGCGCGACAGGTTGATCGCGACCAGCCGCGGGTCGGCGGCGGCGAGGCGCTGCATCACGCTCCAGCTCGCATCGCGCGACCCGTCGTTGATCAGCACGATCTCATGATCGTCGCCTACCGCAGACCGCGCGGCGGCGGAGACGCGCGCGTGAAGCTGCTCGAGGCACGCCTCCTCGTTATAGCAGGGGATCACGACGGAGAGGGCCGGACGAGTCATCCGGCCCGCTTAGCGTGCTCGCGGTCCGCTATCCAGCCACCACCAGCTTGACGAGCGTGCCCGGCGTCAATCTCGCGTGGGCGGTCAGGCCGTTCAGCGTCAGGAATCGGTCGCGCTGGAAGCTGGGATAGGCCATCTGGCGCGACAGGCTGTCGCTCGTGTCGCCGGCGCGGACGGTGTGGATGCGGATGCGCTTGCCGCGGATCTGCGCGGCTTCCGCAGCGGTCATCGGGACGAAGCTCGCCAGCAGCGGGTCGAACGGGCCGATGCCCGTCCCCTGCGGGGTGACGATCGTCCAGGTATAGGTGCCCGACGGCAGCTGCATCGCGACGACGGTCGCGTCGACGCGCTGGTTGTTGGCGGCGGCGCTGACGGTGGCAATGGCGGCAGGGCGGCCCGAGATCGTCGTCTCGCGCACCTGCGACGCATCGATGCGCCCGCCGATGCCGGAGAAACGCTGCACGACCGCCTGGGCCGGGTCGGCGCGACCGGCGGCCATCAGTTGCGCCTGACCGCGCTGTCCGGCGACCGTCACGGCATCCGCGGCATTGGCGATGGTGTAGCCGGTCGGCGCAGTGAAGCGCAGGCGCATGACCGGGTGGCGGAAGGTCTGACCGTCGATCACGCCCTGTGCGGGGTCGTCGTCATAGGCCATGCCGTCGAGCATCCGCAGGAAGGTGGTGTCCTGCGCGGACGACGTGCCCGCGCGGCCGGTCTGCTGCGCCAGTTGTCGCGCCCGCTGGACCCGCGCGGCGCTCGACGGGTGGGTGCTGAGCCACGACGGCGTCGCGCTTGCGTCGCGGCCGGCGAGCCGGGCCTCCAGCGCGGTCTCCGCCCCCAGCGCGCCCAGGATCAGCGGCGCGCCGGCCGGATCATAGCCCGCCCCCGCGACATAGCGGATGCCGAGCGTGTCGGCCTGATATTCCTGATCGCGACCATATTTCAGCGTGTAGAGCCCGGCCGCCTGCTGCGCGCCGGCACCGATCAACTGGCCGATCCCCGAATTGCCGGCGACCGCACCGACGATGCCGGCGAGCACTCCGCCGATCGTCGACGTCTTCTGCCGCCCCGCCGAATGGCGCGCGGCGACGTGGCCGACCTCATGCCCCATGACGAAGGCCAGTTCGTCCTCGCTGTTCATCAGCGCGAGCAGCTGGCGTGTGACGTACACATAGCCACCGGGGATGGCGAAGGCATTCTCGACCGGCGAATTGAGCAGCTGGACGGTAAAGTCGTTCTGCGAATTGGACAGGCCGGACTGGAGCGCGACCCGCTTGCCGACGCGTTCAACGAATGCCGCCTGCGGACCGTCGTAGCGGCCGCCGAATTGCGCGACCAGTTCGGGGTTCGCCTGCGCCCCCTGCGCGCGATCCGACTGGCTGATCGACCGTGCAGCCTGGGCCTCTGCGGCAACGGGCGACAGCGCAAGCGCCGCGGAAGCGGTGGCGAGGGTCAGGCGACGTAACATGGATTGCTCTCCCGGCAGATCGTTACGCGGGAGAAAGCAGATTCGCCTTTCCGGTTCCACAAGCGATAGCCCTCTCCCCTTCAGGGGAGAGGGTTGGGAGAGGAGCAGTGCCGCAAGCTCTCGCTCTCGGTGAGACACCTCCCCCTCTCCCAAACCCTCTCCCCTAAGGGGAGAGGGCTTCGTGCGGTTACACCAAAGCTCGCGCACGCTCCTCGACCAGCCGCTCCAGGATCGTCAGCGGCACCGCGCCGTCGCGCAGCACCTCGTGGAACGCCTTCACGTCATACTTCGCGCCAAGGATCTTGCGCGCATTGTCGCGGGCGCGGAGCCACGCGATGTGGCCGACCTTGTAGCTGCACGCCTGGCCGGCCTGAGTGCAGTAGCGCTCGACCTCTCGCTGCGACCGGGGCCGCGCAAAGCCGGTGGTCGCGACCATGTAATCGGTCGCCTGTTCGCGGCTCCAGCGCTTGGCATGGATGCCGGTGTCGACCACCAGCCGGGCGGCGCGGAACAGGAAGGATTGCAGGTAACCCGCCTTCTCCAGCGGCGTCGCATAGCCGCCCAGTTCGTCGGCGACCTGCTCGGCATAGAGCGCCCAGCCCTCGCTGTACGCGCTGAACCCGCCGACCTTGCGAATGAGCGGCTGGTCGCTGCCCTGCGCGATCGTGATCTGGAGGTGATGGCCGGGCACGCCCTCGTGATAGGTCAGGCTGGGCAGCGTGTATTTCGGCCAGTCGGCGACCGACTTGAGGTTGATCCAATAGATCGCCGGGCGCGATCCATCGAGCGCGGCGCGGCTATAATAGCCGTTGGAGGCGCCGTCCTGGATCTCGACCGGCACCGCCTGGATCATCAGCGGGGCGTTGGGCGGAGTGTTGAACGCGCGCGCCAGCTTCGCCTGCATCGCGGCATTGCCGGCGTTCAGGCCATCGATCAGCTCCTTCTTGCTCGCCGGGGTGTCGAGATAGAGCTGGTCGGGTCGCGCATTGAGGGCGGTCAGCCGCTCGCCAACCGTGCCCTTGGTCAGCCCCTGCCCCTTCAGGATGGTGTCGAGCTGCGCACTAATCTCCGCCACCTGTTGCAGGCCAAGCTTATGCACCTCATCGGGCGTAAACTTGGTCGTCGTCGCCTGTTCGAGTGCAGCGGCGTAGAGTGCCGCGCCCTGTGGCACATCCCACAGCCCCGCCGACGTCCGCGCGGTCTTCCGGAGCTTCGTCACAAGCGCGATCTGGCGGTCGAGCGCGGGATAGACCTCCTTCTCGACGATCGCGGCACAGCGCGTGCCCCAATCGCCCGGAATCTTTCCGGTCGTGCGGCGGACGATCGACCGGGTCAGCGTATTGTCAGCAGGTGCAGGCTTCCGCAACGCCGCCATCTGCCCCAGCGCCAGATCGAGCGAGAAGCCCGGCGCGAGATAGCCGCGCGCGGCCTGTGCCTCCTGATTCGCGCTGTCCTGATCAAGCGCGGTGGCAAAGGCGCGGGTCCGCTCCAGATAGGCCTCGGCATCGTCGGCGGTCGCGATCGTGTGCGAGGAGTTCAGGAAATCGGGGACCGAGAAATAGGCGCCGGCCTGCTGGGTGATGACGAACGGCCGCTGCGGCGAATCGACGCCGAACTGCTCCGGCCCGACGATCTGCGAGCGCAGCTGATAGAGCACGACGTCGCGGTTGAGCTGCGCGCCCTTCGACAGCGTGGCGGGGTCGACCTTCTCGATCGCGTCGATGGCGGCCTTGGTGCGTGCGAGGTTCGCCGCGCGGGCCGCCGGACTACGGTCGCTCAGCCGGCGCTTGAGCGGCGCGCCCGCCCCCTTGTCGAAGCCGAGCGAGGTCGCGAGTTCGGGCGAGCGCATCACCGCCTCGCGAAACGTCGTGTCGAACAAGCTGTTGAGCGCGGCGTCGCCCGGTCCGACGGCCGGTGCCGCCTGCGCGGCGAACGCTTTCGCGGGCACCAGCCCGATCGCTCCCGCTGCGGCCGTCGAGGCCAGGAAATTGCGCCGATCCATGTCCATTCTCCCACATCGGAGCGTCGTCCCCCCATCCGTTCGTGCTGAGCGAAGTCGAAGCACCGGTCTTCGTGCCGCAACCGGCTCAGCGGGCCTATCGGAGAACGGTGCTTCGACGTCGCTCAGCACGAACGGGAATGGGTAGAGCCCCTACGAACCAACAGCTTACCCACGCCGACGCGCACGGCAAGCGTCAGTTGAGCGAGGCCACCAGGCTGGCGCGCAGGCCCTGCGGCGCGTTGGGGGTATAGACCACCGCCGATTGCAGGCTCTGCGCCATCGTCCGCACCAGCTTCGTGCCGAGACCGGTACCCTTGGGCGCGGCAGTCTCGTCGATACCACAGCCGTCGTCCTCGACCGCCAGCTCGAAGCGGTCGTCACCCTGCCGCCGCAGCGCGACGCGGATTTCGCCGCCGCAGGTTTCGGCATAGGCATATTTGCAGGCGTTGCTGACGAGTTCGTTGACGATGACGCCCACCGACACCGCACGGTCGGTCGGCAGGCGGATCGGGTCACTGATCAGCAGGATGCGGTGTTCGGGGCTGGTCGACCATGCCTGACCGAGTTCGTCGACCAGCGCGCGCAGATATTCGTCCATCTCCACGCCCTCGACATCGTTCGAGGTGTAGAGCCGGCGGTGGACCGCGCCGATCGCGGCGATGCGCGCCTGGGTGTCCTGCAGCGCGGCGCGTGCCGCCTCGTCCTGGATCTGGCTCGATTGCAGGTGGACGAAGGCCGAGACGAGTTGCAGCGAGTTGGCAACGCGGTGGTTCACCTCCTTCAGCAACGCCTCCAGCCGCGCGTTCGACGCGCGCAATTCCGCCTCGGCCAGATCCTTGCCGCGCTGGAGCGCCTGCTTGACCATGACGTTGGCGATCGCGCCGGTCAGCAGGTCGAAGAAATCTTCGCCCACCGTCTTCACGACATAATCGGCCGCGCCCGCCTTCATCGCGGCGACGGCGACGCGTGCGTCCTCCGACCCTGAGACATAGATGGCGGCCGGCGGATCGGGCAGCTGGGCGAGGCGCCGAAGCGTCTCCAGCCCGTCGAGGCCGGGCATGTAATGATCGATCGCGACCAGATCGAACCGCGTCTCCGCCGCCAGCGCCAACCCCGCCTCGCCATCGGTTGCGGTGGTGACCGTCATCCCGCGACGCGTCAGCGCGCGCTCGGCGAGCCGGCACAGGCCTGCATCGTCGTCGATGTAGAGGATTCGGGCGCCGGCGTGGGGCACTTAGTCGGCCTGGTCCGGAACCTGGATGACCGACAGGAACAATCCGAGCTGGCGGATGGCCTGGGCGAAATTCTCGTAGTTCACCGGCTTGGTGATGTAGACGTTGCAGCCCAAGTCGTAGCAGCGCTGGATCTCGACCTTGTCGTCGGTCGTCGTCAGCACGACGACGGGCGTGCGCTTCACCGCCGAGCCCTCGGCCTTCACCTTGGCCAGAATGTCGGTGCCGCTCATGTCGGGCAGGTTGAGGTCGAGCAGGATCAGCGCCGGGCCGTTCAGCGCCGGCCCCTGCGCGTCATTGAACATATAATCGAGCGCGGACGTGCCGTCGGTGAAGTGACGGATGTCGTTGTTGATCCCGGCACGACGGATGTTCTTTTCGATGAGGCGCGCATGGCCTTCATCGTCCTCGATCATCACGATGGTGACGGATTGATGCGCATTCATGCAGGCAGCCCTGACGTATCTATGGTTAGCGGAAGGTTAATTCGGAACGTCGCACCCTGCCCCAGTTCGGAGACGACGTCGATCGTTCCGCCCAGGCGGTAGGTCAGCGCGCGGACATGGGCCAGGCCGATGCCCTCGCCCGGCTGATCCTGCACGCCCGAGCGGCGGAACAGGTCGAACACGCGGGCATGGTCGCGCGGATCGATCCCGCGACCGTTGTCGTCGATCTCGAACACCGCACGCGCGCCGACCTTCTGCCCCGATATGGCGATGCGGACGGGCCGCGCGGGATCACGGTATTTGACCGCATTCTCGATGACGTTGGCGAAAACCTGTTCGATCGACAGGCGGTCGGTGACGAGCACGGGCAGCGTGCCGGCAACCGTCACCGTGCCGCCGATCTCGTCCAGCCGATGCTGAAGCGTGTCGCGGATTCCACCGACGAGGGCGGCCATGTCGATGCGTTCCGGCGTGATCGTCCGACGCCCCTCACGCGACAGTTTCAGGATGGCATTGATGAGCCGGTCCATCTTCTGCGTCGATGTCCGGATGAAGCCGATCGCCTCGGGCAGGTCCTCGCGCGCGGCGAAGCGGGCTTCGTCGGTCACGATCTCGGGCGCCGATTCCTCGGCGCGGTCAAGCAGCTCGGCCAGCGCCTTCTGTCCCGTCTCCAGCTCGGCGGTGAAGCCCATGACGTTGACCAGCGGCGAGCGCAGGTCGTGGCTGACGATATAGGCGAAGCGCTGGATTTCCTCGTTCGCGCGGGAAAGGTCGGTGGTCCGCTCGACCACCTGATCCTCCAGCGTGTCGTTCAACTCCTGCAACCGCGCGCGCGATGCCGACAGGTCGCGGGTGAAGCGGAAGATGGTGACGAAGGACACGCCCGCGACCAGCATGACGAGGAAACCGGCAGCGCCGAGTGCGGTCAGGAACGTCGCGGTGCTAGCGCGCTGGTCGGCGCTGCGATCCGCGAGTAGCGCTTCCTCGGCCGCCAGCATCACGCGCAACCGGGCGCGGATCGCGCGCATCCCGGCGACCGATCCATCGACATCGAATCGCTCGACGGCGAAGGCACGGTTGCCGGTGCGGGTCAGCGTCATCGATTCGCCGCGCTCGCCCTGCACCCGGTCCAGCAGCCGCCGGATGCGCGCGACGGCGTCGGTCTGGACGGGATTGTCGAGCGTCAGCGCCTCGATATCGGCAAGCTGTGGCCCCAAACGCGCGATATTCTCGTCATACAGCTCACGGAACAGGTCGCGGCCGCTCAGCAGATACCCGCGACGCGCGGTTTCCGACTGTTCCAGCGTGACCTGGAACTGGCCGATCGCGTCGCGGACCTGATAGCTGTGATCGACCAGCGCAGCATAACGCTGGGTGCGGTCGGTGCTGGACCAGGCCGCAAACCCGGCGCCCAGAAGCGCGACAAAGCCCAGCGCCATCGCCCACAACAGCAGGCGGCGCAGCGCGCGATCATCGTCGCGGATTTGTGCGGATACGCCCCAGGCCACACCCGCCCCCTTACGGTAAATGTGTAGCGTTGCAATGAACTAGAGCAATAGCTCCTGCGCGGAGGCGCGTCCGATCTCACCACCCCCGCGTCGGCGCGCGAGTTCGGTTTCGGCGGTGAAGCGGATGTCGACGTCGCGATCAGTGAGGAAGCCGACGAGGCTTTCGTTGTCGATCTCGCGCCATTCCTTGCCGCGGTCGGGACCGTAGCGCACGCGCGGAAGGAGGCCCGGCGCTTCGCTCCATTCGACCAGTTGCGCGACTGATGCCTCGTTCAACTGGTCGCGGACGTGGAAGGCGGTGACATACGCGTCGGGAAACGCCCGATGCGCGGGCAGACCGCGCTCATGCTCCAGCCCCGCGGGCTTACGCCAATAGCGCAGCATCTGGTTCGAGAAGCCGGGACTGTCGGGCCACAGCCGCAATGCGCATTTCCACGTACAGATCCACTGGTTGCCGTGTGTCAGCGCAGAGGTGCAGAATTGCTGCTCGAACGTCGCGCGGTGCGCGGCCAGCGCCACGCGGCGCGGCCAGGGATCAAGGATCTGCCGCGCGACATCATGCCAATAGCGGGCGTCGGCCACGTCCTCGTCGCGGATGTGGTGAACCGCCATCGTGACCGGCGGGATCGGCCGGCCGGGATTGACCAGCACGCTGCCCCCCTCGCCCTCCAGCTCCCACCGCCCGTCGGGCTGGAGTGTCACGTCCTGCCAGCCGATCTCGACCACGGCATGAGTGGGCGGGGCGTTGCCGGTGGTTTCGAGGTCGATGACGCGGACGATGCTGGGGGTAGAGCGCATCCTGCCCATGTGGGGGTTTTGAGGGGAAGAAGGAAGAAGGGTTGATTCACGCAAAGGCGCAAAGGCGCGAAGAGAAGAGGGTTCACGCGGAGACGCGAAGACGCGGAGGATGGATCGCCTGCCGCGCGAGCGGCCCACATTCATCGACGAACGGCATGACGGTCTCGCCGACGCGAGACGATCGCCTCATTCGAACTCCGCGCCTCCGCGCCTCCGCGCCTCCGCGTGAAAACTTCTTCTTTGCGCCTTTGCGCCTTTGCGTGAACCAAACCTTCTTCAGTGCGCCGCCTGCGGACCCCGCTCCAGGCCGCTCGCCGCCAGCTGGGCGTCGATCATCGCCATCAGCCGGTCGAGCCCGGCCTGATCCTTCGCCTCGGCCCGCGCCACCAGCACGTCCTGCGTGTTGGACGCGCGCAGCAGCCACCAGCCGTCCGGCGTATTCACGCGGGCGCCGTCGGTGCGGTTGACGTCGGCACCCTCAGCCTCCAGCCGATCGAGCACTTCCTCGACCACCGCGAACTTGCGCGATTCGTCGACCTGGAAGCGCATTTCGGGGGTGTTGACGAACGCCGGCATCTCGCCACGGATCTGCGTCATCGACTTGCCGATGACATGGACCGCGTTGATGACCTGGACCGCGGCGTATTGCGCGTCGTCGAAGCCGTAATAGTCCTGCGCGAAGAAGATGTGGCCCGACATCTCGCCAGCGAGCGGCGCGTGGGTTTCCTTCATCTTGGTCTTGATCAGGCTGTGGCCGGTCTTCCACATCAGCGGTTCGCCGCCCAGTTCGGCAATGCGGTCGTAGAGCATCTGCGACGCCTTCACGTCGGCGATGATCGTGGCACCCGGCTCCTTACGCAGCACCGGCACCGCCAGGATCGACAGCAGCTGGTCGCCCCACACCACGCGGCCCTCACCGTCGATCGCGCCGACACGGTCGCCATCGCCGTCGAACGCCAAACCGAAGTCGAGGCCCTTTTCGGCGACCAGCGCCTTCAGGTCGACCAGGTTCTTTTCCTCGGTCGGATCGGGGTGGTGGTTGGGGAAGGTGCCGTCGATATCGGTGTAGAGCGTGTGATGCTCGCCCGGCAGCAGCTTCACCAACTTCTCGATCACGCGGCCGGCCGCGCCATTCCCTGCGTCCCAGCCGATGCGGAACGTGCCGCCGGCATAGCCCGCGAACAGGCGGCCGACATAATCATCCTCGATATCGGCGTCGGTGACGGTGCCTTCACCCTCTTCCCAATCGCCGTCCGCGGCCATCTTGCCCAGCTGCTGGATCTGCTCGCCGAAGAACGGCTTGTGCTGCAGCACCATCTTGAAGCCGTTGTAGTCGGCCGGATTGTGGCTGCCGGTGATCTGAATGCCGCCGTCTACTTCGAGCGTCGCTTCGGCGTAATAGAGCATCGGCGTGGGGCCAAGGCCGACCCGCACGACGTCGACGCCGCTGGCGGTCAGTCCGTCGACCAGCGCGGCCTCCAGCATTTCCGACGACACGCGCCCGTCGCGCCCGACCGCGACGCGGGTGCCGCCAGCGCGGCGGACCAGGGTCGCGAAGCCGCGCCCAATCGCGCGCGCATCCTCTTCGCCGAGCGTCTTACCGACGATGCCGCGGATATCGTACTCGCGCAGGGACGTGGGGTCGAAACGATGGGTCAAATCGGGTCTCCGGAAATACGCTTGCGCCCTACCCGTTCGTGCTGAGCTTGTCGAAGCACCGTACTTCGTGCCGCAAGCGACGTGCGGGCGGAGCAAAGAACGATGCTTCGACAAGCTCAGCACGAACGGGATGAGGCGGGGTCAGGCTATGCAAAGCATGAGTGACGATTTGGTTGCACTTGCGAAATGTCAGGACTGAAGCCGCCGCAACAGTACGTCGCGCGCGTCGTTGATCTGGCGTGTCAGTTCGGCCGATCCGCCGCGATCGGGGTGAACCCCGGCCAGCAACCGGCGGTGGGCGGCGCGCACATCATCCGCATCGGCATTCGCGCCGACGCCCAGGATATCGCGCGCACGGTCCACCTCGGGCAGGCGCGTCTTCGCCTTGGGTTTCAGCACCCACCACACCGCCGCCATCAGCGCGAGCGCAAGCAGCAGCTTCGCCATCAGGCGGCCGCATCCCGGAACAGCGGCATCGCGCGGTCCTGCGTCGGTTCGGGCAGCGCCAGCCCCGACATCATCTCGCGAAGTTCCTGCCGCGCGGCGACGTGGCTGAGCCCCATGCTGCCGAATTCCTTCGAATCGAGCATGGTCAGGCCCGAGGGGAAGAGTTCGCGATAGATCACGCGTTCGCTGAGGCCGGGGATCACGCGGAAGCCGACCCGCTTCGACAGCTGGTCGATCGCTTCCGACACGCGGCGCATGTTGCGCGCCTCGATATGCTGGAGGCGGTTGCGCAGCACGACCCAGTCGATCGTCGCCCCGTCGGCGCGGGCGCGGGTCTTGCGCGCGTCCCAGATCAGTTCGGAATAGAAGCTGGGGCGCGTCACCTTAAAGGTGTCGGGATCGACCTGGCCGATCAGGTCGAAGTCGACGAAGCTGTCGTTCATCGGCGTGACGAGCGTGTCGGCATTCGTCGCGGCGATCCGCGCGAACTTGTCGTCGCGGCCCGGCGTGTCGATGACGAGGAAGTCTGCGTCGGCGCTCAGCCGGTCGAGCGTCTCGGCGAAGAAATCGTCGCTCTCGCCGTCATGCGTGGCATGAACCGGTGTCACCAGCTCGCGGCCAGTGCGCTTCTGCGTCGCGGCGCGATTATCGAGATAGCGGCCCATCGTCCGCTGGCGATGGTCGAGGTCGAACGCAGCGACCCGCGCGCCCCGCACCGCCAGTGCGATCGCAACGTGGACGGCAGTCGTCGACTTGCCCGTCCCACCCTTTTCATTGGCGAAGACAATGACGTGGAGCGGTTTGGTTGCGTCGGCCAAGTGGCGACAATCCTTCGTGTTGATCGCGTAAATCCCTGCCCCTAAAGGGCGTGGCTCTCCGCTTTACCGAAGGGCTCACCGCCGTGCAAACCATCCGTCTCCTGTCAGAGTTGCGCGCGTCGCTCGCCGCCCTGCGCGCGCAAGGCGACGACATCGCGCTGGTGCCGACGATGGGGGCGCTGCACGCCGGGCACATGGCCTTGGTGGCGGAGGCGAAGCTGGCGGCGAAGCGCGTCGTCGTGTCGATCTTCGTCAATCCGAAGCAGTTTGGCGCGAACGAGGACCTGTCGCGCTATCCCCGCAAGGAGCTGGCCGACGCGCGGATGCTGAGCGACGCCGGGGTCGACGTGCTGTGGATGCCGCCGGTCGAGGAGGTCTATCCGGCCGGATTTGCGACCAACGTCTCGGTATCGGGGGTCAGCGAAGGACTCGACGGTGCGGCGCGGCCCGGCCATTTCGACGGAGTCGCGACCGTCGTCGCCAAGCTGTTCAACCAGGTCCGGCCCGACGTCGCGCTGTTCGGCGAAAAGGATTTCCAGCAGCTGGCGGTCATCCGCCGCATGGTCGCCGACCTGGACTTCGGCATCGATATTCGCGGCGTGCCGACGCAGCGCGACGACGACGGTTTGGCGCTGTCCTCGCGCAACGCATATCTCGTTGCCGAAAATCGGAGCAGCGCCGTGGCGTTGCCGCGCGCGCTGGGCGTCGCCGCGGCGACGATCGAGAAGGGCGGCGATGCGGTCGCGGCCCTGTCGACCGCCCGCGACACGCTGATCGCGGCGGGTTTCGAGGTCGATTATGTCGAGCTGGTCGATGCCGAGACGCTCGCCGAGCCCGTCCCCGGGCGCCCCGGCCGCCTGCTTGCCGCCGCGAGAATCGCGGGCACCCGACTAATCGACAATGTCGCGGTAAAATACGGTTAATTGCGTTAACCATTTTCTTACCGCTCGCGGCCCAATCTGACCCCACTGAAAATGGGGTTCGGACTATGGCTAGCAGCGAAAAGACCGCCGCGTTCCTGATCGAAAGTCGGATACGCGATGCCGCGCGTGGCAACATGAATGCGTATTACGACCTGGGCATCGCCTATTCGAGCGGGTCGCAGGGCGTCGACATCGACCTGATCGAAGCGCACAAATGGTTCAATCTGGCGGCGATCGCCGGCAACACCCGCGCGCAGGAATGCCGCGCGGAAATCGCCGACGAAATGAGCGCACGAGATATTATCGTGGCGCAGAAGGCGGCACGGGCATGGCTGCAGGCCGGAATGCGCGCGGCGGCGTAAGTTTCGCTCCTCCCCGTTTACGGGGAGGTGGCAGCGCGAAGCGCTGACGGAGGGGGCCTCCGCGCAGCGATCCGCTTGGGGCACGCCCCCTCCACCATCGCTGCGCGACGGTCCTCCTCCCGGTGCCGGAGAGGATTTACTCCGCCGCCTTTTTGACCGCAGCCTTCTTCGCCGGCGCCTTTTTGGCCGCGGGCTTCTTGGCCGCCGCCTTCTTCGGCGCAGCCTTCTTCTTGCCCTTCTTCGCCGGTGCCGCCGCCGCGCGGGCGTCGATCAGCTGGGCGGCTTCCTCCAGCGTCAGTTCGTCGGGCTGGACGGTCTTCGGCAGTGTCGCGTTCGTCTCGCCGTCGGTGACATAGGCGCCGTAGCGCCCTTCCATCAGCTTCAGCTCCAGCTCCGTACGCGGATGCTTGCCCAGCACCTTCAGCGGTTCGCGTGCAGCGCCGCGCGCCGGACGCCCACCGCCCGCCGCCGCTTCGGCCAGCTTGACGACGGCGGCGTTCATGCCCGTCTCGAACACGTCGGCGGTCGACTGCAACCGTGCATATTTGCCGTTGTGCGCGAGATACGGGCCATAGCGGCCGATCGAGGCGGTGATCGGCTGGCCCGTCTCGGGATGGTCGCCGATCGTACGCGGCAGGCTCAGCAGCTTCAAAGCCCAATCGAGGTCGAGTTCCCCGATGTCCTTCGGAATCGACGCGCGCTTGGCCTCCTTGCCCTCGCCGAGCTGGATGTACGGGCCGAACCGTCCCAACTTGCGTTCGACCGGCAGGTTCGTCTCGGGATCGGTCCCCAGCGTCTCCGGCCCGGTGTCCTCACCCGCAGCCCCACCCGGCTGCGCGAAGCGGCGGGTGTATTTGCACTCCGGATAGTTGGAGCAGGCGACGAACGCCCCGAACCGGCCGCCGCGCAGCGACAGCCGCCCGTCGCCGCAGTTGGGGCAGGCACGCGGGTCGCTGCCGTCGTCCTTCGGCGAGAACAGATAATCGCTCAGGAATTCGTCCAGCGCGGCGGTCACCTCGCTCGGCTGGCGCTCCTTCACTTCCTCGGTGCGCGGCTTGAAGTCGCGCCAGAAGGCGTCGAGCACCGCCTGCCATTCGGCGCGCCCACCAGACACGTCGTCGAGCTCTTCCTCCAGCCCCGCGGTGAAGTCGTAGCTGACGTATTTCTCGAAGAAACGTTCGAGGAAGGCGGTCAGCAGCCGCCCCGATTCCTCGGCATAGAAGCGATTTTTCTCCAGCCGGACGTAACCGCGGTCCTTCAGCACGTCGATGATCGACGCGTAAGTCGACGGACGCCCGATGCCGAGTTCCTCCAGCCGCTTGATCAGCGACGCGTCGGAGAAGCGCGGCGGCGGCTGGGTGAAATGCTGTTCGCTCTGCACGCCCCGCTTGGCCGGGGCATCGCCCGACTTCAGGTGCGGCAGGCGGCGCGAATCTTCGTCACCGTCATCGTCGCGACCTTCCTCGTACAGCGCGAGGTACCCGGGGAAGAGCACGACCTGCCCGGTTGCGCGCAGCACGCATTTGCCGGCGCCGTCCTCCAGTTCGATCGAGGTCCGCTCCATCCGCGCCGCCGACATCTGGCTGGCGAGCGCGCGCTTCCAGATCAGCTCGTACAGGCGGCCGTGGTCGCCGGAACCGGCCCGGTCCTTCGAGAAATCGGTCGGGCGGATCGCCTCGTGGGCTTCCTGGGCGTTCTTCGCCTTGGTCTGATATTGCCGTGGCTTTTCGGGCACATAGCCGCCGTCATAGCGCTCGATCACGGCTTTGCGCGCCGCATCGATCGCCGACCCGTCCATCTGGACACCGTCGGTCCGCATATAGGTGATCGCGCCGTCCTCATACAGCGCCTGCGCGATCCGCATGGTGTGGCTGGCCGAGAAGCCGAGCTTGCGCGCCGCCTCCTGCTGGAGCGTGGAGGTGGTGAAGGGCGGTGGCGGGTTGCGGGTGGCAGGCTTCGTCTCGACACGGGCGACCGAGAAGCGACCGGCCTCGACATCGGCCTTCGCGCGCGTCGCCGTTCCCTCGTCGCCGATCGACAGGCGGTCGAGCTTCTTGCCCTCCCACGCCGTCAGACGCGCGACGAACGGCGTGCCGTCCTGTTCGAACGTCGCCTCGACCGACCAATATTCCTGCGGCTTGAACGATTCGATCTCACGCTCGCGCTGGACGATCAGCCGCAGTGCGACCGACTGCACGCGGCCCGCCGACTTGGCGCCCGGCAGCTTGCGCCACAGCACCGGCGACAGGGTGAAACCGACGAGATAATCGAGCGCACGGCGGGCTCGATAGGCGTCGATCAGGTCGGTATCGAGCTCGCGCGGCGCCTTCATCGCCGCCAGGATCGCGGGCTTGGTGATCGCGTTGAAGGTGACGCGCTCGACCTCCTTGGGCAGCGCCTTGCGATTGCGCAGCACTTCCTGGACATGCCAGCTGATCGCCTCCCCTTCGCGATCAGGGTCGGTCGCGAGGATCAGGCGGTCGGCCTTCTTCGCCTCGTCGGTGATCGCTTTCAACTGGCGCGACTTGTCGGCGTAGGTTTCCCATTCCATCGCGAAGTCGGCGTCGGGGTTCACCGACCCGTCCTTCGCCGGCAGGTCGCGGACGTGTCCGTAGGAGGCGAGGACATGATAGTCCTTGCCCAAATATTTCTCGATGGTTTTGGCCTTGGCCGGGGATTCGACGATGACGAGCTGCATGGGGGCCTTAGCTAGGTATCTTTACGTGTACGCGCGAGGGTGACGGGTATTTTGCCGTAGCGTCAAGCCGCGGCGAAGAAGCTGGCCTTCACCCCGTTGATGACGAATTGCGCGGCAAGTGCCGCCAGCAGCACGCCGAGCAGGCGGGTGATGACCGCCTCGATCTTCGCCCCCAGGATGCGCATGATCGGCCCGGCGGCCAGCAAGGCCACGAGGGTCAGCGCCAGGATCGTCAGCATCGCGCCAAGCACGACCAGCGAGGCGCTGAGCCCCTCCGTCCGCGACATCATCAGCATCACCGACGCGATCGATCCCGGGCCGGCGATCATCGGCATGGCCATCGGAAAGATCGACACGTCCTCGACTTCCGGCGTGTCCTTCAGCTTCTCTGCACGCTCCTCGCGACGCTGGGTGCGGCGTTCGAACACCATGTCCATCGCGATGACAAACAGCATGATCCCGCCCGCGATGCGGAAGGCGTCGAGCCCGATGCCGAGCGCGTGGAGCAATGCCTCGCCGAACAGCGCGAAGACCAGCAGGATGCAGGTCGCGACGATCACCGCGCGCACCGCCATCGCGCGGACATGCGTCGGCGACGCGCCGCTGGTCAGCCCGGCATAGATCGGCGCGCATCCCGGCGGATCGATGACGACGAAGAAGGTGATGAGCGCGGAGATGTAGAGTTCGATCATTTGGCGGCCCCCGGCGCGTCGATGCGGTCCGCGATCACGCGCTCCATCCGGCGGCCGTTCCACAGATAGACGTCGAGCGCGCGGGCGCCGGCGGGGGTATAGGTCCAGCGCCATTGCAGCGTCGAATCGCCCGATCGGCCCGAAGACTGCTGCTCCGCCCCCTCTTCCGGCGCGCCAAGCACGTCCCTGGCGCGACCGCGACAGGCCGCCTTGCGCTGCTTCGGCCGGTCGCCGGCGGCATCGATCCGTCCGGTCTGGTCGCCGCCGTCGTACAGCCACTTCCACCCGCCATCGGCCTGTTGCCGCCAGATGGTGGTGAAATAGCCAGCAGCCTTTTGCGCCGGGACCATCCACGGACCGGTATTGACCGCGGTCTTGCCGTCGCACGAGACATAGCTGGCGCGCGGGAACCACTGGATCGGGTGTTTCGGCTCCGCACGATCGGCAAGGAACCGCCGCGCGACGATCGGCTGCGGCACGAACATCATCGCATCTTCGGTCGCCGTATCGCGGAACGCCGCCCATTGTTCGCCCTTCGCGGCCCGTGCGGCAAAGGCACGCTCGGCATCGAGCGCGCTTGCCTGGACCGCGAGGAGCGTCAGGATCACAGGCTGTCCTCGTCGAACGCCACGTCCGCATTGCGATAGGCGGCAACCAGCGTGTTGCGCAGCAGGACAGCGATCGTCATCGGTCCGACTCCGCCCGGCACCGGCGTGATCGCCGCGGCAACGCTGGCGGCCGAATCGAAGTCGACGTCGCCGACCAGTCCGGTGTCGGTCCGGTTGATGCCGACATCGATCACGGTCGCGCCTGGCTTCAGCCATTCGCCCTTCACGAACTGCGCGATGCCGACCGCTGCCACCACGATGTCGGCGCGCGCGACATGGCCGGCCAGATCCTTCGTGCGCGAATGGGCGATCGTCACCGTCGCGCTGGCGCGGGTCAGCAGCGCGGCCATCGGCTTTCCGACGATGTTCGACCGGCCGATCACGACGGCGTCCTTGCCCGTCAGGTCGCCGAGCTCGGTCTTCAGCAGCATCAGGCAGCCGAGCGGGGTACAGGGGACGAAGCCCTCCAGCCCGGTCGCGAGGCGACCCGCGTTCACCGGGTGGAAGCCGTCGACATCCTTTTCAGGCACGATCCGCTCGATCACCACGCTTTCGCGGATGTGCTTCGGCAGCGGCAGCTGGACGAGGATACCGTCGACCGCCGGGTCGGCGTTGAGCCGGTCGACCAGCGCCAGCAGGTCGGCCTCGGCCACATCCGCGTCCAGCCGATGCTCGAAGCTCGCCATGCCGGCAGCGACGGTCGCCTTGCCCTTGGAGCGGACGTAGACGGCGGATGCCGGGTCCTCGCCGACCAGCACGACGGCCAGCCCCGCCTTGCGCCCCGCCTTTGCCTCGAACGCCGCTGCCGCGTCGCCTACCCGCGCCCGAAGGTCGGCCGCAGCCGCCTTGCCATCGATGATCCGTGCCGTCATACGAGGGGTCATAGAGGGGCTCGTCGCAAGTCGCCACCCGTTCGTCGTTGATCCCGAAACGATTCACCAAGCCCCGCCGTGTTCCCGCGAAGGCGGGAACCCAGGGGTACGAGTATACCATGGCACATGGCGGCTTGACCCTGGGCTCCCGCCTGCGCGGGAGCACGGCAGGAATTAGGCGCTTGCAAGCCCCGCCGCGATCGCGGCCAACGCGGCCGGGTCACCCGCGATCGCCAGCCGTTTTTCCCGCGACGCTTCCCCGCCGACGATCCGCACGTCACGCTTGGGCACGCCGAACGCCTTGGCGACCAGCGCGATCACCGCTGCATTGGCCTCGCCATCGACGGGCGGCGCCGTCACGCGGGCGGCAAGCGCGCCGTCGCGCCCCGGGCCCAGGCTGGCGCGCGACGACCGCGGGGTGACGCGGACCGCCAGGACGAAGTCGCTCAAGCGCCGGCAGCGGCGATCAGCTGGTTCCGGATGACGACGTCGAGGATCGCGAGGATGACCAGCACGACGACGGGCGACAGGTCCAGCGCGCCGAAATCGGGCAGGATGCGGCGGATCGGGCGGTACAGCGGTTCGGTCATCACGCCCAGCGCGTTCCAGACGTTGCGCACCAGATCGTTCGACGTGTTGATGACGTTGAACGCGATCAGCCACGACAGGATCGCCTGCACGATGATGATCCACCACACGAGGTTGAGCAGGATCTGGAGGATTTCGAGGATCGTCGTCACGCCGTGGTCATTCCCGTATCTGTCTTAACCCGATATAGCACCGATCAGCGCCGGACCAAGGTGCCGGCCCCACGTTCGGTGAAGATCTCCAGCAACATGCCGTGCGGGATACGGCCGTCGAGGATGACGGCGGCGTCCACTCCGCCCTCGACCGCAGCGACACAGGTTTCCAGCTTGGGGATCATGCCCCCGGTGATCGTCCCGTCCGCGCGCAGCCCCGCGATGGCGGCGGGGTCGAGGTCGGTCAGCAGTTGCTTGTCCTTGTCGAGCACGCCCGGCACGTCGGTCAGCAGGAAGAAGCGCGCGGCGCGCAGTTCCGCGGCGATCGCACCCGCCATCGTGTCCGCGTTGACGTTGTAGGTGTGCCCGTCCGCGCCCAGCGCCACCGGCGCGACCACGGGGATGAAGCCTTGGGCGTTCAGGCTGGTCAGGATCGTCGGATCGACCTGGGTCGGCTCACCGACGAAGCCCAGGTCGACGTGGCGCTCGATTCCCTGGAGCGGATCGGCCTCGCGTCCCGTCACCTTGCTCGCGACGACCAGGTTCGCGTCCTTGCCCGAAATGCCGACCGCACGGCCGCCCGCACTCGCGATCCAGGCGACGATTTCCTTGTTGATCGAACCGGCCAGCACCATTTCCGCGATCTCCGCGGTCGGCTTGTCGGTAATGCGCAGACCATCGTGGAAGCGCGATTCGACGCCGAGGCGCTTCAGCATCGCCCCGATCTGCGGCCCGCCGCCGTGGACGACGACGACGTTGATCCCGACCATCTTGAGCAACGTCACGTCCTCGGCGAAATCGCGCGCGAGTTCGGGGTCGCCCATCGCATGGCCGCCGTATTTCACGACGAAGGTCTTGCCGGTGTAGCGTTGCAGATAGGGCAGCGCCTCGGTCAGCGTTTCCGCCTTGGCGAGCATCGCGGGGGATGGGGCGTGATCGGTCATGGGGCGCCCTGTAATGGCGGGCGGAAAAAAACCCAAACCGTTCGTGTCGAGTAGGCGTCGAGCACCGGCGAGACGCCGTATCGAGACACCGCGCACCGATCTCTCGATACGCCTTCTCGACAGGCTCGAAGGCTACTCGAGACGAACGGGGTTCGGCTAAACGCGGTCCAGCCGCCGCCCCAGCGCAACCGCGACATAGATCAGCGGCGGGACCAGCAGCGCCGACAGCACGACCTTCGCCAGCATCTGCCCGACCAGCAGGCCCCCGATCGGAAATTCGCCGTAGAAGGCGATGGCGACGAAGACGACCGTATCAACGATCTGGCTGAGCACGCCCGCGACTGCCGAGCGGAACCACAGCAGCTTCGATCCCTCGCGCCCCTTCAGCGCGCCGAAGATCGTCACGTTCAGCGTCTGCGAGATGCCGTAAGCAATGATCCCGCCGATCCAGATCCGCCAGGTCGAAAACAGAATGCCTTCGATCGCCGCCAGCGCCTCGGGCCGGTCGGCGCGCATCTCGGCCGAGGCGGGAAGCGCGTAGACGAGGAGCGAGAGCAGCAGCGAGACGATCAGCGGCACGAACCCGATCCGCACCAGCCGGTTCGCCCAGGTCGCGCCGTGCAGTTCGGCGACCGCGCTCGACGTGACGACGAGCAGCAGAAAGGCGAAGATACCCGCCTCTACCGCCAGCGGCCCGAGGCCGACCTGCTTGTTGCCCAGCACGCCGGCAATGCAGACCATGCCGCCGTAGAACAGCGCGAAGACGAAGAGGGATAGCGGGAGGGTGCGTTGGCGGTCGGTCGTTTCCATCGCGCGGACGCTAGCCGATTTTTTGGACGGGGGAAGTCCCAAGCGAAATTCGAATCCTCCCCTGCAAGGGGAGGTGGCAGGCCGCAGGCCTGACGGAGGGGTGCGGCAGGTCGAACGCGCCCCGCGCGTTCTTGGATTGCCGGGGGCAATCCAACCTGCCGCTCTATCCGGATAGGCTGACACCCCTCCGTCGCGCTTCGCGCGCCACCTCCCCTTGCAGGGGAGGATCCGTAGCCATACACAAACCCCTGTCGCAGCGGCCAAAGCTCTGCCATGCTGGCGGAATATGTTTCCCCAGGGGTGGGCGTCTACGTGCATCAAAATCTGATCGGCCTGGCCGGTATCGTCGTCATTCTGCTGGTCGCCTTCGCGCTGTCGAATAATCGCCGCGCGATCCGGCTGCGGGTCGTCGGCCCGGCGTTCGCGCTGCAGGCCGGGTTCGCCGTGCTGGTGCTGGCGACCAGCTGGGGCAAGTCCGCGATCGCCGGCATGTCGCACGGCGTCGCCAACCTGCTGGGCTATGCCAAGGCCGGCACTGATTTCATCTTTGGGCCGCTGGCCGGGCCGACGATGGGGGCCAACAGCTTCGCGATCGCGGCGCTGCCGGTCATCATCTTCTTCGCCTCGCTGATCTCGATCCTCTATTATCTCGGCGTCATGCAGCTCATCATCAAATGGGTGGGCGGCGCGATCCAGCTGGTGACGGGGATCACCAAGGTCGAATCGCTGGGATCGGCGGCGAACATCTTCGTCGGCCAGTCGGAGAGCCCGCTGGTCATCCGCCCCTATCTCGCCAGTCTGACCCCGCCCCAGCTGTTCACCGTCATGACGGTCGGCATGGCTGGCGTCGCGGGCACGATCCTCGGCGCCTATGCCAGCATGATCGGGGAACAGCTGCTCCCCTATCTGCTCGCGGCCAGCTTCATGTCGGCGCCGGGCGGCATCCTGATGTCGAAGATCATCATGCCCGACGTGCCCGCCCGCCAGGGCGAGCTGCCGCTGGGCGATTCGGCCGAGGGCAGCGTCGCGCTGACCGAGCCGCACACGCGCTCGACCGCGCCCGAGATCGAAGGCAGCGAGCCGATCGCCGAGGCGAGCCACGACGAGGAAAAGCCGGCCAACATCATCATGGCCGCCGCACAGGGCGCTCAGACGGGCGTGAAGCTGGCCGTCGCAGTTGGCGCGATGGTGCTGGCGTTCGTCGCCCTCGTCGCGCTCGCCAACGGCTTGCTGGCGGGCATCGGCGGCTGGTTCGGCCACCCCGAACTCAGCTTCCAGATGCTGCTCGGCTATGTCTTCCAGCCGGTGATGTTCATCCTGGGCGTGCCGTGGAACGAAGCGGGCGTCGCCGGCGGCCTGTTCGGCACCAAGATCGTGCTCAACGAATTCGTGTCGTTCATTGAACTCAGCAAGATCCAGGGTGCGGGCGGTCTGTCGGCGGCCAGTGTCGCCATCGTCACCTTCTCGCTGTGCGGCTTCGCCAATTTCTCATCGATCGCGATCCAGATGGCGGTGACCGGCAACCTGGCACCCAACCAGCGGCCGATGATCGCCCAATTGGGGATCAAGGCGCTGGTCGCGGGCAGCCTGTCGAACCTGATGTCGGCCGCACTGGCGGGGCTGCTGATCGGGTGAGGCTGGTCTTCGCCAAGGGAGCGGGGAAGACCGACACGCTGACGATCGTGCGGGACGGCCGCCCCGACGAGGCGATCGACTGTCCCAAGCAACGGATCATTCCGCACGACATGGTGCATTACGCCGTCGAAAGCGTGCTCGACGCGCGGGGGTTTCTCGGTCGCGTCGCAGCGGGCGAGGCCGCCGACTTCACGATGGGCGCGGAGGCGGTCAGCGATGGCGTCGAGCGGCTGGTCGAAGTGATCCAGGGCGATGGCTGGTCTGGCGGCGTCACGCCGGCCGGGGAGATGATCGCGCTCTATGCGGTGACGTGCGACGCGCGCGGGTGCCCGGCGCTGGCGGTGGAAGCGGCTACGATCGATGCGATCCGGGTCCGGATGGCGGAGTTGACGCTGGCGTGGGATGCAGTGCCGGTCGGGGGTCGGTTGGAACTGGACTTTGACGGCCGCCACTGACCTGCCTCACCCTGCCAACATCCGCCGACACCTCCACCCCATCATTCGGGCGAAAGCCGGAATCCAGGGTTTCTCTGCTTCGGCGTCTGTACGGCTTGGCTCTGGATCCTGACTTTCGTCAGGATGACGATTTCAAGAAAGGTGGCGACGTTACGCCGCCTTCACGGCTTGGCGCCGTCCCGGCACCTCGCCGTTGGTCACGATCACCGTGTCCCCCAGTTGCACGACGCCGAACAGCTTCTGCGCGAACGCGATCGGCACGCCGACGCAGCCGTGGGTCGCGGCATCGGGGCGCATCGATTCGCTACCATGGATCGACACGCCGTCGTTGGTCAGGCGCAGCGTATAGGGCATCGGCGCGTCGTAAAGGCTGGACACATGCTGTGCCTTGCGGAAGCTGACCTCAAACGCGCCGAGCGGCGTCGGCTTGCTGTCCGCGCCATAGATCATCACCGCCGTGCCGATCTCATGCCCGTCGCGGAACACCGACAGCACCTGCGCCTTGAGGTCGACGGTCACGACGATCTTGCCGCCCTTGTCGGCGGGCGCGGCGCTCTCGTCCCAATACCAGTCGCCGTGGACGAAGGGTTTGCGGACGGCAAGCACGCTTTTCACGACATAGGCGGTCGGATCGATCGGCGCGGAAACCGCCATGGACCGGGCGGCCGACTTGGACGCTGGCGCCGCCACCGCCGCCGGCGTTGCCGACATCCGGTCGGCGAGATAGGCAGCAACCAGGAAGCTCGCGCCGCAACCGAGCGTCAGCCCGATCCGTTTCGCCCATCTCGCCGTGGTTGCCATCGTCGCTTTCGAATCCCTAGCGCTCTAAGCCAAAGCCCAAGGCGACAGATCGGCTTTTCGGACGGTCAAGGGAAGGGCGGATTTTCGCCTGTTCCGTCACGAGACACGAACCCGGCGCGTTCCCCCCTTCCGTCCCCTGCTCTTGGGCCGATCGACATTCAGGTCAGACCGAGCCGAAAATGGTGATTTTGCGTGACCCGGAGCGCAGCGTACTAAAGGTACGTGAGCACCGGAAGCACGGAAAAGCGCCATTTGCAGGCCGGTATGGGCTGAATGTCGATCGGTCCCAGGGTCATTCGTCGGTGCGGATCTTCACCTTGTTCGGCAGATCCTTGCCCTTGGTCCGACGCGACGGGACCTGCACCGGATTTTTCTTCTTCCACTCGCCATAGGTCATCGGACCGTCCGGCGTCTGGATGATGGTATCGTCGAGAGCCATGCGCCCCTCAACGCGTCGGTACGGGCTCGGGTCCCGTATAGTCGTAGAAGCCGCGGCCGGTCTTGCGGCCGTACCAGCCCGCCTCGACATACTTCACCAGCAGCGGCGCGGGGCGGAATTTGGGATCGCCCGTGCCTTCGAACAGGACGCGGGTGATGTTCAGGCAGGTGTCGAGCCCGATGAAGTCGGCCAGCGTGAACGGTCCCATCGGGTGATTGAGCCCCAGCGTCAGCGCGACGTCGATATCGCGGATCGTCGCGACGCCTTCGCCCAGTGCGAAGCAGGCCTCGTTCAGCATCGGCATCAGCACGCGGTTGACGATGAAGCCCGGCGCATCCTGCGCATGGACGATCTCCTTGCCGAGCGTCCGGCCATAGGCCTCGACCGCCTGCACCGTCGCGTCGCTGGTGGCGAGGCCGCGGATCAATTCGATCAGGCCCATCACCGGCACCGGATTGAAGAAATGCACGCCCATGAACCGTGCCGGGTCGGGCGCGGCCTGCGCCAGGCGGGTGATCGGGATCGACGAGGTGTTGGTGGCGAGGATCGCGTCGCTGCGCATGCCCTTGCCGACGGCTTCGAAGATCTTGCGCTTGATGTCCTCGCGCTCGGTCGCCGCCTCGATCACCAGATCGCAATCGGCCATCGCTGCAACGTCGCCAATCGGCTCGATGTGCCCGAGCGTCGTGTCGCGCACGTCCGCGGTGATCTTCTCCTTCGTCACCAACCGGTCGAGCTGCCTGGCGATCCCCGCCTTGCCGCCCTCGGCCCGGGCCTGGTCGACATCGGACAGCAGCACGCGATACCCCGCCGCCGCCGACACCTGCGCGATGCCTGCGCCCATCTGTCCTGCACCGATCACGCCGACGATCTTCATGAATTTCTCCTTTGTACGACCTCATAGCGCCACGAACGCCCGACGCCAGCGCTTGACCCGACCGCGCTCCCCATGCTGTCATACCTGTGTCATCGCTGGCGACGATGACATCGTCAGTGACGCGATGGGGGACGTATGTTTCATCCCGACCTGCTGAGACACCCGGACAGTTGCCCGGCGCTGGTGCTCAACGCCGACTATACGCCGCTCAGCTATTATCCGCTGTCGATCTGGCCGTGGCAGACCGCGGTGAAGGCGGTGTTCCTCGACCGCGTCGACATCGTGTCGCATTACGAGCGCGAGGTGCGCAGCCCGACCGCGGCGCTGAAGCTGCCGTCGGTCATCGCGCTCAAGCAATATGTGAAGCCGTCGGCCTTTCCCGCCTTCACCCGCTTCAACCTGTTCCTGCGCGATCGGTTCGAATGCCAATATTGCGGGACGGGCCGTGACCTGACCTTCGATCACGTCATCCCGCGCGCGCAGGGCGGGCGCACGACATGGGAGAATGTCGCGACCGCCTGCGCGCCGTGCAACCTGAAGAAGGGCGGCCGCACCCCGCGCCAGGCGAGCATGCCGCTCCACGTCCAGCCGATCCGCCCGACCAGCTGGCAGTTGCAGGAACATGGCCGCAGCTTCCCGCCGAATTACCTGCACGACACATGGCGGGACTGGCTGTACTGGGACATCGAGCTGGAAGCCTGATTTCCCGCCCCGCGGCGGCTTGCCGGTCGCGTATTAGGACGTTAATACAGCCGCTATGAATCTGGGTCCGCCGTTCGATCCGTCCGACCGCCGCTCGGGGCCGTCGGACGACGACCCCTTCGCCAATTTCGCGCGTACGGGCAAACTCGGCGGCCGTGCCATGCCGCCTGCGCCGCCGCCGTCCGACGACGAGGGGTTGCGGTTCGAGCCGCCAGCCAAGCCGAAGAGTCGCATCCGCTGGGGTCGCTGGCTGGTCCGCGGGACAGGCGTGTTCATCGTGCTGCTGGTCGTCGCGATCCTGTGGCTGGCGGTCACCGCGCCGCTGTCGCGCTCGCTCAAGCCCCCGACGCCGCCCAGCGTCACGTTGCTGGCGAGCGACGGCAGCCCGATCGCGCGGCGCGGGGCGGTCATCGGCGCGCCTGTGGACGTGCGGACGCTGCCAAAGCACATCCCGGAGGCGTTCATCGCCATCGAGGATCGGCGATTCTATTCGCATTGGGGCGTCTCGCCACGCGGCATCGCCCGCGCGATGTGGAACAACGCCCGCGCCGGCGGGATGCGCGAGGGCGGGTCGACGATCACCCAGCAGCTGGCGAAGAACGCCTTCCTGTCGTCCGACCGCACCTTCGGCCGCAAGGCGCGCGAGCTGATGATCAGCTTCTGGCTGGAGGCATGGCTGACCAAGGATGAAATCCTCAGCCGCTACCTGTCGAACGCCTATTTCGGCGACAACGTCTACGGCCTGTCGGCGGCGGCGAAACATTATTTCAGCAAGCGCCCTGAGCAACTCAGCGTCTCGCAGGCCGCCCTGCTTGCAGGGCTGGTGAAGGCGCCGTCGCGACTTGCGCCCACCATCAACCTGTCGGGCGCCCGCGCACGCCAGAAGCTGGTCGTCGGCGCGATGGTCGAAAGCGGCTTCCTGACCAAGGCCGAGGCCGCCGATGCCGGTCCCGCGCGGCTGAACGTGGAGCGGACGAAAGACCTGCCCTCGGGCACCTATTTCGCCGACTGGGTCCTGCCCCAGGCGCGCGACCGCGCGGGTGAGATCGCCAGCGAGCTGACCGTCACCACCACACTCGACAGGCGCATGCAGCGCGCCGCCGAACGGGCGATCCGCCGTGCCGGGCTGCGCGAAGCACAGGCCGCCCTTGTCGCGATGCGGCCCGACGGCACGGTCGTCGCGATGGTCGGCGGCAAGGACTATGCGAAGTCGCCGTTCAATCGTGCGGTACAGGCCAAGCGCCAGCCGGGATCGACCTTCAAGCTGTTCGTCTATCTCGCCGCGCTGCGCAGCGGCATGACGCCGGAGAGCCCGGTCGAGGACAAGCCGGTCACGATCGGCGAATGGAGCCCGAAGAATTCGGACGGCCGCTATGCCGGCACCATCAGCCTCGCGCGCGCCTTCGCCAAATCATCCAATGTCGCCGCCGCGCGGCTGACGAAGGAAGTCGGCGTCTCGAACGTCATCCGTGCCGCGCGCGACTTGGGCGTCACCAGCCCGATCGCCAACGAAGCCTCGATCGCGCTCGGCACCTCGACCATGTCGCTGCTGGAGCTGACCAGCGCCTATGCCGCCATCGCCGCCGGCGAATATCCGGTGCGCGCGCGCGGCCTGTCGGCGGAGGAGGAAGCCGGCTTCATCGATCGCTGGCGCGGCCGTCGCACCCAGATCGACGAGAAGACGCTGGAGGGGATGCGCGAATTGCTGTCGCGCTCGATCGCCAGTGGCACGGGCACGCAAGCCGCGCTCAGCATCACCGGCTTCGGCAAGACCGGCACGACGCAGGACAGCCGCGACGCGCTGTTCGTCGGCTATGCGCAGGGGCTGGTCGCGGGCGTGTGGGTCGGCAACGATGACAATTCGCCTAATCCCGGCCTGCAGGGCGGCGGCATTCCCGCGCGCATCTGGCGCGACTTCATGATCGAGGCGCTGGGTGTGTCCGCGCCCCCGCCGCCGATGGTCGAGGAGGTCGAGGACCCGGTCGGCAATCTGATCGACTCCACGCTCGACCCTGACGAGCTGATCACCACCGATGACGCCGCGCCGCCCGCGGCCGAGATCGAAGGATTGGGCCTCAACGTGCGGCTGGGCCGCGACGGCAGCTTCGCGGTAGCGCCGAGCGACCGGCGGCGCGAGGGACCGCCTCCACGCCGGGAAGATCGCCGGCCGCCGGAGGATGAGGACGCGGAGCCGCGGTAGGGCGGGGAGGGATGGCGGACTATCCTCTCCCCGTTCGTGCTGAGCTTGTCGAAGCACCGTTCTTTGAGCCGCAAGCGATGCGCGGGTGTATCGCAGAACGGTGCTTCGACAAGCTCAGCACGAACGGGGAGAGAGGGCCGTTTGCCCCATGGACCACCGTGCCACCGCGCAGGCGGGAGCCCAGGGTTACCGGGGACTCCGCCTGCGCCGGAGCGCAGGTCAGCCCGCGGCCAGCAACCGCTCGTAGATCGCCAGCTGATCCTCGGAAAACAGCGCGAACGTCACGCATGCCAGCCGCGCATTCTCCGCCAGCGCAACGCGCGTCTCGCGAACCGCGATCTCCGCCGCGGGCTCGGCGGGATAGCCATAGATGCCCGTGCTGATCGCCGGAACCGCCAGCGTCTGGAAACCTTCGCGCGCCGCGATGGCGAAGCAGCTTCGGTAACAGTCCGCCAGCACCTGCGCCTCGCCGCGTCCGCCGCCGTTCCAGATCGGTCCGACCGTATGGATCACATACCCCGCAGGCAGTCGATAACCGCGCGACAGCTTCGCCTCTCCCGGCTCGCATCCGCCGAGCGTCCGCGTTTCTGCAACCAGTTCCGGCCCCGCCGCACGGTGGATCGCGCCATCGACACCGCCACCACCCAGTAGCGACGTGTTCGCCGCATTGACGATCGCATCGACCGCCAGGGTCGTGATGTCCGCCCGGATCGCGCGGAGGCGGGTCACTCCGGCGCCTCGGCCAGGATCGCATCGGCTTCGGTCCTGACCCCGCCCGACCGCCGCCCGATCGCGGAGGTCGCCGCGACGTCCATCATCACATTGCCCAGCGTCCGCATGATGTCGGGGAAGGTCTCGACCGCGACCAACAGCGCCAGCGGGCCGATCGGCAGGCCCATCGCCAGCGCGATCGGTGCGATCGACGACACGAAGCTGATCGTGCCAGGCAAAGACACCGCGCCCATCGTCGTTACCGCCGCCGCGGCGATGCCGATCGCGATCTGGCCCGCGGTCAGCTCCACGCCGAAGATATGCGCGACATAGAGCGCGACTGCGAGGTTCATCGCCGGCCCGGTGAAGCGGAAGATCGCGACCGCCAGCGGCAGCACCACGCCCGATGTCGCGACCGGCAGGCCCAGCTTCTCGCTCGCCCGCAGCATCGCCGGCAGCGACGCGAGCGACGATTGCGTCGACACCGCGACCGCGGCGGGCTGTGTCATCGCGCGCAGATAGGTGCCGAGCCCCAGCCGCCCGCCGATGATCGCGACCGGAAAGGCGAGCAACGTGACGCCTGCACCACAGGCGGTAACGGTCAGGACATAGTGAATCAGCGCCCCGAACGCCGCCGTCCCCGCCTTCGCCCCCACAGCGAACGCCAGCGCGAACACGCCGACCGGCGCCAGCCACAACACCCAGCCGATGACGATCAGCATCGCATCCGCCACCGCCTGGAACACGCCCGTCAGCAGTCGCCGCGGCTCGTCGGGCAAACGGGTGACCGCGAAGGCGAAGGCGACGGTGAAGACGATCAGCGGCAGGAAGGCGTCGTTGGCAGCCGCCGCCAGCGGGTTGGTCGGCACCATCGCGACCAGGAATTCGCTGAACGGCGGTACCTGTCCGACTTCGCTCGCGCTCGCGACCGCGCCCTTCAAGGCGGCGGCGGCATTGGGACCGAGCGGGAAAAAATGCGTGATCGTGAAGAAGATCGCCGCCGACAGCGCCGACGACGTCCACAGCAAAGCGATGAACACGACCAGCGCGCGCGTCGCGAGCCGGCTGGCCTTGGCGGCTTCCGCGGTCGCGGCGATGCCGGTGACGAGCAGGCCGACGACCAAGGGCACGATCGTCATCTGCAATCCGTGGAGCCAGATCGTCCCGACCGGTTCGGCGATGGCGACGCCGACCGCGTCGGCCGACGGCGCGATCCGCGCGAGCAGAATTCCGAGGACGAGTCCTCCGACCAGCGCGACCAGGATGCGGGTTGCTTGCGACATTGCTCGATTCTCCGTGGGCGCCGCGCTATGTCGACCCGATCAATGGACGACAAGGTTGCGGAAAACGCTACGATGGCAAGGAAATATTTCGGCACCGACGGCATTCGCGGCCTGACCAACGCCGACAAGATGACGGCCGAGATGGCGATGAAGGTCGGCATGGCGGCAGGCAAGCATTTCCTGCGCGGCGATCACCGCCACCGCGTCGTCATCGGCAAGGATACGCGGCTGAGCGGCTATATGCTTGAATCGGCGCTGGTCGCGGGGTTCACCAGCGTCGGCATGGACGTGGTGCTGCTCGGCCCGATGCCGACGCCCGCGGTCGCGATGCTGACCGCATCGATGCGCGCCGACATGGGCGTGATGCTGTCAGCCAGCCACAATCCGTTCTTCGACAACGGCATCAAGCTGTTCGGCCCGGACGGCTACAAGCTGAGCGATGCCGACGAAGCCGCGATCGAGGAGGGCATCGACGGTCATGTCGATCTGGCTCCGGCTGCCGACATCGGCCGCGCGCGCCGCGTCGACGATGCCAAGGGCCGCTACATCCACTTCGCCAAGACCACCTTTCCGCACGACCTGACGCTCGATGGCCTCAAGATCGTCGTCGATTGCGCGAACGGCGCAGCCTATCAGGTCGCGCCGGCCGCCCTTTGGGAACTGGGAGCCGACGTGATCGCGATCGGCGTGACGCCCAACGGCCGCAACATCAACGACCAGGTCGGATCGACCGCCCCGCTGACGCTGCGCGAGACGGTAGTGGCGAGCGGCGCGCATATCGGCATCGCGTTGGACGGCGACGCCGACCGACTGATCGTGGTCGACGAAACCGGTCAGATCGTCGATGGCGACCAGTTGATGGCGACGATCGCCAGCGGCTGGGCGCGCCAGGGCCGGCTGCGCGGCGGCGGGTTGGTCGCGACGGTCATGTCGAACCTGGGCCTCGAACGCCACCTGGCCGCGCAGGGGCTCGGCCTCGTCCGCACCGCTGTCGGCGATCGCTATGTCCTCGAGAAGATGCGCGCATCGGGCTATAATGTCGGCGGCGAACAGTCGGGGCACATCATCCTCAGCGACTATGCGACCACCGGCGACGGCCTGGTCGCCGCGCTTCAGGTGCTGGCCGAAGTCGTCCGTGCCGGCGCTCCCGCAAGCGAAGTCCTCCGCCGCTTCGAACCCCTGCCGCAGCTCCTCAAGAACGTCCGCTTCTCGGGCGGCCAGCCCCTGGAGAATGCGACGGTCAAATCGGTGATCGCTTCGGCCGAAGCCGAACTTACCGGCAAGGGCCGGTTGCTGATCCGCAAATCGGGCACCGAGCCGCTGATCCGCGTGATGGCAGAAGGCGAGGATGAGAAGCAGGTCGAGACGGTGGTCGATCGTATCGTGGAGGCGGTAAAGGCAGCAGCGTAGAAGACGCCTGACTTTGCCGAGGCAAAGTCAGGACTCGACACGCTCGGCCAGCGGGACGGCACCGCCGCCCCGTCTGACGAGCGTATCGCCCTCTCCCACCACGCCTTCCCCCGCACGGCCGTTGCGCCTACATCCCCGCCCATGCTGGACATGCGCCCTGACTGCGAACGCTGCGGCGTCGACCTGCCCGCGGATGAAGCGGGTGCGTTCATCTGCTCGCTCGAATGTACCTTCTGCGCCGAATGCGCCGATGCGCTCGACGAGCGTTGCCCGAACTGCGGCGGCGAGCTGCTCGACCGGCCGGCGCGGGTCAGCAAGACGCTGACGGCGTATCCGGCTTCGACCGAGCGGCGGCATCGCGGATGACGATTCCGCGCGTCCTGATCGTCGCCGGCTCCGATTCGGGCGGTGGCGCCGGCATCCAGGCCGATATCAAGACGGTGACGATGCTCGGCGGCCATGCGATGACCGCGATCACCGCGCTGACCGCGCAGAATACGCTGGGCGTGCAGGGCGTGATGCCGGTGTCCGCGGCGTTCGTGGTGCAGCAGATGCGGGCCTGCATCGATGATATCGGCGTGGACGCGGTCAAGATCGGAATGATCGGATCGGCGGAGGTCGCGCACGCCGTCGCCGACGTGCTGGAGGGGCTGGATACGCCGGTCGTGTTCGATCCCGTGATGATCGCGACATCAGGCGCGGTGCTGGCCGACGCGGACACGATCGCGGCCTTCACCCGGCTGATGCGACAGGCGACGGTGGTAACGCCGAACCTGCCCGAACTGGAGGCGCTGGGCGGCGAAGCGGCGGTGCTCGCGCATGGCCCGGCGTTGCTGGTGAAGGGCGGGCACGCGGACGGCGCGGAGGTCGTCGACCGGCTCCTTGACCGGGGGAATGAAACACGCTGGTCGCATCCACGGCTCGAAACCCGGCATACGCACGGAACCGGTTGCACGCTCGCCAGTGGCATCGCGGCCGGTCTGGCCGGAGGACTGGCGCTGTCGGTCGCTATCGATCGTGCGATCGACTTCGTCCAGGTGGCGCTCAGGGCCGCACCGGCCCTCGGCCACGGGCACGGGCCGATGGGTCACGCGCTTGGAACGACGCCATTCTATCCGATCCTGGCGGCAAGGGATCGTACGGGTTTCGACGTGAAGGCGTTTGAAGCGCGATGGTCGTGACATGCCCGGACTGAAGCACGAAAAGCTCTGCCTCGCCCCCGTCGTCGGCGTCGACGAGGCGGGTCGCGGTCCGCTCGCCGGACCGGTGGTCGCCGCGGCGGTGATCCTGCCAACGAAGGGGATTCCGCGCGGGATCGACGATTCGAAGAAACTGTCGGCGAAGGAACGCGATCGGCTCGCGCTGCGACTGCGCGATTGCGCCACCTTCGGCATCGGCATCGTCGAACCGGCAGAGATCGACACGCTCAATATCTACTGGGCGACTATGAAGGCGATGACATTGGCGGTCGAGGCGCTGGGGGTCGCGCCCGGCCATGTGCTGGTCGACGGCAACCGTTCGCCGCGCTGGGGCTATGCCTGTACCCCGATCGTCGGCGGCGATGCGATCAGCCTGTCGATCGCCGCGGCCTCAATCCTCGCCAAGACGACACGCGACGCGATCATGATCGCCGCGGCGGACACCTACCCGGCGTATAACTGGCATTCGAACAAGGGCTATGGCTGCGCCCGGCATCTGGCGGCGTTGCGCGAACACGGGCCGACGCCGCTCCACCGCCGCTCGTTCGCACCGGTGGCGCAGGCGGAATTGCCGCTCTGACGCTGCCCGCTCAACGGTTCGTCGCAAAACCCGGCTATTCCATATCCGGTGAGTCTTTCCAGACACACCACTAGGGGTTGTGGATAACTTGCCCACAGGACTCAAAATGCGGGCAGGGTCCAAATTTGTTCCGCTCCGTTAACGACTTGGTCATCCTTAGCGTTAACCAATGTTCGCTTGACGGAGTCCCTGTGCTCCGACGAATTGCGCGTCCAACAACGCCGGGGGGCCGATTCAAATGGGTGTTATCGAGAAGCTGTCCGGTGCGCCGGCGCTGGCGCAGGAAGCGCCGCTCGACCTCGCGCTTGATCGCATCCTGAAGGGTGACTGCATTGAGGTGATGCGCGCGCTGCCGGCCGCCTCCGTCGACCTGATCTTTGCCGATCCGCCGTACAACCTCCAGCTCGGCGGCGACCTCAATCGCCCGGACGGCAGCCATGTCGATGCCGTAACCGACGAGTGGGACAAGTTCGAAACGCTCGGCCATTACGACCGCTTCACCCGCGCCTGGCTGACCGAGGCGCGCCGCATTCTGAAGCCGAACGGCGCGATCTGGGTGATCGGCAGCTATCACAACATCTTCAAGGTCGGCGCCGCGATCCAGGATCTGGGCTATTGGATCCTGAACGACATCGTGTGGCGCAAGGCCAACCCGATGCCTAACTTCAAGGGCACGCGTTTCACCAACGCGCATGAGACACTGATCTGGGCGTCGATGGGCGAGAAGTCGCGCTACACCTTCAACTACCGCAGCATGAAGACGCTCAACGACGAGCTTCAGATGCGCTCGGATTGGGAATTCCCGATCTGCGGCGGGCAGGAGCGTCTGAAGAAGGACGGGGTGAAGGTTCACCCGACCCAGAAGCCCGAGGCGCTGATCTACCGCATCCTGCTGGCCTGTTCGAAGCCGGGGGACGTCATCCTCGATCCGTTCTTCGGCACCGGCACGACCGGTGCGGTCGCCAAGCGGCTGGGGCGGCACTGGATCGGCATCGAGCGCGAGGATTCGTACATCGCCGCCGCCGAGGAGCGGATCGCCGCCGCCCTGCCGCTCGACGAATCGGCGCTGACCACGATGCAGAGCCCCAAGGCCGCGCCGAAGGTCGCGTTCGGGACGCTGGTCGAAACCGGCTATCTCAAGCCGGGCGCGGTCTTGACCGACGCCAAGCGTCGCTGGCGGGCGACCGTGCGCGCGGACGGATCGCTGCTGAGCGATTGCGGACAGGCGGGATCGATCCACAAGCTCGGCTCGACGCTGCAGGGCGCGCCGGCGTGCAATGGGTGGACCTTCTGGCAGCATGAGGCCGAGGGCAAATTGCAGCCGATCGACACGATCCGTCAGACCTATCTGCTGGCGACGCAGCCGTAGTTTTGTTCAACTCCCTCCACCGTTCGGGCTGAGCGTGTCGAAGCCCTGCCCTTTCTTCGACTGAAGAAGTACAGCACTTCGACAAGCTCAGTGCGGACGGGGTCGGCGTGATGATTGATTTGCAGACGATTCCCGCCGACGCCCGGCTGTACCTCCGGCCCGAGGCCTTCGTCGACACGCCCGTCGGCCGCGACGGCACCGTCGCCCGGCTGGCTGGCGGCCTCCTTTGGTTCGCCGCCTACGAACTGATCGCCATCGTCGGCACCGCCCGCGTCGCGCAGGCGAGCGTCCCGGTCGCCGCCCTGCCCGCGGTCATCGCCAACTTGGCCGCACCTCAGGCCGAGCGCCTCCGCACTCTCGCCGCGCGCATCTCGGCCCCGCGCGCGCCGATCGTGCTGCCGGGGCGCACCATCCGGCTCGACCAGCCGCAGGTGATGGGCATCCTGAACCGCACACCGGACAGCTTCTCGGACGGCGGCGCCAACGCCGATGACACAGCCGCCGCGCAGGCCGGGTTCGACATGGCGGCGGCGGGTGCGGCGATCATCGACGTCGGGGGCGAATCGACCCGTCCGGGCGCGGCGACGGTGTGGGAGGGTGACGAGATCGCCCGCGTGCGGCCAGTCATCGAACGCCTCGCCGCCTCGGGCACCGCCATCTCGATCGACACGCGCAAGGCCGGCGTGATGGAAGCCGCCCTCGCCGCCGGGGCCGGCATCGTCAACGACGTGGCTGCCCTCGCGTGGGACGATCGCGCGGTCGCCGTGTGCGTGGCGGCCGGCTGTCCGGTCGTGCTGATGCACACGCCCGACCCCGCCGCCGGTCCGCACGCGCGGCCGAGCTATGCCGACGTGCTGGTCGAAGTGTACGACTGGCTGGAGGCGCGGGTGGCGGCAGTGGTCGCCGCGGGCGTCGACCGGACGAAGATCCTGGTCGACCCCGGCATCGGCTTCGCCAAATCGCTGGCCGACAATCTCGCGCTGTTGAACGGGATGGCGATGTTCCACGGATTGGGCTGCGGCATCGTCCTGGGCGCGAGCCGCAAGCGGCTGATCGGCGCGCTGTCGAACGAGGCGCCGGTCGACGAACGGCTGGGCGGCAGCGTCGCGCTAGCGCTCCACGGCGCGGATCGCGGGGCGCAGATCCTGCGCGTCCACGACGTCGCCGAGACGGTTCAGGCGCTACGGGTCTGGCGCGGGTTGAAGGACGCCGGGCTTACGTCGCGGCGGGACTGACCGCCGCCGCCGCCATCGGCCGCGCGGTCGCGATGCCGAAGAGCACGACGCCGAGCACGCCGCAGATCAGCGCCACCGTGGCCAGCGTCCGGCGATTGCCCGCGAGAAAGCCCGGCACGCCCGCCCCGACCATCAGAATGCCGCCGACCAGCCAGCGCGAATCCCCGGTGGCCTTGAACGCCGCGATCCCGAACAACCCCGCCGCCAATGCCAGCGCCAGTTGCGCATTCCTCAAGCGCGGCGGCGCGGAGGGCGAGAAACGGTAGGCGGCGACACCGACGAAGGCGATGGCCGCGAGCAACGCGATGGTGGACAGCATGGACCCTCCCCCGGATCGTTAGGTTTCAACCCTTCGTCAGGCATCGATCATAGCGTATAACCGCCGTCGCTGACCAGCACCGTGCCGGTCATCAGTGCGGCCGCATCGGACAGCAGAAATCCGATCTGCGTGGCGATCTCTTCGGCCTTCGCATAGCGGCCGAGCGGCGTCGCCATTGCGGCCAGCTCTGCGAAGGCGGCGTCGCGACCGATCTCGGCGGCGCGGTCGGCGAACATCGGCACCGCGTCCCACACCGGCGTCTCGACGCCCGCGGGCGCGATCGCGTTGACGCGGATGCCTGCGCGCGCACCTTCCTTGGCGGCGACACGGACGAGCTGGATCAGCCCCGCCTTCGATGCGGCATAGGCGGCGATGCCCGGCTCGGCCTTGATCCCCGCCGCCGAAGCGACCGCGACGATCGCGCCGCCCCGCGGCCCCATCGCACGCATCGCGGCGCGGATCGTCAGGAATGCGCCGTCGAGGTTGACCGACAGGATGCGGCGCCACTCGACAAAATCGAGCGTGGCGATCGGACCGGCCCCCGCCACGCCGGCGTTGACGACGGCAGCGTCGAGGTTTGCGAGGGCGTCGCCGGCCGATGCCCAGAAGCCTTCGTCGGCGACGTCGCCGGCCAGTCGGTCGACGGCGCACGGCAGGTCGATCGCGGCGAGCGCGTCGGCGTCGCGGTCGACGAGGATCAGACGTTTGGCATCGTTGGCGGCGAGATGCTGCGCGGTGGCGAGGCCGATACCCGAGGCGGCGCCGGTGACGAGGATGGTACGGTTGGTGAAGTCGGTCATGCCGCTACCCTACCCCGTTCGTGCTGGGCTTGTCGAAGCACCGTTCTTTGATCCGCTAGCGACGCCCCTGCGGCACGAAGTACGGTGCTTCGACAAGCTCAGCACGAACGGGAGTGGGGCGACGAAGTCGGCTCAGGCAGCCGACTGATCAATTCCCAACTCGCCAAGCTTGCGATAGAGCGTCGACCGCCCGATCCCCAGGCGCCGCGCGACTTCGGTCATGCGGCCGCGATAATGGCCGATCGCCAGGCGGATCACGTCCGCCTCGATCTCCTCCAGCGCGCGCAGATTGCCGTCGGCGCGGAACAGCGTGACGCCGCTCGCCCCGTGCAGGCTGCCGCCGGATGCCGGCGTCGTGCGCGCGCCGGCCAGCGTCGCGATCTGCGGAAAGTCGGCCTTGGTCAGCGCGTCGCCGTCGCACAGGACAGCGGCGCGGAACAACGCGTTCTGAAGCTGGCGGACGTTGCCCGGCCAGTCATACTGTACCAGCAACGACAGCGCGTCGTCGGTGATGCCCAGCGGACGCAGGCCCGGCTGAGTCGCGATGCGACCGAGGAGGTGACGTGCCAGCGGAGCGACGTCGTCGGGACGGTCGCGCAGCGGCGGGATCGTCACCTGCACGACGTTAAGGCGGTAATAGAGGTCCTCGCGGAAGCGACCCGCGGCGACCTCGTCGGCCAAGGTCTTGTTGGTCGCCGCGACGACGCGGACGTCGACTTCGCGCGGGTGGCGCGCGCCGATCGCCTGGACTTCGCCCGACTGGAGCACGCGCAGCAGCTTGACCTGCGCCTCTAACGGCATCTCGCCGATCTCGTCGAGGAAGATGGTGCCGCCGTCGGCGTCCTGGAACCGGCCGATCTTGCGCTCGAACGCGCCGGTGAAGGCGCCCTTTTCGTGTCCGAACAGCTCGCTTTCGACCAGATTGGCGGGGATCGCGCCGCAATTGACGCGGACCATCGGCTTCTTCGCGCGTGGGGAGGCGGCGTGGATCGCGTCGGCGACGACTTCCTTGCCGACGCCGCTTTCGCCCTCGATCAGCACCGGCACGCGTGCGCGGGCCGATTTGGCGGCGATGGCGAGTGCAGCGCGGAACTGCGGCGCCGCGCCGACGATATCCTCGAACGCCAGCTCCGCCGGCAGCTTTTCGCTGAGCGGGCGCAACTCACCCGTTCCGCCCCCGCCGACCGCGGCATCGAGCGCGGCGAGCATCCGCTCCGGCCCCAGCGGTTTGACCAGGAAATCAGTGGCGCCGGCGCGCATCGCATCGACCGCGGCGGCGACCGAGTTGTTCGCCGTCAGCATCAGGATCGGCAGTGCCGGACGCCGCGCGCGAAGCTCGGCGATCAGACCGGCGGTATCAGCCTCCGGCGACCAGCTGTCGAGCAGCACCGCATCCAGCGCCATGCCGTCCGGCGTGCCCAGTTGCGCGATCGCCACGTCAGCGTCGCCGGCGAAGATCGTCCGCCATCCGCGACGCCCCGCGATCGCCGCGATCAGGCGGCGCTGCGCGGGTTCGTCGTCGATCAGCATCAGCAGGCGCTGGCCGTTGCGCGTCATTCGGTTGTCCCCGTCGTCCCTGTTCGGGGCACAGCGATAGTACGCGATCGGTAAAGACGGGCTTAAGTGCGATCGCGGCCAGCACTTGAGGCGCCTGCCATCGCTGGCTAAGGGTGGTGCAGTTGCGACGGAAGAGGGACTGAAAATGGCCGAACACGGCGACATGAAGGCGCATGTATCGACCTATAACGGGGTGATGAAGTTCCTGTATTGGGGCGCGATCGCCTGTTTCATCGTTGCCGCCGGGGTCGTCTGGCTGATCGCAAACTGACGCAAAGGGCCGGGGCATGAGAATCGCGGTCCTGCGGGAAACGGCACCGGGCGAACGGCGCGTCGCGGCGACGCCGGAGACGGTGAAGAAGTTCATCTCGTTAGGTGCCGCGATGGCGGTCGAACGCGGGGCCGGCAATACCGCCTCGATCGCCGACGATGCCTATGCCGCGGCAGGCGCCACGATCGGATCGCGTGCGGAGGTGCTGGCGGACGCCGACATCGTGCTGGGCGTCGCCGGACCCGATCCGGCGAGCCTGGACGGCATCAAGTCAGGCGCCTGGCTGGCGGCGGGCCTCAACCCGTTCGGCGAGCGCGCGCGAGTCGACGCCTATGCCGCGCTCGGTATCGAGGCGCTGGCGATGGAGTTCATGCCGCGCATCACGCGCGCGCAGTCGATGGACATATTGTCCTCGCAGTCGAACCTGTCGGGATACAAGGCGGTGCTCGACGCCGCGGGCGAATATGGCCGCGCCTTCCCGATGATGATGACCGCCGCCGGTACGGTCAGCGCCGCAAAGGTGTTCGTGATGGGCGTCGGGGTCGCCGGGCTCCAGGCGATCGCCACCGCGCGGCGGCTGGGCGCGCAGGTGTCCGCCACTGACGTACGATCGGCGACGAAGGAACAGATCCTGTCGCTCGGCGCCAAGCCGATCTTCGTCGAGAATGTCGCCGGCATCGAGGGCGAAGGCTCGGGCGGCTATGCGACCGAGATGTCCGACGAATATAAGGCCGCGCAGGCCGCGCTCGTCTCGTCGCACATCGCCAAGCAGGACATCGTCATCACGACCGCGCTGATCCCCGGCCGCCCGGCGCCGCGGCTGATCAGCGACGCACAGATCGCGACGATGCGCCCCGGCAGCGTGATCGTCGACCTGGCGGTCGAAGCCGGCGGCAATGTCGAAGGCGCGGTCGCAGGCGAAGTCGTCGAGCGACACGGCGTGAAGATCGTCGGCCACCGCAACGTGCCCTCGCGCCTGGCGGCGGACACCAGCGCATTGTTCAGCCGCAACCTGTTCAACTTCCTGTCGGCGTTCTGGGACAAGGAGGCGGGGAAGCCGGTTCTGGACGCGGAAATCGGCGACGCGGTGCGGTTGACGCAGGGCGGCAAGGTCGTGAACCCGCGGTTGCTGTCCCAATGATCCTCCCCGGCACGGGGAGGGGGACCGGCGAAGCCGGTGGAGGGGGCGCGCCACGCATACTTCGGCCAGAAGTATCGATCGCCCGTCGTCTGCGCCGCGACATGACGCTGCCGGAAGTTCAACTGTGGCAGCAGCTTCGCGGCTCGCCACAAGGTGTTAGCTTTCGGCGCCAACATCCAATTGGCCCATATGTCGTCGACTTCTTTTGCCCGAAGGCCTCGCTGGTCATCGAGATCGACGGTATCTCGCGTGACATGGCTAATCGGCCTGCGCGCGACGCGCTTCGTGACGCATTCCTGGCCGATAACGGGTATCGCGTCCTCCGCATCGCAGCGGCGCGTATTCTCGCCGACCCGACAGGCACCGCAGAGGCGATCGTCTCGCGTGCCGCCCGCCCCCTCCACCAGCCTGCGGCTGGTCCCCCTCCCCGTGTCGGGGAGGATTGAAGGAAAGCTCATGGACTTCATCGCGATCCTCTCGATCTTCGTCCTCGCCTGTTTCGTCGGCTATTATGTCGTGTGGTCGGTGACGCCGGCGCTGCACACGCCGCTGATGGCGGTGACCAACGCGATCTCGTCGGTCATCATCGTCGGCGCGCTGATCGCCGCCGCCGCGGCTGGAAGCGCGTCGTCGAAGTGGCTGGGGCTGCTCGGCGTCGTGCTTGCCAGCATCAATATCTTCGGCGGCTTTGCGGTGACCAGCCGGATGCTGGCGATGTACAAGAAGAAGGACCGGCCGGCGCCGGCCAAGCACTGACGCGCGAGCAGTCCACGACAGGTTTTGGGGGTAGGATGGAACACGTAACAGCCGGCAGTTCGTTCGCTGCCCTTGCCTATCTCGTCGCCGGGGTGTGCTTCATTCTCGCGCTGCGCGGGCTGTCGTCGCCGACATCGAGCCAGCGCGGCAACCGCTTCGGCATGATCGGCATGACGATCGCGGTGGTGACGACTTTGGTCACGCATGTGCCGGTCGACCAGTTGCTGGTGACCGAGAGCACGCCCGCGTTCGACTACACCGCCATACTACAGCGCGTCGATTATCTGACCGTTCTCGAACTGCTCGCTGCGATCGGCATCGGCGCGGTCATTGGCCTGGTCACCGCGCGCCGCATCGCCATGACCGCGATGCCGCAGCTGGTCGCCGCTTTCCACAGCCTCGTCGGTCTCGCCGCGGTCCTCGTCGCCGCCGCCGCCTTCCTGAACCCGATGGCGTTTGGCATCGCCCAGCTGGTCGTTCCGATGATCGGCGAGCCCTTCGCCTACATCGCCCCCGTCAGCCGGGTCGAGATGGGCCTGGGCGTCGCGATCGGTGCGATCACCTTTTCCGGTTCGGTCATCGCCTTCCTGAAATTGAACGGTAACATGGGCGGCGCGCCGATCCTGCTGCCGGGCCGCCATCTCATCAATCTGGGAACGCTCGCCGCGATCCTGCTGCTGGTCGTCCATTTCACGCAGGACCAGAGCCCGTGGGTGTTCTGGACGATCACCGCGCTCAGCTTCGTCATCGGCTTCCTGCTGATCATCCCGATCGGCGGCGCGGACATGCCGGTCGTGGTCAGCATGCTAAACAGCTATTCGGGCTGGGCGGCGGCGGCGATGGGCTTCACGCTGCACAACTCGGCGATGATCATCACCGGCGCGCTGGTCGGATCCTCGGGCGCGATCCTCAGCTACATCATGTGCCGCGCGATGAACCGCAGCTTCATCAGCGTCATCGCCGGCGGCTTCGGCGCGGAGAGCGGCGGCGGCGGTGCGGGCGCGGCCAAGACCGACCGGCCGTGGAAGCGCGGGTCGGCCGAAGACGCCGCCTTCCTGATGCAACAGGCCGAACAGGTCATCATCGTTCCCGGCTACGGCATGGCGGTCGCGCAGGCGCAGCATGTGCTGCGTGAAATGGCCGACAAGCTGAAGGAACATGGCGTCCGCGTGAAATACGCGATCCACCCGGTCGCGGGGCGCATGCCCGGCCATATGAACGTGCTGCTGGCCGAAGCGAACGTGCCCTATGACGAGGTGTTCGAGCTGGAGGACATCAACTCCGAATTCGCGCAGACCGACGTCGCCTTCGTCATCGGCGCGAACGACGTGACCAATCCGGCGGCGAAGACCGACAAGACCTCCCCCATCTACGGCATGCCGGTGCTCGACGTGGAGAAGGCCAAGACCGTGCTGTTCGTGAAGCGCAGCATGGGCGGGGTGGGCTATGCCGGCGTCGATAACGACGTGTTCTACATGGACAACACGATGATGCTGCTGGCCGATGCGAAGAAGATGGTGGAGGAGATTGTGAAGTCCCTCGATTAACATCGGTTACGAAGATATTCCCTCCGGAACGGATGCATCTGCGCGGTCCGGATGTTGCGAACGCGGCGTTAGGTCCACTTCGGCGACGTCGCGGCTCGTGCCCTGTCCCCGGCGCGGCCATGAACGAGCCGGGAACATGAAGGAGGGACCGACCCGATGACTGCCGCCGAACCGACCGCCGATGTGTTCTATGATACGCAGCCGACGGTCCTGTTGATCGGCGACCGCCCGTCCGATTTGGAGGCCGCGGCCGACGCGATCGCGCGCGCCGGCATGCGTACCATCGGCACCGTACCGCTGGCGGAGGGCGCGACCGCACTCGCGATGCGCAGCGGCCCCGATATCGTGATGCTGGAGGCGACCGACGTCCCGCCGGCGGTGGCCGAACGCTGCCTTACCGCGATCGACGCGCTGGTTCGCGACCGTGATATCGACGTCGTGGTAACCGCGGGCGAAGCCGACACCGACACCATCGCCGCGACGCTGTTCGGGCCGAACGTCCAGCATCTCTGCAATCCGCAGCTGATCGACCGCATCACCGCGCTGCAATTTGCCGGTGGCGCTCGCGGGATGCGACTGCATGACAGCAGCCGCGATGCCGACGATCGCCTGCGCCGGCTGAACGACGAAGTCGCGCGGTTCGCCGATACGCTGGCCCGGCTGGCGGGGGACGGCGGGGGGCGGCCGCGGTTCGGTGGGCAGGTGCGCGATACCTCGCGTGGCTTCCGTGCCGAGCGGATGGACTCGGTCGCCACGATCGACGCCAATGTCGTTCGCGACACGATCCGCAGCCGGCGGATGCGCGCGGCGCATTTCCCACCCGACCTGTTCGCCGATCCCGCCTGGGACATGTTGCTCGACCTGTTCGCCGCCGAGCTGGAGGGGCGGCAGGTTTCGGTGTCCAGCCTGTGCATCGCGGCGCACGTGCCCGGCACGACCGCGCTGCGCTGGATCGGCTCGATGGTCGAGGCGGGGCTGTTCGAACGCTACGCCGACCCGGCCGACCGCCGCCGCGCCTTCATCTCGCTCGCTCCTGCGGCGCGTGCCGGGATGGAGGGATATTTCGACGCGATCCGGCGCGCGGGGTTGTTACCGGCGTGAGCGGCAGGGGTTGATTGCAAGGGGCCGACGCGGCTAAGCCGCATCACCGGTCGGGCATCGCCCACCGGCCGTGCTCGGGTCCGCGACCCTCGCATGGGCGCTTAGCTCAGTTGGTAGAGCATCTCGTTTACACCGAGAGGGTCGGCGGTTCGAGCCCGTCAGCGCCCACCATGGCCGCGGCGAAGACGAAACAGCCCAGCTGTTTCGCATCGCGAGGCCATCGATCGGCGCGGAGAAGCGCGCCAGAGGGCGCGGCTTCGCTGCGACCGGCGGTGCAGCGGGCGCCTCATCGCCAGCGATCTTACCATTTCGGTACGTAAGCCTGTCGAAGCACGCCCTTCTTTCGACGGCGTCGGGCATGCGGCACGAAGAGCAGCCCTTCGACAAGCTCAGGGCGAACGGGGTGTGGGGTGATACCGTCCTTCACATCCCGTAGCGGCGAGACCGCGCCGTCTGCCATCGCAGGACAAGCGGCCGACGAATACGTCCACGACGCGGTTCAGCCCGAGCTAAATCGCCACCCGTTCGTAGCGGAAATACCAGACCTCATGCCCCTGCCGCCGCGCCTTGCGCTCATAGCGCGTCTCCGGCCAGTCCGCGGGCCGCGTCAGGAAGTCCGCCGCGCTGTTCGCCTGCCACACGAAGTCGCGCCGCCGGTTCATCACCATCATCGCGTGCCGGCAATAGGTCGGGTCATCGGTCCCCAGCCGGAACTCGCCGCCGACCTTCAGCTTCGCCGCGATCAGGTCGAGCGGGCCGTTGTTGACCATCCGGCGCTTGGCATGGCGCGGCTTGGGCCAGGGATCGGGGTGGAGCAGATACAGCCGGTCGAGGCTGGCGTCGGGCAGCCGGTCGAGCACCTCGATCGCATTGCCCATGTGCAGGCGGACATTGTCGAGCGACTCGTCGCGAATGTGCAGCAGCGCGCCGACGACGCCGTTCAGGAACGGCTCGCACCCGATGAAGCCGGTGCCGGGCCGCATCGCCGCCTGCCCCGCCAGATGTTCGCCGGCGCCGAAGCCGATCTCGAATTCCAGCGGCCGGTCGTCACCGAACAAAGCCCGCGCATCGAGCGCCCCCGCTTCCGGTACAGAAACGCGCGGCAGCAGGTCCTCGACCAGCGCGGCCTGGCCGGTGCGCAGCTTGTGCCCGGCGCGGCGGCCGTAGAGCTGGCGATGAGTGGCGGGATCGACCATGACCGTGCCGATAGAGATCGCGACGGCGATCTGCAACCGCGCGGCCCCTTCGTCGATTGGACGTCCATGACCAAGGTGAAGAAAGCCGCAAAGCGCCTCGAAGAGGCCGATCGCAAGGTAACGCACAAGGCGGCGGCCAAGCATGATACGCCGCCGATGCAGGTGGCGGCGAAGCTCGGCGAACTCGCCGACCAGCCGCCGCTGATCGCGCTCAGCGCCGCGACGCTCGCGCTGGGACTGATCCTCCGGCGGCGCTCCATGACGGAGGCCGGTGCGCGGATGCTCGCGAGTCACCTGCTCGCCACCGCCGCCAAGGAGGTCGTGAAACGCAGTGTCGACCGCACCCGCCCCCATTCGGTCAAGAAGGGGCATAGCTACAAGCTGGAGCCCGGCGGCGATCGCTCGCACCACTATAGCAGCTTCCCCTCGGGCCACACCGCCGGCGCAGTCGCGGTCGCGCGGGCCGCGGCACGGGTGTGGCCGGACGCGACCCCGGCGCTGTCGCTGGCAGCGGCTGGCGCCGGTGCGATCCAGCTGCCCATCGCCAAACATTATGTCGGCGACGTGCTGGCCGGTGCCGCGATCGGCCTTGCCAGCGAATGGGCGGTCGATGCCGCCGTACGAGCGGCCAACCGCCCGGCATGACCCGCGCGCTGCTCGACCGGGATGCGGTGCTGGCCGCCGGACTGGGTGCCATCCGCAGCGAGTTCGCCGTTCCGACCGGGTTTCCGCCCGAGGTGCTGGCCGCCGCCGAAGCTGCGTCGCGCCGTGTGCCGGACGCCCACCGCGATCGCACCGCCATCCCGTTCGTCACGCTCGACCCGGCAAGCTCCACCGATCTCGACCAGGCCTTTGCCATCGAAGCGTCGGGCGGCGACCTGCTGTTGCACTATGCCATCGCCGACATCGGCTGGTTCGTGGAGGATGGCGACGCGATTGATCGCGAGGCGTGGGCGCGTGGCGAAACCCTGTACCTGCCCGATGGAAAGGCCGGACTCTATCCGCCTGTTGTGGCCGAAGGAGCGGCCAGCCTGTTGCCCGACGGCCCGCGCCCGGCGATCGTGCTGACGACGCGCATCGCGCTCGATGGGCGCGGGCGGATCGACTCGGTGGAACGTGCGCTGATCCGCAGCCGGGCGAAGCTCGCCTATGACGCGGTCCGCCCGGCGGACCTGCCGCCCGACTTCCCCGAGATCGGGCGCCGCATCCGCGCGGCGGAGGCCGCACGCGGCGCGACGCAGGTCGATCCGCCGGATCAGGAGGTGGTTCATGCCGCGGATGGCCGGTTGACGCTGGCGTTTCGCCCGTTGCTGGAGAGCGAGCGCGACAATGCGGCGCTATCGCTGGCGACGAACATGGCGGTCGCCGACCTGCTGTACGCCCATGCAACCGGCCTGTTTCGCGTGATGGAAGGGCCGGACGCGGTCGCCGTTGCCCGGCTGCGCGGCGAAGCGACGGCGCTCGGCTTGGACTGGCCCGCTGCAACGACGCTCGCCGAATTCGAGCGCACGCTTGATGCCCGAGAGCCTGCGCAGGCGACGATGATGCTCGCCATCCGCCGCGCGGGCGGGGGCGCACGCTATGAGGCCTATCGCGCCGACGTCGTGCCATGGCACGCTGCGGTCGCCGCGCGCTATGCCCATGCCACGGCGCCGCTGCGTCGCCTGGCCGACCGCTACGTTCTGGACGCCGCACTTGCGGTGGCGAACGGACGGCCCGTTTCAGAGGCGACGACGCAGGCCTTCGCGCGCCTGCCCAAGGTCATGGCCACCGCCGACGCCCGCGCCGGCCGCATCGACCGCGCCGTGGTCGATCTGGCCGAGGCGGCGATGCTGGAGGGGCGGGAGGGCGAGCGTTTCACGGCCGTCGTCACCGACATCGACGACCGCGGCGTGCGCATCCGCCTGACCGACCTGCCGATCCTCGCCCGCGTCGACGCCGGCGGGCGCGCGCCGGGCGACACGCTGACCGTCCGCCTGACGGTCGCCGATCCGGCGGCGCGGCGGATCACGTTCGTCGTATAGTTCCGCAAACGAAAACGGGAGGCCCGTCGCCGGACCTCCCGCATATTTCGACCGGTGAGCCGGCTTACGCCGCCAGCGCCGTCTTCAGGTCGTCGACCAGATCGGTCCGCTCCCACGGGAACAGGTCGCCCTCGGCCTTGCGGCCGAAGTGGCCATAGGCGGCGGTCTTCGAATAGATCGGCTTGTTGAGGCCCAGATGCGTGCGGATGCCGCGCGGGGTCAGGCCGCCCAGCTTTTCGATCCGGCCGATCGCGGCTTCGATCGCGTCGTCGCCGACCGTGCCGGTGCCATGGGTATCGACGTAGAGCGACAGCGGCTTCGACACGCCGATCGCATAGGCCAGCTGGATCGTGCAGCGCTGGGCCAGGCCGGCGGCGACGATGTTCTTGGCGAGATAGCGGGTGATGTACGCCGCCGAACGGTCGACCTTGGTCGGGTCCTTGCCCGAGAAGGCGCCGCCGCCGTGCGGGGCCGCACCGCCGTAGGTGTCGACGATGATCTTGCGACCCGTCAGGCCGGCGTCGCCGTCCGGTCCGCCGATTTCGAAGCTGCCGGTCGGGTTGATGTGATAGACGGTCTCGTCCGACAGCAGCTCGGCCGGGATGACGTCGGCCACGACCGACTTCACATAGGCGTGCAGCTCGGCTTCCTTCTCGCCCTGGTCATAGCCCGGCGCGTGCTGGGTCGACACGACGATCGCGGTGCAGGCGACCGGGCGGCTGCCCTCATAACGCAGCGTGACCTGGCTCTTCGCGTCGGGCTCCAGGAACGGGGCCTTCTTCGAATGGCGGTCGGCGGCCATGCGCTCCAGAATCTGGTGGCTGTACTGCAGCGTCGCCGGCATCAGTTCGGGCGTATCGTCGGCGGCATAGCCGAACATGATGCCCTGGTCGCCGGCGCCTTCATCCTTGTTGCCTGACGAATCGACGCCCTGCGCGATGTGCGCGGACTGCGGGTGCAGGTTGTTCTCGAACCGCAGCGTCTCCCAGTGGAAGCCCGCCTGTTCGTAGCCGATGCGCTTCACGGTATCGCGGACGGTCTTCTCGACCTCCTCCGGCACGCCTTCGGCCCAATTGCCGGCTTCGTCCATGATGCCCTTGCCGCGGATTTCACCGGCCAGCACGACCAGCTGGGTCGTGGTCAGCGTCTCGCACGCGATGCGGGCTTCGGGGTCCTTGGACAGGAACAGGTCGACGATGGCGTCGGAAATCTGGTCGGCGACCTTGTCGGGATGGCCTTCCGAAACCGATTCGGACGTGAAGAGATAGCTGGAACGCATGGAAATCCTCGAAATGAAACCGAGGGAAAGCCGTAGGGCCGTTGCCATGCCCAGGATATAAAGCTTTCCTTATATGCGCCGTAGACTTCCGCAGACCAAGCGTCAACGCCGCCGCAGGACGCGTGCGGCGGCGAGCAGCAGCAAGGCGACGGCCAATGCGGCCCAGTTGCCGATCCGGGAGAACGGCGTCGGCGCATGGGCGGGCGGGATCGGCACGTCGATCGCGGCTGCGGCGAAGCGCGGACCGGTGCCGATGACCGCGCCGTCCGCCCCGACCACGACTGAGATGCCGTTGGGTGTCGAATGCACCACCGGCAGCCCTTCCTCGATCGCGCGCATCCGTGCCTGGGCGACGAACTGGACGGTGCCCCAGCTGCCGAACCAGCTGTCGTTGGACGGGTTGAAGATCAGCCGCGGGCGCTTGGCCGGATCGACGACCTCGCCCGAGAAGATGATCTCGTAACAGACCTGGAACCCGATCGGCCCGAAGACGCCGACGTCGATCGACCGAGGTCCCGGTCCGCTGCCGAAGTCGATGTCCCCAGCCACCAGCCGCGCCAGACCAAGCGGCTCGGTGAGCGCGCGCATCGGCAGATATTCCCCACCGGGAACCAAGTGCGCCTTGTCATACCGCCCTGCCAGCCGCGCGTCGGGGCGCACGACGAACACCGAATTGCCGGCCTCGCTAACCTCGTCGGCCGCGTCGAACATCAGCGCGGTGCCGCCGACGAGGGCTTGATCGTTGGGGCCGAGCAGCTGCGCGATCTGGCGTCGTGCGGCCTGCGGCGATCCGAACTTCAGATACCATTCGTACGGGTAGCCGTCCTCCAGATAGGGCTGGACGATGCCCTCCGGCCACATCAGCAGTCGGGGCGCGCGGCCCGGCTTGCCCGACAGCGCCGCCAGCCGGGCCGACGTCTCGCGCCAATCGTCGCGGCTGATGTGGATCTGCTGGTCGATGTTCGGCTGGACGACGCGCAACCGCGGCGCGCCCGGTGGTTGCGGGGCGGCGGGCGTCCGGTAGCTCAGCGCGGCGAGCGGAACCGGTAAAAGGACGGCCACGCTCGCCAGACCCAGCGCCAAGGGCTTGCGCGGCACCGTAAGCAACAGCGCCGCCGCGGCGACGGTCAGCCCAGAGAGCGCATAGGTCCCGATCAGCGTCGTCACCCACGCGACCGGCTGCACCGGCACCCAGACGACCGCCAGCGGGTCCCAGGCATAGCCGGTGAACAGCGTTGAGCGCAGCCACTCGCCCACGATCCACGCCGCGCCGGCAACGAGCGCGAAGGCGACACCCGGCGGCGTGCCGGTATCGCCGCGGCTGCGGGGGGAGGCCAGGCGCCAGACCAGCCCGGCGGTGATCATCGGATAGATGGCAAGATACAGCGCCAGCCCCACCGCCGCGCCATAGCCCAGCACCGGCGGCATCTTGTCCTGATAGTCGAAAGCGTGCTGGATCCAGTTGTTGTTGACCGTGAAATGGCCGACCCCGAACAGCCAGCCCGTCAGCATCGCACGCCCGAGCGTCGGTACGTCATGGACGATCCGCAGCCACATCGCGATCGCGACGATCATCAGCGGCACCAGCTCAAGCGGCGCGAACCCGGTGGCGGCGAGCGCGCCGAGGAGGATGGGGATGAGGAAACGCATGCCGGCTGGGCTCTAGCGGGCGTCTTCGGAAGAAGGAATGATTCACGCAAAGGCGCGAAGGCGCAAAGAGAAGGAGATGAGATTTTCATGCGGAGGCGCGGAGACGCGGAGGGAAGCCACTTGCGGCTATCGTCTCGCGCCAGCGAGACCTTTCCCCCGCTCGGCTAGTAGTAAGAGGGCCGCTGGCGCGGCAGGCGAGACACCTCCGCGTCTCCGCGCCTCCGCGTGAATCAATCCTTCTTCTCTTCGCGCCTTTGCGCCTTTGCGTGAATCACCCTTCTTCTTCTAAACCCACCAAATGACCCTACGCCCTTTCCACCTCGCCTTCCCCGTCCACGACCTTGCTGCCGCGCGAACATTCTACGGCGAGACGATGGGCTGCGCCGAGGGGCGGTCCTCGGACGAATGGATCGATTTCGACTTCTACGGCCATCAGATCGTCGCCCACCTCGACCCCGCAGCAAACCCCGTCGCGGTCGCGAACGAAGTCGATGGCCATCACGTCCCCGTTCCCCATTTCGGCATCGTCCTGACCATGGCTGACTGGCAGGCGCTCGCCGATCGCCTGCGTGCCGCAGGCACCGTGTTCGGGATCGAACCGCACATCCGTTTCCCGGGCCAGCCCGGCGAACAGGCGACGATGTTCTTCCGCGACCCGTCCGGGAACGCGCTGGAGTTCAAGGCGTTCGCCGACGATTCCATGCTTTTCGCCACAGCCTGAAAGGACGCCCCATGAGCGAACCCGTCGAACTCGACATCGCCCACAGCCTGGGCCGAGACGCCGCCAAGGCGCGAATCGCCGGCGGCATCGCCAAGCTGGAGGGCTATATCCCCGGCGGCAAGGTGACCGAACACCGCTGGGACGGCGACCGGCTGATGTTCAACGTCGCCGCAATGGGTCAGCGCGCCGCCGCGACGGTCGACGTGCTGGAGGACAAGGTCCACCTGCGCGTCGAACTGCCGCCGTTCCTCGCGATGTTCGCGAACAAGATCCGCGACGTGCTGGGCCGCGAGGGGCCGAAGCTTCTCAAATAAGCCACCGTGCTCCCGCGCAGGCGGGAGCCCAGAGTTACTGAAGACCCCGCTCGTGGCCCTGGGCTCCCGCCTGCGCGGGAGCACCGGGGGTTTGGGTACGCTCCCACCGCGCCCGGATCATATCCGACGTCTCGCGGCTGCCGTCATGGCTCCACCCCGGCTCGCGCAGCAGATAGCCAAGCTTCGCCCCCCACGGCGCGCGCCACATGTCCTTGGCGATCCCGACCCATTCATGGAACGCCGCCCACAGCAGGTTGAAGCTGCCGAGATCGCGCACGATGCCATAGCGCGGACGGTCGCCGTCGACCTCCGCGGTGTAGGTGCCGAACAGCTTGTCCCACACGATGAACACGCCCGCATAATTGCGGTCGAGGTAGCGCGGGTTGGTCGCGTGGTGGACGCGGTGATGGCTCGGCGTGTTCATCACCGCCTCGAACCAGCGCGGCAGGCGGCCGATCGTCTCGGTATGGATCCAGAACTGATAGACGAGGTTGAGGCTCGCCACGAAGAACACCATCGCCGGCGTAAAGCCGATCAGGAACAGCGGCAGGCGGAACAGAAACGCCAGGCTGAAGAACCCCGTCCACGTCTGCCGGAGCGCGGTCGACAGGTTGTAGTGCTGGCTCGAATGATGGACGACATGGCTCGCCCAGAACCAGCGGACGCGGTGGGCGGTGCGGTGGAACCAATAGTACGCCAGGTCATCGAGCACGAAGGCGAGCGCAAACGCCCACCACGCATAGCCGATGTCGAACAGCCGGAACTGCCACACCCATGTGGCGAGCGCGAAGACGAGCCCGGCGGAGAGCACGCCTGCGACCGTGCTGCCCAAGCCAAGCAGCATCGAGGTTCGCGTGTCGTCGGGACAGTAACGCGTGCGGTCGCGGGTGCGCGCGACCAGCATTTCCGCGAGTACGAGCAAGACGAAGGCGGGGATTGCAAGCGTCACGGGGTTGGGAAGGTCGGGCACGGGCGCTTATTAACACGGGTGTCAGTCAACGAAAATCCTCCCCTGCAAGGGGAGGTGGCAGGCCGCAGGCCTGACGGAGGGGTGTCCAGTTATCCGGAGAGGGTGACACCCCTCCGTCCGGCTACGCCGGCCACCTCCCCTTCCAGGGGAGGATTACCCTTAATGCAACGTAACCACCGTCGACCGACCGGCCTCCGCCTCCAGCGCGCGGACCTCCGGCTCGGTCACGCCGAATAGAGTCACTGCCCCGAACAGCCGTTCGCCCGTCTCGACCGTCACGCCCTCGACCGAGACGCGCAGGTAGAGCGGCGGGATCAGGCGGCGGACGGCGACCTTCGCGCCGTGGCGCTTGACCACCGCGATCCCCGTGTCCCCCGCGACCAGCGCCGCCGCACCATCGGTGCCGACCAGAGCGCGCCCGGCCTGGAAACCCGCCAGAGCATTCTGTGCAAAGCCCGCCGCGGTCGTCGGGTCGGTGATCTTGCTCTCGCCCAGCCGCAGCCACCGCGCGATCCACGCGAGCAGCAGCACGGCGACCAGCGACCCGCCGAGCTGCGTCAGCGTCACGGTGTCAGCGCGCCTCGGCCACGAGGGTATCGAGCATCGCGCGAATGCCCGAAATATCGTAGCCGGCCTCCGCTGCTTTCGCGACCAGCGTGCCGGGATCGTCGCCCATCCGCGCGCGAGCCAGCGCCCACAGATGCGTCGATCGCGTACCCGAGCGGCAGAATGCCAGCACCGGCCCCGACGCGGCGGTCAGCGCCTGCGCCATCGCCTCGACCTGATTGCCCGAGAAACCGGAATGCCCGACCGGAATCGCGCGATAGGCGATGCCCGCTTCGCGCGCCGCGGCGGCGATCTCCGCGCCGGACGGCTGGCCGCCCTCTTCGTCGTCGGGGCGGTTGTTGACGATCTCGGTAAAGCCCGCCGCGGCGATCGCATCGACTTCGGCCGGAGTGATCTGGGGGGCAACGCTGATGTGATCGTCGATTTGGCGGATCATTCGAACTCTCGGATAGTCGACAGGAACGCTTCTCCATACGCATCGAGCTTGCGCGCGCCAACGCCGGAAATTCTCGACAAGGCGTCGAGCGTGCCGGGACGGACCGACGCCATCTCGCGCAGCACCGAATCGTGGAAGATGACATAGGGCGGCACCCCGCCCTCCTTCGCCAGCGCACGGCGGCGTTCGCGCAGCGCCTCGAACAGCGGATCGCCGACCGGGTTCGCCTCCGCAGCGCCCGCCTTGCCCTTGCGCCGCCGCTCGCGCTTGGGCGGCAAGACCAGGGTGACGTCCACCTCCCCTTTTAGGATCGCGCGCGCCGCGGGACCGAACTCCAGCCCGCCGTGCGGATTGGCGCGCAGCGCATCGCGGGCCTGGAGCGCGCGGGCGACCGGGCGGATGAGCGCCGCCTCCTCACCGTCGACGATCCCGAACACGCTGAGATTTTCGTGGCCGTTGATCAGGCTGCGCTCGCTCGACTTGCCTAGCAGGATATCCTCGACATAGCCGACCCCGAACAGCTGGCCGGTGCGGAACACCGCCGACAGGAACTTGCGCGCGATCTCGGTCGCCTCCGTCCCCATGGGCGGATTGAGGCAATTGTCGCAATTGCCGCAGACCTCGCCGGGCTGTTCGCCGAAATGGCGCAGCAGCACCGCGCGGCGACAGCCGGTCGTCTCGACAAGGCCGGCGAGCGCGGTCAGCCGCTGGCGCTCGCCCGCCTGGCGCTGCGGCTCGACCTCGGCCACGCGTTGGCGAGCCTTGGCGAAGTCCTCCGCCCCCCAGAACAGATGCGCGACCGATGGGTCGCCGTCGCGGCCCGCGCGGCCGGTTTCCTGATAATAGGCCTCGATCGATTTCGGCAGGCCGGCATGCGCCACGAACCGCACATCGGGCTTGTCGATCCCCATGCCGAACGCGACCGTCGCGCAGATCACCATGTCCTCGGACGCGACGAAGTCAGCCTGGTTGCGCGCACGAACCTCGGGGTCGAGCCCGGCGTGATAGGCGCGGGTCGGCCGCCCGGTCTTGGCCAGCGCCTCGGCGAGCTTTTCGGTGCCCGCGCGGGTCTGGGCATAGACGATGCCGGGACCCGGCGTCTCCGCGATCAGGTCGGCGATCTGGCGCGTGGTGTTGTCGCGCGGGGAGATCGCATAGCGGATGTTCGGGCGATCGAAGCCGGCGACGATCAGCCCGTCCTGCGGGATGCCGAGCTGGTCGAGGATATCGGCCCGCGTGTGCGCGTCGGCAGTCGCAGTCAGCGCGAGCCGCGGTACGTCCGGATAGCGATCGAGCAGCGGCCGCAACAGGCGATAATCGGGGCGGAAATCGTGCCCCCACTCGCTGACGCAATGCGCTTCGTCGATCGCGAACAGCGCCACCCGACCACGCTCCAGCAGCTCGCGGAAGTCGCTCGTGGAGGCGCGTTCGGGCGCGATGTAGAGCAGGTCGAGCTCGCCATCCAAGAACCGCCCGCGCGTCTCCGCCCGGTTCTGGTCGACCGAGGTCAGGGTCGCGGCGCGGATGCCGACCGCCTCGGCCGCGCGCAGCTGGTCGTGCATCAGCGCGATGAGAGGTGAGACGACGACGCATGTCCCCTCCAGCATCGTCGCCGGTAATTGATAGGTCAGCGACTTGCCGGCGCCGGTCGGCATGACCGCCAGCGTCGATTGCCCCGCGAGCACGCGATCGACCACCCGCCCCTGCACGCCGCGAAAGTCGTTGAAACCGAAGATACGATGCAGGGTGTCGAGCGCGGCAGTCACCGCGGGGCACTTAGGGACCGGGGGCCGCGGCGGCAACCGGCCGCAATCGCGCCATGATCGCGCGGCACACCGCACAGGATGATCCGTTACGCCCTCGCAACGCTCGCCCTGCCCGCCATCCTTGCCGCCGCGCCGGCCGAGCGCGTCGTGACCGACACCGCGCTCGTCACCAAGGCGAACGATGCCGAGGTGCGGCTGCTGATCGATCCCGGCGCACCGGCGATGCCGATCCTGACCGAGGAAGCGGCGGCGCGTGCCGGGTTGAAGGCCGGGCCGTTCGGCATCGGCTATCGTGTCGGGCCGGTCATGGTCGCGGGGCGCAGTGCGGTCGGGCGGATCGGTCTCGGCGATGCTCCGGCCAAGCGGCGGATCGGGTGGACGGCCAAGCCTTATCTGGTGGGCTATGACGGGGTCGTCGGCCCCGGCGGTCTGCCCGATCAGGTCGTCCGCTTTCGGCTACGGCCAGCCCAACCCGGCGAGCGCGAGGTCGCGATCCCGATGGACGCCGATGGCGGGCTGTTCGGCAACTGGGGTGCGAGCAACGGCGTGCTGACCATCGATAGCCAGCCGCTCCAGGTCCGCTTCAACCTGCACCAGGATGCGACGATCGCGACTGCCGGTGCGGCGCTGACCCTGGCCAAGGCGCTGGACGGGACGCTCGACGACGACCGCGCCGAGGCAGAGATCGCGTTCGGCGTGAAGCGCCCGGTGCGCACGCTGCGGCTGGCCAAACCCTTCGCCATCGGCCCGATCGCGCTGACCTCTCTCCTCGCGCGCACGTCCGACTTCGGCAATGCGGAAGGGATCGCCGCGACCGGCACGGCACCCGATCCCGACGAGATCGTTGTCACCGCGAAAGGCAAGCGCGACCACAAGCGCGACCGGGTGATCATCGGCCGCGCGGCGCTGGCGGGGTGTTCGAGCATCACCTTCGACAAGCCGGCCAAGCAGATCCGCCTGCGCTGTCGTTGACGCCGCCCTACCCGACGCGCGACAGGGACCAGGACAGTCCCGGCGCCGACGCGAATGACGAGGACCATGCCATGATCAAGCCCGGACGCAGAATCCTTGCCCTGACCGCGGTGCTGATGGCGCTGCCCGGCGCCGCCGCCGACCGCAACATCCTCACGATCCGCGGCGACGGTGTCGTCGCGATGCAGGTGAACGGGGTCGACGGCCGCATCCGCGTCGACCCGTCCGCGGTGCCCCGTATGCTGTGCAACCCGGACTTCGCGGTGCGGGCCAGGATGGTCGCGCAGGGTCGCGCGGTGATCCTGACCGATCCGTCGGACGCCTATGGATCGTTCGGCGAAGTGACGCTGCGGCTGGCCGGCCGGACGCTGCAACCCCGCGCGAACTGGCTGGAGCGTCGCTATGTCGAGGGCGCCGACTGCGTGATCGCGCCCGAGATGATCGGCGTCGACGCAGCGCATTTCGAGTTGCGGTCGTCGGTGCGCGGCGAACGGACGGTCGTCATGCCGCTCAATCCCGGCGGCGAGACCTCGCCCGACTGGAACGGGGCGGCCGCCACCGCGGTCCGGTTGGGCGACCGCGACGTCAGCGTCGGCTTTACCCTGGCCCAGCCCGCCAATACCGTCACCGCGCAGACGGCCCTGCGCATCGCGAGCGCCTATGGCGGACGCTATGCGGGCGAGGCGGTGCGGACCGAAGCCGCCTCCGGCCAGGAGCGGTTGCTGCGCCGCATGGTACTGACGCGACCGATGGCGGTCGGGCCCGTAGCGATCGACGACATGCAAGTCCGCGTCACCGACTGGGGCTCAGCACGGCGGATCAAGAAGGTCGGCGATGTCGACGAACCCGTCGATCCGAACGACGTCCAGGTCGTCGCCCGCGCCGTGCACGAGGATACATTCGAGCGGCTGATGATCGGCACCGATGCGCTCAAGCGCTGCTCGTCGATCGTCGTCGACCTGCGCGCGAAGGAAATGCGCCTGACCTGCGCCTAAAGGGGGAGGGTTTCCTCGGCCGACCGCCGCTCGGCCTGCTGCCTCGCCCACATCTCCGCGTACAAGCCACCCATCGCCAGCAATTCGGCATGGGTGCCCTGCTCGGCCACCCGTCCGCCGTCCAGCACGACGATCCGGTCGGCGTGGACGATCGTCGACAGCCGGTGCGCGATCACGATGGTCGTGCGGCCCTGCTCGATCGCCTCCAGCGTGGCGAGGATCTCGGCCTCGGTACGGCTGTCGAGGGCGCTCGTCGCTTCGTCCAGGATCAGGATCGGCGGGTCCTTCACCAGCGTCCGCGCGATCGCGACGCGCTGCTTCTCGCCACCGCTGAGCTTCAGTCCGCGCTCGCCGACGCGGGTGTCGAAGCCATCGGGCAGCCGGTCGATGAACGGCATGATCGCCGCCCCGCGCGCCGCATTCGCTATGTCGTCCGGCCCGGCGCCTTCGCGGCCATAGGCGATGTTGTAGCCGATCGTGTCGTTGAACAGCACCGTATCCTGCGGGACGATGCCGATCGCCGCACGCAGCGAGGTCTGCGTGACCTTCGCGATATCCTGCCCGTCGATGGTGATCCGCCCGCCGGTCACGTCCCAGAAGCGATACAGCAACCGCGCCAGCGTCGACTTGCCGGCACCCGACGGTCCCACTACCGCGACCGTCGCGCCGGCGGGAATGTCGAGGGTCAGCCCTTGCAGGATCTCGCGCCCGTCGCCGTAGCCGAAGCGGACATCCTCGAACCGTACCGCGCTGCGCGCGATCGCCAGCGGCGGCGCGCCGGCTGCGTCCTTCACGGTCGCCTCCGTATCGATCAGGTCGAACATCGCGCCCATGTCGATGACACCCTGCCGCACCGTCCGATAGACCATGCCAAGCAGGTCGAGCGGGCGGAACAGCTGCGAAAGCAGCGTCGACACCAGCACGACGTCACCCGGTGAGAAGCGCCCGCTCGCCCACCCCAGCGCGACCAGCGCCATTCCGCCCGCCAGCATCGCGTTGGTGATGACCGCCTGGCCGATATTGAGCCAGGCCAGCGAATTTTCCGACTTCACCGCCGCATCGGCATAGCTCGCGACCGCGGCCGAATAGCGCCGCGCCTCACGCTCCTCCGCGTTGAAATATTTCACCGTCTCGAAATTCAGCAGCGAATCCACCGCATGTGCGACCGCGCCGGTGTCGAGGTCGTTCATCTGCTGTCTGAGCGCTGCGCGCCAGTCGGTCACGATCCGCGTGAAGACGATGTACAGCACGACCATCACGACGGTGCCCGCGACCAGCCCGACGCCGAACCGCGTCCAGAAGATGCCGAGCACCAGCCCCAGCTCCAATATCGTCGGCGCGATGTTGAAGAGCAGGAAGTAGAGCATCGTGTCGATGCTTTTCGTGCCCCGCTCGACCACCTTGGTCACTGCGCCGGTGCGGCGTTCGAGGTGGAAACTGAGCGACAGGTCGTGGAGGTGGCGGAACACCGCGGCCGCCAGCCGCTGAGTCGCGTCCTGCCCGACGCGCTCGAACACGGTGTTGCGCAGATTGTCGAAGACGACAGTTCCCAGCCGCGCCGCGGCATAGCCGATGACCAGCAGCACGACGAGCGTCGCCAGGCTCCGGTCCCCGCTCGCCATCCGGTCGACCGCGCCCTGCAGCGCGAACGGCGCGCCATAGACCTGCACCAGCTTCGACGCGACGACGAGGGTCATCGCCCCGCCGATCCGCACCTTCAGTGCGGGGGCATCGGCGGGCCAGAGATAGGGCAGGAACCGGCGCAGCGTCGCGACCAGCGGCCGGTCGGCGCCCGGCGTGGAGGTCACGGGAGGCATGAGGTGGGAAATAGGCATGCACGCGCCGATCGCCAAGCATCGCGCCGCCACCGGCGGTCCGGGAACTGAATCCCTCTGATTTTGTTGAGTGTGATGAAGGGGATAGCGCGATGCAACCGCTCTATTACGTCATGGCGATCCTGGGCTGCGGCGACGATGGCGCGGCCTGTCAGCAGGTCCGGATGGAACCGGCGCGTTACCAGTCGGTCGCCGCGTGCCAGGCGGCCATGGCCAACGCCCTTCAGCGCAATACCGATCTGTCCTTCCCGGTCGTCCAGGCGACGTGCGAGCGCCGCGGCCTTATGATGGCCGATCGCGGGACCGGTCGCCGGGGCTGACCTCCCCACTCGTCCCCGCGAAGGCGGCGACCCATCTCCCGGACGTGCCCCAAGGACAGCGTGAAAGATGGATTCCCGCCTTCGCGGGAATGACGATTATCCCCGCGGCCGCGTCCACAATTCCGCGTCGCGCGCCGTCGGCGGATACAGCCGCGCACGACCCGCCGCCTGCGCCCCTGCCCGCGCGATCGCGGCGAGCTTTTCCGCCTTCGTCGTCGTCACGCGATGATCCCACGCATGGTCCCCGGCCGCCGCGACCTTACGCGCGATGCCGCCGTAGATGTCCGCCGCCGCCAGCACCGCCCAGGCCGAGCGGTAGGACAAGGCCGGCGTCCCGAACCGCGCGCTCTCTTCAAACTCCCCCGCCATCGTCGCCAGCCGCCGCGCGAGCACGGTGAGCCGCTTGCGGAACGGCGGCTTCATATGCTGGCCGGGCGGGAAGTCCATTTCGACCAGCCATTCCTCGGGCAGATAGCAGCGGCCCGAGCGATCATCCTCCTCGATGTCGCGCGCGATATTGGCGAGCTGGAAGGCAAGCCCCAGATCGCATGCGCGATCGAGGGTCGCGTCATCGTCGGGTGCGACCCCCATCACCACCGCCATCATGCAGCCGACGACGCCGGCGACATGGTAGCAGTAACGCAGGAGATCGTCGGTCGAGCGCGGCCGCCATTCGTCGGCATCCAGCGCGAAGCCGGCGATATGGTCGTCGATGAACCGCCGCGGCATCCCCGTCTCGTCGACCACGATCGCCAGCCCGTCGAAGGCCGGGTCGCCGGTCGGCTTGCCCGCCAGCGCCATCGCGGTGCAATTGCGGATGCGCGCGATGCGCTCGGCGGGGTCGGTCACCTTCTGCTGGTCATGCCCCAGTTCCTGCGCATCGGCGATGTCGTCGCACGCGCGGCACCAGGCATAGAGCAGCCACGCGCGTTCCCGCGTTACGGGGTCGAACAGCTTGCTGGCGGCGGCGAAGCTCTTGGAGCCCTTTGCGATCGTCGCGCCGGCCTGGGCGACGAGGATGGCGCGGTCTGGATTAGCAGCAGCCTCCATCACCGTTCACCCTGAGCTTGTCGAACGGCTGTCCTTCTTCTGCCCGGAAGAAAGGGCAGGGCTTCGACAAGCTCAGCCCGAACGGACGATAACATCACAAATCCTTCGCGCCGATCTGCGTAATCGTGGTCGCCGGCGTGAACGCCGCCATCTTCGCCAGCAACCCGTCCAATTGATCGTCGACGATCAGCAGCCCGCGATGCTGCGGGCGTAGGAAGCCGACCTCGCCCATCGTGTGCACGAAGCTGATGAGCCCGTCATAGAAGCCCGCGACGTTGAGCAGGCCGACGGGCTTCGCGTGATAGCCGATCTGCGCCCAGCTCATCGCCTCCCACAATTCGTCCATCGTGCCGGTGCCGCCGGGCAATGTGACGAAGCCGTCCGACAGGTCGGTGAAGGCCTGCTTGCGCTGGTGCATCGTGTCGACGACGTGGAGTTCGGTGCAGCCGCGATGGGCGACCTCGGCATCGACGAGGGCCTGCGGGATGACGCCGATCACTTCTCCGCCCGCCTCCAGCGCGGCATCGGCGACCGCGCCCATCAGGCCCAGCCGGCCACCGCCATAGACGACGCCGATCCCGCGCTCGGCAAGTGCCCTGCCCACCGCGCGGGCGGAATCGACGAATACGGAATCGCTCGGGGTGGCCGAGCCGCAATAGATGGCGAGACGCTTCATGGTCGGGGCTCGTAGCTGGGTTTGGGGGGAAGAAGAAGGAGGGTTTGATCACGCAAAGGCGCGAAGGCGCTAAGAAGATTTTGATTCACGCGGAGACGTGGAGACGCGGAGACGCGGAGGTGTCTGATCTTGCCGCGCCAGCGGCCCTTACACTTCGGGCGCTTCGGACGATGGAGATCTCGCTGACGCGAGACGAATGCGGCAAGTATCTCCCTTCGCGTCTCCGCGTCTCCGCGTCTCCGCGTGAGCCCAAATCTTCTCCCCTTCGCGCCTTTGCGCCTTTGCGCCTTTGCGTGATTAAACCCTCCTTCTTCAGCCCTCCAGCATCAGCTTCGCCGTCGCCTTCGCACTCCCGACCACGCCCGGAATTCCCGCCCCCGGATGCGTGCCCGCACCCACGAAATACAGGTTCGGGATCGAATCATCCCGATTATGCGCCCGAAAATACGCGCTCTGCGTCAGCACCGGCTCTAGGCTGAACGCGCTGCCGAGATGCGCCGACAGGTCGCGGCCGAAGTCGCTCGGCGCATAGCTGAACTTGGTTACGATCCGATCGTGGATGTCCGGGATCAGCCGCTTGCCGACCTCGTCCAGGATGCGCTTTTCGATCACCGGTTTCAGCGCGTCCCAGTCGCCGACGAACTTGCCCATGTGAGGGACGGGCGCCAGCGCGTAGAAGGTCGAATGCCCCTCCGGCGCCATCGTCGGGTCGGTGACGGTCGGGTGATGGAGGTAGAGCGAGAAGTCCTCGCTGAGCATCCCCGTGTCGTAAATGTCGGCCAGCAGCCCCTTATAGCGCGGGCCGAACAGGATCATGTGGTGCGGGATGCCCGGCCATGTGCCCTTGATCCCGAAATGGACGACGAACAGTGAGGGCGAGAAGCGCTTGCGCTCCAGGCGCGCCGCGGTGCGCTTGGCCGAGCGCGAGGTGCGCAGCAGGTCGCGGTAGGTGTGCATCAGGTCGCCGTTCGACGCGACCATGTCCGCGGGAATCGTCTCCCCGCTCTTCAGCGTCACGCCCGTCGCGCGGTCGCCCAGCGTGTCGATCGTGTCGACCGGCGCATTGAGGCGCACAATGCCGCCCAGCCGCTCGAAATGGCGCACCATGCTCGCGACCAGCCGGTTGGTCCCACCTTGCGCGAACCACACGCCCCCGTCGCGTTCCAGCTTGTGAATCAGCGCATAGATGGCACTGGTCGTCATCGGATTGCCGCCGACGAGCAAGGTGTGGAAACTCAAGGCTTCGCGCAGCTTCTCGTTCTTCACGAAGCTGGACACCATCGAATAGACCGATCGCCACGCCTGATATTTCGCCAGCGCCGGCGCCGCCGTCAGCATCGACTTGAAGTCGAGGAAGGCGACATGGCCCAGCTTCTCATAGCCTTCGCGATACACGCCGGCCGAATATTCGAGGAAGCGGCCATAGCCTTCGATATCGGCGGGATCGAGCTTGGCGATCTCGCCGCGCAGGACAGTGTCGTCGTTGGTATAGTCGAAGTTCGTCCCGTCCGGCCAGTTCAGGCGGTAGAAGGGATTGACCGGCAACAGCGTCACATCCTCCGCCATGTCGCGGCCGGAGAGCGCCCACAATTCCTTCAGCACGTCGGGCGCGGTGATGACGGTCGGGCCGGCGTCGAACGTGAAGCCGTCCTTTTCCCAGACATAGGCCCGCCCGCCGGGCCGGTCGCGCGCCTCGACGATGGTGGTGGACACACCGGCCGATTGCAGCCTGATCGCAAGTGCTAGGCCGCCGAAGCCGGCCCCGATGACGACCGCGCTCCTCATGCCGTCTTCCCCATGATCGCGCGGACGGCGCGGCCGATCGGCACCGGCGGCTTGCCGGTCAGCACCCGCGCCTTGTCACCGAGCGTCGAACGCGCGGAATAGAAGCGCGCGATCAGTTTCGGGTCGAGCCCGTAGAAGCGTTCGAGCACGCGATAGCGTTCGCCCGGTTCGGCAGCACGAAACAGCATGGCATCCAGCATCCGGTAGAAGCCGCGGGCGCGCCAGGCGGCCCGGGCATGATCGTGGGTCAGGGTCGCGAGGTGGCCGCCCGACAGGTCGCGGCTCGCGGCGATCAGGCTGGCGAGCCGGACGGCGTCGGGCAAAGAATAGCCGGTGGTCGGCTGGCACAGCCCGGCGCGCATCCCCGCCTTTGCGACATCCCTGCCGGTGCTCGCCCAATAGCGGTCGAAATCGCCGCCGATGATGACGGGCAGCGCGCCCCCTTCCTCGCGCACCACCGACTTGGGCTTCCAGCCCTTGGCGAGCGCATAGGTCTCGATCCGCGCCGCCAGCGCCGCGCGGTCGATGTCGGGGGTGTCGCTGTAATAGGTGTCCTCGATGAACATGCGATCATCGGCGAAGGGCAGGGTGTAGACGAAGCGATAGCCGTCGATCTGCTCGACCGTCGCGTCCATCACGGTCGGGCGGACCGCGCCGTGCGGGCGCTTCAGCACGAACTCGCGGCCGATGAACTTCTGCCAGCCGGCATCCAGTGCCGACAGGTCGCCATTGCCGCGACAGTCGATCACGCCGCCCGCCTCGATCCGCAGGCCGTCGGCGAGCGCGACGCCGGTCGGGCCGACCCCCACCACTTTCCGATCGGTCAGGATGCGCTCCGCCGGGATCGCGGCACGGACCGCAGCGTCGAGCTTTTCCGAGGTGGTCGAATAATAGTTGACCGGCAGCATCCGGCGGCGCGCCGGGAAGGCGACGTCATAGCCCTGCCAGACATGCGCGATCAGCGGGATCACCAGATCGCGGTCGGCGTGCGCGACGTCCGGGCCGAAGAACGACCAGATATGGTTGCCGCCCAGTGACATGCCGCGCTCGACGATGACGACGCGCGCGTCCGGGTGCGATCGCGCGAGGGCCAGCGCAATAATGCCGCCCGCGAGGCCCCCGCCGACGATCGCGACGTCGCATGTAATGATGTCCGACACGGGGTAAGGCCTAGCCGAAGCGGTGGTGCGGCGAAAGCGATGGATTCGGGCGGGGTGTCTCATACCTCCCGTTCGTGCTGAACGAAGTCGAAGCACCGTTCTTCATGCCGTGAGCGACGCGCGCAGTGTATCGCAGGACGGTGTTTCGACTTCGCTCAGCACGAACGGGAAAGAGGGTCACGCCACCGCCGGCAGCTTGTCGATCAGCTTGTCCAGCGTGATCGGATAGTCGCGCACCCGCACGCCGGTGGCGTTGTAGACCGCGTTGGCCACCGCCGCACCGACGCCGCAGATGCCAAGCTCGCCCACGCCCTTCGCCTTCATCGGCGTCGAATAGGGGTCGAGCGTATCGAGGAAGATGACCTCTTGATGCGGAATGTCGGCGTGGACGGGCACTTCATAGCCGGCAAGGTCGTGGTTGACGAAGAAGCCGAAACGCTTGTCGATCGCCAGTTCCTCCATCAGCGCAGCACCGACCGCCATGGTCATGCCGCCGATCACCTGGCTGCGCGCCGACTTGGGGTTGAGGATGCGTCCGGCGTCGCAGGCCGCAAGCATGCGTCGCACGCGGATTTCGCCGGTATAGGCATCGACGCCGACCTCGACGAAATGCCCGGCGAAGGTCGACTGGACGACGCGCTTGCCGATATCGCCATATTCGATGCCGTCCTCTGCGGTCAGCGCGCCTGCGTCCGACAGCGCTACGCTGCGGTTGCCGGCGATCACCCGGCCATCGGTGAAGCTCGCGGTCGCCGGGTCGAGGCCAAGCTTGGTCGCCACCGCCTCGCGCAACTTGACGCAGGCGGCATAGACGCCCGCGGTCGAGTTGGCCGCGCCCCATTGCCCGCCCGATCCGGCGGACGCGGGGAAATCCGAATCGCCCAGCACCACGCGCACCTGGTCGATAGCCAAGCCCATCATCTCGGCCGCGGTCTGGGCGATGATCGTGTAGGTGCCGGTGCCGATATCGGTCATGTCGGTTTCGACCGTCACGCGTCCGCCGTCCAGCTTCACCCGCGCCGCCGACTTCATCAGCATGTTGTTGCGGAAGCCGCCCGCCATGCCCATGCCGACCAGCCAGCGGCCGTCGCGGACCTGGCCCGGCTGCGCGTTGCGACGCGACCAACCGAACTTCTCCGCCCCGGTGCGCAGGCACTGAACGAAGTTACGGTCGGAATATTTCTTCTCCGGGTTTTCCGGATCGACCTGGGTGTCGTTGATGATCCGGAATTCGACCGGGTCCATCCCCAGCTTTTCCGCCATCTCGTCCATCGCGACTTCCAGCGCCATCAGCCCCGGCGCTTCGCCCGGCGCACGCATCGCGTTGCCCTCCGGCAGGTCGAGCACCGCCAGCTTCATGAACGTTTCGCGGTTCGGCGCGGCATAGAACAGCTTGGTCTGCGCGATCGCGGTTTCCGGGTCGCCGCCCTTCAGATTGCCGCTCGTGCTGTTGTGCGCGATCGCGGTCAGCTTGCCGTCCTGCGTCGCCGCCAGTCGCAGGCGCTGGATCGTCGCGGGGCGATGCGTCGTGTTGTTGGCCATCATTGGCCGGGTCAGCGCAACCTTGACCGGGCGTCCGGCCGCCTTCGCGCCGATCGCCGCCAGCACGACATCGGCACGCAGGAACAGCTTGCCGCCGAAGCCGCCGCCGATGAACGGCGAATCGACCCGGACATTGGCGGGCGGGATCTCTAGCGTCCTGGCTAGTTCCCGCTTGGCCCAGGCGATCATCTGGTTGGCGGTCCACACGGTCAGCTTGTTGCCGTTCCACGCCGCGATCGTCGCATGCGGCTCCATCATCGCGTGGCTTTCGTCCGCGGTGGTGAAGGCGACGTCGATCTTCACTGGCGCATCGGCATAGGCCTTGGCGAAATCGCCGACACGCTTGACCGGCGCCTTGTCGGGGCCATCGCCGGGGACAAATTCGGCGCCCTCGGCCTCAGCCGCGAGATCGAACTTGCCGGGGGCGCGGTCATAGGTCGTGCGCACCAGCGCGGCGGCGGCGCGGGCCTGTTCGAACGTCTCAGCGACGACGATGCCGATCGCCTGATGATAATGCTCGACCTCCGCTCCGCCGAACAGGCGCGCGGTGTTCATCGGTCCGGTCTTGAGCGGCGGATGCTCGGTCGCCAGCACCACCTTGAGCACGCCCGGCGCGCGGCGCGCCTCGCTCGCGTCCATCGACGCGATCCGGCCCTTCGCGATCCCGGCGCCGAGGATATAGCCATAGACCTGGTTCGGCGCGACGTCATGGCGCTCATAGGCATAGGGGGCGCGCCCCGTGGTCTTGAGCGGCCCGTCGATCCGGTCGGTCGCACGGCCGACGACCTTGCCGTTGTCGATCGGGTTCTGGCCCGCAGGTTCGTTGAACTTCATGCCCGCGCCTCCGCGATCGCCGCCGCCAGCGTCCGTTCGGCCAGCGGCACTTTGAATGCATTGTCCTCGGTCGGTCGCGCACCGGCGAACACCTGCGCCGCCACGGCCTTCGCACCGTCACGCATCGCGCGCTCCGCCGCCTCGACCCGCCATGGCTTGGGCGCGACGCCACCGAACGCCGCGCGGCCGGAGCCGTCCTTGCCGATCACCGCCGCGACGCTGACGAGCGCGAAGGCATAGGACGCACGGTCGCGGACCTTGCGATAGATATGCGTGCCGCCGATCGGCTTCGGCAACGTCACTGCGGTGATCAACTCGCCCGGCTCTAGCGCAGTCTCGATGTGCGGGGTGTCGCCCCACAGCCGGTGGAAGTCGGCGAAGGGAATCGCGCGCGTCGCCCCATCGGGCTTCACCGTCTCGACGCTGGCATCGAGCACCCTGAGCGCTACCGCCATGTCGCCCGGATAGGTGGCGATGCAATGATCCGACGTGCCGATCACGCCCAACTGGCGCGAGTAGCCGCCGATCGCCGCGCAGCCGGACCCGGGCTTGCGCTTGTTGCACGCCTGGTTGGTGTCGTAGAAATAGGGGCAGCGTGTGCGCTGGAGGATGTTCCCCGCGGTCGTCGCCTTGTTGCGCAACTGGCCCGAGGCGCCCGCGACGATCGCTCGCGACAGCACGCCATAGTCCTTGCGGATGCGCGCATCGGCGGCGAGCGCGGTGTTGCTGACCAGCGCGCCGATCCGCACGCCATCGCCCGCGCGCTCCATCCGGTCGAGCTTCAGATCCTGCACGTCGACCAGATGCGTCGGCGTCTCGATCTGCAATTTCATCAGGTCGAGCAGGTTGGTCCCGCCCGCGATGAACTTCGCGCCCGGCCTGGCCGCGACTGCTGCCGCCGCCTCGGCCGGCGTCCGCGCGCGTTCGTAGGTGAAGGCTTTCATGCCCGCGACCCTCCGGCGACTTCGGCCATCGCATCCGCGATGTTCGAATAGGCACCGCAGCGACAGATGTTGCCGCTCATCCGCTCGCGCATCTCGTCCGCGGTCACACCGGGCTTGGCGGCGATGTCGCCCGAGACGTGGCTCGGTATGCCGCGCTTGATCTCGTCGAGCACGCCGACCGCCGAACAAATCTGCCCCGGCGTACAATATCCGCACTGATAGCCGTCATGTTTGATGAAAGCCGCCTGCATCGGATGGAGCTTCGCGAGCGTGCCCAGCCCCTCGATCGTCGTGACCTTGTCGCCGGCATGCTGCACGGCGAGCGAAAGGCAGCTGTTGATCCGCTCCCCGTTCACCAGAACCGTGCACGCGCCGCACTGGCCGTGATCACAGCCCTTCTTCGTGCCGGTCAGCTTCAGATTCTCGCGCAGCAGGTCGAGCAGGGTCGTGCGCGTATCGACCTCCAGGCTGCGACGCTGGCCGTTGACCTCGATCGTCAGCGGCATCGTCGCCGGCCGTTCGGCCGCGGGCGCGCCTGCGGCTTCGGCGGGCACCGCAGTCAGCGCGGCGGATGCAGCGGTCCCGGCCATCAGGCCACGCCTCGACAGGCAGAAGGATGGGTCTTGCTCAAGCATGTCGTCTCCGGCGGGCTGATCGGGTTTTGTAACGCGCGGTCCATGGCTGCGTTGCATAGCGCGGTGGCGGCAACCGTACCAAGTGAAGGTGGATTGATCGGAGACAGGCCGTCAGAGCCCGAGAAACGTCAGTCGGCCCGCGAACCGGCCAGTCGGCGCCTGTGGCTGCGCTCGCAATGTCTCGCCGGGATCGCTGCGTCGCGGATCGCTCAGGAACAGCCGACTGACGGCGATCGCGCGCTGGCCGTCGGCGTCGGGCACTTGGTGAAACCCGTTGATGTTCGCCAGCCGCCCGCCTGTGTCGACGATCGTCACTGGTGCGAAATACGCCTCGTCCCACACCCGCCCGGTGTCGCCGGCGAAGGTCAGCATGCGGGCCGGCTCGGAGTCGTCGACAGGCTGTGGCACCACCCGGATGCCGAGGGGCAGCAGGCACGCCGCCACGATCCCTGCCAGCATCGCCCGCCGACCGGGCACGAGGGCCAGCCTCACGCACAGGATCACCCCCAGCCCGACCAGCGGCAGCACCCATTTGAAATAATGGATGTTGCCGAATCGCCAGAGCCCGGGCGGCTGCAGATCGGCATAGGTCAGCATGACCGCACTGACCGGTATCGCCAGCAGCGCCAGGATCGCGATCGTCCGGCGCACCGCTTGCCCGCCGGTAATCGCCGTGGCGATCAGCCCCGCGATGCCCACCGCGATCCACGGCATGCGCTCGAATACCGCCAGCGTATCCGGAAACCACGGCTCGGCATGGATCAGCAGGACATAGGCCTTCCATCCGAAGTCGGCCCAGATGAACCCGGTCCGCGACGCCGCGATCATGTACGGCGTCGCCTGCGCGCCGTAGATCGCCAGATGGAGCGCGGCATAGGCAGCGATCACCGCCGCGGCGCCGACGCAGGTCAGGGCGGCGAGACGGATCGACAGGCTCCGCGCCCGCAGCAGCACGATCGCGACCACTGCCACACCGGTCGCGGCGACCAGTACATCGACCGGTCGGACGAGCGGGATGGCCGCAGCGACCGCACCGAACAGGATCGCCTGCCGTCTGGATATGCTGGCGCCTTCCGAACCGACGATCCGCAGCATCTGGTCGGCGAGCGACCAGATCAGCGCCGCCGACAGGGTCGTCGTCCACGGGTCGACCCACCCCCGCGCCACCGTCGCATCGATCAATGTCGTCAGGACGAAGCAGCCGGTCGCCAGCGCCGGCCCGATCTGCAACCGTGCCGCGACGTTGCGGAAGGCATGGCAGGCGACGAGATACAGGATCAGGTCGAGCGGCAGGAACGGGTCGCGCGGCACGATCCAGGCGATCGGCGCGGCGAGCAACGGATAGGCGAGCGGATACCAGTGCGCCGCCGGCGACAGGTCGCCCCGCGCGAATGCCGTCGCCGATGCGAAGTAGCGACTCTGATCGAACCATCCCATCCAGATCGGCTCGCCCGCGAAGGGCAGGCCGTTCAGCGTCCACAGGCGGATCAGCCATAGTGTCGCGACGACGGCCACCCACCCGCCCGAACCGATGCCGCGTTTCATCCCCATGATCCGATCGCCCCCGCGCCCCTATTGCTGCCAGGCGGGTAGGATCAGAGGCAGGGCGACGGCAAGCCTTCCGCGAACCGCTTCGCAAAGCCTGTCCCGCCCTGTATGGCGGTCCGCACATGTCCGCCGCCCTCGCCATCCTCCTCTCCGCGCTCGCGATGTCGGTCATCGTCGCGGTCCGCTACCTGATCGCCAGCGGCGGGTTTGCGCTGGCGACGCGGGTGAAGCACCCAGGCCACTACCGCGGGCTCGATGCACAGATCCGTCGCGAGATCGGCTGGAGCCTTGCGTCCGCCATCATTTACGGCGCGCCGGCGGGTATCGTCGCCTGGGGGTGGCAGCATCGCGGGTGGACGCGAATCTACGACGACTGGCACGCCTATCCCCTGTGGTGGCTGCCGGTATCGGTGCTCGTCTACCTCGTGATCCAGGATACGTGGTTCTACTGGACCCACCGCTGGATGCATCGTCCGGCCGTCTTCAAGCGCGTCCATGCCGTCCACCATGCCAGCCGGCCGCCGACCGCCTGGGCGGCGATGGCGTTCCACCCGTTCGAGGCGGTGACGCTGGCTGTGGTAATTCCGCTACTCGTGCTGCTCATTCCGATCCATGTCGCGATGCTGGGATTGGTCCTTGGCGTCATGACGGTTATGGGTGTGACCAATCATATGGGTTGGGAGATGTTCCCGCGGTTCCTGTGGGGGGGGCGTGTGGGGGCGTGGCTGATTACCGCGAGCCATCATCAGCGGCACCACGACGCGTACAGGTGTAACTATGGATTATATTTCCGCTTCTGGGACCGGCTTTGCGGCACCGACCAGGGTGTCGGCGATTTCGCGAAGCATCGCCCTCGCGGGCCTCGCCTGGACGCTGCTGGGGGGAGCGAGCCCGGTCGGGCGGCTTGAGGTCGACGTCGACAATCTGCGCTCGGCAAAGGGCGTGATCCAGCTCTGCCTGACGTCGGACCCGACCAATTTCCCCAATTGCGTCGACGATGCGCGCGCGCTGCGTCGCACTGTGCCGGCGGCGAGCAAGTCGGTCCGCTTCGATGCGCTGCCGGTCGGCGGCTATGCGATCGCCGTCATCCATGACGAGAACGCCAATTCGAAGCTCGACACGCTGATGGGCATCCCGCGCGAAGGCTTCGGCTTCTCGCGCAATCCCGCGATCCACTTCGGCCCACCCAAGTTCGGCGCGGCGCGCTTCACGCTGGAGGCGGGCGGGAGTATGCAGGATATTCGGATGAAGTATCTGCTGTAATCGCGGGCGGCGCGCGGATTCCGTGAGCAATCCGCCGACTCGCCACGTCGAGCAGCGGCGCCGGCAAAGTTGGCTCCGTCTGACGGCGTGGCGCTGGACAAGGCCTATGCCCAACCGGCCTACGCTTCGCTCACTGTCCGAAGCACTAACGGCAAGGCAAGACCGCGCTTTACCCGAACCGCCAGCCCGATATGATCCCTTCTTCATCCGGGGGGAGAACAGACGATGGCTTATAACGATCGCAGTCTGCGCGGCGTCGGCGGATGGCTGATGTTTTTCATTCTCACGCTGACGGTTTTCGGGCCGCTTCGCGCTGTCGCCACGACGGCACAGTCGCTTTACACCGATCCTTCGGTCGCAACGACCTATGGAGCTTCCTGGGCGACGCTGCAGATCGTCGAATGGACCCTCGTTGCAGCCTCGGTCGGCGCATCGATCTGGTTGGGGTGGCGCCTCTATGCGGTTCACGTCTGGCGATCGGTCCAGTTGGTGCTGGTCGGACTGTGGACGCTCGGTCCTTTGACGTTGATCATCGATCTGGTCGTCGCGTCCCTGTTCGCCCGCACCTCGCCGTTCGATCATATCGGCGTGATCGCGCCGGAGTTGCTGCGCGGTTTCGTGTACGCTGCGATCTGGACCGCCTATCTGCTCCGCTCGGAGCGGGTCGCCAACACCTACGACCGCTATCCCGAGAGCGATTCGCTGAGCGCGGTGTTCGAATAGTCCGCTTCCTTCCGCCCCGCGATCTGCTACAACACCCGCCATCCCCGGGGGAGCGCCGATACTGCGTTTGAGAGGAGGGCCGCAGCCCTCGACCCGCCGAACCTGATCCGGCTGACACCGGCGTAGGGAGTGGAGCGCGGTCGCAACCCCGTCTTCCCCTCCCCTTTGGAGAAGACGAGACATGGCCGACATCCCCGCCCGCACGGAACTGAAAGTCACCACCGGCCCGATCCGCGGCAGCCGCAAGGTGCACGTCGGCCCGCTGAACGTCGCGATGCGCGCGATCGACCTCGAGCCCTCGTCCGGCGAGCCGCCGCTCAACGTCTACGACACCTCCGGCCCCTACAGCGATCCGAACGCGCGCATCGACATCATGGCCGGCCTGCCGCAGCTGCGCCGCGACTGGATCATGGGGCGCGGCGACGTCGAGGCCTATGACGGCCGCGAGGTCCGCCCGGAAGATAACGGCCAGCTCGGCCCCGACCGCTCGGGCGGGGTGCCGCAGTTCCCCAACGTCGTCCGCCGCCCCTTGCGCGCCAAGGCCGGCGCCAACGTCAGCCAGATGCACTATGCCCGCCGCGGCATCATCACCCCCGAGATGGAATATGTCGCGACCCGCGAGAATCTGGGCCGCGAGATGCTCCGCGAATATGTCCGCGACGGCGAGAGCTTCGGCGCCGCCATCCCCGACTATGTGACCCCCGAATTCGTCCGCGACGAAGTCGCCCGCGGCCGCGCGATCATCCCCAACAACATCAACCACCCCGAAACCGAGCCGATGGCGATCGGCCGCAATTTCCTGGTCAAGATCAACGCCAACATCGGCAACAGCGCCGTTGCCAGCAACGTCGCGACCGAAGTCGACAAGCTCGTCTGGGCGATCCGCTGGGGCGCGGACACGGTCATGGACCTGTCGACGGGCCGCAACATCCATGACACGCGCGAATGGATCATCCGCAACTCGCCCGTCCCGATCGGCACCGTCCCCATTTATCAGGCGCTCGAAAAGGTCGGCGGCATCGCCGAGGATCTGACGTGGGAGATCTTCCGCGACACGCTGATCGAACAGGCCGAACAGGGCGTCGATTACTTCACGATCCACGCCGGCGTCCGCCTGCCCTATGTGCCGCTGACCGCCAAGCGCGTCACCGGCATCGTCAGCCGCGGCGGCAGCATCATGGCGAAATGGTGCCTGGCGCACCACAAGGAGAGCTTCCTCTACGAGCGCTTCGACGAGATCACCGAGATCATGAAGGCCTATGACATCGCCTATTCGCTCGGCGACGGCCTGCGCCCCGGCTCGATCGCCGACGCCAATGACGAAGCCCAGTTCGCGGAGCTCTACACGCTCGGCGAGCTCACCAAGCGCGCCTGGGAGCAGGACGTCCAGGTGATGATCGAAGGCCCCGGCCACGTGCCGATGCACAAGATCAAGGAGAATATGGACAAGCAGCTGGAAGCGTGCGGCGAGGCGCCCTTCTACACATTGGGGCCGCTCACCACCGACATCGCGCCGGGCTATGACCACATCACCAGCGGCATCGGTGCCGCGATGATCGGTTGGTACGGCACCGCGATGCTCTGCTACGTCACGCCCAAGGAGCACCTCGGCCTGCCCGACCGCGACGACGTGAAGGTCGGCGTGGTCACCTACAAGCTCGCCGCCCACGCCGCGGACCTGGCCAAGGGCCACCCCGCCGCCAAGCTGCGCGACGATGCCCTCAGCCGCGCCCGCTTCGAATTCCGCTGGCGCGACCAGTTCAACCTGTCTTTGGACCCGGAAACGGCCGAGCAATACCACGACCAGACGTTGCCCGCAGAAGGCGCCAAGACTGCGCATTTCTGCTCGATGTGCGGGCCGAAGTTCTGTTCGATGAAGATCACGCAGGAAGTGCGCGACTTCGCGGCGAAGCAGAATGCGCCGGTCGAGACGTTCGTCGCGGCGGAAGAGGCCGAGGCCGGGATGGCCGGGATGAGCGGCATTTTCAAGGAGAACGGTGGCGAAATCTACCTAAGCCGCAAGTAGCAATGCAACAGAACAATGATCATTCTTGACACCTTCTTGTAACAAAGCTACATATGCTCGTAGCAGAGAGGAGGTGACTATGCGAACGATGGGTTTCTGGAATAACAAGGGTGGTACCGGAAAGACGAGTCTTTCCTTTCAAACGATCTGTGCGTTCGCGTCGCAGAACCCGAAGGCTCGCATCCTCGTCATTGATGTCTGTCCTCAAGCAAACCTAAGCGAGCTTTTTCTCGGAGGGCAGGAACATGACGGCGGTAAGAATCTGCTTGTTCTCCATGGTCAGCCTGGTCGGCAATCCATCGGCGGATATTTCCAAACACGACTGCCGAAACCGTTCGATGGCGCCGGGATCGCAGTAGCAAACTACGTATCTAAGCCTAGTGACTTTAATAAAGTTATCCCAAGAAATATCAATCTTCTTGCCGGCGACCCACTACTTGAACTTCAGGCCAATGCGATTTCAACGCTTGCTAACACTCAAATTCCGGGAACTAATAGCTGGATTGCTGTTGTCTCGTGGTTGAGAGACTTCATAAGTTCCGCAGAAGACGACTACGATTACTGCTTTGTGGATATGAATCCAAGCTTTTCGATGTACACGCAAATTGCCTTGGCGGCATGCGAACGCGTGGTCCTTCCTGTCACCGCCGACGATTCATCCCGTCGCGGCATCCAGAATGCTATGAGTTTAATTTTTGGGATCAAGCTGCCGTCTGAGATATACGCGCAGCATAACTTCCATACTCGTATGACCGATGGGAAGCTACCGCTTCCTAAAATTCACTTAATTGTTAAGAACCGCCTTACTCAGTATATCAAGGTAGCAAAAGGATATGCTGCGGTCCTTGATGGAATATCGAATGATGTTAAGTCAATTCTTTCAAGTTATCCTGCATTCTTTACATTCAGTAAAGTGAAGGATGGAATCAAGGAAATTAAGGATTTTCAGACGTCAGGCGTCGTGGCATTCGCTCGCGGAGCTCCTTTCGTGTCGATGGTATCGGGTACGCTAAGTGTCGCGTCTCAACGGGTGAAGGTTAATAAGGACCAGTTGGACGAGAACCGCGCGATAGTAAGCGATCTTGCCAAGAGCCTCTGGTAGCAAAAGGTGAATTCATGGCGCAGTGCTAATTTCAATGATGATACCGGCACTGCGCCACCTGCAGCACTTGTTCCGCTCCGCTCCCTGCGGCCCCATACACCAGCCGATGCTCGCGGCTGATCCGGCGCGACCACCAGCCTGACAGATTGCCGCTCAACGGTTCGGGCTTGCCGGTGCCTTTGAACGGGTGGCGCCGGCATTCCTCGATCAGCCCGTTCAGCTTTTCCAGCATGGCCGGGTCATTGTCCTGCCAGTGGCGATAATCGTCCCACGCCGTCGGCCAGAACGCGACCTTCACGGGAAGGGGACGGCCTTGTCCTCGCCACTCTCGAATCCGCGCACAGCGTCGAGCAGGCGGGCGGCGTTCTTCGGCGAGCCGAGCAGGTACAGCGTCTCTTCGATCGACGCCCATTCGCTTTCAGAGATCAGCACCGCCCCCTCCTGCCCGCGCTGGCGAGTGATGGCGAGGGGCGCGCGGTCGGCGACGACCTTGTCGATCATCGACTTCAGGTTTTCGCGCGCTTCGGAATAGCTGACGGCGTGCATGCGCCGTATATGGACAATTTCTTGTCCAACGTCAATGTGGCGCCATGCCCCACCTCGCCCACATCACCCTTGTCGTCCGCGACTATGACGAAGCCCTCGCCTTCTACGTCGGCACGCTCGGCTTCGACCTCGTCGAGGACTCCCATCAGCCCGACCAGGACAAGCGATGGGTCACCATCCGCCCGCCCGGCGCCGGGCCGCACGCGACCACCATCCTCCTCGCTCGCGCCGCGACGCCCGAGCAGGCGGCGCGGGTCGGGGATCAGACCGGGGGGCGGGTCGGCTTCTTCCTCGCCACCGACGATTTCGACCGCGATCATGCGCGCTTCACCGCCGCCGGAGTGACTTGGGTCCGGCCACCGGTCGATCAGCCCTATGGCCGCGTCGCGGTGTTTGCCGATCTGTACGGCAATCTGTGGGACTTGATCGAACATGCGCCCGGAGCAGCCACGTCTGGCTGAGCCTCACGGCGGGACAGTCGGCGCCGGACGCGCTACAGGCACCGCCATGCTGACGATTCAGCCCTATACCGACGCCCTCGCGCCCGCCTTCCACGAGATCAACGCCGCGTGGATCGCCGACATGTTCACGCTCGAACCGCATGACGAGCATGTCCTGTCGCACCCGCGCGAGGCGATTATCGACCGGGGTGGCGTCATCCTGTTCGTGCAGCACCCGGAGCACGGCGTGATCGGCACGGGTGCGCTGATGCCGACCGGCGGGGGTGCGTATGAGCTGACCAAGATGGGCGTGCGCGCCGATGTGCACGGCTCCGGTGCCGGGGCGGTGCTGCTCGACGCGCTGATCGCCCGGGCGCGGGCGCTGCCGGATATCACGGCGCTCTACCTGCTGACCAACAGCCGGTGCGCGGCGGCGATCCACCTCTACGAACGCGCCGGCTTCGTCCACGACGCCGATATCCGCGTGCGCTACGGGGCGACCTATGCGCGGTGCGACGTTGCGATGCGGTATCCGCTCGGCTGACGGATGCGCGAAAGCCACAGCGGCGGCGCGACCTTTCCAACAGCCATCGTAAAGTTGGAATTGCTCTGATCTATCCTGGGGGATGACGATCGAGCCCATCGCCGCGCCCCGCGCGTCCGCCGCGCCGCCTTTACCAAACCCAGGACCTTCCGCGCGACGCATTCGCGCAGGATAGACGCTCGTCCGCCGATCGACCGTGCCCCAGCCGCGCGCGTCCGGCTCGCCATAGCACCGCACATCACCGACATGACTGGAAAGGACCGCCGATGCCGACGCTTTCGCTCGACCTGGGATTGACTGCACCACGCCTGGTGCGCGGCGACGGAGTGGTCGCACCGACGCCCACGCCGACACCGCCCCCTTCGCCCACGCCCGCACCGACCCCTACCCCCAGCGCGACACCCGTCCTCACGCGGATGGCCTTCGCCGGCGACAGCATCAGCGCGCATGCCGCCGGGGTGCCAGCCGTGTGGGCCGCGAACAATTCGGACGTGACGAGCCAGAACTTCTCCCAAGGCGGTGCCGGGATCGGGTCGCCCTCGGACGCAGACGCGGACGGCGCTAACAGCTTCTACGGCCGCCTGAACGCGCTGAAGGCGTTCGCGCCGGTCGCGGTGCTGATGTTCTTCGGCGCGAACGATGTGCTGTCCTATGGCGGCACCGATGCGGCGAGCTATGCCGCGTCGTTCATCGCCCGGTACAAGGACGCGGTTTCGGCCCTACGCGCAAGCGGCGTGCAGCTGATCGGCGCGGGTACGCTGTTGCCGAACGGCGCGGCCGACACGCAGATGCACAACGACGCGCGCGTGCTGGTCAACGTCCAGCTGCGCGCCGGGGTCGGCGACTGGCTCGACTATATCGTGCCGTTCGGCGAACACCCGCTGCTGACCCTCGCAAACTTCCAGAACTCCAGCTATTCGGACGGCAACGTCCATCCGAACGCGGCAGGCTATGCGGTCCTGAACGAGATCGCTGCCGATGTGCTGGGGCCGATCAAGGCGCGCTCGACCGCGACGACCCCGACGCAGTTCGCCTTCACCGACCTCAACAACCAGGCGGCGGGGTCTACCGCCATCGGGTCGGTACGCGTGACCGGCATGGGGATCGGGCGGCGCGCGACGCAGACCATGACCGGCGCGGGCGATATGGCGACCGGGCAGGGGGCGTTCGGTACGGCGGCCCGCGACGTGATGAACGGCGACGTGGCGCTGCGGCGGTTGGTCAATTCGGCCAGTGCGGACACGGCGGTCGACGGGCCGCTGACGATCGGCACCACCAGCGACACGTTCACGGTGCGCACCGCATCGGCGTCCCCGCCGGTGTCCTTCGCGGCGCTGGCCGGCAGCACGGCGCAGGTAAACGAGACGCAGGGAAGCGGCCCCGTCACCTTCGCGGCCATTCCGTTCCCCGCGGGTCGTCCGGTCGTTGCGTTGTTCAAAGAGAACACACCGCCCACTGGCGTCACGATCAACGGCGTTGCCGCAACGTTGCTCGTATCGACCGATTCGGCCTTCTACCTGTACGCAGGACCGGCCAACCAAGCGCTCGCGGCAGGCGATTACGACATCGTCGTCAGCGCCCCGGCAACCAGCTTCTACGGCGTCAAGGTGTGGGCGGGTGCTGCCGCCAACTCGACCAAGGCGATCGGTCAGACCGCAAAGCTGGCTTATCAGTATCGCGGTGACGGGGACCACGCGGCCGATGCTGCTCTCACAGTCGGGATCGGCGGGCAGGGTGTGATCTTCTACCTGCGCGACAATGACACGCCGGCGCCGACCTTCGTCAACGGGACGACCGTCATCCGGTATCCTGCGTCGACCTTCAGCCCCAGCTACGGCCTTGTTGTGGGGCACTGGGGAACCTTCAACACGTCGCAGACGCCCGCGGCGAACACGACTCAGTACGGCAATGACATGCTGCTGGCGGCGGTGCTGCCATGATCGGAGGAACCATGGTGCGCAATGCGGCCGGGCTTGACGTTCCACTCCGACTGGTTCGGGGCATGGGACGACACGATGGCCGCCTGGAAGGCCAATTGCATCGACAAGCTGCTGAACTGTTCGGGCGGCGACCTGGGCAATGGGCGTCAGATCAAGAACGCCTGGATACACAGCGATCGGGCCAACCCGCGGTTGGGCCGATCCCGAAAAACTGATCACAGCAAAAAGCCGCCAGCCTTTCGACTGACGGCTTCACGCCCGACCCGGTATGCGGAGGCCGTAATCAGGCGAAGTTGACGGCCGCAACCTGCTTGCGACGACGCATCGAGGCGCCGATCCCGCCGAAGCCGATCAGCATCATTGCCCAGGTTGCCGGTTCGGGTACGGCAGCGGCGGCAGCCTGCGCAAATTGCACATTTCCGCTCAGGCTCGAGTTAAGCAGTTCGCCTTGCAACCTAATGCCGATCCCGGCTTCTGCCGGAAAATAGCACCCCACTGTCTGCAAGCAAAAATAGTTGACGCTGCTGCCGGGGAACGGGTTCTGAAACAGGGCGTAGTTGGCGCCCTGTGCGCTGAAATCGAAGGACAGTCCCGTGCTCGTCGCTGTCAAGGCGTTGCCGCCAATCAGAACTGAGCCATTGTTGTTGGTAACAGTGAAGCTGTCGGCGCCATCGTTGATCAGGATGTTGAAGGCCGTGATGTTGGCGCCGCTCAGCACGCCAATAGTGTCGTCGGTGGTGATCGATCCCGTGGCCGATCCCGCGCCGACCGAGGTGTTGAACGTGTACACGGCGGCACTAGCTGGCGTGGCGACAGCGACGGCGACAGCCGCGCAAGCGATGGATGCGAGTTTCATAAAACTCCCCCCAAGGGCGGCTCCCCACCGCCCGAGGCGCTTCAGCGCGTGACGAGGCGCCGAGCGCGTCGAAGGGTCGAAGGGTCGAAGGGTCGACTGCATCGACAAGCTGCTGAACTGTTCGGGCGGCGACCTGAGCAATGACCAGTAAGACAGCGACCGCGACGACCACGGCTGCGACAGGCTTGTTCATAAAACCCGCTCGTTGGGCTCAGGCGGGCTTAGGTAACCGTCGCGCGCAAGAGTCGGGGACGTGCGTCGCATGCATGCTGTACCGACCTGTCGATAGTCAGCGGAAATTGGCGGAAGTCCGCCGCATTCAAACGCACCACGCGGAAAGGTGATGCAACAAGGGCCTAGTGATCATCTGACCACCAAGCCCTTGTTTTCAGTCCGGTTTTGTCCTTTGACGTTCCCGCCTGCCCTCGCCCCCCTCGGGTGACAACTTGTAACTTCTGCCCGCGGTCAACCGCTTTGCCCGAAGTCACGTTAATCTGCCACGATATTGCCCGATTGAGCGTGATCAATGAGTTAGGAGAGGGTTTCAGCTGAGGGTCGCGGGCTCGTTTCGGGACTATGCAACATGCTCGCCGCGTGGGGGAGAGCAGGTCGACCTCACACCGCTGGCGGACTAGTGGGTCGGAACCTGTAGATCATGCGAAGGCTGGCGCATCAAAGACTTTGGCTAGTTCCAAGGCGATGGGTCGAAATGGCCTGTTAGATTGGCCCGAACGCGGTCGGCGGGAATGAATAGAGGGGTTTCTCGGGGAAGCCAGCTGCATGTTCGCAGTTGAGCGTAAGCGGAACGTCCGCTTGCGGTGGGCAGCAGACTGTCTGCTCTCTGGCGCTGTTCGGTCTAAGCTGCCTTTCGTTCAGGTAGCCGGGCAGGTGCGGCTCAACCGCCGGTCACTGGTGGTAAGCAGACCGGCAACTTAAGGCGAAGCACGACGCTAAGCGGGCCTGCGTTCATGTTCGCCACCAAATTTCTTGTGCAATGCTGATCAACGAAGGTGGTCGGCACGCTTTCTGTCGGTTGCCAAAGACCTTCGTTCCGGGAGCGGGTGAACGCTCATAGAGGCAGAAGCCTGTAAGGCGGCTGAGCGGGATCTCCGTCAGGAGTAGGTTGGGGTAGCCGCGTTTGCATGCTCATCTATACTCCCCGCGGGAGGCGCGATGATGAGGTTTACCGAGGATCAGCTGGCGCGCTGGGCAGCGCCACCATCGCAGACCGAGCGCGACCGGATGGACAACGCCGAGCGCGCCGTGCGCAACGCGATCGCCGCCAGCGACGCACTGAAGGCCCGCACCGTCAGCGTGTTCGCGCAGGGCTCCTACCGAAACCGTGTCAACGTCCGGCAGGACAGCGACGTCGACGTGGCCGTCCTCTGCACCGATACCTTCTTTTGGGAGGGGCCGCCCGGCGCCACGCTCCACTCACTGGGCTACGTCGACGCGACGTACCACTTCCCGGACTTCCGCCGCGAGGTCGGAGAGGCGCTCGCCAGCCACTTCGGCTCGGGGGTGACGCCCGGAGACAAGGCGTTCGACATTAAGGCGAACAGCTACCGCGTCGACGCCGACGTCGCTCCCTTTTTTGAGCACCGCCGCTTCGACGGCGCCGGCTCATACCTGCGTGGGGCCGAGATGTGGACCCGGTCGGGGGCGCGGACCATCAACTGGCCCGAGCAGCACTACGCGAACGCGGTCGCGAAGAACGACGCCACCGGCCGCTCTTTCAAGGGCTGCGTGCGGATCCTGAAGACGCTTCGGTATGCCATGCTCGCGGACGGCGTGGCGTCGGCCGCAGCCACCACCAGCTTTTTAGTGGAGTGCTTGGTGTGGAACGTGCCCAACGACCAGTTTGGCAACGCGACCTGGGCATCCGATATTCGCCACTGCCTCGCCTTCCTTTACAACAACACGCGCTCCCACGAAGACTGCGGGCAATGGGGGGAGGTCAGCGAGCTTAAATATCTGTTCCACGGCCAGCAGCCCTGGACTTGGCAGGGCGCCCACAGCTTCGTGGCCGACTGCTGGGACTACCTCGGGTTCGAGCCATGATGACGCGCAACCAGATCACGACCTTCCTCGGCCTGTCGGTCGCCCTGTGGGTGGGACTGCTGCTCTGGCGCGGCATACCGGTGACGCTACCGATGCTGGCACCCTTCAGCCTCGTCGTCGGTGCCGTCTCGGGCATCCTCCTGACCTTCGACCGGTGGCTCTGGAACTGGCCGATATTCCGCGGCTGGCTCGTCAGGCGGCCTTACCTACACGGCACGTGGCGCGCGGAGATCGTGAGCGACTGGGTGGACCCGTCCACCGGCGCTGGTATTCCGCCCATCATGGCGTTCATGGTCGTCCGTCAGACGGGATCAGCACTCAGCCTGCGGCTCCTCACGGCCGAGTCCCGCTCTGAGAGCGTCTCCGCCGGGGTGGAGGTGTGCACCGACGGCACCTTCGAGATCAACGTTGCCTACCGCAACCGGCCGGGCAGCCCCTTTCGGCATCGCAGTGAGGTGCACTATGGAGCAATGCTGCTGACCACGGAGTCCTCGACGCCGACCCGGCTGGAAGGCGAATACTGGACCGATCGGAAAACGATCGGCAGCGTCACTCTTACCGACCGGCGGCGCGGCCACCCTGCTACGTTCACCGAGGCCCAGGACGCCTTCGCAGTGGTGGACTGACCGCGACGGTTGCCCGATCGGTTCCCGCCGCTATCATCACGCATGATCAAGGACGACGAATACCTCGAACGCATTGTCGCCGGCATACACGCGGTGAGCAGCGGCGACGCAGAGGTCCGCTGGAACGAGCGCATCAACGGCCGGCAGTTCGACGTGGTCGTACGCTTCCGCCTGGGCAGCCTCGACTACCTCGTCCTCGTCGAGGTGAAGAACCGGACCCGGCGGGCCAGTGCGCAGGATGTCGAGGCTTTCGTGACCAAGGCGCGCGACCAGCAGGCGAGCAAGGCCGTGTTCGTGACGGTGGCCGGCTTCCAGGAGGGCGCGGTGGCAGTCGCCCGCCGGCACGGAGTCGATCTGTTTACGGTCGCCTTCGACGAGGACACCCCAACGCTGTCGGCAGCCACCACCTTCATCACGCATGTAAACCCCGACTACGAGGGGGACGCGACCCCGAGTCTATCCCTCGGCGAACCCGTCCTCGTCGACGCCATTGAGGATGCCGAGCTCGAGTATGCCGACGGTGCCCGCTTCACCGTGCCCTCCGAGGCGTCGCAGATGAACTACTACGCGGCGAAGACTAGGCTCGCTGACGGTCGCAGTCTCGGCGACATCATGCAGTCAGCTCCGCGCCGCGCGATGGCGGAAGGCCGCAGCCGACAAGAGATCGTCGACCTGTCGCCCGGCGTGGCCGTGGAGCCACCGGACGAATACCATTTCCCGGCTGGAACGCTGACGCGGGTCAGGCTGACGTTCGTGGCGCGCATGTCGCGCCAGCTGTCGGGCAACATCGGTATCGAGCCGACGTCCTTCACTAGTCCGGTGGTCTACACGAACGTCCTGAGCGGCGAGGAGACGACCTACACACTGGACCAGCTTCCGCTCAACACGGAGCCACTTGTGCAAGGCGGCTTCTACCTCCAGCTTCACCCGCTGCGCTACTACCATTGCGCGAAGGTCGAGGGCGGCAGCGTCACCTGGCGGCTGATCGAGAGCTTTCAGAACCTGCAGCTGATACGCGGTACCTACACCCAGCAGGAGAAATATGGCACGTTCTACGTGCCCGTAGGCGACACGACCACGGTGCGGCGGCTCGAGGGCAGGCTGGCGGACTACCTCAGCCTGTCGGGACGCGGGCCCCCGGTGGCGCCAAAACCTCCGGCCGGTGGGAGGAAGAGACCGAAGGCGCTTCGCGGCAAGTGATCGCCGGGCGGCGCCTAGCATCGCACCCAGGATGCCGCGGAATATCTTCGCTTTGACGGCAGCGCCACCGCCGCCTACCCCGAGCAGCGACCGCATCGAGAGGAGGGTCCTCAACTGACCGAGGGGCTCGGACACAATCTGCGCATAAAGTACGGCCTGACGAGCGAACCGGACGACGACGGGATCGCCGCGTGGGCGGTAAGGGCGCGCGAGCTGGAAGCCGGCACGGACAACCCCGAGCAGGCGGGCCGACGCGCGGCGCTCGAGGTGTTCGGCGAGCTTGACGTCATCGCCTACTTTTCGCGGGCGGATACGATCGAGGCGCTCCTGGCACGGGCGCTGTTAACAGGAGGGAGTAACGGCATGCGCGAGATAGGCGTTGGTCTGCGGATCAAATACAGGCTGCGGCAGGTGCCCACCGAGGAGGAGGCCCACCGCTGGGCCGCCCTCGCGGATAGCTATGCGCGCGAGGGGCTGGATCCGGAGGAGGCAGGGCGCCGTGCCGCGGACGAGCTTTTCGAGATCGTCCCGAACCTTGTGCTTAAAGCGGAGGCGGACACCATCGAGGCGCTGCTCGCGCAGGCGAGGAAGAAGTGACCGCCCAGGTCGCGTCGGACCTCCTCCCCTGGGCCAAGGACGTCGGCCTGCCGATCGTCGGGTTCCTGGCCGGCTTCGCGACTTCACGCTGGACGCTGAGCAAGAAGGACCGGAAGGACCTCGAGCAGAAAAACTACGAGAACACCGAGAAGCTCACGGGGGAGCACGACGCTGCCTACCACGCCTACACCGGCGCAATCGGAGGGTTCTCGAACGCGGCGTCCGCAGACCTTGGCCTGTTCTTTGAGGTCGCCACGAAGGGCGACCGCTACCTCCTGCAGCTGAACCGCGTCGCGACCGCGATCCTGTCCGGGAAGGTGGACGAGGAGGCCCGGAATCAGACCCTATTGCCGATCATCCGGTCCGCCGCGTCGCGGACGCTGCCCGACCACTACGCCACCCTACGCGCGATCGCCGACAAGCACGGCTTCACATACAACGGCGAGCTGCGGCGGAAGGACTACGGGGCGATCTACGACGTCGTGGAACGATACGGACCCGGTCCCGATTGGGGGTGATTAAGTCTAGCGCGATGAACGAGCGTCCAGCATCGGGTCGTCCTCAAGCCAGCGCGGATGTCGGGTTTTGGGTCTGAGCGCACCGGAACGTATATTATTCGTCCGACTCTATCGGATCGTTCAGATCGACCCCAAGGGAGGCAATCCGACGAGCCCGAAGCGGCGACTTCGCGCCGATGCGGCGCAGCGCCGCCACCACCCTATCGGTTATGCCAGCCGACATCTGTTCGCCAGAGCGGCCCAATTGGAGGAGCGTCTGGATCGCCGGCTTCATCACGTCGCCCGACAGCGCTTCGAACATCCGCTCGAAATCGTCTGCCGAGCAGCGCGCCATCACTGAGATGTCGGACCGGTCCCAGCCGCGACGCGTGCCGAGCGCGCGCAGGACGTGCATCGGTTCGCGTGCGTCAACGTGCCGCGCAGCGCGCTCGGCGAAGGCGTCGCGCAGGCCGTCGTCTAGCTGGTCGTCGCGGGTGAAGTGGTGACTGCCGATGTCAAAAAACTCAGGTCGCTCTCCGTCATGTGCGGCGACGTAGTCCCGAACCAGCGTATCCGCCTCGCTGCCTCGGCCGTTCTCCCGCAGCAGGCGAATAGCGCTGTTAATGTTCAGAGGCGAGATCCAGCGAGCCTCCGCCGTGCCCGCGTCGCGTAGCGCGTCAAGAAACTCGTCATCATCCGTGGTAAGCGAGCCGTGGTACATGTCCTGCCACACACGCGAGAACTTGCCACCACGCTGGTTGTGTCGGTGGCGCTCCTCGGCCACCGCCGCCGCCACGTCGAGCAGCTCCTCGTGGAAATAGCCTGCCGCCGCGCCCTCAATCACCACGCGGTCGAGATCGTCAGCGTGCGCGAACGGATAGTCCCCAATTGCTTCTCGCCAGCGCTGCTCGTCCGCGTCGGGCTGATTATCCTGCAGGCGCATAAGGTAGGCGACGCTGTTGTAATTTCGGACGAACGAGAGCGGCGGGGCGGCAGAAGGCTGCTGGACGGACCAGCTGGCCAGCACCAGCGTCGTCACGGCCTGATCGACTACGCTGGCGTCCCGGCCATTAAGCAGTTCGGCAAGACGACGCGCCAGCCTGGCAGTCTTCACGATTACTCTAATGTTCGTGATGCCGAGCGACACACTTCGCGCACGCAATAGTCTGGAAAGGTCGTCATCTTCGCGAAGAGCAATTGCGGCCGCCTCGTCGGCGGTGGGCGCGAATAGTAGCGTTAGGTCGGCGACCTTTTCGATCTGATCCGCGAACTCGGCGGCCTCGTCTCCCAGACGCTCATCGTTAAGCAGCAGCACAACCTTGCAGCGCCGCTCCTCCTTCAGGAAGGACGCGAGTCCCAACACATCGCGGATGGCCAGCCCTGGCCCCGCTCGCTCCAGGTCGTCCAGGCAGACGAGTTGGTCGCGGACAAACAGGAAGGCCGAGCGGTAGATGGCGCTCGCCACACCTTGACCCTTGAAGAACGGCAGCACAATCTCGAGTAGTGGCCGGGCCTTCCGACCCGTGGCGATCCCTTTGGTCAGTAGCGTTTGGAACGTGTCGGCGTCAGCACCCGATACAGCGTGCTGACGGTCAACGGTGTTCTCGAACACCGCAAACCGCAGATCTTCAAGTGAGTTCAACCCAAACAGCGAGACGTATGAGTAACCAGGCATCGCCAGTTGGCCGGCCGCGATCGAATCGGCGAGATGGCGCTTCCACGCGAAGGTTTTGCCGACGCCCCATCGCCCGCGGATGCAGAGCACTCCCGGCTCAGCGGTCGCCAGGAACCGCGCAATCTCCGCCGCCACCAAATTCATAATTCGCCCCGCAACCGCTCCACATCCAAGATCAAGCGCCGAATGCCGCCGCGAGACACTTGGCATGCACGAAGGTCACGTCGGGGATACTGCAATACGGAGGATCGATTGGCTAGGGCAGTATCCTCTGCGACGCGGTAAGACGGTCTGCTTTCACCCTTCTTGCCGTGCGAGGCCGCCTTTCCGTAACCAGCTCAGGTCCGGCCGCATGGCGAATATTTATAGATGTCCGCGTTCGGGATTCAGCTGTCCAACTTGAACGTCGATTATCAGGTCGGCACCGCTCGTCGACAAGTCGGAGCTTGCTGTTTCCCGTGCTTCGCTCCCGCTCGCCAGACAAGGGCGCCGCCGCGATGGTTGGCCCCAATCTTCGAGTAAATCCTCGCCACGCGATTTTGCACGGCACTTTACGATATCTCGAGATGCTCGGTGATCGCTTCGTCGTCGAAGTCTTCGCAGATATGCTTGAGGGATTCGCGCTCGCGCAGACCTAGCTCGCCTGCGGGTGGGTGCGGTGCCGGCTGCCGGAGAGTGGTCAGCTTGTCGAGCACCGATCGGCTGAGCCCGCTCGAATCTTCGAGAACCTCGTAGATAGCAGTCCCAGGTTCAGCTTCGCTGCGTCGCCATTCGATGCCAAGCGCGAGGCATGGGTGAGATTTCCGCTGCTGAAGAGACTTGGGAGTGCTTTCCGCGCGGTCGCGTTCGGCTCGACGACGCGATGATCTTCCGGTGCATCCGCGCTGCGCTGGCGGCCAGATTGGAGCCGACGTCACGCGACAAGCCCGCCCTGTTCGCGGCGGACGCCGAAGGCAATTGATGCGCTCGGCGATCGGACCTGTCGTTGCGGCCGTCAGCCTCGAATGGTGCCAACGCCAACACAATTCTGCTAGCACCGGCCAATGCTGAAATTGCAGACCAAGCGCCGGCTGCTGAATGCCGGTCGTGACCGCGACCGCCTGGCCGCCATCGAGGCCTCCGTCGCGGCGCTGACCGACGATGATCTCCTCGATCTCGCTGACATCTTTGCCCGTGGCGGTCCGACGCCGCTTCGCGATATCGCGGGCGCCGAGATGCAGCGTCGCAACATCACGCTGTGAGTCGGTATCCCTCGCGCTTCCGGCGTCTCGACGACGCGCTCGCCGACTTGCCCGTCGAGGAGCCGATGCTGCTGACCGAGCTCGACGGGTTCTTGACCGGCCTGGTGATCGGCCCGGAGGCAGTGCCTGCCACCGAATGGATGGCCGTCATCTGGGGCGAGGAAGCCGAAGGCGTCCCACCGTTCGAGGATCGGCTGGACGTGCAGTGGTTCGCCACGGCGGTGACGGCGCGGCACGAAGAGATCGCGCGGGATCTCGCCCGTGGGAAGCTGCAGCCGATCTTCGATGCCGACCCGCGCTCCGGCGACGTGCTGTGGGACTATTGGATCGACGGCTTTGCCGAAGCAGTCGCGCTGCGTTCGAAGGCCTGGCATGCGTTGGCCGACGACGTGCAGATGGCGGACCCGCTGGCGCGACTGGCCACGCTCATCGCAATCGCGCGAGAGGAAAGCGACCTCGACAGCGTCGAGATCAACGCGTTTCAGGACCGTGCCGTGGCGGAGCTGACTGGCGTCGTGCAGCAGCTCTATGCCGGACGAGTGCGATCGGCGGACGCTCGCACGGGCGGCGCTCCGGCGCCGACGAAGGTCGGACGAAACGACCCGTGTCCTTGCGGATCGGGCAAGAAGCACAAGCGCTGCTGCGGCTGATCTACGTAAGTCTGGCGAACGAGGGGATTACAACGGCCCGTCGATATCGAGCCGCGCCAACGGGCGGGCGAGTGTGCCGGAACTGATGAAGAGGCGATCGACACCGACCGTTGTCGCCCACGCGATCCCGGCCGCTTCCGCCTCGTGCGCGGACAGAAAGGTCGGCCCACCGACGATCGAAACCGACTCCGCGTCCTGCGTGTCGTTGCACAGTGCCGACGCGGTCAGTCGGAACCGGTGATCGACCTGTTCCTCTATGGCTATGCAGTCGACATCCGCTTGCGCCGGCTCACCGATCGGAAGTCTGATCAATTCCATGGGTTTCCTCGTTTATCGGGAGGTGCTGGGGTTACGGGTTGAATGGTGGAATGCGGTATCATCTGTGACGCTTCGCAGGCTGGGGAAGGAGAGATCACCGCGTCGCTTTTAGGATCAACGACGTCGCTTCGCGGGGCACGTCCCACACCGGAAAATGACCGCATTCGTCGAACCAGTGCAGGGTCGCCGAGGGAAACGCCGAGAGCGCGCGGGCGGCTTGGCGGGGCAGGCACAGGCGGTCCTGCCGACCCCAGCCGATGACGATGCGGCATGTCGGGTCGGCGGCAGGACCCGTCTGTTCGGGGCCGTTGGCCAGGTCGTTCACCAGGGCATCGAACGTCGGCGTGTCGGTGATGCCCGTCAGCTCCGTGCACACCAGCTCGGCCGACAAGGCAGACGGCCTAGCCGAGAGCTGGGCGAGCAGGACGGCCCGCGCGGCCGCACTGCGGCTGATCGCCGGCAGACGGGATCGCAGGACGCGAAGCAGACGCGCGGACAGGCCGATCGTCGTGCGAAAGAAGCCGCGTTCCCAGCCACGCCAGAAGCCGCCTGGATCCAGGGCGACCACGTTGCCGACCTTCCCCCGCCGCGCGAGCTCGAGCGCGATGCGGGCGCCCATCGAGCTGCCCACGGCATCGATGCCGACCAAGTCGTTCGCGACGAGATAGCGCTCGACGCTGGCGACCAGCCCTTCAAACGTGCCGCTATCCGACCGGGCAGGCGTGGCGCCATGCCCCGGCAGATCGATGGCGATGACCGATCGCTCCACGGCCAAGTCGTGCAGGATCGGCTGCCAAGCATGCCAGCTGCTCCCCAATCCATGAATGAGCAGGAGGGGCTTGCCGATGCCGCGGGTGATCTGGTGCATAGGAGCTTTCGCGCTGTTCGCGTTGCTCAACGAGCGAAGCAGCATCTCGGCATCAAAGGCCGGACGAGGCGGTTTGAAAAGGCAGCCTGTAGTGCACTGTCCGAACCTTTCACTCCCACCGTCGCGCGATCGAACGCGAAGCTCGGAGGAAGCTGCAGAAGAAGTATGTCCAGCTTGCCTTCGAGGCCGCCGACCTCGTCCATGAACCGGTCGAGCGGGTCGATCACATCGATGAGCCGCCGAACGTGGCTGATCTCCTTCGGCATCTTGACCGAGAAGCGGAAGTCGTCGGGCGTCGATGCAGCCCATCGCTCCCAGGTCTGACGACGATGCGGCCTGTAGAAAGAGGTGTTCACCTCGACGCTGGGCATCACCGCTGCATAGCGTTCGAGCGTAGTCCCCTCATTTGGGAAGGAGGACCTCTCGGACGCCGGTATGGACCAGCCTGCGGTGCCGATCAGCGGTGGCATGGGTAGCCAACCGCTCTGATGGAAAACCGTTCAAACTATCGCACTTACCCAAGTCAATGGGCGTTTCGTTTCGGAACCAGGCCAACCGATCGTTCCTTCTTACCGAGAAGGAGAGGATGATGGCCGACGACAAGAGCAAGCGTGGTGCCGCAGACCGCGCCCGGGTCGCTGCCGGAGAAGGCTACGAAGTGAACTACTTCGCGCGCAAGCATGGCATCACGAAGCAGCAGGCCGAGGATCTGATCGCGAAGGTCGGCAACGACCGGGAGAATTTGAATCAGGCGGCGTCGAAGCTCAAAAAGGCAAAGTGATGCTCGCTGCACCTGTGGTCAGAACCTGGATTACACGCGCATCTTCGTCAACTAATTGCGCAATCAGCGCGTCGCGACGGCGGTCATGCCCTTTACCGTGCGGGCACGCTCCGGCGCTCCAGTGGCGGCGCCGATCACCTGGGGGGAGATGAAGACGGTCGACACGTTCTATCATTCGCATGCCGGCGAAGGCGAGGAGCTCGTTCCGCAGGCGGCATCGGAGGCGCTCGCCGGATGGGGGCGGGCCGACCAGGTCCTCCCGGAGCTCTGACGTCCATGAAGATCGCCACTTACAACGTTAATGGCGTCAACGGCCGTTTGCCGGTGCTTCTTCGTTGGCTCAAGGAAGAGGCGCCCCACATCGTGTGCCTTCAGGAACTGAAGGCGCCACAGGACAAGTTTCCGGAAGTCGCGATACGCGAACTCGGATATGACTCGGTCTGGTTCGGTCAGAAGAGCTGGAACGGCGTCGCGATCCTCAGTCGGGTCGGCGAGATTCACGAGACACGTCGCGGCCTCCCCGAAGATCCCGATCCGACGCAGAGCCGCTACCTCGAGGCGGCAGTCAGCGGGATCATCGTCGCAGGCCTTTATCTGCCCAATGGCAATCCGCGCCCCGGCCCGAAGTTCGATTACAAGCTCGACTGGTTCGAGAGGCTTATCGAGCATGCTGGGACGTTGATCGGGAGCGGCCTGCCGGTCGTCCTCGCAGGCGACTTCAACGTCATGCCGACGTCGGCGGACGTCTACAAGCCGGAGCGCTGGCTCGACGATGCGCTCTTCGCGCCGGAAGTCCGGGCGCTCCATGCCCGACTGATCGATCAGGGATGGACGGATTCGCTGCGCGAGATGCACCCCGGCGAAATGATCTACACCTTCTGGGACTACTTCCGGAACGCCTACGCGCGAAACGCGGGGCTGCGCATCGACCATCTGCTTCTGAGCCCTGCCCTCGCCAAGCGGCTCGAAGCCGCGGACGTGGACAGGCATGTGCGCGGTTGGGAGAAGACCAGCGACCACGCGCCGGCGTGGATACGGCTTGCCGACTGACCGTTCCGGTGCGTCTGCCGAGGGGCTCGAGGGCAACACTCGGCGACAGGCGTCTGGCGTTCTCGAAGAGAAGGACCGAGCGGCTGCCGCCGCTCGGTCCTATGCCGTCAGACCGCCGCAGTGCGCGCGTGCGAGGACGAATGGCCGCCGTTCCGGTGCAGGACGTCCTGCACCTGCTGACGGTCGATGCCGCTGGCGTTGACCGTGACGAGCACGCCCCCGTCCTTCAGGCGGTCTCCGTAATACGCGGAGTCTTCGTCGCTCACGCCGTGCTTCTTGAGCGCCTCGTTGAAGGTGCCCGCGGCCGCGCCGGCGACGGCGCCGATCGCGACCGCTTCTGGCACCGCGGACGCAGCGATCGCGCCAAGCGCGGCGAGCGGTCCGACGCCGGGGATCGCGAGCGCCGCGACGCCCAGGCCCGCGCCGAGAGCCCCCCCGCCGAGGATGCCGCGCAGGATGTTCGTGTGCTCCTCGTCGGTCACCTCGCCGCCGCCCTCGCGGGTCGTCATCGTGCCTTTCGATTGCGCGATGAGGGACAGGTCTGCGTCGTTCACGCCAAGCTGGCGAAGTTCGGATACCGCGCGCTCGGCTTCCGAGTTGCTGTCGAAGATCGCGGAAACGACGCCGGTGCTGCCGCCGGTCTGATGCGCCCGCTCGGCGCCCATCGCTCCCGATACGCCGCCGCTTCCACCGGTGAGCGTGTTCGCCGCCCGATCCAAGGGACCACGATTGGGATCGTCGAAACCAAACGCGCTGTTCTCGCCATTGTCGTTCAAGGCCACTCTCCTGTTACGCCACTGCCATGATCGCGAGCTTGACGGCCCCGACGGCCGACGCTTCGCTCGCCTGGCAGCGCCTCAACCCGTGGCGGCAGGCATGGTTCAGGATATAGTGATTGATCTGAAGCACCTGAGTGCCGGACCCGGGCCTCGATCAGTCGCCAGCCATCTCGGATGGCCGCTTTCGCGATCGAGCCTGATCGGCGCGCAAGCGCTCGATCAGGCTTGTCTGCAAAACCTCACCCGATGGATTCTGGCGTCCTCTGCGCACGCACGACTTCGCGAAGCTCAGGCAGCGTGCGGTTTCGCAGATAGTCCGCAAATTCCTCCGCACCGTCCGCGTCGATCGTGTAGCTGTCGCGCGTCAGGATCCCGTTTTCGAGATGCGGCAGAACGATGTGCACGTAGAACACCTGCGCGTGCTCGTCCTCGACGCGGGGCTTGCCGAAGACGTTGATCGGGCTCGGCTCCAGGCGCAGAAGCTCGAGATCGATGCCTTCGGCTCCCGCTTCGGAAGCGACCTCCGCCACTGCGTTGGCGATGGCGCGGCGACTGGCGGCGGCCTCGGGTGCGCGATTGACGGCGCGCTGCATGTAGAGGACGAAGTTGTCGGCCAACTCGGCCCGGCGGGCCGGGGTGTCGATGACGTTGTCGGTGACCACGGTCGAAAGGACGTGATCCATTCCTTCGCCGGCCTTGAAGGGGAAGCTGATCGTGGCTGAGGCGGCGCTGCGCAGCTGAATGCTTGCCTGATCGATCAGTCGTTCGGACAGACGAGCGTCCTCGACCTTCCCCGCCAGGATTCGCTCGAACGCCTTGATGTTGTCCAGAAGGTCAGCCGCCGAGCTGTTTGCGCGTGTAGTCATCTTTTTTCGTAGCTCCTAAAGGTTCACTCGCTCGCTCATCCCGCGTTCTCTTGCGGCGCAGAGCACCCTGCGCCAGCAAGGTTGAGATTGCCTTTCTCGGCAGGAACCCTGCCGGGCCTTCCAGGCGTGAGGCGGTCGTTCTGGGCATATCGGCCTCCGCCAGTTCAGTTTCGGTCGAAGGCCATCAGTCGGCCGGGGTCCGCGTGATCGGCGCTCGGCGCGATCGACCGCCACGTCCGTTTGGGGCCGAGGGCGTGACGACTCGCTTGTGCCAGGCCCAACCACCTCGAGCCATTTCGCGCTGCAGGACCGACTGAGGGCCGACAGCCATCGCGGCGGCCCATCCGTCGGCGGCTAAGGCCTACCGGCCTATTCCACCTTTGGTGAGGGCGTGAACGGTCGCGAGATCGAATTCGCGCCCGGTCCGAGGCGGAACCCGACTGGATCAGGGCGTCTAGTTCGTCGGTGCGATGAGGCTCGAGCCCAGCTTGCCAATGCTCGATCTCCCCGGCACGCGACGTCAGTCCGGATTCGCGAGAGCCTCGAACTTCGCGCGATCGTATCCGGCATCCGAGAGCTTCTCGATGCCGTGGCGGGCCATGAAGTGTCGCACGCCCTTGCAGCCCGTCGACAGCCTCAGCGCGGCTTCCGCGGGGGCGATGTGGGTCTTGGCCAGATCGAGCACGAAGGACGTCGGCACTTCGCCCGACCGGGTCCGCGTCCCCTTCCAGTCGCCCAGGACGGTGGCTCCTGCGCTCAGGCGGAGGTTCAGGATCTCGATCGCCTCAGCCTTTAGGAGTGTCATGGGGGTGGGCGTTCCGGCTCCGTCTGCGGACGGCAGGCCCAGAAGAAGTGCAGCCGTTTCCGTCGCGACGCGAATTCCGTCGACCACGGTCTTCGCGTTTGGGTCGAACTCGAATGCGATGCGGCCCGCCAACATGGCGGAAAGCGCCTCTGGCCAGGGCTTGAACCGCCCGCCGACGATCCGCATCGCCGTCCGCAGCGGAATGGTCTCGCAATCGATCGTGCGGGAGGCGGCCGCGAGGCGGGCGACGAAGGCGTCGACGGACTCGCGGTATATCCGCCCGCCGACATCGCCCGGCGCGAACATGGCCGCTTCGAGCACACCGGTTGCCACGAGCGCGTCGACGGTTTGGGAGCTGGCGCCGAGCAGGACCTCGACGGCGAACCGAGGGACCATCTGGCGGCCCGCCAGCCGATCGATCGCGGAGCGTTCGACGAGCGGGACCGGCCGTCGCTGCGGGAGGCCGAGGTGGAAGACCGTTGGTATGTCGCCCCTCCTGCGCGCGGCCGTGAGTTCGGAGGCGTTGACACTCAGCCGGGATGCCGCGTCCATGGTCCGATAGCCGCTGGCGGCGTTGTTTTCGAGACGGTCGCACAGGAGCGACACGGCGTGGCGAGCGTCCGAGCGCATCTTTGAACGCCTCGGAAGGTTCAGGAAGGCCAGCGTTGCGCCGTCGTTCCCGTCGCCGAAGCGACCTTCGCGGGTGGAGAGCCGCTCGCCGATCAGGCGCTCGAACCTCTCGGGCCAGCCGACCATCATCGACCAGGCGCTCGCCACGGCTGCCGTCACGGCCGACGGTGGGGCGGCCTGATCGAGAACGCGCTTGTTCGACGCGTAGCGTATGCACGGGTCGACGACGCCCGCGATCGCGCTGAGGAGATCGAGCAGCGCGCCGCCGTCCAGCCGAGCGAGACCGTCGGGCAGCAGGGATTGGGACGCCTCGCGTCGGGACGGGTCGGGGTGGAACAGGCCCAGGGCGTCGAGGAGGTTCTGGCGAAGGTCTTCGGGAATCTCGTCGGCGCGGGCGCGGGTCAACTGCTCGCCGCAGCGGTCGCAGAGGTCGATGCCGTTGGTCCAGCGCCAGTGCTGGACCGCGCCGCAGTGCGGACTCGGACAGTGCTCGACGAGAAGCTGCCAGGTCTCCTCGCAGAACGGGAACGGCTTCAGCATCCAGAGCGCCCGGTGGTGCGGCGAGGCCGCGAGCGAGGCCGGAGCGTAGCGTCGGACGCTCCCCGCGACGTGCCTCGGATCGATCCTGAGGCCGAAGAACGCGATCTCGCGCGTCTCGAGCGACGTCACGGTGCAGCGCTCCGCGAGGTCGTCCGGGTCGGCGCCGATGCACCGAGCCACCAGCCGAACGCCTTCGGGTTCCTGTCGGGACAGGGCCGCATGGTGCGAGAAGCTGGCGCCGGCCACCCTGGTGAAGTCGAGCATGCGCGTCGCGCACTCGGCGGCCGCAACGCGGCCGAGCAGGCCGTCGGCCGACTCGCCCGGCAGAGGGGCGAGGACGGTCCGGACCTGCAGGCCGATGCCGGCGTGGCGATCGGAGGCCGCGCTCACGCGAACGGGTTCCGGTCGAGGAAGCTGACGCGAAGCGCGTAGGCGCCGACGGCATCGCGCAGGTCGTCGACGCTGATCGACGCGCCGCCGCGCCGGATGGCCAGCACCATCGCGCCGCGGATGATGCTCATGAGCGGGCGCAGGCGACCCTGGGACGCCTCGCACAGCTTCCGCGCCACGGACGCCTTGCCGAGGCCGGAGAGGTCCGGGAGCAGGCCGTGCGCCACGATGGCGTCGTCGACGTCCATCGCGAACCGCGTGAACAGCTCGCCGACAGCGCGTTAGGCAGCGCGCCGCTCAGCGCAGCGGACAGCACGTAGCCGATTCGGGCCGGGCCGGCCTCGCCGCGCCCTGCCATTCGACCGATCCGCTCGGCGCGCTCGACCTGCGCGATCGCGGCGCGCGCCTCGACCAGGAAGATGCGGCCGACTTGCGTGAGGGATACGGCGGAGCGCCGGCCACGATCAAACAGCAGGGCGCCGAGCCGATCTTCGATCCGCAGCACCTGCGTGCTCAATGCCGATTGCGCAATGCCCAGCCGGTTGGCGGTGCGTCCGAAATGCAGTTCGTCGGCAAGCGCGACGAACAGCCTCATGGCTTTCAGCTCAATCATCCGGTGATCTCGTTACGCGATCAAATCCGCGCATTCCAGTAATTGAACTGATCATTGGATCTGCCGATGGTTTGGCCGAGGGAGAGCGAGATGGCCGACATGACGAAGTTCGAGTGGGCGGATCCGTTGCTGCTAGACGGACAGCTTTCGGACGACGAGCGGATGATCCGCGACACTGCCGCCGACTACGCCCGCGAGAAGCTGGCGCCGCGGATCGTTTCCGCGTTCCAGGACGAGACCACCGACCCGGCGATTTTTCGGGAGATGGGCGAGCTGGGTCTGCTCGGCCCGACCGTGCCGGAGGAATATGGCGGAGCGGGCGTATCCTATGTCGCCTATGGTCTCATCGCGCGCGAGGTCGAACGCGTCGACTCGGGTTACCGCTCGATGATGAGCGTGCAGTCAAGCCTCGTGATGTATCCGATACTCGCCTATGGTTCGGAGGCGCAGAAGCAAAAATATCTGCCGAAGCTGGCATGGGGCGAATGGATCGGATGCTTCGGCCTGACCGAGCCGGACGCCGGGTCGGATCCGGGCGGGATGCGCACGCGGGCGGAGAAGATCGACGGCGGCTATCGCCTGTCGGGATCGAAGACCTGGATTTCCAACGCGCCGATCGCGGACGTGTTCGTGATCTGGGCGAGGTCCGACGCCCATGGCGGCAAGATCCGCGGGTTCGTGCTGGAAAGGGACGTGAAGGGCCTCAGCGCACCGAGGATCGAAGGTAAATTGAGCCTGCGCGCGTCGATCACCGGAATGGTGATGATGGACGGAGTCGAAGTGCCCGAGGACGCGTTGCTGCCGGAGGTCGAGGGGTTGAAGGGGCCGTTCGGATGCCTCAACCGCGCCCGCTACGGTATAAGCTGGGGTGCGATGGGCGCGGCGGAGTTCTGCTTACACGCGGCGCGGCAATACGGCCTCGACCGTCATCAGTTCGGCCGTCCGCTCGCCGCGAAGCAACTCTATCAGAAGAAGCTCGCCGACATGGAGACCGACATCGCGCTCGGCCTGCAGGCGAGCCTGCGCGTTGGCCGGCTGATGGACGAGGGAACGTTCGCGCCGGAAATGGTGTCGCTCATCAAGCGCAACAATGTCGGCAAGGCGCTCGACGCCGCCAGGACGAGCCGGGACATGCACGGCGGCAACGGCATTTCGAGTGAATATCAGGTCATGCGGCACCTGATGAATCTCGAAACGGTCAACACCTACGAGGGCACGCATGACGTGCACGCGCTCATCCTGGGCCGTGCGATCACAGGGCTGTCGGCGTTCTGATGAAGCCGCTTGCAGGCCTGCGGGTCATCGAGCTGGCGCGAATTCTGGCGGGGCCGTGGTGCGGGCAGCTGCTCGCCGATCTCGGCGCAGAGGTGATCAAGATCGAGCGGCCGGGCCGCGGGGACGACACGCGCCACTGGGGGCCACCGTTCGTGACGGGTGCGGGCGGCGTCAATCTCGGCGCGGCCTATTACCATTCGGCCAACCGAGGCAAGACGAGCCTCTCGATTGATATCGCGACGCCTGAAGGTCAGGCGCAGGTCCGTGGACTCGTCGCCGGCGCGGATGTGCTGATCGAGAACTACAAGGTGGGCGGGCTGGTTCGTTACGGCCTTGACCAGGTCGCTCTGTCGAAGGTCAATCCCCGGCTCATCTACTGCTCGATCACCGGATTCGGTCAGGACGGCCCTTATGCCGCGCGCGCCGGCTATGACTACATCGCTCAGGGAATGAGCGGTTTCATGTCATTAAACGGCGACCCTACGGCCGACCAGCGGACGGTTTGAGAAGCTCATCTAGCCGTAAGTAACTGACCCTAAGCGGAAAAATATGATTTGCGGCAACGCTTTCGCGATTCCAGGGTAGATCCGCAAAACTTTGGTGGTGAAGCCGGTTTCGATATTTGCGGAATCAAGCGTTGCGCCTTGGCGGGACCGCACGGTCCTGATCAGTTGCCGCCAAACCGGCCGGCCCCCTTCGCTGCGCGCCCCGACCCGAAGCCGTCCATCCAGGCCATTCGCAGAGTGAGGTGCTCGTGAGGAAACGGGCATGCGGCCGCTCGTTCGTCGGGTTCGATTCCGGCTTCGAAACCTCTCATATATGCTGCTTTCGTCGTCGCGCCCCCGGTGAATGACCGTCCCGCCGGCTCGTCGCAGCTGCCCGATGCGGTCACGGCCGAGCTCCCGACTGCTTCTCCTTCTCGACGCCGGAACTGTCGTGCCCGGGCGCGAGCATGGCCTCGTCCGTGACGGGAGGTCGAGAGCAGGAACTGATGTCCGGCCTTTGAACGACGAAGGTTCGCCCGTTCTGGCCGACCTCGACCGCTACGGCATCCCACATCGCCAACAGCTGAATGGCCCGGTCTCTGGCTTCGTCGTCGCCGCTCAGCGCGTCTAGGTGGAACGGTCGCCCGGGTCCGTTCCGCGTCACGCACTTGAACGAATAGACGACCATGGTGGCAAGATTATCGTTTCGGTTATGGCCCGCATTAAACACGATCAACGCCGGTCGGCACGCGATCGCATCCTGGGATTACCGCGTCGGCAAAGTGCTGTGGTGTCCGGGGCGACTGAACGGTTCCAGTTAAGCGCATCGCGCTGCGCACCTGCACATAACTCGTCGGTTGCGGCGCTCGCCTTGTTATGACGACGCCTGCGCCCCGACCGAGCGGCGCCTTTTACGTCGACGTCGGACTTCCATCGACCGGCAGACCGCCCCTTCAGCGATGGATATCGCAGTTAGCCAAAAGCTGAGCGTCGCGACGAACGCCCCGGGTCGGAACTCGTCTTCGATCCCGAGCTTGTGGGGCACGGACGTGGCGGGATCGTCCGCCACGAACGGAGCTGGCCATCCTCCCAGTTCGCGCGGCTTCCAATTCTGTTCCAGCGGACCGTCAAAGCCATACATGGCGCGTTCGTCCGATCGCGGTTCGATCGCCACGCTCGCGATGGTAAGCGTGAGCGCAATACATACGCGGAGCCAGATATTCATTGCGGAGCCCCTCGGCCGATCTGGCGATTTGACACACCGACGGTCGCGCGGTGGGTGGCGAGCATCGCGACCGCGACTGCGACGCGTGAACCTGGACCGGCCGGAACATGCTGGCTCCGGCCGGTCCCGGGCCGGGTTCGGCAGAAAGCCTATTCGGCTTTGACCATCGCCTCGGCGTTCACCGTCGCGTCGGCGATGCTCGTGAGATCCTCGTCGGTCTGCGCCTCTTCCTGAAGCGTTTCGTCGAGCAGCTTCGCAGCGTCGTCCAGGCCGAGCACCAAGGCCCAGCGCTTCAGCGTTCCGTAGCGGGTGATCTCGTAGTGCTCGACCGCCTGGGCGGCCGCGAGGAGCCCGGCGTCGAGAGCCGGCGTGCCCTTGTATTCGTCGATGATCTCTTCGCCTTCCGACAGAATACCCTCGATCGCGTCGCAAGTCTTGCCGCGAGCGGGTTTGCCGATGATCTCGAAGACCTGCTGAAGTCGCTCGATCTGCCCCTCGGTCTGCTCCTTGTGCTTTTGGAAAGCGGCCTTCAGCTGTTCGGACTGAGCTGCGCGGGTCATCTTGGGCAGGGATTTCAGGATCTTGCGCTCCGCATAGTAGATGTCCTTCAGCGTGTCGTGAAATAGCGTTTCGAGGGTCTTTGCCGCCATGTCTGAGCTCCTTGCTTGGTGAGAGACAATCCCGGTGCCGTCGGCACTGATATCGATCACGCACCGCACAACGCCGCAGGCTAGAACCGGCCCATATGATTCTGATTGATCGCAGTTAATCGCGCTCGCCGCCACCGTTCGAGGCCCCCAGACTGAGGAGTCGATGTCCGGAGATCAGTTTGCCGAGCGTGCGATCCGACGAAGGCAGGCTGCGAGTTCGTCCTTGCGATACGGTTTCGTCAAGCGCGGCACAGACACGTCGAGGGCTTCCATTTCCGAGTAGCCCGACACGAGCAGCGCCGGCACCTCCGGTCGGAGCGCTTGAACGCGCTGGATGAGGTCGGTCCCGCTCAAGCCGGGCATCAGGTGGTCGGTGACGAGCAGGTCGATGTGTCGACCCGCCGCGACGATCCGCACTGCCTCTTCGCCGGACTCGGCCTCGACGACGTCGTAGCCGAGGTCGGAAAGCATGTCGGCGGTGCTCATTCGCACGAGCGCCTCATCGTCGACCAGCAGCGCGGTGCCGGAGGCGGTCGTCGGCGGGACGTCGTCTGGGATCCGTCCGTCTTCCGCCCTGACCGCGCTTTGCGGCAGCCAGAGGTCGACGTTGGTTCCTAGACCCGGGCGGCTGGTGATCGTGAGCGCTCCGCCGAGCTGTGAGGCAAGACCGTGCACCATGGAGAGACCAAGCCCTGTTCCCTTGCCGATGCCTTTGGTGGAGAAGAACGGCTCGACTGCCTTGGCCAGCGTCTCGTCGTCCATTCCAAGCCCGGTGTCGGCGACCGACAGGCGCAGATAGTGTCCGGTCGGCAGTCCGGACGGGTGCGCCGTGCGGATCGATTCTCTGCTTGCCGAGATGCGTAGGGTGCCGCCGTCCGGCATGGCGTCGCGTGCGTTCACGGCCAGGTTCAGTATCGCCATCTCGAGCTGGTTCGGATCGGCCTTCGCGGGCGGCAGCTCGGTCGGCGCATCGACGACGACCTTGATCTGCGGTCCGGTCGTGCTCGCAACTAGATCCGCCATGCCCTTCACCAGCGCCGCAACGTCTACGGGGACCGGCTGCAGCGGTTGTCGGCGCGCGAACGCGAGCAGCCGCTGGACCAGTGTTCTTGCCCGTTCCGCCGACTGCGCGGCGCCCGCGATCAGGCGCTGCTCGCGTTCGCTGCCGATGCCCTTGCGCTGAAGCATGTCGAGACTGCCGACGATCGGCGTGAGAAGATTGTTGAAGTCGTGCGCGACGCCCCCGGTCAGTTGGCCCATCGCCTCCATCTTTTGGCTCTGGCGTAGCGCGTCCTGTGCCTCCTCGCGCTCGCGTATCGCCGCGTTGATGCGTGCCTCCAGCGTCGCGTTCAACTCGCGCAGCGCGTCCTGCGCCTCGCGCCGGGCGGTGATCTCCAGTGCCGTCCCCGCAACACGGACGCATCTGCCCTGTTCGTCGAAGATCCCACGACCCTTGGCCGCCACCCAGCGGACCATCCCGTCCGCCCGACCGATGGTCCGGTATTCGACGTCATACAGCGTGCGCTGCGCGGGATCCGTCGCAGCGGCGAACGCCTTCGCAGTCGCCTCGCGATCCTCAGGATGAAGCCCGTCGTAGAAGTCCGCGAGCGTCACGGGAGTGTCCGGTGCGATACCGAACATGGCCTTTGTCCGCGCCGATCGCCGTGGCCAGAAAGGCCTGGCCGAGGCTGGCAAACCCTTGCGCATCGTCGACGGGCATGGCTGCGCGCGTGAAGTTGGCCGCATGCATGCCGGAATAGTGCATGCCCGAGATCGCCGCTCCCATGACGACCGCGGCGGCGGCCCGGCGACCGATCTCCTGGCGTTGTGTCGCCAGCCAGACCGCGACGGTTGCAGCTACGATGGCGACTATGATGGAGATTGCCACCCAGCGTAGGTCGTAGTGCAGGGTCGCCGGCATTCGCATCGCTGCCATTCCAACGTAATGCATCGTGGCGACGCCGGCACCAATCAGCAGGCCTGCGCAGAGCGTCCGACGCGCCGTCGGCATGGACCAGTCGAGCAGCGCGAGGCCGCCGCCAGTGAAGCCGATGGCGAGCGCAAGCGAGCCGACGGTCGGCGCGAGGTCGTAGCTCGTCGCCATGCCGGGCATGCGAAAGGCAAGCATGGCGACGAAGTGCATGGACCAGATCCCGCCGCCCAGTGCTATCGCCGCTGCGGCGAGCCATACCTGTCGAGTGTGGTCCCGTGCTTCGCGGACGCGTCCTGCGAGACTGAGTGCGGTGAAGGACGCGATGATCGCGACGACGATCGACAGGGTGACCAGATAGAAGTCGTGAACACCATGGAGGATCATCCCCCAGGTGATTCCACAGGCCGCGAAACGGCGCAATATTCCGCTTGACGCTCGAGAAGGACGATTCCGGCAGAGTTTGAAATGTCATCCGATACGGTGGCGATGCGTGTGTCGCGTTGCCGAAACCGTCGACCTGTAATAGCCTAAAGGGTCTCTTGTCGTTGCACGCAATCGGTGAGGCAGAGATGGAGAAGATCGATCTCAAAAGGCAGCTTCGCGCGCTCTTCAATCCGCCGAAGCACGACTTTGTTGACGTTGTCGTTCCGACGATGTCCTTCGTTAAGGTGGACGGATCGGGCGATCCCAACTCCGCTGCCGAATACAGGCAGGCGGTCGAATGGATCTACGGCGTGAGCTACGCGATGAAGTTTGCAGCGAAGAACCGGTTGGGTCGCGACTACGTGGTGCCCCCGCTGGAAGCGCTTTGGTGGTCGGACGATCCCGGCACGTTCGCGCGCCGCGAGAAGGATCGCTGGCAATGGACCGTCATGATCCTCGTGCCTGACTTCGTGACCGGCACCATGTTCGAGGACGCGGTCGCGAAGACGTTGACGAAGAGGAACGACCGTCCGCCGTCGCTGCGGTTCGAGCCCTTATCGGAAGGAAGGTCGCTCCAGACCTTGCACATCGGCAGCTATGATGACGAAGGGCAGACGCTGAAGCGCCTGCACGAGGAGGTCATGCCCGGCATGGGCGTTACCTTCGATGGCCCGCACCACGAGATTTACCTCAGCGACCCACGCAGAACCGAGCCATCCAAGCTCAAGACCATTCTTCGGCAGCCTGTCCGCGCAATCTAGTCGAAGCGCGCTGCGCGCGAGAACCGCGGGCATTCGATCCGGGGTTAGCTTCGTGACCTGACCCAAGCACGGTAGAGCGAGAGGGCCTTAGCGGGATCGGAACTGAACCAGGCATACCCGTTTCTCCGCTCTACGCTGATTTGACCGACGTCATCGACGATGCGTCGGTCACGATCTCCGAAGATCGGACGGAAGGCGGGGATGCTGTAGAATCGTGCCCAGATCGGCGGCGAGCCGACGCTGGGTGTGAGACCACCCGTATGGCCCGGCGACCGGACGAACGCCGCGTCTGCGATCCTGCGATCGGTCAACCAGGCGACGCCGGCGTCTACCGCACGGATCGCGGCCGGCGAAGGGCTCGGTCGGCCCATCAGCAGGATCAGTATTCCCGCGCTCTCGGATGAAGACAGCGCGGCCGGCTCGAAGTTGCGGGCCCCGACGGGTTCGAGGGTCACCGCGTCGTGCTGCTGCCCCCATCCCGTGGGTTTGCCATCGACCACCACTTGGGTCCGGAGGATCAGGGCAATGGCGCGATCGTGAGCCGAGCGAGCCCGCGCAGCTAGGGCGGGAGATACGAACGCGAAATCTCCCGAACGCCGAGCGACGTTTGCCAGCAGCGTCACGACGTTCGCCATGGCATTGTCGTTAAACGTCACAGCGTCGTGATACCCGCCCTGCAGGGGATACACCTGGGGCCACCCCCCGTTCGGAAACTGCGCGGTCTGCAGGTAGGTGACGGCCCGCACGATCGCCTTTCGCCAGCGGTCGCCTGCCCGGCCCGGGGCGACGGCCTGCACCCGGGCCAAGAATCTCACTTCCGTCGTGGTCGCTCCGTTGTCGATGGTGCCAGCGTAGTCCCAGCGGGCGTCCTGAGCTACCGCCCCGCCTTCGCCCTCGACCGACAGGTAGTGCTGTCCGCGGACGCGCGGCGGTCCGCTGCGGTCCGCATTCTTTCCCCATCCGCCGGCGGGTGTCTGGAAGCTGACTATCGTGTCCGCGATCCTCCGCGCGTCCACGGTGCCATACCACGCGGCATCCCGATCGAGCGGCATGCTGGCCGTCCCCTTCCCGGCTCGGACCGCCGGGGGAATTCTTCCGTCAGTCCGCTCGCGCGCCAACGCGAGCCGGTCCGCCGCAGCGAGGCGTTCCGAGGTGGCGAGATACGCGGTCCAGGCGTCGCGGTCCTGCTGCGCTTCGGCGATGCGCTCTCGGGTGAGCGGAGAGGCAGGCGTCATGGTTCCAACGACACCGGCCTGCGTGGCCTCTAGCGGGAGGCCAGCGCTCGCAAGCATCAGCGCAAATGTCACGTTCTTCAAGGCAGCTCCCTTCGCCAATCACACTTGTCGGAACAGGCTGTGGCCTACGCCCCTGCCTGACACCGCGCTAGATCCTTGCACCCCGTAAGTGGGGCTTTCCACCACCTGCTCGGAGATCGGCCTTCGCGGCTTGGCGTAGGGCGCTCGTAGGGTTGGTCGCCAGATGCGTCATAGGGATCTTGTGATCGTGCTCGCTGTCTCGAGGCGGTCGACGAACGCTCGACCGACGTTTGAAGGCCGGCTTCGGTGGGGGCGCCGCTTGAAGAGGACCTTGAAGTTCGCCGATTGCAGAGCAGCGGCAGGGTTCACTGAAGCCGATCGTGAAAACGGCGGCAAAATTCATACTCAAAAGCACGAAGTAGCGAGCCTGCAGCGTCGATCGGTGCCGGCTCGAAGACTTTGGAAAAGCGTCTGGGCGCGGTCGACCGCGCGTGCGAGCGGCCCCGGTGTGCAAGCGACTGCCGTGTTTCCGAGCGCGGCGTGTCGCAAGTCTCAACGGGCCTTGAAGACCGCAACGTCGCTTCTAATGCCGTTGCGATCGCAGAATGCGGAGAAGTCGAAACCGAGGCTGTCATAGAAGGCACGGACGGCCGTGCCGGCGGCCGCGAGGCTCGCTAGGCTTTCCCAGCACACGATCGCGATGATCGTTGGCTCGCCGAGATTGTCGAATCTTTCGAGAACCTGATCGCTGAGGTATCCGCGCTGCCGCCGCAACGTCTCCATCTTTCTTTCCAGGAGACGTCCGCAATCGTCCCGGACGTCGTCTGGGACAGTCAAGGTATAGACACGATAGAATATCCTCGCGCCTTCACAATCCTTCCACGAGCGGATCTGCGAGAGCGAACTCGTGACGTCAACGCAATGGTTAGGGGACAGCAAACGGCAGCAATGCGCGGACCAATTTTCGAGGAATTTCGATCGGGCAAGCGGAGGACTTTCCGCCCCGGGTGTTCGGGCAAGATCCGATAAGTCCGTGGAACCGTGCTGGGCGGTAGGTGTATTGCATTGTCCTGCACCCTGCTCCCAGAGGCCAGATGCCGCGTCGACAGACACGCACCATTTTGCTCAGCCAGGAACTCGATCGCGTCGTGGCGGATCAGGTGGCTTCGGGCCACTATTCATCGGCGAGCGAGGTCGTCCGGGCGAGGCTGCGCACGCTGATCGAGGGTCAATCGAGCCCGGATGCCACGCCTGTCGGAGACTCTGTCGGATGAACGATCCGGTCCTGGCCCAGCAGATCGTCGACAGCTCGACCGATTTCGCGATCATCACCTTCGACGAAGGCGGTCTCGTCACGAGCTGGAACGTCGGAGCCGAGTCGATCATGGGCTGGACGGCGGAGGAGGCGCTCGGCCAGCACGGACGCATGATCTTCACCGAGGAGGATCAGGCGGCGGGCTCGCCAGAGGACGAGATGAAACGCGCGTCGATCGACGGGCGCGCAGTGGACGAGCGGCTTCACGTCCGCCGCGACGGCAGTCGGTTTTGGGGTTCCGGCCTCGTTATGCCGCTTACCGGCGGGTCCGGCTTCGTGAAGATCGTCCGTGATCGGACGACGGAACGGGAGACCGAGCGCCGTCTGGCCATGCTGACGGACGCGCTGCCCGGCTTCGTGTTCGAGGCGGATGCCGATGGTCACTACGTGCGCATCAACGCACGGTTCAAAGCGTATACCGGCCGTGAGAGCTCAGGTCTTCTCGGCGACCGATGGCTTGAGACCATACATCCCAAGCACCGCGATCGCGCGCGAGACGCCTGGAACGAAGCGGTCGACACCGGCACTACGTTCGAGCAGACCTATATGGTGGAAGGCGCGGACGGCGAATATCGCTGCTTCGCTTGCCGAGGTGTTCCGGAAACGGACGATCAGGGGCGGGTCCTTCGGTGGATCGGAACCTGCGTCGATGTGGAGAGCGAAGCCAAGGCCAAGGCCCTGCTCGAGGATCTGAACATTTCGCTTGAGCACGCGGTGACCGATCAGGTGGCGGCGTTGGAAGAATCGAAGCGCAGCCTCCTGGCCGAGGTCGCGGAACGCGAGCGGATCGAGGAGGCACTGCGACAGAGCCAGAAGATGGAGGCGATCGGACAGCTCACCGGCGGCGTCGCGCACGACTTCAACAATCTTCTGACCGTAATCCTGGGGAGCGTCGACCTGCTCGCTCGTCCGGGGCTCGCCGAGGAGAAGCGGACTCGATATCTCGCCGCGATCAAGGAGACGGCCGAGCGCGCCGCGAAACTCACTAATCAGCTTTTGGCCTTCGCACGACGGCAGCCGCTTAAGGCCGAGCACTTCGACGTAGCCGATCGGCTTCGCCAAGGGATGGAGGTCTTGCGAACCGTGTCCGGCTCGCGGGTCGAGATCGATCTCCAGATCAGGTGCGAACCGTGCGTCGTCGATGCCGATGCCAACCAGTTCGAGACCGCGATCCTCAACATGGCCGTAAACGCGCGCGACGCGATGGAGGGTGAGGGGTGCCTGACCATCCTCGTCGAGGAGCGCGGGGAGATCCCGGCGACCCGGGGGCATGCCGCGGTCGAAGGTCGGTTCATCGCGGTGGCGGTCAGTGACACCGGGAGCGGCATCAGCGAGCAGGATCTGCCGAGGGTCTTCGAGCCGTTCTTCACCACTAAGGACGTCGGCAAGGGCACCGGACTTGGGCTCAGCCAAGTGTTCGGCTTCGCAAAGCAGTCCGGCGGCGACATCATCATCGAAAGTGCCGGGCCGGGCGCGGGCGCCTCCTTCATCCTTTACTTGCCGCGGGCGGCTGACGGGGAGGTCCATGGCGAAGCGGACCTCAAGCCGCCGACTGCTTCGACGCCCCCTTCCGGCGGCGGATGCGTGCTGCTGGTCGAGGACAACCATCTGGTGGGCGAGTTCGCGGCACATCTGATCGGCGACCTCGGCTACGGCAACATGTGGGTGTCGAGCGCGCAAGAGGCCTTGGAGCTGATCGAGGCGAATCCCGAGAAGTTCGACATGGTGTTCACGGACGTCGTGATGCCCGGCATCTCGGGAATCGAGCTCGCCGAGAGGCTGCGCGTCAGCTTCCCCGATTTGCCGGTGGTGCTGACCAGCGGCTACAGCCACGTTCTCGCGGCCGAAGGATCGCACGGCTTTGATCTCCTCCAGAAGCCCTATACCGCCGACGGACTTGCTCAGGTGTTGAAGAACGCGACGACGAAATGAATTCGAGTGACATGACTGATATCAGCGACGTCGAAGCGCGGCGTCTCGAGACCTTGGCGCGCTACGACGTGATGGACACCCCGCGCGAGCCCGCATTCGACGAGGTGGCAGCCCTCGCCGCTAAGCTCTGCGATGCGCCGATCGCGGTTGTGAACCTGATCGGCGAAGGCCGGCAGTTCTTCAAGGCCGAGGTCGGGCTCGGGGTTCGAGAGACCCCGCTGGAAAGTTCGTTCTGCGCGAGGGCAATCCTTGAAGAGGAATTTCTGCTCGTCCCCGATGCGACGCAGGATTCCCGCTTTGCCTGCAACCCGCTGGTCGTGAATGAACCGCACCTGCGGTTCTACGCTGGCGCTTTGCTCAAGACCGGAGAGGGGCTGCCGATCGGGACGTTGTGCGTGCTGGACACTCGCCCCAGGCAGCTGACCGAGCTTCAGCAGGACACTCTGCGCGTGCTGGCGCGGCAGGTCATGGCGCAGCTGGAGCTGAGACGCGCGCTTGAGGAGCGTAGCCGGCAGCTGGCGGTCGCGGAGGCGATCGAGCACGATCTTCGCCAAGCGCAGTCCGATCTTGCCGAAAGCGAAGCGCGCTTCCGCATTATGGCGGATGGCACTTCGGTGATGATGTGGGTGACGGATCCCCAAGGGCACTGCATCTACCTCAATCGGGCCTGGTATGAGTTCACCGGTCAGAGCGAGGAGGAAGCGCTCGGCTACGGTTGGCTTGACGCAACGCACCCGGAGGACAGGCCCCTCGCCGAACGGGCGTTCGTCGAGGCCAACGCAGCCCAGCGGCCGTTTCGCGTCGAATACCGGCTGCGCCGTCCGGATGGCGCCTATCGTTGGGCGATCGATGCGGCGACACCCCGCTTCGGTGCTGACGGAGCCTACCTCGGCTACGTCGGGTCCGTCGTCGATATCGACGAACGGCGGGGGGCTGAAGACGAGCTGCGCCGAGCGAAGACGCTGCTCGAAGCGGTGATGGAAGCGGTGCCCGGCGTCGTCTACGCCAAAGATCGCGAAGGTCGGATGCTGGCGGCGAACCGCGGGACGGTGGACCTGGTGGGCAAGCCGCTGTCGGAGATCATAGGGCGCACCGACCGGGAGTTTCTGGATGATCCCGTGCAGGCCGAGGCGGTGACAGCCAACGACCTGCGAGTCATGAAGGAAAATCGCACCGAAGCGATCGAGGAGCAGGTCAGCTTTCCCGATGGGCGCCGGGCGACCTGGCTTTCGACGAAGGCACCGTTCCGGGACGCTCAAGGGACGGTTGTCGGACTGGTTGGCTCGTCTGTCGACATCAGCGACCGCAAGCAGGCCGAGGAACGGCTGCGGGACAGCGAGGCGAAGTTCCGGCTCATGGCCGACGCCGTGCCTCAGATCGTTTGGATCACGGACGCACAGGGTCGCATTGAGTTCTTCAACAAGCAGTGGGCCGACTACGTCGGTGCGCCGGATCATCCGTCAACGGCGGCCGAGGTGTCCCGGAACTACGTCCATCCGGACGACGACGCGCGCACGATGGCGGCGTTCGACGAGGCTCGGAGCTCCGGCGGGGTATTCCAGATCGAGCATCGAATTCGCCGCGCCGATGGGGTCTATCGGTGGTTTCTGGTCCGGGCCGACCCTTTTCGCGACGAACGGACCGGCGAGATAGTCCGATGGTTCGGCGCGTCGGTCGACATCCAGGATCGCAAGGCGGCGGAACAGGCGCTTCTCGACCTCAACGACACGCTCGAGCGACGGGTCGAGGCGGCCATCGCGGACCGCGACCGCACATGGAACAACGCTCGCGACCTACTCCTCGTCGTTGGAACGGACGGCATCTTCCGCGCCGTCAATCCAGCTTGGTCGCAGATTCTGGGGTGGCGTTCGGAAGATCTGGTGGGCCGCGCCTATCTCGACTTCATCCACCCGGACGATCACCCTTCGAGCGAAGGCGCTCTCGCCACTGCCTCGGCAGAAGATCTGCCGGCGTATGAGAATCGTTATAGACATCGAGACGGCTCGTTCCGCTGGATCTCGTGGGTGGCGGCTCCCGAGGGTGAATTGATCTACGCGTCGGGTCGGGACGTGACGTCCGACAAGGTCCGTCAGGAGCAGCTCGAGCAGGCGCAGGAGCAGCTTCGACAGGCGCAGAAGATGGAGGCGGTGGGTCAGCTCACCGGTGGAATCGCCCACGACTTCAACAATCTGCTTACTGGCGTGATCGGTTCGCTGGACATAATGCAACGCCAGATCGCCAAGGGCGACACGAGCAGGATGGAGCGCTACACGACGACCGCGATCACGGCGGCGAACAGGGCTGCCGCCCTGACCCATCGCCTGCTGGCGTTCTCGCGCCGTCAGCCTCTCGATCCCAAGCCGGTCGGCGCCAACCGCCTGGTCACCGGGATGGAGGAGCTGCTTCGGCGCACGATCGGCGAGGCCGTTCGGCTCGAGATCGTGACTGCCGGCGGCCTATGGAACACGCTGTGCGACCCGCATCAGCTCGAGAGCGCGATCCTCAACCTCGCGATCAACGCGCGCGATGCCATGCCCGAGGGCGGCACGCTCACGATCGAAACGTGCAACGCCCACCTCGATGATGCGTATGCGGCGCGTCAGCGCGAGGTGAAGCCCGGTCAGTATGTCTGCATCTGCGTCACCGACACGGGCGTCGGCATGACGACCGACATCGTGGCAAAGGCGTTCGAACCGTTCTTCACCACGAAGCCGATCGGTCAGGGCACGGGCCTGGGTCTTTCGATGATCTACGGTTTCGCCCGGCAGTCCGAGGGCTACGCCAAGATCTATTCGGAGGTCGGCAAGGGAACGACCTTCAAGCTCTACCTTCCGCGCCACTACGGCGAGGGTGAGGAAGAGGAAGGCCAAACGGTCGAGCTTGGCGACGAGCACCGCGCCGAACGCGGCGAGGTCGTTCTCGTGGTCGAGGACGAGACGGCCGTTCGCGCCCTCGTCGTGGACGTGCTTGAGGAGCTTGGCTACCGAGCGATCGAGGCGGTGGACGGCCCTTCCGGGCTGAAGGTGCTGCAGTCGAAGCGACGCATCGACCTACTCGTCACCGACATCGGCTTGCCCGGCCTCAACGGTCGGCAGCTCGCTGACGCGGCGCGCGAGCGACGCCCCGAATTGAAGGTGCTCTTCATGACCGGATATGCTGAGAACGCCACGATCGCGAACGGCTTCCTGGAGCCAGGCATGTCGATGATGACGAAGCCGTTCGCCATCGACGCGCTGGTGACTCGTATCAGGAGCATCATCGAAGCGACTTAGGGGATCCCGGTCAGACACGGTTTGGCGATAGGGGTTTCTCGCCCCCCGTGAACGGTAACTTGACCACGTGCCGGCAACGTTGAGCAGGCCGTCAACCGGTGCTGAGAGCTCCGTCCACCTGCGCGAAGCACCGAATGCTCAGGCGCGCTCCGAGCGTCCGGCGGCCGGCAGCGCGACGTCTAGCGTGCCGCGATGAGCGCGGCGTCCAAGCTGCGTCGATGAACCGGGACACCTGAAGGGACTTTCCACCGAAACGGAGGTATTGTTCATTGACCGAGTGATTTCGCGAACCCAATTCGCCCGCGGGAGTGATCGGGCGCCAGATCGCGCGCTAGGATCGGCGTCGAACTGCCGAGGGAATTCAACCGGGGTTTTGTATGACCGACGTCAGTGCAGAGGATGCAGCAATCGTGCTTGCGCGCCAGGCGCTGTCGCTGCTCAAGCGGGCAGACGCCGAGGACAGCGTTCTTGTCGAGCATCTCTCGCGTGGACTGAAGGCCGTCGCCAGCCGACAGCAGTGCGCTTCGGGCCCGGGGGGGCCGATCGATGAAGGATCCGAGCATTGCCCCGACGGGGCAGCCGCAACGACAGGTTGCGGTCACTTCACGACGATAGACGGCCGACAACTGCGCCTAGAGCCTGAGGCTTTGCACCGCATCACTGCGGAAAACGGTCAGACCGTGCTTCTGCTAAGTGACGGAACAGTGGAGCGCCTCAGGGATTCGTTCGAGTCCGTCGCCGCCCGGCTTGGACATGTGGAGCTAGATCCTCAGGCGGCAGCTCTTGGTGGGCTGATCGCTGTTGGAGCGGCGCGGCATCAGCTTCGAAACCTGCTCGCCATCGTTTCGGCTCTGATCGGTCAGGCTCTCGACCATGACGGTCCGACGGTTGAGACCGGCCGGGAGATCGCAGCGCGCATTTCGATGTTGACGCGGATCAGCGACCTGCTGCTTCAGCCCGATGGTCGGTTCGACGATCTCGCAACCCTGATCCGCATGTCACTGGCCGAAGGGGGGACGGGTCGGGTGCTCATCGCGGGACCGGACCTGCCGATCAGCGCGGCCAACGCGGCGGCTCTGGCGCTCGCGCTTCATGAGCTCGAGGTCCACGCTCTCCGGTTCGGCTCGCTCAGCGATAGAAACGGTCATGTGGAGGTGCGATGGGAGGTCAGCTCCCTCGACGAGCCCTATCTCTGGCTGCAATGGGCCGAGCGAAACGGTCCTTATCGCCAATCGACGCTATCGTCAGGTTTCGGCAGGCGGCTGCTGCTAACGGCAGCACCGCGTCGACTGCGCGGCGCGGCCGATCTTCAGGAGCTCCCGTCCGGTCTGGTCTGGTCCCTGCATGCGCCGGTCGCGGCGCTCTGCGCCTAGTCGGTTACTCCGAGATCTTCGGCCTCTCGGTATCGCCGTCGATCAGCGCCTCCACCGCAGCCGTGCTGATCCGCTCGGCCGACCGGAGCGCGGCCGGCGGAGTCATCGCGACATCGATGGAGTCCGGGCCGGTCACGATCACCGCGCCTTGAGCCGCTTGGGCGTGGAACGGCTCTCGTTCCAGAAAATCGTGTAGTTGACGCCGGCACCTACGTATGGCCGCAGCCTCCCATGCGGGTTTAAGTGATACTGTGCGGTCAGCGTCGGGGGTAGCGCCCAGGTGGAAGCGAGCCGGCCGATGCCGCCCGTCGTGCCGGAGGTTCCCCGCGCATGATGCCGCGTAGTGGAAGCGATGAGCTCGAAGCCGATCACATCCGTGGCCATGTATGTGACGTCGACCTCCGGCATCGCCGCATTGTCGAGGCCGATGCGCTCGTTTGGAAACGTCGGGGAGATGCCGCTCGACCGCTCGTTCGGCGCGACCACGATGGCGCGGGCGCGCAGCAGGACGTCCCCCGCGCGGATCCCCGTCCCCACCGTCTGCGCGGCGGCTGGCGCGGCGACCGCAAAAGCCGCCGCGAGTGATATAGCAAACTTCATGTCTCACTCCCTGATTGCGGAATGGCGACTAGGCCGGCCGGGACAGGGGAGCCTTGTCGGATCGCAAGTTCTGGTTTGACGGCTGTCAAGGCGAGGGCGCGGAGGACGGCTACTTCAAGCACGATGAATTGGCGCTATCATCCTGATCTGCTCGCGCGGCCCGTTCCGCGCTACACCAGCTTTCCGACCGCCGCGGAGTTCGGCGACGGAATGAAGCCGGCCGACATGGCGGAAGCGCTGGCTGGGGTGCGCGACGACGAGGAAGTGTCGCTCTACCTCCACGTCCCCTACTGCCGCGAGCTCTGCTGGTATTGCGGATGCAACACGGGGGCGGCCAATCGCGACGCTCGTCTCGCCGCCTACGTCACGCGGCTGGGCCAGGAGATCGACCGCGTGGCTCGCGCTTTGGACGGGCGCGGGCGGCTGTCCAGGATCGCCTGGGGCGGCGGCAGTCCGGACGCGTTGGCGCCCGAGCAGTTCGACGCGCTGATGGCGAGGCTGGCGGACGCCTTTCCTCGAACGGGCGCGTCTATCTCGATCGAACTCGACCCTCGTGGCTTCGACGCGCACTGGGCTGAGCGGGTCGCGCGCCACGGCATCAGACGCGTCAGCCTCGGAGTGCAGACCTTCGACGACGGGATCCAGCGCGCGATCGGTCGGGTTCAGCCCACCGCGGCGATCGCCTGCGCGGTCAGTCGGCTGCGCGCCTCGGGCGTCTCGTCGTTAAACTTCGATTTGATGTATGGGCTGCCGGGACAGTCGTCACGAGAGTTGCGCGAGACGCTCGACACAGCCGTCTCGCTCGGACCCGATAGGCTCGCCGTCTTCGGCTACGCGCACGTGCCGCACCTGATCCCCCGTCAACGTCAGATCGATGCTAGCGAGCTTCCCGGTGCGGCCCAACGCTTCGCCCAGGCTGAGCTGGCGCATGGTAGACTCACCGCGGATGGCTATCAGCCGGTCGGCTTCGATCACTTCGCTCGGCCGGACGATCCGCTCGGCCAGGCGTCGCGCACGGGTGGGTTGCGCCGCAACTTCCAGGGCTTCACGGACGACTCCGCGCGCGTGCTGATCGGGCTGGGAGCGTCGTCCATCAGCGTATTTCCTCATGTTCTGCTTCAGAACGAGAAGAACGCCGGGCGCTATCACCTGCGCATCGCCAATGACGGGTTCGCGACGTCGCGGGGCATCCGGCGCTCGCCGCTCGATCAGCGCCGGGCGGCGGCGATTGAGTCGCTGCTGTGCACAGGCAGCGCCAACCTGGAGGGCATGCCTGACCTGTCCGACATCCGCGACGCGCTCCAGCCCTTCGTCGATCGCGATCTGGCCGAGTGGAGGGCCGCCGTGCTGACCACGTCCGGGCAGGCGTCGCCCTATCTCCGCTCGATGGCGGCGACCATCGATCCCTATCGTTCGGGCGGGACCAGCCGCTTCAGCAGCGCGGTCTGAACGCCCCGCCGAGGCGGGATACCTGACAACGACCGTCGGATGTGGCAGGGCGAGATCCATGATCGCCGTGCCGACCCGCTGCATCGACTGCGCCGTCCGCGACGTCGCCCTTTGCGCTAGCATGTCCGATGACGAGCTGCGTGCGCTGAGCGACATGGGCCGTCGTCGCGTGCTTCCCGCAGGGCAGGTGGTAAGCTGGGCCGGCGAACCGAGCAGCAGCTGCGCCAGCGTGGTCAGCGGCGCGTTGAAGGCGACGGCATCCACGGCGGACGGGCGCGAACAGATCGTCGGTCTGCTGTTCCCGGGCGACTTCGTCGGACAGCCGTTTCAGGACGACGCTTCGCTCACGGTCACCACGCTGGTCGCGACGGACCTCTGCATCTATCCGCGTGCGGGTTTCGAGCACGTGGTCGACGACCACCCCCGGATGGAACGCCTGCTTCTCGAGCGCACGCTCGCCTCGCTCAGCCAGGCACGCGGCCGGATGCTGTCGCTCGCCCGCAGAAGCGCGAAGGAACGGGTCGCGGGCTTCCTTCTCGAGCTGGCAGACCACACCGGGGAGAGCGGCCCGGACGGCATCCGCGTTCGAATCCCTATCAGCCGCGGCGACCTCGCCGACTATCTCGGACTGACGATCGAGACGGTAAGCAGGCAGCTGACCCTGCTGAAGGCTTCGGGCGTCCTCGGCGTAGCGCGGGGCGGGCGCGACTGCACGATCCGCGACCGCGCGCGACTCGAGGGCGTCGCCGGCCCGCAGTAGGCCGGAGCTGGGCGCGACCGCAGAACCGACGGACGCCGTCAGCCTTCGGCGAGCTTCTCCAAGCGAGCGCGGTCAAGGACCAGGACCCGGCCGCGGCCTGCACGCACTACGCCGTCCCGGTGCCAGCGGCTCATGAGCCGGCTTACGGTGTGCAGCGTCGTGGCTGCCAGTTCTGCGATGTCCTGGCGAGACTGGGCGACGTCCGGTCTGCCGCTCTCGTCGATCATGCGGATGAGGACGCGTGCGACGCGCGGCGGCACGTGGAGCGTGGACACCTCGTGCAGCCGCTGGAGCATCTCCTCGTTTCGCGCCGCGACGACGTCGAGCAGGTTCGCGGCGAAAGGAGGATGCTGCGAAATCAAGGCGCGGATGCGCTCGGCTGGCCAGGTCAGGATCCGGGTCGGCGCCGACGTAGTGGCGCTTGCGGGGTAGGGCGTCCGCCGGATGACCGCCACGCACCCCGGAATGTCCCCGGGGCCGAGCACGTGCAGGGTGATCGCCGCCCCGCTCGAGGAGGTGCGCCACACGCGAACGCTGCCGCCGAGTATCAGAGTCAGCTGGTCGGCCGCATCCTCTTCATGAAAGAGCGCGGCGCCGGCCGGGACCGAGCGTTCGATCGCCGCCGCCATGACGACGTGCACGGTCTCGTCCGGCAGGCCCGCCAGGATGGGCGGAATGATCTTGGACGGGTCGAGCATGGGTCGCCTGGCTGCAGACCCTGGGCGGAATGCCCGGGGCCCTTCGCGCCGGGTAAAGGGGCTTTCAGCCGCCCGTTCTTTGACCGCCGTCAAATTCAATCCCGGACCGGCATGTCACTGACCGGCGGAAGCCGTGACAGACGTGCGGCTGGGAGGTGGCAGTGCCGATCGGCGTCTATACGGGTGTCTTCGCGCTTATGGCGGTTCTGACGATCGCCTCTGGCGTCTATCTTCTGATCCACGCTCGCGAAGTGGCGCGTGCCGTCGGCAGGATGGACGGCGACATCGTGGCCGGGCCTGCGCGGGGCGATGGACGTCGATCGCGGCTCCCGATCCGTGTCGTGCTCGCCGTCTTCCTGGTCGCCATGACGGGCGTCGGCGCCTTCGTCGTCCTCTACGTGACCCGCGTGATCGGCCCCGAGACGGTGCGGTCGCAGCCGGCCGGAGTGCAGCGGCCATGACGCGCCCGCACGACAGACGCTCCCAGCCTTCGAGAGGTCACGACATGGATGCGATCGTTTCCAAGGCGGGGGCCTGGCTGCTGCTGGGCGTGGTCGCGCTGTTCGCGATGCTGCTTTCGGCGGATGGCGGTTTCGCCGTGCATATGGCGATCATGGGGATCGCCGCTCTCGCCGTCGCCTTCCTCACCATGAGCGGCGTCGGCCGGCTCGAACTGGCGCCGTCCATTCCGCAGGGTCGCTATGACGACGAGCCGATCCGCTGGGGCCTTGTCGCAACGGTGTCCTGGGGACTGGTCGGACTGCTGGCGGGCGTGTTCATCGCCGCGCAGCTGACCTTTCCGGCACTCAACTTCGGCCTGGAATATACGACCTTCGGGCGCCTTCGACCGCTGCACACCTCCGCCGTCATCTTCGCCTTCGGCGGAAACGCGTTGATCATGACGAGCTTCTACGTCGTCCAGCGCACGTGTCGCGCGCGCCTCGCCTTTCCGGGCCTCGCGCGCTTCGTGTTCTGGGGATACCAGCTGTTCATCGTGCTGGCCGCCACCGGCTACGTCCTCGGCGTCACGCAGAGCCGGGAGTATGCCGAGCCCGAGTGGTATGTGGACCTGTGGCTGACGATCGTCTGGGTCGGCTACCTGATCGTGTTCGTCGGCACGATCGTCAGGCGCAGCGAGCCGCACATCTACGTCGCCAACTGGTTCTACCTTTCGTTCATCCTGACGATTGCGATGCTGCACGTCGTCAACAACCTGGCGATCCCGGTCTCGCTTCTCGGCTCGAAGTCCTATTCCGCGTTCGCGGGCGTGCAGGATGCGCTGACCCAGTGGTGGTATGGCCACAACGCGGTCGGCTTTTTCCTGACCGCCGGCTTCCTGGGCATGATGTATTACTTCGTGCCGAAGCAGGCGGAGCGGCCGATCTACAGCTATCGCCTGTCGATCATCCACTTCTGGTCGCTCATCTTCCTCTACATCTGGGCGGGTCCGCACCACCTTCACTACACGGCGCTGCCAGACTGGGCGCAGACGCTCGGAATGGTGTTCTCGGTCATGCTCTGGATGCCGTCCTGGGGTGGCATGATCAACGGGCTGATGACGCTGAACGGTGCATGGGACAAGATCCGGACCGACCCGATCATCCGCATGATGGTCGCCGCTCTCGCCTTCTACGGCATGGCGACCTTCGAGGGCCCGATGCTGTCGATCAAGGCGGTCAATTCGCTCAGCCACTACACGGAGTGGACGATCGGCCATGTGCACGCCGGCGCCCTCGGCTGGAATGGCATGATCATTTTCGCGGCGGTTTACTACCTGGCCCCGCGTCTTTGGGGCCAGGGCCGTCTCTACTCGCTGCGCATGGTCAATTGGCACTTCTGGCTCGCGACCTTCGGCATCGTCCTCTACGCCGCGTCGATGTGGGTGGCGGGCATCACCCAGGGGCTCATGTGGCGCGAATACGGGTCCGACGGCTACCTGGTCTACGCCTTCTCCGAGGTCGTGGCGGCAATGAAGCCCTACTATCTCATCCGGATCGTGGGCGGCGTCTTCTACTTCTCAGGCGCGGTGCTCATGGCCTGGAACGTCTGGATGACGTGTCGCGGCCGCGTGCGCGCCGAAGCCCCCATGTCGTCTCCCGCCTACGATCCGGAGGCTGACCGGCCGCTTGCGCCAGCGCGCGGCGCTTCCAGCCCCCTTCCCGCCGAATAGGGCCCGCGCCATGGCTTCCAAGTTCTTCGACCACAAGAGGATCGAGCGCAACGTCACGCTGCTCGCTGTGCTCGCCTTCGTCGCCGTCGCGATCGGCGGCATCGTCGAGATCGCGCCGCTGTTCTGGATCGATTCGACGATCGAGCGGGTGCAGGGCGTCCGCCCCTACACGCCGCTGGAGCAGGCCGGCCGCGACATCTACGTCCGCGAGGGCTGCTACAGCTGCCACAGCCAGCAGATCCGTCCGTTCCGCGACGAGGTGGAACGCTACGGCCATTACAGCTTGGCGGCCGAAAGCATGTTCGACCATCCGTTCCAATGGGGATCGAAGCGAACCGGGCCTGACCTCGCTCGCGTCGGGAGCCGCTACTCCGACGAGTGGCACGTCCAGCATCTCAAGGATCCACGGTCCGTGGTGCCCGAATCCGTCATGCCGCCCTACGCATTCCTGGCTGGCCGCGACCTGAAGACGGACCTCACCGCCCGCGACCTGACGGCGCTCCGCAGGGTCGGCGTGCCCTACAGCGAGGAGGACATTCGGAAGGCGGCCGCCGACGTCATCATCCAGGGCGGCGGCGAGGGGGATGCGGACGACCTCAGGAGACGCTACCCGAAGGCGCAGGTCCGTGATTTCGACGGCGACCCTAACCGCCTGACCGAGATGGATGCGCTGGTCGCCTATCTCCAGATGCTCGGCACCACTGTCGACGTGTCGAAGGCCGGTCCGCAGGAGACCCGGCAGTGAGCTACAACCACCTGCGCCATCTCGCCGACAGTTACGGCCTTCTCTTCATGGGGATAGTCTTCCTGACCCTGGTCGGCTGGACCTTCCGTAGCCGTGCCCACGAGCACCACGCCCGGGCCGCCAACATGATCTGCGAGAGCGAGGACCCCCGCGATGGCTGACAACAGGCGCTTGGACGAGGCGACCGGCACCCACACGGTCGGGCATGAGTGGGACGGGATCGAGGAGCTCGACACGCCCATGCCGCGATGGTGGCTGTATACGCTCTACGCCACGATCGTCTTCGCGATCGGCTACTGCGTCGCCTATCCCGCATGGCCTCTCATCGACCGGGCGACGGGAGGCTTGCTGGACTGGTCCGCGCGCGGAGCGCTGGCTGAGGATCAGGCGAGCGAAAGCCGCCGCAAGGCGCCCGTGGAGCTCGCCCTGTCGCGCATCCCGATCGAGAGGCTGCCGGAGGACTCGCGGCTGATGCAGGCCGCCGTCGCGGGCGGGTCGGCCGCGTTCAAGGTCCATTGCGTCCAATGCCACGGATCAGGGGCGGCTGGGTCGAAGGGGTATCCCAACCTCAACGACGACGATTGGCTGTGGGGAGGCGATCTGAAGACCATCCAGCAGACGCTGACGCACGGGATACGGCAGCCCGGCCACGAGCAGACGCGGATGTCGATGATGCCCGCCTTCGGTCGCGACGGGATCCTCAAGCCCGAGGAGGTGCAGGACGTGGTCGCCTATGTCCGGACGATCTCGCGCCAGCAGCGCGCCGATGCGTCGGCGCGCAGGGGGGCGACCGTCTTCGCCAATAACTGCGCGGTGTGCCATGGCGCGACCGGCAGGGGCAACCGTGAGCTTGGGGCCCCCAATCTGACCGATGGCATCTGGCTATATGGCGGCGACACGGATTCCCTGACGCAGACCGTCGCCAACGCCCGCTACGGCGTGATGCCGTCCTGGGGGCACCGGCTCGATCCTGTCACCATCAAGATGCTCGCCGCCTACGTCCACTCGCTCGGCGGCGGCGAAGCGATCGTTCCCCAGACGCCGGCGGCGGGTCGTGCCGCGACGTCCAATCCGGAAGGCGCGACTCCACACGTCGTGCAGCAGACGAATGGCAAGCCCTGAGGACCTTACCAAGGTCCAGTATTTCGAGGCGCGAAGGAAGGTCTTCCCGAAGGCGATCGACGGCACGTATCGTCGGCTGAAGTGGGCGATCATGGCGGCGACCCTGACGATCTACTACGTGACGCCGTGGCTCAGGTGGGACCGGGGCGAATACGCTCCGGACCAGGCGGTGCTGGTCGACATCGCCAACCGCCGCTTCTTCATGTTCTCAATCGAGATCTGGCCGCACGAGTTCTACTACGTCGCCGGCCTCCTCGTCATGGCGGGTATCGGGCTCTTCCTCGTCACGTCCTCGGTCGGACGCGCCTGGTGCGGCTACGCCTGCCCGCAGACGGTGTGGACAGACCTGTTCGTCCACGTGGAGCGCGTCATCGATGGCGACCGGAACGCGCAGATAAAACTGGAGCGCGCGCCGCTTGGGCTTGAGAAGATCGCGAAGCGGATCGTTAAGCACGCTGTCTGGCTGCTGATCTCGGTCGCGACCGGGGGTGCGTGGATCTTCTACTTCGCCGACGCGCCGACGTTGCTCGGCCAGGTCCTCGACGGCACTGCGCCTGCTGTGGCTTACGCCACCATCGCGGTGCTGACGGGAACCACCTACATGCTCGGCGCGATATTGCGCGAGCAGGTATGCGTATACATGTGCCCTTGGCCACGCATCCAGAGCGCCATGCTCGACGAGCGATCGCTGATGGTGACCTACAAGTATTGGCGCGGGGAGCCACGCACGCACGGTCTCAAACGCGCCGGTCCCGCCGCGCACCAGCCCGACGGCGATCAGGCGGCGGAGCCCCAGGCGGGGCTGCCAAGCCTCGCGATGCTTGCGGCCAGCCCGGAGAAGACGCCGCGTATCGGCGACTGCATCGACTGCAACGCCTGCGTCGCGGTGTGCCCGACGGGCATCGACATTCGCAATGGCGCCCAGGTCGGCTGCATAACCTGCGCGCTCTGCATCGACGCTTGCGACCAGGTGATGGCGAAGATCGGCCGCCCGCCGCGGCTCATCGGATACAGCACCGTGGAGGACGAGAGGATTGCAGGGGAAGGCGGCGAACCCGCGCCCGCCATCAAGCGGCTGCTGCGCACGCGGACCATCCTATACTTTCTCGTTTGGGCCGGCATCGGTCTGGGGATGCTCTTCGCGCTCGGCACGCGGAGTCGGCTCGACGTCTCGGTCCAGCAGACGCGGAACCCGCAGTATGTGATCCTGTCCGACGGGGCGGTGCGCAACGCCTACACCGTCAAGGTCCGCAACATGGAAAACCGGCCGCGCACCGTCGAGATTGCCGTGCGCGACCTAGCAGATGCAACCATGTGGGAAGAGAGCGGATCGCGCCACGAGGCGGCGTCGAGCATTCGCCTCCGGATCGCCGCCGATCAGGTGGGCCGCACGCGCATCTTCGTCGCTGCGCCTCCTGAGGGCGAGGCGCGAGAGGACATCGAGGTCGTGGTCCGGGCGCTCGACAGGGAGGGCGGCGAAGCGATCGACCAGAGCTATTTCGAACGGCCGGGCGCGTCGCGGTGAGCAGGCGATTCACCGGATGGCATGCAACGACGATCCTCGTCGCCATGTTCACCGTGATCATCGGCGCTAACTTTGTCATGGCGCGTTTCGCCATCCGGACGTTCAGCGGAACCGTGGTCGACAATAGCTATGTCGCCAGCCAGCACTTCAACCGCTGGCTCGCGGCGGCGGACGCTCAGACAGAGCTCGGATGGACGCTGGACGTCGCGATGGATGCGGACCGGCGCGTCATCGTAGGGACGCACGGCCCCGAGGGCCCCCTCGCCACTGCGTCGCTCACAGCGATCGCCTCGCACCCGATCGGTCGCGTAGCCGAGCGGTCGGTGCGTATCGCTCCGATCGGCGACGGGCGATTCCGCTCGATCGACCCTCTGCCCGCCGGCCGATGGAAGCTGCGCTTCACGCTCCGTGACCGCGGAAAGCGGGCGATCTTCGACGACGAGGTGCCGGCGTGAGCGCGCCTGCGGCGATTGGGTCCGGCGAAGGCTGCGCGACCAGCGTTTTCAACGTGCCCACGCTGCACTGCGCAGGCTGCATCGCCAAGCTCGAGGGCGGTCTTGCCGCCGTCGCCGGAGTGATCGAGGCCCGGGTGAACTTCACCGCCCGGCGCGTAAGGGTGACGCGTCTGCCTGAACTGACCGACGACGCGGTGAAGTCGGCCATCGAACGGCTCGGCTTCCCGGCCGAACCGTTTCTCGGAGAACTCGATCCAGCGACCGACCGCGAGACCCGTGCCCTGCTGAAGGCGCTGGCGGTCGCGGGCTTCGCGTCGATGAACGTGATGCTGCTGTCGGTGTCGGTATGGTCGGGCGCCGATGGCGCGACGCGCCAGCTGTTCCATTGGCTATCTGCCGCCATCGCGCTGCCGGCTGTCGGGTATTCGGGCAGGACGTTCTTCGGAAGCGCTTTGGCGGCGCTGCGGCACGGTCGGACGAACATGGACGTGCCGATCTCGATAGGCGTGCTCATGGCCTGCGCGATCAGCGTCTACGAGACGGCTACCTGGGGACCGCACGCATACTTCGACGGCGCGGTGACGCTGTTGTTCTTCCTGCTCGCCGGCCGCACGCTCGACGCGATGATGCGCGCGCGCGCGCAGGACGGAGTCGCGGCGCTTCTGCGCCAGACCCCCGCGGGCGCCACCGTCTTGGGAAAGGACGGCGCGACGGCGTGGCGACGCGCCGAGGAGCTTGCACCGGGAATGCGGATGATCGTCGCCGCCGGCGACCGACTGGCCGCCGACGGCGTCGTCGAGGCGGGCCGGAGCGCCGTTGATCGGGCGCTCATCACTGGGGAGAGCCTCCCTGAACGAGTCGGCCCGGGATCGGCGGTGCTTGCCGGCACGATCAACGTCGACGGCGCGCTGACCGTCCGGGTCACGGCGGCCGGCGAGGCGACCGCGATCGCGGACATCGCGCGGATGATGGAGGCGGCGGCGCAGGGACGATCACGCTACGTCCGGATCGCCGATCGCGCGGCGCGGTTCTATGCGCCTGCCGTCCACACGCTCGCGGCGCTGAGCTTCGCGCTGTGGATAACGCTGGGTGCGGGCGTCCATCAGTCGGTTCTGATCGCCGTCGCGGTCCTCATCATTACCTGCCCCTGCGCCCTCGGGCTGGCGGTCCCTGTCGCCCAGGTCGTTGCAGTCGGCGCGCTGATGAGACGGGGAGTGCTGGTCAAGGACGGCGCCGCGCTGGAGCGCCTGGCGGAGGTCGACGTCGCGTTTTTCGACAAGACCGGCACCCTGACGCTTGGCCGCCCCACGCCCGTCGGCACCCTGCCGCTCAGTGCGGCGGAGCGACCGATCGCGCTCGCGCTTGCGCAGGCCAGCCGACACCCGCTTTCGCGTGCTCTGGCCGCGGCGCTGGCGCAGGACGGCGTCGCTCCGGCCCCTATCGAGCGCGTGGTGGAGAATCCCGGTCTCGGCGTCGCGGCGGAGAGCGGCTGCGGTGGCGCGAGGCTCGGCCGGCCCGACTGGATGGGCGCCGACGACGCCACTGCTTCCCTCGTCGCCGCATTCCAGCTTGAGGACCGCCCGACGCGGATCCTCGTGTTCGAGGATGCCGTGCGTCCAGATGCCGCATCGGTGATGCGGCGAATGGAGGATATCGGCGTGGCATCGTCGATCGTGTCGGGCGATCGTGAAGCTGCCGTCAGGAAGATGGCGGATGCGCTCGACATCGGCGCGCGTTCGGCGATGACGCCGGGCAGCAAGGTCGATGCGATCCGATCCGCGACCACCGAGGGCCATCGGGTGCTGATGGTCGGCGACGGGCTGAACGACGCGCCGGCGCTGAAGGCTGCTCACGTCTCCATCGCCCCCTCGTCGGCCAGCGACGTCGGCCAGCAGGCTGCGGACCTCGTCGTCCTGGGCGACTCGCTTGAGTCCGTTCCCGTCGCGATTGCGGCCGCGCGAAGGACCTTGCGGGTCGTGCGGCAGAACATCGGGATCGCGGTGGTCTACAACGTCGTAGCGATTCCTCTTGCCTTCGCGGGGCATGTCACTCCGCTGGTCGCCGCTCTGGCCATGTCGGGATCTTCCCTCCTCGTCGTGGGGAACGCGACGCGGCTCCGGGCGGCGGCGCGGTGAGCGGTCTCGCCGTTCTCATTCCCATTGCGCTGCTGCTCGGCCTGAGCGGACTGTGCGCATTCTTCTGGTCGATCCGCTCGGGCCAGTTCGAGGATCTGGACGGTGCGGCCGTCCGTATCCTGATTGACGAGGACGACGAATGACATCGGGGGCGCGGCTGATCGGATCGACGCTCTCCGCGCTCGCGCTCTGCGTTCTGCGCCCGCTGGGCGAAGGAGCGGTTCTGCTCGTGCCGACGTGTTCGGGTGGCTGGGCCTCCGTTCCGGTCGGACCTGCCGGACAGCACGGGGATGATGGAGCCGCCTGCCACGCGGCATGCCTCCCTCGACGGTCGGGCGAGGCGGCGGAAGACTCGGATCTTGCGGACGGATAGGATCGGCGTCGACACATTCTCGTCGCGTCCTGGTGCCGGCCGAGCAGGTCGGAGGCGACGCGGACGTGTCCAGCGCTCGCCGACGGACGACGGCGGTGTCGATCGCTCCGCCTTGGAGCTGATCGCGTAAGGCGACGGGTGCATTTCGGCCAGGCAGCGGGTGATGGTTCGGTCTGCGCAAGGTCGATTTGACGTTGGTCAAGGCTGCGCGTGGCTTCCGCTGCCATTGCGGCTGGGAAGGAGAAGCACACCATGAAGCACAACCGTCTGGAGGGCAGCGTCGTTGCGTTCACCCGACGCTGGCACGTCATACAGGAGGTCGACCTCGTCCGATTGATCGGCGAGCACCGACGCCGCGCCGCGCTCTGCGAAAGCGTCGAGGCGGTCGCCGACGCTCTACCGCTGCTTCCCGACCCCGCCGTGGCCGAGATGCTTTGTCGCGAGCTCGACGACATGGTCGCTGGCAACGAACGGGACGAGCTGCCCTTCCTCGAAGCGATGCTCGTGGACGGCCACGACGATCCGCTCGCGGCCGCGCTTCTCGATCAGGTCAGGATCCGGTGTGTGGACGATGCGGCCAAGGCGGCCGACGTCATCCGCGCCCTGCGGGCGCCTTTGCGCACGCGCCGTCCGCTTCACGCGGACGCACTCGGCTACTTGCTGCGTGGTTTCATCGAGGACTGCCGCCGTGCGATCGGCTTCGAGCAGCTGACGATCCTAGCGGTTGCCGGTCACCGGCTGACGCCCGATGCTCGAGCGCTTCTCATCGACTGCCTGACGCCCGGACCCGCGTAGGGTAAGAGAACTGATCCACCGGGACGCGGACACGCATCAGCGCATCGCCCGCTGCCCTCGGCCAAAGCCGGTCCTGGGCGCAGCGAGGTGTCGGCGTGACGTGTCCGTGACCGGACGACGCGCGGGATGCTGCACTGCGGCCGATGCGAGTCCACCGCCTTTCGCCGCGGCAACAGGCGGTCGCGTCAGGGGTCAGTTGGCATCTGTCGATCCAGGCCAGATTCGACGACGGCGGACGCAGACCGGGGATCGCCTTACGAGGTGATCGCCAGCCCGCGTCCGCCGGCCTCAGTTGGACTTGAAGAAGATCATCGACGAGAGAGGCTCGAGCCTCACACGTCCTCCGGCGGGCATGGCGCGGCCGCTGACGAGCTCCGAACCGTCGTGCGGGGGAACCACGAACGTGGCGGGCTTGGAGTCGCTCATGTTCATGACGACTGTGTAGCCGCCGTAGTTCAGGACGTATCGGTCGCCTCGTCCAGCGTAGAAGCTGTCTCTGCCGGGCGTTACCTTCACACCTGCCGGTGCCGCCGCGATCGGGAGGCTGCTGCCCGCTTCGGCGCTCGAACGTCCGTAAGCCTTGTTGATGGCGTCGTTATACATCAGCGCAACCTTGTCTGGCCGGACCCAGGTGCTGCCGCTGGGGGTGAACGCCGTATCGACGGCTACCGTGGCGATGCGATGCCCTCGCGGGCCGCTCGTCCAGACCCGCGCCAGCCCGTTGATCCCCATGTTGGCACGCCAGTAGAGCGACGCGAAGACGCGCTCCTCGCCGCGCTTGATGGTGACGACGCCGTTTTCCGGATCAGCGAACGCGAAGTCCGGAGCGCTTACGCTCATCGGTAGCTTGGCGGCCTGATCGGGGACGCTGATCATGGCTGCGAAGTCGTCGATCACGTCGAGCAGGCCGTAAGTGCTCCGGAAGCTCTTGTCCTGCATCTGCGCTCGGATCGGCCCCCAGAGCTGGTTGTCGGCGATCATCTGCTGGGCGTAGCCGATCAGGGTCGGGTCCCGCGTCAGGACCGCGGCCTGGAAGGGGCTGGCGGCGCCTGGCCGCAGGTCCTGCAGGTAGGTCACCGCGCCCGGAGACTTGGGATCGCGCCAGCCGATGTCCGTCATCATCCGCATCGCGGCGAAGCCTTCGTCGTCCGCCGCGGGATAGCGGAACACTCCTCGTGCGCGTGCCAGCGCGGAAAGACGGGCGAGGATCTTGGGATCGCCCGGCGCATCGAACGTGGGGCGGGTCGCGTCGTAGGCCCAGGAGACCCAGTCGAGCACTTCGCCATAATGTCCCACGTAGCCGAGCTCGCGGGTGAGGCCCATGCGGGTGACCGTGCGGAAGTCGGTGCCGACGACGGGAACCGCCGTTCCGTTGCTCGATAGCGACTGGGCATAGCTCGGCTTGCCGTCCGGAAGGTCCGCCCCGCGCCACGGTTCGATTCCGATCGCTTCGTAGAGGTAGCGACGGGCCTGATCCTCGGGGAGCGCCTTCGCCGGGTCGAGCACTCCGATGCCGCGGTTCGCGAGATACAGCCCGAAGGTGTCCACGATCATCGACTGGTTCGCGTAGAGCCGGCGATGCTGCCGGAACCAGTCGCGTGACGCGGTCAGCATCTCGAGATAGGCGACACGGCGCGGCGCGCGCGTGCCGGATCGCCATCCGATCTCTTCGTCGAGGAACGGCTTCAAGACGTCCTGACCGAGCACGAGAGTCTGACCGAGCGGGCCGAAGCCGAACCAGTCGGGGTTCCAAGTGCTCTTCTCGTTTCGCACGACCATGGGGTCGGCCGCGTAGGCGACCGCGAAGCCGTCCATGCCCTTGAGGATCGCCGGGACGATCCTGGGGTCCTTCGCCAGCGGCGACCAGCTCTTCAGTCGGAACCGGGCGAGGAAGACGATCTCATGCTGACCGAGGGGGCGCGTGGCCGTGAGCAGCCCCCGGACCGTTCCCTCGATGCGCTGGCGGATAGCCGAAAGCGTCTCGGCGCCGGCCATCTTGGGTCCGATCCGTCCGGGGCCAGGACGCTTGCCCGCGACGGCGAGCTTACCGTCGTCGATGCCGGCCGGCGGATCGAAATAGGCTCCGTCGTGCGTGAAGAGCCCGTAGACGCCCCGCGATGGCGCGGTCATCGCGCGTTGAAAGCGGTCGAAGGCCAAACCGTAGGGCCAGATGTTGCCGGTCGCCTCGATCGCGCAATCGACCGTCTGCCGGCCCTTCGTGACGGCCGCCGGCAGCAGCAGGGTCCGATAGAAGAAGGCGCCGGGGAACTGCGGCGCCACGGCGCCGATGTCGAGCTGCTCGAGACCGCCGAGATGCGCGTCGCCCACCTGCTTGCCGTCGCACAGCAGGACGAGGCGGCCGCTGCTCGCTTCGCCGCCCCAGAGCCTGATCGTCAGGTAGGTTAGAGCGTCCGGTCGCACCTTCAGGCGGAATGACGCGAGCCCTCCCCGCCAGCCGCCGTCGCGCGGATTGAGGCGCAAGGCGGTCTGCCCTGCCGCGCCCTGGACCGTCTCGCCAGCGTCGATCCTGACCGAATGGGCAGCGAGCCCGCCGCTATCTGAGAACAGGATCGCGTCGATCGTCTCGGCGTGTCCCGCGACAGGGCATGTGAACAGGACGGCTGCGCCCATCAAACGTGCTTTCATCATCTCTCCCCCAGGTGTTTCCGGCGAGCATAAGATAACGATATCTGTTGGCAAGTTTGATTTTTATCTGTCACGACCTGCAAGGGAAAGGCTCGTTGGCGCAATTGCTTTAGCAGTTTCAAAGGTTCGAGCGTGATATCGATATCGTCAGCGGGTTCGCGCGCGAGCGCTTGCCTGTGCGGGAGCGTGCGGCGCCGCTCCGTTGATGGGTGCAAGTGGTCGCGGGGCTGCTCGACGGAGAGCGCTCGGTGCTATGTCAAAGCATCAGCGGGCGGGCATGGCGAGCGGAAAACCGCCTGTCCCGGTCGTTGGGAACGATTATGCGCCGTCGTTCGACGCGAGGGCCGCGAGAGCGTCGCCGAGCATGATCACGCCCTCACCCTTCGCGAACCGATCGAAATCGCTCCTGAGCTGATCGGGAACTTCGACATCTGCGGCGTGGAATGCGTATCGCTCCAGGAGGATGGGCTTGCCGAATTCGAGCAGCAGCCGGTCGTCGTCGTGAACCCGATCGACGACAGGAAACTTTTGAACCGCGCCGAAGCACCAGTCGCCGACCTGAACGACGCCGTAGCCGACTGCCACTCGGGCGACGGGGACCGGAACGTCAGGCAGCAGCACCGCTTCGAGGCGCATGTCCGTCGCCGTCACGAACCGATGGAAGAGTTCGACGCTCGTGACGGAAGCGACGACTTCGGCGATCGAGACTTCCGGGCGAACGGTCTTCAGATGCCTCGAGGCGAGATCGAGCGCTGTGACAAGCTCCGCGAGATAGGCCAGATCGTCCCGTCCGGGCAACGGATCCATCGTCGCGGCCGCACCGAGGGTGAGTCTGTCGTCGATGCTTACCCGGACGTCGATCCCCCCTTGACCGGCCCAACTTGCGAACCTGAGCGTCTTCCCCAGCTCGGCTGGATGCTGGCGTTCCGCGTCGTCGAGGCGTCCGTTGATCGTCGCCGTTCCTCCTGTCGACCATATGATGTCGACGAACGAGCCGCGGAACCGGTATTTGTAGGACTCCTCGGGCAGACCGAGGTCCGGCGGCATGAGGAGGTCCGCCGCCGTTTCGATCTCATGGCCGTCCGGGCCTCGCATTCGGATATCGGCCGTAGCAGCGGGATGCGCCTGCATCGAGGCATGGAAGACGTCGCCATTCTCCAGCGGCATCGGCAACGGCATGTCGATCCCGAAGCGACGCGCGTTGAGTTCGAAGCCGGTCACCGGAATGGAGTCGGTGAGGCCTATGGCGTGATCGATCAGTTCCTCGACGGACGTAAGCGGCCCGACGCTGATCTTGCCGACGATCTGCGGGGACGGGACGAGCGCCGCCTTCGCAGCGGCGTAGTTGGGCCCATGCGTGCGGACGGTCCTCGCCATCCAGGCGATCAGATCGCTCTCGTCGCGAAGATCCTCCGGGCGCATCGTGAAGCGGAACCACTTGCCGCGGAAGTCGAGCACGGAGAAGCCCTTGGCGCTTTCCGCCCGCGCCCGCTGGAGGATGCGCTCCAGCAGATCGTCCCAGACGTGGACCGCATGCCACTCGACGTCGGAGCCGTCTCCGGGGATCGTAGCCAGCGCGACGAAGCACGGGTTCGGGCTCATAGCGAGATTGAGGGCGTTGCTGAGCTTCATCCTGACGCCGAGTCCGTCGGCTTCGTGGCTCTTCGTCTGCACGAAGGTTGTCGGCATGCGGATCTGCATGTCTGCCGACAGTCCTTCGATCGGCTCGTGCGGGAACTCGACGGCGTGGTCCCAGCCATGCTCGTCCTCGATCGCCGGATTGCACGTGACGCCTGCCTCGGAGCAGAGAAAACTGAAGCGCTTTTCGCCGGAACGGCCGAGGAATCGGGACATTTGGACCCAATACCGCAAGCCGTGGCCGCTGACGAATAATCACAATCTCGCCGTCAGCGGAGCGGGGGCGACGTCACCGCCGCCCGAAGCCGTGAGCCTCGGTCGCCCGCCCGCTCGACCGCCGACAATGGTCCTCGCCGATTGCGGAGTCCGCTCGCGGCGAGGTCCGGTCGCATCAGGCCCCGTAGATGGGGAAGCGTTCACAGAGATCTCGCACGCGCGCGCGGACGTCAGCCTCGACCTGCGGGTCCCCCGTCTCGCCTCGGGCGCGCAAGCCGTCAAGAACGTCGGCGACCATGTGACCAACCTCCCGGAATTCCGCGACGCCGAAGCCGCGGGTGGTTCCTGCGGCCGACCCGACGCGGATTCCGCTGGTCCTGGTGGGCGGCAGCGGGTCGCCGGGTATGCCGTTCTTGTTGCAGGTGATGCCCGCACGTTCGAGCGCCTCGTCCGCGTCCTTCCCCGTGATCCCGAGCGGCGTCAGGTCGACGAGGGCGAGGTGCGTGTCGGTCCCGCCGGAAACCAGATCGGCGCCGCGCTCCTTGAGCGTCGCCGCCAGCACCTTCGCGTTTTCCACCACGCCAGCGGCGTAGTCCCGGAAGTCCGGCCGCAAGGCTTCGCCGAGCGCCACTGCCTTCGCCGCGATGACGTGCATCAGCGGGCCGCCCTGAAGGCCGGGGAACACCGCCGAGCCGATCTTCTTCGCGATCGCCGCGTCGTCCGTGAGGATCATGCCACCGCGAGGTCCGCGCAGCGTCTTGTGGGTGGTGGTCGTCACGACATGGGCATGGCCGAACGGCGTTGGATGGGTGCCTCCGGCCACCAGACCCGCGAAATGCGCCATGTCGACCATCAGGATCGCGCCCACCTCGTCGGCGATGGCGCGGAAGCGCGCGAAGTCGATGTGGCGCGGGTAGGCCGAGCCTCCGGCGATGATGATCCGGGGGCGACGGTCCTTCGCGAGCTCCTCCACCTGCTCGTAGTCGATGCGGTGATCGTCGCTGCGGACGCCATACTGCACCGCGTCGAACCACTTGCCGAGCATCGCCGCCTTCGCGCCGTGCGTGAGGTGCCCGCCGGCATCGAGACTCAAGCCCAGGATCGTTTCGCCCGGTTTGGCCAAGGCTAGCATGACCGCGCCGTTGGCCTGCGCGCCGGAGTGCGGCTGGACGTTGACGAACCTGCAGCCGAAGATCTGCTTCGCGCGATCGATGGCGAGGGTCTCGACCGTGTCCGATGGCGCGCAGCCCTGATAGTAGCGTCTTCCCGGATAGCCTTCCGCATACTTGTTGGTGAGGACCGACCCCTGCGCTTCGAGCACCGCGCGGCTGACGATGTTCTCGGACGCGATCAGCTCGATCTGCGACTGCTGGCGGACGAGCTCCTGCGCGATGCCGGCGCCGACGGCGGCGTCCGCGCCGGCGAGCGTGTCGCTGAAGAATCCAGACGGTCGCACGCTCATGCCTCCCCCGCCTTGCCGTATTCGGCCTCGAGCGCGTCGAGAAAGCCGTAGAGTGCGTTGTTCATCTCGCCGTAGTCGTTGGCGCGCAGGTCATCCGCCTGCTGGACGAAGCGATGCTCGGTTAGGGTGGGCAGCTCGGGCGACGCGGCGATGAGGAGCTCGATCACTTCGGGCGTGAATTCCAGGTGGCACTGGAAGCCGTAGACGATCGGAGTGTATTCGACGATCTGGCGCGGGCAGCCCTCGCTCACGGCGACGATCGTGGCGTCGGGAGTCAGGCCGGGCATGTCGTTGTGCCAGTGACCGACCGCCAGCTCGTCGCCGAAGTGGGAGAATTTGGGGTTGGCGTGGCCTTCCTCGGTCAGCGTGATCGGGAACTTCCCGATCTCCTTCTCCGGACTTTTCCAGTGGGGCGCCCCCAGCGCCTCGCCGATCAGCTGCGAACCGAGGCAAACGCCGACAACCGCCTTGCCCGCGGCAATCGCTTTCCCGATGAGGGCCTGCTCCGAAGCGGCGTCGAAGTGCGCGCATTCGTCCGTGGTCGTCGAGGGCGACTGCGGGCCGCCCATGACGATCAGCAGGTCGATGCCGGCGACGTCCTGGGGCAGCGTCTCGCCGTCGTGGAGGCGGGTCAGCGTGACGCCGTGCCCGCGCTCGCGGGCCCAGACCTCGTAGGCGCCTGGCGCCTCGAAGGCTTCGTGGACGATGAAATGGACGTTCAAGCTCAATCTCCCAGTCGAGGTTCGAAGGTGTGGCCAACGATGCGCATTTCGCTCGAGCCGGCGGCGCAGGTGCGCTCCAGCACGGCGAAGACCGCGCGTGTCGCTCCGGCCGCCGCGGCATGGGCGTTGTCTCCGGCGATCAGTCGCGTCACGAGGAGGGCGGTGAACAGATCGCCTGTGCCGCAGGGCCTGATCGGCAGCAGCGGAACCCCGCAACGGCTGGCGGAGTCCGCGGTGCAGGTCAGCGTCTCGACCGTGCCTTGCGGGGTGTCGTCCAGCCGGCAGCCCGTCGCCACCACGGCGCCGATGCCGCGTGCCCGGAGCAGGTTCGCGGCATCCGTCACGGCGGCAGCGACGTGGATCTCGCATCCGCTCAGCAACGACAGCTCGTAGCGGTTGGGGGTGATCACGTCCGCCATCGGCACCAGGACGTCGCGGAAGACGGCGATCAGCCCCGCCTCGACAAATACGCCGAGGTCGTCGTCGCCGATAACCGGATCGCAGACATGGGTCATTCGGTGGTTTCGCGCCTTCGCTCGCGCGATGAAATCGGCTACAACCAGGCCGGTCTCCACCGAGCCGAGGTAGCCGGTCACGACCACGGCCGCATGGTCGACCAGCCCGCGCTCCTCCACGCCGCACAGCAGGTCCGCCACCAGATCGGCCGGCATGGTTCGGCCGCGGACGGTCGGGTAGTGCGGATGGTTCGAGAGCAGCACCGTCGGCACCGCCGCAACGTCGAGCCCGGCGGCCTGCATCGGGAACACCGCAGCGCTGTTGCCGACGTGGCCGTGGACGACCTGGCTCTGGATCGAGATCACATGCGTCATGCGCCGACGAGGCCCGGCCAATAGTGGCTGTCCGGGGTCGGCCGGCGACCGAAGATCGCCTGGCCGACGCGAACGACGTCGGCGCCTTCCTCGATCGCCATCTCGAAGTCGCCCGACATGCCCATCGAGAGCTCGGCTATGCGCGAGTCGCGCCGGGCGGCCTCGTCGCGCAGCCGCCGCAGCAGTCGAAAGCAGGTGCGCACCCTCACCATGTCGTCGCTGAAAGCCGCCAGCGTCATCAGGCCCCGCGGTCGAAGCCGCTCGAAGCGCGGCAGCGTGTCAATGAAGGGCAGCAGGGCGTCGGGATGCAGCCCGAATTTTGTGTCCTCGTCGGACGTGTTGACCTGAACGTAGACGTCCAGCGTGCGGCCGTCGCGAGCCAGCCGCGCGTTCAATGCGTCGGCGAGCCTCATGCTGTCGAGCGCGTGGAATTCGTCCGCGAAGCGCGCGGCGTTCGCCGCCTTGTTGGTCTGCAGGTGTCCGACGATGCTCCAGCGGATCGGCAGATCGGACAGCGCGTCGCGTTTGCCCGCCGCCTCCTGGATCTTGTTTTCGCCGAACGACGTGACGCCCGCCGCGTGGGCGAAGCGCAGGATGTTGGCGGGCACCGTCTTCGTGATCGGCTGGAGGCGAACGTCGGCACGTGGGCGGGAGCTCCGGGCGCAGGCGTCGGCGATCCGCGCCTCGACCTGAGCCAGGTTGGCGCGGAAGGTTGCTTCGGGGTTCTCGCCGAACCGGGCGGCATCGACAGACGAAATCACGCCGCCGCGCCCAAGATCACGGCTGACGGTGTGTCCGAGACCGTCGGCGATGCGATGATTGTAGGTGTGAAGATTGGTCTCGCTCTCGCCGTTGCCGTGTTCTCAAATGCGCTTTATCGGACGACTGGCGCTGCAAGAACGGCCAGTTCGGAGGAATTCACGTGGTCCAGTCGTCGCGTGTCGGCGCACACCGTCGAAGCGGCATAGGTGCAAGGCAGATCGCCGATGCGCTGAAGGATCAGCTTCTCGCGGGCGTGTTCGGCTCGGACCGGCGGCTGCCGTCGTCGCGAGCGCTCGCGCAGGAGCTCGGGGTGTCGCGAACCACGGTCACGGCCGCATACGACCAGCTGCTCGCGGAAGGCTTCATCGAAGTGCGTCAGGGCAGCCGCCCGAGGGCGGTTGCCGCCATGATCGGTTCACCTGCTGCGCCGATCCCCGCGCAGGCGCATGCAGCGGCGAGGCTGTCGGCCTATGCCCTGCGCGTCAAAGGCCACGAACCCGAGGCCAAATCCGATCACGCTCCGCTGTTCGCCGACTTCCGGCACGGCGTTCTGTCCGCGACCGACTTTCCGGTCACCGCATGGAAGCGGGCGATGAACGCGGCGATCGACAGACGCGCGGCATCGCTCGATTACGGCTCGCCGAGCGGATCTCTGCGACTCCGAAAGGCGATTCAGGGGTATCTGTGGAGGGCCCGGACGATCCGTTGCGATCCGGAGCAGATCATCGTCGTGGCGGGTGCGCAGCAGGGGTTCGATCTGTGCGCTCGCCTCCTTCTCGATCCTGGGGACCAGTTCGTCGCAGAGGACCCGTGCTACCCGACCGCCAGAAGCGCATTCGCCGCCGTCGGGGCCGACTGCGTCGCCATCCCCGCAGATGCGTCGGGTCTGGAGACGAGGAGGCTAAGCGACGTCGAAGCCCGTCTGGCGTATGTCACGCCCTCGCACCAGTTCCCCCTCGGGGGAGTCCTGCCGGTGTCTCGTCGACAGGAGCTTCTGCGGTGGGCTCGGGACCGGCAGGCCTATGTGATCGAGGACGATTACGACAGCGAATACCGCTACGACATTCACCCGGTGCCGCCGCTGCACACACTGGATGACGGCGAGCGCGTCATCTACGGGGGAACGGTCTCCAAGACGCTCTCGCCGGGTCTGAGACTTGGCTATCTCGTGGTACCGCCCGGGCTTGCGCGGGTGTTCGCGGCCGCCAAGGATCTGTCGGATCGCCACGCGTCGCTGAACGAGCAGGCCGCGTTAGCTTCGCTGATCGAGGACGGCGGCTACGAAAGACATGTCCGCCGAGTGCGGCGATTGAACCACGAGCGGCGGGCGACGCTGCTGAACGCCCTGGATTATGGCTTGGGGGATCGGGCGACGGTCGAAGGGGCCGACGCGGGACTGCACGTCGTGCTGTGGCTGAACGAAGTGCCTCGCGATCGGGAGGCGGCGCTGGTTCTCGCGGCCCGGGCGGCGGGAGTCGGCCTCTACGGGATCGGTCCGCTCTATCATGGTTCCGGCGAGGGCGTGCGGCCGGACAGAGCCGGCTTCGTCATGGGCTATGCGTCGCTCGACACGCGTCGGATCGAGCGCGGCGTGCATGCGCTCGCGGGATTGGGTCTTTAGGTAGTTTGATGACACACGAGACGATCGCGAGTTGGCGGATCGACAATCCGTCCTTCCGCGCGTTAGATATCGATATCTATATAATAATCGTGACGAGGATGCTTGCGCCATGCGGATCAGACTTTCGAAGCGGGCGCGGTCCGCGTGCTTGGCTTTCGGCCAAGTCGCGTGCGGTATTCTGCTGTTGGGCGCGGTCGACGGGCCTGAGCGGACGTTCTCTCCGGATCCCGGCGACGGCACCTATCTGAACCCGGTCCTCGCCGGGGACTATTCGGATCCCGATGTCCTTCGCGTCGGCGACGACTACTATCTGGTCTCATCGTCTCTGGTGAACGTGCCGGGTCTGCCCATTCTCCACTCGCGGGATCTGGTGAACTGGTCGCTGATTGGGCACGCCTTGCCGCGCCTCGAACCGGCAGGCCATTATGCGACGCCCAGGCGCGGCGGCGGGGTGTGGGCCCCGGCCATCGTTCACCACCGCGGCCTGTTCCGCATCTACTACCCTGACCCCGATCGCGGCATCTTCGTCGTCACCGCTCGCGATCCGCGCGGCCCGTGGAGCGCGCCGGTCCTCGTCGACGACACCCGGGGGGCCATCGACCCGGCGCCGTTCTTCGACGACGACGGCACCGCTTGGCTCGCCCACGCCTATGCCGCCAGCCGAGCCGGCATCTCGAACGTGATCGTCCTGAAGAGGATGAACCGCGAGGGGACGCGGACTTTGGATGCCGGACAGAGGATCATCGACGGCGACCGACTGCCCCAGGTCCGGACCAGTATCGGCATGCGGCCTTGGCAGACGACCGAAGGGCCGAAGCTATACAAGCGCAACGGCTTCTACTGGATATTCGCGCCGAGCGGCAGCGTGAAGGGCGGGTGGCAGGGCGTCTTCAGGGCGAAGCGCCTCACCGGGCCGTGGGAAGGCAGGAACGTCCTCGATCAGGGGCCGACGCAGATCAACGGCCCTCACCAGGGGGCCTGGGTGCGGACCGAGGCGGGCGAGGACTGGTTTCTTCATTTCCATGACACCGACAGCTACGGTCGCAGGGTCTTCCTCGAACCCATGCGTTGGCGCGACGGCTGGCCGGTGATCGGCGAGGATCCCGACGGCGACGGGATCGGCCAGCCGGTTCTGCGCCATCGCAAGCCGCGGCTGGCTTCGGTCGCGCCGACCAGTCCCGAAGGCGACGACGATTTCGCCACGGGCAGCCCCTCCCTTGCGTGGCAGTGGAACGCCAATCCGCAGGAGGACTGGGTCCTGCCGGCGTCCGCCGGGTGGCTTCGCCTCAAATCGGCCTCGACCCCGGCGAACCTGTGGGAGGCGGGCAATCTCCTGTCGCGCAAGCTGCCGGCACTGCGGTTCACCGCGACGGTGAAGCTCCGCTTCGCGCCCGTTCGCGACGGCGAGCGCGCGGGTCTGGCGCTGCTCGGCAGCGACTACGCCTGGGTCGGCGCCGAGCGCATTGAGGGCAAGATGCGTCTCGTCCAGGTGACCCGCACGGGTGCGAATGCCGCGACTGGAGATGAAGCGATCGCGGAAGGACCGCCGATCACGGCGTCGACCGACCTCTGGCTTCGGATCACCGCGCAGCCGGTGACGGTGAGCAACCCGCCGCCCGACTTCTCGCCCTACTGGCCGTCGATGCTGCGGTCGACCCACGCCCGGGCGACCTTCGCCTACAGCTTCGACGGCAGATCCTTCGTTCCCCTCGGCCAACCGTTCGAGAGCCGCCCCGGACGGTGGGTCGGCGCGCAGCTAGGGATCTTCGCCCAGGCCCCGTCGGGGACGCCGGCCTTCGCGGCGACCAGCGTCGGTCATGCCGACGTCGACTGGTTCCGCCTGACCCCTTGATCGAAGCGTTCGCTAGGCGCGCGGCCCGGTGGAGCCGCGATGCATCAGCTTGAAGGTGCAGACGTGATGGCGCACGAGCGGCTCCTTGCCGGAGCGGCGGTGACGCACGGACTCTCCGAGTATCTCGACCGCCTTCGACGCCATCTCGCTTATGGGCTGATGGATGGTCGTCAGCGGCGGCCACATGAGAGAGGCGATCGGCGTGTCGTCGAAGCCGGCGACGCTCAGTTCGCCTGGAACGCTGATCCCCAGACCCAGGGCGACGGCGGTGATCGCGGCAGCCATGTCGTCGTTGCTGGCGAACACGGCGCTCGGCCGCTCGGCCGGGTCTACCTCGAGCAGCTGCCTGCCGGCATCGAGCCCCGAGCGATAGGTGAACATGCCGTCGATGAGACGCGCGCGATCGATCGGGACGCGTGCCTCGGCCATCGCCGCCCGGAAGCCCTCCTCGCGGCGTAGAGCCGGTGAATGCCCGGGGTCGCCCCGGACGAACGCGATGTCGCGGTGGCCGAGCTCGATCAGGTGGCGCGTCATCGCGCGCGCGCCTTCGAAGTCGTCGATGAGCACCGCCGAGGAATGGGAGCGCGGATCGGCGGTCGCGAAACTCAGCGCGGGAATGCCGGCCGCCCACACGACGTCGAGCGCCTCGAGGGAATCGCACAGAGGCGGGGGAAGTATGATCCCGTCCGCCCCCATCTCGACGAGCTTGCGGACCGCATCCACGGCGTGCCTGTGGCCTGCGGCGGGTTCGACGATGATCTGCGTGCCGTCGGTTCCGGCCTGCTGGAACGCACCCATCAGGAAGTCCCCGAGGTTGGAGGACCGCGGGTTGCTGAAGAGGACGCCGATGCGATTGGTTCCGGACCGGGCCGCGCGGGCGGCCACGTTCGGCACGTAGTTCAGCTCCTCGACCGCCGCCTGCACCTTGACGCGCAGGGGTTCGCGCACCTTCGTTCCGTTTACCACGCGCGACACGGTCATCGATGAGACGCCCGCAAGCCGGGCGACGTCGTGAACGGTGACGGTCGACCGGCGCGTCGGCTGCTGGTCGTCCTTCGGCTTTTCGTCGGTTTCGTTCACCCGCATCCTCTTCCACTGCCGGTCGCCTTGCCCCGGACGCGTAGTCTATCCCCGAGAAGAAAACATCAGCCTCTCTCGGATCGGACGCTCCAGGACAGTGACCGACGAAGGTGGTCGGTTCGCCCGCTCACACCCCCGTTGCCAGGTCACAAATTCACTGATAACGATAACCGAAACATAGTCAAACGATCGTGGAAGAGGACGAAATTTGTGGCTGACGAGTTAGGAAGCCGGCGAAACTACGTCCTCCTCAGCGCCTTCATGTTCCTGTTCTTCTTCGCGCAGGCCTGCGCGATGTCGTTCCTGGCCATATGGCTGAAAGGGCACATCGGGCTGAACGGCGTCGAGGCGGGCACGGTGTTTTCCGCGAACTTCATCGCCGCGATGGCCTGCCAGCCGCTCTACGGATACGTCTCCGACCGGCTGGGACTCCGACGCCACGTTCCAGTCTTCCTCGCCTGTCTGGTGCTGATGTGCGGGCTGTTCTTCACTTTCGTCTACGCGCCCCTGCTGCGGTTCAACCTCGTCGCGGGCGCCGTGGTCGGGGGTCTCTATCTCGGACTCACGTTCGTCTCGGGCAGCTTCGCGCTCGAATCCTTCGTTGACCGCGTGGGTCGCAGGTATGGCTTCGAATACAGCCGGGCCCGCCTGTGGGGTTCGCTGGGCTTCGCGACCGCAGCCCTCTTCTCCGGCCGCCTCTACAACCTCGATCCCCGCATCAACTTCGTCCTCGCCTCGGCAGCGGGCCTGCTTCTGATCCCGATCATCCTCGCGACCCGGATCTCCGATCCCGCCGATGCGCCGGCCGCCCCGGCGCTGACGCCTAGGGAATCCCTCTCGGTGCTGGCCGACCGGAAGTTCTGGGGCTTCATGGTCCTGATCCTCGGGGTGACCAACCTCTACCTGGTCTATGACCAGCAGTTTCCCGTCTACTTCGCATCCATGTTCCCGACGCGCGAGGAGGGAAACGTGATGTTCGGCTACCTCAACTCGGCGCAGATCTTCCTCGAAGCGGCTCTGATGCTGGTCGCGCCGCTGATCGTGATGCGGACGGGAGCGAAGCGCGGACTGCTGCTCGCGAGCGCGATCATGGTGCTGCGCATCGGCGGATCGGCGCTCGCGACCGGGCCGCTGACGATCTCGGCATGCAAGATGCTCCACTCGGTCGAACTTCCCATTCTTGCCGTGTCGATCTTCCGCTACATCGCCTACCACTTCGACACGCGCTTTGCCTCAACCGTCTATCTTGTCGGCGTGAGCTTCGGCCATTCCCTGGGTCTGGCCGTCCTCTCTCCGCTGGTTGGGCGCGGCTATGACGTGATCGGGTTTCCCGCCACCTACGCCCTCATAGCCGGCGGCGCGCTCGTCTTCTGGATCGCCTCCTGGTTCGCGCTTTCCCCGACCCCGCGGACCGACGCGAGGGGGCGGCCGCTGGACGTTGCCGAACCTCCCCCGCCGGAGAGCGCTCCGGCGCTCGCCCAGCTTCAACCGGCCGCCGACGTCGCGCCCTTCAGACACTGATCCAATGACCAACATCATCCACGAACCCGTCCGCGATCGCGCTCGATTCGATGCCATCGCCATTCCTTCAGCCGAAGCTGTCGACGGTGCGGTCGACCGCGCGTTGGCGCGCGTCCAGCGAGCGCTGCCGCAGTTCACGCGTCGATATCCCGCGCCGTCCAGCGAAGGAGGCTTTTATCCGGCCATCGACAACGTCGAATGGACCAACGGCTTCTGGACGGGCGAGCTGTGGCTCGCCTGGCAGCTGAGCGGTGACGACGGCTATCGGGAAGTCGCGCTCGCGCAGGCACGCGATTTCCTCGACCGCGCCGAGCGACGCATCAACGTCGCCCATCACGACCTCGGCTTCCTCTACACGCCTTCGGCGTGCGCGGCGTGGTCGCTGGTCGGCGACGAGCCATCGCGCCGCGCCGGGCTGATGGCTGCCGAGCTGCTGCTCGAGCGGTTCGATCCCGTGTCGGGGGTGATCCAGGCCTGGGGCGACCTGAACGATCCGGAGCAGGCCGGACGGATGATCATCGACTGCAACCTCAATCTGCCGCTGCTTTACTGGGCGACCGCACTGACCGGCGACGGACGCTTCCGCGACGCGGCGGAGCGGCACCTGACGCAGGCGGCCCGCCATCTCGTGCGGCCGGACGCATCGACCTTCCACACCTTCCACATGGACACCCGCACGGGCGAGCCGTCGCACGGCACGACCCATCAGGGCTACGCCGACGACAGCTGCTGGGCGCGCGGTCAGGCCTGGGGCATCTACGGCTTCGCTCTCGGATATTCGCACAGCGGCCGCACCGAGCTGATCGAGCTCGCGGCCACCAACCCGGGAAAATCGAAGCCGAGCGACATCGACACGATGTCGGCGCCGCCGGCGCTGACCCAGTGGAGCGCATCGAAGACCATCGCGGAGTCGCCGAGACCGTCGTTGCCGCGTTGGACGAGCGGTGCGCGACATCCACACATGGAAGCGCAACGCCGGCGCGACGACCATCATCGACAAGCGGCCGACCGAGTTCGGATACGCCCTGCCGCGCGTCCTGAAGACCAACGTCACGCCGCCGTTCATGAAGGTGGGCAAGGAGACGCTCTACTGGCTCCCGGACGTGCTGCTTGTAGTGGAGAGCGGAAAGGTCGGGGCGGTCGCCTACGACATCCTCGACGTTCGGTGGCAGGATTCTCGGTTCATCGAGGATAAGCAGGTTCCGCCTGACGCGCAGATCGTGGGCCAGACGTGGAAGCATCCCAACAAGAGCGGCGGGCCGGATCGTAGGTTCGCCGACAACCGGCAGCTGCCGATCTGCCTCTACGAAACGATCCATCTGCAGAGCCGCAACGGACTGAACGAGCTGCTGCAGGTCTCGTCCAACGGTCGCGCCCAGGCACTGGCTTCGGCTGCTGGCCGACTTGCATCGGTGCTGGGTGCACCAAGCCAGACGCCGGCGCTGCCCCCGCTCTAAGGAGATAAAGCGATGGTGTTCAGCCTTTTCCGCCGCAGACCCGCCGCGGCCACGGCACCGGCCCCCGCTCCTTCTTCGGAAGCCGAGCATGGACCGGTGCCGCGCGCATCTGACGGGGCGGAGGCGCTGCCGAACTCGGTCGTGGCGCAGGCGGTCGGCCCCCTGCTCTGGCAGGACGTCGCGTATGGAATGACGCCCGACCAGGTGCGAGCGACACGCCCGGAGGCCATTCCTTCGGTTGACGCCAGAACTCTGGCCGACGGGGCGTCTAGCTTGCTTCGGATCCCGAGCCTGGAGCTCGCGGGCCACGACTATTCTGTGCACTTCTATTTCAGGAACGGTTCGCTGACGCAGGTGACGATCGCCACCAACGATCAGCTCATCCAGCCGGAGGACGGTTCGCGACAGGTGCGGCTCAACGAGGAGGTTAAGGGTGTCATGCGCCTCGATGTCGAGGATGCGGCGCCCGGACGGCCCCTTCAAATCGAGGACCTGAGCCGCATTCTGAGCTTCGATCTGATCGAGGAGGAGCTCGACTGCGGTCACTTCACGATCTTCTGGCGCGGCAACGGCTGGGCGACGATGTTCGACTTCCGCAACGGCCGGGCCCGTTGCGCGGAATTGCTGGCAAGTGCGCTGCAGTTCGTGGCGACGGCCCGGTTCTCCGTGGAGAGCGGGTTTGGCGCGCCCGCGGTCGACACGCTGTTCAGCGCGTGCGAGCTGCTGAGCAAGGTTCAGCTGATCCTCAGCCACAGCTCGGCCGGAGATTCGCGCAGCCACAAGAGCGTGGCGAGCGGCATCAACCTATGGACCAGGCTGGGAAACGGCGACGCCAACTTCGTCAGGCTGTTCAATCGGCTATCCAACGATCGGACGCGGGCGCGATACGATGCATCGGGGCATGCGGTGGTGCCGACGCTCGAGGAGGTCGAGCTCGCCGAGCGAGTCGGACGCGCGCTGGCCGACGAGGTCCGCCAGCGCGACTAGAGCCGTCAAGTGTAAAGGTGCAAGCTGACCTTCGCCTTCGGTTTGGCTGCGGTTCTCAAGAGACTTTCCCGCTTCCCGCGCGCGCTCGAGCGTGCGGATTACCGGCCGTCCCCGGCGTTGCTCGGGGGTGGCGAAACGGCCCCCTAAGGGCCGGTAAACTGCTGATCTTCGAAGCATCACGTCGAGCGACTCAGCCGCGGCGCGGTCGCCGGAGAAGGGCAGCGTCGAATAGCGAAGGAGGCGATTGACGCCCCGTCATGCGGAACGCCAGGCGTCGGCGATAGCGGTAACGACCTGTTCGGGCACCCAGTAGTGAAGAAGATGACCCTGCCCGCTCACCGTTCGCAACTCGGCACCGTCTATCTCACCGACAAGCCGCTCGCTGTGCTTTCCGACGTGCGCGATGAGATCGCCCTGGCCGGCCATGAGGATCACGGGAAGATCAAGTTCGCCATATCGCTTGCTCAGTCCGACAGCGCACGGGACCATCATCGCGGCGTCGGCCGCCGTAGCGCGGACCTGCGACGGACGCAGGGCCAGGGCCCTCGGGAAGGAAGCGAACTTTTCCGAGACTTCTGCGGGCGCGAAGCTCGCCTTGACCGCGGCCGGTCCGGTCAGGAGCGCGGTCAGTGGCGCTGTCGTGTTGGCGATGACGTCTCCCAGCAGCGGGATGGCCGGTATCGATGACGGCAGGACGTCCGGGCGGACGGTGCCATAATAGTATCCCGATAGCAGCACCAGGCCGGCGGTCGCCTCGCGGTGATCGAGAGCCATCGCGAGCGCGACCAGCGTTCCCCAGCTGTGACCGACCACGACTGCCGGCCCTACGCCGATCCGCCTAAGCGCTTTCGCGATCAGATCGGCCTGCGCTGCTGCAGTCCAGACCGTGGAACGCGGACGATCGCTGTGGCCGAAGCCGGGCCGATCGAACGCTATGACGCGGTGATGCTGCGCGGCCAGTTCGAGCACGCCGCTGAGCTCGAAGTCCTGCAGCATCGCGCCGTTGCCGTGGAGAAGCAGCACGGCGGGGCCGGAACCACGATCGACGTAGTGGAGCCTTACGCCATCGACTTCGACGAATTTCCCGGTCGGCGGAGAATCCGTCTCGGCGCGTCTTGCCCTCGCCCGGTTGAACACGCCGAGGGCCGCTAGCACTGCCACGCCGGAGCCGCCCGCGAGCCACTTCTTGTCACTGTTGATGCTGCGGAGCCAGGACGACTTGGATGGGGTAGTCCGCTCTGCTTGGCGGACAGACTTTCTGTTCGGCTTCTGTGTCATGCCGCCTCAACCGTTGTGCACTGCACAAAGTTTCTTTGATCGACGCCTCCGCGCCGTGGATCAACGCAGAGCGACGATGTTCCGACCGCGGCAGACTGATATCGATTGAGCGACCCGTGCGGGGGGCGCGACGGACGTTACCCCGCCATTTGCCGCGACAATGCTGGCCTCGCCCCTCCGGCTCGAGAGCGAGCAACGCGGTCCACCGAACCCGTCGACACCGGGCTCCGCCTTTCGGACTTCAGCTGTTTGGCGACTGGGGCAGGAGGACGTCCATCAGCGACGACGAAGCGCCCGGCGCGGCCCGGTAGATGATCGACCGGCTGCGACGCTCGGAGGTGGCAAGCCCGGCGTTGACCAGGATCGCCAGGTGGGCGGACAGCGTGTTGTGCGGAACGCCAAGCTCCTTGGCGATGTCGCCGGACGCCATGCCGACGTGGCCGGCGCGCTGCAGGCTGAGAAACGCGGAGAGGCGCGTCTCCTGCCCTAGCGCCGCGAACATTCTGACGGCCTCGGCTGGTCCCATATAGTGGGCATTAGCGCGCTGACTGGGTCAAGTCGAGCGACATCGTCACGCGTTAACCTCCTTTCGCGAATTTATCATTGCAATATTTCCACGAATACCGAAGTATCAGGTGGGACGCCGGGTTGCTGGGCGTCGGCTTGATGAAATCGGATCATAATCACGGGAGTTCGCGATGCAGCTAGCCATGTTCGCCGGTGCGGGATTCGACCGCCGCCCTGACCTCGACGTCGACGGCGCCGCCGTCTTCGCGCCGGCCGATCCGTTGGAGCCGGACGGTCTGGACGATCTGCCGATCGTCACCTCGCATCGTCGCCTCCAGCGGCTCGCGACCGTCTCGGCTGCGACCGGAGCGCGCTTCGCCGAGGATGGCATGGGCATCGATCCGGTGGACTGGCTGACGGCGCCGCAGGCGCTGTTCCGCGGCGCGGCCGCGATCGACGCTTGCCAGAACCACGACGGCTTCCTGCGCGCGACGATCCTCCACGGTCTGCGCCTCCGCCTAGACGCCGGGGCCGACGAGATGGACGAACTGCTCGAGGAAGGCGACGACGTCGACGACGACGGCTTCGACGATGAGGGCGAGCCCGTCCAGGCCGCCTCCGTAGGCGGCAGGCTCTTCACCTGTTTCATCGACGGGTTGGAATTCGGAAGGGAGCGTCGCGTCCAGGCCTTCTGCGCATCGGTCCAGCCCGACCCTAAAGCGATGCGCCGTCACCTCGCGCGCCGCTTCGGCAGCGCCTTGACGCGCGACCTCGTGATCGTCGAGGGGATCGACCTCGACCATCCGTCGGCCGGGGTCCTCGTTCCGGATGGGCTGCTGGGCGTGCTGGCCTTGGCGGAGAGCGAGCCGCAGGGGGAGTTCGGTCGCGGGCTGGACATCGTCCTCGAGCGGAGGTTCGCGGCGTGAAGCCCGCTTCGGGGAGCGCCGGCGATGGCGCCGTGGCGAGGGACCTGCTGTTCGAGGACGATGGCCGCGAATGCCCGGCGCATGGGCTAGCCGCGGTGGTGCGCCCGAACGCCGCCGGTTCCGGGTCGAGACGTCTATTCACCGCCATCCTCGACCTGGATGGCGCCGGCGATCGTCCGTCGCTCGCCTTCTGCGCGATCGTGTCCGGGAGCCGTCGCTCGTTCCTCGGGAGGCTGGCCGCCAGATATGGCGGCTGGATCGCGTCGGAGGCTGTCGTGACGGAAGGCGTGGACCACGCGGACTCCAGGGTGGCGGAGCTGGTCACGCCCTCGCTCATGGCGCTTCTGGACGAAGCGGCGAGCCCTACCGGCAGCGGGTCCGCCGCCGAATTCGACGTCACGATCGAGCGGAGGTTCGCATGAAGTGGGGACGTGACGCGGACTACGCTGCGGTCAGCGTGCCCGCCAACGCGATCGCGATCGCGCTCGACAGACATCCGCGCTTCAGGGTGCTTCGGCTTGCCGACGGCATGGGGCGGCGGACGATGCGCCAGAAGTCGCTGTCCGACCTGACGATCGCCGTGGTCGACGTCGAGACGACGGGCCTCGATCCCCGGACCGACGAGATCATCGAGCTGGGCATCCAGTGCGTGACGGTCGACGGCGAAGGCGAGCTCGTCTCGACGGGCGCGACGCGCAACTGGCTCGAGCAGCCGAGCGCGCCGATACCGCCGAAGATCACCAGGCATACTGGCATCACCGACGCGGACGTGGCGGGCCGGTGCATCTCGGACGGCGAGGCCTATGCGATGCTGGTGTCCGCCGACGCGATCCTGGCGCACAACGCGGGCTTCGACCGCCCTTTCGTCGACAGGCGGCTCGAGCTTCCTCCGCGACCGTGGATCTGCAGCCTGCGCGACCTCGACTGGTCGGGCCACGGGTTCGAGTGCAGCAAGCTCGGCTGCCTGCTGCATCGCTGCGGGGGCTTCCACGAGCCCCACCGGGCCTCCGACGACGTGCACGCGCTGGTGCGGGTGCTCGACCACCGCCTGGGCTCGGGCGAGATCGTCATCCGGGAGCTCATCAGGAACGCTTCGCGCCCGAACTGGCTCATCGAGGCGCCGGGAACGCCGTTCGCCATGAGCGCGGCTCTACGCGAGCGCGGCTACGCGTGGGACAAGGACCGGCGGCAGCGGTGGCGCTTCGTCGCGACCCGGGAGCAGTGCGAGGAGGAGATCGACTGGCTGGTCAACGACGTCTACGCCGGCTCGCGCGAGCCGATCGTCACGCGCAAGACCTGGCGCGAGCGCTACGCGCTCAGGTGACGACGGCGTCCTCGGCGTCCTCAGCCAGCGGCTGGCGGCAAGGCACGTTGCACGCGAATTCCGGCGGTGTCAGCGGCCGGCCGCCGTCACCATTCCGTCGTGTGAGTCGGCCGGCTGCTCGCTCGGTTTCGGACCGAGGCGTTCACTGTGATCGATGAAACCAATCGCGACCCCTGTTCCATCGCTCTGCCGGATGACCCATATGCCGCAGTGCAACAAAGGAGCGAAAATGTCACTCATCGGAACCGAGCTCAAGCCGTTCACCGCGCAGGCCTACAAGGACGGGAAGTTCGTCACCGTCACCGACGCCGACGTGCGCGGGCGGTGGGCCGTCTTCTTCTTCTACCCTGCCGACTTCACCTTTGTCTGCCCGACCGAGCTGGAGGATGTCGCGGACAACCACGACACCTTCGCGCGCATGGGCGTGGACATCTACTCGGTGTCGACCGACACGCACTTCAGCCACAAGGCGTGGCACGACGCTTCGCCGGCGATCGGCAAAATCCGCTTCGCGATGCTGGGTGATCCGACCCATGCGCTCGCGCGCAACTTCAACGTGCTGCGCGAGGGACAGGGTCTCGCCGACCGTGGAACGTTCGTCGTCGACCCCGACGGCGTGATCCAGCTGATGGAGGTCACGTCGGAAGGCGTGGGCCGCAACGCGATGGAGCTGCTGCGCAAGATCAAGGCGGCGCAATACATCCGTGCGAACCCTGGCCAGGTCTGCCCCGCGAAGTGGGAGGAGGGCGCCGAGACGCTCGCTCCCTCGCTCGACCTCGTCGGCAAGATCTGAACGATCGCGGGGCCGGTCTCCCGCCGGCCCCGCATCACCGAATTCCCCTGGAGTCCTCCCGTGCTCGACGAATCTCTCAAGTCCCAGCTGAAGGCGTATCTCGCCAATCTGCGCCAACCGGTCGAGCTCGTGGCCTCGCTCGACGAGGATGCGAAGTCGCGCGACATGTGGTCGCTCCTCAACGAGATCGCCGAGCTTCACGCCGACGTGTCGGTCGTCAGGAGCGACGATGACGCCCGCCGTCCGTCGTTCCTCATCCGTCGCGTCGGCACCGAGGTGGGCGTGCGCTTCGCGGGCATCCCGCTCGGCCACGAATTCACTTCGCTGGTGCTCGCCCTGCTTCACGTCGGCGGTCATCCGCCGAAAATGTCCGAAGAGGTTCAGGCCGCGATCCGGGAGCTTCCCGGCGACTACGAGTTCGAGACCTATTTCTCGCTCACGTGCCAGAACTGCCCGGACCTCGTGCAGGCGCTCAACGCCATGAGCGTGATCAATCCGCGCATCCGCCACACGTCGATCGAGGGCGGCCTGTTCCGCGGAGAGATCGAGGCGAGGCAGATCATGTCGGTGCCCTCCGTCTTCCTGAACGGCCAGCCCTTCGCGCAGGGCCGGATGGACGTGGAGCAGATCCTCGCCAAGCTCGACACGAACGCCGACGCGCGCGCCGCCGAGAAGATCGCCGCGAAGGAGCCTTTCGACGTGCTGGTCGTGGGCGGCGGCCCTGCGGGGGCCGCGGCGGCGATCTACGCCGCGCGCAAGGGCATCCGCACGGGCCTCGCGACCGAGCGGTTCGGCGGTCAGGTCCTCGACACCCTGGCGATCGAGAACTTCATCTCGGTCCAGCGCACCGAGGGGCCGAAGCTCGTCGCCCAGATGGAAAGCCACGTCGCCGAATACGGCGTCGACGTGATGACGCTGCAGCGTGCCGAGGCGCTCTTTCCCGCGCGCAGCCCTGGCGGTCTCCACGAGGTGAGGCTCGAGAGCGGCGCGACGCTGCGGGCCCGCTCGGTGATCCTCTCGACGGGGGCGCGCTGGCGGTCGCTCGGCGTGCCGGGCGAGGACACCTATCGCAACAGGGGCGTGACGTATTGCCCTCACTGCGACGGTCCTCTCTTCAAGGGCAAGCGCGTCGCTGTCGTCGGCGGCGGCAACTCGGGCGTGGAGGCCGCCATCGACCTCGCGGGCGTCGTCGCCCACGTGACGCTGCTCGAGTTCGGCGATCAGCTTCGGGCTGACGCCGTCCTTCAACGCAAGCTCCGCAGCCTGTCGAACGTCACAGTGCTGCTGAACGCGCAGACAACCGCCATCGACGGTGACGGCGGCAAGGTCGATGGGCTGACCTATGTCGACCGTGCAGCCGGCGAGACCCGACGGGTGCACGTCGAGGGCGTCTTCGTGCAGATCGGGCTCGTGCCGAACACGGACTGGCTGCGTGGCGTCCTCGACCTGTCGCCGCATGGGGAGATCGAGGTCGACGCGCATGGTCGCACCTCCGTCCCGGGCGTGTTCGCCGCGGGTGACGCGACGACCACGCCGTTCAAGCAGATCGTGATCGCGATGGGGGAAGGTTCGAAGGCGTCGCTGTCCGCGTTCGACCACCTGATCCGAATGCCGGCGAGTTCGGAATCCGAAGCGGCCTAGGAGGTGGCGAAGGGTTGCGCGGCGTGCCGACGAGGACGTGCTCGCCCCTTCCCTCCAGGCTTTCGACGCCGCAGTCGTTGCGCGCGCCGCAGCTAGGCCTGCCATCACGGCCAGGTAGTCGAAGGTATCGCTGATCCCATCGGGCAGCCGGTCGATCAACGGCAGCGTTGGAAAGCTGTGAGCGGTCAGCGCTGGGTCGAAGTCGTAGGTTCAGCGGAGCGTCGACGAAGCGACGATAGGGTTTGGGCCCGAGCATGCCCACCGCTGGGACTCGGTCGGGCGACAACCACGTCCCGCGGATTCCGCAGTGGGGCGGCGATTCATCTTGGTTCGACGAGTGCCTTGAGCGCCTCGCGCAGTCGGCTCGCACGTAAAGGCGGAGCCGGCGGCGAGGTGTCTGACTGGGCGAGCGTCGCCACGAGAACGGTTGCGCGCGCACGAGCGCGATCGATGGTCTCCGGACTGAGCTTCCCGATCACGGTCAGATAGTCGACTGTCTCCCCGATCCGGTTGGATGCGGGATCGATCGAGGGCAGCGATGGGAAGCCGTGGGTCGTCAGCGCCTGGTCGAGGGTCGCTAGTTCCAGAGGCATGTCGAAGAGGCGACCGTAGGTGTTGGGATGAAGCAGCGCCCGGCGGACGGACGCCGTCCGGCGCGACAGCCATGCCAGCGGCAGCCTTTCTGGTCGCTGTTCGAACGAGAGCGAACGGCGCACGATCCAGTCGCCGATCGTGATGCCGACGATGAGCGTGGATGTCGCCAGCACCCACTTGTCGAGGATGAGGGCGTCGACCGAGGCGATCGCGGCAGGTGCCTTGGTGAGGAGGCTGCTGAGACCCAGGGCGTCGACGGCGCTGTCCAGGTTTCGCGCGATCACGACCCCGGCGACCACTTGAAGCGCATTTCGCGTGCGAGACATGTACCGAGCATGGCAAATTTCCTATAAGGGATCGTGAACTCTGCTTTTGAAAGCGGTTGGGCTTCGCCCGGGTGGCCTGCGTTCGTCTCATCCCGTCTCAAGAAGGCTGAGATGGCCGCTTTCCGAGCGAAGCCGGGATCTCTCAGCCACCGGAGAAGTGCGCCAGGAAGCCGATTCCGACAGCGACGGCCGCCAGGCCGATGAGCGCGGTCACGCAGCCGATAACCCGATCTGAACGAAAGACCGGCAGGTGGCTCCTTCCGCAACCGGAGCCAATGAGAGCTCCGCCGATGAGGGCGATGAAGAGATGAAGGAGCTTCTGGACGGTCTGACGGCGTTCGGTTCGGGGCTGGACGAGACCGCGCTCGGCGCTCTTCTCGGAGTCACGTTCACCTGCTTTGTCGCGTATGCCGGACATGTGGTCACTCACTGGGGTGCCAGGTCCTCGCTCCGGCTGGCCGTAGCGGAGAAGCGTGCGATCCTGGCCGTCCGGGGGCTCGCGCGCGATGCGGCCGGCACCGGTCTCGAAGGACGGCTTGTCAACCTCGGTCCGACCGTCGCGAACCGCGTCCGCCTCGAGATTGACGACGACGCTATCTCGCTTGGTGCGATCGGGCCGGGGGAGACGATTGACTTCCGGCTCGCTCCCTCCGTGGTCGACGGCGCTCTGCTGCGGCTGAGCTTCCGCGACTTCGTCGATCGCCGCCGCGGCGACGCGTATCTCGTCTCCGATGCTAGCGGGACGATCCGCTTGAAGCCGGCTTCCTTTCTCCGCAGGTTGCGCCGGTGAGGCGGCAAGGAACACGCGGGCGTCGGACGATTGGGCCGTCGTCACGGAAAGGACGATGGCGGTCAGGCCGTGCATTTCGATCTCCTTGATGCCGACGCATCATCGCTCTTGCCTGCCGCGCGCGGAGTGAGCCGCTGGCCCAACTCCCGCTCGGATGATTTCCATTCGCCAAGAGTCACGGCTCGGACCGCGCAACCAGCGCCGGCGCGACCGCATGCAAGCAGGGCTGTCAGAGGAGGTTCCTCGCCAGAACGTAGCCGCAGCACACGCAGGCGACGACGCCGAGACAGCCCGCGAGGCGACCAGGCAGGGAGCGGCTCCTAACCGCCCGATGGACGAAGACCGCGGCGATCACCGGCGTCGCCGAGTAGGCGACGAAGGTCGCGAGCTGCGTGAGAAATTTCCCAACTTCCATTTCCTAATCCATTCAGATGAACACTCTGGAATTTTCGACCTTCACAGTGGCGTGGGCGGGAGCCGCCCTCGCTTGGGTCGGCGCATTCAGCAGCATCAGGACCGCAAAGGCGGACCTGGCCAAGGTCGTCGCCGTGGATGTCAGCTCGGCCGGAACAGGCGTGGTGCTGCAGGTGCGGAACGTGGGGAGCAAAGGCGCGACCGACGTGCAGGTCTGGCTGGGCGACACCATGCTCGCCTTCAGAGGATGGATAATCGCCGGCGAGTTCTGGCAGGTAGGCATCCCTGCGAACGCTGGAGCTCCGCGATTACCATCACCAGCGTCGATACGTCCGGGAAGTCCAGGTCGGAGGCCTACGTCACCACGGCCAATCCGGGCGGATCCGGGCTTTCCCGCTAGGTCGTCGTCGCGGGCCCTCCGCCGCACTGACCCTGCGATCGCTCTCGCTTCGCGTCCATCAGGAGGTCGGCCCGCCTCTCCAGCGCCTTGAGCCCCGGGAGCCTGATCGGCAGCAGGTCCTTGCCCAGCAACGCGCGCGCCGCGTTCACGCGCTCGGCGCGGTGCCAGATCTGAACCTGCAGCCAGAAGCCGCCGTAGCTGAACCACCCCCGGTCGATGTCGACCTCGATCTGCACCAGCCGGTCGATGATCTTCGGCATCGGCACCCCTTCGTAGAGCTCGATTGCCAGCAGATCGACGTCCTCGCCGCGCTCGATCCCCGGAGGCCTGTCTGGGGTGGCCGCGACGATCTCGATGGCGCGCGTCGTGAAGCCGACGTCTTCGGGATCGAACATGCGCGAGGCGACCTCGGCGAACTGCTCGGCCAGGATCATGCGCGTCCCCAGCGAAGTCTCCGGCGGGACGCCAAGGGGGTCGTCGACGAACTCGGTTGCCCCCATCCATTCCGGATACTCCGCCGGGTCGGCGTGGCGCCACTTCCACATGGAAAGGGCCAGGCCGCTGCGCCAGACGGGACCGACCGCCGCGACCGTTCCGAAGCCGACGCGTCCGTCGCGGACGATGGCCGAGCCCTTCGTTCGCCCCATCACCTCTGACCGGATTTCATCGAACATCCTGCGATGCTTCTCGATGATGAAGTGGCTGACTCCGGGATCTTTGAACGGATACTGCTTCAACGCCTGTTCCTTCCGTTGGAGTGAGTCGGTGGTCTCGCTCACCCGCCTGCGTCGGTGCCGAGACCGGGGATCGAGCGACGCTGCGATCCTATCGATAGTCCGCCTGCATCATGGGGGGCGCTTCAGGACGATGGGGCTGCAGCGAGGACGCCATCACCGAAAGCAGCTTGTGGGTGAGCTCCTTCGCGCTGCTGTTCCCGGCGATCTCGGACCATGCGTCCCACCGGTCCATTCGAAAGCAGATCCATTCGAAGAAGTTGTCGCGGGCGAGCTCGGTCTCGAAGGCGAGCGCCCATACGGTCTGCTTCAGCGGCACCGGTCCGTCGCCGCGCCGCGTCAGGATCACCGAAGGCCGGCCGGCGTCCATCTGCCGCATGAAGCAGACGTCCCAGGTCATCGCGGTCCTCTCGACCCTCGCCAGCCGCTCCTCGCGCTCTTCCGGCCCGAGCCCGACCTCGAGGAGGTCGCGGACGGTCATGCCCGACGGTCGGCGCTGGCGCATCGAATATGGTCGCGTCGCGTGCAGCATCGCAAGCGCCGACCAGCCCTCGGGGGTCACCAGCGTTTCGATGCCCGGATCGCCCGACCTGCCGAGGAGGCCCGCTGCGAACATCCAGTCGTAGATGATCCCGCGGAAGAGGCGGCTGCCGGAGAACAGGTCCGCGACCTCCTCGGGCTCCTGGACGTATGCGCGACGCGCACGGGTGGCGAGCACGGCATGCACCAGCTCGAGATGCTCGGGCGGCGGCTCCTTGTCGTCGGCCTGCATGCCGAGCCGACCCTTCCAGAAGGCGGACCGCAGCGTCCGCCACTGCTCGCCGGTCTGGTCGTCGACGAACACCGGGGCGCCGCGGACGCTCTGGACGCGGAGCCAGTAGCCCCACGGGAGTTCGGGATCGATCTGCTCGGGGGGCATCGCTCACGCCCTCCAGTGGTCGTGCAGGTCGTAGGCGGCGGTGGCGGGACCGGGGTCCGCTTCCGTTGGGTGCCTCCCCTGCTCGACGGCCTTCAGCTGGAGCGCCAGGCGCAAGCACTCTCGATAGACGAAGTGCTCATCCTTGTAGGTGGCGGCGTTTACGCCGTGGACGGGCTCGTTCGTGTGCACGATGCCATAGGCTCCCGGCCAGACGTCGCCGGGCTGGTTGCAGGAGAAGCCGAGCCACCAGGCGTCGTCGTGCGCCTTCGCCGCGTCTTTCTCGTATATCTTTTCGGGGCGCCGGACGATCTCACGCACGTGACAGATGCTGCGATACTCAGGCTCGTGCCGCTGACAGTCGCGTGCGTAGTCGAGCCCGCCGTGGATGCCGATCTGGTATCCGATGAGCGAACCGGTCGAGCGGCCGAAGAAGGGATGGCTGGGCGGCACGCCGACGAAGCCGCGCAGGTGCATCCCCCTCGCGTCGCGCAGGATGATGCAGGCGTAGCCGGTCATCGGGTCGGTCCAAGCGACCTTGTCGGCCTCCAGCTCCCAGGGCCCGCCCTTGGGCTTGCGGATGTCAGGATTGCGGAAGGCGGCTTCGACGCGGACCAGTTCGCTCCCGAACTGCCGCTCGAGGGGCTGATTCGTGGGAACGACGGCGAGGCGCGTTGGCTTCTTTTTGGTTGGCAAGCTCGTTCTCCAGTGGGTGGCTGGAGAATGTGAGGAGCGAGCGGCCGCGCTAGCTAGGACCCATCGTGGTCAGGGTCTTTTGACCCTCTGGGCAAACGTACGGCGGCAAAGGATAGGTTTTTTGGATGCCCGACAAGGACTCGAACCTTGATTGACGGAGTCAGAGTCCGCTCTCTTACCATTAGAGGATCGGGCAATAATGGAGGCGGGCGTCTAGTCCGGGTGTGCGGGGCATGTCAACCGGTTATGGCGACATGCCTTGTCGTTTCCGCGATGAGCCGTTACCTTCGCGGCCAAGCACCGAGCGGCCGGTTCGCGGTCGTGACGGACGAGAACGATAAGAAGAAAGTTACGGCCGTGGGGGATGTATCCGCCCAAGGGCCGTACGGACCGCGTGCCCACGCGCCCCGTCCGGCCCCCCGATCGCCAGCGCATGGCCGCTGGCCGCAGGCGCGTCACTATGCCGCGCTGGATCTCGGTACGAATAACTGCCGCCTGCTGATCGCGCGCCCGCAGGGCCAGGGCTTCGCGGTGGTCGACGCGTTCAGCCGAATCGTCCGCCTGGGCGAAGGGCTCGCCGCGACGGGCAAGCTCAGCGACGAGGCTATCGAACGGACCATCGCCGCGTTGCGGGTCTGCGCCGACAAGCTGAAGCGCCGCGACGTGGCGCTCGCCCGGTCGGTCGCGACCGAGGCCTGCCGCCGGGCGTCGAACGGCCCCGACTTCATCCAGCGCGCCTATCGCGAGACGGGCATCATGCTCGACATCATCTCCGCCGAGGAAGAGGCGCGGCTGGCGGTGCTGGGCTGTCACGCGCTGATCGAACCGGGTGAAGGCGCGGCGCTGGTATTCGACATCGGCGGCGGGTCGACCGAGCTGGTGCTGATCGACACCCGGACGGAAACGCCGACCGTGCTCGACTGGCACAGCGCGCCATGGGGCGTGGTGTCGCTGACCGAAAGCGTCGGGCCGGCGGGACCGGACACCTATGCCGAGATGCGCGCGCTGGTGCGGGCGAGTTTCGCCGCCTTCGCCGCCCGCCTGCCCGACGACGTCACAGGGCGGCGATTGCTGGGGACGTCGGGAACGGTGACGACGCTGGCGAGCGTCCACCTGGGCCTCGACAGCTACGACCGTTCAGCGGTCGACGGACTTATCATGCCGGCCGGCGCCATGCGCGACGTCAGTCGGCGAATCGCCTCGCTCGACGTGGCCGGCCGTGCGAAGGTGCCGTGCATCGGCCCCGAGCGCGCTGACCTGGTCGTCGCGGGCTGCGCGATATTGGAGGAAATCCTGGACATCTGGCCCGCCGAACAACTCGGCATCGCCGACCGCGGTATCCGCGAGGGAATCCTGCGCCGTCTGATGGGGGCGCGGAAGTGAGCCGGGACGGCGGCGGCCTGCACACCCGCGTCAAGACGGCGCGCGGGCGCACACCCCAGTCGACGCGCTGGCTGGAGCGTCAGCTGAACGACCCTTATGTCAAGCGCGCCAAGGCGGAGGGCTATCGCAGCCGCGCGGCGTACAAGCTGATCGAACTCGACGAACGCTTCACCATCCTGCGCGGTGCGCGGCGCGTCGTCGATCTCGGCATCGCACCCGGCGGCTGGTCGCAGGTCGTACGCAAGAAATGCCCGAAGGCGGCGGTGGTCGGCATCGACCTGTTGCCGGTCGACCCGATCGACGGCGTCACCATCTTCCAGATGGACTTCATGGACGACAAGGCGCCCGATACGCTAATCGAGGCGCTGGGCGGCGCGCCGGACCTCGTCATCTCCGACATGGCAGCGAACACGGTCGGCCATCCGCAGACGGACGCGCTGCGCACGATGGCGCTGGTCGAAACCGGCCTCGCCTTCGCCGTCGACGTGCTGGAGAAGGGCGGGACCTTCGTCGCGAAGGTCTTCGCGGGCGGTGCCGATTCGGCGCTGGTGGCGGAAATGAAGCGCAATTTCACGAGCGTGAAACATGCCAAGCCCCCGGCGAGCCGCAAGGGGTCGAGCGAATGGTATGTAGTCGCGCAGGGGTTCAAGGGGAGAGCAGCGGAATAGCATAGCTATTCCGCGTCCAGGCTCGACCCCGGCCGGCGTCCTGAAACGACGTCCGACGACGCGGCTTCGCCGCGGCGGGGTTTGCGAAACCGCCACCTCTTCATTCGTGTTGGCTTTGTCGAAGCACCGGTTTCGATCAGCCCCTCCGGCGCTCGCGGAACGAAGAACGGTGCTTCGACAAGCTCAGCACGACGGAGAGAGTTCAGTCCGAACGGATAGAGCGCACCTCGCTCCCCAATTCGTTCGCCCTGAGCCTGTCGAAGGGCCGTTCTGCGATACACGCGCCGAAACATCGCGGCACGAAGTCCGGCGCCTCGACACTCGCCGGCCCTACCGCTTGGTGAGCTTCATCACCTTGCCGTTCGACCCACGGCCGCCGTCCTCCAACACCCAGATCGCCCCGTCCGGCCCTTGGTCCGCATCGCGGATGCGCGTGCCCATCGGCCACTGGTCGCCCTTCGCCGCGGACGTGCCGTTCACGTCGACCCGGATCAGCGCCTTCGACGACAGCCCGCCGATGAACAGGTCGCCCTGCCACTCCGGGAACATCGCGCCGGTGTAGAGCAGCAGCCCACCCGGCGAGATCACCGGGTTCCACCAGACCTTGGGCGCTTCGAACCCGTCACCCGGCGCATGATCGGGGATGTCGTCGGTCGCCGCGCCATAGTTGCGGCCGTTGGACACTTTGGGATAGCCATAGTTGCGGCCCGGCAGGATCAGGTTGACCTCGTCCCCGCCCTCGGGACCCATTTCCTGCTCCCACGGATTGCCGGCCCGATCGAAGGCGATGCCGAGCAGGTTGCGGTGGCCGTAGGACCAGACGGCGGGATGGAATCCCTTGGCGGTCAGCCCCGGATCGCCCGCCGGCTTTCCGTCGAGCGTCAGGCGCAGCACCTTGCCAAGCGTCGCCTTGGGGTCCTGTGCCGGCGTGAACTTCTGCCGCTCGCCGTTGGTGAAGAACAGGTGGCGGCCGTCGGGTGCGAAGGCGATGCGGCCCGAATAATGGCCGTTGCCATCGACGAACGGCGTCGCGCGGAACAGTTCGGTGATGCCGGTCAGCTGCTCGGCACCCGCCGCGCCCGACAGGACGCCACGCGCCAGCACCACGCCCTTGCCGCCGGCACCTGCCGTCGAATAGCTGAAATAGACCTGGCGGTTCTGCGCGAAGCCCGGCGCGGCGACGACATCCATCAGCCCGCCCTGCCCCGCGCTGTCGACGAGGATCGTCGCCACGGTGCGCTTCTGCTTGCCGTCCGCCGAGAGCAGCAGCATCTGCCCCGCCTTCTCCGTCACCAGCATCCGACCATCCGGCAGGAAGGTCATCGCCCAGGGCGCATCGAGGTCGGCGACCTCCGTCACCGTGAACGGCAGGCCGGCGGCCGGCGACGCAGCCTGGGGCGCGGGGGCGGTGCCATTCTGCGCATTGCCCGGTGTGGCTTCGGTACAGGCGATGAGCGTCGTGGCGAGCGCGATTGCGGTCAGGCGCATGAACGGTTTCCCTATGATCTGGATCGGTTCCGCAACGCCCGAGCCCGATCCCGGTTGCGCGCGCCGTCCGGCGGCGGACACGTTGACCTTTGGTTAACCATCCGCGCCTACCTCTGATCGCGCTCCAGCGAGAGGCGCGCATGTCGTATATCGATCCCACGGCCAAGGTCTTTGCCGCCACCCGCGCGGCACCATGGCCGGAGGTGCGCCCGCTGCTGTCACTGATCGTGCCGGTGCAGGACGAGGAAGCCGCGATCGCGCCGTTCGTCGCGCGGGTCGTCCCGATCCTCGATGCGCTGGCCGCGGACGAGGGCTGGGAAATCCTGTTCGTCGACGACGGCAGCACCGACGCGACGCTGCCCGCGATTTTCGCCGCACGCGCCCTCTACCCCTCGATCCGCTGTCTGTCGCTGTCGCGCAATTTCGGCAAGGAAGCCGCGCTCAGCGCCGGGCTCGATCGCGTCCGCGGCCGCGCGGTCGTACCGATCGACGTCGACCTCCAGGACCCGCCCGAAGTCCTCGATCAGATGCTCGACGCCTGGCGCGCGGGGAACGAGGTGGTGCTGGGCATCCGTCGCTCGCGCTCGACCGACGGCTGGCTGAAGCGACGCACCGCCGACCTCTTCTACCGCGCGCACAACCGGCTGTCGCGCGACAAAATTCCGGCGCACGCCGGCGACTTCCGCCTGCTCGACGCCCGGGTCGTCGATGTCATCCGCGCGATGCCGGAACGCAACCGCTTCATGAAAGGCCTGTTCGCCTGGGGCGGCTTTCGCCAGGCCAGCGTCGAATATGACCGCGCCGAACGCGCGAACGGCACGACGAAGTTCAACTATTGGCGGCTATGGACGCTGGCGCTCGACGGCATCACCTCGTCCTCGACCATGCCGCTGCGCATCTGGAGCTATGTCGGCGGCATCGTCGCGCTCGCCGCCATGACCTATGCCGCGGGCATCGCGATCAAGACGCTGCTTTTCGGGTCGAGCGTCGCGGGCTATCCTTCGCTGTTCGTCGCGGTGACCTTCCTCGGCGGTATCCAGCTGCTGTCGCTCGGCGTGCTCGGCGAATATGTCGGCCGCATCCTGATCGAGGCGAAAGGTCGTCCGCTCTACGTCGTTCGCGACGCGATCGGGTTCGACTGAGGCGATTCCCGAGCGCACGCGGCTAGCCGCTTGCGCGGACAGGGGCTTCGCTCTATATCGCGCTTGCCTTCTCGACATCGTCATACATGCCGAGGCTGGTCCCACCGGGGCCGGCAGCGAGGCTGCATGGACGTTTGGAGAAGAACCGCTTGGTCGACATCGCGAACCTGACCGCGCTCATTGAACCCGAGGCCAAGGCTTTGGGGCTGGACCTCGTGCGCGTGAAGATGTTCGGCGGCCAGTCCGACCCGACATTGCAGGTGATGGCGGAGCGGCCCGACACCCGCCAGCTGACGATCGACGACTGCGCCGACCTGTCGCGCCGCATTTCCGACGTGTTCGACGCGCTGGAAGAGGCGGGCAAGGATCCGATCGACTATGCCTATCGCCTCGAAGTATCCTCCCCCGGCATCGACCGCCCGCTGACGCGGTTGAAGGACTATGCCGACTGGGCGGGCCATGAAGCACGCGTGACGCTGACCGAGAAGGTCGACGGCCGCAAGCAGCTGAACGGCACGCTCGCCGGCGTGGAAGGCGATGCCGTCACTGTCGACGTCCGCGGGCATCAGCCGATGACCGTCGCCTTCGACCAGATTTCCGATGCGAAGCTCGTCATCACCGACGAGCTGATCGCCGCCACCGCACCCCTGTCGGCCGATGGCGCCGACAAGATCATCGAAACAGAGGAATAACCCGCATGGCCTCGTCCCCCTCCGGCGGCATCACCGCCAACCGCGCCGAACTGATCGCGATCGCCGATTCGGTCGCGAAGGAGAAGCTGATCGACAAGGCCATCGTCATCGAGGCGATGGAGGACGCGATCCAGCGCGCCGCCAAGAACCGCTACGGCTCGGAAAACGACATTCGCGCCAAGCTCGACCCGAACACTGGCGACCTGCGCCTGTGGCGCGTGGTCGAAGTGGTCGAGGTCGTCGACGACTATTTCAAGCAGGTCGACCTGAAGGGCGCGCAGAAGCTCCAGAAAGACGCGCAGGTCGGCGACTTCATCGTCGATCCGCTGCCCCCGATCGAATTCGGTCGCATCCAGGCGCAGGCATCCAAGCAGATCATCTTCCAGAAGGTCCGCGATGCCGAGCGCGAGCGCCAGTATGAAGAGTTCAAGGACCGCCAGGGCGAGATCATTATCGGCGTCGCCAAGCGCGTCGAATTCGGTCACATCGTCGTCGACCTCGGCCGCGCGGAAGGCGTCATCCGCCGCGACCAGCAGATTCCGCGCGAACTCGTCCGCGTCGGCGACCGCGTCCGCAGCCTGATCAAGGAAGTGCGCCGCGAGAACCGCGGTCCGCAAATCATGCTCAGCCGCGCGCACCCTGACTTCATGAAGAAGCTGTTCGCGCAGGAAGTGCCCGAAATCTACGACGGTATCATCGAGATCAAGGCCGCCGCCCGTGACCCGGGCAGCCGCGCGAAGATCGGCGTCATCAGCCATGACTCGGGCATCGATCCGGTCGGCGCCTGCGTCGGCATGAAGGGCAGCCGCGTGCAGGCGGTCGTCCAGGAAATGCAGGGTGAGAAGATCGACATCATCCCTTGGTCGCCCGACACCGCGACCTTCGTCGTCAACGCGCTGCAGCCGGCAAACGTCGCGCGCGTCGTGATCGACGAGGAAGAGGATCGCATCGAAGTCGTCGTTCCCGACGATCAGCTGAGCCTGGCCATCGGCCGCCGCGGCCAGAACGTGCGCCTGGCGTCGCAGCTGACCGGCAAGGCGATCGACATCCTGACCGAGACCGATTCGAGCGAGAAGCGGCAGCAGGAATTCGTCCAGAACAGCGAGACGTTCCAGAACGAACTCGACGTCGACGAGACGCTGGCCCAGCTGCTGGTCGCCGAAGGCTTCAGCGCGCTCGAAGAGGTCGCCTATGTCGAGCTCGACGAACTGGCGAGCATCGAAGGCTTCGATGAGGATCTGGCCCAGGAACTCCAGAGCCGTGCCGCCGAAGCGCTCGAGCGTCGCGAAACCGCGCAGCGTGAAGAGCGTCGCGCGCTGGGCGTCGAGGACGCTCTGGCCGAACTGCCCTACCTGACCGAAGCGATGCTGGTCACGCTGGGCAAGGCGGGCATCAAGACGCTCGACGACCTGGCCGATCTCGCGACCGACGAACTGATCGCCAAGAAGCGGCAGGAACCGCGCCGCCGCGCCGACGCCGACAAGCCGGCACCGCAGCGCGAGGGCGACAAGGGCGGCGTGCTCGGCAGCTACGGCCTGTCGGAAGAGCAGGGCAACGAGATCATCATGGCCGCCCGCGCGCACTGGTTCGCGGACGAAGAGGACACTGGCGCGTCGCCGGCTCAGGAGGACGCGCATGCGGAATCCGGGCAATGACACGGGTCGGCTGACCAGCACCGTAAGCTGTCATCCCGGACTTGATCCGGGATCCAGAGTCACAGGCGTCGCCGTTCGTGGCACTGGATGCCGGATCAAGTCCGGCATGACGATGGGAGGTGTGGCATGAACGACCGCACCTGCATCCTGTCGCGCGAATCATCGCCGCGCGAGGGCCTGATCCGTCTTGCCCTGTCGCCCGATGGCGAGATCGCGCCGGATGTGCGCGCCAAGGCGCCCGGCCGCGGCGCGTGGATCGGCGTGACGCGCGCGGAATTGGAAACCGCGATCGCCAAGGGCAAGCTTCGCGGTGCACTGGCCCGCGCCTTCAAGGGCGAGAAGCTAACGGTTCCCGACGACCTGCCCGTACGGATCGCGCAGCAGCTTGAACGCCACGCACTGGATCGACTCGGGCTGGAGGCAAAGGCCGGGCACCTGCTGATCGGTGCGGAACGGATCGAAACGGCGGCACGTAGCGGGCAACTGCATCTGCTGCTTCACGCGTCCGACGCACGTCCCGATGGCGCCGCGAAGCTGGCCCAGGCATGGCGTGTCGGGTCGGATCGTGAAGGCACCGACCTCAAGGGCTTGGTTTTGCCGGTGACCCGCACCACATTGTCCGTGGCGTTGGGCCGCGAAAATGTGGTACATGCCGGTTTGACGGACGCCCAGGCGGCCAGGCGGGTGCGCGACGCGCTGACCCGCTGGCTGCATTTTATCGGACCCGAACGTGCCGCTGAACCTTGCGCCGACGACGCGCGAGGCCCATCGGCACCCGAAATTACGGCCGACCCGACCGCGGGTTCGGCGAGCACAGGAATTTGAGCGAGCGCATGAGCGACACCGACAACGACAAGCCGAAACTCGGGATGCGCCAGCCGCTGGGGCTGAAGCGCACGGTCGAGACCGGCAAGGTGAAGCAGAGCTTCAGCCACGGCCGCAGCAATACGGTGGTGGTCGAAGTGAAGCGCCGCCGCATGCTCGGCCCGCAAGGTTCGCAGCCGGCCGAGACGGCCGTGCCGGAGGCTCCGGCCGCCGCGCCTGCGCCGACTCCGGCAGCAGCCACCCCCGCCCCGCGTCCCGCACCCGCCGACAATCTGTCGCCGCAGGAACGCCAGGCGAAGCTGCTGCGCGAGGCCGAAGAGCAGCGCATGACCGCGCTCGAGGACGCACGCCGTCGCGAGGAGCAGGCCCGTATCCAGGCCGCCGAGGACGAGAAGCGCCGCGCTGCCGAGCGTGCCGCCGCCGAAGCCGCGCCGAAGGCCGAGCCCGAACCGGCTCCGGCCCCGGAACCCGCGCCGGAGCCGACCCCGGCACCCGCGCCGATGCCCGCCCCCGCGCCCGTTGCAGAAACGCAGGCACCGGCTCCGACCCCGGCTCCAGTCGCCGCCGCTCCGGCCCCGACGCCGACCCCGGCCTCCGCGCCCGCCCCGGCTCCTGCGCGCGAGCCGATCACGCTGACCGCCGACGCCACCCGTCCGGCGCCGCGTCGCTTCACGCCCGTGCCGCGCCCGGAAATCCCGAAGCCCGCGCCCAAGCCCGAGCCGGCGCCTGCCCCCGCGGCAACGGCGTCGTCTACGGGTCCTTCGGCCGGCGCGCCGCAGCAGCAGTCGCGCTCGATGCCCTCGGGCGTCGCGACCCCGCGCAACAATGCCGCCCCGGCGCGTCCGCAGCAGCGCGATCGCAAGGGTGACGAGCGTCGTGGCGGCAAGCTGACCGTCACGCGCGCGCTGAACGAGGACGGCGCTCGCGCCCGCAGCCTCGCCGCGCTGAAGCGTGCCCGCGAGAAGGAAAAGCGTGGCTTCGGCGGCCCGCGCGAGCCGCAGGCCAAGCAGGTCCGCGACGTGCAGGTGCCGGAAACGATCACCGTCGGCGAACTCGCCAACCGTATGGCGGAGCGCGGTGCGGACCTGGTGAAGGCGCTGTTCAAGATGGGTTCGCCCGTCACGATCAACGCCACGATCGATCAGGACACCGCCGAGTTGCTGGTGACCGAATTCGGCCACAACATCGTTCGCGTCAGCGATTCGGACATCGACCTCGTCACCGATACCGTCGAGGATGCGCCCGAAAGCCTGCGCCCACGTCCGCCGGTCGTGACCATCATGGGCCACGTCGACCACGGCAAGACCTCGCTGCTCGATGCCCTGCGCGGCACCGACGTCGTGCGCGGTGAAGCCGGCGGCATCACCCAGCATATCGGTGCCTATCAGGTGACGCTGAAGGACAAGTCGAAGATCACCTTCCTTGACACGCCGGGCCACGAGGCGTTCACCGCCATGCGCGCCCGCGGTGCCGACGTGACCGACATCGTGGTGCTGGTGGTCGCCGCCGACGACGGGCTGATGCCGCAGACGATCGAGGCGATCAATCATACCAAGGCGGCCGGCAAGCCGATGATCGTCGCGATCAACAAGATCGACAAGCCGGAGGCCAATGCCCAGCGCGTACGCGAGCGTCTGCTCGAACATGACGTGCAGGTCGAAGCCATGGGCGGCGAGACGCAGGACGTCGAAGTGTCGGCCAAGAACCGCACCGGCCTTGAGGACCTGATCGAGAAGATCCAGCTTCAGGCCGAGCTGATGGAGCTGACCGCCAACCCCGATCGCGCCGCCGAAGGCAGCGTGATCGAGGCGAAGCTCGACAAGGGCCGCGGTCCTGTCGCGACGGTGCTCGTCACCCGCGGCACGCTGAAGGTCGGCGACGTGTTCGTCGTCGGCGCCGAAAGCGGCAAGGTCCGTGCGATCGTCGACGACAAGGGCCGCCAGATGAAGTCGGCCGATCCGTCGATGCCGGTCGAAGTGCTGGGCATCACCGGCACGCCGTCGGCGGGAGACACGCTGAGCGTCGTCGAGAACGAGGCGCGTGCGCGTGAAGTCGCCGAATATCGCCAGGGCGTCCTGACGCAGAAGCGCACGACCTCGGCGCCCGCCAGCCTGGAATCGATGTTCTCGGCGCTGAAGGCCAAGCAGGCGATCGAATATCCGCTGGTCGTGAAGGCGGATACGCAAGGCACCGTCGAGGCGATCGTCGCCGCGATCAACAAGATCTCGACCGACGATATCCGCGCCCGCATCCTGCATTCGGGCGTCGGCGGCATCACCGAGAGCGACGTGAACATGGCGGCCGCCAGCGGCGCCCCGATCATCGGCTTCAACGTGCGTCCGAACGCGAACGCGCGCCAGATCGCCGAGCGGCATAAGGTCGCGCTGAAGTACTATGACGTTATCTACGACCTGACCGACGAAATCCGCGCCGGCATGGCGGGGCAGCTGGGTCCGGAAGCGTTCGAAACCGTCGTCGGCCGCGCCGAAATCCGCGAAGTCTTCTCGGCGGGCAAGCACGGCAAGGCGGCCGGTTTGCTCGTCACCGAAGGCGTCATTCGCAAGGCGCTCAAGGCGCGCATCACCCGGGCCGATGTCATCATCTACCAGGGCGAAATCGCCTCGCTGCGCCGCTTCAAGGATGACGTTGCCGAAGTGCGCGCGGGCCTCGAATGCGGTGTCACGTTCAGCCAGAACTTCACCGACATTAAGGCCGGCGACTATCTGGAAACGTTCGAAGTCGAGCTGCGCGAGCGGACTCTTTGATCTGAAGTCCCTCTCCCATCGGGAGAGGGAGGGAGCTGCCGAAGGCAGCGGAAGGGTGAGGGCAGGTGAGGACGCTGATCGCGACCCTCACCCTCCCACTCGGCTTCGCCGAGCGGGCCCCTCCCTCTCCCGCTGGGAGAGGGCCAATGAAGAACGACCAACCCGAAAAATCCGTCCGCACGCTGCGCGTCGGCGAGCAGGTCCGCCATATCCTGAGCGAAATCCTGCAGCGCGGCGACGTGCATGACGATGTGCTGACCAGCCATGTCGTCAGCATCACCGAAGTGCGCATGTCCCCCGACCTGCGCCACGCGACCGTGTTCGTGAAGCCGCTGCTCGGCAAGGACGAAGAGGCCGTGCTGAAGGCGTTGCGCACCAACACCGCCTATCTCCAGCGCGAAGTCGCGCACCGCGTGAAGATGAAATACGCCGCGCGGCTGAAATTCCTGGCCGACGAAAGCTTCGACGAGGGCAGCCACATCGACAAGATCCTGCGCTCGGATCAGGTGGCGCGCGACCTGGATAGCGACTAGCGTCCGGGCCCAATGGCCAAGCTCTATTTCTACTACGCCAGCATGAACGCGGGGAAGTCGACGACCCTGCTTCAGGCGGATTTCAACTACCGCGAGCGGGGCATGCGGACGATGCTGTTCACCGCGGCGATCGACGATCGCTTTGCGGCGCGGACGATCACGTCGCGGATCGGCTTGGCCATGCCCGCGATCGCGTTCGACGGCGCGACCGATATCGGCGCGTGCGTCGCCGAAGAGAACGACCGCGCGAAAGTCGATTGCGTGCTGGTCGACGAAGCGCAGTTCCTGACCCCCGAGCAGGTCGCGCAGCTGGCTTGGGTCTGCGACGTCGTCGGTATTCCCGTGCTCGCCTATGGGCTGCGCACCGATTTCCAGGGCGCGCTGTTTCCCGGTTCGGCGCGGCTGCTGGCGGTTGCCGACTCGCTGGTCGAGATCAAGTCGGTGTGCCTGTGCGGGCGCAAGGCGACGATGAATGCGCGGATCGGTGCCGATGGGCGCGCCGCAAGCGAAGGCGCGCAGACCGAGATCGGCGGCAACGACCGCTATGTCGCATTGTGTCGCCGCCATTTCGCCGAGGCGCTGGCCGGCACGCTGGTGCTGGCGCGTGACTGACGTGCACGGCTGGATCATCCTCGACAAGCCGCTGGGCTTGGGCTCGACGCAAGGCGTGTCCGCGGTGAAGCGAGCGCTCAGGCAGGGCAGCTATGGCAAGGCGAAGGTCGGGCATGGCGGGACGCTCGACCCCCTGGCGACAGGCGTGCTGCCGATCGCGGTCGGCGAGGCGACGAAGCTCGCCGGGCGGATGCTCGACAGCAACAAGGTCTATGATTTTACGGTTCGGTTCGGGGTGCAGACCGATACGCTCGACACCGAGGGCGCGGTGATCTCGGAAAGTAGCGTGCGGCCGACGCTGGCTGACCTGGTGGCGGTGCTGACGCGCTTCACTGGGCCGATTGCGCAGGTGCCGCCGAAATATTCGGCGCTGAAGGTGGACGGCGCGCGGGCGTACGACTTGGCACGGGCGGGCGAGGATGTGGTTCTCGCGAGCCGGGATGTGGTGGTGCACGGCATCAAGCTCCTCCCCGGCACGGGGAGGGGGATTGCCGGCGAAGCGGGTGGTGGAGGGGCCGAGCCGCAAGGAACGTCCTCTATGGAGCCCCCCCTCCACCAGCCTGCGGCTGGTCCCCCTCCCCGTGCCGGGGAGGAGTTGGACGAGGCCACGTTTTCCGTCCATGTCTCGAAGGGCACCTACATCCGCAGTCTCGCCCGGGACATTGCAGCAGCCCTCGGCACGGTGGGCCATGTCACCATGCTCCGCCGCACCAAGGCCGGGCCGTTCACCCTGCCGCAAGCGATATCACTGGACTTTCTCGACGAAACCGCTAAGGCCCGCACCCTTGAACAGATACTCCTGCCGCTGAGGGCTGGGCTGGACGACATCCCGGCTCTACCCCTCGACCCCGACCAGGCAGGGGCGCTCCGACAGGGGCGTGTGCTGGTCGGGATCGCCGAAGACGATGGCCAATATTTCGCGCTCTTGGAGAACACTCCGGTCGCGCTGGTCGAGGTCATTCACGGGGAAGCCCGTGTCGTCCGCGGTTTCAATCTTTGAGAATGATGTCGAGGAACTGGATTTTATGACGATTACCGCAGAGCGCCGCCAGGAAGTCATCAAGGAACACGCCCGCGCCGAAGGCGATACCGGGTCGACCGAAGTCCAGGTCGCAATCCTGACCGAGCGCATCCGCAACCTGACCGAGCATTTCAAGGGCCACGCGAAGGACAACCACTCGCGCCGCGGCCTGCTGATGATGGTCAACAAGCGTCGTTCGCTGCTGGATTATCTCCGCAAGTCGGATGGCGATCGTTACCTCGCCCTCATCGCGAAGCTCGGCCTTCGCAAGTGACGAAAAGGCGGCCACTGGCCGCCTTTTTGTCATCCCCGCGCAGGCGGGGATCTAGGGTTGCAGAGGATAGACCCTCGTAACCCTGGGCTCCCGCCTCTGCGGGAGCACATGCGGGAGTTGGGACACTCCGGTCCTCTCCCCACGAGCCGACAATGGCTCGCTCAATAGGCCCCCACCGCATCTGGCGGTGGGAGTGAAGGAAACATAATGTTCGACAAGAAGACTGTATCGATCGAGTGGGGCGGCAAGACGCTGACGCTCGAAACGGGCAAGGTTGCCCGTCAGGCCGATGGCGCGGTGATCGCGACGCTCGGCGAGACCGTGGTACTGTGCGCCGTCACCGCCGCGAAGTCGGTGAAGGAAGGGCAGGATTTCTTCCCGCTCACCGTCCACTATCAGGAAAAATTCTCGGCCGCCGGTCGCATCCCGGGCGGCTTCTTCAAGCGTGAGCGTGGCGCGACCGAAAAGGAAACTTTGGTCAGCCGCCTGATCGATCGCCCGATCCGCCCGCTTTTCCCCGAAGGTTTCTACAACGAAATCAACGCGATCTGCCAGGTTCTCAGCTATGATGGCGAGAATGAGCCTGACATCCTCGCGATGGTCGCGGCTTCGGCTGCGCTGACCATCTCGGGCGTGCCCTTCATGGGCCCGATCGGCGCCGCGCGCGTCGGTTACGTCAACGGCGAATATGTCCTGAACCCGACCGACGAGCAGGTTGCCGAGGGCGACCTGGATCTGGTCGTAGCCGCCACCTACGACGCGGTGATGATGGTCGAATCCGAAGCCAAGGAACTGTCGGAAGAGGTCATGCTGGGCGCGGTCATGTTCGCGCACGATGCCTGCCGCGAGATCGTCAAGGCGATCGTCAAGCTGGCCGAGCAGGCTGCAAAGGATCCGTGGGAGCTGAGCAAGGTCGACGACAAGTCGGCGACGCTCAAGAAGTTGGAGTCGGTGATCGGCAAGGACATTGCCGCCGCCTACAAGCTGACCGACAAGCAGGCCCGCCAGGTCGCGCTGAACGACGCCCGCACCAAGGCTCGCGAAGCGTTCGCGGACCTCAAGGAAAGCGATCCGGCCCAGTATCTCGGCACGCTGAAGCTGGTGAAGAAGCTGGAAGCGAACATCGTCCGCGGCGCCATCCTGAAGGACGGCAAGCGCATCGACGGTCGTACCACCACGCAGATCCGCCAGATCGAGGCGGAAACGCACTTCCTGCCGCGCGCGCACGGTTCGGCGCTGTTCACCCGCGGTGAGACGCAGACGATCGCCACCGCGACGCTCGGCACCCGCGATGCGGAGCAGATGATCGATGGCCTGGGTGGCCTGTCGTACCAGCACTTCATGCTGCACTATAACTTCCCGCCCTATTCGGTCGGTGAAGTCGGCCGCTTCGGTGCGCCGGGTCGTCGCGAAGTCGGTCACGGCAAGCTCGCCTGGCGCGCGCTGCACCCGGTGCTGCCGACCAAGGAGGAATTCCCCTACACGATCCGCCTGACCAGCGACATCACCGAGTCGAACGGCTCGTCGTCGATGGCGTCGGTTTGCGGCGGTTCGCTGGCGCTGATGGACGCCGGCGTGCCGATCAAGCGCCCGGTGTCGGGCATCGCGATGGGCCTGATCCTGGAAGGCAAGGACTTCGCGATCCTGTCGGACATTCTGGGTGACGAAGATCACCTGGGCGACATGGACTTCAAGGTGGCGGGCACGTCCGAGGGCATCACCACGATGCAGATGGACATCAAGATCGCCGGCATCACCAAGGAGATCTTCGAGGCTGCGCTGCACCAGGCGAAGGAAGGCCGTGCGCACATCCTGGGCGAGATGAACAAGGCGCTGGGCGAGACTCGCTCGGAGCTGTCGGCGCACGCGCCGCGCATCGAGACATTCTCGATCGACAAGTCGAAGATCCGCGAAGTCATCGGCACCGGCGGCAAGGTCATCCGCGAGATCGTCGCGACGACCGGCGCCAAGGTCGACATCGACGACGAGGGCGTGATCAAGGTTTCGTCGAGCGACCCGTCGCAGATCGAAGCCGCCATCAACTGGATCAAGGGCCTGGTCGAAGAGGCCGAGGTCGGCAAGATCTACAACGGCAAGGTCGTCAACATCGTCGACTTCGGCGCGTTCGTGAACTTCATGGGCGGCAAGGACGGTCTCGTCCATGTCAGCGAAATGAAGAACGAGCGCGTGGAAAAGCCGACCGACGTCGTGTCGGAAGGCCAGGAAGTTAAGGTCAAGGTCCTCGAGATCGATCCGCGCGGCAAGGTTCGCCTGTCGATGCGCGTCGTCGACCAGGAAACCGGCGCCGAGCTGGAGGACACCCGCCCCGCACGCGAGCCGCGCGGCGAGCGTGGTGAGCGCAGCGATCGCGGCCCGCGCCGTGACGGCGGCGACCGCGGTGGTGACCGTGGCGGCCGTGGTGGTGACCGCGGCGGCGATCGCGGCCCGCGCCGTGACCGTGGCGATCGTGGCCCGCGCGGCGACGGTGACCGTGGCCCGCGCCGGGACGGTGGCAAGGACGAAGGCCCCGAGCCCGAGTTCGCGCCGGCCTTCCTGACGGGCGACAAGGACTAAGTCCTTCGCGTAGAGATACCGTGCCGGAAAGGTATGGGGAGGATGGGGCCTCGGAGAGCGATCTCCGGGGCCCTTCTCGTTTCTGGGCCGGACGTATTGGCGCGGCGCGTTTGAGAATATGTTAACTATCCTTCGTCAGGGTTTCGCCCGATCGTCCGTGCAGTCGCGCGGCGCAGGAGCCTGAAGCCGTGAAGCATGCCGCCATCCTCGCCTCGCCCGAGCCGCTGTCGATCGATGCCCTTGCCATGCTGCCGATCGACGACCCCGTCGTTCAGGACCGGTTGATCGACCTCATCGCAACCACGCTCGATGCGATCGACGCGGGCCGGGCCTGGCCGGCGCTCGCGACGCTTGCTGCGCTGCCGCCGTCGCTGGCCGAGCTCGCCTACGAACTTCTGCTCCTCGCACGTTTTCCCGACGGCAGCGGCAGCACCGCAGACCTCGACGACGCATCGCTCCTGTCCCTAGTCGTCCTGACCGGCGTGGCGAGCGAACGCGCCGTCGCCATGTCGCTCCTCAACGACGAGCTCACGCGTCGCACGACTCCATTCTTTTACGCCGGCGCCTGTGCCGCGCGCGCCGTGCTTGCAGGTTACGCCAGCCTCGCCAGCGTCTGGCCGGCTGCGACGCTTGCCGATCCCGCCCGGATCGCGACGCACCCGCTCGACGTCGCCGCGCACCGGGCGCATGTCCGGGCGCTCGCCGATCGCGGCGACCTGCGGGCCGCGCTCGACGCGCTGACGACCGCCCTCTCGCTGCCGCTGGGCGCGGGCGAGAAGACGCCGCTCGGCACCGAACTCGCGGTCCTGTTACCAATCGCACTGTCGCACGGCATGGCCGAAGCGGTCGGCGCGTGGCGCGTGAAGCTCGCGCTCGGTGCCAATACCCCGGTCGTCGTCTATGCGACCCGCCTGCTCGACGAGTTGCCGCAGATCGCCGCGGTCGCGCTGCCGGAGGCGATGGTCGCCGCGCGCGAATTCCTCTCCACCTATGCCGCGCCGACCCGCGACCTCATCAGCCCCTATCCGATCATCGACGGCAAGCCGCATATCAACATGCTGTTTCTGGAGGTGACGAACTACTGCAACCAGAAGTGCACCTTCTGTCCCGACATGCACCGCGAGGTCGCGCGCAGCTGGCTGCCGCTGGAGCAAGTCAAGGCGCTGATCGACCAGATCGCCGACACGCTGCACCTCAACATGCTGGCGCTGAACGCCTATGGCGAGCCGCTGCTGCACCCGGACATCGACCAGATTATCGCTTATGTCCGCGAAAAGAACATGTCCTGGCCGACGTTCATGACCACACATGGCCTGACCCTGGTCGACAAGAAGTTGAAGCAGCTGTCGAACAATTATCCGACCGGCATCGCCGTCTCGATGCACAACGACAATCAGGCGAGCTACGCCGCGACGCGCAGTGCCAAGATCGGCGATTACGAGACGCTCGTCACCCGCGTGTCCAATCTTGCGCGCCAGATGGTCAACGAACGCGCGCCCTGTCACATGCGGCTATATCAGATGGTCAACAACGGCCATGAGGATCTGAAGGTGCCGCCGGAAATCCGCGCCGCCTTCCCGTCCAACGGTGACCGCGTCGCCCTGCACGTCCGCAAATGGGAAGCCATCGCCGCCGAGATCGTCGCCCAGGCCCCGCCCGAGGCGCAGGCGATCGCCTTTGTCACCGATCGCGACTTTATCGAACACGCCTTCCGCGATGCGTTCGACGACCACGGCATCCCGATGCCGCTGATCGAATGGACCGACGTGAACGGCGCTCGCCAGCGCCTCTTCATGTCGTGCCGCCCGCTGGAAACCTATGCGAATCTGCTGCTGGAGCAGCATGACGACTGGACGGTCGAGCACAAGCTGCTCAACCCCGAGCCCTGCCGTTTCCTGCCCGATCCGTCGCTGACGATCTTCGCCACCGGCAAGCTCGGCGTCTGCTGCCTCGATCTCAACAACACGGCGAACTTCGGCAGCCTGTCGGACTATCCGTCACTGGTCGACGCACTGCACAGCCCGGAGGCGCGCCAGATGTTCGCCGAGCTGTCGAACGGCATCGCCGTGTCGAAGGGGTGTCAGATTTGTCTGGGCGAAGGCACCGCGCGGTGCGGATCGAAGTCGGCGGAGATGGCGCCGGTCTGATCCGCCTGCCGCGATGCGTCGATAAGGCTTGCGTTGCGGCAGGCTTTGCGGCGGTATCGGGCGTATGATCCGCCCCATTCTCGCCCTGCTGCTCGTCGCGGCCCCGGCCTCCGCGCAGACCCTCCCCCCTGCCCTGACGGCGCGTGTCGAGCAGATCGCGAAAACCGACGCCGGCAAGGTCGGCGCCTATGCGATCGACCTCGACACCGGCGCGACGGTCGCCGTCAACGCCGATGAGAGGTTTCCGATGGCGAGCGCGGTGAAGCTCGCCATCGCCGCCACCTATCTCGATGGCGTCGACAAGGGCCGCTGGAGCCTGGCGACGATGCACACACTCGACGAGGCGATGCGTGTCCGATCGGACGGCATCACCGACACACTGCCCCATGCGGGCGTCGCACTGTCGGGGGCGAACCTGATCGAGCTGTCGCTGACGGTCAGCGACAATACCGCGACCGACATGCTGCTGAAGGCGGTCGGCGGCCCCGCCGCGGTCACGCGCTGGCTGAAGGCGAAGGGTATCGACGGCCAGCGCGTCGACCGCAGCATCGCCCGCCTGCTGATCGACGTCAGCGGCCATTCGACCGATCCGAAGCAGGCCGATGGTCCGGCGCTCGCCACCTTCATGCCGGTCGAGCCGTGGAAGACCGACGACGAACGCTGGCCGGTCAACGCGGCGTTCGACGCCGATCCGCGCGATACGTCGACCCCGCGCGCGATGGGCGACCTGCTCGTCCGCCTGCGCAAGGGCGCGTTGTTGAAGCCCGCCAGCACCGATTTCCTGTTCGACGTCCTCGCCCGCTGCAAGACCGGCACGAAGCGGGTGAAGGCCTTGCTGCCGGCCGGAACGCCATGGGCGCACAAGACGGGGACGCTGCCCGGTATCTCAAACGACGTCGGCGTGATGACCCTGCCGAACGGCCACCGCGTCGTCATCGCGCTGCTGTCCTACGGCATCGCCGATCCGGCCGCGCGCGATACGCGGCTGGCGGAGATCGGGCGGACGGTGTTCGACGGCTTCCAGCTCCAGCAGTGAAGCGAGCCGCCCTTTCCCTCACGCTGATCCTCGGCGCGTGCGCGGTGCGGCCGGCCGAGGTCCGGGTCGATTTCGATGCCGCCGGGGAAACATCGGTCATGGCGCGCGGCCTGGCCGATCGCGCGACACGTCGGCCGGTGACGGCGGACGATCCGGTGCGGGTCGCCAGCGTCTCGAAGCTGGTCGTTGCGCTCGGCGTGATGCGGTTGCTGGAGGCGGGGACGCTCGACCTCGACCGCGATGTGTCGGACTGGCTTGGATGGCGCTTGCGAAACCCGGCACATTCGGACGTACCGATCACGCTTCGCCTGCTCCTGTCGCATCGCTCCAGCCTGACCGACGGCATCGACTATATCGTCCCGCTCGGCGTGCGGATGCAGGATGCCGTCGCCGATCCGAAAGCGTGGGACGCCGAACGCGTACCCGGTACCTATTTCCGCTACACGAACCTCAACTTCGGCGTGATCGCGACGGTGATCGAAGCCGCGACCGGGACGCGGTTCGATCAGGTCATGGCGCGCGAGGTGATCGGGCCGCTCGGACTCGATGCCTGCTATAACTGGGGCGCGGGGTGCAGCGATGCGGCGATCAGCCGCGCGGTGATTCTCTACCGGGCGAATGGCGACGTCGCGCGCGATGCGCTCTGCGGACGCCGCCCTGACTGCCCGGTCGTGACGCTGTCGGGCTGCGACCTTCCCGGCTATCGGCCCGGCGAGAACGGTGCGATCTTCTCTCCTCAGGGCGGCCTTCGCATATCGATGCGCGATCTCGGCCGGATCGGTCGCATGTTGCTGCGCCGTGGCGACGGCTTCCTTCGCCCCGAATCGATCGCCGCGATCGAGGCTGTGCAATGGACCTTCGATGGCAGCAACGGCGACACGGCAGGGGGCTTCTACTGTCGCTATGGGCTCGCGACCCAGATCGTGCCGACCCGCGCGGCGGGCTGTGCGGACGATCTGTTTGGCGACAGCGACATATGGGTCGGCCATGCGGGAGAGGCCTATGCGCTCCGCTCCGGCCTGTGGATCGATCGCAGCAATGGTCGCGGCATCGCCGTCTTCGTCACCGCGGTACCGGACGGCAGCACCGGACGCCGCTCCAGCTTTAGTCGGGACGAGGAGCGTCTGGCCCGACCGCGCCGCCGCTAAAACTGCGTCGATTGTAACATAGATAAACACGCCCTTGCGGCGGGGGAGTCGGTGACCGCATACGCCCGCCGTCGAATCGCCCGGAGGCGATCGACATGCATTTGGGGGGTATCAATGAAGACGATTCTGGTTGCTGCCATCGCGGCGGCGGGTGTCGTGCCGAGTGTCGCGTCGGCACAGAATTTCAACGGACCGCGGATCGAAGCCCGCCTCGGCTACGAAACGCCGGCCATCGCTGAGAATGACAGCGATGATATCTACAAGATTGGAAGCGCGGTATCCTACGGCGCCGAAGCAGGCTATGATATCCGAACCAAGCGTGTCGTTGTCGGCCCGTATGTGAATTACGAAGTGTCGGGTGTTAAGCTGTGCGATGACGACATCTGCCTGGCCGAGCGCGGTAACTTCAGCGCCGGCGCGCGTGTCGGCTTGGTCGCTGGCCAGCGTGGCCTGGTCTACGGCAAGCTCGGCTACGCCAACATTACGTTAGAAGCGCGTGACGGCGGCAGCGTCATCGATTCCGCAAGCAAGGGCGGTATCCAGAGCGCGCTTGGTTACGAATTCGGCCTGGGCGAATTCTATGGCTTCGTCGAAGCTGCCTATTCCCACTATGGCAAGTTCGACGACATCAACCTGGAGCGCCGCCAGGTCGCGGGCGGGATCGGTATCCGCTTCTAAAGCGGATCAGCCGGCGTAGCGGGGCGTTGTCCCCGCTATGACCGACCGTCTCGCCGATCTTCAGGCCCGCATGGATGCCGCCGCCGCCGCACTGGATTTCGAGACGGCGCGGCGGCTGCGTGACGAGATCAGTCTGCTCCGTGCCGGCGGCGATGTCGCCGACGCCGACACGAGCGGCCTGACCCGCCAGCAACCCGGTAGCATGGGGCTAGGCACCAGCCAGGCGCGCTACACACCGCCGGCGGGGTGGGTGAAGCCCAAGAAGCCCGATCCGATGACCAAGGGTCGCGGGCGGCGTCAGTAAGCCCCACCTCACTCCCGATAGCCCGGGTCGATCCGGTCGAGCTTTCTCAGCAACGCCGGCCACGCCAGCGCCTTTGCCAGCATGCCCATCCCCGCGGGTGCGGACTGGACCGCAACCTTTTCCGGCGTACCCTGCGGCGGGGTGTTGAGGTTCTCGCGGCCCGCCGACAGCATCTTCACCTGTGCCTGGCACGCCCGCTCCAGGAAATAGAGCCGCAGGAAACACGACGCGACCGAATCGCCGACCGTCAGCGTCCCGTGGTTGCGCAGGATCATCGCGTTCTTCGCCCCCAGATCGCGCACCAGCCGTTCGCGCTCCTCCAGGTCGGTCGCGATGCCTTCATAGTCGTGATAGGCGACGTCGCCGCCCGCGATCATCGATGTCTGGGTGTGCGGCAACAGCCCGAATTCCATCGCCGACACCGCCTGGCCGTCCGGGGTGTGCAGGTGCATGACGGCCGCCGCATCCTCGCGTGCCATATGGATCGCCGAATGGATGACGAAGCCCGCCGGGTTGACCGGATAAGGCGTCGGCACGACCGGTTTCCCCTCGGTATCGATCTTCACCAGCGACGACGCAGTGATCTCCTCGAACATCATGTTGTACGGGTTGATCAGGAAGTGGTGCTCCGGCCCCGGCACCCGGCTCGACAGATGGGTGAAGATCAGGTCGTCCCAGCCATAGAGCGCGACAAGGCGATAGGCGGCGGCGAGGTCGACCCGCGCTTCCCACTCACCGGGGGCCATCGTCTCCGTATCGCGGGCAAGCGTCGCCATCGGCTCTCTCCTCATCGTCTTTTGCCCGGCAGGATAGGCGGCCGGGCGCGGGTCCGCAATCGCACGGGAACATCGCCCGCCGCCGACCGCTTGACGCACTCGCTTGGAGGAGACGGACGATGGAAGACGATCGCGTTTGGGCGTTCGAGGAAAGCCTGTGGACCGGTGATGCGGAGAATTACCGCGAGAAAATGGACGCCGAATGCCTGATCGTCGTGCCGGCCGAGCCATATGTCCTGTCGGGCGACGATGCGGTGCAGGCGGTGTCGAACACGCCGCGTTGGGAGCAGGCGGAGCTCGCCGACGGCCGGATCGCGCGTCCGCAGGAAGGGCTGATCGTCGTCGCCTATCACATGACCGCGAAGCGCGGCGACGAGACCTACGAAGCGCACTGCACCTCGACTTACCGCCGGATCGAGCATGAGGTGTGGACGGTGGTCCAGCACCAGCAGACGCCGAAGCTGGTCGCGGGCGGGGCTTGAAGGCTGATCCAGCTAGTTAGGAGCTATTCTGTGCTCCGGCCTGCGTCGGAGCACAGTTGGTATCTGGATGGGTGGATTTCAGTAAATCAGACTGTTCGCATAGGTGTGCGGCGGCGGCTGGACGCGTATCGCCGCCGCCAGCCGTTCGGGCTGAGCCTGTCGAAGCCCTGTCCTTCTTCGTATCCACCTGCCGTTCGGGCGCGAAGAAGGACAGCCCTTCGACAAGCTCAGGGCGAACGGAGGTATGTGTCACGTGAGTGGGGAGCTTCTGTTGCCCGGTGCTCCCCGAACCGCTGGATTCCCCTTCTGTTGCCCGGTGGGGTCCGACCGCGCTATTTTGGTGTAACGTCAGGCCGTTAGGCCATCAGTTACGCCGCAATCGCGAGTGCTTCGTTATCGTTGGCACTTGTGTAATGGGCCGTTGCGGTGGTCCCATTCCGAGCGAAAGACAGCGCTTTTCAATACACGTCGATCCTGGTTCGGCCCCGTCAGAAACGGTGTCCAAGTACACCACCACTTATGGTGGAGCCGCCGGGTACTGCCCCCGGGTCCGCTGCATCTATTGCACGCAATCCTTTATCGCCATAGCCGGGCAGGCAAGCCCGCCGGCCCGTCCGATATAGGAAGGGCGGGTCGGGAAGGAAAGGCCTTCACAGCGCCATAATGTAAGCGCATGGAATAGCGTATCATGTTGACGCAGCGTTCCCGTTACGCGCTCCGCGCGATGCTGTTCCTCGCGACACAGCCGCCCGGCGGGCCACCCGTGCCGATGAACCGCATCGCGGTCGCCGCCAACGTGCCGCGCAAATTCCTGGAACTGATCCTGGCCGATCTGCGAGAGGCGGGGTTCCTTCACTCGCACCGTGGCAAGGCGGGCGGCTACTGCCTGTCGCGCCCGGCGCGCCTGATCTCGCTCGGCGAAGTGATCCGGGTGATCGAAGGGCCTCTGGCCTTGGTCCCCTGCGTCAGCCGCACCGCTTATCGCCCCTGCACCGACTGCCGTGACGAAGCCGCCTGCGCGATTCGCCGCGCAATGGCGCGGGTGCGGGACGAGACGGCGCGCATCCTCGACGGCACCAGCCTGGCCGACGCGACGGCAGAGGAACTGGCGGCGGCCTGACATTATCATCCTCCCCTGCAAGGGGAGGTGGCCGGCGTCAGCCGGTCGGAGGGGTGTCACCCTATCCGGATAGCTGGACACCCCTCCGTCAGCCCTGCGGGCTGCCACCTCCCCTTCCAGGGGAGGATAGGTATCACGTCCTCCGCGCGCGCAGCTCATCGCGGATCTCCCGCAGCAGCGCCACGTCCGCCGCTTCCGGCGCCGGGGCAGCGGGTGCCTCTTCCTTCTTCGCCAGCACCGCGTTCACCACCCGCAGCAGCAGGAAGATGATGAAGGCGACGATCAGGAAATTGACCGCCTGCGTCACGAATTCGCCATAGCCGAGCAACGGCACGCCCGCCTTTTTCAGCGCGGCATAGTCGGTCGACCCGCGCAGATTCGCCGGCACCTCCCCCAGCACCAGGAAGTAGCTGGAGAAGTCGAGCCCGCCGAAGATCCGGCCGATGACCGGCATCAGGATATCCTCGGTCAGCGAGGTCACGATCTTGCCGAACGCCGCACCGATGATGACCGCGACCGCGAGGTCGAGCACGTTGCCGCGCATGATGAAGGTCTTGAATTCCTTGAGCATCGCCGTCCCTCCGTGCAGGGCCAAACCGATTCCCCATTGTAACGATCGGCCGTCCGCCTAAATGTTGCGCGCCTGAGGGTAAGAGGACAAGTCCCATGAAGCTTCGCGTCGCACTCGTCGGTTTCGTTGCTTTCGCGCTGTCGGCCTGCGGGCTCAACAGCGTGCCCACCGCCGAGGAGAATGCGAAGGCGCGCTGGGCGGACGTCCAGAACCAGTATCAGCGCCGCGCCGACCTGATCCCCAATCTCGTCGCGACGGTGAAGGCCGCGGGCGCGCAGGAAAAGGCGATCCTGACCGAAGTGACCCAGGCTCGCGCTTCGGCCAACCAGATCCAGGTGTCCGGCGACGATCTGGCCGACCCGAACAAGATGGCCGCCTATCAGCGCGCGCAAGGATCGCTGACGCTGTCGCTCCAGCGCTTGCAGGAGGCCTATCCCGAGCTCAAGAGCCAGGCCAACTACACCACGCTGATGAGCCAGCTCGAAGGCACCGAGAACCGCATCACCATCGCGCGCAACGATTACAACCAGGCGGTGCAGGCCTATAACACCCGCATCCGCACCTTCCCCGACGCGGTGGGCGCGAAGATCTTCTATGGCGCCAAGCCGCTGACGCCGTTCCAGGCGACGACGCCGGGCGCGGAAACAGCCCCGTCCGTCGGCGCGGCGTTCGGAAACACGAACTAACCACCGCCCCCCTCCGTTCGGGCTGAGCTTGTCGAAGCCCTGCCCTTCTTCTTTCCTGTGAGGTGCAAAGAAGTGCAGCCCTTCGACAAGTTCAGGGCGAACGGGATGGGCAGAGCCATTCTCGTCCTGCTGCTCGCTCTGGTCGCGATCGTCCCCGCCTCCGCGCAGACCTTCCCCAAATTCACCGGCTTCGTCGTCGATGATGCCAACATCCTGCCGCCCGATGTCGAGGCGTCGTTGGCGCAGAAGCTCGACCAGTTGCAGAAGGACACCAAGCGTCAGGTCATCGTCGCGACCATCCCGTCGCTGCAGGGCTATCCGATCGAGGAATATGGCTACAAGCTGGGTCGCGCCTGGGGCGTGGGCCTGAAGGACGCGGACAATGGCGCGATCCTGATCGTCGCGCCCAACGATCGCAAGGTACGTGTCGAGGTCGGACGCGGGCTGGAGCCGATCCTGACCGACGCCTTTTCGAGCGTCACGGTCAACCAGCAGATCCTGCCCCGCTTCCGCGATGGCGACATTCCCGGCGGCGTCGTTGCCGGCACCGACGCCCTCATCGCCCAGCTGCGCGCCAGTCCCGAGGAGCAACAGGCCAAGGTCGACGCCGCGATCAAGCAGTTCGACCAGAGCCGCCAGGGCCAGCGGCGCAGCGGCGGTGGCGGCTTCCCGATCGCGCTCGTCTTCTGGGGCATGGTGGTCGTCTTCGTACTTCTGTCCTTCGCCCGACGCGGCAAGGGGCGGCGCTATCGCGGCGACGGCGGCTCGGGCGTGATGCCAATCGTCCTCTGGTCGATCGCCAACGAAATCGGGCGCGAGGCGAGCCGTGGCGGCGGCGGTTTCGGCGGCTTGGGCGGCGGCGACGGTGGCGGCGGTGGCGGCTGGGGCGGCGGTGGCTTCTCCGGCGGTGGTGGCGGATCGTTCGGGGGCGGTGGCGCCTCGGGGAGTTGGTGATGCGGCTGACCGATCAGGATCGCGCAGCCGTCGCGGCGGCCGTCACTGCGGCCGAGGCCAATACCGATGGCGAGATCGTCACGATCGTCGCGCGCCAGTCCGACAAATATCATGACGTCGCGTTGCAATGGAGCGTCATCGTCATGCTCCTCGTCCTTGCGCTGCTCGCGGTGTTTCCGGGCGTGGCGGAGGGCGTCCACCTGCGGCTGGTCGACGGCTGGGCGGAGACGGTACCGGGCAGCGCCTATTATACCATCGCGCTGGTGTTGATGGCGGTGACTTTCCTCCTCTGCCGCCTCGCCTTCGCACCGCTCGCCGTCCGCATGGCGCTGACGCCGGGGGCGACCAAGACGCGCCGCGTGCGGGCAAAGGCGATGCAGCTGTTCCGCACCGGCGCCGAAAAGCGCACTGTCGCCGCCACCGGCGTGCTGCTGTACCTGAGCCTTGCCGAGCATCGCGCCGAGCTGATCGCCGACGAGGCCATCCACGGCCGCGTTCCCGACGACGTCTGGGGCCATGCGATGGCCAGCCTCATCACCGCAGTGAAGGACGGCCGCCCCGGCGACGGCATGGCCGATGCGGTGCGCGAGATCGGCAAGGTACTGGCCGAACATTTTCCCATCAGCGAGGGCGACGTGAACGAACTCCCCGACCGGTTGATCGAACTATGAGCGTCCCGGATTCCGATGCGGTCGAACAGACCGAATGGGCCGGCAAGTGGCTGGTCGTCCAGCGTCGCGGGCGGTGGGAATATGTCAGCCGCGTCGGGATGCGCGAGGCGGCGGTGATCGTCGCGGTGGATAACGACGGCAATGTCCTGCTCGTCGACCAGTATCGCGTGCCGATTGGCCGCCGCGTGCTCGAACTCCCCGCCGGCTTGGTCGACGATGGCGAGGATGTCGAAACCACCGCAGCGCGCGAGCTGGAAGAGGAAACCGGCTATCGCGCCGGCCGGGTGTCCCGGATCGGCGACTTCATCACCACGCCCGGCATGTCGAGCGAGTGCGTGACGCTGGTACGCGCCGAGGACCTGACCCGCGTATCGGACGGCGGCGGCGAGCCCGGCGAGGGCATCACCGTCCACCGCGTGCCAATGGCGCAGATCGCCGACTATGTCGCGGCGCGGCGGGCGGAGGGCATGGCGATCGACGCGAAGCTGTTGCTGTTGCTGGGCGCGTCGATCCTCGGCTGACATCGAAAGACTGAGCCTTCAACCTGATCGGTTCGCCCTGAGCGAAGTCGAAGGGCCTGGGACCCAGGTGCTTCGACTTCGCTCAGCACGAACGGGAAAGGGCGAGCCCGATCAGCCGCTCAATGCTTCAGGGTTGCATCTCAAGCTCTCGGCCCAGAGAGGCCGACACCTGCCTCAATCCTTGCCTCGAACTTGGTGATGGAGAACTAGGTCAGCCCTTCGACACGCTCAGGGCAATCGACTATCAGACCGACGCGTTACCGGAAATTATCCGCATACGCCTGCAACTTCAAAGTCCGCTCCGGCGCCGGCACGACATGATAGGGCAGGCCTTCCTTCTCGGCATAGGCGGTCGCCGCCTCCAGCGTTGGGAAGGTCAGGCGCAGCTGGTTGCGCGTATCGCGCGAGCCGGCCCAGCCGGTCAGCGGGTCCGGGCGCTGCGGCTCGGCGGGGTCGAATTCGAGCACCCAGATCATCGTGCGGGCGCGGCCGGACTGCATGGCGTTCTTGGGACGCTGAAAGATGCGGGCAGAGGACATGGACACTCCCTTATCGCGATCCGCGCGCGCGTGCATCCGCATTTTTGGTCCGCAGCGTCGGGTCCGCCCCCGCCGGATCGTCGGGCCAGGGATGTCGCGGATAGCGCCCGCGCATCTCCTTCGCCACCGCACTCCAGCTGCCGGCCCAAAAGCCGGGCAAGTCGCGCGTCGTCTGGATCGGCCGCCCCGCCGGCGACGTCAGGCTCAGCACCAAAGGCACGCGGTTCGCGCCCACGCACGGATGCTCGGCAAGCCCGAACAGCGCCTGCGGACGCAGCTCGACGGTCGGCCCCGCCTCCGCCGGATAGTCGATCTCATGGCTCGACCCCGCCGGCGATGTGAAGCGCGGCGGGGCGAGGCGGTTGACCAACTGCACTCCGTCCCAGCCCAGCACGCCCTCCAGCGCCCCCGTCAGCCCCTCGACCTGCTCAAGCCGGCGCTTGCCCACGAGCAGCGGGGGCAGCCAGTCGTCGAGGGTTGCGATCAGCGCCTCGTCGGAGAGCGCGTCGAACCCGGCGTAGGCGGCACGGGTGCGCAGCGCCTCGGCGGAAGCGCTCCACGGCAGCAGCGCAAGGCCGTGGCGGCGGACGCCTTCGAGCAGCGCGGCAGCAATCTCGTCTGGCTTAGCCGCCGAATCGGGACCCGACGCGAGCTTGATCGCTCCCAGCCGCGTCTCGCGGGCGGCCGTAATGCCGCCAGTGGCAGGATCGAACTCGACGAAGCGCCGGGTAACGATGCGATCGGCGAACAGCGCCTCGACCGTGGCGCGATCGATCTCGACCGCCGACAGGATGCGCGCGCCCGCCGCCATCCCGGCGGTCTCGGCAACCGCGAGCCATTCGGCGCGGGCGAGGCTAGAGGTCGGGTCGAGCTTGAACCCGCGCCCGCCGACCGACGCCCATGTCTCGCCCGAAGCATCCCGCCGCCGAGCGATACGATCCGGGTAGGCGAGGGCAATGGCCGTAGCTAGCCCCTCCCCTTTAGGGGAGGGGTTGGGGTGAGGCCTGTCCGCGGGCGCTGACCTGGGTGAGACACCTTCCCCTCTCCCCGACCCTCTCCCCTGAATGGAAGAGAGCGCTAGGCGCGCCCATCGCTCCGCCAGCCGCCGGCCACCGTCCGCGCGCTGCCCCCGCTCTCCGGCCCATCGCCGCAGCCGCAGGTCAAGGTCGACATCGCCACCGCCCAGCCCGCGCTCGCTGAGCAGCACCGCCGCCTCGGCCGCGACCGTCGCCAGCCCCATCTCGCCTGCCCGCACCAGCATATGCGCCAGCCGCGGCGGCAGGGGCAGTGCGGCGATCGCGCGGCCGTGCGCAGTCGGGCGGCCGTCGCCATCGATCGCCTCCAGCGTCGCCAGTCGCTGCTTCGCTTCGCTAACCGCCGCATCGCTCGGCGGATCGAGCCATTGGAGCGCCCGCGGGTCCAATACGCCCCAGATCGCGCAGGCCAGCACCAGCGCCGACAGGTCGGCCTCCAGGATCTCCGGCGGGTCGAACCGCGGCATCCCGGCGGTCGCCGCTTCCTCCCACAGCCGATACGCGACCCCCGGCCCCTGCCGCGCCGCGCGGCCCGCACGCTGCACGACGGCGGCCTGGCTCGCGCGCTCGGTCACCAGCCGCGTCATCCCCGCCGCCCGGTCATAGCGCGGCCGCCGCGCCAGTCCCGAATCGACGACGACGCGAATGCCATCGAGCGTCAGCGACGTCTCCGCGATCGAGGTCGCCAGCACGACCTTGCGCATGTCCGACGGCGCGATCGTCGCGCGCTGAGCGGCGGGGTCGATCTGGCCGTGGAGCTTGTGGAGCGCGATGCCGGCGACGCCGGCCAGCCGCTCCGCCGTCCGCTCGATCTCGGCCACGCCGGGCAGGAAGGCGAGCAGGCCGCCCGCCTCGTCCCGCAACGCGGTGCGGACGGCCGCCGCGACCGCATCCTCGATCCGGTCATTCGCCGCCCGGCCGATATGACGCAGCGTCAGCGGATAGGACCGCCCTTCGCTCTCGATCACCGGCGCCCCGTTCATCAACGCCGAAAACCGCGCGCCATCGAGCGTCGCCGACATCGCCACCAGCCGCAGGTCGGGCCGCAGCGCCCCTTGCGCATCCAGCGCCAATGCCAGGCCGAAATCCGAATCGAGGCTGCGTTCATGCACCTCGTCGAACAGCACCGCCGACACGCCCGCGAGTTCGGGATCGGCCTGGATGTGGTTGACGAAGATGCCTTCGGTCACGACCGTCACCCGCGTCGCCGCCGACCGCCGGCTGTCCATCCGCGTCGCGTAGCCGAAGGTCTTGCCGACGCTCTCACCCGCAAGCGCCGCCATCCGTTCGGCAGCGGCGCGGGCGGCGAGACGGCGGGGGGAAAGGAGCAGGACTTCGCCGGTACACCAGGGTTCGGCGAGCAGGGCGGGGGCGATGGCGGTGGTCTTGCCGGCACCCGGCGGCGCGACGACGACGGCGTTCGACGACTGGCGCAGCGCCGCGAGCAGGTCGGGAAGGACGGCGTGGATCGGCAGCGCGGTCATGATTGCACCGATTGGCAGAACGGACAGGGCTTTGAAAGTCGGCCGCCCGCCCAGAGCCTGACGTGCTCCCGCGCAGGCGGGAGCCCAGGGCCAAACCGCGACCGTCTCGTTCGACAACCCTGGGCTCCCGCCTGCGCGGGAGCACCGAGACGTCACCCCTCCGCCGACGCCGTGCTCCACCCCAGCCGCGGGATCGTGATCGACCGCCGCCCGGACAGGTCGGTCCGCGTCACGATGATGTCGCGGCTTTCCATATAGCCGAGCATCCGCCGCGCGCGCCCCAGCGAGCTGGTGCCATAGGTCTGCGCGATCGCGGCGTCATCGGGCGTCGCCAGCCCCTCGCGCGCGCACCGGGCGATCAGCAGGAACGCGCCGAGCATGTCGTCGGGCAGCCCCTGCGCGGCGGCCAGCACCTCCGACCACTCGCCCTCCAGCGCCTCGAAGATGCCTGCCCGCGCCGCCGACAATCGCCGCGCGAAGCCGTTCGCATCGAGCGGCGACTTGCGCACACCCATCATCCGGCAGCGGACCCCGAAATCCTGATACAGCACCGCCGCCGGCTTGGTCGCGGCCTCGGGATCGGCGACGATCGCACGCAGCGCCGCCTCGACCACCGTATCGGGATCGGGCGCATCGGGTTCGGGAAAGTCGAATCCGTTGGGATTGGGCTGTGGCCCAAGGTCGCGCAGCACATCGTTCACCGGCATCGGCGGCGGGGGTGCGGGCGGCGGCGGGGGCGGCGGCAGGTCGAGATCGGCGAACAGCAATTCGCGCGATCCTTCGGCATGCGCCGTCGGCAGCGGGACCAGCTTGGGACTGGACGACCGCGCAGAGGTGGCGACCGCGCCGATCTTCACGGTCACCGGCCTCCGCGCGATCGCCGGACCTAGGCCCAGGAACGTGCCGCGCTGAAGGTCACGGATCGTCTCGGCCTGGCGGCGCTCCATTCCCAGCAGATCGGCGGCACGCGCCATGTCGATGTCGAGGAAGGTGCGGCCCATCAGGAAATTCGATGCTTCGGCCGCGACATTCTTGCTTAGCTTGGCCAGCCGCTGCGTCGCGATGACGCCGGCGAGGCCACGCTTGCGCCCGCGCGACATCAGATTGGCCATCGCGCCGAGACAGGTGCGGCGCACTTCCTCGCTGACCTCCGCGCCCCCGGATGGCGCGAAAATCTGCGCTTCGTCGACCACCACCAGCGCCGGATACCAATGCTCGCGCGGGGCATCGAACAGGCCGTTCAGGAACGCGGTGGCGGAGCGCATCTGCCCCTCCATCTCCAGCCCCTCCAGGCTGAGCACCACCGACGTGCGATGCTCGCGCGCGCGGCCGGCGAAGCGGATCAGTTCGGGGATCGCATAGTCGACCGCCTCGATCGCGACATGGCCATAGGCATCGGCCAGCGTCACGAAGTCACCCTCGGGATCGACGATCACCTGCTGCACCTGGTTCGCGCTGCCCTCCAGCAGGCGACGCAGCAGGTGCGACTTGCCCGAGCCCGAATTGCCCTGGACGAGCAGGCGGGTGGCGAGCAGTTCCTCCAGGTCGATGGCGATCGGACGGCCGGCGGTGTCGGTCCCCATGTCGACGGCGAAGGTCATGAACCACTCACGGCCGAGAGGCCTGCCCCCACCCCGTTCGTGCTGAGCTTGTCGAAGCACCGTACTTCGTGCCGCAGGC
>NZ_JBHUFC010000003.1:44325-178960 GCF_042681125.1 Sphingomonas floccifaciens | reverse complement strand
TGCTTCGACAAGCTCAGCACGAACGGAGATTGAGGGCACGGCGGGGACTTAATACGCGCGGGCGACCGCGAACTCGACCGCCTCGATCATCGCATCCTTCGCCGCGCCGCCATCGAACCGGCCAAGCGCATCGATCGCGCGCTGGCCATAGTGCCGTGCACGGGCCAGCGTATCGTCGACCGCCCGCGTCGCCTGAACCCGCGCCACCGCCTCAGCGAAGTCCGCATCGGAAATCCGCCGCCCCAGCACCGCTTCCTGCCAGAAGCTGCGCCCCTCGGCATCCGCGCGCGCATAGGCGAGGATGATCGGCAGCGTCATCTTGCCCTCGCGGAAGTCGTCGCCCGCGTCCTTGCCCATCGTGCCCGCGTCCGAGGTATAGTCGAGCGCATCGTCGACCAGCTGGAACGCGATGCCGAGGTTCCGGCCATAAGCATCCAGCGCCGCCTCGTCCGCCTCGGTCCGCTCGGCCACCACCGCAGCGATGCGGCAGGCGGCGGCGAACAGCGCGGCGGTCTTCGCGCCGATGATGTCGAGATAGCGTTCTTCGCTCAGGTCGATGCGTCGCACCGCGGTCAGCTGGTTGACCTCGCCCTCCGCGATCACCGCCGACGCATTGGACAAAATCTTCAGCACCTTCAGGCTTCCGTCCTCGACCATCAGTTCGAAGCTGCGCGAGAACAGGAAATCGCCGACCAGCACGCTCGCCGGATTGCCCCAGATGATGTTGGCGGTTCGGCGTCCGCGCCGCAGGTCGGACGAATCGACCACATCGTCGTGCAACAGCGTCGCGGTGTGGATGAACTCCACCGCCGCCGCCAGCCGGTGGTGCCGCGCGCCGGGGTACCCCAGCAGCTTCGCGCTCGCCAGCGTCAGCATCGGCCGCATCCGCTTGCCACCGCCCGCGATCAGGTGACCGGCCAGTTCGGGGATCAGCGGGATGTCCGACTGCATCCTGTCGAGGATCGCCTTGTTCACGAGGTTCATGTCGTGCGCGACCAGCGCCAGCATCGGATCGAGCGAGGGCGGACGCTTATCGCCCAGGCGGTGGATGGTGGCGCTCATGCTGCATCTGCAAATGGCGGGCGGGGGTGAGAAACGCAAGCCTTGCGAGCGGCGCGCCATCGCTTCAAAAGGCCGCCATGACCGACCCGACGCTGGAGCGCTATCGCCAGAGCATCGACAACATCGATGCCGCCCTCGTCTTCATGCTGGCCGAGCGGTTCAAGGTGACCCAGGCGGTCGGCCGCTACAAGGCGGAAAGCCAGCTGCCGCCGGCCGACCCCGGCCGCGAGGAAGCGCAGATCGCGCGCCTGCGTGGCCTGGCCGAACAGGCGCAGCTGGACCCGGAATTCTCCGAAAAATTCCTGCGATTCATCATCGATGAAGTCATCCGCCACCACGAGCGCGCGCAGCGGGGTTGAGGGCGGGGTCGTGACGACCCGTTTGATCTGTTGTTCAGGCTTTGATAAAAATTGTGCAAAAGTTCTGCATATAGCCACAGCCCATCGGTGTTCCGGCGGAGGCGGGAACCCAGGGCCAAGCAATACAACTGATGACGTCACTCGGGACTCTAGGCTCCCGCCTACGCGGGAGCACCGACAGGAGTCTCAGAACGGCTTCCCTCGAGCCTGAGCATGGCTCGTGGCACCAAACAGCAAAAACCGCGGATCAGGCATCCCCCGATCCGCGGTTTCGTGTCCCTTACGCTCCCTGCGGTGCCGCCGATCCGAACGGCCCGCTCGGCCGCTTGGTCTTCGGGATCGACGTTCCCCTCATCGGGACGCTCGACGTCTTGGCACCCGGATCGGGTCGGCCGAGATCCTCGCCGGCGATCAGCCGCTTGATCTCCTCGCCCGACAGCGTCTCATATTCGAGCAGCGCCTGTGCCAGCGTGTGGAGCTGGTCGATATGCTCGCCCAGCACCTGCTTGGCGCGCGTCAGGCCGCCTTCGACGATGTTCTTGATCTCGTCGTCGATCAGCTGGGCCGTGGCGTTCGACATCCGCACCGGCTGGCTCGACGAATAGCCGAGGAAGCTTTCGCCTTCGGGCTGAGCATATTCGACGGGGCCGACCTTGTCCGACATGCCCCATTTCGTGACCATGTCGCGGGCGAGGCCGGTGGCATATTGAATGTCGCCGCTCGCGCCCGACGACACCTTGTCATAGCCGAAGATGACCTCCTCGGCGACGCGGCCGCCCATCGCGACCGCCAGGTTCGCGTACATCTTGTCGCGGTGATAGCTGTACGAATCGCGTTCCGGCAGGCGCATGACCATGCCCAGCGCACGGCCGCGCGGGATGATCGTCGCCTTGTGGATCGGATCGCTCGCAGGTTCGTGGATGCTGACGATCGCGTGGCCCGCCTCATGATAGGCGGTCATCCGCTTCTCATCCTCGGTCATGACCATGCTGCGACGCTCGGCGCCCATCATGACCTTGTCCTTGGCCTCTTCGAATTCGAGCATCGCGACCAGGCGCTTGCCCTTGCGCGCCGCAGTCAGCGCGGCCTCGTTGACGAGGTTCGCCAGATCGGCGCCTGAGAAGCCCGGCGTGCCGCGGGCGATGACGCGCGAATCGACGTCGGGAGCCAGCGGCACCTTCTTCATATGGACTTCGAGGATCTTGATCCGGCCCTCGATATCCGGGCGCGGCACGACGACCTGGCGGTCGAAGCGGCCCGGACGCAGCAGCGCGGGATCGAGCACGTCGGGGCGGTTCGTCGCCGCGACGATGATGATCCCCTCGTTCGCCTCGAAGCCGTCCATTTCGACCAGCAGCTGATTCAGCGTCTGCTCGCGCTCGTCGTTGCCGTTGCCCAGGCCCGCGCCACGATGGCGACCGACCGCGTCGATTTCGTCGATGAAGACGATGCACGGCGCCGACTTCTTGGCCTGTTCGAACATGTCGCGCACGCGGCTCGCGCCGACGCCCACGAACATCTCGACGAAGTCCGAACCCGAGATGGTGAAGAACGGCACGCCCGCCTCACCCGCGATCGCGCGGGCGAGCAGGGTCTTGCCGGTACCGGGCGAGCCGACCAGCAGCGCGCCCTTGGGGATTTTGCCGCCCAGCCGCGCGAACTTCGACGGATCCTTCAGAAACTCGACGACTTCCTGCAATTCCTCGCGCGCTTCGTCGATGCCGGCGACGTCGTCGAAGGTCACGCGACCTTCCTTCTGCGTCAGCATCTTGGCGCGCGACTTGCCGAAGCCCATCGCGCCGCCCGCACCCGAATTCTTCTGCATCTGGCGCACGACAAAGAACGCGATGCCGATGAACAGCAGGAACGGCAGCGACTGGACCAGCAGCGCCGCCCAGATCGACGACCCTTCCTCGGCGCGGGCCGAGACAGTCACGCCCTTCTGGCGCAGCGTCGGGATCAGCGTCGTGTCTGGAACCGGCAACGGACGCGTGCGGAACGCCTCGCCCGCGGTCGTCTTACCGACGATTACGTCGCGGCTGATCGCCACTTCCTTGACGGTCCCTTCGTCGACGCGGTCGAGGAACGTCGAATAGGCGATCTCATTGCCCGTCGCCGTCGTCCCGCGCGTGTCGAAGAGTTGCACGAAGAGCGCCAGGGCCAGCAAGATGCCGACCCAGATCATCAGGCTCTTCATCCAGGGATTGCCGCCGCCGCCGGGGGAGGGCTGCTTGTCGTTATCGTTCATCGCGCGTTGAGCACCTTTCTGCGTCCCATAAGATAGGCGCAGACAGGTTAATGGCAATGGAACAGCGTCGATCAGTCTGATCGACGCGGCGGAGCGGCGGTAAAGTGCCAGATTCCGCCGCGAACGAAGGCGAGAACGCCGGCGAGCGTCGCCTTTCCGCCGTCCTCCAGCGCGTCGAGGACCGACTCGACGTTGGTGGCCGGATCGAATCGCCCCTCGCACGGCGTACTCGTGCGGACGTCGAGGATCGCGCGGGTGACGAGTCGCCGCCGCATCTCGCGCGGCAGACCTGCCACATCCCACCCGTCGCCGCGTCGCCGCTCCGCGAACAGCAGGTCGGCGAGAGTGTCGAGCGCCGCCGCCGCCTCTCCACACGCCGCGGCCGATAGCGCGACTCCGGCGGCGTTGATCGGCGCATCGGCCAGCCAGACTCGCATCCGCGCGCGGTCGAACCGCGGGTCGGCGTTGCTCGGGTCGTCGACGAACGGCACGCCCATCGCGTCGACGACGGCCCGCAATTCCGCGCGTCGCCAGCCCAGCAACGGCCGCGCCAGCGTCAGGCCGCCGAGCGGGCGCGCCGCGCGAATGCCGCCGAGCCCGGACACGCCCGATCCCCGCCCCGCGCGCATCAGGAACGTCTCCGCCTGATCATCGGCATGGTGCGCAGTCAGCAGTACCTTCGCGCCTTCCGCGGTCGCCCATCCGGCGAGCAGGTCGTACCGAAGCCTGCGGGCATCGGCCTGGATCGACCGCGGCGACCAGTCGGCCGGGGGCACCAGCGTCGCGTGCGGGATGTCGCGTTCCCGACACCACCGCGCGACCATCGCGGCCTCGACTGCCGATTCGGAGCGAAGACGGTGGTCGACCGTCGCTGCGATGGTCGGACCTGTGGCCTTTGCAAGCGCGAGGAGCGCCATCGAGTCTGGGCCACCCGAGACGGCTACGGCAAGCGGGCCGACTGGATTACCGACGAGCGCGACACAATCGTTGCGAAAGCGGGCGACAGCCTCAGCCATGCTTTCCGTGCTCTCGCGCAGGCGGGAGCCCAGAGTCTCACACGGCATTCTTAGTAACCCTAAGCTCCCGCCTGCGCGGGAGCACCGGCGGATGGCTGCCTCACGAACATTTCTGCGCGGCCCGCCCCTTGGCGATGTCGGCCTTCATCCCCGCGGTCAACTTGGTGCCATAGACCTCGGTCAGCTCCGTATAGACCTTGCACACGTCGGCGGCCGGCTTCTTCAGCTTCACCAGCGACTGCGCGAGATAATAGAGGCTGTCGGGCGCGCGCTCGCCGTCCGGGAATTTCTTGTAGCTGTCGTAGAAGGCGAGGCTCGCCATGCTCGGCTTGCCTTCGTCGAGATAGGCCCGGCCCAACAGATTCTGCGCGAAGCTTGCGCGGCGGTGCCTCGGATATTTCTCGACGACGGCCTTCAGCTCTGCCTCGGCCGCGGCATATTGCTTGGCCTGCCACAGACGATAGCCATAGGTATAGCCGTCCTCGGCCGGGTCACCGGTCTTCGGCCGCTCGATCGCGGGCGCGGCGTCGTCCGCTGCCACCTCTTCGGCGGCAGGTGTCGCAACAGGGCGCGTCGCTGGCCGGCGAGCGGGTGTGGTTGCCGGTGCAGTGTCACCGGTCGCGGCCACCGCCGCCGGCTCGGCCGGCACGGGGGCCAGCGCCGCCGTCGCGCGATCCTCCAGCAGCTTGATGCGCGCGTCGGTCGCGGCCTTATAGGCGGTGAAGGCCTCTTCCAGCTGACGGACGCGATAGCCGGTCTGTTCGACCTGCCCCGTCATCGACCGCACACTCCCCTCCAACGCGCTGACGCGCTCGGTCAGGTCGGTGATCGGCGATGCGGCCGGAGTGCCGAGCACATCGGGCGTCGTCGCCGGTGCGGTGATCTGCGGCTCGACCGTCATGCCGGCACCGCCGGGGAAGACCTTGCGCTGCACCGCGCGCATTTCGCGCTCCAGCCGATCGACCCGCCCCTCGACCGTCGTCTGAGCGGACGCCGCCCCGGCCTGAAGCATCAGCGCGGCGAGGCCCGCCGCCATTATCCTACGCATGTCACACCCCCGCCGGACCCAATTTCCGAACAGTCGATTATCGCAAATCCGTCGCCCGACCGCCAGTCGCGCCGTACCCCGTCTGCCTTACAGACCGGTCGTGTTGCCGGCCGGCGTGGCGGATGGCGTTTCGGTCGGCGCAGGCTGCGACGCAGCAACGGGTGCCGCCGGACGCGGCGAGCTTGTCGGCCGCGCAGTCGGTGCCGCTGCCTTGGGCGATGCCGTGGCAGTGGGCGTCGGGCTCGACGCGACCGCCGGCGTCCCGCCGCCCCGCGCCAGCAGCGATGCCGGCGACAGCGACACGTCCTTGATCGCGACCCGCCCGGTGCCGAGCGGTGCGACCGGGCGTCCGCCGACCGTAATCGCCAGCTTGTCCGGCCGGCCGACGTTGATCTGCGGGCCGTTGGCGTTTGCGGGCACGTCGAACCGCTCGCCCGGCGCCATCGTCTTGATCAGCAGCGTCTTGTTGTCGGCGTCATAGATGCGGACCCATACTTCATCGGTCGCAGTCACCGTCACCTGGTCCCCTGCCGCAGGGGCCGGGGCGGGCGCGACGGTCTGCGGCACGGGCACGGCGACCTCGGCCTGCGGCGCGGCGGCGGACGATGTCGCACTCCTCCCACGGAACAGGTCGGTCCCGTACCACAGCCCGACGCCGACGATCAGTATGATCGCGACCAGCAGGCCGCCCCACACCAGCCCGCCCGACGGCGAGCGCGACGGTTCGTCGACCTGATAGGCCGGCACGCTATGGACCGGACGATCCCAGGTCCGATCCAGCTCCTGCCGGACATCCGCTGCCAGCGTAACCTCGTCGACGCCGACCGCGCGGGCATAGGCGCGCGCGAACCCCATCGCATAGGTCTGCGACGGCAGATTATCGTAGGTGCCGGTTTCGATCGATTCCAGATGGCGCTGCGGAATGCGGGTACGGCCGGCGACGTCGCTCAGCGTCAGGCCCTGCGCCTCGCGTGCGGCGCGCAGCCGGTCGCCGGGGCGCTGGGGTGTCTCGATCGGTCCGGGCAGGCCGGGCTCGGCGTCGTTCATGCTCACTCTCGCTTGTCCCGCTTCGGTGTCCACCGCTTGGCCCCCGCTGTCAACGATCCGGCATCCGAATTCGGCGGCGCGTCAGTCGAGTTCGACGCCCTGCGCCGCCGCCCAATCGCTGAGCGTCGCGCGCATGTCCGCCGGCGGCCGGGCGAGCCAGTCCGCCATCTGCACCATCACCGCCGCGCGATCGAGGCTGCGCACCATCGCCTTGATCGGCCCGACCGCCGCCGGCGTGATCGACAGCCGGTCGATCCCCAGCCCGATCAGCGCCAGCGCCTCCAGCGGGCGCCCGCCCATTTCGCCGCACACCGCGACCGGCACATTCGCCGCGCGCGCTTGCCCCGAAACCCGCGCCAGGAACCGCAGGATCGCCGGGCTCAGCCAGTCGTAGCGGACCGCCAGCTTGGGATGCGCGCGGTCGGCGGCGAACAGGAACTGAGTCAGGTCGTTGGTGCCGATCGACAGGAAGTTCAGCTTCGGCAGCAGCAGGTCGAGCACTTCGGCCAGTGCCGGCACTTCCAGCATCGCGCCGTAGCGGATCTGGGTCGGCAGCTTCTTGCCGCGATCGGCCAGCCAGCCGCGCTGCGCCTCGAAGATCGCGCGGGCCTGGTCGAACTCCCACGGCTCGCTGACCATCGGAAACATCACGCTCAGCGTCCGCCCCGCCCCTGCCTCGATCAGCGCGCGCGCCTGCGCCTTCATCAAGCCTTCGCGTTCCAGCGCCAGACGCAGCGCGCGCCAGCCCATCGCCGGATTCTCCTCCTCCCCCGCCTCGTCATGGTCGAGGTAGGGCAGCGCCTTGTCGCCACCGATGTCGACCGTGCGGAACACCACCGGACGATCGCCCGCGGCATCCAGCACGTCGCGATACAGCCGCTGCTGCCGCTCGCGTGCGGGCATGGTCGCGCTGACGAGGAACTGGAATTCGGTGCGGAACAGCCCGATGCCGTCCGCACCGGTCAGGTCGAGCGCCGCGACGTCGTCGCGCAGCCCCGCGTTGACCATCACGGTCACGCGGTGGCCGTCCTTCGTCTCCGGCGCGACACCCTTCAGCGCGGCGAAGGCGGCGCGGCGCTTTTGGCTGAGCGCCAGCTTCGCCTCGAACGCCTCTTCCATCGCCTGGGTTGGGCGGACGAACAGCGCCTCGCTGCCGACGTCGAGCAGCAACTTGTCGCCCTCGGCCACCAGCCGCTTGATATCCTTGGCACGGCCCAGCACCGGCACGCCCATCGCCCGCGCGACGATGATAACGTGCGCGGTCAGCGACCCTTCCTCCAGCACCACGCCCTTCAACCGCCGCCGGTCATATTCCAGCAGTTCTGCCGGCCCCAGGTTCTTGGCGATCAGGATCGTGTCTTCGCGCAGACCCAGTTGCGCTGCGGTCCCCAGCCGGCCGGACACAATGCGGATCAGCCGGTTCGACAGATCCTCCAGGTCGTGCATCCGGTCGCGCAGCAACGGATCGTCGATCTGGCGCATGCGCATCCGCGTGCGCTGCTGCACCCGCTCGATCGCAGCCTCCGCCGTCAGACCGGAGTCGATCGCCTCGTTGATCCGCCGCGACCAGCCCTCGTCATAGGCGAACATCTTGTACATCTCGAGCACCTCGTCGTGCTCGCCGCCCACGCCGAATTCGGCCTGCGCCTGCATCCGCTCGATCTGGTCGCGCATCTTGTCGAACGCGGTGTAGACGCGGCGGCGCTCGGCCTCGGTATCCTCGGCGACGGTGTGTTCGATGACGATGCGCGGCTGGTGATAGACGGCGACGCCCGCGCCCATGCCGTCGACCAGCTTGAACCCCTGCACGCGCGCGGTCGCGGTCGACTGGATGCGGGTCGTCGCGGCCGAGGATTCGTCGATCAGGTCGGCATTGGCGATCAGCTCGCTCAGCACCATCGCGACGGTCTGCAACGCCTCGATCTCGATATCGGCATAGCGGCGCGGCTCGACATGCTGGACCGCCAGCACCCCGACCGAGCGCTCGCGCCGGATGATCGGCACACCGGCGAAACTGTGGAACCGGTCCTCGCCCGTCTCCGGCCGATAGGCGAAGTCCGGGTGCGACGCCGCCTCGTCCAGGTTCAGCGTCTCGACATTCTGCGCGATCGTCCCGACCAGCCCTTCGCCCAGCGCCAGCGTGGTGACATGGACCGCGCTTTCCTCCAGACCATGCGTCGCGAACAGCTCCAGCACGCCTTCGCGCAGCAGGTAGATCGAGCAGACCTCGCTATCCAGCGCCTCCGCGATGATGTCCGCAACCTGGTTGAGCTTCGCCTGCGCGGACGTGCGCGCCGCCATGACATCGTGCAGGCGGACGAGGATCTCACGGGCGGACGCGGCGGCAGACAAGGGCATCGCCACCTCGCTACCAGATCGCGGCCCGGCGTGCGAGGGGCGGGTTCGACCTGACGCTACGGCACTGCAAACGGTGACTGGCGGATACGACGTCCGAATTACTATGCGCGCGTGACGTCGGCCAACAGGGCGATATCGGGATAGATCGCGTGGGCGCGCTCCACGAACTTGCGATCGCAGGTGATGAGCCGGCATCGCCGATCGATGGCCAGCGCAAGGTACAGACAATCCTTGACCGGATGCCCCAGATGCATCGCGATGGCAGAAGCCCGCTCGACATTCTCCGGCCCCATGCGAACCGGCTCGATCGCCCTGCCGCTCAGAAGTTCGGTCCATCCTCGCATCGCCGCACGGCCGAACTCTGCTGGCGCCAACCGCTCATTCACACGACGGACCACGGCTTGCGCGACTTCTATCGCGATCAGATCGGGGGCGATGATCGCACCGCGTTCCGCACGGAACCAGTCGTGGGCGAGGTCGCTATCGGGCTCTTCTATCAGGAGTTTCGTCGCCAGACTGGCATCTACGACCGTCATTCCTCGTCACGGACCGATCGAATCAGGGCGACGCTCCCTTCATAATCTGGTCCGGTCGGAATCCGGACAGCCCGCAGTTGGTCGAGCAATTCCGCGCGCGACGATGCGCTGCCTTCCAGCCGCGCCCGCGCTTCCGCCTCCAGCGATCGATGGTTCGCGCGGGCGTCTCGCTTCAGCCGTTCGTAAGCGGCATCGTCGAAGTTTCGGATCGTCAGCGTTGCCATCGAACCAAGCTAGCAATTTGCTAGCAAAACGCAAGCATCACGCCGCTCGCGCCTCCAGCGCCTGCGCGGCTTCCGCGATCAGGGTGCCCAGGATATCGGCCAGCGGCTCTTCCTTCGTCACCATGCCGACCGACTGGCCCGCCATCAGCGAGCCGTTCTCGACATCGCCGTCGATCACCGCGCGGCGCAGCGCACCGGCCCAATAATGCTCGATCTGCAGCTGCGCCTCGGCCATCGCCACCTTGCCCTCGTCGAGCATCTGAGCGACTTCGCGCTGCTTGGCGGTGAACGCCTCGCCGCCCGCGTTCTTCAGCGCGCGGACCGGAATGACCGGCAGGCGCGGGTCGATCTGAACGCTCGCTACCGCATCGCGGGCCGAGGCGCGGATGAATGCCTTCTTGAAGTTCGCATGCGCGATGCTTTCGGTCGCGCAGACGAACCGCGTGCCGAGCTGCACGCCTGCCGCGCCCATGTCGAGATAGCCCGCGATCGCCTCCCCGCGGCCGATCCCGCCCGCGACGAACACCGGCAGCTGCTCGGCGAGTTCCGGCAGCATCTCCTGCGCCAGCACGCTGGTCGACACCGGACCGATGTGGCCCCCAGCCTCCATCCCCTCGATCACCAGCGCGTCGACGCCGGAGCGGACCAGCTTCTTGGCGAGGCTGAGCGCCGGCGCGAAGCAGATCACCTTGGCGCCGGTCGCCTTGATCGCCTCCAGCGCGCCCTTGGGCGGCAGCCCGCCGGCCAGCACGACATGCGTCACGCCGTGGCGACCGCACACCTCGATCAGCTCGAACAGCTGCGGATGCATGGTGATCAGGTTCACGCCGAACGGCTTCGATGTCAGCGCCTTGGTCCCCGCGATCTCCGCATCGAGCAGCGCCGGCGTCATCGCCCCGCACGCGATCAGCCCGAAGCCGCCCGCGTTCGACATGGCGGCGACCAGGTTGCGCTCGCTGACCCACGACATCGCGCCGCACATCACGGCGACCTCGCTGCCCAGAAACTCACACCCGCGTGCCATGCGGCGTGCCAGCCGCTCTTGTCCGATCGTCATGCACAACCGCCTAGCCCCGCACGGCGCGATCAGGCAAGTCCGGCGCCATGCGACAGGCCCATCACGAAATGATCGTCCCCACGCCCGGCCAGGGCCTGCACGAGATCACGCGCGAAGTTGTTAGCTGGGTCGCGGACACCGGGATCGCGACCGGCCTGCTGACGCTGTTCGTCCGCCACACCAGCTGCTCGCTGCTGATCCAGGAAAACGCTGCCCCCGCCGCGCGCCGCGACCTGGAGCGCTATTTCACCAGGATCGCCCCCGAATCCCGCGCCTACGAGCACGACGACGAAGGCCCCGACGACATGCCCGCCCACCTGCGCGCCGCACTGACCGCGGTCAGCCTGTCGATCCCGGTCATCGGCGGGAGGCCGGCACTCGGGACTTGGCAGGGCGTGTATTTGTTCGAGCACCGCAGCGCAGCCCATCGGCGGCGGGTGGCGTTGCATGTGATCGGCGAGTGAGGGAGTTAGCCCCGGTTCGGATGGCCCCACAATTCCCGCAAATGATCGTGTTTTGGGAAGGCCCCAACCTTCTCAAAACCGCTGGCAAAGCTGATCGTTTGGAAAACTGGTGTCAGTCAGCGGGCTGTTCCGCTCGGTGTCGTGTCCGCCAACAAAGCGTCTGCACCGATGTTGAAATGCTTTCTGACAAGTTCGTCCATGCGATTAGCCGTTACGCGCCCTGCGGTTGCCGTCGTTTCGCGGGCAAAAGCGTGAACCGCTTCAGCACCGTGTTCCCGTTCCAGGCGTTCGAACAAGGCCGTAGCCGCATGATAGCGCGCAACGATGTTGCTTTCGTCTCCGATAAGATCGTCAGCCGTGAACCGGAACGAGCCGCTCGGAGCAAAGTTCGGGTCCCGCATCATGCGTGCGCGATCTTCGTCGGACACCTGCCGCATAATCGCCTCACGCTTCGGTCGGACCGATCCCCAACCTGCCAGATTCAACGGTTGGCCTTTGGATTTAGCCGCCCCTTCGGCCTTCAATCTGCGATCGGCTGCCGCAGCCGCTGGGTCTATCCGGTCAGAAACCTTGAGCCCGACCCAGCTGGCGTGACCTTCCAGGAACCAACGGGGCGGCAAGGCCTGCATCCGATATTGAAAAAGATGAACCTGTTCGTGCGGGAGAACCGCTGTCAGCGTACGCTGACCGGCTTCGGTCAGTCGGCCCGCTGCATCAGTCTCGATCGTCCAGCGCGCCACTTCCGATGGCCCCCGCGGCGGACTGTAATTCGCGGCGTTCGTAAACACGACGGAGTACCATTGAGCGCCCTGCCGTTCATCGCCCGTCAGTCCGCGGAGCAACTCAAGCTGCCGCCCCAAACACGCCGCACGTGCACGCGCTATCGATTCAGATGCCGGGTCGTAATGCACGATGAGGTAGGCGCCGCCATCCGCCGTGACCCGGAGGCGACGATAAACACCCTCTGCGCCCGGTTCGTCGGTTACCACGATCCCACGCACTGTCCGTCGCTTGCCCGACGGTGCAGAGCACAACGCCCTATCTCGCGCAATCTCCGCTGCTACTTCCATCCTGCCCGAATGCATTTCGGCCGCCGCGACCAGCAACATTGGAAAGAACATCGATTTCTCGCGCCAACTAGGAGGTCGAGTATTCCATATTTTTCGGTTGAACCATAACCGGCAGCACCGATCAAGCTGGCCCAACTGTCGAGAGGGACTTTCCCGATTGGTAACGGCCAGCGAGACGGGCGGGGCATTCCCATTGGGATGGTGAAACGAGAAACCGGCATTACGGCGGACCGTGACCGTTGATGATGTTCCGCTCCTTCGGTAGCCTCTCCCGATGCGGTTGTTGTTCATCTATGGGCCTCCAGCCTCCGGCAAGCTGACGATCGGTCGCATGGTTGCCGATCGTACCGGCTTTGCGCTTTTTCATAATCACCTGATCGTAGATGCGGTCGCAGCCGTGTTTCCTTTCGGCTCGGAGAACTTCGTCCAGCTACGCGAGCGCTTCTGGCTCGATACGATTTCTGCTGCTGCGCACGCAGGACGGTCGATCATCTTCACCTTCGCGCCCGAACCGACCGTTGCCCCCGACTTCCCATCTCGACTGTATCAGGCGGTCGAACATGCCGGTGGAGAGGTGCTGAGCATCGCGCTCGACGTAGAAGACGCCGATCAGGAAAAGCGGTTGATCGCTGCTGATCGCGCGATGTTTGGCAAGCTGCGATCACTGGGCCTGCTACGTGAGCTTCGACCAGCGATCACCGCGTGCATGGATACGATGCCGCCTACCGCACTGAGGATTGATACAGGCCAGACCGCACCGGGCGAGGCGGCCGAGGCGATCACACGGCTAATCGGCTCGTCGGCGAGCGCTGCCTGACGCCGCTTATGCCCTTCCCGTTTGGGAACGGCCAGCGAGACGGGCGGGGCATTCCCATTGGGATCGAGTTTCGGGAATGCCCACGTCGCAGCGATTAACCCATCACTTACGGTCGAGGGGCCAATCGCTGGTATCGTAGTCAGGATGCTGAAAGGAGATGATACTCGCCAAGTGAGCAGCCGCTCTCGGCTCGTCAGTCGAATGTTCTGGCAGACCGGCTAGGGCTTCGAAATCGGCGATCCGCTCAGGCGAGGCAAGTTGCTCGCTCAACTTTACTGATCGTGGGTTATCCATAGCACCAAGTGCGAAACTGATATGACCCTCACCATATTCATATGTGAGAGGCGTTCCGCAGGCTCCGCAAAATCCACGACGCACCTTGTTCGAGCTCTGGAAATAACTCGGCTGCCCTCGAGTCCAAATCACCGCGTCTAACGGCGCTCCGACATAAGGCCCGAACAGTCCACCAGTGGCCTTCTGACACATTCGACAATGGCAGATGGAAGCCTCTTCCAGGGCACCCTCAACCCGGAAGCGCACCGCTCCGCACTGACATCCGCCCGAACTGGTCATGTTCGACGCATCCCACACCCGTTCGCCCCTTGCAACGGGCCGGACGCGGTCCTCTACGTTCCCAATTAGGAACCCGTGACGGTAATCGCCGACCGCCATCCCGACCGCGTGCCGCCATCGATCGCGAACCGCGACGGGCTGGCGGAATTCGACGAACGGCCGGACATGATGTCGCTCGGCGCGGAGTTCGAGGAAAAGCTGGAGGCGGCCAAGCGCGAAGCCGCGCCCGCGCCGGTGACGACCTGTTGGTCGGCTGACGCGGACGACCTGGATTACGACGACGGCGAAGACGGCGCTTTGGTGTGAACTTCGCTCCGGGAGCGGGCGTGCTCCTGCCTGTGCCGGAGCACGGCCAGAGGGATCAGCCGGCCACGTCCTCCGCATCCAGCCCGTACGCGGTGTGCAGCACGCGCACGGCCAGCTCGGTCTCGTCCTCGTGGATCAGGACCGACACCTTGATCTCCGACGTGGTGATCGCCTGGATGTTGATGCCGCGTTCGCCCAGCGTCGTGAACATCTTGGATGCGACGCCCGCATGGCTGCGCATGCCGACGCCGACGACCGAAATCTTGGCGACGCGGGTGTCGTGGACCAGGCTTTCGAAGCCGATCTCGGCCTTGGCGCGGCTCAGGACATCCAGGCTGCGCGCCAGGTCGGACGACGGCACCGTGAAGGTCACGTCGGTCGATCCGGTCGAATGCGCGATATTCTGGACGATCATGTCGACGTTGATGTTCGCATCCGCCAGCGGTGCGAAGACACTGGCCACCGCACCCGGCTTGTCGGGGACGGAGGTCAGCGTGATCTTCGCCTCGTTCTTGTCGTGCGCGATGCCGGTGATGAGCTGGCGTTCCATGGCTTCCACTTCCTCTTCGCCGACGATCATCGTCCCCGGCAGCGTGTCGGCGGCGGGGGCATCGTCGTCGACGAACGACGACAGCACCTGCACGCGGACGTTTTCCTTCATCGCGAGCCCGACCGAGCGGGTCTGGAGCACCTTGGCCCCGACGCTCGCGAGTTCGAGCATTTCCTCATACGTCACGCGCTTCAGCTTGCGCGCGCGCGGCACGATGCGCGGGTCGGTCGTGTAGACGCCGTCGACATCGGTATAGATGTCGCAGCGGTCGGCCTTCAGCGCCGCCGCCATCGCGACAGCGCTCGTGTCGGAGCCGCCGCGTCCCAGCGTCGTCACGCGCTCGCCCGCCGCCAAGCCCTGGAAGCCGGGGATGACCGCGACCTCGCGATTCGCCATCGCGCCGAGCACGCCCGCCGTCTCGATCTCGCCGATTCGCGCCGAGGCATGGCCGTCCGACGTGCGGATCGGCAATTGCCAGCCGAGCCAGCTGCGCGCCGGCACGCCGACCGCCTGCAGCGCGATCGCGAGCAGGCCCGAGGTGATCTGCTCACCAGCCGAGACGACGACGTCATATTCCTGCGGGTCGTAGAGCGGCGAGGCTTCACGGCAGAAGCCGACCAGCCGGTCCGTCTCACCCGACATGGCGGAAACGACGACCGCCACTTCGTTGCCGGCCGCCCATTCGCGCTTCACGCGATTGGCGACACTGCGGATGCGTTCAATGCCCGCCATCGACGTGCCGCCGAACTTCATCACGATCCGTGCCATGTGCGTGCTCGATCTTGTCCCTTGGGCCGAAAGTCGGCGCCTGATAGGAGTGCGGCATGACCGACGCAACCGTAACAACCGCGACGAACCCGGACGGCATCGACGCGCGCGAAGCCGCGCATTTCGGCAAGCTCGCCGCGGACTGGTGGAATCCGCGAGGGTCGTCGGCGATGCTTCATCGGCTGAACCCGCCCCGCCTCGCCTATCTGCGTGAGCGGGTGGATGCGCATTGGGACGGCGACACCGCCAGTTTTACCCCCCTGAAAGGCAAGCGCGCGCTCGACATGGGCTGCGGCGCAGGGCTGCTCAGCGAACCGCTGGCACGGCTGGGAGCGGACGTTACCGCGGTCGATGCCGCGCCGGAGAATATCGGGGCGGCGCGCGCCCATGCTGCGGCGGTCGGCCTGCTCATCGATTACCGCGTCGGCACCACCGATGCGGTCGCGGGCGAAACCTATGACCTGGTCGTCAGCTTCGAGGTTATCGAGCATGTCCCCGACGCCCGCGCCTTCGTGACCGCGCTGGCGGCCAGTCTCGCGCCGGGCGGGCTGCTGCTGCTGTCGACCCCCAACCGCACGCCGCTGTCCAAGCTGGCGATGATCACCGTCGCCGAAGGGGTCGGACAGATCCCCAGGGGCACCCACGACTGGGACAAGTTCCTGACGCCCGACGAGCTCACCGGGCTGCTCGCAGACGCAGGATTGCGCGTCGTCGACACGCGAGGCCTGAGCTTCTCGCCCGCCGCCGGCTTCCACCTCAGCGATAATACCGCGCTCGATTATTTCGTGGCGGCGGTGCGTGCGTAGGTCAGAAGAGGCGGCCCCCGTTCGGCACCGGAACGCTGGGGCCGACCAGCACGACCTTGCCGTCCGCATCGGGGAAGCCAAGCGTCAGCACTTCGCTCATCACCGGCCCGATCTGGCGTGGGGGGAAGTTGACGACCGCGGCGACCTGCCGGCCGACGAGGTCGTCGAGCGTATAATGTTCGGTGATCTGCGCCGAGGACGTCTTGCGGCCGATCGGCGCGCCGAAATCGATCGTCAGGCGATAGGCGGGCTTGCGCGCCTGCGGGAATTCGCGTGCCTCGACGATCGTGCCGATGCGGATATCGACCGCGAGGAACTGGTCGAAGCCGATCTCGGGCGCGGCGGGGGCGGCGGCGTCATGGGTTACGTGCATGGTGCCCCCCTTTGCCATGCGATCGCTGCAAAGCCCAGTCGCGGAACGGGCAGCCGATGATGACGCCGACGGCGCTCGATCCGAGTTGGCAGGCCGCGATCGGTGGCGAGTTCACGCAACCCTATATGGCCGAGCTGGACGCCTTCCTCCGCGTCGAACAGGCCGCGGGAGCATCGGTCTTCCCGCCGGAACCCGACCGCTTTGCCGCGCTCGCCCTGACGCCGCTCGACCGCGTCCGTGTCGTCATCCTCGGGCAGGACCCCTATCACGGGGCGGGGCAGGCCCACGGGCTCAGCTTCTCGGTCCGGCCCGGCGTTCGTGTGCCGCCGAGCCTCGTCAACATCTACAAGGAGATGGACGCGGACCTGGGCATTGCCCGCGCCGGTCACGGCTATCTGCGGCATTGGGCGGAACAGGGCGTCCTTTTGCTCAACACTACGCTGACCGTGCGCATGGGCAGCCCCGCTTCGCATGCCAAACGCGGTTGGGAGCGATTCACCGATGCGGTCATCCGCGCCGTCGACTCGCGCGCCGAACCCAGCGTCTTCCTGCTGTGGGGCGCGCACGCGCAAAAGGCTGGCGGATTCGTCGACGGCGATCGGCATCTGGTGATCCGCAGCGCGCATCCCTCGCCGCTGTCCGCCCGCACCGGCTTCTTCGGATCGCGTCCCTTCTCGCGCGCCAACGCCTTCCTCGCCGCACATGGCCGCGGTACGATCGACTGGGCGCTGCCGCTCGTACATTCCGCTGACAGGATGCATGATCCATGCTAAGCTCCTGTTTAGAGAGAGGTATTTGCATGAAGTTCAGGCGTATCGGGGCTGCGGCATCCATTCTGGCGATGCTCAGCGCATGCGGCGGCGGGGGCAGCAGCACGGGATCGATCAGCACCCCGACGTCGAGCGCCGGTACCTCCAGCCCGACCCCGACGTCCAGCACCAACGGCTGTTCGCTGCGCGAGCGCCAGGACTGGGCGGCGGCGCAGCTGCGCGAATGGTATCTGTTCTACGAAACGCTGCCGACCAACCTCGACCCGACGCCCTACACCACGCTGGATGGCTATATCGACGCGCTGACCGCAACCGCGCGCGGCCAGCGGCGCGATCGCTACTTCACCTATGTGACGTCGATCGCGGCCGAGAACGCCTATTATGCTTCGGGCGAAACGGCCGGCTTCGGTTTCCGCCTGTCGAACAATGCGACGACGCGCCGCACCTTCATCGCCGAATCGTTCGAAGGCACGCCGGCGCTGGCCGCCGGAATCGATCGCGGCACCGAAATCCTGGCGATCGGCACGAGCACGGCGAACCTGCGCAATGTCAGTGACATCATGGCGTCGGAGGGCACGGCCGGCGTTTCCAACGCGCTCGGCCCGAACACCGCGGGCACGACGCGCCTGCTGCGCATCCGCAGCCAGGCCGGCGTCGTATCTGACGTGAGCGTCGCGAAGGCGGACTATACGCTGACGCCGGTGTCGAGCCGCTACGGCTACAAGATCCTCGACGATGGCGGGAAGAAGGTCGGCTACGTCAACCTGCGCACCTTCATCTCTACCGCCAACGACGGGTTGCGTGAGGCCTTCGCGGCGCTGCGTGCGGCGGGCGTCACCGAGGTCATCGTCGACCTGCGCTACAATGGCGGCGGGCTGGTGTCGGTCGCCGATACGTTCGCGCGGCTGCTCGGCGGCAATCGCTCGTCGAGCGACGTCTTCTCCTACACTACCTTCCGGCCCGAGAAATCATCGCAGAATTCGACCAGCTATTTCGCGCCCCAGCCCCAGTCGATCGCGCCGACCAAGATCGCCTTCATCGGCACCAGCGGCACCGCTTCGGCCAGCGAACTGCTGATCAACGGGTTCATCCCCTATCTCGGCACCAACATGGCGCTGGTCGGCACCAATACCTATGGCAAGCCGGTCGGTCAGATCGCGATCGACCGCGCCGCCTGCGATGACCGTCTGCGCGTGATCGCCTTCGCGACGCAGAACAGCAATCGGTCAGCCGCCTATTTCGACGGACTCGCGACGGTGGTTCCCAGGACATGCCAGGCGACCGACGACGTCAATTATCCGCTGGGTGACGCGCGCGAGTCGTCGATCGCGGCGGCGCTCAACTTCCTGGGCGGCCGGTCGTGCAGCGCCATCACCGCAAATGCGGAGACGTCGCGGATCAGTCGCGCGGCGCCGACCGGCACCTATGAACTGCTGATGCCCGACCGGCCCGACACGATGCAGCGCGAGGTGCCGGGCGCGTTCTGATCCTTTGACCGGAACCGCACGAGCCGCCGCTGTCTGACCGACAGCTTCTCCCCGCGGCTTGATCATAGCGAAAGCCCCGGCGGTCCTGCGACCTCCGGGGCTCCGTTTGCCGGATGAACCGGCATCTTTGCGAGAGATGGCGTCTGTCAGGGGGGTGACGCCACCCCCGCCAAGACTTGCGTCTCTTAGCGCAGCAGCTGGAGAACCGACTGCTGGCTCTGATTGGCCTGCGACAGCATCGCGGTCGACGCCTGGCTCAGGATCTGGGCCTTGGCGAGCGCGGCGGTTTCGGCCGAATAGTCGGCGTCCTCGATCCGGCTGCGAGCGTCGCTCAGGTTCGTCATCGTCGTCGTCAGGTTGTTGACGACCGACTGCAGTCGGCTCTGCGACGCACCGAGGTTCGCACGCTTGCTCGAGATCGTCTCCAGCGCCGTATCGACGGTGCCGATCGCGGTCTGGGCGTTCGCCGACGAGTCGACTGCGGTCGCGCTGACACCGAGCGAGGTCAGCGTGGTCGCGGCGAACGTCAGGTTGACGGTCGTGTTCGCATCAGCGCCGACCTGGACGGCGACGGTGCCGCTCGAACCCGCGTTACCGTCGAACAGCTTCACGCCATTGAATTCGGTGTTGGTGAGGATCGAAGTGATCTGCTCCTTGAGCTGCGTCACTTCGGTGTTCAGGTTGGTGCGGTCCGACGTGCCATAGGTCTGCGACGACGACTGGACGGCCAGTTCGCGGATGCGCTGCAGCATGTTGCCGACTTCGTCGAGCGCGCCTTCAGCGGTCTGCGCCATCGAGATGCCGTCGTTCGAGTTGCGGACCGCCTGGCTCATGCCGCGGATCTGCGAGGTCATCGAGGTGGCGATGGCGAGGCCGGCGGCGTCGTCCTTGGCCGAGTTGATGCGCTTGCCGGTCGACAGACGCTCCATGCTCTGGCTCAGCGCCTGGTTGGCGCGGGTCGAGGCGTTGGCGGCGCGAAGCGAGCCGAGGTTGGTACCGATAACGGTCATGTCGTTTCTCCATTTCAGCCGACGATCCCGCTACCCCCCACTGCGGAAGTTCGAGCCGTCGAAAGTGGTAACGGCCGCCCGTTGCAGAGCTTTAGCGGCTTTTTTTGCGGGCCTGATTTTTCGCCTCGCTCACGATACGCGCAGGGAAAACGACACCGGCGCGCGATACGCGCCGCCGCTCGCCCGGAACACAGTAGGCAAAATTTTGCCGGCAAGACTGGGGATTTTACCAACAATTTACCATTCAGGCAGCATTTCTACGGTCGTTCAGGGGGAATCGATCGTCATGGCTTCACTCTTTCCGTCGGCCGCCGTGCTGCGCCAGAAATATGCGCTGGTGTCGGGCCTGCGTGCCCAGGGGTTCACGATCGGATCGTTCGAAACCGGCAAGCCGACGCCGGGCGACCTGTTCCTGATCGCGGACGGCGAGACGCCGCCGGTCGCCGGCCGCACGCTGGTGATTGGCGAGGGCACGCCCAAGGCGGTCCCGTTCCGCGACGGCAACCCGGCTCGCCTGAGCTTCGAGGGCGACGACGCCGCGATCGGCGCAGGCTTCGCCACCGCCATGCTGCGCCCCGGCGTGCCCGTCGCCGCGGACCCGGAAAGCCTGGCGCTCTACACGCTCGCAGATCGCGTCGCCGCCAGCGACATCACCGTCCTGATCAATGGCCCGACCGGCACCGGCAAGGAAGTGCTGGCCCGTGCGATCCACACCGGATCGCCGCGCGCGAACGGTCCCTTCATCGCCATCAACTGCGCCGCCCTGCCCGAGTCCATGCTGGAGGCGATGCTGTTCGGCCATGTGAAGGGCAGCTTCACCGGCGCATCGTCGGGCGGCGACGGCTTCTTCCGTGCGGCGAACGGCGGTACCTTGCTGCTCGACGAAATCGCCGAGATGCCGATCGGCCTCCAGGCGAAGCTGCTGCGCGCGCTTCAGGAACGCGAAGTGGTCCCGATCGGCGCGACCACGCCGGAAAAGGTCGACGTGCGCGTCATCGCCTGCGCCAACCGCGATCTCCAGTCCGAAGTCGCCGCCGGTCGCTTCCGCGCCGATCTTTACTACCGCCTCTCGGTCTTCCCGCTCTCGACCCGCGCACTTGCCGAGCGTCGCGACGACATCCCTGCGCTCGCCGCGGCGATGATCGTGCGCCACGGCGCCGACCGGGCCGAGTTGCCGTGGATCGCCCCCCAGGCACTCGACATGCTGATCCGCCACGACTGGCCCGGCAACGTCCGCGAGCTGGAGAATGTGATCCAGCGCGCGATGCTGCTGGCGCGCGGCGACCGAATCGAGATCGGCGACATCATCTTCGACCGCCCGACCCCGGCCGCGCCGATGTTCGCGCCTCTGGCCGCCGACAATGACGGCGAGCCCGCGGCGAGCGATCGGGTAACCCTGGGCAAGGTCGTACAAATGAGCGAATTCGCTGCGATCCGCGAGACGCTGGCCGCGTGCGGTGGCAGCCGGATCGAGACGGCCAGGCGCCTGGGCATCAGCGAACGCACCTTGCGCTACCGCCTGGCCAAGGCGCGCGCGGAAGGCGAAGAGATCGCTGCGCCGCATAGCCGGAGTGCTGCACTGTGAGCATCGGTCCCGTCGGGGGTGCCATGGGCATCGACCGGGTGATGACGCTGCGCAGCCAGATCCTCGAACGCAACCAGGCGCTGGCCCGCGCCGCCGATGCCGCCAACGCATCGTCCGCGCCGGCCGCCACACAGGCCAGCAAGCCCGCCAGCTTCGCCGATACGATGAGCGACGCGCTGAAAAGCGTGAACTCTCAACAAGCGCAGGCGAGCGAGCTTTCCGCGCAATATGAACGTGGCGAAACGGTCGACATCGCGAAAGTGATGCTCGCCCGCCAGCAGGCGTCCGTCGGCTTCGAAGCCACCCTTCAGGTCCGCAATAAGCTGCTGTCGGCTTACAAGGACATCATGAGCATGCCGGTGTAATCCATGGCCACGCAGATCATCACCTCGCCCGGCGCCGTGCCGACCGAACCCCGCTTCGCCAACCCGTTGAAGCAGGTCACCGGTTTCATGACGCAGCCTGCGGTCAAGCGCAGCCTGCCGCTCATCTTCCTCGTGGGGCTCATCGCCGCCGCGGCGCTGGCCTGGGCGACGCTCAGGACGCCGCCGCAAAAGGCGCTGTTCGCGGGCCTCGCTGACGCGGACAAGGCCGCCGTCGTCCAGGCGCTCGATACCGCCAACATCGACAACGGCACCGACGGATCGGGCAATGTCACCGTCGCCGAGGACGATTACCACAAGGCGCGGATGCTGCTCGCCGGGCAGGATCTGCCCAAGGCGGCGCCCGGCGGCTATGCGCTGCTCGACCAGCTGCCGATGGGGATCAGCCGCGTCGTCGAGGGCGAGCGCGTGAAGCAGGCGCGCGAAACCGAGATCGCCCGCTCGATCCAGGAGATCGACGTGGTCGCCGAAGCGCGCGTCCATCTCGCGACGCCCGAATCGACCGTCTTCGTCCGCGACCAGGCCGCGCCCACCGCGTCGGTCGTGCTCAAGCTCCAGCCTGGCCGCGTCCTCAGCGACGCGCAGACCCGCTCGATCGTCAACCTCGTCGCCGCATCGGTGCCGGGGATGAAACCGGACGCCGTCACCATCGTCGACCAGATGGGCACCCTGCTCAGCAACCCGAGCGACGGCACCGATGGCGCCGCCGACAAGCGCATCGCCATGCAGCGCCAGGTCGAGGACAAGGTGAAGGCGCAGGTCGCCCAGCTGCTCACCCCGCTGGTCGGCGCCGGCAACTTCACCGCGGAAGTGCAGGCCGACATTAATTTCGACGAAACCCAGGCGACCCGCGAAAGCTATGAAAAGCAGGGTACGCTGCGCGCCGAACAAGGTGCATGGACCGGCAACCAGCCGAATGCCGGCGCACCCGGCGGTATCCCCGGTGCGCTGAGCAATCAGGCGCCGGCCGCATCGACGCTGACCACGCCCGCCAACGGCGCCACCCAGCCGCCGCCCAACGGCGCGCCGGGGCAGACGACGCCGGCCGGTCCGGTCACCGACGCGATGAAGCAGTCCGACAGCTTCGCCCGCGCCTATGACCTCGGCCGCGAAGTGTCGGTGACGCGCAACGCCCCGGGCAGCGTCCGCCGCCTGTCGGTCGCCGTCCTGTTGCGCGAACCCGAAAAGGGTCGCCGCACGGCGATGGAAATCCAGCAGATCACCGGGCTCGTCCAGGCGGCGGTCGGCTATAATGCCGAGCGTCAGGACCAGGTGCAGGTCATCTCCAAGAAGTTCACCGGCGCTGCGATCGAAGGTACCGCAGCCCCGGCCTGGTATCAGGCCGATTGGGTGCCGATGGTGCTGCGCAATGCGACCGCGCTGATCATCGCGCTGCTCGTCCTGTTCCTCGGCGTCCGGCCGATGGCGAAGGCCTTGATGAAGAAGCGCGACGATGCGGCCGGCGATCCTGCCAAGCTGGCGTTTGCCGACCCCAATGCCGATCCGGCCGCACTCGCCGCGGCGCAGGCGGAAGCGGCCAAGGGTGGTCAGCCGGTATCGATCGAGATGCTCGACAGCGCCCGCAACTATGACGAGCGTGTCGGGCTGGTCCGCGGCTTCACCCGCGAGAATCCGACGCGCGCCGCGCTCGCCGTCCGCGACATGATCAAGACCGGAGAGCCGCAGTGAGCGAGGTCCTGGGCGGCGTCCGCACCTACACCGGCGTCGAGCGCGCCGCAGTGCTGATGATGCTGGTCGGCGACGAGGAAGCCGCCGCGATCCTGCAGAAGCTGGACCCCGAAGAGGTTCGTCAGCTCGGCAAGGCGATGTTCGCCGTCGCCGACGTGAGCGAGGCGGAGGTCGAGGACGTGCTCGACGATTTCGTCGGCCATGCGAAGCAGCGCACCGCGATCGGGTTCGATCCCCGCCCCAAGATCGAAGGGATGATGACCAAGGCGCTCGGCCCCGACAAGGCCGACAGCGTCCTCGCCCGCATCACCCCGCCCGAGGCCGCGTGCCAGCTCGACATGCTCGACTGGCTCGACGGGCCGGAGATCGCCGCGCTGATCGAGGAGGAGCATCCTCAGGTCGCTGCCCTCATCATCGCAAACCTGGACCCCGGCGTCGCCGCGCAGGTGCTCGAAATCCTGCCCGAGGCGATCCAGCCCGACATCCTCCATCGCATCGCCAAGCTTGGTCCGATCACGCCCGAAGCGGTCGAGACGCTGAACGCCATGCTGTCGGCCCGCGCCGGCAAGGGCGGCGGCACCAGCACGGCTGCGGTTCAGCTGGGCGGGACGAAGGAAGCGGCCAAGATCATGCAGTCGGCGCGCAAGGCGACCGAAGCGCGCGTGATGCCCAAGCTGCACAAGATCGACAAGGACGTGGCCAAGGCGATCGAAGAGGCGATGTTCGTCTTCGACAATCTGCTCGACCTCGACGAGAAGAGTCTGGGCACCCTCATCCGCAACGTCGATTCGGATACGCTGGTCCGCAGCCTCAAGGGCGTCGACGATGCGGTCCGCAACCGTTTCCTCGGTTGCATGTCGAGCCGTGCCGCCGACGGCATCCGCGACGAGATGGAATCGCGCGGGCCGATGCGGCTCAGCGAAGTGCTCGACGCGCAGAAGGCGGTCATCGCCATCGCCCGCGGCCTCGCCAAGGACGGCACGATCGTCATGGGCGCCGGCGACGACGATTATGTCTGATGCCATGCGCCGCCGCATTATGCTCAACGCTTCGTTAAGGCCTCGAAACGATAGTCGCGGCGAAACTCTCGCCAGAGGATATGCGGCATGACCGATTTTCAGGCCGGCTTCGTCAGCCGCCACGATGCCGCTGCCGCCGCCCTCAGCGCCGCCTTCGCGGTGCCCGGCGGGTTCGAGCCGCGTGATCTGGCCGGCACCCATTCGCGCGGACGCCCCAGGAGCTTTTCGCCGCAGGGCGAAGGCGGGCCACGCCACTTCACGCCGTTCGACCCCGACAACCGTTCCACCGATGGGTGGGACATGTTGAACCCGGACGACACCAACGGCTTTTCCGATCCGGTCGCCGCCGCTCGTGATGCGGCGCACGCCGAAGGCTTCGCCGCCGGCCTGGCGCACGCAGCCGCCGAGGCAGGGCGCGACCGGGCACTGGCCGATGCGCTGGGCGCGGCGCTTGGCGCCGGCGTCGCCTTCGACCGCGATCGCCTCGCCCTCCAGTTGCGCCAGACCGTGTTACTGCTCGTCAGCCGCGTCGTCGGCGACGTCGGTGTCTCCGCCGATTTGCTCACGCAACGGATCGAGACCGCGGTCGAGGCACTGGCCGATTCGGCCGAAAGCGCGCTGCTGCGCCTGAACCCGTCCGACGTCGGTCTTGTCGAGGGCCGCCTGCCCGCGACGCTGTTCGCCGTCGGCGACCCGCATGTCACACGCGGTAGCTTCGTCCTCGAAAGCGCCTCGACCATCGTCGAGGACGGCCCCGACCGCTGGCTCGAGCAGCTGACCGCGGCGATCGACAAGGTGGCTACGCCGTCGTGCTGAACGATTTCGCCGGCCGTTATCTCGCCGATCTGGGCGCAAGCGACTTCACGCCGCGCCCGTCGATCTCCGGGCGGCTCGCCTCGTACGACGGCCTGCTGATGGAAGCGGTCGGCCTGGCGTTGCCGGTCGGCACCGTCTGCATGATCGGCGGCGGCGAGCATGGCGCGGTCGAGGCCGAAGTCATCGGCTTCCGCTCGGGCCGCACCATCCTGATGAATCTCGGCGGTCCCGCCGCCCTGTTGCCCAACGCCCCCGTCCGGCCGATCGGCCCGCCGGGCGAGGCGGAGGTCGGCGCCGCCCTGCTCGGCCGCGTGGTCGACGGGTCGGGCAAGCCGATCGACGGCAAGGGACCGATCCGCGGTGCCCAACGCTGGCCGCTGGCCGGCCGGCTCCAGTCCCCGCTCGATCGCGGGCGCGTGCTCCAGCCGATGGACGTCGGCGTCCGCGCGATCAACGGCCTGCTCACCATCGGCCAGGGTCAGCGCGTCGGCATCATGGCCGGATCGGGGGTCGGCAAGTCGGTGCTGCTCGGCATGATGGTCCGGGCGGCCAAGGCCGATGTCGTCGTCGTCGGCCTGATCGGCGAGCGCAGCCGCGAAGTCGCCGACTTCCTGGAAACCAAGGTTCACGGCGAAGCCCGCGCGCGCTCGGTCGTCGTCGCCGTGCCCGCCAACCATTCTCCCGTGCTCCGCATCCGCGGCGCCCTGCGCGCCACCGCGATCGCCGAAGCGTTCCGCGCCGAGGGCAAGCGCGTCCTGCTCATCATGGATTCGCTCACCCGCGTCGCGCACGCCGGTCGCGAGATCGGGCTGGCACTCGGCGAACCGGCATCGGCGCGCGGCTATCCGCCCTCGGCCATCGCGATGCTGCCCAACCTGATCGAGCGCGCCGGCACCTGCGCGCTGACCGGCGGGTCGATCACCGCTATCTACACGGTGCTGGCGGACGGCGATGACGGCAATGATCCGGTCGTCGATTCGGCGCGATCGATCCTCGATGGCCATATCGTGCTCAACCGCGCGCTCGCCGAACGCGGCGTCTATCCCGCGATCGACGTCGGTCCTTCGGTCAGCCGCGTGATGACCGACATCACGTCGAAACCGCATCAGCATGCCGCACGCGTGCTGCGCCGGCACCTCGCGACCTATGAAGAGAACCGCGACCTCGTACTGATGGGCGCATATCGTGCCGGTGCCGATCCGCAGATCGACGCCGCCATCGCCTATCATCCCGCCGTCATGGACTATGTCCGTCAGGATTCGGACGCCGTCGTGCCGCTGGACGAAGCGATCGCCGAACTGACCGGCGTCTTCGGCGATGGCTGACAAGCACAAGCAGAAGCTCGACCGCCTGCTGCGCGTCCGCACGCTCCAGCTGAACCTGGTCCGCGCGGGCGAGGCGGCGGCAAACGCGAAGCTCGACAGCGAGACCGCGCTTCAGACGCGCATCCGCAAGCTGGCGGACAACGTCGCGCCGCGGGTGAATGACGATGGCTATGCCTCGAACATGGCGGCTGCCGCCTATTACCGCGACCGGCTCCACGCTTCCGCTGTCGCCGCCGACGCGCGACGCGCGATGGCGGAAGCGGGGGTCGAGCGCGCGCGCGCCGCGACGCAGGAGGCGCGCCGCGACCAGTCCGCGATCGAGAAGCTGATCGTTCGTGCCGAGGCTCAGATCGCGCTGAAGGAACTGCGCGCGATGGAGGATGCGCCATCGTTCAAGAGAAAACGGCACGATCCTTGCTGATCTGGTGACGACATCTCGTCACAGGACCTGATCCGACCCATGATCGAACTGACCGCCCTGCCGCTGTCGCCTGCGCTTTCCCCCTCGCGGCCGGCCGGGCTCGCCCTGTCCACCACCAGCGACTTCGCGCTTGCGCTCGCCGATCTGGCGGGCGGTGGCGCATCGCCGATGCTGTCGGATGCAGGGATCATGAAGACATCGATCGCGGTGGCGGCGGGGCAAACCGCTGCCGCACCCGGCAACATCTTGCCGATCGCGACGCCCACCACCCTGCCCGCGCCCGCAAGACCAGCCGTCACCGTAGCTACGTCAGAGGCCGTCGCCACCGAGGCCTCGACACCCAAGTCTTCGTCGGGCGAGACGGTGTTGCCCCCCGATCCGGCGACGACGAAGCTCGCAAGGGCGCGCGCCCGTCGCGTGCTCGCAGCGGTACCGGACCCAAGGATTGCCGCCGCCAGCGCCGGTCGATCGGCCGATCCGGCGGACATCGCCCATGTCGACCGGCCAAGCGACGACGACACGGCCACATCCGGACAGAAGGACGGCTCCGCCCAGAACCTTCCACAGCCCGAAGCGCTTGCCGCGACACCCCCGCCCCCTGCCCCGATCATTGTCGATTCGCCGGCACCATTGCCCGCGACCGCGAAAATTCGTGCTGCGACACCGATCACAGTCGCGGATGTGCCTGTCGCGCCGGGCGTAGCGCGGGGGACCTCGGCTGGCGCTCCAAACCCGCAGGTCATGCCCGCCCAGACCGCTGTAGCTGATGCCGGAGTCCGATCGTCTCCGGCGGTCGCAGCCGCCGCACCGGGTGTCGACGCCCCGACGGACCGCGCGACGGTTCGCCTCGCAGCTGCAATCGTCGCTGCGCCGGGTGTCGCCGCATCGCAGCCCCGGCCGGTCGAGGCATCTGCGCACGGTCCCAGTACCGGCGCTGCCGCCTCGATGACATTGCCGCCCGATCGTTCGCAGGCCCTGAGATTTACCACGTCCGCCCCCACCGCATCCGATCAACTGTCACGCCTTGGCGCCGACACGGTGCGACCGGCGACGGTTGCAGTGGAACGGCCGGCTCCGGCTGTCCCAATCGCGTCCGCTACATCGCCGATCGTGCAGGCCGTCGATCCGGCGTCGCAGCCTCAAGCCGGGTCACAGAGCGAGATAGCTATCGCGGCTCCCGCAACCGGCACGCGCGCCGAATCGCACCACCGGACGGCGACGCCCGAACAGCCCGCCCCGGCTATCCAGATGCCGGCGATCGCGCCGCGCGATATCCAGCCGGCCGCGCGGATGTTCGCGCAGGCGATGTTCGCCGCCGCGCCGCCGGTCGATCGCGACGAGCCGTCGAGCGAAGCGCTGCCGATCGCACTGCTGGGCGGAACCGCGCCGACACAGCTCGCCACGACCCCGCTCGCCGTCCACGCGAGCGCCGCCGCCGACCAGGCCGCGCTCGACATGAGCCGTGCCGACTGGATGACGTCGATGATCGACCGGATCGAAACGATCCGCGACGAATCGGGCGGTGTCGCCGAGACGCGGATGAAGCTCTCACCCGATGCACTGGGGAACATCGACGTCGCGCTGCGGCGTGACGACGCCGGCCAGATCCGCGTCGATATCACCGCCGATACGACGCAGGCCCGCACCATCCTGAACGACGCCGCGCCGCGGCTGGCCGACATGGCGGAGGCACGCGGGCTGAAGCTCGGCGGCGCGACCGTCGATACCGGTGGCAGCTTCGCCGATTCGGGCCGCCGCGACGCGCAGCAGGCACCGACCGCGACTCCGCGCCGTCCCGCTTCCGCCGCGACCGACACGTCCGCCGCGACATCCGACTCAACCGAAACACGACTTGCCTGACACGAAAGGACTGACACATGAGCGACAAGGCGGAGGCTCCCGAAGGCGGGGCCAAGAAGAAGAAGGGCAAGCTCGGCAAGCTGCTGGTGGTCGGCGTCGGCCTGATTGCGCTGGTCGGCGGCGGCGTGGGTGCCGGCCTTTATGCGGCCAACAGCGGCCTGATCGGCGGCGGTGGCCATGCCGAGAAGGAAGAGGACAAGAACACCCCCCACCTCGTCCCCAAGTCCGAGGAAAAGCGCGCATCGGCCGCCGGCGGCGAGGGTGGTGAGGGCGGCCACGGCGGTGGCGGCGAAGGCGAATCGGAGGGCGGCAGCGAAAAGGCCGAGGGCCTGCCGACTCCGGCCGGCGAAGGCGGCGACAAATATGCCTCCAACTACTTCACGTTGGAAAAGGAGTTCACCTCCAACCTGAAGGAAAGCGTGCACTTCATCCAGGTCGGCATCGCGGTCTCCACGCCCTACGACGACCGGGTCATCGACAATCTGAAAACTCACGAGATCGCGGTGCGCTCCGCCATCCTGATGACGCTGAGCAACACCGACGAGGAATCGGTCTTTACCCAGGAAGGCAAGGAGCAGCTGCAGCGCAAACTGACCCAGGCGATCAACGGCGTCCTCAAACAAAAAGAGGGATTCGGCGGCATTGGTAACGTCTACTTTACCAATTTCGTTGTTCAGTGAACGTGCATGGTTAACAGCGCGGCAACGGACACGAACGAGCGACGCGGACGGTCGAGGGGAACGGCGGATCACGCCGCCTCCCTGGGCGTCGCGAATCTCAATCCGTTCGGGGACCTCCACACGCTGCAACATCTCTCCGCGCGTCTCGCCCGGAGTTTTCGCGGCGTGTTCGAGCCCGTGCTGCGCCGGAACATCCGGACCTGGGCCGAGCCGCTGGTCGTCCAGCGCTTCGCCGACTATTCGGCCGAGCGTGACGGCCTGCTGACCGCCTGGCTGCCGCTGGCTATGACGCCGGGCGACATGCGTGCCTTCGTCATGTTCGACGGCGGCTTCGTCATGGAGACGCTCGACCTGTTCTTCGGCGGTCCCGGCGACCGCCCGCGCAATCTGCCGAGCGAATTCACGCCCGCGGGAGAGGCGATGATCGGCCGGTTGGGCCGAATGATCGTCGCGCCGCTCAGCAACGCCTGGACGCCGCTCGCCCGCATCGAATTCGACTGCGGCAATCCGGAAGGTTCGCCCGCGCTGCTCCAGGGCTTCGACGGCGACGATGCGATGATCGTCACCCGTTTCGGCCTGTCGGGCACGGATACCGATCCGATCTTCATCGACATCGTCTACCCGGTCGCCGCGCTGAAGCCGTTCGCGCCGACGCTGACCGGCAAGGTGCTGGGTCGCTCCGCGCCCGAGCCCAAGTGGCGCAGCGGCCTGACCCGCGCGGCGATGAACGTCCGCTTCCCGGTCCGCTCGGTCCTGGCCGAACCCACCATCTCGCTCGCGCAGCTGATGGAGCTGAAGGTGGGCGACGTCGTCCCCGTCAGCTTCGGTGCCGAAGTGCCCGTCATGGTCGGTCGCGACCGGCTGGGCCAGGGCATCGTCGGCACGTCGAACGGCAAGGCCGCGATCCGCATCACCAAGCTCGATCGCGAAGGCGACGAAGACATCAACGCACACGACGCTTACGAAGAGGACGATCGATGAACGACATGGCCGGCGGATTTCCGCCAGTGTCCTCCCTTGGCGACGCATCGGTCGCGGCCAATTTCCGGCTGCTTCAGGATGTCGACGTCAAGCTGACGGTCGAGATCGGCTCGACCAGCCTGACGCTGCGCGAACTGCTCGCGCTGGGCGAGGCAAGCGTGATCGAGCTCGATCGCCATGCCAACGAACTGCTCGATGTTTTTGTCAACGGCACCCTCATCGGCCGCGGCGAAGTCGTGACCGTCGGCGAGAAGTTCGGCGTGCGGATGACCGAGCTGGTCAGCCCCGACAAGCGCGATCGCTGAGGAAGGTCTGACGTCATGATGTGGTCCTACATCCTGAAGCTGGTCGTGCTGCTGCCTTTGGTCTGCGGCCTGCTGGTCGGCTGCCTCTATCTGTGGCGGCGCCTGGAGGCCCGCCTGCCCCGCAACCAGGGCGAGCGGATGCTGAAGGTCAAGGAGACGATGATGATCTCCCCCGGCCTGCGCCTGGCGGTGCTCGATTTCGAAGGACGCCGGCTGCTGATCTCGGTCGGCCGCGGCGGTGTGACCCTGATCGACAAGGCGGGCATCGGGAGGGACGGTCAGTGACCCTCGCACAAGCCTTCCTGCCCGACATGCGCAGTAATTCCGGCCGGACGTTCCGCGGCCTGATCATCGTGTTCGCGATGATGACGGCGTTGCTGGTCGCCTTCCCGGCCTTCGCACAGACCGTGCCGCCGGTGCCTGCGCCTGCCGCGCCCGGTGTCGGCGATGCCGTCGACCGTGCGCTCGGCCAGCTGGGCGGCGGTCAGGCGCCGCTGTCGCTGTCGCTGCAAGTCCTCATCATCATGGGGCTGCTCACGGTCCTGCCGGGCATCCTGCTGATGATGACCAGCTTCACGCGGATCGTCATCGTGCTGGCGATCCTGCGCCAGGCGCTGGGCCTCCAGAACTCGCCGCCCAACCAGGTCATCATCGGCCTGTCGTTGTTCCTGTCGTTCTTCGTGATGGCGCCGGTCGTCTCTCAGGTGAACGAGAACGGCCTGAAGCCCTATGCCGCCGGCCAGATCAATGCGACCCAGTTGATCGAACGCGGCGGCGACAGCTTCCACGCCTTCATGCTGAAGCAGACGCGGGTGAAGGACGTCACCATGTTCGCCGGCATCGCCAAGGTCGGGCCGATCGCGAGCCCCAAGGACACACCCTTCTCGATCCTGCTGCCGGCCTTCGTCACGTCGGAACTGAAGACCGCGTTCCAGATCGGTTTTCTGATCTTCCTGCCCTTCATTGTCATCGATCTGGTGGTGGCGACCGTCCTCATGTCGCTGGGCATGATGATGCTCAGTCCACAGATCATCTCGCTGCCGTTCAAGCTGCTGCTGTTCGTCCTCGTCGACGGCTGGGCGCTGACGATGGGCAGCCTCGCCAACAGTTTCGTGAGTTAGGCCTTTGGCTGTCATCAGAACACCGTTCGCACTGAGCTTGTCGAAGTGCTGCCCTTTCTTCGGGCGGCAAGCGAACCGGCACGAAGACAAAGGGCAGGGCTTCGACAAGCTCAGCCCGAACGGACTGGTTTGAGATCATGGACGCCGACTACTTCCTGACCGTCGCGCGCGAAGCGATGTGGGTGCTCGCGCTCGCGTCCGCCCCGATCCTGATCCCCGCGCTCGTCTCCGGCCTCATCCTCGGCATGATCCAGGCTGCGACCTCGATCAACGAGCAGACCTTGTCGTTCGTGCCGAAGCTGATCGTCGTGGCGGTGAGCATCGTCGTGTTCGGGGCGATGATCCTCGGGCTGCTGGGCGACTTCACGACCAGCATCTTCGAGCGCATTCCGGAGCTCGTCAGGTGACCAATACCCCTCTCCCTGTGGGAGAGGGAGGGGCCTGCTCGGCGCAGCCGAGTGGGAGGGTGAGGGCAGCCGTAAGCGCCCTCGCCTGCCCTCACCCTTCCGCCGGCTTCGCCAGCTCCCTCCCTCTCCCGATGGGAGAGGGATAAGCGTGCTCGGCTTTGGTCTAAGCATAGAACCCCAGCTCTGGGCGCTCCTCTTCACGATGGTGCGCGTTGGAGCGGCATTCGTGGCGGCACCCGTCTTCGGCGCGGTCGCGGTGCCGCTGCCTGTGCGCATCACGCTGTCGGGCGCGATCGGCATCCTGGTCCTCAACAGCCAGAGCTACGCCGTCCCAACCGAAGTCTTCGCCCTCACCACCTTCGTCTCGATCGCCGCCGAGATCCTCGTCGGCCTGACGATCGGCTTCATCCTCCAGATCGCCTTTGCAGCGCCTTTGGTGGCGAGTGAATTGATCGGTACGTCGATGGGGATCGGCTTCGCACAAGCAGTCGATCCGCTGAACGGCACGTCGTCACCGGCGCTCGGCCAGTTCCTGTCGATCCTGCTGACCCTCCTGTTCCTGTCGGTCGACGGGCATCTGATCCTGGTCGACCTGATCGTGCGCTCCTATCAGGCGCTGCCGCCGGGCGCCGCCTGGATCGCGCCGGAGCGGTTGCGCAACATCGCCTTCTTCGGCGGTTATGCCTTCCTCGCCGGACTGCTCCTCGCGCTGCCGGTCGGCTTCCTGCTGCTCTGCCTCAACCTCGTTGTCGGGATGCTGTCGCGCTCGGCGCCGGCGATGAACCTGTTCGCGGTCGGCCTGCCCGCCAGCCTTGCGGTCGGCGTCGTAGCGCTGATGATCGCCCTGCCCGCGATGGGCGACTATATGCTCGTCATCGTCCATGAGACGATCGAGATGACCAGCACATTGGTGCTTGGCGGATGAGCGGAGGCGGCGAAAAGACAGAAGCCCCAACAGCCAGGCGCCGCCAAAAGGCGCTTGATGACGGGCAGATGCTGCGCAGCAAGGAGTTCGCCTCCGCGCTGGGCGTCCTCATCGGTTGCGCGTGGCTGGCGATGCTCGGCCCCGCGATGCTGTCCGCGCTGAAGGGCGTGATGGCCGCCGGCTTCACCTTCGGCCGCGCCGATATCGAGCATTTCGAACCCTTCCGCCCGTTGGCCCAGGCGGGTGCGAAGCTGATGCCCTCGCTGCTGATCCTCTTCGCCATCTCGATCGTCGGCGCGATCATCAGCCAGGCGGGGCTCGGCGCGTTGCATTTCAATCCCAAGCTGATGGCGCCCAAACCGTCGAAGCTGAACCCCGCCTCCGGCCTGAAGCGCATCTTCGGGATGAACGGCTGGGTCGAGCTCGCCAAGTCGCTGTTGAAGGTCGCGCTGCTCGGGTCGATCGGCGCCTATATGCTGTGGTCGATGCGCGCGCGGATGATCGGGCTCGCCACGTCCGACTTCCACCGCGCGATCGACCAGTTGGGCGGCACGTTCATGACGCTCTTGTTCGTCATGTCGGGCGGACTCGTGCTGATCGCGCTGATCGACGTGCCGATCCAGGCCATCCGCCTGCTCAACCAGCTGAAGATGACCAAGGACGAGGTCAAGGACGAGCATAAGGAGGCCGAGGGCAATCCGGAGAACAAGGCCAATCTGCGCGCCCGCCAGCGCGAGATCCTGAAGGGCGGTTTCCGCAAGGCGATGTCGGGCGCGCATGTCGTGCTGACCAACCCGACCCATTTCTCGGTCGTGCTGCGCTACGATCAGGGGCAGGATCAGGTGCCCGTCGTCGTCGCCAAGGGCCGCGGCGCGACCGCGCTCGCCATCCGCGAACTCGCCGCCGAGATGCGCCTGCCGGTGCTCGAATATCCGACGCTGGCCCGCGGTATCTACTACACCAGCAAGGAGGGCCAAGAGATCCGCGACGACCTGTATCTCGCGGTCGCGACCGTCCTCGCCTTCGTCTTCGGCGTCAATCAGGCGGCCGGCGGCCTGCAGCCGTTGGTTACCGTTCCGGCAACCGCAAGATTTGACGAAAACGGCGTCAAACAGGGCTAAATCTTATGCTCGTTCGGTCGATCTAACAGGCGAAGGGAACGCACGTGGTCGATTCGATTGCAAAGACGCTCGGCGTGGGATCGGGCATCGACATCGGGGCGCTGGTAACCGGTCTCGTGTCGGCCCAGTTCGACGTGAAGGGCAAGCAGCTCGACGCGCGGACCGAGACGCTCACCTCGCAGATCTCGTCGATCGGCGAATTGAAGAGCGGGATGACCACCTTCGCCTCGGCGCTGTCGACCCTGGTCAAGGGCGGCACGCTGGCGACGCAGGCGACCAGCAGCAACACGGCCATCGTCAAGGCGAGCGTGAAGAGCGGCAGCCAGGTCTCCACACTGTCCAACACCGTCGAGGTTCGTCAGCTCGCCGCTGCACAGGTCGCCGCTTCCGCGACCATCCCCTCGGGCACGCAGCTCGGCACCGGCAGCATCAAGATCCAGTTCGGCACCTACGACGAGAACGGCGCCTTCCAGCCCGACGCGACCGACATTCCCGCCATCGACATCGACGATGCCGCCAATTCAACCCCCAGCGCGATCGCGGCGAAGATCAACGCCGCCGCCAGCGGGCTGACCGCGTCGGTCATCACCGACGGCACCGGCGAGCGCCTGTTGCTCAAGAGCGAGAGCGGTGCCGCCCGCGCCTTCACCATCGCCACGACCGGCGGCTCGGCGGACTTCGTGAGCGCGCTCGACGTGACGGCCAATGATGCGAAGATCGCGACCCGCGCCGCGGATGCCAAGATCGCGGTCGACGGGGTCGAGGTTTCGCGCACGACCAACAGCATCACCGACCTGATCCCCGGCATCCGCCTGGACCTGCAATCGGCGGTTCCCGGTACGAAAGTCAGCTTGGGCGTGACGCCGGCCACCTCCGCGCTCAGCCAGGCGGTCAACGACGTCGTCACGACGTTCAACGAACTCTACAAACTGCTTCAGGCCGCGACCGACCCGATCAACGGCAAACTCGCCCGCGATCCGGCCGCGCAGCAGATGAAGCGCGAACTGCGGTCGCTGACGCTGACCAACCTGACCGGCGCGACCGACGGCAGCCCGACTTCGCTGGCCGAGATCGGCGTCGCCACCAACAAGGACGGCACGCTGAGCATCGACGCGCGCCGCCTCTCCGCATCGATCGCCGCCAATCCCCAGGCGGTCGAGGCGATGTTCACCGATCGCGGCGTCCGTTCGTCGCGCGATGGCCTGTCGGCGGCACTGAACGCGGTGTCGGCGACAGTCACCAGCGCGACCTTCGGCCTCGGCGCGTCGCAGACCAGCTACACCAAGGCCCAGGCGAAGATCACCAGCCAGAAGGCCGAGCTGGCCACCGCCCAGGAAAAGGCCAAGACCCGCCTGACCCAGCAATATGCGACGATGGATTCGCGGGTGGCCGCGTACAAGGCGACGCAGAGCTTCCTCACCAACCAGATCGCAGCGTGGAATTCGAACTGATGGCCCGTTATTCCACCGCCTTCGCCAGTCCCGAAGCGACCTACCGCTCGGTCGACATGGCGAGCCGCGTCGGCAGCGAGGATGCCGCCGGTCTCGTCGCGCTGCTCTACGCGGAATGTTCGCGTGCGCTGCGTTCGGCGGCGTGGGCGGCCGAAAATCATCGCTACGACGTGAAGAGCGAGCGGGTCACCCGCGCCATTGCGATCCTGTTCGCGCTGGAGGCAGGGCTCGACTTCGATGCCGGCGGCGACCTGTCCTACACGCTGGCCCGCATGTACCAGGGCGCGCGCAAGCAAGTTACCGACGCCAGCCTGGGGCTCGATCCCAAACCCTTCCTGATGGTCGCCGAGACACTCGACGAAATCGCCGGAGCCTGGAACAGCGTACGCCGCGCGTGACGGCGACGCATCGAGCCGCTAATCGGCGGACGATGATACAGTCGCAGACCGCCGCTCCGCATATCGTCGCCCTGGGTGGAACCGGTCGCGCGCAATCCTCGACCGGTGCGGCGCTGGCCCGTGCGCTCGCCATCGCCGAGAGCCGCGGTGCGCGCACGACCCTGCTGACCGGCGACGCGATCGCCTTTCCGAATTTCGAGCCCGGTCAGACCGCCACCGACCCGACGCTGGCCGCCTTCCTGGCGGCGTTGCGCTCGGCCGACGGGATCATCATCGGCTCGCCCGGTTATCACGGCACCTTTTCTGGCCTGGTCAAGAATGCGCTCGACCATGTCGAACTGATGTCGGGCGACGAGCGCCCCTATTTCCACGGCCTGCCCGTCGGCCATATCGCCACCGCCGCAGGATGGCAGGCCGCCGTCGCCACGCTGATCGGCCTGCGCAGCATCACCCACGCCCTGCGCGGCTGGCCGACACCGCTGGGCGTCGCGATCAACACCGCCGAGGGGCCAGACGCGATCGACCGCGCCGAATCACAACTGACGATCATGGTCGACCAGATGTTTGATTTCCTGCGACGTTAGCGCTGCCCGTTAGTCGGCAGGCGAACCTGGGACGGACGACATTCAAATTTCCTCCCCTGCAAGGGGAGGGGGACCGCGCGCGCAGCGCGTGGTGGAGGGGTGTCCCGCTATCGAAAGCGCGACACCCCTCCGTCAACGCTCCGCACTGCCACCTCCCCTTGCAGGGGAGGATCGATGTAAATGTCGATCCGGCCTACCGCGTCCAGTGTCGCCAGCTGAACCACCCGGTAATCGCCGCTGCGATCGCGGCGCACAGCCCCAGGATCGCATCGAACGCCCAGGGCTCCTTGGCATAGGGCAAGCCTTCGACGTTCATCCCGTATAGCCCGGTCAGGAACGTCAGCGGCAGGAAGATCATCGCCGCGATCGCGATCACGAGGCTGCGCTGGTCGATCAGTTCGCCGCGCAGGTCGGTCAGCGTCTCGTGCATCAGCCCGGCGCGTTCGCGGATCGCCTCCACTTCTTCCGCCATGCGCGCGGCGCGGTCGGCGGCGGAGGACAAATGGACGCGATCGTCGTCGTGCATCCAGTCGACCGGCAGCGCAGCCAGCTTTTCCAGCGCGGCCCGCTGGGGGGCCAGGAAGCGACGATAGCCGATCGCCTCAATCCGCACCCGGTTGACGCGCTGGCGCAGACGAAAGGCGCGGATCGCTTCGATCTGCGTCTCACAGACGTCCAGCCGGTCGCCAAGATCGGCGACGACCGGATCGAGCTCTTCGGTGATCGCTGACGAAAATTCCGCGATCAGGTCGCCTGGGTCGCCGATCCGCCCCGCGATCACGCCCTGCTTGACGGTCTCCAGCGCCTTCAGTTGCCGGCGCATGACGGTATAGACATGGCCCGCGCTGGCATAGATCCGCACCGAAGCGAGTAGGTCGGTGCCCATGTCCGCTTCGGTCATGCCGCGCAGGTTGACCAGTGCGCCGTCGTCCATCGGCGTGCAGCGCGGTCGCGTCTCGGCCGCGACCAGTCCCTCGATCACGTAATCCGGCAGCTTCGCCTCTTCGCTCAGCCATGCCCGTGCGCGGTCGTCCGACACGCACAGATGCACCCAGATCAGATCGCCCGTCGCCGCCGGGGCGGTCTTCAGGTCGATCTCCTCGGCGCGGCCGTCGCGGATGGCATAGGCGAAACCGCTCATCGTCGCCTCTCTACCCACAAGGTCAGGCCGGGTTCCGTCGTGGCCGGCAACGCTCGCGCGATCCGCACCGCATCGGCCCGGGCGCGATCGAGGATGGCCGTAGCCACGTCCGGCGCATGATGGATGCGATCGGCAAGCGCGAGCAGTCGCGCCGCGCGAAGGGTCAAGTCATCGGGATCGTCGGTCACGATCAGGGTTTCGGTGCGCGACGGAACGACAGCTGCGGACGCGAGCCAAGCATCGACCGTCATCGGATGACCCAGCGGATCAAGTGCTCCACCGGGTGCCAGCGCCGCGCCGATCGCGCGCCGCCGGTCGCCGCCATCGGGCCACCGCATCCGCATCGCGCCACGGGCCGCCTGCAATCCCTTCGCCAAGGCGCCCAGGCCGGCCGGCAACAAGGCCTCCAGCCGCTGACGTAGCGCCGCCGCCAGTCCGGCCGACACGCCGCCTGTTCCGACCGCGACGATCACATCACCACGTTCGACGATTGCCGGCACGGTGAAATCGCACAGGTCGGGCCGGTCGACGACGTTGACCAGCAGCCCTCGCGCCTTCAGTCGCGCAACCGCGGCGTCATCGTCGACCACGATCGCCAGGGCGGCGTCGGTCGCATTCTCGCCGACGATCCGCGCGCCGGCGCGTTCGAGCAACCTGCGCTTGGCCTCGGCCGCTTCGCCGTTCCCGACGAGGATGACCGCACGATCCGTCAACCGAACGAAGACGGGGAGACTATGCACCTGATTTCGTCATCCCCGCGAAGGAGGGGATACATTGTGGCTGACGTCGAAGGTAGAGCCGCAAGGTCAGCCAGAATTGACCCCCGCCTTCGCGGGGATGACGAGGGGAACCGAGCAGGGTCACAACCAATCCGGCACCCGCTCCGCGCCCATCACCGTCTCCGCCGCGATCCGGTCGGCGACCACCGCATAGCGATCGCCATCGACCAGCACTTCGGGCACCAGCGCGCGGCTGTTGTAGGTCGACGCCATCGTCGCGCCATAGGCGCCGGCGGTGCGGAAGATGGCGAGATCGCCGCTCTCCACCACGTCGATCTCGCGGTTCTTGGCAAAGGTATCGCCGCTCTCGCACACCGGGCCGGCGATGTTCGCCACCATCCGCTCCCCGGTCTGCTCGACCGCCACGAAGTCGTGGAAGGCGTCATACAGCGCCGGTCGAGCGAGATCGTTCATCGCAGCATCGACGATCACCCAGGGATCGCCGACCGCCGGCTTCACCCAGATCACCTTGGTCAGCAGCACGCCAGCATTGCCCGCGATGACACGGCCAGGCTCAAACATCAGCGTGACTCCCCAGTCCTTCGTCACGCGTGCGACCATCGCGCCGAGTTCCGCCGGTGAGGGGAACACATCGTCGGGGCGATAGGGCACGCCCAGGCCGCCGCCGAGATCGACATGGGTGATCCTATGTCCCCGCGCGCGCAGCTCGGCAACCAGCTCGCCGATACGGACATAGGCCTGCTCCAGCGGCGCCAGGCTCTGCAACTGGCTGCCGATGTGTATGGCGACGCCGCGCAGGTCCAACCCGTCGAGGGGGGCGAGACGATCGAAGATCGCCACCGCATCGCTGATCGCAACGCCGAACTTGTTTTCCGCCTTGCCGGTCGAGATCTTGGCATGGGTGCCCGCATCGACGTCCGGATTGACTCGCAGCACGGCCGGCGCGCGCTGTCCCCGCTTCGCGGCGAGGGCGGCGAGGACACTGCCCTCCTCCTCCAGCTCCAGGTTGAACTGGCCGATCCCGGCGTCGAGCCCGGCCTCCAGCTCCATGACCGTCTTGCCGACGCCGGAGAAGACGATGTCCGCGGGCTTCATCCCTGCCGCCAGCGCACGACGCATTTCGCCGACCGAGACGACGTCGGCGCCATAGCCCATGTTGGCCATGATGCGCAGAACCGCCAGATTGGGGTTTGCCTTGATCGCGTAGGCCAAATGGATTTTGCCGGCCTGTTCCATCCCCTCGCGAAAGGCGCGGGCGTGGCGCTCGAACGTGCGGCGCGAATAGACGTAGACGGGGGTGCCGACCTCTTCCGCAATGCGGGTCAGGGGCACGTCTTCGGCGTGGAGCACGCCGTTCTTGGGAGCAAAATCGTCCATCGTCTCACTTCGGCGGAAGGTCGAATTCATCGCGTTCGCGCCGTTCGCTCGAACGCTGAAGGTCGTCGCTGCGGCTCGGGCGCGCCTGCACCGATGGCTGCATCAGCGCATTAGCGTCGGGCGTCGCGACGGCGCCATAAGGTTTGACCGGCAGCGATTTACCCGCGGTCGGTTGCAGTTCGCCGCGCGATCCGCATGCGGCGAGGGCCACCAACCCCAGCGCGACAAGATACCTCATGCCTCCGCCTCCCGTGCGGCCCGCGCCGCCGCGATCGCCCCACGCACTCGGTCCGGCGCGGTACCGCCGAAGCTCCGGCGGCTCGCGACCGAGGCATCGACCGTCAGCACGCCGTAGACGCGCGCATCGATCCGCGCGTCGATCGCGGTCAGTTCTTCGATCGGCAAGGCATCGAGTTTCACGTGAAGCGCTTCCGCCCGAGCAACCGCCCGTCCGGTGACATGATGGGCCTCACGGAACGGCAGCCCTGCTTCGCGGACCAGCCAGTCGGCGAGGTCGGTCGCCGTCGCAAATCCTGCCTCGGCCACGCCGCGCATCCGATCGGTGCGGAAGGTCGCGCTTTCGACCATGCCGGTCATCGCCGCGATCGACAGGGCGAGCAGGCCGTGACACTCGAACACAGGCGGCTTGTCGTCCTGCATGTCCTTCGAATAGGCGAGCGGCAGGCCCTTCATCGTGATCATCAGGCCGGTCATCAACCCGACGATCCGCCCGCTATGACCCCGTACGAGCTCGGCGGCGTCGGGGTTGCGCTTCTGCGGCATGATCGAGCTGCCGGTCGACCATTGGTCGGACAGCGAGACGAAGCCGAACGGCTGCGACGCCCACAGCACGAATTCCTCGGCCAGCCGGCTCAGGTGCAGCGCACACTGGCTGGCGCTGGTCAGATATTCGATCGCGAAGTCGCGGTCGCTGACCGAATCGAGGCTGTTGGTCGTCGGCCCGTCGAAGCCCAGCGCCGCTGCGGTCATCTCGCGGTCGATCGGAAAGCCCGTACCCGCCAGCGCCGCTGCGCCCAGCGGACAGCGGTTGAGCCGCGCACGCGCATCGGCGAACCGCGAACGATCGCGCGCGACCATGTCGTGATAGGCCATCAGGTGATGGCCCAGCGTCACCGGCTGCGCACTCTGCAAATGGGTGAAGCCGGGCATCACCGCATCGGCATGCTCCTCGGCGCGGGCGATCAGCGCATCGAGCAGCGCGCCCAGCGCAACATTGGCCTCGTCGATCGCATCACGCACCCACAGGCGGAAGTCGGTCGCGACCTGGTCGTTGCGGCTGCGCGCGGTATGCAGGCGGCCGGCGGGCGTACCGATCGCCTCGGCCAGCCGCGCCTCGGTCAGCATATGGATGTCTTCGAGCGCCAGATCCTCCGACACGCCGTTCGCCGCATAATCGTCGGCGACCTTTTCGAGGCCCGCGGTAATCGCATCGGCGTCCTCGCGTGCGACGATGCCGGTTTCCGCCAGCATCGCAACATGCGCCTTGGAGCCGGCAATATCCTGCCGCCACATTTGCTTGTCGAACGGGATCGAGGCATTGATCGCGCGCATGACCGCGGAGGGCCCTTCGGCGAACCTGCCGCCCCACATGCTGTTGGAGGAACTCATGCGCGTATCGCTCTACCCTGTGATCCTGGCCGCCGTGCTGACCGCCGGCTGCGATAGGCAATCGAACGCCCCCGCACAAGAAAACGTCGCTAGCGTATCGCCAAGCCCCGACGAGGTCAGCCCGGACGAGGTCGCACCCGCCGCCGCTCCAAAGGCCGCCGCCGCGCGCGAGATCGATCGCAGCCACAAGGGCGAAGTCGCGCCAGCCAACTCTTTCGCACGGTTGGACGGCAAGCTCGGTTCGATGGCGGAGTTCAAGGGCAAGCCCGTGCTGGTGAACCTGTGGGCGACCTGGTGCGCGCCGTGCGTGAAGGAACTGCCGACACTGGAGGCGCTGGCGAAGCGCGAGGCTGGCAAGCTGGCGATCGTCGCGCTCAGTCAGGACATGGACGCCGCCAAGGTCGCGCCGTTCGTCAGCGCCAAGGGCCTGAGCGCGCTCGATGTGCGGACCGATGGCAAGATGGCGTGGATTCCGAAGGTTACGCCGACACTGCCGACGACGATTCTCTACGGCTCCGACGGGCGCGAGATCTGGCGGATGGTCGGCGATTACGACTGGACGGGTGCCGAAACGGCGAAGCTTCTGGCGGAGGCCCGCTAACTCCCCTCCCCGGCAAGGGAGGGGCGATTTAAGGGGCCACCCGGCGCACGGTCAGCACCTTGACCGGCGGCTCGAGCATCTCGCCCTTCATCACCCCCTCGCCTTTGGTCGGCGAGCGTGGCGAATTCCAAATCGTCTTCACCACATCCATCCCCTCGACCACGCGGCCGAACACCGCGAAACCAGGGTCGTCGGCCTTGGCATCCAGCCCGGTCATATCGCCGACGACGATAGAGAAATCCGCCGTCGCCGTCCCTGGCGCCAGCCGCGCCATCGAGATCGCGCCATCGGTGTGGGTCAGCCCGGTCTTCGACGTCGGCTCATGCGCGATCCCCGGATAACGCTTGGCCATGTCACGCTGCCCGGCCTGGATCAGCCCGGCGTTCCACGGCAGCTTCATCGATCGGTAGAAGGTGATGTTGTCCAGCCGCTTGGCGTCGACATATCGCAGGAAATTGGCGGTCGTGACCGGCGCGCGATCCTTTTCGAGCGCGATCGTGATCGGGCCAGCGGTGGTGGTCATGACGACCTTGACCGTCGCGGGGGTCGGGGCCGGGGGTAGCGTTGCTGCGGGAGCAGCAGGCGTCGCCTGCAAAAGGGCGGCGATCAAGCAAGCGAACATCGTCATCCTTTCAGTCAGCAAGCACGCAAACTGCCATAGTTCGTCATTCCGGCGAAAGCCGGAATCCAGGGTTACCTCGCACACGCCATGCTTCATGGCCCCGGATCCTGACTTTCGTCAGGATGACGTTGGCTAGATAAGCGCCAGATCGCTCAGCTTTCCGATCAACGCCGCCGGCATCACCGCCAGTCCCTCCACCCCGCCGCCCAGATCGGCCGGCGCGTCCGCATCCTCCAGATAGCGCCAGCCCTGATGCGCGCGCTTGCCCCGCGGCTGGACCGGGATCAGTTCCGTCCCCAACAGGATCGCGATCCGCCCGCCGTCCGCTTCGCCGAAACCGACGATCGGCGAGCGTGCGACCAGCTGATGCTTGATGATCCAGTAAAGCGATCCCTGCCCGACGATCTCCTCATGCCGCTTGGGCAGGTAGCGCGTCGTCAGCAGCAGGCCGGTGCCTTCCGCCGCACGCAAGCGCGCGCGCTCTTCCAGCGACGGCAGGGAATCATGTCCGAAGGCGACCTTGGTCAGATGGAGCGGCATGCCGCCCCGATGTGGGTCAGCCCCCCAGCCCCCACAAGGCGGCAAGGCCGAGGAAGGTGAAGAAGCCCAGCGAATCGGTACAGGTCGTCACGAACACCGATGAGGCGACCGCGGGGTCGACGTCCATCCGGTCGAGCGTCACCGGCACCAGCACGCCCGCCAACCCGGCGACGATGTTGTTGATGAACAGCGCGAGGCCAAAGACGATCGCGAGACTGGAATTCCCGAACCAGACATAGGCCCCCGCTCCCACCAGCAACCCCAGCGCCGTCCCGTTGCTCGCGGCGATGCGCAATTCGCGGAAGATCATGCGGGCCGTGTTGGAGCTGGTCAGCTGATTGGTCGCGATCGCGCGGACAACGACGGCCAGCGTCTGCGTCCCGGCGTTGCCCCCCATGCCGCTGACGATGCCCATCAGCTGGGCGAGCACCGCGAACTTCGCGATCCGCTCGTCGAACAGCCCGACGATGGTCGCCGCGATCATCGCGGTCGGCAGGTTGATGAGCAGCCACGTCAGGCGCGTGCGGACCGTCGAGCGGATCGGCTCGTTGATGTCGCCGTCGCCTGCGCCCGACAGCAATAGCGCGTCCTCGCCCGCCTCGGCCTGGACGATGTGGACGATGTCGTCGACGGTAATCATGCCGACCAGCCGCCCGCTGGTGTCCACTACTGCGGCGGAGATCAGCGCATATTTCTGGAAGCGCAGCGCGACCTCTTCCTGATCCATGTCGACCGGGATCAGCGTCTGTTCGCGCTTCATGACGTCGGCGATGGCGATGCCGCGCGGGGTGCGCAGCAGCCATGACAGCTGCAGCGTGCCGATCGGCTTGTGCCGCTGGTCGACGACGAAGATTTCCCAAAAGTCGGTCGTCAGGTCGTCGTTGCGCCGCAGATAGTCGATCGCGTCGCCGACCGTCCAATGCTCGGGAACCGCGATCAGCTCGCGCTGCATCAGGCGGCCGGCGGATTCCTCCGGATAGCTCAACGCCTCCTCGATCGCGGCGCGATCGTCGGGCTCCATCGCGCGGAGCACTTCGCGCTGGTCGTCGGCGTCGAGATCCTCGATGATCGCGACCGCGTCGTCGGTGTCCAGCTCGGCCGCCAGTTCGGCGACCTCCTGCGGCTCCAGCGCGTCGATCAGGTCCTCGCGGACGTAATCGTTCATCTCCGCAAACACGTCGGCGTCGACGAGATCGTGGAGCGCATGGGCCAGGCGCGGGCGGTTCTCGTGCCCGGTCAGCTCGAACAGGTCGGCGATGTCGGCCGGGTGCAGCGGCTCGACGAGTTCGCGCGCGCGCTCGACGTCGCCAACCTCAACCGCGTCGAGCACCGCGCGGACGAATTCGGGCTTCAGCCGGTCGTCCTCGTCCAGCTCCCCGGCATCTTCGGCCGTCATCTGGTCAAGTTCGGTGTCGCTCATCCCGCCCTCCTGACCGACGCAATCCTGGATCAGCGTGCGCTTACCCTTGCCGGACGGCGTTTGTCAGCGGAAATCGCCCGGACCGGACCGTCTCCGCGTTTGCCACCGACCGGCGAGACGCCTAGGAAAGCCCCAAATCCACCATTTTGGGAGTTCCCCGTGGCCGATACCCTGACGATGACGCTCGATACCGGCGAAGTGAAGATCCGCCTGCGCCCTGATCTGGCTCCCGGCCATGTCGAGCGGATCACCCAGCTTGCCAACGACGGCTTCTATGACGGCGTGGTCTTCCACCGCGTCATCGATGGCTTCATGGCTCAGGGCGGCGACCCGACCGGCCGCGGCACCGGCGGCTCGAAGCTGCCCGATCTGAAGGCGGAATTCAGCCGCGAACCGCACGTCCGCGGCGTCTGTTCGATGGCGCGCACCATGGACCCGAACAGCGCTAATTCGCAGTTCTTCATCTGCCTGGACGATGCGACCTTCCTCGACGGTCAGTACACTGTGTGGGGCGAAGTGGTCGACGGCATGGACGCGGTCGATGCGCTGCCCAAGGGCGAGCCGCCAGCGAAGCCGGGCAAGATCGTGTCGGCACGGGTTGCAGGCGAGTAACGCAGTTGATCGCCGGCTCGGCATCCCGTGCCGGCCGGCGTGCGTAGCAACGGCCGACGACGGCGTGGCTTTGCCACGCCGTTTTTCGTGGGGGCGGAGAAGTGCCGCGGTGCTGGGCGCGACGGCGATTAGCAGCGCTAGAGTCGGTTTCGATCGGCTTTGTTCCACCGTTCGTGCTGAGCGACGTCGAAGCACCTTGTGGAAGGCTGCCCTTCGACTTCGCTCAGGGCGAACGGGGCTGAACAAAGCTGATCGCTCCCGCCTCTAGCAGCGCTAATCTGCCGCCACCGTCTCCACCAACCAATCGTGGAACAGCCTGACCGGCCGCGTCTGCAACGCCCGCGGGCGGCACGCGAACCAGTAGCTGTAGTCGCTTTCCACGGTGATCCCGAACAGCTTCACCAGCCGGCTGTCGTGTGCGGCCTCATAGTGCGATTCGAGCATGAAGGCGACGCCCAGCCCCTGCGCGGCGGCCTCCAGCATCAGTGAGCCCGAATCGAAATAGTCGAACGCAAGCGGCTCCAGTCCCGGATAGCCTGCCGCCGCGCGCCATTCGCTGAACGTCTCGGGCATGTCGCGGTGGAGCAGGACGGTCAGCCGACTCATCTGCATCGGATCGATGACCGGATTGGCCCCTTCGAGCAGCGAGCGATGGCCGATGACATAGACGCGGTTCCGGTCGAGCCGCCGCGCGTAGAGCAGCGGGTCGATCTCGCGCGCGATGACGATCGCCGCATCCAGTCCGTCACCCAGCCGCGTCGTACCATGTCCGCCCGTATCGACGTCCAAGTGAAGCTCGGGATGCCGCCGCTTCAACTCGCCCAGCCGCGGCAACAGCCGCTGCGTCGCAAACAGAGGCAAAACGCCAAGACGCAGGCGCAACAGCTCGACGCCACTTGTCATCGCCTCGACCGCGTCGGACATGGTGTCGAGCGCGGGCGCGATGCCCTGGAGCAGCCGTTCGCCATCGGGATTGAGTTTCAGCGCCTGATGCCGGCGTTCGAACAACGGCTTGCCAACGAAACGTTCAAGCGCCTGCACGCGCCGGCTGAGCGCGGGCGAAGATAACGCCAGTTCCTCCGCCGCCGCCTTGATCGACCCAAGGCGTGCGACCTGAACGAACGCCTCGATCGCGGTCAGGGGCGGTAGCCTACGCATGTGCGGAATAGTGCATTGCGAGGGAACTCCTGTCAAAACTGCAATTGCAAACGTTGCCGCAGTTGCAAAAATTGCACTTCAAACGGTTTCTTTCGCACTTGCACAATGACGTGCTGCGGCGCACATAGAGCAGGCCTTTCAGGCATCCTCTCCTAAAACTTTCCGGCCGGTCCCAAGGGATCGGCCTTTTTTTTGGCCATCGAATCAGCGGCGTATGCTGGCGTAGCGCCGCTTCGCGACACTGATGTGACCGCGCCTCTCGCCCAGCCGGAACCGGCTTCCTATCTCGCGCGCTTTCGGACATTCACGCGAAGACTGGGAGGGGCCGCATGGCCGACGACGACGCACCGACCCGCAAGTTGCAGGTGGCCAATGCGCGACCGGAGGATTCGGGCCGGGGCCTGGCGCATATCCCGCGCTCGCTGATGGCGGCTCTGGGCATTGCGCAGGGCGACGTGATCGAGATCGTCGGCAAGCGCACCACGCCCGCCCGCGCCGTCCTGCCCTATGCCGAGGACGAGGGGCTAGAGATTCTGCGCATCGACGGTCTGCAACGCGCCAATGCCGGCGTCGGATCGGGTGATTTCGTGGAAGTTCGCAGGGGCGAATCGAAACCCGCGACCCGCGTCGTCTTCGCACCCGCCGCCAAGAATGTCCGGCTCCAGGGCCACCCCGCCGCGTTGAAGCGCAGCTTTATCGGCCGGCCGCTGTGCGCCGGCGACACGGTCGCGACGGTCGGCCAGCAGCGCGTGGCGGGCGGCGATTTGCCGCCGAACATCGCGCAGATGCTCAATGCTCCGGCCTATGCGCTTCAGGAAATCCGCATGGGCGTGGTGTCGACCACGCCCAAGGGCATCGTCCATGTCGACGAGAATACCGAGATCGAGCTGCGCGCCGATTATGAGGAGCCCAAGGAGTCGCGGCGCGCCGACGTGACCTATGACGACCTGGGCGGCATGGCCTCCACGATCGACCAGCTGCGCGAGATGGTCGAGCTTCCCCTGCGCTATCCCGAACTGTTCCAGCGGCTGGGCGTTGATCCGCCCAAGGGCGTGCTGCTCCACGGGCCGCCCGGCACCGGCAAGACCCGCCTTGCGCGTGCGGTCGCCAACGAATCGGATGCGAACTTCTTCCTGATCAACGGACCCGAGATCATGGGTTCGGCCTATGGCGAATCGGAAAAGAAGCTGCGCGAGGTGTTCGAGGAAGCGGCGGCCAACGCCCCCTCCATCGTCTTCATCGACGAGATCGATTCGATCGCGCCGAAGCGGGATCGCGTGCAGGGCGAGGCGGAAAAGCGGCTCGTCGCGCAGCTGCTGACCGTGATGGACGGGCTGGAGGCGCGCGCCAACATCGTCATCATCGCCGCGACGAATCGCCCGGAAGCGATCGACGAGGCGCTGCGCCGCCCAGGCCGGTTCGATCGCGAGATCGTCATCGGCGTGCCGGACCAACGCGGGCGCCGCGAGATCCTCGGCATCCACACCCGCGGCATGCCGCTGGGCGAGGGCGTAGATCTGGACGAGCTGGCACGCACGACGCACGGCTTCGTCGGCGCGGACATGGCCGCGCTGGTCCGCGAGGCGGCGATCGAGGCGGTGCGCCGCATCATGCCGCGCCTCAATCTGGAGGATCGCAGCATTCCAGCCGATGTGCTCGACACGCTGTCGGTCAGCCGCGACGATTTTATGGAGGCGCTGAAGCGCGTCCAGCCGTCTGCGATGCGTGAAGTGATGGTCCAGGCTCCGACCGTCCGTTGGGACGATGTCGGCGGCCTCGACGACGCGCAGGAGAAGCTGAAGGAAGGCGTCGAGCTGCCACTGAAGGATCCCGACGCCTTCCGCCGGCTCGGTATCCGTCCCGCCAAGGGCTTCCTGCTCTACGGCCCGCCCGGCACCGGCAAGACGCTGTTGGCGAAAGCGGTCGCGCGCGAGGCGGAGGCGAACTTCATCGCCGCCAAATCGTCCGACCTGCTGAGCAAATGGTATGGCGAGAGCGAGCAGCAGATCGCGCGCCTGTTCGCCCGCGCGCGTCAGGTCGCCCCGTGCATCGTCTTCATCGACGAGCTCGATTCGTTGGTCCCCGCGCGGGGCGGCGGGCTGGGTGAGCCGCAGGTGACTGAGCGGGTCGTCAATACGATACTGGCCGAGATGGACGGGCTGGAGGAACTGCAATCGGTCGTGCTGATTGGCGCGACCAACCGCCCGAACCTGATCGACCCCGCGCTGTTGCGCCCGGGCCGGTTCGACGAGCTGATCTACGTCGGCGTACCCGATGCCGCCGGGCGCGAGCGGATCCTGCGCATCCAGACGACCAAGATGCCGCTCGATCCGGACGTCGACCTGAGTGAAGTCGCGCGGCGGACCGATCACTTCACCGGCGCCGACCTGGAGGACGTCGTCCGCCGCGCCGGCCTGATCGCGATCCGCCGATCGCTGTCGGCGGCGCATGTGACGATGGCGGATTTCGACAAGGCGCTGTCCGAATCGCGGGCCTCGGTCACCCCGGAGATGGAGGAGGATTATCGCGCGATGTCGGCTCGGCTGAAGCAGGATGCTGTGGCGATCCAGCCGCTCGGCTTCATCGCGCCCGGCACGCTTAAAGGGCGCGGACCGAAGGGCGCAGACTGACGATAGCATAGGCGAAGAGCAGGACGAGGGCGGCCGCTGCGGCAAGATAGGGCAGCGGCCGCCAGAGTTCGTACAGCCCGACGCCGATCGATGGCCCGAGCACGAACGACGCGCCGTTGACCGAGGTGATCTTTCCCGCGACCGACCCTTGCGCCTCCGCCCCCACCGCCAGCGACGACCCTGCGGTGTAGCCCGGCCGGACGAACCCGAACCCCATCGCCGCCAGCGCATAGCCCGTCGCGATGCCATAGAGCGACGTCGCCGTCCCCGTCGCGACACAGCCGATTGCCGCGACGACCAGACCAATCGTTACCAGCGCGCGCGGGCGCAGGTCGAGCAGCGGGATCAGCCCCCACTGCACAAGCAGCGCAGCGCCGGCGCCCATCATCAACACCAGCCCGGTCGGTTGCAGCGCCTCGATCGGTGGCAAGCCAAGCCGGTCGATGACGAGAAAGCCGATCGCCTGCCCCGTCATCGCCTGGGCATGTCCCATAATGAGACCGACGATCACCCACACCCGGATGCGCGGGTCGAAATAGCCGACCCGCTCGCCGGGCGCGCTGGTGGCGGCGGTGACGCTCGCTCCCGTGGGTTGCCCGCCGATCGAGGGATAGGCCGATGCCGCGCCATGCCCGCCCAGGCTGTCGCGTGGCAGCATCACCGCGACCGCCGCCAGCATCGCCGCCCCGATCGCCACGGCGGCGAACGCCGGGCCTGCCAATCCGATCTCGACGGCGCCGATATGGCCGAGAACGAGATATGGCGCGACCGCCGGACCCAGGATCGTCCCCAGCCCGAAGGCCGAGGCAAGCAGCGCCAGCGCGCGCGTGCGCTCCTCGCGCGACGTCCGCCCAGCGACGATCGCCTGCACCGCGGGCGGCGCGGCCGAGCCGAAGATGCCGTACAGCATCCGCCCGACGACGAAAGCCGCGAACGCTGCCGTACCCCCGATCCAGCCGTTGATTCCGGCCAGCAGGAACAGCCCGCACACCGACAGCGAGGCGGTAAATCCGGCCATCCCCAGCAACACCATCGCCCGCCGGCCATGGCGGTCCGATCGGTTCGCCCACAGCGGCGCACACACGACCCAGGCAAGTGCGGACACCGAAAACGCTGCGGCAACTGCGCTGTCGGCGACGTCCAGTGAACGACCGAGCGCCGGCAGCACCGATTGCAGCGCCGTATTGCCCGCCGCGATCACCAGCATCACCGCAAACATCAAGGCAAAGGTGCGGTCGAGGGGCACGGGGCGCGGCATCGTCCCGCGAACTTGGCGCAGATGGCCGCGACCGCGCAACCTTTCCCCGTTCCGCGCGCTTCGATACGCTATGCATGTGCTTGCATGTTCGCGCCAAACTTGCGACGCACGCTGCCCGAAGACTGGTTGCTTACAGGGATTTCCATGAATTCATCGGCTACGAGCGCGGTGCGCTTACGAAAGCGCCATGCCGGCCGGCCCTCGCCATGGGGCATGTTCTTCCGCGGTTTTCTGAAGCACCCGGTCATGGTCGGGTCGGTCATGCCATCGTCCGACCGGCTGATCTCGCGCATGCTGGCCCCGGTCGATTGGGCGAACTGCAAGGTCTTCGTCGAATATGGTCCCGGTGTCGGCACCTTCTGCGGTCACATCCTCGACCGCATGGCGCCCGATGCGCAGCTGATCGCGATCGACACCAATCCCGATTTCGTCGGCTATCTGCGCGACGGCGTCCATGATTCCCGGTTCTCGGCCGTCCACGGTTCGGCCGCCGACGTCGAACAGATCGTCGCCGATCACGGCGCGGCCTCGGCCGATTTCGTCCTGTCGGGCCTGCCCTTCTCGACCCTGCCGCCGGGTGTTGGCGAGACGATTGCCGAGGCGACGCACCGCGTCATCCGCCCCGGCGGCGCGTTCCTGGTCTATCAGTTCAACCCGCGGGTTAAGAATTTCCTCACCCCCCATTTCGCACGCATCGACCAGGCCATGGAATGGTGGAACGTCCCGCCGGCCCAGCTCTGGTGGGCGTGGAAGGACTGATTGTACGCCAGCCACCGCGCACATCGCCGCGTTCGGAACCGCCGTTCCGAATCATGACATCCACCAAGCCTTCATCGACTGGGCCGCGCGGCGGCTGACCGACCCGCGGACCGCCGCAGTCTTCTCTCGCATGGCGGCGCGCTCGGGCATCGCGCATCGCTGGTCGGTCCTTCCGCAGACGGACGGCGGCGGGTCGCCTGTCGCCACGGGGGGCTTCTACGCCAACGATCTGCTGCCCGGCACTGCCGCGCGCATGACCGTCTATGCCGACGCCGCCCCGGCCCTTGCGCTCGACGCCATCGCCGACCTGTCGCAGCGCGCCGATCTGAACGGCATCACGCACCTCGTCGTCGCCAGTTGCACCGGCTTCGTCGCGCCCGGCATCGACCAGCGGATCGCGCGCGCACTGGGGGTCGACGCATCGGTCGAGCGGCTGCTGATCGGCTTCATGGGCTGCTACGCCGCGGTGACCGCGCTGCGCAGTGCCCGCCACATCGTCCGCTCGGAACCCACCGCCCGCGTCCTCGTCGTCACGGTCGAGCTTTCGACTCTTCATTTGCAAGCGGTCGACGACGTCGAGCCTTTGCTGGCGATGCTCCAGTTCGGCGACGGTGCCGCCGCCGCGCTCGTCACCGCCGAGCCGCGCGGGCTGGCCCTCGACGCGCCATTCGCGACGACGCTACCGGAATCGGACGCGCTGATCCGCTGGGACATCACCGATCGCGGCTTCGCGATGCATCTGTCGGGCGAAGTACCCGCCCGGATCGCCGCCGGCCTCGCCGATCCCGTCTTCGCCGCAGCAGCGACCGGCGGGCGCGATCCGGCGACCATCGACGGCTGGGCGGTCCATGCCGGCGGACGATCGATTCTCGATGCCGTCGCCCATGCGCTGCACCTGCCCGACGACGCGCTGGCAGATTCCCGCGCGGTGCTGCACGACAATGGCAACATGTCGTCGGCGACGCTGATGTTCGTCCTCGCCCGGATGTTCGCCCGGCGGGTCGAGCGCGGCGTCGCGCTCGCCTTCGGTCCCGGCCTCGCCGCCGAGGGACTGGGTTTCCACAGCGCATGACGCTCGCGGTCCGGTCGCATGCCGAGGAGCGGATGGACGCGCCCGACCTGCCGGCCGCCGACTATGCCGCGGTGCTGGGCGACCTCGCCCAGGTCAACGCTGTCACTCTCGCGGCCCGACCGACGCTGGCTTTCCTCGACGAAGTGTCGCGCGGCGCAACTTCGCTGCGCATCCTGGATGTCGGCTATGGCGACGGCGACATGCTTCGCCGCATCGCGCGCTGGGGGAAGCGCCGCGAAATCATGGTCGATCTGGTCGGGATCGACCTCAATCCTTCGAGCGCCCCCGCCGCGCGGGCCCACACGCCGGGCGAGCTGACCGTCGACTATCGCACCGGCGACTATGCCGGTCTGGCGGGCGAGGGATGGGACGTGATCCTCTCCAGTCTGGTCGCGCATCACATGACACATGATCAGTTGCTCGCTTTCCTGCGCTTCATGGAGGCGCAGGCGGCACGCGGCTGGCTGGTCAACGACCTGCATCGGCATCACGTCGCCTATGCCGCCTGGCCGTGGCTCGCCCGCGCCTTCCGCTGGCATCCGATCGTCCGCCACGACGGCCACCTCTCGATCGCCCGCAGCTATCGTCCGGCGGAGTGGGCGCCGATCCTGGCCGAGGCAGGCATCGCCGATGCGCGCGTCCGCCGTGTCTTTCCGTTCCGGCTATGCGTCGATCGCCGGCGCTGATCCTGGGCGGCGGGCCGGCCGGCGCCGCCGCCGCGATCGCGCTGGCCCGTCACGGCATCCGCGCGACCATCCTGGAACGCACGCGCGAGGTCGGCGACGCCCTGTGCGGCGGATTCCTCAGCTGGCGGACGCTGGCGGCAGTCGAGCGGCTGGGTATCGCGGCGGACGCGCTCAATCCGGCGACGATCACCCGCCTGCGCCTGTGCGTCGGGGATCGCATCGCCGAAGCCCCCCTCCCCGCCCCGGCCCGCGCCGTGTCGCGCGCGCGGCTCGACCAGTTGCTTCTCGACCGCGCGGCCGCACTTGGCGTCGGTATCGAGCGCGGCGTCGCGATTCGTGCGCTCGACGGTCGCACCGCCCGCCTGGCCGATGGCGCCGACCTGACCGGCGATGCGGTGCTGCTGGCGACCGGCAAGCACGACCTGCGCGGAACGCCGCGCGACGCGCCCGCCGCTGTCGACCCGATCCTCGGCCTGCGCGTCCGCCTGCCCGCCGTGCCGGCGATCGGTGATACGATCGAGCTGCACCTGTTCGACCGCGGCTATGCCGGGATCGCGGTGCAGGAGGACGGCGCTGCGAACGTCTGCATGGCCGTCGCGCGGTCGCGGTTGCACGAGGCGGGGTCGGCCCATGATCTGCTCCGGAGCCTCGCCGCCGAGAGCCCGCTGTTTGCCGATCGCCTCACAACGCTCGATTCTGCCGCGCCCGTCGATGCCGTCGCCAACGTCCCTTATGGCTGGCGTACCGCGACGACCCATGACGATGTCTATCGCCTCGGCGACCAGGCCGCCGTCATCCCCTCGCTCGCCGGCGAAGGGATTGGCATCGCGCTGGCAAGTGGCGTCATGGCAGCGGATATGATTGCGGCCGGCGGCTCGGCTGACGGCTATCAGCGCCGCTTCGCCGCCCGCTCCGCCCGCCCCCTGGCTGCGGCTGGTGTCGTCCGTGCGCTGGCGGACCGACCGCTCGGTATTCGCCTGCTGTTGGGGGCGGTGCCCCTGCCGGGTGTGTCCCAGCTTGTGGCAAGACTGACTCGGATTAGTTACCCAAGCCATTGACGAAGCTCGACCCGCCGCACACATCTCCAGCTATGGAGCACGTCAATCTGTCCGAGGCCGAATGGCGTCGCAAGCTCACGCCCGAGCAATATCATGTCCTGCGCGAAGCCGGCACCGAACGCGCGTTCGCGGGCAAGTACGACAATAACAAAGCGGACGGCGTCTACCGCTGCGCCGGTTGCGCAAATCCGCTGTTCGACAGCGACGACAAATATGACTCAGGCTCAGGCTGGCCCAGCTTCACCCAGCCGATGTCGCCGGATGCCGTCACCGAACACAGCGACGTCAGCCACGGCATGCGCCGGGTCGAGGTGCGCTGCGCCGCGTGCGACGGGCATCAGGGCCATGTCTTCCCCGACGGCCCGCCGCCAACGGGCCTGCGCTATTGCATCAATTCGGTCAGCCTGGACTTCCGCCCGCGCGAAAGCTGATAATTTTGCCGCCCTGGGGGCGCTTGTTCACCCTTCGCTAAGCGCGTAATCGCTTGGACGAAGACAATGGCCAATCGTCCCCGCACCCGCTCGCGCAGCGCGCCCAAGCCGCAGACGTCTCGCTGGCGCCGCATTCTCAAATGGACCGTCGCTATCGGCCTGACGACGGCGGTGATGGCGGCGCTCGCGCTGGTCATCGCGGTCTATACCGCGCGGTCCTCGCTCCCCAGCTTCGATACGCTGAAATCATCGCCCAACGGCCAGATGATCCGCGTCCATGCCGCCGACGGCACCGTCATCGTCTCGCTGGGGCCGAGCTATGGCGAATGGATCCCCTATTCGCAGATCCCCTCCGCCATGCGCGAGGCGATGGTCGCGGTAGAGGATCGCCGCTTCTACAGCCATATCGGCGTCGATCCGGTCGGCATTGCTCGCGGGCTCCAGGTCAGCTTTCAGCGGGACAAGCGCGTCGCCGGCGTGTCGACGATCACGCAGCAGTTGGCGCGCAACGTCTTTCTGACCAGCAATCGCTCCTACGGCCGCAAGGTGCGCGAAGGCATTCTGGCGCTGGCGATCGAGCGCAAGTTCACCAAGGACCAGATCCTCGAACTCTATCTGAACAAGGCGTATTTCGGCGGCGGTGCTTACGGTATCGACGCTGCCAGCCGTAAATTCTTCGGCCATCCCGCAACCAACCTGACCCTGCCCGAAGCCGCGATCATCGCCGGGCTGGTCAAGGCGCCGAGCAACTATTCGCCGACCGCCGACGCCGCCGCGGCGGTGGACCGCGGACGTGTCGTATTGCGACTGATGCAGCAGCAGGGCGTGCCCGGCGCGTCCGAAGTCGGCCCCGACGACGTCCGCGCGGTCAAGCTCGCGCCCGAACCGATGCAGAATTCGGTGCGCTATTTCACCGACTGGGCGCTGCCGCAGCTGGAAATGCTGATCGACGAGACGGTCGAGCCGCTGGAGGTATGGACGACGCTGGACCTGTCCATGCAGCGCTCCGCCGACGCCGCGATTCGCGCGAATACGCCCGGCGGCGCGCAAGGGGCTCTCGTCGCGCTCGACCGCGGCGGCGAAGTCCGCGCGATGGTCGGCGGCAAGGATTATGTCGCCTCGATCTACAACCGCGCGACCCAGGCGACGCGCCAGCCCGGCTCCGCATTCAAGCTGTTCGTCTATCTCGCCGCGCTGGAGGCGGGCCGCAAGCCGGACGACCAGGTCGTCGACGAACCCGTGACGATCGAGGGCTGGAGCCCCCGCAATTCCTCACGGCGCTTCTCGGGCACGATCGATCTGCGCACCGCCTTTGCCTATTCGATCAACACGATCGCGGCGAAGCTCGGGCTGGAGGTCGGCTTCGGCACCGTCGCCGACATGGCCAAACGCTTCGGCATCACCACACCCATCAACACCCAGCCGTCGATGGTGCTGGGGACCAGCGACGTCCGCCTGATCGACATGACCCGCGCGTTCGCCAGCATCTCGCAAAAGGGTGTGGCGGTGACGCCCTATGGCATCACCCGCGTCACCGCGAACAACCAGGTCATCTACCAGCATCAGGTCGACACCAGCCGCGTGCTCATCTCGCCGCAGGTCGCTGCCCAGATGACGGATCTACTTCAGACCGCAGTCAACACCGGCACCGCGCGCGCCGCGCAGATCGGCCGGCCGGTCGCGGGCAAGACGGGAACGACCAGTTCGAACAAGGACGGCTGGTTCCTTGGCTTCTCCAGCGGCATCACTACGGGCGTGTGGATGGGTCGCGACGATGCGAAGGCCATTCCCGGCCTGCAGGGCGGCACTGCGCCGGCCCGCGCCTTCGCCGCCTTCATGCGCAAAGCCGTCGCCAACCGTCCGGTCGAGCAGTTCGATACCGAAGTCACCCTGCCCGACTGGCAGCTCGAACCCGATGACGAGGCCTATTATGGCAACGCCGACGCGGGAGCCTTCGTCGATGCCGACGGCAATCCAGTCCCGCCCGAGCAACAGCAGTCGGATGCGCCCCGCGGCGACGACGACGTACCCCCGCCGCCGAACACCGGCGATCCGAATGCCGAGCAACAGCGGCTGGACGAGGAGTGGCTCGATCGCGTGACGGGCCGAGCCCCCCCGCGCGACGCTCGCGACGCCCGCGACCTGCCGCCGCAGCGTCGTCCCGATGGCCCGCGCGATCCCGCTTTCCGGCAGCTACCGCCGGGGCAGCGCGATCAGGACGCGCCGCGACCGAACCAGTGAAGCGTGGCGCCGTTGGTCTTCAGCCAGCGGCGCTCAGGCGTCGGATCGCGACCGTAAAGCTCGGCGACCAGCGCGTGGAAGGCCGGCGAGTGGTTCATGTGGACGCGGTGCGCGACCTCATGCGCGACGGTCGCCCGCCGGACGTCGGCCGGCGCCAGGATTAGCCGCCAGCTGTAGCGGATCGAACCCGATGATGCGCAGCTGCCCCAGCGCGATCGGGTATCGCCGACGCCGACCGCACTGACGCCGACGCCTGCCTTCGCGGCATAATGCGCGGTTTCCTCCGACAGCACGCGCAACGCCTCGCGCCGCAGCCAGCGCGCGATCCGCGCCTCGAAGCCATCCCGCGGGCCGCCCGCGCTGAGCACGCCATCGGCCAACCGCGGCGTACGCGGCCCCGATGGATGCCATGCCAGCATGACGTCATCGCCGCCGAGCGGGATCGTCGCGCCGGGCACGAACGGTCGTCCCTCAGGCAGCTTGGCCTGCTGCGCCGCGATCCAGCCGCGATGCTCCTCGACCCACGCCAGCCCAGCGGCCAATCTGGCACGCTGCGGCAGCACCAGTCGCACCCGACCGCTTGCCGGATCGAACGCCAGCTTCATCCGCCGCGCCCGCGGGTGGCGCACCACCTCGACGTCGGGGGCGGCGCTCACAATTCGCGCTCGACCATATGATGTTCGAGATCGCCGGCGTCATCCTCGCTGACTGTCCAGCCGCGGGTCGACTCGCCGGCTGCATGCACCGCCTCACGGTCGCCGCAGACGAGATAATGCCAGTCGGGCAAGGTCCGCCCTTCCCCGCGCAGTCGGTACGCGCAGGTCGACGGCAGCCAGTCGAGCTCGTCGACCAGCCGCGGCGTCAGGCGGACGCATTCGGCGACATAGGCGTGGCGATGCTTGTAATCCGAACACATGCCCATCCGCCGGTCGAGCAGGCGGCAGGCGACGTTGGTCGGTATCAGCTCGCCAGTGTCCTCGTCCTCCAGCTTGTGCAGGCAGCATTTGCCGCAGCCGTCGCACAACGCCTCCCACTGCGCGCGGTCGAGCTTCGCGAGCGGCGTGGTTTCCCAGAAACGGTCTTCGCTCACTTCACCCAGCGTTGCAGTTCGTCGGCGACCTTGTCCGCGCCGCCCTCGACCGGCAGCAGCGCGAGCGGCTTGCCGTCCGGGTCCATCAGATAGGCCTGCCGGCTATGATCCATCATATAGCCACCGCCCGGCGCGACCTTCCCCTTCTGGAAGAAGATGCCATATGCCTTGGCGATGGCCGTGACCTGTTGCGGCGTCCCCGTCAGCCCGACCATCCGCGGGTGGAAATTGGCGGCGAACGCCTTCACGACCGGTGCGGTGTCGCGCTCGGGATCGACGGTGATGAAGATCGGCAAGACCTTCGCGCCCTTCGCGGCGTCGCGCGCCTCGAACGCCTTCAACCCCGCGCCGATCGTCTGGACGTCGACCGGGCAAACGTCGGGGCAAAAGGTGTAGCCGAAATAGACGATCCGGTACTTGCCCGCAAAGTCGCGGTCGGTGACGGTCTTGCCATCGCCGTTGGCCAGCGTGAACGGCCCGCCGATCCGCGCGCCGGCCAACGGTGGCTCGGCCGGCTTCCCCATCGGCTGCGGGTTGCAGGCGGCAAGCGCCAGAGCAAGGCCGGCCGCGGCTGTCTTCAAGCTGTTCATGGCGCGGCCAGCCATGATCTGATAGGCGATCCTCTGCAACCCCAAGCCACTGACAAAGGCCCGTCTTGCCGATGATCCGTCCCCTCGCCCTGCTGCTCGCCGCGACCGTCGCCACCCTGCCCGCGACGGCACCCGCCCAGCGCATGTCTGACAGCTATGAGTTTCTGAAGGCGGTGAAGGACGCCGACGGGACGAAGGTGACGCAGATGCTCGACAAGCCGGGCTCGACGATCATCAATACGAAGGACACGACGACCGGCGACACCGCGCTGCACATCGTCACCCGGCGCAACGACGCGACCTATATCCGTTTCCTGCTGAGCCGTGGGGCGGCGATCAACGCGCAGGACGCGCGCGGCAACACGCCGCTGCTGATCGCGATCAACGCCAATTGCGACGACTGCGTCGAGACGTTGCTGGCGCGCAAGGCGAACGTGAACCTCGGCAACACGTCGGGCGAAACGCCGCTGATCCGTGCGGTGCAGCTGCGCAACGTCGACCTGGCCGACAAGCTGCTGAAGGCCGGCGCCAATCCCGACCAGGCCGACCGCGTCGCCGGCATGACCGCGCGCGACTATGCGAAGCAGGACGCTCGCTCGCCGCAGTTGACCAAGCTGCTGACCGATGCACCGAAGGCGAGCGCGCGGGCGGTGTCGGGGCCGAAACTCTGAGTGCTTTCACGCTGGCGGGAACCCCGTACCCTCGACGTGATCCATAGCCGTGCTCCGGCGAAGGCCGGGGCGTTGGCGGTCGTCAGCGCTACGAATGCCGACGCTCCGGCCTCCGCCGGAGCACCGGTTGGTTGGCTGGATACGAAACAGCGGTGCTCAGCTATCCGCGCGGGAAAGCCCCAAAAGCCTCGGGATCGACCAGTCCCATGACCCGCCGCGCCGCACGCCGCGCCAGTGCCGTCGTGCACTTGCGTCGCGCGGTCGCCGGCATCGCGACCACCGCCGCCTCGCGCACGATCGCGGCGTCGTAGCGATCGGCGACGATCACCCCCGCCCGCTCGGGCAGGAATGCCTCGCCCTCCAGCGGCGATGCATTGAACCCGGCCGGCACCGCCCAGAAGAAACGGTCGCAGTGCGGCAGATAGTCGGTCCATTTGCCATCGCCCAGCAGGTCGGCGCGCGACACCTTGATCTCGACGATGATCAGTTCGCCCTTCGGCCCGATCGCCATCAAATCGGCGCGACGCCCGCCATCCAGCGGGACCTCCGCGATCGCGACGATATCGTGGCGCAACAGCATCCGGCACACACCCCGCGCGACATCGGCGGCGACGAGACGCTCGACGGCGTCGGGTGTAGATACGTCAAGGGGCGCGACGGAAGCCATCGCGCCCCTTTAGAACATCTAGCGAACGCTGAAAAGATCAGCGATAGAAGACGTGGTTGCCGATCGCGGCGATCTTCGTCGCGCGCCAGCTCGGGGCGACCCGGCGAGCGTGGAAATACAGCGCGTTGTCGGCAGTACCTTCCCACAGGTCGCGCGCGGCGACCTTGGCGACGGCGACAGCGGTCTGCCATCCGGCGCGTCCCTCGGCCGTCGGCACGGTGCCGCCGCGGACGAACGAGAACTGACCGGCCTGGGTCAGCACGGCGCAGATCGACTTGGGGAAGCGGCCCGACTTGGTGCGGTTGATGATGGTCTTCGCGACCGCCAGCTGGCCGGCAAGCGGCTCGCCCTTCGATTCGAAGAAGACGCCGGCGGCCAGGCACCGCATCTCGGCATCGTCGAGTGCGCCCGACTGGTCGGCGACGGCGTCGGCCAGCGTGTCGTAATCGTCGTCGTCCTGATCGTCAGCGACGGCGGGAGCGGATTGGGGAAGCGACTGGACCGTCTGGACCACGGCCGGCTGAATCTTGGTCTGGGTGGCTTCGCTATCCGGCGCGGTGGGCGTCATCGGAACCTGGGGAAGCGCCAGGGCATTGAGCGTCGAGACATGCGCGGAAGGCACTTCCTGCGCGAAACCCGGCGTCGTGGTGCCAAGCAGAAGGCCGGCACATAGAGTAACCGCCGCAAACGATGCGGCGCGAGCGAACAGAGACATTCAACTTCGATACTATGCGGTTGGCACGCGCGACGGCTGGAGGGAACGGCGTTCTTCGCCTGATCCATGGCCGTCGCGGGTCATCCCCCCGACTGCGTAACCGTGTGGGATCGCACCCCGCCCGATACAACGCGAATTTAGGAAGCCCGCGCGTCGGTCATCGGGCGTTCAGAGTCAATTCGTCGAGATCGTTTCAGCGGCGAACCGTTCGGCTGATGCGATATCCAGTTCGATCACCCACAGATCGGGGTCGTTCTGGCGACGGCGACGCCAGTAATTTTCCACATCTTGGGGTGCGGAGTCGCGCGGACCACAAGGGGTGAGTCCGACCCCCGACGGATCGCGTTCCCAACAGAACGGATCACGCCCGCGATTCAGCGCGACGACCAGGATCGCCCCCGACATCGCATCGCCCTTCGCCAGCACCATCGCCGATCCGCCGGCATCATGGACGCGGCGGATGAGCGCCTTCACCCGGAATTCGGACGTCAGCCGCGGCGTCACGCGGGCGTGCTGCGATAGCCGTCGAGGCCGGCAAGCGGGATACGCGATTTCATGAACGTGCCCGTTCCGCGCGCGACCTCTTCGCCCGATGCGTCGATCATCCGGGCATCGGCGATCAGCACGCGGCGATGCCCGCTGACCCACCGTCCTTCCGCGACCACAGGGCCGGGGCCGAGCGGCCGGGTGAACAGCAGGTTGAAGGCGGTCGTCAGCAGGAAGCGGTCGGTGACCAGGCTGTTAGCGGCATAGAAGGCCGCATCGTCGAGCATCTTGAAATAGGCGGTGCCGTGGATCGCCCCGGCGGCATGGAAATGACGTTCGTCGAGCATGAAGGCGATCCGGCTGACCCCGGCCGCGGGAATCGTCAGCTGTGATTCGAACAGACGGTTGATCGGCGCCGACGCATAGAGCGATTCGAGCGACCGATAATGCGCCTCCGCTCCCGAAGGCCCGCCGTCAGGCGGCGTCACGCGTCTCGGCCGCGGTCAGGAGCGCATAGAGGGCGTCGCGCGAACCGGCGCCGCGCAGCTTCTCGGCAAACGCCCGGTCGCGCAGCCGGCGAGACACGCGGGCCAGCGCCTTCAGATGATCAGCTCCGGCCTCCGGCGGCGACAGCATCATGAACACCAGATCGACGGGCAGCGAATCGACCGCGTCGAACTCGATCGCACGGGGGAGGCGGACGAACACGCCGCGCACCGCGTCCAGCCCCTCGATCCGGGCATGGGGTACCGCTACGCCGCCGCCGAAGCCGGTCGTACCCAGCTTCTCGCGAGCGGCGAGCGCGGCGGCGACGACGCCCTCATCCAGCGACCAGACCCTGGCCGCGGCGGCCCCGAGCGCCGCGAACAGCGCACGCTTGTTGCCTGCCGCGACATCGGCCAGCACCGCTTCGGGCGCCAGCAGGTCGCCGAGATCGGCCGTCGTCATCATGCCCCCTTCACCCGGTCGGATCGATCAACCGGCCGCCCGGTTGGGCTCGACCCAGCCGATCGTGCCGTCGTGGCGGCGATAGACCATGTTGAAGTTGCCCGTCCCGCTATTCTTGAACAGCAGCGCGTTGGTGTTGCGCAGGTCGAGCATCATCACCGCGTCCGACACGCTGGCGTCCGGCACATCGACGCGCGTCTCGGCGATGATCAGGGGCGCATCGGCGACCTCGACCTCTTCTTCCGCGCCGCCGTTGAACACGGTGTAGCCGGCATTGTCATAGCCATTGGCTTCCGCGAACTCCGCCGCCTGGCCGGCATTGCGGTCCTTCAGCCGGCGCATGTACCGACGCAGCTGCTTCTCGATCTTGTCGGCCGCACCGTCGAAGGCGAGGCGCGCTTCGTCACCGGCGGTCTCGTGATGGCCCTTCAGCACCAGGCCCTGCATGACATGGGCGACGATGTCGCATTTGAAGCCATGATCATGCGGCCCCTTGCCGAACGTCACCTGGGCAGAGATGGCGCGGCTGAAATATTTGTCGGCGATACCCTGGAGTCGTTCCTCGACGTGGCTCTTCAGCGCATCGCCGGTGTCGACCTGATGACCCGAAACCCGGATTTCCATGCGTATCTCCTTTTCTCGTTCTGGGGTGGGGGACCTAGGAATGGCTCCCCCGTCCGTCAACCGAACGCAGGCGCCCCCCACAGCGGTTCCTTCACCCCCTTCATAAACTCTGCATGAGCCGCCAGTTCCTGGGGGGTCGCGGCATGGGGGCGGGGCGGGCGCATTTCGGCGCGGACGGTGGCGACGGCAGCGGGAGCAGCGACGACCGTATCGACCGCGAGGCCGAGTCCGATCTGACGCCCGCCGGTCAGCTCGACATAGACCTGGGCGAGCAGCTGCGCGTCGAGCAATGCGCCGTGGACGATACGGTGGGACCGGTCGATGCCATAGCGGACGCACAGCGCGTCGAGCGTATGCTTGGCACCCGGATGCCGGGTCCGCGCGATCTGCAGCGTGTCGACCATCCGGCTGCGGCAGATCTCGGCCCGGCCGTGCTTGGTCAGTTCGCCGTTGAGGAAGGAAAAGTCGAACCCGGCGTTATGCGCGATCAGCGGCGCGTCGCCCAGAAACTCCAGCATGTCCTCGACGACGTGCGCGAATAAAGGCTTGTCGGACAGGAACTTGGCGGACAGGCCATGCACCCGCTCGGCTTCCTCGGGCATGTCGCGCTGGGGATTGAGATAGGCGTGATAGGTCCGCCCGGTCTCGACCCGGTTGACCAGTTCAACGCAGCCGATTTCCACCAGCCGGTCGCCACCGGCGAAACTGAGGCCGGTGGTTTCGGTATCGAATACGATTTCGCGCATGCGCGATATTATCGTCCCGCTGCGCGCCCTGCGCAAGCGATCACACGACCCACTTCGGCGCGCGTCGCATCCAGCGAACAATCCGTCGGAATGACGAAATCGGCCCGCGCCCGCTTTTCCGCATCGGGCAATTGCTTGGCCAGGATTGCCGCGAACCGCGCCTCGGTCATGCCGGACCGAGCAAGCACACGCGCGCGTTGTATCTCAGGCGCCGCGGAGACGACGACGATCTTGTCCACCGCCTGCCAGCCTCCGGCTTCGAACAGCAATGGCACGTCGAGCACGACCAGCGGCGCATCGGCATGGGCGGCTAGAAACGCCTCCCTCTCTTCGGCCACCGCGGGATGGACGATCGCTTCCAGCGCCGCGAAATCCTCCGGTTTGCCGATCACCGCCTCGCCGAGTGCGGTGCGGTTCACACCTTCCTGCCCGGTCGTATCGGGAAACCGCGCCTCGATCGCCGCGACGATGCGTCCGCCGGGGCCTTGCAGCGCATGGACGGCCGCGTCGGCGTCGAAGACGGGCACGCCGGCATCGGCGAACATCGCGGCGACCGTGGATTTGCCCATGCCGATCGAACCAGTGAGGCCGAGAATAACGGGGCGGTCGCCCTCACCCTTCCGCGGCTGCGCCGCTCCCTCCCTCTCCCGATGGGAGAGGGAAGCGGCCCGCTCGCGCAGGGAGTGGGAAGGGTGAGGGTGAGGGGGACTCGTCACGCCGTCAGCAAATCCCGCAACTCGCCATCACGCTCACGCGGCGGCTCCGCCCCGAAGAACAGCGCAAACGCCAAGGCAGCCTGCCCGATCAGCATCTCCAGCCCGTCGACCGTCGCCAGCCCCCGTGCCCGCGCCTGTGCCAGCAGCGGCGTCTCCAGCGGCGCGTAGACGATGTCATACACCACCGCCTCTGCCCCGAGCGGCGTCAGGTCCAGATCGAGCGGCGGCTGTCCTGTCATCCCCAGCGCACTGGTGTTCACCACCAGCGCCGCGTCCGAGGGCATCGGCGCGCCAAACGCAACGCTATCTCCCGGCACGCCGACACGATCGAGCAACGCCGCAGCGTTGAGCGCAGAGCGATTGACGATCGTCACGCGACCGATCCCCAGCCCCTTCAGCGCAAACAGCACCGCCCGTGCGGCACCGCCTGCGCCGACGACCACCGCATGCCGTCCCGCGAGGTCGACCCCGGCCAGGGGCGCGGCAAATCCGCCCGCGTCGGTGTTCGTTCCGACCAGCGCGCCGTCCGGTCGGCGAACCACCGTATTCATCGCTCCGATCGTGCCGCGCACGCCATCGAAATCATCGACCAGGTCCATCACCGCGATCTTGTGCGGAATCGTCACGTTGCAGCCACGCCAACTCGGATCATGCCGACGCCGTTCGATGTAGTCGGTCAGCACCTCCGGCGTCACATGGACGCGGCGGTAATCGCCGGCGATCCCCAGGGCATCGAGCCAGAACTTATGGATCAGCGGCGATTTCGATTGCGCGATCGGGTCGCCGATCACCTCGGCATATGGCGTCATGACATCAAGACGCCGCGAACCCGCAGATAATCGAGCACTGGCAGCAGCGGCAGGCCGAGCACGGTGAACTGGCTGCCGTCGATCCGCGAAAAGAGCTGTGCGCCCGGCCCCTCGATCCGGAAGCAGCCGACGCAGCCGGAAATCGCCGGCCATTCGACATCGAGATAGGCGTCGACGAACGCATCCGACAGCGGGCGGACGAACAATTGCGCGGTATCGACCTCGCGCCACACCGGGCGACCGCCCTCCGCGATCACCGCGGCGCTATGCAGGCGGCTGCGCTTGCCCGACAGGCGGCGGAGGTGGTCGGCAGCCTCCTCGCGGCTGGTCGGTTTGTCCAGCATCGTCCCGTCGGCCAGCTCGACCACCGAATCCGATCCGAGCACCAGCGCAGCCGGCTCGCGTGCCGACACCTTCACCGCCTTCAGCTGGGCGAGCGCATCCGCCACGTCGCGGGGAGACGTATCGGCCGACAGCAGCGACGCCTTCGCCGCATCCTCGTCGACGTTCGGCCGCGCGATCTCGAACGCCACGCCGGCCGCCTCCAGCATCGCCCGGCGCGACGCGCTGCCCGACGCCAAAATGACTCTCATCGTTCCACCTTCGGCAAATTGCGCTCGCTGACCAGCGCGATGATCGCCGCGGCGGTTTCCTCGATCGAGCGGCGGGTCACGTCGATCACCGGCCAGCCGTTGTCGGCGAACAGGCGGCGCGCATAGGCGACCTCGCGCGCGACCGATTCCTGTTCGACATAGGCGGTTTCGGTCTTCTGGTTGAGCGACAGCAAGCGGTTGCGACGAATCTGGACCAGCCGGTCGGCGCTCGTCGTCAGCCCGACGACCAGCGGCTTCCTCAGGCTGTAGAGGATCGGGGGCGGGGGGCTTTCCACCACGATCGGGATGTTCGCCGCCTTGTATCCGCGATTGGCGAGGTAGATCGACGTCGGCGTCTTCGACGAGCGGCTGACCCCGGCCAGCACGATATCGGCCTCTTCCCAATCGTCCGAAGCGATGCCGTCGTCATGCGCGATCGTCCACTGGATCGCCTCGACCCGCGCGAAATAGGCCGCGTCGAGCATATGCTGCCGCCCCGGCCGCGCCTTCGCCTCCTGTCCCAGCAGACCGGACAGCGCATCGTTCACGCCGTCGAGCGGCGCAACCGCGGGCAGGCCCATCGCCCGGCACCGGTCCTCCAGCATCATGCGGATGTTCGGATTGACCAGCGTGAACAACACCAGCCCCGGATGCTGCCCGATTTCGGCGAGCACGCGCTCCAGATGCGCTTCGTTGCGGATCATCGGCCAGAAGTGCCGCTGGGTATCGACGTCGTCGAACTGCGCCAGCGCCGCCTTGGCGATATTCTCCAGCGTCTCGCCGGTCGAATCCGACAGGAGATGGAGGTGTAATCTCATCGTCTGGACGAAACTGTGGACAACATGGGGGCGGCACGTAGCGCAAACCGCCTTGCCGGCCAAACCGGCAAATTCCGGCCGGTTCATCCACGCTAATCCACAACGCACATCACAATTCGCCATTCTATCCACAGGCTGTTGATGCCGGGGATAGTGGAATCGAATCGCGCAGGGATGGCGGCTTTTCGAGCGTCAATCTGTGGGCAGAGTCTGGACGCCGCAAGAAACCCCGCTACCCACGCACCAACAACCTTCAACAACCCTTATATCTCTTTTCTTCTTTTTAAGTTGGGACGCGACGTGACCGGAATTGCGCCTTCGAAACCGCTCTTGCGGGTGCTCCGTGGGGATATGCCGTCGGTGCCGCCGATGTGGCTCATGCGCCAGGCGGGACGCTATCTGCCGGAGTATCGGGCGTTGCGGGCGGAGAAGGGCGGCTTCCTGGCGCTCGCGACCGATCCCGAAGCAGCGACCGAGATCACGCTCCAGCCGATCCGCCGGTTCGGCTTCGACGGAGCGATCCTGTTCAGCGATATCCTGATGGTGCCGTGGGCGCTGGGGCAGGATCTGTGGTTCGAAGCGGGGGAGGGACCGCGGCTCGCCCCCAAGCTGACGACCCATGCGGCGATCGAGGCTTTGGGTGAACCGGACACGGCCAAGCTCCAGCCGATCTACGACACCTGCGCGCGGGTATCCGCGGCCCTGCCGCCTGAGGTTACCTTTCTTGGCTTCGCAGGATCGCCGTGGACAGTCGCGACGTACATGATCGCGGGGCAGGGGTCGAAGGACCAGGCGGAGGCGCGGACGCTTGCCTATGTCGATCGCGGCGCAATGTCGGCGCTGGTCGATCGCATCGTCGACCTGACCGTAGACTATCTCGCGCAGCAGATCGCGAACGGCGTGGAAGCGGTGCAGCTGTTCGATAGCTGGGCGGGCAGTCTGTCGCCGACGCAATATGAGGATTGGGTGATCGCCCCCAACGCGCGCATCGTCGAGCGGCTGCACGAACGTTGCCCCGGCACGCCGGTGATCGGCTTTCCCAAGGGATCGGGCGCCAAGCTGGTCGACTATGTCGCGGGCGTGAAGCCGGACGCGGTCGGGCTCGACGAGACGGTCGATCCCACCTGGGCGAACGCGGTGCTGCCGACCGGCCTGCCGGTTCAGGGCAACCTCGATCCGATCGCGCTGTTCGCCGGCGGCGTAGCGTTAGACAGCGGCATCGACCGCATCCTCGACGCCTTCGCCGATCGCCCGCATATCTTCAATCTGGGCCACGGTATCGGGCAATTCACGCCGATCGAGCATGTCCAGCGGCTGATCGATCGGGTACGGGGCCGAGCATGACCAACCTCCTCGGGGCATCCTATCTGTGGGTGAAGGCGGTGCACATCGTCTTCGTGATATTCTGGATGGCCGGGCTGTTCATGCTGCCGCGCTATCTCGTCTATCATCAGGAAGGATTGGGCGACTCTGCCGAGGAAGCGCGCTGGACGAAACGCGAGGGCGTGCTGCGCCGCATAATCCTGACGCCGTCGCTCGTGATCGTCTGGGGACTCGGGCTGCTGCTGGCGGTCAATGCCGGGCTGTTCGACGGGGTGCCAGGGCTCGGCTGGCTCCACGCCAAGCTGCTGCTGGTCGTTGTGCTGAGCGGCTATCACGGCTGGGCGATCGGCTATACCCGAAAGCTTGCACGCGGTCACGCGACGCTCACCGGCCGCCAGCTGCGGCTGATCAATGAAGTCCCGGCGCTGGCGGCGATCCTGATCGTCGTTCTGGTGGTCGTGAAGCCTTTCTGATCGCCCAATTTCCCGTTCGTGCTAAGCTTGGCGAAGCACCGTTCTGCGATACGCCCGCACATCGCTCGCGGCACAAAGTACGGTGCTTCGACAAGCTCAGCACGAACGGGGGAATTTGGGACATGCCTCTGACGCGGGTTGACTTGGGTCGAGCCGACTCTTAACTCGCCTCAGGAGCGCGAACCGCAGCCTTGTGGGCGCGTTCTCCCTCCTCTCTCGTTCGCGCCACCGTCGATCCTCGACCACGCAGCGCCCGAAAATCCCCCGACAGCCTCCCATCCGGACGCCACAGATGCATTTCAAAGACCTGAAGAAGAAGAGCCCCGCCGAGCTGGTCAGCATGGCCGAAGAGCTGGGCGTCGAGAGCGCATCGACCCTGCGCAAGCAGGACCTGATGTTCGCGATCCTGAAGGTGCTGGCGGAAAACGGCGACCAGATCATGGGTCTGGGCACGATCGAGGTGCTGCCGGACGGCTTCGGCTTCCTGCGCAGCCCGGAAGCGAATTATCTGGCCGGGCCGGACGACATCTACATCTCGCCCAACCAAGTTCGGAAGTACGGCCTGCGCACCGGCGACACGGTTGAGGGCGAAATCCGCGGGCCGAAGGACGGCGAACGCTATTTTGCGCTAACCAAGTTGCTGAAGGTCAATTTCGACGACCCCGACGCGGTCCGCCACCGCGTCAACTTCGACAACCTCACGCCGCTGTACCCGGAATCGAAGCTGATCCTCGACCAGCTCGACCCGACGCAGAAGGACAAGTCGGCGCGCGTCATCGACATCGTCTCGCCGCAGGGCAAGGGCCAGCGTACCCTCATCGTCGCACCCCCGCGTGTGGGTAAGACGGTGATGCTGCAGAACATCGCCAAGGCAATTACCGACAACCACCCGGAAGTTTTCCTGCTCGTCCTGCTGATCGACGAGCGTCCGGAAGAAGTCACCGATATGCAGCGCAGCGTGAAAGGCGAAGTCGTCAGCTCGACCTTCGACGAACCCGCCACGCGTCACGTGCAAGTCGCTGAAATGGTTATCGAAAAGGCCAAGCGCCTGGTCGAGCACAAGAAGGATGTCGTCATCCTGCTCGACTCGATCACCCGTCTGGGCCGCGCCTACAACACCGTCGTGCCGTCGTCGGGTAAGGTCCTGACCGGCGGTGTCGACGCGAACGCGCTCCAGCGGCCCAAGCGCTTTTTCGGTGCCGCGCGCAACATCGAGGAGGGCGGTTCGCTTTCGATCATCGCCACCGCGCTGATCGACACCGGCAGCCGCATGGACGAAGTCATCTTCGAAGAGTTCAAGGGCACCGGCAACTCGGAAATCGTCCTCGACCGCAAGGTGGCGGACAAGCGCATCTTCCCGGCGCTCGACGTCGGCAAGTCGGGCACCCGCAAGGAAGAGCTGCTGGTCGAGAAGGACAAGCTCACCAAGATGTGGGTGTTGCGCCGCATCCTCATGCAGATGGGCACCGTCGATGCGATGGAGTTCCTGCTCGACAAGATGAAGAATTCGAAAACCAACGACGATTTCTTCGACAGCATGAATCAGTGACGGCTGCGGCCCGGCGCACGCTGCGCCGGGACCCGCAACCGGCACGGCCGACCGGCGCAGACCGGGTCGACGGCGTGGCTTTGCCACGCCATTTCCGTTTGACCCTCGGCACGTACCAAATTCCGGGACGCCGTTTACCCTCCGTTAGCCGTCCTGCCGCTACTTAGCACTCATGGACCAGCCGATCCGCCCCCTGCGCGCCAATCGTACCAGCGTCATGCTGTCGGGCATCCTGCATCGGCACAACCGTCCTGCGCCGACCACACACCGCGTCGTCAACCTGTCGGCGACGGGCGCACGCCTGACCGGCGTCGAGGGCATGAAGGTCGGGGAGGTCGTGGCGATCACGATCGGCATGGTCGACAACGCGTTGGCGGAGGTCGTGCGGGTCGAGGATAATTCGGTCGCGATCCGCTTCGGCGACCCGATCGATGTCGACCAGGCGCGCATCCGCCGCACGACCGGTACGTCGGTCATTCCCAAGGCGGGCTGGCTCGCGGATATGCAGAACGCCTATCATCGGTAATGCCGTGGTCGTGGCGTCTTTCGCGGACGCCCGAACCCCGCTATCGCTCGTCCCATGACCGAGCTTTGGCAACACATCGTCGCTGATTTCAGCAACATCACCTCACCGGCGGCGCTCAGTGCGTTCCTGCAGGTGCTGATGATCGACGTCATGCTCGCGGGCGACAATGCGATCGTCGTCGGCGCGCTGGCCGCGGGCCTTCCGGCCGACCAGCGCAAGAAGGTCATCCTGATCGGCATCATCGCCGCGCTGGTGCTGCGTATCGTCTTCGCGCTGGCGGTGACCCAGCTGATGCAGGTCGTCGGATTGATCTTCGCCGGTGGCCTGCTGTTGCTGTGGGTGTCGTGGAAGATGTGGCGCGAACTGCGCCAGGATGCCGGCCACGCCGACGAACTGGGCAATCTGAAGCCCGCCAAGAGCTTCATGGGCGCCGCCTGGGCGGTCGCCGTCGCCGACGTGTCGATGAGCCTCGACAACGTCCTGGCGGTCGCCGGCGCGGCGCGTGATCACCCCGGTATCCTGGTGATCGGCCTGCTGCTGTCGGTGGCGCTGATGGGGATCGCGGCCAATCTGATCGCCCGCTATATCGAGCGGTACAAGTGGATCGCCTATATCGGCCTGCTCGTGATCCTCTATGTCGCCAGCAAGATGATCTACGAAGGCTATGTCGACCCACAGGTCGGGTTGGGCACACTCTTCGCCTGACGCAAAGCGGGGCGGTCCGGACGGGCCGCCCCTTTTCGTATCAGCCCAAATGCTCGGCGAAGAATGCCGCGGTCGCGGCATCGGCGCGGTCGGCGGCTTCGGGAGAGCGGCGGTCGCCCATCTCGGTCGCGAAACCATGGTCTTCGCCCGGATAGTCGAGCAGCGTCACCTTCGGATGATCGTCGAGCCCCTCATGCATCTTCGCCTGGGTCGCGGCATCGACGAAGTGATCGGCACCGGCGATATGCAGCAGGAGCGGGTGCGCAATTCCGTGAGCCTCGCGCAGCAGGTCGGGGACGCCGACCGCATAATAGCCGACGCTGGCGTCCACATCGGTCCGCGCCGCCGTCATATAAGCGAGCCGCCCGCCCAGGCAGTAGCCCACGCAGCCGACCTTGCCGCCTGCGACCTCGCTGCGCGCCCAGCGGATCGTCGCCTCGATATCGCGGATGCCGGCATCCTGATCGAACGCGCCGAACAGTTCGAGACCCCGGTTCAGTTCGTCCGGGACATCGGGGTTGAGCTGAATACCCGGCTCGATCCGCCAGAACAGGTCGGGCGCCACCGCCAGATAGCCCTCGGCGGCCAGACGATCGCACTTCTGCCGGATGCCGGGGTTCACACCGAACACTTCCTGGATGACGACGATCGCGGCGGTCGGCGTTCCGCTTGGTCGGGCGACATAGGCCGAGAAGCTGTCGTCACTGTCCAGAGTAGGGATCGTCGTATCGGTCATTCGGGCATGCTCCTGATCGGTATAATATGTGATAGGCGACGGATGGCGCCTCGGTGGTGCCAGAACGCTAACACGGGGGAAACGGCCCATGAAGATCAACGTCACGATCGATTGCACGCCTGAGGAAGCGCGTGCGGCGATGGGCCTGCCCGACCTCAGCCCGATTCACGACCGCTATGTCGCCATGCTGCTCGACACGATGAAGGGCGGGGTGCCGCCGGAAATGATCGAGACGATGATGAAGAGCTGGGCGCCGATGGGGGAGGCGGGGCTCAACTTCTGGCGCCGGATGTTCGAGGCGGGGACCAAGTCCGACGGATGACCGACACGATCTTCGCACTGTCGAGCGGCGCGCCGCCGGCAGCACTGGCGGTCATCCGGATCAGCGGTCCCGCCGCGTTTGACGCGGTCGCTGCGATCGCCGGCGGTCTGCCTGACGCGCGCCGGGCGAGCCTGCGCCGGTTGCGCGATCCGGCCAGCGGCGAGACGATCGACCGTGCGCTGGTCCTGATCTTTCCTGGCCCGGCGACTGCGACAGGGGAGGATCTCGCTGAACTCCACCTCCACGGCGGACGCGCCGTGGTGCGGCGGATGGAGGCGGTGCTGGGAGCGATGCAGGGGCTGCGCGGCGCAGAGCCGGGGGAATTTACGCGGCGCGCACTGGAAGCCGGGCGGATCGACCTGACCGAGGCGGAAGGGCTCGCCGACCTGCTGGCCGCCGAGACCGAAGGCCAGCGTCGGACCGCAATGCGTGCGGCCGAAGGACATTTGCGCCAGACCATCGGTCTGTGGAACGATCGCCTGCTGATGCTGTCCGCAGCGATCGAAGCGGCGATCGACCATAGCGACGAAGCCGACGCAGCCGATGATGACGCGATCCTGGCCGAAGTCCGCGCGGGGGCGTCTGGTCTGGCCAATGTGATTGCGGACGTGCTGGCCCAGCCACCGGTCGAGCGCTTGCGCGACGGTATCCGTGTCGTCCTGGCCGGCCCGCCGAACAGCGGCAAGTCGACGCTTTTCAATGCGATGGTGGGACGCGATGCCGCGATCGTCTCGCCGATCGCCGGTACGACGCGGGATCGAATCGAGGCACCCGTCGTCCGCAACGGCATTGCCTGGACGATCACCGACACCGCTGGGTTGGCCGAGGCAACCGATGATCCAATCGAGGCGATCGGGATCGCACGAGCGCGGGACAGCATCGGCGCCGCGGATATCCTGCTGTGGCTGGGTGACGATACCCCGCCGACTCCGGACGGCGTCGATGTGATCGCGGTTCATCCGCGAGCCGACCTGGCCGAACGAGCATCGGTGCCCGCCGGTCGCTTGGCCGTATCGACGCACGATACCGATAGTGTTGCGACTCTATGGTCGAGGATGGAGCATATCGCCGCGACATTGCTGCCCTCCGGCGACGTCCCGGCGCTCAACGTTCGACAGCGCGATCTCTGCGGCAGTGCACGCGCAGGTTTGTGCAGCGCAGCGCAGTTGGCTGATCCGTTGATTATAGCGGAGGAGTTGCGAGCAGCGGGTCAGGCTTTCGATGCGATTACCGGCCAGTCCCACGTCGAGAATGTTCTGGATGCGCTTTTCGGCCGGTTCTGCATCGGCAAGTAGCGTTTCACGTGGAACGCCTTTGACGCCCTCGCCGTGAAGGCATAAATCGCTCTCATGACCATATTCGACGTCATCGTGATCGGCGGCGGCCACGCCGGGACCGAGGCTGCTGCTGCGGCCGCACGGCGTGGCGCGTCGGTCGCGCTGCTGACCTTTGATGCCGCGAAGATCGGCGCGATGTCGTGCAACCCCGCGATCGGCGGGATCGGCAAGGGCCATCTTGTTCGTGAAGTCGACGCGTTCGATGGCCTTATCGCTCGTGCGGCCGACGCTGCCGCTATTCATTATCGGATGCTCAATCGCAGCAAGGGCGTCGCTGTCCACGGCCCCCGTATCCAGGCCGACCGTCGCCTCTATGCCGCTGCAATTCAGCGCGTCATTGCAAACGAACAGACCATCAAGGTCATCGAAGGCGAGGCGGAGGCTCTTCGTCTAACGGATGGCGATCGCGTCGCCGGCGTCGCGTTGACCGACGGCTCGATACTGTCGGCGCCCGCCGTCGTCATCGCGAGCGGCACGTTTCTGGGCGGACGCATCTTCCGCGGAGAGGAGAGGGCGGAAGGCGGTCGGGTCCATGAACGCGCCGCCACCCGGCTTGGTGACCAGTTGCGCGGGATCGGACTGCCGCTCGGCCGTCTGAAGACCGGAACGCCGCCACGGCTCGATGGTCGGACGATCGATTGGGGGGGGCTTGCCGAGCAGCCCAGCGATGGCGACGTATGGACGATGTCGCCGATGACGACGACGCCCCGCCTTCCGCAGATTGCCTGTGCGATCACCCGAACCACGGCCGAAACGCACGATATCATCCGGAGCGGCCTCGATCGCTCGCCCTTGTTCAGTGGTGCGATCGAAGGCAATGGCCCGCGCTATTGCCCGTCGATCGAAGACAAGGTTCACCGCTTCGGTGACCGGGATGGCCATCAGATTTTTCTGGAACCGGAGGGATTGGACGACGCGCTCGTCTATCCCAACGGTATCTCCACGTCGTTGCCGGTCGATATCCAGGCGGCGTTGATCGCGTCGATCCCTGGCCTCGAGCGCTGTCGCATCGTTGAGCCGGGATACGCCGTCGAATATGATTATCTCGATCCGCGTTCGCTCGGCGACGATCTGCAATCGCGCGCGATCGGCGGTCTGTTCTGCGCCGGACAGATCAACGGAACGACTGGCTATGAAGAGGCGGCGGGGCAGGGGCTGGTCGCGGGATTGAACGCAGCTGCGGTCGCGCTCGACATCGCTCCTGTCGTTCTGGATCGATCGGACAGCTATCTCGGGGTGATGATCGACGACCTGACGTTGCAGGGCGTCACCGAACCCTATCGGATGCTCACGGCTCGGGCTGAGCATCGGCTGTGGCTTCGCGCCGACAACGCCGAGACCCGGCTCTCACCGGTCGCGAAGGCTGCGGGCTGTCTGTCCGCCGCCCGCCTCGAGCAGGTCCATCGGCGGGAAGATCAGCGGGCCGCAATCGATACCATGCTCATGAAAACCGCGACCTCTGATGAGATGTGTCACAGGGGCGCCCTGGTCGTGGCGGACGGAGCGCGGCGGACGTTGCGCGAATGGCTGCGCTTCCCCGGTGTCGACGTCGTTCATTGCGTCGACGATGACGTGCTGGCTGCAAGCGAGATCGTGGCAGAAGCGGTCGAGGATGCCCGCTACGCCCCATATCTAGAACGCCAGGCGAGGGATGTGGCGGAGCGCCAACGATCTGCTTTCACGAAGCTACCAGCCCATATCGATTACAACGGCATCCCGGGCTTATCGTCTGAGATGATCGAGCGGCTGACTTTGGCCTCACCGGCAACGTTGGACGCTGCTTCGCGTATCCGCGGCATCTCTCCAGCGGCGCTTTCCGCGATATTGCTTCACGTGAAACGACTGGCAGCATGACCGAGGATGAGGCTAAAGCTTGGCTGGCGAGTAGATTTGGTGACGCTCAAGTCGCAAATCTGCACTGCTATGTCGAAATGCTGCTGGCCGAGAGTGAGCGACAGAACCTTATTTCAAAGGCTACGATCCCGGTTCTATGGGCGCGGCACATCGTCGACTCTGCGCAACTGTTGCTGCACGCGGGACGCCATTGGTCGCACTGGGTCGATATCGGGTCGGGGGCAGGGCTTCCCGGTATTGTGATCGCGTGTCTCTCCGATTTGCGCGTGACCCTGATCGAGCCGCGCAAACTTCGCAGCGCGTTTTTGACCACATGCGCGAAAGACCTGAAATTGCGGGTGGACGTCATCCAGGCGAAGGCGGAGCAAGTCACGAAACTCGATGACGTCGCAGATGTCGTTTCAGCGCGTGCCGTCGCAAACTTGAGCGCCTTGCTGACGGCGGCGAAGGGCTTTTCCGATAGAAAGACGGTATTTGTCCTTCCAAAGGGCGAAGCGGCGCAATCGGAAGTGGCGATGGCGCGGAAGTCGTGGCAAGGACAGTTCCACGTGGAACAGAGCATCGTCGACCCCGCTTCCGGAATCGTCATCGCAACGCAGGTCGCGCCGCGATGAAGGTCATCGCCATCGCCAATCAGAAGGGCGGGGTGGGTAAGACCACGACCGCCATCAACGTCGGTACAGCGCTGGCCGCTACCGCGTCGCGCGTGTTGCTGATCGATCTCGATCCGCAGGGCAACGCCTCTACCGGTCTGGGCGTCAGCCGCGCCGACCGAGCGACGTCCAGCTACGATCTGCTGGTCGGTGATGCATCGCTGTCCGAGGCAGCCATTGCCACGCAGGTGCCCCGGCTCGACATCGTCCCCGCGACGGTCGATCTGTCAGGCGCCGAAATCGAATTGATCGAATTCGATGCCCGGACGCACCGCCTCGATCGTGCTGTGCAGCGCAGCGATGCGCGATGGGATGTCGTGCTGATCGACTGCCCGCCGTCGCTGGGCCTGCTGACGATCAACGCGATGGTCGCCGCGCACGCGCTGCTCGTTCCTCTGCAGTGCGAGTTCTTCGCGTTGGAGGGGCTGAGCCAACTGCTGAGTACGGTCGAGCGAATCCGGTCACGCTTTAACCCGGGCCTATCCATCCTCGGCGTCGTGCTGACCATGTTCGATCGGCGTAACCGCCTAACCGATCAGGTGTCCGACGATGTGCGCGCCGTTCTAGGCAAGGTCGTCTTCGACACCGTCATCCCGCGCAACGTGCGCCTGTCCGAAGCGCCGAGCCACGGTCTGCCGGCGCTCATCTACGATTATCGGTGCGTCGGGTCGCAGGCCTATATGGCGCTCGCACGCGAACTGATCCTCCGCCTTCCCAATGTCGCCAAGGCCGCCGCATGACCGACGATACGCCCACCGCCACTCGTTCGAAGCCCCGCTCGGGACTGGGTCGCGGCCTCAGCGCCTTGCTGGGCGACGCCGTGGTCGAAGCGCCGGTCGGTAGCGACGGCGCGCCGGTCCCGACCGGTGTCCGCACCTTGCCGGTCAGCGCGCTCACGCCTCATCCGGATCAGCCGCGCCGGCACTTTGACGAGGACAAGCTGGACGAACTTGCCCGCTCGATCGCGGCGCGCGGGCTGATCCAACCGATCGTCGTCCGGCCGCACGGCCACGACTATCAGATCGTCGCCGGCGAACGCCGCTGGCGCGCGGCGCAGCGGGCGCGGCTGCACGAGATCCCGGTCATCGTTCGCGAATTGAGCGACGCCGACACGATGGAAATCGCGCTGGTCGAGAATATCCAGCGCGCGGACCTGAACGCGATCGAAGAGGCCGAAGCGTACAAACGGCTGATCGATCAGTTCGGCCATACGCAGGAAGCGCTCGGCAAGCTGGTCGACAAGTCGCGCAGCCATGTGTCGAACCTGTTGCGCCTGCTCGACTTGCCCGACGGTGTCCGCAAGATGCTGGCCGATGGCGAGTTGGAGATGGGTCATGCCCGCGCGCTGATCGGCGCCCCCGACCCCGTCGCCCTCGCCCGCCGCGTGGTGGATGACGGACTGTCAGTGCGCGATACGGAAAAGCTCGCGCGCTCGGTGAAGCCCGACGCACGACGCGGTCGGACGGCTGCCGCACCCAGGCAAGATTCAGCCCCCAACGCCGATATCGCCGCATTGGAGCGGCAGCTTGGCGATCTGCTCGGGCTCGGCATTCGTATCGCCCATGGCGAGAAGGGTGGCACGCTGACGCTCACCTATTCGACGCTCGATCAGCTCGACATGGTCTGCCAGCGCCTGAGTGGCGAACGGATTTGACGCACGCGACTTGATCGATCTTGTCCGGTTCGTTCGGCACGGACCGGGGCGTTGCGGGTTTGACCTCTCGATAAAGGGGTTCGACCATGATTCATGCCGATGACGCCGCCGGCATCGCCGCGCGCTCGCCGTTCGAAGTGCCGAAGGAGGGGTGGCTTGCCATCCTGAAGCGGACCTGGGCGGAAAGCGGCGACGATAACATCGCGATCATCGCAGCCGGGGTCGCCTTCTACGCCTTTGCCGCGATCGTTCCGCTGCTCGCCGCCGTCGTGTTGAGCTACGGCCTGTTCGCCGAAGCGGAAACCGTCCAGCGCAACGTCACGTCGATCTTCTCCGTCATGCCGCGCGAAGCCGCGTCGATCGTCAGCGACCAACTGCTGACGGTCGTGGATTCGTCGAAAGGCAAGCAGGGGCTTGGCCTTGTCCTTGCACTTGTGATCGCCCTGTACGGCGCCACGAAAGGCGCGTCGGCGATCGTCACCGGCCTGAACGTCGCCTATGACACGAAGGAGACGCGCAGCTTCATCCGGACGAACATCCTCTATTTCCTGATCGTTCTCGGCGGCGTCGGTCTGGTCTTCCTGGCGATGCTGGCGGTTGCCCTGTTCGCGTTTCTCGAAAGCCTGATCCCTGGCGCCCCGACGTGGTTGCTGCTGATCCTGCGCGCGCTCGGCTATGTCGTGCTGGCGGGCATCGTCGTGACCGCGGCGGCCGTGCTGTTCCGGGTCGGGCCGGATCTCAAGCAGCCGCGATGGATCTGGCTGTCGCCGGGATCGATCGGCGCGACGGTCGCCTGGCTCGTCGGGACGGCGGGTTTCGGCATCTACGCGGCCAATTTCGGCAATTATGGCGCAACCTATGGCTCGCTGTCGGCTGTCATCGTGTTGCTGACCTGGCTGTGGCTCAGCGCCTATGTCTTCCTGCTCGGTGCCGAGCTGAACGCCGAACTCGAACGGCAGGTCGCCGGTGCTGCGACGGGCGAAAATGGCGCGCAGATTCTGCCCGAAACGCCTGCACCGGCGGTGGCGACCTCGATCGATCCGATCGGCAGCGGGATCATCGCCGCCTCTGCGCTCCGGGGGCGATCGGCCGCCGCCGCCGGCTTGATCGTCGCCGCAGCGCTGCTGTGGCGACGGACGCGTAAGGACTAACGCTTCCGCGCGCGGGCGATCGACAGCACGTCGTGCAGGGCTGTGACGGCCGCCGGATTGCCCCCCGTCAGCAGCCCGCGTTCCGCCCGGCGCACGCGTGATACCGCTGCGGCGATCTGTGGCGTCGACCAGCGACGCAACGCGGTGATCGTCGCGCCACGTTCCTTCCAGAACACGCGATGCCGTTCGACCACCATGTCGGCTGATTCGCCGCGGTCGACCTCGCCACGCATGTCAGCAAGCGATATCAATCGTTTGGCGAGCCCGCGCAGCATCGGGATCGTCATCCCGGCAGCATCGACCCCCATCAGTTCGCGGCCCAGCACGGCGGCATCGCCATCGATCGCAGCGGTGATCGCGGTCGCCATCTCGCTTTCGGCGATATAGGCGCCGATCTCAGCCAGTACATCCTCTCCGGCATCGCGGGGACGATCGGGGGCGGCATCAAGGAATAGCGCCAGCTTCTCGATCTCGCGCGTCAGGACGGCGCGGTCACCGCCACTCGCCTCGAACAGGGCCGCGGGCGTGTCTCCGGTCAGGCGTACGCCGTGTTCCCGCGCGATGCTGGTGGCGAGCCGCGCGGCGTTGACCCCCTCCGGCGGATAGCAGGCCAGCGCCATCGCCGCGGGGTTGGACACCGCGGCCTTGACCAGCTTGCCGGTCGCCTTGGCGGTCGGAGCGATCGCGACGACGGGATTGCCCGCCGATCCCGCCGACAGCAGCAACTCGACCGCCTCGACCGACTCCTCGCCCATACCGGTGACACGGATGTAGCGCGCACCGCCGAAGAGCGAGATCGAGGCCGCCTCGTCGGCCAACCGGCCCGGATTGGCCTTCAGCGTCGGGCCATCCAGATCGACGCGCTCGGCATCCGCACCCATCGCGCGGCCGAGCCGGGCGGCATAGTCCATCGCGCCGGCTTCGTCGGGACCATGTAAAAGGAACAGCCGCGGCCCGTTCGGCCCACGCTTGCCGGCATCGTCGATCGCCGAGGCCATCCCGGCGGCAGTCGCCTTCACTGGGCTGTGGACCTTTGCGCGAACAGCGCGATGCGCGCGACGATCTTGTCGGCGATGATCCCCGACAGCCGCTCCAGCCCGCTCTGCTCGGCCGCGATCGTGGCATATTCGGAGCCGACGACGTCGATCCCGACATCGCTACCCGCCGTATCGTCGACCACGGTCAGCCCGCTCGCCAGATCGACCAGCTGGTAGCGCGCCCGCAGCGTGCGCCGCTCACGTGACACCGAGTCGTCGCGGCGGACGCCCAGACCGATGATCGAGTCATCCAGCTTGATATCGAGCCGATAGCGGGGGCTCGTGCCATCGACGGCCGCCAGTCGATCGCGCAGCGCGCTGCCGACCAGCCAGCCCGCCTGTCCCTCGATCGGTGTCACCTGAACCTGCGACAGCGCCGCGCGAGCCGGGCTCGCCGCCCCGCCGTACAGCGGGCGCAGGCCACAGCCGGCGAGCGTCAGCAGCAGCGCGAGCGAGGCGGCAGCGCGCCTCATGCGACGATGTTCACCAGGCGATCGGGCACGACGATGACTTTCTTGGGGGCAGCGCCCTCCAGAATGCGCTGAACGCCGGCCGATGCAAGCGCCGCGGCCTGCAGAGCGTCCTTGGCCGAGCCCTTGGGTACGGTCAGCGTGTCGCGCAGCTTGCCGTTGACCTGCACCGCGATGGTGACAGAATCGTCGACCAGCAGCGCCGGATCGACGTCCGGCCATGCGGCATCGGCGACCAGGCCGTCTTGGCCGAGCACGCTCCACGCTTCCTCGGCCATGTGCGGGATCATCGGTGCGACCAGCCGGACAAGCGTCGCTACGGCCTGCGCGCGCGATGCCGATGGCTTGGCCTTCTCGATCGCGCTGGTCAGTTCGTACAGCTTGGCCACGGCCTTGTTGAAGGCGAGCGCCTCGACATCCTCGGCCACGCCGGCGATCGTGCGGTGAAGCTTGCGGTCGAGCTCGACGTCCGCGCCTTCAGCCGCCTCGACGCCCTCGACGAGGCGCCACACCCGCTGGACGAACCGCCAAGCGCCCTCGATACCCGCTTCGCTCCACGGCAGGTCGCGCTCGGGCGGGGAATCCGACAGCATGAACCAGCGCACTGCGTCCGCGCCGTAGCGATCGACGATCGGCGACGGGTCGACCGTGTTCTTCTTCGACTTGGACATCTTCTCGACGCGGCCGACCGTCACCGGCTCGCCCGTCGCGATGACCTTGCCGTCGGCGACCTGCTCGGGCGCCAGCCAGGTGCCGGCCGGATCCTTGTAGGTTTCGTGCGTCACCATGCCCTGGGTGAACAGGCCGGCGAAGGGCTCCGCCACATTGATCTTGCCGACACGGCGCAGCGCGCGCGTCCAGAAGCGGGCGTAGAGCAGGTGGAGGATCGCATGCTCGACCCCACCGATATATTGCCCGACCGGCAGCCAGCTCTCCGCGACCGCCTTGTCGAACGGCTGGTCGTCGGGCTGGCTGGCGAAGCGGATGAAATACCAGCTCGAATTGATGAAGGTGTCGAGCGTGTCGGTCTCGCGTCGCGCCTCGGCGCCGCAGGACGGGCAGGGGACGTGCTTCCACGTCGGATGGCGGTCGAGCGGGTTGCCCGGCACGTCGAAGCTGACGTCCTCCGGCAGCACGACCGGCAACTGGTCCTTAGGTACCGGCACCACGCCGCACGCGTCGCAGTGGATGATCGGGATCGGCGTGCCCCAATAGCGCTGGCGGCTGACGCCCCAGTCACGCAGGCGCCACACTGTCGTGCCGTCGCCCCAGCCTTCGGTTTCGGCACGCGAAATGACCGCGCGCTTGGCGTCGGCGACGTCCATGCCGTCCAGGAAGCGCGAATTTACCAGGCGGCCGGGGCCGGTATAGGCCTCGGCGTCCGTGAACTCCGGCGCGCTGTTCTCGCCATCGGCGACGACGCGACGGATCGGCAGCGCGTATTTGGTGGCAAATTCGAAGTCGCGCTGGTCGTGCGCCGGCACGCCGAACACGGCGCCGGTGCCATAGTCCATCAGCACGAAGTTGGCGATGTAGACCGGCAGCTGGATCGACGGATCGAGCGGGTGCGTCGCACGGATGCCGGTGTTGTAGCCCAGCTTCTCCTGCGTCTCGATCTCCGCCGCCGAGGTGCCGCCCGCCTTGCACGCCGCGATGAAGTCGGCGACGTGCGCGTCGCCCGCCATCGCCTGCGCGATCGGGTGATCGGCCGCGACCGCAACGAAGCTCGCGCCGAAGATCGTGTCGGGGCGCGTCGTGAAGACTTCGACCTCGCCGCCGTCCGACAGCGCGAAGCGGAACCGCAGGCCCTCCGACTTGCCGATCCAGTTTTCCTGCATCAGCCGCACCTTGTCTGGCCAATGCTCCAGCGTGCCCAGCCCGTCGAGCAGCTCGTCGGCGAAGTCGGTGATCTTCAGGAACCACTGGTTCAGCTTGCGCTTCTCGACCAGCGCGCCCGACCGCCACCCACGGCCGTCGATAACCTGTTCGTTAGCCAGCACGGTCATGTCGACCGGGTCCCAGTTGACCGCGGATTCCTTGCGATAGACCAGACCCGCCGTCAGCAGGTCGAGGAACAGCGCCTGTTCATGCCCGTAATAGGTCGGGTCGCAGGTCGCTAACTCACGCGTCCAGTCGAGCGCGAAGCCCAGCCGCTTCAGCTGCGCCTTCATCGATGCGATATTGTCATAGGTCCAGGCGCCGGGATGAACGCCCTTTTCCATCGCGGCGTTTTCCGCGGGCATGCCGAACGCGTCCCAGCCCATCGGGTGGAGCACTTCGTGCCCCGTCATCCGGCGGAAGCGCGCCAGCACGTCGCCCATCGTATAGTTGCGGACGTGCCCCATGTGGATCTTCCCCGATGGATAGGGGAACATCTCCAGCACGTAGCTCTTGGGCTTTGCGCTCGAATCCTCCGCGGCGAAGGTGCCGCGCTCGTCCCACGCCGCCTGCCACTTGGCATCGGCGACGGACGCGTTGAACCGCGACACTGACACTGTCGGAACCTCTTTTTTAGTTGGCGACGGCGCTGCGGCGCAGGTCGCGCGCACGCGTCAGGATGATGTCTTCCAGCTTCTGCACGGTCGCCGCCTGGACGGGTGCTGCGACCCACTGGCCGCCCTGGTTGATCTGGCGCAGCGCCGCGACGCGGACGGCATCGGCGCGCAGGTCCTGGTCCAGAATCGACACGGTGACCTTCATCCGCTCGGTCGGGGTGTTGGGGTTCGTGTACCAGTCGGTCACGATGACGCCGCCGTTCGAATCGGTCTGCAGCAGCGGCATGAAGCTCAGCGTGTCGAGCGTCGCACGCCAAAGATAGCTGTTCACGCCGATCGTCGTCACCTTCGACGCGGCAAGATCGGCCTTGGGACGGTCGCCCCGGCCGCAACCGGCAAGCGCGATCAGGGTCAGGCTCACGAGGGCGATACGCGAACGCGAAATCATGGGGCAGTCCTCAATGGGTACGATAAAGGCGTCAGGCGACACGCCTCTATAGACCCCCGGCGCGAGGCCGCAAGCGCGGGCGGAACGGGGACCGGATTGTGGATAAGCTGCAACACTTGTCTGAGAAATGGATCTGGCGGTGGAACATCCGGCCCTGTTCGTGGTACCGCATCCGTCAGGGAGTGGGACGCAGATGGTTGCTTTGCGCATCATTGCAGGAACGGGGCTCGCGGCAGCAGTGGCTGTCGCGTGGGCCATCGCGCCTGCGATCGGTGCCGAGGATGGCCGCAGTGGGCCGCGTCGCCTGACGCCTTCGGTGGAAGGAATCGGCTCGTTCACACCTGCTTCGGGCGACCCCCGTCTCGCCGCTGCGCTCGCGCGGGCTGGCGTATCGGGCAACGGCTTCCGCTTTACGCCGTCCAATGCCGGTCGTGCCGGTTCGCGTGCCGTGACCGTCGCGGTCCAGGCCCGGTCAAGCCGCAGCGCCGCGGTCGGTGCGTCGGATCGCCTGGCCGCTGCCGCGCCTGCGGCGACGGCGGCACCGATCGCCTATAACCTGGGTGTCGCGGTGGGCTGGAAGCGGTTTGCGATCTCGGGTGATCTCGCAAAGATCGACCTCGCCGCCCAGCCGGGCAGCCGCGAAGTCGCCGATCTGGGCCTCAGCTATACCGGCCGTTCCTTCTCGGGCCGGGTGAAGGCGGAGGCTGCGCGCCCGACCGCGAACCAGCCGCGCCTGACCGCCGATGCGCCGAGCTATTCGCTCGACCTGGGCGGTGCCTATTCGATCACGCGCAACCTCGATCTGACCGCGGGCGTCCGCTACAAGACCGAGCGTGACCGCCTTCCGCAACTGGCGGAGCAGCGGCGCGACAGCCAGTCGGTCTACGTCGGCACCGCATTCCGATTCTAAGGTTCGCGCAGGAGAGTAGCGCAAGCTAATCTCCGCCTCGGCGCGAACCACGGCCGGCATCGCGCAAGCGATGACCGACGGCGCGAATTCACTTCGCGCCGCGCCCCATAGCGATCAACCTACTCAACCCAGCCAAGCATCGATCCCGGCCCACCCATAGGCCCCGACCGCCGCCACCCGGCGAAACCGCCGCGCATCCATTCCTCCAAGCGCGATCACCGGGACCGCGGCCCCGCGCACCAGCGCCCCGAACCGCGCGACTCCCAACCCATGCGCCCCGACATGCGACCGAGTCGCGAACACCGGCGACACGAACACGGCATCCGCCCCGCGCCGTACCGCCGCGACCAGCTCCCGCCGATCATGCGCCGATCGCGTCGACAGCCTTCGCCGAACCCGGCCATTATGGACGCCACCGCTCCCGACCAGCCCGCCGGCGCCGAGCACTACCAGTCCCCGCCGCCGCGCGACGTGCTCGATGCGTGCCAGCAACCGCCGTCGCTCCGCCATCGGCCAGCCATAATGCCGCACCACCACGCCGGCGCCGCGCGGCAGCCGGTCGATCGCCGCCCACAGTGCATCCCCCATCCGCTCGTCAGTCATCAGCCAGAGGCGGGGCAGGGGGTGGCGGGCGCGCATCGCGGCACCTATAGCGCCCCACATGCCGAACGACGATGCCGCAGGCCGGCTGGCCGCGATCCACTCGACCATTGCCTATGGCTGCAAGCTCGCGGGCCGCGACGCGTCCGACGTGACGCTGATCGCGGTGTCGAAAATGCACGATGCCGATGCCATCCGCCCGCTGATCGCTGCCGGCCAGCGCGTGTTCGGCGAAAACCGCGTGCAGGAGGCGGCCGACAAATGGCCGGCCCTGCGCGAGGAAACGGCCGGCATCGCGCTCCATCTCGTCGGTCAGCTCCAATCGAACAAGGCAGCCGATGCCGTAGCGCTATTCGACGCGATCCATTCGGTCGACCGCCCTTCGCTAGTCTCAGCCCTCGCCCGCGCGATGGATGCGCAGGACCGACGCCTGCCGTGCTTCGTCCAGGTCAACATCGGCGACGAACCGCAGAAGGGCGGCTGCCCGGTCGCCGACCTGCCCGCGCTGCTCAGCGACGCACGCGCGGCGAACCTCCCCGTCGTCGGGCTGATGTGCGTGCCCCCAGCGGACCTCGAACCCGCCCCCTATTTCGCGCTGCTGGCGAAGATCGCGCGTGATGAGGGGCTGGGCCAGCTCAGCATGGGCATGAGCGGCGACCTCGAAACCGCGGTCCGGATCGGCGCCACGCATGTCCGCGTCGGCACCGCCCTGTTCGGAGCGCGCGCGTGACGCCGCTTCCGATCCGCTTTGCCGCGCTGTTGTTCGACTTCGACGGCGTGCTGGTCGAAACCGAATATGCCGGCAACCGTCACATCGCCGACTATCTGACCGGCATCGGCCATCCGACCAGCCCCGAGGACTCGATGGCCAATTTCATGGGCCTGTCGGGGGCGGATTTCATCGGTGCGATCGAACGCTGGATCGGCCGCGCCCTGCCCGAGGATTTCGCGAGCGTTCGCGAGGAGGAAAACGCCCGCGCGATCCGAGACGGCGTCGCCGCGGTCGCGGGCGCGGTCGCCTTCGTTCGCGCGCTGCCCGCCGACCTGCCGCGGGCGATCGTCTCGTCGAGCTCGACCGAATGGATCCGCGCGCACCTCGACCATATCGGGCTGGCCGACGCGTTCGGCGACCACATCTACTCGGGCAAGGAGCATGTCGCTCGCGGCAAGCCGGCACCTGATCTGTATCTCTACGCTGCCAAGGCGCTGGGCGTCCCGATCACCGATTGCGCGATCCTGGAGGATTCGCCCGTCGGCGCGACCGGGGCGGTGGCGTCGGGCGGTCATGTCATCGGGCTGTGCGCCGGCACGCATTGCGGCATCGGCCATGCCGACCGGCTGACCGCGCTTGGCGTTGCGGCCGTCGCCAGCGATTTCGACGAGGTCGCGCGGCTACTCGCCTAGTCGCGCGATCAGCGCCTGCGCGGCGGCGGGATTGCGCTCCTTCGCGCCCGAGATGAAGAAGACGAAGGTCTCGCGTGGAGCCGTCTTTGCGTCCCGCGTGACATAGGGCAGCCCGTCCGGCTCGCCCCCCGTCGCCCAGTCGCGCGCCATCGTGGCGATGCCGGCCAGGTCGTCGGCCGCATAGCCCTCGGGCTCGTCCGCAACCGCCGTCTCGAACCGCGCATAGACGAAGTCCGCCGTCACATCGGCGATCGCAGGATAGTCGTCCGACCGCGCCTGGACGATCGCGACATTCGCCGCCCGGCACATCGCGACGAACTCGGGCACCGCAAAGCTTGCGTGCCGCACCTGCACCGCATGCCGCAGCGCCAGACCATCGCGCGTCTTCGGCAGCAAGGCCAGGAATGCCGCGAAATCCTCGGCCTCGAACTTCTTGGTCGCCATGAACTGCCACAGGATCGGGCCGAGCTTGTCGCCGAGTTCGGTGATCCCCTGACCGACGAACTTCTCGATCGATGCCCCCGCCTCGGCCAGCACCTTGCGATTCGTGCAGAAGCGCGACGCCTTCAACGTGAAGACGAACCCGTCGGGCGTTTCGTCGCGCCATTTGGCGAAGGTCTCGGGCTTGAAGCCGGAATAATAGGTGCCGTTCACCTCGATCGCCGTCAGCTTCGACGCGGCATATTCCAGTTCACGCTTCTGCGGCCATTTCTCGGGATAAAAGACGCCGCCACGCCACGGCTCGAACGTCCAGCCACCGATGCCGACGCGAATCTTGGGATGGGTCATGAGACAGTCTTAGCATGCCGCTACGCTCTCGTGCAGGCATAAGCCCCAACTCATCGACTATGCCAAAACTGACATGACAAGCGGCAGGGCGGCGCCGGCCGTCACCGTGCGACCCAAGCCATACTCACTGCGATTTCTTGTATAGCGCCGCTGCTCATAACCAGCGACTGGAGCGGGCGAAGGGATTCGAACCCTCGACCCCAACCTTGGCAAGGTTGTGCTCTACCCCTGAGCTACGCCCGCTCTGGCGTTGCCGGGAAGTGCTTCCCGGCGGGTGGAGGCGGGCCATTAGCGCGGGTGTTTCGGGGACGCAACCCCGAAATCGCGTGCGCGCCGAAAACACTTGGCGTGGGGAGGTTCAGCGCCCACATGGGCGGCATCCCGATTTCGCAAGAGGACCCGCCCTTGGCCACGCTAGGACTTTCGCCCGCCGACAAGGAGGCCGTGGAGGCTTTCCGCCGCGACGTCGTCGAGCCGTCGATGACCAACCTGGTCATCATCGATTTCTGGGCGGAATGGTGCGGGCCGTGCAAGCAGCTGGGGCCGGTGCTGGACAAGGTCGCCGCCGATTATGCCGGCAAGGGCGTCGTGCTGAAGAAAATCGACGTCGATGCGAACAAGTTCATCGCCGCGCAATTCCAGGTCCGTTCGATCCCGACCGTCTATGCGATGTTCCAGGGCCAGCTTGCAGCCGATCTGACCAGCGCACGGACCGAATCGCAGCTGAAGGCGATGCTCGACCAGCTGCTGCGCCAGTTGCCCGTCCAGAGCGACGAGGCGGCGCAGGAGGCCGAGCTGGAGCCGCTGATCGCGATGGCGGAGGGCGTACTGGCCGAGGGCGACGCGGCGCGTGCGCTGTCGATCTACGACGAGCTGGCAGAGATGACGCCCGAGCATCCCGCGGTCGCCGCCGGGCGCGCCCGGGCGTTGGTGGCGGAGGGGCGGGTGGACGAGGCTGCCGCGGCGCTCGACGCCCTTCCGGCCGAGGCCGCCAAGGCGCCTGAGGTGACCCGCGCACGTTCGGCGATCGATCTGGCGCGCACGGCGACGCCGGTCGCGGACCTGTCGGGGCTGGAGGCTCGCGTCGCCGCCGATCCGACCGACCATGCAGCGGCGATGGAACTGGCGGGCGGCCAGATGGCGGCCGGCGACCGCGATGGTGCCGCCGCGACGCTGTTGCGATCGATCGCGACCGACAAGGACTGGAACGAGGGCGCTGCGCGGGCGCAGTTGCTGAAGCTGTTCGAGGCGGTCGGGCTGGAGGACCCCTGGGTCTCGGCGCACCGCCGCAAGCTGTCCGCGATCCTGTTCGGGTGAGCGACGCGCCTGCCTCGACCCGCCTGTCGATCTTTCCGCTGCCGGGCGCGATCCTGTTTCCGCGGATGCACCTGCCGCTGCACATCTTCGAGCCGCGGTACCGGGCGATGGTCGGCGATTCGCTGGCGCGCGACCGGCGGATCGGGATGATCCAGCCGCGAGGCGCGCCGTTAGTGCACGGCGACCCGCCGCCGCTGTTCGACATCGGCTGCGTCGGCAAGATCGCCGATGTCGAGGCGCTGGACGATGGCCGCTACAACATCGTGCTGGAGGGGCTGGCACGCTTCCGCATCGTCCGCGAGTTGAATGTCACCACCAGCTTCCGCCAGGTCGAGGCCGTGCTGCAACCCACGCCTGAGGGCGAGATCCTGAATCTGGGCGAACGTGCCGCGCTGGAGGCCGAATCGCGCAAGTTCGCCGACATCCACGGCTATGCGGTGGATTGGGACAGCGTCGCGCGGCTCGACGACGAATCGCTCGTCAACGGCATCGCGCAGATCGCGCCGTTCGACCCCGCGTCGAAACAGGCGTTGCTGGAGTCACCGTCGCTGTCGGAACGCGCCGAGCTGATCGTCCAGTTGATGACGTTCTTCGGCCACCACGATGAGGATTCGGGGACACTGCAATAACGCTGGGCTCCGTCGACACGGGCAGCGACGTGCCGACCCGATCAATGCCCGTGCGTCTTGATTCCCCGCCGCCGCAGCTTCTGCCGCCGGCGCTTGCGCAACAGGATCACCGCAGTCGGAATTGCCGCCACGACGATCGCGACGATGATCCCATATGCGACAATCTCACGTTCGATTTCGAAGAGCATGCGACCTACCCGTACCCCGGTACGTGAACATTATTACCTAAATCAGAAGCCCTGACAGGAGTTTCGGCACCTGTCCGCTTTCACCGCGGGCTTCCGCCATGAACCGGTCCTTCAGCGCCGGCATCCGCTGGACCGCCGACAGGCCGAAGCGCCGCACCGCGCTGGCGGTCTTGCCCGGCACGCCGAACAGCCGGGTCAGCCCGTCCGTCGCGGCCGCGACCATGAAGGTATCGAGGCTGCGCCACCGCTCATAGCGCGCGAGCAGCTGCGCGTCACCCAGGTCCATGCCGGAGCGCTTGCCCTCAACCAGCACCTCGACCAGCGTGGCGACGTCGCGGAAGCCGACGTTGACGCCCTGGCCCGCGATCGGATGGATGCCATGCGCGGCATCGCCGACCAGCGCGAGCCGTTCGCCGGTGATCTTGGCGGCATGATGGAAGCCGAGCGGATAGCTCTGCCGCCGGGTCAGCTTGCTGAGCGGGCCGAGGAACCCGCCCATCCGCTTCTCCGCCTCATGCAGCCACGCACGGTCGCCAAGCTTCATCATGCCGGGCGCATCGCTCGCGCGGACCGACCACACGATCGCCGAGCGATGCCCGTCGTCATCATCGACCAGCGGCAACAGCGCGAACGGGCCGCTGGGATAGAAGATCTCGTAGGCGATATTCTCATGCGGTTCGGCATGGTGGAACGACGACACCATCGCGGCGTGATCGTACGTCCAGCGCGCGACCCGCAGGCCCGCCGCCTCCCGCGTCGGCGAACTGCGACCTTCGGCAGCGATCAGCAGCGGCGCGTGGACGGTCGATCCGTCGCTGAGCGTCGCGGTCACGCCGAACGGCCCGCGATCGATCGTCGTCGCCCGCGTCGACATGCGCAGGTCGACATGCGCCGCGCCTTCCGCCGATTCGAGCAAGGCGCGGCGCAGGTGCCGATTCTCGAACATCGTGCCCAGCGCGTCGCCCGGCTGGTCGGGCGCGAAGTCGAGCGCGCCGGGCTCCAGCCCGTCGCTGACGCGGATACCCTCGATCGGGCAGCCGACCCCCGCCAGCCGCTCGATCACGCCGATCGCCGACAGCATCCGGTACGGCGCGCTGGCGATGGCGGAGGCGCGGCCGTCGAAGCCTGCGGCGAGGATGGTGTCCTTGTCCGCGATATCGACGATGATGCTGGTCAGGCCGTGCGCCGACAGCGCGACGCCCAGCGCGCTGCCGACCAGCCCGCCGCCGAGGATGAGGACATCTGCACGGTTCATGGACACAGCCCTACCGGGCCGCAGGCGCCGTGCCAATGGTGGGCGGGCAGACATAGGCCGTCTTGTACGGCTGGTCCCAGCAGTGCTGGAAACCGTCGAGGACGTTAAGGTTCATCGGCCAGCGGATCGCGATCGGCTTGCCGTCCGGCCCGCGCGGGTCGAAGCCGGCCGGGCGGGGCACCGCGGCGAGTGCCGTCCGCGCCCGGTCCAGCCCCGCGCGATCGCGGCGCAGGAAGGCGATGCTGCCGTCGACATACAGGTTCCAGCCGAAGCCGCGGTCCTGCTCGGGCGTCTTGTAGGCCTGCTTAAAGAGCGCGATCGCCGCCGCGGTCTGGCCCAGGTTCGCCCGCAACTGGCCCTCGTGCCAGTAGAGCAGGCCGATCCGATCGGGCGGGACGGTATTTGCCGTGCGCCAGTCGCGGATCAGGTCCGCCGCCTCCGCTTCACAGCCGCGCATCGACAGCGAGCGCCAGCCGCCTGCCATGTCCTGATCGAACCCGCGCAGGTCGAGCGCCATCATCGCGGACCGGTCATAGCGGCAATCCGGCGCGACGGACTGGGCGAGCAGCAGGGCGAGAAGCATCGACATGGGCCGATATCTGCCGGGCGGACGGGGCGAACACAACCGCACGCCGCCGCCTTGACGGCGAGTCCGCAGGCGCGGACAATGGCAGCCTGCTTTCTTGGGGTATGAATCGATGGCGAGCCGGGCGGCGCCATATCTTTGGCGGGACACGGTAAAGGCGGGCGCGCGGCGCTCCGGGGCGATGCTGGCGGCGGTGCTGCTGATCCTCGCCACGATCGCGCTGGCGCTGGCGCTGGCCAGCTATCATTCGGGCGATCCGTCGCTGAACACCGCCGCCGGCGGGCCGGTGCGCAACCTGCTCGGCACGCCCGGCGCGTTCGTCGCCGATGCGCTGTTCGCCCTGCTCGGGCCGGCGGTCGCGCTCGCGCTGCCGCTCGGGCTGGTCTTCGCCTCCCGCCTGTGGCGCGACGTGCCGCTCGGGCGATGGGGGCGGATGCTGCGCACGACGCTGATCGGCGTCGCGCTGATGGCCAGTGCCTTTGCCTTCCTGTCGTCGGAAGCCGTCATGGCCCTGCCCGGCGGGTGGGGTGGGATCGTCGGGCTGACGGTCGCGGACGCCTTCCGCTGGCTCATCTCGCTGATCGGCAATGCCGGGGCCGAACTCTGGGCCGCGCGGATCATCGGGGTGGTGCTGGGTCTGATCGGCGTGTTCGTCTGGACGCGGGGGATCAACCTCGACCTGCCCGAAGCGCGCCTGTCGCTCCCGCGCCTGCGCCGGGCCGGAACGACGCCGCGCACCCGCGGCGCGTCCGGCGCGATCGAGGTCGATGACGTCTTCGATGTCGATGACGACATGGAAGACGATGGCGCCGCCGCCCCGGTCGTCGCCGCGCCGGCCCCGCGCAAGGTCGCGGTGCCGATCGACCGTCCCGGTCCGCTGATCGCCGACCGCCAGGTGCCGCCTGCGCCCGCCAAGAAGGAAGAGCGCCAGCAGAGCCTGGACCTGCGCGACAATTACAAGCTGCCGCCGCTCGACCTGCTCAAACCCCCGCCGCCCAACGCCAATCCGACGATCGACAAGGCGGCGCTGGAGCGTAACGCGCGGCTGCTCGAAAGCGTGCTCGACGACTTCAAGGTGAAGGGCGCGATCGTCGAGGTCCGCCCCGGCCCCGTCGTGACGATGTACGAACTGGAGCCGGAGCCCGGTATCAAGGCGACCCGCGTCATCGCGCTGGCCGACGATATCGCGCGCAACATGTCCGCCATCTCAGCGCGCGTCGCGACGATTCCTGGCCGCACTGTCATCGGCATCGAACTGCCCAACGCCCGGCGAGAAGCGGTGGCATTGCAGGAACTGATCGGCAGCGACGCGTTCGACGCCGCGACCGGCCTGCCGCTGGTGCTGGGCAAGAACATCGCCGGCGATCCGGTCGTCGCCGATCTCGCGCCGATGCCGCATCTGCTGGTCGCCGGCACGACCGGCTCGGGCAAGTCGGTCGGCCTCAACAGCATGATCCTGTCGCTGCTCTACCGGCTGACGCCGGATCAGTGCCGGATGATCATGATCGACCCCAAGATGCTGGAACTCAGCATCTACAAGGGCATCCCGCACCTGCTGGCCGACGTCGTCACCGATCCGCCCAAGGCCGTCCGCGCGCTTAAATGGGCGGTCGAGCAGATGGAGGACCGCTATCGCATGATGGCGAGCGTCAACGTCCGCTCCCTCGCCAGCTTCAACGAAAAGGTCCGTGCGGCGAAGGCGAAGGGCCAGACGCTCGGGCGCAAGGTCCATGTCGGCTACGACGACAACGGCAAGCCGATGTATGAGGAGGAGACGCTCGACCTGGCGCCGCTGCCCCAGATCGTCATCATCGTCGACGAGCTCGCCGACCTGATGATGACCGCGGGCAAGGAAGTCGAATTCCTGATTCAGCGCCTCGCGCAGAAGGCGCGCGCGGCGGGCATCCACCTGATCATGGCGACGCAGCGCCCCTCGGTCGACGTCATCACCGGCGTCATCAAGGCCAATCTGCCGACGCGCATCAGCTTCCACGTCACGTCGAAGATCGATTCGCGCACGATCCTCGGCGAACAGGGCGCCGAGCAGCTGCTGGGCAAGGGCGACATGCTCTACATGCCCGGCGGCCGCGGCACTGCGCGCGTCCACGGTCCCTTCGTCAGCGACGACGAGGTGCAGGCCGTCGCCGATTTCTGGCGCGCGCAGGGCGAGCCGGAATATATCGACGCGGTCACCAACGATCCGGAAGAAGGCGGCTTCGCGCTCGACGGGGCGCCGATTGGTGACGACACGCCCGAGAACTCGCTCTACCGCCAGGCGGTGCAGCATGTCGCGCAGAGCCAGAAGGCCTCGACCAGCTGGCTCCAGCGCCAGCTCCGCGTCGGCTACAATTCCGCCGCGCGCCTGATCGAGCGGATGGAAAAGGAAGGCTTGGTCGGCAAACCCGACCACGTCGGCCGCCGCGAGGTGCTGATGGACGAGGATGGCCGACCGCTAGCGTAGGAACCGGAGGCATCCTCCCATTCCCGTTCGCCCTGAGCTTGTCGAAGGGCCGCTCTTCGATACGCCCGCACCGACCTTTCGGCAGGAAGTACGGTGCTTCGACAAGCTCAGCACGAACGGGGGAGTCTGCGATCTCCCCGGAACGGCGAGGTTCACGCCGCGTTCAACGCCCCGCTTTCATGAGGTCCGAATGTTCAAACCCCTCTTCTTGACCGCCGCGGCTGTCGCCGTCGCCGCGCCTGCCGTCGCCCAGACTGCGCCCGACATCGCGCAGGTGCAGCGGCATTTGCAGGCGGTGTCGACGATGACCGCCAATTTCTTGCAGACCGATCGCGCGGGCAAGGTGCTGACCGGCACGTTGACGCTCAAGAAGCCGGGCAAAGTCCGCTTTCAATATGAAAAGAGCGTGCCGATCCTGATCGTCGGCGACGGCAAGGACCTGTGGTTCCTCGACTATTCGGTCGGGCAGAAGTCGCGCTGGCCGGTCGGCAATTCGCCGCTTGGCGTGCTGCTCGACCCGACCAAGGACATCTCGCGCTTCGCGACCGTGCAGCCGACCGGCAATCCCAATATCGTCAGCGTCGAGGCGCGCGACCCAAAGCGGCCGGAGTTCGGGCGGATTACGCTCGTCTTCGCCAAGCAGGCATCTGCCCCCGGCGGGCTGATGCTCCAGGGCTGGGTCGCGCTCGACAGCCAGGGCAATCGCACATCGATTCGCCTGTCGAATCAGCAGTTTGGCGTGCCGGTGAGCGACCAGGCGTTCAAATGGCGCGACCCGAAGAGGGGTTCGGTGCGAAACTGAGCCGAGCTGAACGAAAGCGTTCATCGCAGCGACAGGAATAGCCGGCTATTCATTTGCGTGCGGAGGCGGGGGCTTTCCAGTTCGGGATTCCCCCTGTTGCCCGGACGACATCCGGCCCCCCCTCCAGCCTGCGTGACGAACGTCAGGTCGGCCCTCGCTCCCTGCCCCCGGAGCGGGGGCCATTTCGTTTGTGGCATGCGGCGTGCCGCCGCATGACGCACAAACGAACCGGCCGACGGGGCTTAAGCCCCGTTCGACGTCACGGCGTTGCCGTGACGGCTTCTTGCTTTGCGGACGACCCGCAAACGCCCTACATCCCCCGCAACATGACCCTCAGCATCGCGTCCTGGAACATCAATTCCGTCCGCTTCCGCATCGGCATCGTCGAGCAGTTCCTGCGCGAGCAATCGCCTGACATCCTGTGCCTGCAGGAAACCAAGGTGATCGACGCGGACTTCCCGTCGTCCGCCTTTCGCGCGCTTGGTTACGACCATGTCATCGTCCATGGCCAGCGGATGCACCACGGCGTCGCGATCGTCAGCCGCGTGCCCCTGGTCGAGGACGACCGGCTCGACTGGCAGGCGAACGGCGAGGCGCGGCATGTCGGCGTGCGGTTGCCGAACGGCCTGCGACTCGAGAACGTCTATGTCCCCGCCGGCGGCGACGTGCCGGACCGCGAGGTCAATCCCAAGTTCGGCCAGAAGCTTGATTTCGTCGAGCGGATGACGCGCTGGTCGGAAACGCTCGATGTGCCCACCGTTCTGACCGGCGACTTCAATATCGCCCCGCTGCCCGAGGACGTGTGGAGCCATAAGGCACTGTTGGACGTCGTCAGCCACACGCCGATCGAGGTCGAGGCGCTGGACCGCCTGCAAAAGGCGCACGACTGGGTCGATCTCGGCCGCAAGTTCCACCCCGCCCCGGCGCGGCTCCACACCTGGTGGAGCTACCGGGCGAAGGACTGGGCAGCGTCCGACCGCGGGCGCCGGCTCGACCATATGTGGGCCAGCCCACCGGTTGCCGAAAAAGCCGTGTCGCACCGCGTATGCGAGCCGTGCCGCAGCTGGCTCAAGCCCTCCGACCACGTCCCCATCGTTACCGAGTTCGACATTTGAGCGACCCGAAGGCGGCGGCGCGGGCGATCGATGCGCTGCGGCGCGGCTGGCCGGTGTCGGTCGGCGCGCTGACAGTGCTCACGATCGAGACGGCAGACCCGGAGCGACTGGCCGCGTTCGATCCCGAGGCGCAAGCGGCCGTCCTGTTGTCGGCTGGCCGCGCGGCGACGCTGAAGCTCGCCAACCAGCGCGACGCCGCGGTGCCCGACGCGCCGGTGCTGGTGGAGCGCGCGCCGTGGCTCGATTTCGCGACCGCGACCGCGCTTGCCGATCCCCAGCGCGATCTGGCGACGCCCTTCAAGGGCCCGTTCCGCGCGCTGCCCGTCCCGCACCGCGACGACGCGGCCGCCGCCCTGCTGCTCGCCCGCGTCGCCGGGGTTCTTCCCGCCTTCTTTGTGCGCGAGGGCGTGACCGGCGACGTCACGATCGCCCGCGACGATCTCGACGCCCACGAAGACGCCGGCCGCCTCGCCATCGCCACCCGTGCGCGCCTGCCCGTTGCGGCGCTGGAGGATGCGGAGATCGTCGCTTTCCGCACACCGGAGGCGGCGGGCGAGCATGTCGCGCTGATCCTTGGCCGCCCCGACGGCACACCGCCGCTGGTGCGCCTCCATAGCGAATGCCTGACCGGTGACGTGCTGGGCAGCCTCAAATGCGACTGCGGCCCGCAGCTTAACGAAGCGCTGCGCCGAATCGCGGGCGGCGGCTGGGGCATCCTGTTGTATCTGCGGCAGGAGGGGCGCGGCATCGGCCTGGTCAACAAGCTGCGTGCCTACGCGCTGCAGGATCAGGGGTTCGACACGGTCGACGCCAATACCCGGCTGGGCTTCGCGATCGATGCGCGCGATTTCCGCGTGGCGGCGCGGATGCTCGACCTTCTCGGCCAGCGCAGCGTGCGGCTACTGACGAACAATCCGGCGAAGGTCGCGGGGCTGGAAGCGGCGGGAATCGCGGTGACCGAACGCGTACCGCTCGCGCTGCCGGCGAATCCGCATAACGCGAAATATCTGGAGACGAAGCGGGATCGGACCGGGCACCAGCTCTGACGTATCCTACCCGTTCGTTTCGAGTAGGGATCGAGCGAAGTCGAGAGCCCGTATCGAGAAATCTCTCGATACGCCGTCTCGACAGGCTCAACGGCTACTCGAGACGAACGGATAACACAGCAGGCCCGGCTCACTCCGCCGCCAGCAAACTCTCCGCGCCACCCAGGTCCACCGACACCAGCCGGCTGACCCCCTTTTCGATCATCGTCACCCCGAACAGCCGGTGCATCCGGCTCATCGTCGCGGCATTGTGGGTGACGATCAGATACCGGGTGTCGGTTTCCTGGACCATGCGGTCGAGCAAATCGCAGAAGCGGTCGATGTTGGCGTCGTCCAGCGGCGCGTCGACCTCGTCGAGCACGCAAATCGGTGCCGGGTTGGTCAGGAACAGCGCGAAGATCAGCGCGACCGCGGTCAGTGCCTGTTCCCCGCCCGACAGCAGGGTCAGCGATTGCAGGCGCTTGCCCGGCGGCTGGGCCATGATCTCCAGCCCCGCCTCCAGCGGATCATCCGAATCGATCAGCGCGAGGTGCGCCTGGCCGCCGTTGAACAGCGTCGTGAACAGCCGCCGGAAATGGCCATCGACGGCCTCGAACGCGGTGCGCAGCCGTTCGCGGCCTTCCCGGTTCAGCGTCCCGATCGACCCGCGCAGGCGATGGACCGCCTGGGTCAGCTCGTCCCGCTCCTGCGCGTTGGTCAGCGCGCCGGCCTCCAGCTCGGCCAGTTCGCTCTCGGCGACCAGATTGACCGGCCCGATCCGTTCGCGATCCTGCGTCAGCCGTTCGTAACGCGCCGATTCGTCGGCCCGCGGCCCGACGTCGCCGGCATCGAACCCGGCGCGGTCGGGCAGCAGCGGCGGCGGACATTCGAACCGCTCGCCCGACAGCCGTCCCATCTCGACGCGACGCAGATCCTGGTTCTCGGCCCGCGCCACCGCGCCCGCGCGCGCCTCGCGCGCGACCGACAGCGCCTCGGCGATCGTCCGCGCCGCCGCCTCCATCTCCCGTACCCGTGCTTCTGCGGCCTGCTCCGCGCGGGCCTGGGTATCGGCGTCGCCGCGGGCATCTGCAGCCTCCACCTCCGCCTGCGCGATCCGTTCGGCCAGCCGCTGCGGTTGCTGGGTCAGCCAGTCGCGTTCTGACGCCAGCGCCGTCTCGCGCTTTGCCATGTCCGCGATCCGCCGCGCAGCCTCGCCCGCGCGGGTGCGCCAGCTCTTGGCTTCGGCCGCCGCCGTGCCGGCCCGGTCCCGCGCGCTGGCGATCTCGCGGTCCAGGCCGGCGCGATCCGCGCGCAGTACCGCAACCGCGTGCCGCGACCGCTCGGTCGCTGTGCTGAGCTGCGCTACCCGCTCCCGCGTCGCCGTGCCGTCCGGCAGTGCCGCCATAGCGGTCTCGGTCCGCGCCAGCTCGTCGCTCGCCTCGCTCGCGTCCCGCGTCAGTCGCGCCGCGCGCAGGTCGAGGTCGCTGCGCTGCGCGTTCAGGCGTTCAAGCGCATTGGCGACGCGATCTTCGATCCGTACTGCCTCGCGCCCCGCCGCTTCCGCCGCATCAAGCGCACGACGCTGCGCCGCGGCACGCTGCCGGGCATCGGTGACCGCCGCATCGATCGCGGCAAGTGCGGCATCGGCGGCCGTCACCGCCTCCGCCGCCGCCGGTCGCGCCGCCTGCAAGGCGCGCAGTCGCGTGACGCGTTCCAGCCGCTCGGCCGCCGCCGCGCCGTTGCCGCGCGCGACATAGCCGTCCCACCGCCGCAGCACGCCATCGCGCGTTACCAGCCGTTGCCCGACCGCCAGAGCCTGCCCGGCGTCGGCATCCGCGACGAATATCTGGGCCAGGCGCCGTGCCAATGCCGCAGGCGCCTCGACATGCGCGGATAGCGCCTCCGCCCCGGTCGGCGCCGCCGGATCGCCCGCCTGCGCCGCCGCGCCGGCCCAGTGCCGTTCGGCCGCGGGATCGAGCCCGGCGTCGAGATCGTCGCCCAACGCCGCCGCCAGCGCGCGCTCATAGCCCGCTGAGGGTTGCAACCGGTCGAGCACCCGATCCCGTGGCGAGGGCTGAACGGTCCGCGCCAGCGCCTTCACTTCGCTGTCGATCGCCGCGAGATCGGCATGCGCTGCCGCGCGCGCGGTCTGGGCCGCATCCCGCCCGTCCTGCGCGGTCCGCTCGGCCGATTGCGCAGTCTCCAGTGCGGCCCGCGCTGCGGTCGCGGCCTCCGCGGCGGCGATCCGGTCCAGCTTCGCCTTCGCGCCCTCCGCCGCGATCGGCGCCATGTCGGCGATCGCAGCCTGTTCGCGCGCCAGCGTCGCCAGGTCGCGCTGGACCCGGTCGAGCCGTATCCGGGCCGCATCCCGCGCCGCGACGGCGACCCGCGCCTCGGCCGCCTCGCTCGCCTGCGCCGCCAGGGCCTGCGCCAGCGCGACCTCGGCATCGCGTGACAGCCGCTCGCTGTCTGCAAGGTGCGCATCGAGCTCGGGAATGCGCGCCGTCGCTTCGGCGATCCGCGCCTGAACCGCCTTGCCTTCGCCTGCCAGCCGCTCCAGCGCCTCGGCTGCGTCGTTCGCCAGCGCCCCTTCGCGCGCGCGATCCTCGCCCAGCCGCCGGTATTGCTCCTCCAATTCGGCCAGCCGTTTGCGCGCCGCTTCCAATTGCCCGCGCAGCTTGTTCAGCGCGTGTCCCGCCTCGCTCGCCCGGTCGCGCGCGGCGAGCGAGGCCTGTCGCGCCGCGGCTAGCGCGGTGGTGGCGATCGCCTGCGCCTCGCTCGCGGCGGCGGCGGCGGCGGTGCGTTCGACGACCAGCGCCTCGGCCGCCGCACTCTCCGCCTTTGCGACGTCCGCCGCTGCGGCCGCCTCGCGCCACTTGGCGAAGATCATCCGCCCCTCGGCGACGCGGATCTGCGCCGACAGCGTGCGATAGCGCTCGGCCTGGCGGGCCTGCCGCTTCAGTTGGCCCGCACGCGCTTCCTGGTCGGATATGACCTCGTCCAGCCGCACCAGATTGGCTTCGGTCGCGCGCAGCCGTGCTTCGGCATCCTTGCGGCGAACGTGCAGCCCGGCGATCCCCGCCGCCTCCTCCAGCATTGCGCGGCGTTCGGCGGGTTTGGCGGCGATGATCGCGCCGATCCGCCCCTGGCTGACCAGGGCCGGCGAATGCGCGCCAGTCGCGGCGTCGGCAAAGGCGAGCGCGACGTCCTTCGCGCGGACGTCGCGGCCGTTGATCCGATACGCGCTGCCCGCCCCACGCTCGATCCGGCGGACGACCTCCAGCTCCTCGCCCTGGCCGGTGCCGACGTCGATCACCTGGTCGGCCAGGATCGACACTTCGGCGAAGTCGCGCTGCGGCCGCGTCGCGGTGCCGGCGAAGATCACGTCGTCCATGCCGGCGCCGCGCATCGACTTGGCGCTGGTCTCGCCCATCACCCAGCGCAGCGCTTCGAGCAGGTTCGACTTGCCGCAGCCGTTCGGCCCGACGACGCCGGTCAGGCCCGATTCGATCCGCAGGTCGGCGGGATCGACGAAGCTCTTGAAGCCGGTCAGGCGCAGGCGCTTGATGCGCATGGGTTATACCGGCCGGTGCTCCCGCGCAGGCGGGAGCCTAGAGCCGCAAGCGTTAAGGCCCGAGGCTCTAGGCTCCCGCCTGCGCGGGAGCACGGCAGACATGGATGCCCCCCGGCCTATATCAGGCCCCCGCGGCCTTCAGCGCGGCCTCGACCTGCTCCCAGCTGACCGTATTCTCCAGCATCTTGCCGTTCAGGATGAAGGTCGGCGTGCCGGGGATCGGATAATCCTGGTTCGCCTTCTCGTTCATCTTCTGCAACCGCGTCGCCTCGCCCGCATCGGCCAGGCACTGGCGCGCCTTCGCCTCAGGAATGCCGCGCTGTTTGACGAAATCGAGATAGCCCGCGCCCTCGGCGAACCGCGTCGCCTGCTGGCCCAGCGGCAGCTTGCCCAGTTCCTCGTAATAGGTCTGCGGCAGCTTCTGGAGCACGTCCAGCGTGCGCGGCTGGTCGGCGTACATCTGGTTCAGGATGGTGAAGAACGGCCCCGGCCCGCCGCACCCGCCGACCAGCGCGGCGGCGATGTCCGCGCCGTTGCGCAGATAGTCGCGGAATTCATAGCTGACCTTGCCGCTGGCGACATAGTTCTGCGTCAGCGGGGCATAGCCCTTCTCATCGAACTCCTTGCAGACGTGGCAGGTGCGGCTGCCATATTCGACCAGCTTCACCGGCGCGTCAGGGTTGCCCATCAGCCAACCGCCCTCGGGCGTGCGGGTGACCGTGTCGACCCAGCTCTGACCGGCCGGCGCCGCCTTGCCGGCGACCGGGGCGGCTGCGGTCATGTTGTCGACGGTCGTCGTCTTGCTGGTGTCACCGCCGCCGCAGGCAGTGAGCGCGGTGGCGAGGGCGAGAACGGTGAGGATACGCATCGAAGGGGTCTCTCCTGAATTACTTGGCGCCGGCGGCGGCGAGCTGGGGGGCGAGGCCGTCCCAGCTGGCGACATTTTGCGCGAGCTTGCCGTTGACTTCGAAACCGGGCGTGCCGGGGATCTTCTTGAACGCCGCGTCGGTCATCGCGACCAACTGCTTCGTCAGCGTGGGATTGGCCAGGCAGCGATTGAGCGCGGCCGGCGTCACGCCATGCTGCGCGCCGATCGCGCCCAGCCCGGAATTGTCGATCACCGCGCGGATCTGCTGCGGTTGCGCCATCGCCTTCAGCTTGTCGAGATTGGCCTGGGCATAGCTATCGCCCTTTTCGGTCCAGACCTGTTGCTGCGCAAAGATCGCACCGGCCAACGCGGTGAAGCGCTGCGGCGGCGCGCATTTCGCGACGCTCCAGGCGGCGAGGTCGAACGGATCACGGACAGCGGCGCGCGTCTCGACCTGCACCTTGCCCTGACGGACCAGCGCGTCATGCAGCGGGGCCTTCGATTCGGCGGCGAAATGGGCGCAATGCGAACAGGTGAAGCTCAGATATTCGACCAGCTTTACCTTTGCCGCCGGATTGCCGGCCAGCACGCTGCCCGTCGGCGTGATGGACACGGTCTGGCGCCAGTCCTTTGCGGCGGGCGGCGCGGCGGCCATCACCACGACGGCGGCGGCAAGGGCGAAGGCGGTACGCATCAACTGATCTTTCCGAGGAAGGGGACGGGAATCGGCGGCGCGCTTTCGACCCCGGCGGCGAGTGCGGCCAGCACTTGCTTGAGTTCCGGGTCGGCGATGGTGCGCAGCGATTCGCCGAGTTCGTGACTGACCGGGCGCACGGCGGGTGGCGCCCGGCGCACCTCGCGCTTCACCTCGCCCTGGCGGATCGTGAGCTTCGCCACCGCGCCATAGCCGAAGAAGCGGTTCACCCGCTCAATGATCTCGGGCGCGATATGCTGCATCATCGTCGCATGCGCGCCCTGCACGGTCAGCGTCAGTACGCCGTTCGCGCGTTCCCCGTGGGGAAAGCGGATCGATTCGGGCATCGACACGCGGGCATAGCGATCGCCGACGATTTCGCTCCAGCGCGTGACGACGGCGGACTGGACGAAGCCGAATCGCCGGAACGCCGCCCGGCCGACGTCGGGCAGCAGTTCGCTGACCTGGCGCGCGCGGTTAGCGCGGACCGGTTCGGGCTTTGGTTGAACAGGCTTCGGCATGTGCGGTGATCCATGCCATAGAGCCGCGGTGTCCGCAAAGGTCTCCCCGCAAATCGCCGCGCCGCTGCTCGCCTGGTACGATGCGAACGCGCGCTCGCTGCCGTGGCGCGCCCCGCCCGGCAGCCCGCCGCCCGACCCGTACCGCGTCTGGCTGTCGGAGGTGATGCTCCAGCAAACGACGGTCGCCGCGGTGCGGCCGCGATTCGAAAGCTGGGTCGCGCGCTGGCCGACGCTGGCGGATTTCGCGGAGGCATCGGACGACGACGTCATGGCAGCATGGGCGGGGCTCGGCTACTACGCCCGTGCCCGCAACCTGCTGAAATGCGCGCGCGCGGTCGCCGCGGATCATGGCGGACGCTTTCCCGACACCGAGGCCGCGTTGCGCGCGCTGCCGGGCCTTGGCGACTATACCGCCGCCGCCGTCGCCGCGATCGCCTTCGGCCGCCGCGCGGTGGTGGTCGACGCCAATGTGAAGCGCGTCGTCACGCGCCTGTTCGCCGACGACGGCGGCAACATCCGTGCCCTTGCCGACTCGATCACGCCAGATGACCGCGCTGGCGATTTCGCGCAGGCGATGATGGACCTGGGCTCGTCCATCTGTACCCCGCGTGCGCCGAAATGCCTGCTCTGCCCGCTGCGCGAGGATTGCGCTGGCTTCGCGACCGGCGATCCCGAAGCCTATCCGGCGAAAAAGGCCAAGGCGGAGAAGCCGACCCGCCACGGCACGATCTTCTGGCTGGCGCGTGGCGAGGACGTCCTGCTCGTCCGCCGCCCCGACAAGGGCCTGCTCGGCGGCATGCGCGCGCTGCCGTCCGGGCCGTGGACGCTCGCACACCCTCACCCTTCCGCGGCTTCGCCGCTCCCTCCCTCTCCCATCGGGAGAGGGAAGGGGCCCGCCGCCGAAGGCGGTGGGAAGGGTGAGGGTGAGATGGAAGGCGCCCCCGCCCAGGCCGACTGGCAGTGGCTGGACGGCGAGATCGTCCATGTCTTCACCCACTTCCGGCTGGTCTGCCGTCTTGCCGCCGCGCGCGTGGAGGCGCAGGAAGCGGGGGCTGGCGGCGAATGGTGGCCGGTCGCGCGGCTCGGGCAAGCGGGCCTGCCGACCCTGTTCGCAAAGGCGGCGGAAAAGTTTCGGAGGGATTGTGATGCGGTCTAAGGCTTTGATTGCGCTGGCGCTCGCCGCCGGCGGCGCGTTTGCGGCGCATGCCTGGGAAGGCCAGGCCAGCCCGCAGCCGATGCCCCGGCCCGCGGCTGCGCCTGCACAATCTCACGGGCATGCGGCGATCCAGGCGCTGTTCGACGGTTATGTAGCCGACAAGAAGATGCCCGGCATCGTCGGCGCCTTCGGCCGCGGCGATTCGCCGACGCTATTCGTCTCGGCGGGCGCGATTTCGCTCGATCCCGGCGCGGCGAAGGCGGGTCCCGACACGCTGTGGCGCGTCTATTCGATGACCAAGCCGATCACCGCGATGGCGGCGATGCTGCTGATCGAGGACGGCAAGCTGAAGCTCGACCAGCCGCTGGCCGACATCTACCCCAATTTTGCGAAGATGCGCGTGCTGACCAGCCCCGACACGTCGCTCGATTCGGTCCCGGCGACGCGCCCGATCACGATCCGCATGCTGCTGACCCACACCGCAGGATTGAGCTACAATATCTCCGCCAAAGGCCCGCTGCTCAAGGAATATGAGCGTCTCGGCCTGCTGCCCGGCGCGATCAACGCGGCGGTCGAGGCGCAGGCGAAGCTCGCGCGTCCGAAGTCGCTGCAGGACTTCGCCCACCGCGTCGCCCAGGCCCCGCTGATCGCGCAGCCGGGGACGACGTGGAGCTATTCGATCGGCCTCGACCTGACGGCTGCGGTGGTCGAGAAGGTGTCGGGCATGTCCTTCGAACGCTTCGTCCAGACGCGGCTGTTCGATCCGCTGAAGATGCGCTCCAGCTACTGGACGGTTCCCCAGTCGGAGGTCGCCCGCTTCGCCGACAATTACCTGATCGCCGGCACCACCCTGACGCCGCTCGATCCGGCCAAGGCGTCGGCCTTCACCCAGCCGCCGAGCTTTCCCTATGGCGGCGCCGGCCTCGTCTCCTCGGCGCGGGACTATGACCGCTTCCTCCACATGCTCGCCGACGCAGGCACGCTCGACGGTGTCCGCGTGATGAAGCCGGAGACGGTGCGCCTCGCCTTGTCGAACCTGCTGCCGCCGGGCGTGACCTTCAACGGCGTCGGCGGCGCGACCGGGGGCACGCAGGGGCCGCGGATGGGCTATGGCGCGGGCGGCTCGGTCTATCTCGCCGATGTGCCGGGCGGCGCGAGCAAGGGGACCTATGGCTGGGGCGGGGCGGCGGGGACGATCGCCTGGGTCGACCCGTTGAAGAAGGTCCGCGGCACGGTGATGGTCAATTACTTCCCCGCCGATCGCTGGCCGGTGCGCAGCGATGTCGTCCGGGCGCTCTATGCGGACGCGCGCGCGAAGTGATCGCGACCGGCTTCACCGGCGCCTGGCTCGACCGCGCCGATCCCGTCCGGGGCGATCCCGCGCTTCTCGATGCGGCACTCGCCGATCCGCGCGCGCGGCTGATGCGGCTGGAAAATGGCGACCCGGCGGTCGACGCGACCGGCGCCATCGCCTGGACCTCTCTCGCCGATCTCGAGGGCACGCCGATCTTCCTCGGCCTCGATGCCGAACAGCGCCCCTATTTCGCCGAAACGCGCGCGGGCGATGCCGCCGGTCCTGCGCGATCGGGCGCGCTGATGCGGATGCTGGACGCGATGCCGCCGGGCGATGCCGCGATCTTCGGCACGGTGCGCAGCGTCACCGGCTGGCATGCGCGCAACGGCTTCTGCGCCAACTGCGGCGCCGCGACCGCGATCATCCGCGGCGGCTGGGCGCGCGCCTGCCCGTCGTGCGGGACGGAGCATTATCCCCGGGTCGATCCGGTCGTCATCATGCTCGCCGAATTTGAAGGCCGTGCGCTGGTCGGTCGGCAGGCGGCGTGGCCGGCGGGGCGCTATTCGGCGCTGGTCGGCTTCGTCGAGCCCGGCGAATCGCTCGAAGAAGCGGTCGCGCGGGAAGTGTTCGAGGAAGCCGGCGTGCGCGTATCCGACGTGCGCTATCTGGCCAGCCAGCCCTGGCCGTTTCCTGGGCAGTTGATGCTCGCCGCGATCGGGGCGGCGGAGAGCGACGCGCTGACGATCGATGCGAAGGAGATAGAGGATGCGTTCTGGGTGACGAAGGCCGACGTGCGGGCGGCGCTGGCCGGAGAGGCAGACGCGAAGTTCCTGCCCCCGCCGCCCTACGCGATCGCGCGCACGCTGCTGGAGGAATGGGCGAAGTAACCCCTCTCCCCCTTGCGGGAGAGGGCTTCAGAAAATCGACCGTCCGATCACCGTTCCCCAGTCGACCCGATCCGGAACGCGACGAACCACAGCAGCGCGATGCCGATGATCAGCCCGATCGCCCGCCCCGCCGTCACGGCCGCGAGCGCGCTTGTGGATAGGTCCCCAGCAACCGCACCCATTTCGAGTGATAGCCGAGCTCGTCGAGCGCCCGGTCGACCGCCGGGTCGCCCGGCCGCCCGACGATATCGGCATAGAATTCGGTGGCCGAGAACCGCGCCTCGCGCTGATAGCTTTCCAGCTTCGTCATGTTGACGCCGTTGGTCGCGAAGCCGCCGAGCGCCTTGTAGAGTGCGGCGGGGATATTCTTCACCTCGAACACGAAGCTGGTCATGAACGGCCCCGCACCCTCCACCGCCCGGCCGGCGCGGGCGAGCGTGACGAAGCGGGTGACGTTGTGCGCGGCATCGGACACGTCCTCCTCCAGCACGTTCAACCCATAGAGCGCCGCCGCCGCGGGCGGGGCGAGTGCGGCCACCGCCGGATCGTTCAGGTCGGCGACCACCGCGGCGGCGCCCGCGGTGTCGGGATAGGCGACCGGCTTGATTCCCGCCTCGCGCAGCCAGTGGCGGCACTGGCCCAGCGCCTGGGGATGGCTCATCGCCTCGCGCACCATGTCGCGCGTTCCGACCCCCAGCAGTGCGTGGCGGATGTTGAGGAAATGTTCGCCGGTGATGACGAGGCCGCTTTCCGGCAGCAGGAAATGCATGTCGGCGACGCGGCCGTGCAGCGAATTCTCGATCGGGATGATCGCGCAGTCGGCCTGGGCGGTCTGCACCGCCTCGATCGCGTCGGCGAAGTCGAAGCAGGGCAGCGGCAACCCGTCGGGAAACGCCTCCATCGCCGCGACATGGCTGTTGGCGCCGGGCGCGCCCTGGAAGGCGACGGCGCGGGTCGGCTCGCTGATCGCGGCCTCGGTCATCCGCGCAACGATCGGGCGGGCGGGGGGTGCGTAATTCTCCATCTCGTGCGAGCGGGTAATCGCCGTGCTTGCGATGGGCAATCCCGCGCTTTAAGGGCGGGGGACTTCAACCTCTTTTCCAAATGGGCGGCAATGGACAATCGGACCAACACGATCGCGGGCTGGGTGCTGGCAGGCTGCGTCTGCGCGCTGGGGCTCTCGATCGCGAGCGGCATGGCGTTCCACGGCGGACGCCCGGAAAAGATGGGCTACCCGATCGAGGGCGTCGAGGAGGGTGGCGCCGGCGGCGGCGCTGCCGAGGCACCGATCGCGACCCGTCTGGCGACCGCTGACGTAGCCAAGGGCCAGGCGAGCTTCGCCAAGTGCGCGGCGTGCCACACCATCACCCAGGGCGGTGCGAACGGCGTCGGCCCGAACCTGTGGGCGACGATGGGCGAGGCAATCGCGCAGGGCAAGGGCGGCTTCGCCTTCTCCGAAGCGCTGAAGGCCAAGGGCGGCAGCTGGAACTTCGACAATATGGACCAGTGGCTGAAGAGCCCGCGCAAGTTCGCCGATGGCACCAAGATGACCTTCGCCGGTCTCGGCAATGCCGAAGAGCGCGCGAATGTGATCGCCTATCTGAACGCGCAGGGGTCGAACCTGCCGCTTCCGGCGGCTCCGGCGCCCGGTGCCGAAGCCGCGCCGGCCGGCACCGAGCCCAAGCCTGACGCTGCGACCAACAAGGACGGCGCGGGCGTCATCGCCAACACCGCCGACATCCAGAACGCCGCCACGCCCGCAAGCGGCGCGCCGTCGATCGATCCGGCCGCGGCCCAGCGCGCACCGAAATAACGGGCGCCCTCGGCGTGCGTCAGCACGCCGAGGAGACGCCACGCCGGGCAGCGGCGCGGCGCAGCCGCTCCGTCTGACGGCGTGGCTTACAGAGCGCAGAAGAACCAAGCCGGGGCCACTACCCCGGCTTTTTTCGTCCGCCCGTCCCGCCGCGGGAAATTTCGCATCTTCTGCTGGCGAGCAATCGAGGCTAACTTTCGTTAATGTCTGCCGTCCCGCCGCTTCGTCGCCTGATCTATTCCAGCCGTGCCGTTGGTCGCGACCTAAGCGACGCCAAGCATGACATTCTGGCCGTCTCCCGCCGCAACAACGGGATGGACGGTATCTCGGGCATATTATGGAGTGCAGGCGACCATTATCTGCAGGTCCTCGAAGGACCGGCGGAGAGCGTCGACACCGCCTTCGACCGCATTCGCGCCGATCCCCGCCATACCGACATCCACATCCTCGACGACCGCAGCGTCGACGCGCGCCAGTTCGGCGACTGGGCGATGGCGGGCATGCCGGGCGACCACCCGGAGGACGCACGCGAGCGATTGCGGATGATGCTGCGCAACGCCGATGCGGACGTGGTGCGTTTTTTCGGGGCGTGAACTCCCGCTGTCGTGCTCTGCCATCTGCCGCAGCAAAGGACGGCGGATCGCGCTTTAGGGACTGAAGCGATCAGCTTTCCCTCCCCCCGTTCGTGCTGAGCGCAGTCGAAGCACAGGAGGCCCATGCCCTTCGACTTCGCTCAGGGCGAAGGGATCAGCTTGAAGGCTTGGTGCTAGCTTAACGTCGATCCTCCCCTGCAAGGGGAGGTGGCAGTGCGAAGCACTGACGGAGGGGTGTCGCCCTCTCGATAGCGGGACACCCCTCCACCCCGCGCTGCGCGCGCGGTCCCCCTCCCCTTGCAGGGGAGCAAATCTGAATGTCGATCCGCCCTAGACAAGGCGCAGACCCAGGAATGCGGCGCTTGTTGGAGTAAAGTTGGAGAGTGCGCGCTACGTTCGTCGCGGTCGCGCTCTTTGGCATCGTCGGGATTGGAGATCCGCACGCCGGGTCGGGGGCGTCGAAAAATGCGCTCTATGCGTGACTTTCGTGAACTTTGGGCGGCCGGCGCCACGCCGTCAGCTGGAGCGAGCTGCGCTCGCACCGCTGCCCCACGTGGCGAGTCGGCGGTTTGCTTGCGCAAACCGCGCGCCGCCCGTCACAACGTCGGGTCGTGGTCCGCGTAGTGCTTGCGCACGACCTCCCAGCCGTCCTCCGCCGTCTCGCAATAGGTGAACAGCGACAGGTCCTTCTCGGAGATCACGCCTTCCTCGACCAGTGCGGGGAAGTTCACCACCCGCTCCCAAAAGGCGCGGCCGTAGAGCAGGATCGGGATCGGCTTGATCTTGCCGGTCTGGATGAGCGTCAGCAGTTCGAACAGTTCGTCGAACGTCCCGAATCCGCCGGGGAAGGCGGCCAGCGCGCGGGCGTGAAGCAGGAAGTGCATCTTGCGCAGCGCGAAATAGTGGAACTGCATCGACAGCGCCGGGGTGACATAGGGGTTCGGCGCCTGTTCGTGCGGCAGGACGATGTTCAGCGCGATCGATTCGGCGCCGACGTCCAGCGCGCCGCGGTTGGCCGCTTCCATGATCGACGGGCCGCCGCCCGAACATACGACGAAGTGGCGCATCCCGGCTTCGTCGAGCGGGAAGTTGCTGACCGTGCGCGCCAGTTCGCGCGCGACGTCGTAATATTTCGACTTCTCGACCAGCTTCTCCGCGATCCGCCGCTGCGGGCCGTCCGCCGGAGCGGCGTCGAGCAGCGCGCGCGCCTTTTCGGGCTCGGGGATGCGGGCGGAACCGTAGAAGACGAAGGTCGAGGCGATCTTCGCCTCTTCCAGGATCAGCTCGGGCTTCAGCAATTCCAGCTGGAAGCGGACGGGCCGCAGGTCCTCGCGCAGCAGGAAGTCCATGTCCTGGAAGGCGAGGCGGTAGGAGGGATGCTCCGTCTGCGGGGTCGACACGCCCTGCTTGGCGGTCTCGGCATCCTGTTTAGCGCGTGGAAAGACGCGCTCCGGTACTTTCGTGTCTGTCATTTTCGGGAGGGTTACGCGGCTTTCCTTAACGACACAATGCAGCGCCGCCGAGGTCGAGGTGGAGGTGGTTGTAATGCGCCGCGTTATAGTCGGGCGACAGCACGGTGCGGAACCGTCGACAGGCGGAGCGGCGGATGACCTGCAGGAATTCGGCGACCGCCGGGTCGGTCGTCCGCCAGTCGCGCTCGATGGTGATGCGGCGTCCGTCGGCGAGCACGAAGGCGGCGATGTCGACTGCGTTGCCGGTGGCGTGCTCGCTCAGCCGGCTGGTCGCGGTGCCGACGCGGTTACGGCAGGCATAGGTGCCGAACGTCTCGACCTTGCGCACCTCGCTGCCCAGGATCTCGCGCCCCGCCGGCACCACGCCGTTGCGCACCCAGGCGGTGAAGCTGCGCGCCAGCGGACAGGCCATCGCCTTCAGGTTCGTCGTCGGCACACCGTAGTCGATCAGCTGGACAGTGCCGACCAGCAGGCAGCCGCCGCCGAAGTCGCGATCGGGGAGCGGCGAGAATCGAACGTTCTCGCGCGACAGGTCGGCGAAACATTGCTGCGTCGCGCGGCTGGGCGGCTGGTTCAGCGTGACGGGTGGCGCGCCGGCCGGCCGCTGCGGCTGTGCGGGCCGGCCGCTCCCGCAGGCGGCGAGCAACAGGGCAAGGGACAGCGCGAGGAACCGATACACGGCCACGATCATCCCCGCGGGCAGCGACTTTGTCACGCGGGCTTCGTCGCGGCGCACCACCGGTCGGACGCAATCGTAACCGAAGTTACGATTGACAGGCCTCCGTGCATCGTTAGGGCCGCCGACGGGCCACGCGGTCCCAACGCCGCGCGTGCTCTCTGTGAGGAGAGTCTACATGACTGATCTACCTGCCGCCCCGGCAACGAAGCCGGCGCGTCCGTTCTTTTCCTCCGGCCCCTGCGCGAAGCCGCCGGGCTGGGCTGCCGAAAACCTCGCCACCGAATCGCTGGGCCGTTCGCACCGGTCGAAGATCGGCAAGGCGCGCCTGCAATATTGCATCGACCTGATGCGCGAGCTGCTGCGCCTGCCCGACACCCACCGTATCGGCATCGTTCCCGGTTCCGACACCGGCGCGTTCGAAATGGCGATGTGGACGATGCTGGGCGCGCGGCCCGTCACGACGCTGGCGTGGGAAAGCTTCGGTGAAGGTTGGGTCACCGACGCGGTCAAGCAGCTGAAGCTCGATCCGACCGTCCTGCGCGCCGATTACGGCCAGCTGCCGGACCTGAATGCGGTCGACTGGTCGAACGATGTTCTCTTCACCTGGAACGGCACCACGTCTGGCGTGCGCGTGCCGAACGGCGACTGGATCGCCGACGACCGTGAAGGACTCTCGTTCGCCGACGCGACCTCGGCCGTATTCGCCTACGACCTGCCGTGGGACAAGATCGATGTCGCGACCTTCAGCTGGCAGAAGGTGCTGGGCGGCGAGGGCGGTCACGGCGTCCTGATCCTCGGCCCCCGCGCGGTCGAGCGGCTGGAAAGCTACACCCCCGCCTGGCCGCTGCCGAAGGTCTTCCGCCTCGTCTCCAAGGGCAAGCTGGCCGAAGGCGTGTTCAAGGGCGAGACGATCAACACGCCGTCGATGCTGGCGGTCGAGGACTGCATCGCCAGCCTGGAATGGGCGAAGTCGCTGGGCGCGAGCGGGCTGATCGCCCGGTCGGACGCCAATGCGGCGGCTTTGGACAAGATCGTCGCCGAGCGGGACTGGCTGGGCCATCTGGCCGAGGACGAAGCCTCGCGGTCGAAGACCAGCGTGTGCCTGACCGTCGCCGGTGCCGACGAAGCGTTCATCAAGACGATGGCCGGGGCACTCGAAAAGGCCGGTGCGGCGTACGACGTCGCCGGCTACCGCGATGCGCCCCCGGGCCTGCGCATCTGGTGCGGTGCGACCGTCGATACGGCGGACATCGAGGCACTCGGGCCGTGGCTCGACTGGGCCTATGCGGTGGCCCGCGCCTCCTAAATCGTTATCCCCGCGAAAGCGGGGATCTAGAGTTCCAAGCGACATCCCCTGTGACCCTGGATCCCGGATCAAGTCCGGGATGACGGGTGGAGACATCAAATGCCAAAAGTCCTCATCAGCGACAAAATGGACCCCAAGGCCGCGCAGATTTTCCGCGAGCGCGGTGTCGAGGTCGACGAGATCACCGGCAAGACGCCCGAAGAACTGATCGCCATCATCGGCGAATACGACGGCCTCGCCATCCGCAGCTCGACCAAGGTGACGAAGGCGATCCTCGACGCCGCGACCAATCTGAAGGTCGTCGGCCGCGCCGGCATCGGCGTCGACAACGTCGACATCCCCGCCGCCTCGGCCAAGGGCGTCGTGGTGATGAACACGCCGTTCGGCAACTCGATCACCACCGCCGAACACGCCATCGCGCTGATGTTCGCGCTCGCCCGCCAGCTGCCTGAAGCGAACGCACAGACCCAGGCGGGGACGTGGCCGAAGAACGGCTTCATGGGCGTCGAGGTGACCGGCAAGACGCTCGGCCTGATCGGTGCGGGCAACATCGGCTCGATCGTCGCCGACCGTGCGCTCGGCCTGCGCATGAAGGTCATCGCGTTCGATCCGTTCCTGTCGCCCGAACGCGCGGTCGAACTGGGCGTCGAGAAGGTCGAGCTCGACCAGCTGCTGGCGCGCGCCGACTTCATCACGCTCCACACGCCGCTGACCGAGCAGACCCGCAACATCCTGTCCGCGGAGAATCTGGCCAAGACCAAGAAGGGCGTGCGCATCATCAACTGTGCGCGCGGCGGGCTGATCGACGAAGCGGCGCTCAAGGACCTGCTCGATTCGGGTCATATCGCCGGTGCAGCCCTCGACGTGTTCGTGACCGAGCCGGCCAAGGAACACACTCTATTCGGCACCCCGAACTTCGTCGCGACCCCGCACCTGGGTGCCTCGACCAGCGAAGCGCAGGTCAATGTCGCGATCCAGGTCGCCGAGCAGATGGCCGACTTCCTGATGACCGGCGGTGTCACCAACGCGCTCAACTCGCCGTCGATCTCGGCCGAGGAAGCGCCGCGGGTGAAGCCGTACATGGCGCTCGCCGAAAAGCTTGGCTCGCTGGTGGGTCAGCTGTCGACCGGCGCGATCCCGCGCATCTCGATCCACAGCGAAGGCGCCGCGGCCGAGGTCAACCAGAAGCCGATCGTCAGCGCGGTCCTCGCAGGCTTCCTGCGCACCCAGACCGACACGGTCAACATGGTCAACGCGCCCTTCCTGGCGAAGGAACGCGGCATGGAAGTGCGCGAGGTCCGCACCGAGCGTGAAGGCGATTACCACACGCTGCTGCGCGTGTCGGTGAAGACCGATGCGGGCGAGCGCTCGGTCGCCGGCACCCTGTTCGGCAACCGCGCGCCGCGCCTGGTCGAACTGTTCGGGATCAAGGTCGAGGCCGATCTGGCGGGCCACATGCTCTACGTCGTCAACGAGGACGCACCGGGCTTCATCGGCCGCCTAGGCTCACTGCTGGGCGAGGCGGGGGTCAACATCGGCACCTTCCACCTCGGTCGCCGTGAGGCTGGTGGCGAAGCGATCCTGCTGCTGTCGGTCGACGAAGCGGTGACGCCGGACCTGCTGGCCAAGGTCAAGGCGCTGGGCGGTGTGAAGACCGCGATGGCGTTGTCGTTCTAAATCTAATAGCCCTCTCCCCGCCGGGGAGAGGGTTGGGAGAGGGGCCGTGCCGCAAGTCGATCCGGAGCTATTGAAACGAGCCCGCGCCCTCCGCTCCGAAATGACCGAAGCCGAAACGCGCCTTTGGCTCGCGATCCGCGCAAAGCGCCTGAACGGTATCAAGTTCGTCCGCCAGACCGTCCGCGGGCGCGCCATCCCGGACTTCGTCGCGCGTAGTCATAACCTCGTCATCGAGGTTGACGGCGACACGCACGCAACTAGCGAGGCTTACGATGCGCGGCGGACTGCCGTGCTGAAGAGACAGGGTTACCGCGTGCTGCGCTTTACCAACGCCGATGTGATGACGAATTTGGACGGGGTGCTTCATGTTATCCTGGATGCCTTGACGTCTGCCCCTCTCCCAACCCTCTCCCCAGAGGGGAGAGGGCAATAATGACCGGCCTCCTGCCCGAAGGGTTCGACGATCGCCTGCCGCCGCTGGCGGATGTCGCCGCGCGGATCGAGCGGGGCGTGCTCGATGTCGCGCGCGGCTATGGCTATGAGCAGGTCGACCCGCCGCTCGCTGAGTTCGAGGATGAACTCAGCGCCCGGCTGAAGGCCGGCGGCGCCCACGGCGCGGTGCGGTTCGTCGATCCGGTGTCGCAGCGCAATCTCGCGATCCGGCCGGACATCACCGCCCAGGTCGGGCGGATCGCCGCGACCCGCATGGGGCACCATCCGCGCCCGCTGCGGCTGTCCTATGTCGGCCCGGTGCTGAAACTGCGCGGCAGCGACCTGAACCCGGCGCGGGCGATGCGCCAGCTGGGCATCGAGTTGATCGGCCTCGATTCGGTCGCCGCCGCGCGCGAGGTCGTGTCGGTCGCGGTCGAGGCGCTGACGCAAGCGGGCATCGCGGGCGTGTCGGTCGATTTCACCCTGCCGGACTTGGTGCCGACGCTGGCCGAGAACTGGCCCCACGCCCGCCTGACCGAACTGCGCGAGGCGCTCGACGCCAAGGACGCGGGCCGCGTCGCCGCGATCGATGCGAGCTACCTGCCGCTGATCGAGGCGGCCGGGCCTTTCGACGCCGCCATCGCCCGTCTGCGCGCGCACGATACCGGCGGGGCGCTGGCCGGTCGGATCGACGGGCTGGAGCGGATCGCCGCGGCGCTGCCCGCCGGCACCCAGCTGACGCTTGACCCGACCGAACGCCACGGCTTCGAATATCAGAGCTGGTTCGGCTTCTCGATCTTCGCCGCCGGTGCGCTGCGCGAGATCGGGCGCGGCGGCAGCTACGTCATCCTCCATGCAGACGGGCATGAGGAGCCGGCGGTCGGCATGTCGCTGTTCCTCGACCCCGTGCTTGGCACGCTTGCGCGCACGCCGGAGCGGCGGCGACTGTTCCTGCCGGTCGGGACCGATCGCGAAGACGGTGCGCGTCTCCGCCGCGAAGGCTGGGTGACCGTCGCCGCGCTGGAGGCCACCGACACGCCAGAGGCGCAGCTGTGCACCCATGTCTGGCTTGGCGGCCGTGCGGAACTGGCCGGCGCTTGATCTGAAGCAGCGAGTCCTGCGGGCTCGTGCGGGAACCCGAATCGCGCATCGATAATTGAATCGGCTTCGCAACGACGGAGCCGACGGACATGGCCGCACGCGCCTATTGGCAGGGACAGATCCGGCTCGCGCTCGTGTCGATCCCGGTCGAGATTTATTCAGCGACCAAGTCGGGTGCGCAGATCGCGTTCCACCAGGTCCACGAACCCAGCGGCAAGCGGGTGAAGTACGAGAAGACGGTCCCCGGCCTGGGGCCGATCGATACCGATGAGATCGTCAAGGGCTTCGAACTGTCGAAGGGCGAATATGTCCTGCTCGAACAGGACGAGATCGATGCGGTGAAGCTCGAATCGAAGAAGACGCTGGAGTTGACCCAATTCGTCGACGCCGACGAGATCGACGTGCTCTATTACGAACGCCCCTATTTCGTCGTCCCCGCCGACGATCTGGCGGAAGAGGCGTTCATCGTGCTGCGGGAGGCGTTGCGAAAGGCGCGCAAGGTCGGTCTCGGCCAGCTGGCGATGCGCGGCCGCGAATATGTCGTCAGCCTGAAGCCCTGTGGTCGCGGCATGGTGCTGGAGACGTTGCGCTACGCCGATGAGGTCAACAAGGCGCAGGGCTATTTCCGCGACATCCCCGATGACAAGCCCGACGCCGACCTGCTCGACCTCGCCTCGACGCTGATCGAGAAGAAGACCGCGAAGTTCGATCCGCAGGAATTCCACGACCGCTATGTCGACGCGCTGCGCGGGCTGATCGAGCGGAAGAAAAAGGCCAAGGGCGCGAAGATCATCGAGGATGCCGGCGACGATGCGCGGCCGTCGGGCGGCAATGTCGTCGACCTGATGGCGGCGCTCAAGAAATCGCTAGAAGGGAAGGGCGGGGCGGCGCCGGCAAAATCCGCCCCGGCGAGGAAGGCGCCTGCGCGGAAACCGGCTGCGAAGAAAGCGCCGGCGAAGAAGCGTGCCTGACTCCCCTCCCTGGAAGGAAGGGGACGGGGGTGAGTGGCTCTCCCCGAGCCGCACCGCCTGTGGAGGCCCACCCACCCCTAACCCCTCCCTTCCAGGGAGGGGAGAATGAGCAGCGATCCGCTCGAAAAATACAACGCCAAGCGGGATTTCGCCAAGACCGCCGAGCCTGCCGGCGAGATCGCGCCCGGCACCGGGCACCGCTTCATGGTGCAGAAGCACGATGCAACACGGCTGCACTGGGACTTCCGGCTCGAACTCGATGGCGTGCTGAAGAGCTGGGCGGTGACGCGCGGGCCGAGCCTCGACCCGGCGGAGAAGCGGCTGGCGGTGCGGACCGAGGATCACCCGCTGTCCTACGCCGATTTCGAAGGCACGATCCCGAAGGGCGAATATGGCGGCGGAACCGTCATGCTGTGGGACGACGGCCTGTGGGCACCGATCGAGGGCAAGAGCGCCACGGATCTGGAAAAGGGCCACCTGCATTTCGTCCTGCAGGGCGAGCGGATGCGCGGGGAATGGCTGCTGATCCGCCTAAAGCCGCGCGGCAAGGAAAGCCGTGAGAACTGGCTGCTGCGCAAGATCGACGATGCATATGCCGGCGGCGCGGACCAACTGGTCGAGGCCGGACTGACCAGCGTGAAGACCGGCCGCACGATGCAGGAGATCGCGGAGGGCAGGAAGGCCAAGGACCTCAAGACCTGGCCGCCCCACAAGCTCCTCCCCGCTCGCGGGGAGGGGGACCAGCCGAAGGCTGGTGGAGGGGGCTCTCCGCGCGCGAGTCGCGTGGGGAAGCCCCCCTCCACCACCGCTGCGCGGCGGTCCCCCTCCCCGTCCCGGGGAGGATCGAAGCCCCCGAAATTCCGCCCCCTGCAACTCTGCACCCTCGTCGACAGCGTGCCGACCGGCAACGGCTGGCTGCACGAGATGAAATATGACGGCTACCGCGCCCTCGTCGCGGTCGCCGGAGGCAAGGCGAAGGTTTACACCCGCACTGGTCTCGACTGGACCGACAAATTCCCAGGCATCGCCGCCGCGGCTGCCGACCTGCCCGTCGAAACCGCGCTGATCGATGGCGAGATCGTTGCGTTCAAGGACGGCAAGCCCGACTTCTCGACATTGCAGGATGCCATATCCGGCGGCGGCGACGGCCTTGCCCTCTTCGCCTTCGACCTGCTCGAATTGGACGGAGAGGATCTCGCGCCCCGTCCGCTGGTCGAGCGCAAGGACCGGCTTCGCCCGCTGTTCGACGTCGCCGACGACCGCCTGCGCTATTCCGAACATGTCGTCGGTTCGGGCGAAAAGCTGTTCGAGGCGATGTGCGCGGAGGGGTTCGAAGGCGTCGTCTCCAAACAGGCCGACGCTCCCTATCGCGGCACGCGGACCAAGGGCTGGGTGAAGACCAAATGCACCCGGCGGCAGGAATTCGTCGTCATCGGCTGGTCGGAAAGCGACAAGGCGGGGCGGGGGTTCAGGGCGCTCTTGCTTGGGCTGAACGGCCCGGATGGCCTGCGCTATGCCGGCAAGGTCGGAACGGGCTTTTCCACCGAAAAGATGCTCGATCTGCGTGCGAAACTCGACGCGCTCGCGCGTAAGACCGCGCCGGTCGACGTGCCCCGCGCGGCGGCGCGTGGAGCGCATTGGGTGACCCCCAGGCTGGTCGCCGAAGTCGCCTTCGCCGAATTCACCGCCGAAGACGTCGTCCGCCACGCCAGCTTCCTCGGGCTGCGCGAGGACAAGCCGGTCGAGGACGTCGTCGCCGAAAAGCCCGCGGAGCCACCCGCGACCACCTCAACGGTCAAGATCAGCAGCCCCGACCGCATCATCGATCCGACCAGCAAGCTGACGAAGAGCAAGCTCGCCGCCTATTACGAGGCGATGGCGCCGGTCATGCTGCCGTGGCTCGCGAACCGGCCGATCAGCTTGGTGCGCTGTCCGCAGGGGCGGGCGAAACAATGTTTCTTCCAGAAGCATGACGCCGGATCGTTCGGCAATCATGTCCACCACGTCGACATCCGCGAAAAGGACGGGTCGACCGAACCCTATCTGTGGGTCGACAGCGCCGACGGCATGCTCGCCTGCGTTCAGATGGGAACGATCGAATTCCACGGCTGGGGCAGTCTCATCGCCGACGTCGAGAAGCCCGATCGCATGGTGTTCGACCTCGACCCCGACGAAGGGCTCGGCTTCGACGACGTGAAGCGCGCGGCGGAGGACATCAAGCAGCACCTCGCCGATATCGGTCTCACCAGCTATCCGATGCTTTCCGGCGGCAAGGGCATTCACGTGGTCGTGCCGCTCAAGCCGCAAGCCGAATGGCCCGCGGTCAAATCCTTCGCCGAGCGTTTCGCCCGCGCGCTTGGGGAAGCGGACCCCGGCCGGTTCACCGCCAATATGAAGAAGGCCGAGCGCAAGGGGCGCATCTTCCTCGACTGGCTGCGCAACCAGCGCGGGTCGACCGCGGTGCTGCCCTATGTCGTTCGCGCGCGGGCCGGGGCGGGGGTGGCGACGCCGATCACGTGGAGCGAGCTGAAGGATATCGACAGTCCGGCGGCGTTCACCGCACGCGATCTCGATACGCTGCTGTCACGGGCTGACGGACGGTCGCTGACTCATTGGGGGACGTCGGATCAGGTGTTGCCGGAGGTGTAGAGCGCCCCCGAAACCGTTCGCCCTGAGCCTGTCGAAGGGCTGCCCTTCTTCGCCCCACTTGAGGAATGACCAAAGAATAAGGACAGGGCTTCGACAAGCTCAGCCCGAACGGAGGCGGGTTAGGGCTGGTCTTTCCTCGCATCATCCGCCACGACCCGCACATGGTCGAGCAAATCCTGTCCTTTCTCGCGAACATCGTCATCAGCGTCATCGAAGCCACCGGCTATTGGGGCGTCGCGCTGCTGATGGCGATCGAGAGCGCGTGCGTGCCGCTGCCCTCCGAACTGATCATGCCGTTCGCCGGCTATCTGGTCAGCCAGGGCAAGATGGACATCTGGCTCGCCGCGACCGCGGGCGCGCTCGGGTGCAATCTTGGCTCGATCGTCGCCTATGAGGTCGGCAAGAGCGGCGGGCGGCCGTTCGTCCTGCGCTATGGCAAATATCTGCTGATCGGCGCCGACGAACTCGACGCGGCCGACCGGTTCTTCGCGCGCTGGGGCTCGGCGGCGGTGTTCGTCGGGCGCCTGTTGCCGGTCATCCGCACCTTCATCGCCTTCCCCGCCGGCGTCGCGCGGATGAAGCTGGTGCCGTTCCACATCTATACCTTCGTCGGCAGCTGGCCGTTCTGCTTCGCGCTCGCCTGGGTCGGGCGCGAACTGGGCGAGGCATGGCACGGCGACCCCCGCGTCCGCGCGGTATTCCATTCGCTCGACGCGGTGATCGGCGTGGCGATCGTCGTCGCGGTGATCTGGTATGTCCGCCACCGGCTGAAGGCTATTCGGAAGTCGAAGGCGGAACTGGCGGCGATCGACCGCGCCGAGGGGTAAGGGTCTAGGGGAAGAAGACCCTCATCCTCCCACCGCCGTTGGCGGCGGGCCCCTCCTTCTCCCGCGAAGGCGGGAGAAGGTCTGCTTCAGAACCCTCTCCCGCCTTCGCGGGAGAGGGCAGGGTGAGGGTTTTCTTCTTTTCCCGTCTTACTTCTTGGCTGCCCCATCCTTCGGCAACACCGTCATCGTCCACGCCTTCGCCGGCACCAGATACCTGGCCGCCAGCGCCTGCAATTCCTGCGGCGTGATCGTCGTCAGGTCGGTGGCGATCGTGTCGAGCGCCTTCAGCCGCTTGGAGTCGAAGCTGCCGCCTTCGGTCTGGATCAGCCAGAACTGGTTGCCCGTCGACAGTCGCGCGACATATTGCACGACCGGGACCAGCGCGCGGCGCAGCTCGTCGGTGTCGACCGGCTTCGCGACTAGGTCCGCCGCGATCTCGCGCGACAGGTCGAAGAAATAGCCGGTCTTGTCGGGCGGCACGCTGCCGATCGCCATGATCCGCCCGCCGCCGGCCAGGCCCACCGGCCAGTTCGAGGCGACATTGGGCGTGTAGCTGATCCCCGCCGCCGAGCGCAGCTTGTCGAGCAGCCGGTCGCGGAAGACGGCGGCGAGCACCTCCAGCTTGCGGCCCGTGGCGATGCCGTCGCTGCCGCCGCCGGTCGGCCAGGCGATGACCGCCGCCGCCTGGGTATCGCGGCCGTCGTGCGTGCGGGCGACGGGGGTGGGCGTGGGGTCGGGGAAGCGGATCGGCGCGACCGCGGCGGTCGGCACCTTGCGTGGCTTCAGCGCGCCCAGCGACGCCGCCACTGCCGCGATCGCGGCATCCGACTTCATGTCGCCATAGATCTGCACCTCGATCGGCCCGCTGGCCAAAATCGGCTCCCACAGCTTGCGGAACGACTTCGCGTCGAGCTTCTCCAGGTCGGCGCGCGTCGGCGTCCCCCAGCGCGGGTCGCCATCATGCAGCAGCCGGTCGAGGTCGCGGCCCAGCACCGCATCCGGCGAAGCGCCGAGCGACGGATAGCTCGCGAGCATCACCGCCTTCGCCCGCGCGACGGGGTTCGGGTCCCAGCCCGGCTTGGCGAGCTTCGCCGCGATCAGCTTGAGCTGGTCGGCCAGATCCTCGGCCGACGTCGTCGCCCCGAACAGGAACGCGTCCTCGTCGACCGCGAAGTCCAGGTCGATCCGCCGCCCGCTGGTCATGCGGTCGATCTCTTCCTGCCCCAGCTTGCCGATCCCGCTGGCGACGAGCGCCAGGTCGCCGGCATAGGCGGGCGTCTGGCGGTCGCCCGGCAGGCCGTTGAGGCCGCGCCCGAAGCGCACGCGCACATAGACGCGGCTTGCCTCCGACGGGTTCTCGAACAGCAGCAGGTTGACGCCGTTGGCGAACGTCACCTTCTCGATCTTCGGATCGGCGACCGCAACCGTGCGCGCGACGACCTTACCGGGGGCCCCGAGCTTCGGCAGCGCATCGAAGCCGATCGCGGCGAGCCGGCTGCTCGCGGCGGTGCCCGGCTTGACCTCGGCCGTCAGCGCGGCCTGGAGTGCGGCAGCGGCATTGTCCGCCGGCTGGGGCGTGTTGACGACACCGCGCAACGCGACGCCCGAAAAGACCGCCTTGGCCGACGCCTGCACCGCCTCGGGCGTGAACATCTTCTTGACCATCGCATCCTGCAGGATGCCCAGACTCGTCTGCGGCGTGGTCGTCGTCTCCTTGATGTCGACCGCCTCGACCAGATCGTCGGCCTTCTTCGCGCCCGCCTCGACCCGCGCCTGTGCGACCGACGCCTTCATCGAGGTTTCGATCTCGGTCAGTTCGCGGTCGATCTCCCCTTGCGTCGGCGGCGTCGCGATCGCGTCGGCGATGCCGGTGCGCACGTCCTTCAGCGCCGTCTGCCAGTCGTTGCCGAGCGGCAGGATGTTCATCAGCGTGGCATTGGCCGACCGCGACACGTCCTCAAGATTGGCGCCTGCCGAAATGAAGCTGCCGCCGCCGCGCGCGCGGCTTTCCAGCCGGCGGTTGACGATGCGGACCGCGACCATGTCGATCATGCGCTTCTGGTTGAAGATCACCGTGTCGTCGCCGACCGTCCACGGCCGCAGCCACGCCAGGCTGACGAGCGTCGGCAGTTGCGGTTCGACCAATGCAGCGGTGTCCGACTTGGCGGGCTTCGGGCTTCCGAAATCGGGGGAGGGGACGGCGGCGCCGATGCCGCGCCAGTCGGCGAAATGCTTGACGATCGCCGCTTCGAACAGCGCGGGGTCCATGTCGCCCGAAATGACGACAACCGCGCGTTCGGGGCGGTACCAGCGGTCGTGGAACGCCTTCACGCTGGCCGCGGTCGCGCCCGACAGTGTCTCGGTCGTGCCGATCGGCGAGCGTTCGGCCAGCGGCTGGCCGGCGAAGAAGGTCTCGCGCGTGACGTCGCCCAGCCGTACCTGCGGCCCCGGCTGTTCGCGCGCTTCCGACAGCACCACCGGGCGTTCGGCATCGAGCGCGGCCTGTGTCAGGCTCGGCCCGGCCATCATGCCCGAAAGGATTTTCAGGCTTTCATCCAGCCCCGCCGGGTTCGCCATCGGCAGGTCGAGCTTGTAGACGGTCTGGGTGAAGCTGGTCGACGCGTTGGTGTCGGCGCCGAAGGTCACGCCCATCCGCTGCCAGATGCGTTTGGCCTCGCCATCGGGGACGTGTTCGGACCCGCGGAAGCTCAGATGCTCGATCAGATGCGCGAAGCCGCGCTCGCTGTCCTGTTCGTGCAGCGAACCGACGTCCATCCGGACGCGGATCGCGACCTGCCCCGGCGGCACGCCGTTCCTGCGCACGGCATAGCGCAGACCGTTGGGCAGCGTCCCGAACCGCCAGTCGGGATCGGGGGTGATGTCGCTGCCCTTGTACAGCCACGCGCTCTTGTCGACCGTGACGGCGGGCGCCTGAATGACGGGGGCGGGCTTGGGCGCCTGTTGCGCGGGCAGCGCACCGGCGAATAGCAAGACGGGGAGCGTGGCAAAGGCGACGCGGCGTAACCGGGAAGAGCGTAGCATCAGCGTCAGCCTTAGACGCTCGGCAACCTTGCCGCCACCTGAACCGCATTCGGGGTAACGCAGCGTTTCGGGAATGTGCGCTTGATCGCATGGGCGCCGCGGCCCACATGGGCGTCATGCTGATCGAAACCGAATCCACGCCCAATCCGGCGACGCTCAAGTTCCTGCCCGGCCGTACCGTGATGGACGCCGGCACCCGCGATTTCGCGACGCCGGAGGAGGCGGAGGCCTCGCCGCTGGCCGACGCGCTGTTCGGGCTGGGTGATGTGACCGGCGTGTTCTTCGGCCGCGACTTCGTGAGCGTGACCGCGGCGCCCGGCGTCGACTGGACAGGGCTGAAGCCGGACGTGCTCGGCGTGCTGCTCGACCATTTCAGCGCGAACATGCCGCTGTTTCGCCCCGGTTCTGCTGCCGGCATCAGTGTACCGGGCGACGACGCGACCTTTGGCGACGACCCCGAGGATGCCGATATCGTCGCGCAGATCCGCGAATTGATCGACACCCGCGTGCGCCCTGCGGTCGCCAACGACGGCGGCGACATCGTCTATCGCGGGTTCGACAAGGGTAAGGTCTACCTGCAGATGCAGGGCGCCTGTTCGGGCTGTCCGTCGTCCTCGGCGACGTTGAAGCAGGGGATCGAGCAGTTGCTGCGCCATTACGTGCCCGAAGTGACCGAGGTCCGGGCGGTCTAGACTCTACATCGTCATTCCCACGAAGGCGGGAATCAATTGTGGCTGACCTCTCGGTTGCAGCCGCGCATCCAGCCAGAATTTACCCCCGCCTGCGCGGGGGTGACGTCAGTCAGTTTGGAGTTTCACATGGGCCAGCCGCTCGACGACACCGCGCTCGACACGATCTTCCGCACCGCGCGCACCTATAACGGCTATCTCGACAAGGCTGTCAGCGAAGACCAGCTTCGCGCGATCTGGGACCTGATGAAGTTCGGCCCCACCTCCGCCAACCAGCTGCCCGCGCGCCTGGTCTGGGTGACCAGCGACGAGGCGAAGGAAACGCTGGCCGCCTGCGCCAGCGACAGCAACGCCGACAAGATCCGCAAGGCGCCGGTGTCGGTCGTCATCGGCATGGACGAGAATTTCCACGAGCACCTGCCCGAACTGTTCCCGCATACCGACGCCAAGTCGTGGTTCGACGGCAATCAGGAACTGCGCAAGGCATCGGCGTTCCGCAATTCCTCGCTCCAGGGCGCCTATTTCATCGTCGCGGCGCGCGCGCTGGGGCTCGATACCGGGCCGATGTCGGGCTTTGATGGCGGCAAGGTCGATCAGGCGTTCTTCGCCGACCAGCCGGGGGTGACGGTCAATTTCATCTCGACGCTCGGCTATGGCGACCCGGCGACCGTCTATGGCCGCAGCCCGCGGCCGGACTTCGCCAAGTTCAACCGGATCGTCTGACGCCTTGGCCACGACGCTCGTCATCGACACCGCGACCGCGGCCTGTTCGGTCGCGCTGATCGAGGGCGCGCGCGTCGTGGCGAGCCTGCATGACGTCGTCGGGCGCGGCCATGCCGAGCGGCTGGTGCCGATGATCGCCGAGCTGCCGGACGGCGGCCGCGCCGATTCGATCCTGGTCGATTGCGGTCCCGGCAGCTTTACCGGCGTACGCGTCGGTATCGCCGCGGCCATCGGCCTGGGTATCGGCTGGGGCGTGCCCGTGTCGGGCTATACTTCGACCGCGCTGGTCGCCGCGGCGGGGCTGGAGGATAACCTGAATTGGCAAGGGCTTGCCGTCGTCCTCGAAGGGGGGCACGGTGAGCTGTTCGTGCAACCCTATGACCGCCCCCTCGCCCCCGCCGGTGCGCTCGCTTCGCTGAAGCCGGAGGCTGCGCTGACCGCGATCGGTACGCGGCCCGCGATCGGCAGCGGCGTGCGCTGGCTGGCGGATGTCGCGGGAGTCGAGGCGCTGCCGGAGGCTGCCCGCGCGATCCTGCTGCCCGAGGCACTGCGCACCCTGCCGCCGCGCCCGATCTACGGCCGCGCCCCCGATGCCAAGCCGCAGCCGCAGGCCGCGCGGTGAGCACCGCCCCGCGCCTGGTCGACCTGCGCAGCGGCGACGTCAACGATCTGGCGGGCGTCGTCCACATCATGAACCGCGCCTTCGATCCGCGCTATGGCGAGGCATGGTCGTCGGCGCAGTGCATCGGCATGCTGGCGCTTCAGGGTGTCTGGCTGACGTTGGCGTGCGAGGGCAACGCCCTGGTCGGCTTCGCGATGGCGCGTGTCGTGGCGGGCGATGGCGAACTGCTGTTGCTGGCGGTCGAGCCCGAACGGCGCGGCCGCGGGATCGGCGGCACGCTGTTGCGCAGCGTCATCGCCGACGCCTGCGACAAGCAGGCAGAGCGGCTGCACCTCGAAATGCGCGCGGGCAATTCGGCGCTTGCCCTCTATGGCGCGCACGGCTTCACCCAGGTCGGCCAGCGCCGCGCTTATTATCGCGGCCTGACCGGCGAGGCGTTCGACGCCCATACCTATGCGCTGACCTTAGGCTAATTCGTCTTCCCGTTGCGATAATTGCGAGTCGCTAGCGCTTCCCTGCCGCGGTCGCATTGATTACATCGGCGTCATGGCCCGCAAGATCGACCTCGAAGCCCTCTGCCACCAGAAGGGCCTGCGCATCACCGAACAGCGCAAGGTGATTGCCCGCGTCCTGTCCGAAGCCGAGGATCATCCCGACGTCGAGAAGGTGTATGAGCGCGCCTCGTCGATCGATCCCGGCATCTCGATCGCGACCGTGTACCGCACGGTCCGCCTGTTCGAGGAAGCCGGCATCCTCGACCGCCACGACTTCGGCGACGGCCGCGCCCGCTACGAACCCTCGCCCGAGGCGCATCACGATCACCTGATCGACGTAGAGACGGGCAAGGTGATCGAATTCGTCGATCCCGAGCTCGAACTGCTCCAGAAGCAGATCGCCGAGCGGCTGGGCTTTCGACTGGTCGATCACCGGATGGAGCTTTATGGCGTGAGCCTTGACCGGAAAGCGTGAGAGGGAGACTTTCATCTCTCGGCCGTCACCCCGGACTTGATCCGGGGTCCAGGGCCGCACACGATATCGCCTGTGGCTCTGGATGCCGGATCAAGTCTGGCCTGACGAAGGTGAGGGAGGGGATATGACCACCGCCGCCCTCCACCCGCATTACTCGCTCGCCGCCAACCTGCGCTTCGGCAGCCGTATCGCGGGTCTGCTGCTGGCGCTGCTCCTCGCGCTTCCACTCCACGGCCTGTGGCGGCTGTTCCGCCTGTCGTCCCCCTGGCCGATGAACTTCCTCGCCGCCGTCGCCTGGATCGTCGGCGCGCGTCGCCACACCATCGGTCGCTCGCTGCGTCGCGATGTCGTCTTCCTGTCGAATCATCTCAGCTGGCTCGACATTCCGCTCCTCGCCGGGCGCAACGGCACGGCGTTCGTCGCCAAGTCCGATCTCGAAAAGGTGCCGGTGATCGGCTGGCTGTGCAGCCTCAACCGCACGCTGTTCGTCGATCGCACCGCGCGGATGAGCATCGCCGACCAGATCGCCCAGTTGCGCGATGCGCTGGCCGATGTCTGGTCGATCACCATCTTCGCCGAAGGCACGACCGGCGACGGTACGACCCTGCTTCCCTTCAAGCCTGCGCTGCTCGCCGTCCTCGACCCGCCGCCGCCGGGCGTGCGGGTCCAGCCGGTGCTGATCGACTATGGTCCGGCGATGGCCGACCTTGCGTGGCTGGGCGACGAACCCGGCGCGGTGAACGCCCGCCGCGTGCTGTCGCGCCGCGGCACCTTCACCGCGACGCTGACGTTTCTCGAACCGTTCGATCCGGCGGATTATCCGGGCCGCAAGGCGATCGCGTCGGAGGCTCGGATGCGGATGGTTTCGCAGAAGAGTTGATTCACGCAAAGGCGCGAAGGCGCAAAGATGTCTTTCGCGCCGCAGCGCGTATTTCTTATCGCTACCGCACAGCGCGTTGGGCCGTGCGCATAGAAGGCTGCTGGCGCAGCGAGCGACGCATCTCAGCGCCTCTGCGCCTCCGCGTGAGCCCCTCTTCTTCTCTTAGCGCCTTCGCGCCCTTGCGTGAAAAATCCCTTCTTCTTCACCTTGCCTCCGATCCGGGGTAAGGGCCGCCCCATCATGACCGCCCCAAAAACCTTCCACGTCAAATCCTTCGGCTGCCAGATGAACGTCTATGACGGCGAGCGAATGGCGGAGGCGATGGCGGCGGCGGGTTATACCGCAGCACCGGGCGAGGACGCCGATCTGGTCGTGCTCAACACCTGCCACATCCGCGAGAAGGCGACCGAGAAGGTCTATTCCGACATCGGCCGGATGAAGAAGCATCGCCCCGACCAGATGATCGCGGTCGCTGGCTGCGTTGCGCAGGCGGAAGGCGCGGAGATCGTGCGCCGCGCCAAGGTCGACGTCGTCGTCGGCCCGCAGGCGTATCACAACCTGCCGCAGCTGGTCGCCGATGCCGCGAAGGGAACGGCGGCGATCGACACCGACATGCCCGCGCTCAGCAAGTTCGGGGCGCTGCCCGCCCGCCGCCGCGTGGGGCCATCGGCGTTCCTGACCGTGCAGGAGGGGTGCGACAAATTCTGCACCTATTGCGTTGTCCCCTATACCCGGGGTGCCGAGATCAGCCGGCCGTTCGCGGCGATCGTCGACGAGGCGAAGGCTCTGGTCGAGGCGGGCGCGAAGGAGATCACGCTGCTCGGGCAGAATGTGAATGCTTGGTCCACCGATGGCGAGGATCTGGGCAGCCTGATCCATACGCTCGACCGCATCCCCGGTCTCGCGCGGATTCGCTACACGACCAGCCACCCGAACGACATGACGCAGAGCCTGATCGACGCGCACCGCGACGTCGCATCGCTGATGCCGTTCCTCCACCTGCCGGTGCAATCGGGCAACGACCGCATCCTGAAAGCCATGAACCGCAGTCACACGCGTGACAGCTATCTGCGCATCCTCGACCGCGTCCGCGCCGCCCGGCCCGATATCGCGCTGTCGGGCGATTTCATCGTCGGCTTCCCCGGCGAAACCGAGGCGGAGTTCGCCGACACGCTTAGTCTGGTCGCCGAGGTTCGCCATGCGATGGCGTTCAGCTTCAAATATTCGCCCCGCCCCGGCACGCCGGCCGCCGACCTGCCGGACCAGATCGCGCCGGAGGTCATGGTCGATCGGCTGGCGCGATTGCAGGACGCCCTGGGCCGCGATCAGGCGGCGTTCAACGCCGATACGGTCGGCAAGCGCTGCGCGATCCTGATCGAGCGGCCCGGCCGCAAGCCCGGGCAGATGATCGGCAAGTCGCCTTGGCTGCAGTCGGTCGTGGTCGAGGACGGCCCGCCTATCGGCTCGCTGATCGACGTCGATATCGTTGCAGCGGGTCCGGTCTCGCTGACCGGCGTCGCCGTGCTCGCCCGCGCGGCCTGACGACTTGACCGCGCCTCGCGGGGACACCCGCGCCTATGCGATGCTCGCTGCGGCGATGCTGTTCTGGGCGGGCAATGCCATCGCCGGCCGGCTGGTGCGCGACGACATCCCGCCCGCGACGCTCAGCCTGCTGCGCTGGACCGGCGCTTTGGCGATCCTGCTGCCGTTCGCCTGGTCGAAGCTGGTCCGCGACCGGGCGATCCTGCTCGCCGGCTGGCCGCGGGTCGTCGCGATCGGCTTGCTCGGCGTCGCGTCGTTCAACGCGCTCTATTACCTCGGCCTGCACGACACGACCGCCAGCAATGGGCTGCTGCTCCAGGCACTGATCCCCGCGCTCGTCCTCGTCTGCGACCGACTGATCTTCGGGACGCGGCCGGGGTGGGGGGCTGTGGCCGGCGTCGCGATCTCGACGATCGGTGTCGGGATCATCGTCTTTCGCGGCGATCCGGCGCTGCTGACCGGCTTCGTGTTGGGGCGCGGCGATGCCCTGATCCTGACCGCGGTCGTCATCTGGGCGCTCTACACCAGCTTGCTGCGCACCAAGCCCGCCGCGCATCCGCTCGCGTTTCTAGCCGCGATCTTCATGGTCGGCCTTGTCGCGCTGATCCCGCTCGCAATAGCCGAGATCGTAAGCGGGGCGACGATTCGCGCGACCCCCACCGCGCTCGGCGTCATCGCCTATGTCGCGATCTTCCCCTCATTGCTGTCCTACCTCCTCTTCAACGCCGGCGTCGCAGCGATCGGGGCGGGGCGGGCCGGACAGGTCATCAACCTTATGCCGTTGTTCGGCGCGCTGCTCGCCGCGGTTCTGCTGGGCGAGCGACTCCGCGCCTATCACGCGGTCGGCATGGCGATGATCCTGGCCGGTCTGATCGTCGGGCTGCTGCGCCGTCAGAGCGTCACTTCGCCCTGATCTTCGCCGTCCCAGTAATGTACGCGGTCGGCATGGACGCGGATCAGCGTCAGGCCGGGCGTGTCGACGCCCTGTTCGAACCAGCGGTCGAGGTCCTTGACCCAATGTGCCTCGAACGCGGCCTTGTCGCGGATGATCTCGGCCTTGCCTTCCGCCGCGATGAAGACCGGCGGCTTGCCCATCAGTCCCTTGTTGCCGTGAAGCGTCAGCCCGACGTTCGGATCGGCCTGGATCTCCTGCACCGTATGCGTCGTCTCCAGCGCGAAGAACCAGCTGTCGCCGTCATAGTCGACGTCGCGATTGTTGCTCATCGGCCGCGCGGCGATGCCGCCGTCGGCGGTCTTCGTCGACAGCATCGTGAAGTCGATATCGCGCATGATCTCGGCGAGGTCGGACAGGGTCTTGGGCATGGCTACTCTCCTTTGCCGGTGTGAGCGGATGAGTGCCCCCACGGTTCCCTGTTGCGCCGCCGCCACGCGCTCCCCAAATCTTTGCCGTCACGCAAATGCCGTTGTGTTTGCGCAGTCCTCTGCCACACTCGCCGAACCAGCGAGCCGATCCCTAGGAGCCCGATGAGCCGAAAGCCCGTTCCCGCCCAGTCCGGCGAGCGCAGCCGTACCGAAGTCGTCTTCGACCGTCCGGAGCTGCTGCCGCAGCTGTTCGGCGAATTCGACACCAACCTGGTCGCGCTGGAGAATCGCCTGGGCGTCTACATCACCGCGCGCGGCAACCGCGTGCAGGTTGAGGGGACGGCGGAGCAGGTGGCGCTGGCCCGCGACGTGCTGAATGGTCTCCACACCCGCATCCTCCAGGGGCAGGACATCGACCCCGGGATGGTCGACGCCGTGATCGCGCTGGCCGCGCAGCCGGTGCTCGACGGCATCATCTCAACCGAACGCGGCCACGGCATCCCGCCGATCATGATCCGCACGCGCAAGAAGACGATCGTGCCGCGCACCATCGCGCAGACGCATTACATGCGCGATCTGGTCAGCCACGACATCATCTTCGCATTGGGGCCGGCAGGCACCGGCAAGACCTATCTCGCGGTGGCGCAGGCCGTGTCGCAGCTGATCACCGGCAGCGTCCAGCGCCTGATCCTGTCGCGTCCGGCGGTGGAGGCGGGGGAAAAGCTCGGCTTCCTGCCTGGCGACATGAAGGAGAAGGTCGACCCCTATCTTCGTCCCCTCTATGATGCGCTCCACGACTGCCTGCCCGCCGAACAGGTGGAGCGGCGGATCGCGAGCGGCGAGATCGAGATCGCGCCGATCGCCTTCATGCGCGGCCGGACGCTCGCCGACGCCTTCATCATCCTGGACGAGGCCCAGAATACGACGCCGGCGCAGATGAAGATGTTCCTGACCCGCTTCGGTGAAGGCAGCCGCATGGTCATCTGCGGCGACCCCAAACAGGTCGACCTGCCCGGCGGCGTCGCCGGATCGGGCCTGGCCGACGCGGTCGCCCGCCTGGAGGGGATCGAAGGCATGGCCGTTACCCGCTTCTCAGCCGCCGACGTCGTCCGCCACCCGATCGTCGGCCGGATCGTCGAGGCATATGAGGGGCAGGACGGTTGAAGGGCGGGATATCCCGCCGTATATCCTTCGACTGAAGGAGCGCGGCTGATGGCGTCGCTGTACATCAAGGACGAAGAGACGGCGGCGCTGGCGGCCGAAGTCGCGCGGCGATTGGGCACGACCAAGACCGAGGCCGTGCGGACGGCACTGCGCGAGAAGAAGGCGACGTTCGCGCCGGAAGCGGAAGGTCCGGCAGCGGACATCATCGCGTGGCTCCACGAGCGCCGTCGCACGCATCCGCTTCCTGATCGCCCCGGCCATGTGGCGAACAAGGCGTTTTTCGACGAGATTTCCGGCGAGGATCCGGATTGACCATATTTGTCGACGCCTCGGCGATCATCGCGATGATCGCTGGCGAGCCTGAAGGGAATGGCTTTGCGTTGGCCATTCGCGCTGATGGCGATGCGATTTGGTCGGCGGTCGCGTGCTGGGAAGCCGTGCGTGGTCTGCACAAGGCCAAGGACATTAGCTTCGACGCGGCACGACGGGAGGTCGAGGCATTGGCCGTCGCGATGCCGTTTCGTCTGGTCGATATCGGCGATGAGGAGCGGGACATGGCGCTCGTTGCGTACGAGCGATACGGCAAGGGGCGCCACGACGCGAAACTCAACATGGGTGACTGCTTCGCCTATGCCTGCGCCAGAACGAACGGTGCGAAACTGCTCTACAAGGGCGACGATTTCTCTAAGACGGATCTCGCATGATCGATATCGCCGTCCTCCGCGAAGACCCTTGGCCCGACGCGGCCGATTGGGAAGCGCTCGCCACCCGCGCCGCCACCGCTGCGATCGAAGCGACGCCGCAGCGTGACTGGCTCACCCATCCCGTGCAGATCGAAATCGCGGTCCGCCTGACCAGCGACGACGAAGTCCACACGCTCAACCGCCAGTATCGTGACAAGGACAAGCCGACCAACGTGCTGTCTTTCCCGATGGTCCAGCCCGACCTGCTCGACACGGTCACGCAAGGGTCGGACGATGGCGAGGTGCTGCTGGGCGACATCGTGCTCGCGCACGGCGTCTGCGCGGCCGAGGCGGCGGAGAAGGGCGTGTCGGTCGAGGACCACGCAACCCATTTGATTGTCCACGGCACGCTGCATCTGCTAGGCCACGACCACGGCACCGATGCGGAGGCCGAGGCGATGGAGGGGCTGGAGCGCGACGTGCTCGCCGGCCTCGGCATCTCCGATCCCTATCTGATCCGCGAGGACTGAACTCAAACCTATGGCCGAGGACCGAAGTCGCGCCGGCAACGGCGACTCCGAAAATGGTAGCATCTGGAAGGGGCTTCGCACCCTGATCTTCGGCGACGAATCCGCCGAGACGCTGCGCGACCAGCTCGAAGAGGTCATCGAACGGCACGATGACGAGAAGGCCCGTCCCATCGCGGGCGACCTGGCGCCGATCGAGCGCCAGATGCTTAAGAACCTGCTGCACTTTGGCGAGCGCGATGCCGGCGACATGGGCGTGCCGCGCGCGGACATCATCGCGGTCGAGGAAGGCACCAGCTTTCCCGCGCTTGTCGCGCTGTTCGCCGACGCCGGCCACAGCCGCCTGCCGGTCTATCGCCAGAAGCTTGATACGATCGTCGGCATGGTCCACATCAAGGACGTGTTCGCGATCCTGGCGACCGGGGCCGAACCGCCCGCGACGATCGAGGGGCTGATCCGACAGCCGCTCTATGTCCCGCAATCGATGGGCGCGATCGACCTGCTCGCCCAGATGCGCGCCAGTCGCACGCACCTGGCGGTTGTGCTCGACGAATACTCGGGGACCGAGGGGCTCATCACGATCGAGGATCTGATCGAGGAGATCGTCGGCGAGATCGAGGACGAGCATGACGAGGCGCCCGAGGCGCTGATCGTGCCGCTGGGCGGCGGCGCCTGGCAGGCCGACGCCCGCGCCGAACTGGAGGACATCGCCGAGGCGATCGATCCGCGGCTGGCCGAGGTCGACGAGGATGTCGACACAATCGGCGGCCTGGCGGTCGTGCTGGCCGGGCATGTGCCGGAGGCGGGCGAAACGCTGGTGCATGACAGCGGCTGGCAAATCGAGGTCGTCGAATCGGACGCCAAGCGCGTGTCGAAACTGCGCCTGCACCCGCCGCGGCCGGTGCCGGAGGGCGTTGAGGCATAATCATCCTCCCCTGCAAGGGGAGGTGGCAGGCCGAAGGCCTGACGGAGGGGTGTCACCCTTTCCGAATAGGGTGACACCCCTCCGACGCGCTGACGCGCGCCACCTCCCCTTGCAGGGGAGGATCACTTCATCGTGGTATACCCGCCCATTGTTCGCCCTGGGCTTGTCGAGGGCTCGCTCGACGCACGTGCTTCGACAAGCTCAGCACGAGCTGGGTGGCTGCCGCCCTTCATCGCCTCATTCGATCAGTGCCTGCGCAAATTCGCATTTGGTCGATCAGTCATCGTCGTGTAGCCCGATCGCCATACTCATCGCCACGACGCCGCGCGGTCCCCTTGCGCGCGGGCTCGTGAATTAGGAGACGAGACATGGATGCGAAGACCGGATCGATCGACAAGAACGGCGGCGGTTGCCCGTTCGATCACAGCGTGCGCAGCCTGCTCGGCCGCACCAACCGCGACTGGTGGCCGCAGGCGCTTGCCGTCGACATCCTGTCGCCGAACGGCCCGGTCAACCCGATGGGCGACGACTTCGACTATGCCGAAGCGTTCAAGCAGCTCGACTATGACGCGCTGAAGGCCGACCTGGTTGCGCTGATGACCGACAGCCAGCCGTGGTGGCCGGCCGATTACGGCCACTATGGCCCGTTCTTCATCCGCATGGCCTGGCACGCCGCCGGCACCTATCGCACCGGTGACGGCCGCGGTGGCGCGAACAGCGGCCAGCAGCGCTTCGCCCCGCTCGATTCGTGGCCCGACAACGGCAACCTCGACAAGGCGCGCCGCCTGCTGTGGCCGATCAAGCAGAAATACGGCAAGCACATCAGCTGGGCCGATCTGTTCATCCTGACCGGCAACGTCGCGATCGAATCGATGGGCGGCCCGGTGTTCGGCTTCGGCGGCGGTCGTGCCGACGTGTACGAGCCCGAGAAGGACATCTACTGGGGCGAGGAAGACAAGTGGGTCAACGAGGGCGTCGAGACCCGCATCCGCCCGGATGAGGGCTATCACGAGCTCGACGGGCCGCTGGCCGCGATCCAGATGGGCCTCATCTACGTCAATCCGGAAGGTCCGGGCGGCAACCCCGATCCGCTGCTGTCGGCGCGCGACATGAAGGCGACGTTCGAGCGCATGGCGATGAACCATGAGGAAACCGTCGCGCTGACCGCCGGCGGCCATACTTTCGGCAAGGCGCACGGCAACGGCGACCCGTCGCTGCTCGGCGCGGCGCCGGCGGGCGGCGACCTGACCGCGCTCGGCTTCGGCTGGGTATCGACCCACGAGAGCGGCGGCATCGGCGAACACACCGTCACCAGCGGCATCGAAGGCGCGTGGGTCAACACGCCCACTGAATGGAGCGAGAATTATTTCCGCCTGCTGCTCGACTATGAGTATGAGCTCGTCCGCTCGCCGGCGGGGGCCCAGCAGTGGCAGCCGATCAACCAGCGCGAAGAGGACATGGCGCCGGCCGCGTGGGATTCGTCGATCAAGGTCCCGACGATGATGACGACCGCCGACATGGCGCTAAAGGTCGATCCGGAATTCCGCGCGATCAGCGAACGGTTCCGCAACGATCACGAAGCGTTCAAGGATGCGTTCGCCCGCGCCTGGTTCAAGCTGACTCACCGCGACATGGGTCCCAAGGTCCGCTACCTCGGCCCAGACGTCCCGGCCGAAGATTTGATCTGGCAGGATCCGGTCCCCGCCGGCACGATGCCGTCGGATGCGGACGTCGATGCCGTCAAGGCGAAGATCCGCGACAGCGGCCTGACCGTCAGCCAGCTGATCAAGACCGCCTGGGCCTCCGCCTCGACCTATCGCAAGTCGGACCACCGCGGCGGTGCCAATGGTGCGCGCATCCGTCTCGCCCCGCAGAAGGACTGGGAAGTCAACGAGCCGGAGATGCTGGCCAAGGTCCTCGACACCCTTGAAGGCCTGCGCGGCACCCTGTCGATGGCCGATGCCATCGTGCTGGGCGGCGTCGTCGGTCTCGAAAAGGCGATCGCGGATGCCGGCTTCTCGGTTCCGGTGCCCTTCACCGGTGGCCGTGGCGACGCGACGCAGGAGCAGACCGACGTCGACAGCTTTGCACCGCTGGAGCCGCAGGCCGATGGTTTCCGTAACTATCAGCCCAAGAAGCTGCGCGTGCTGACCGAGGAAATGCTCCTCGACCGCGCCAGCCTGCTCGGCCTGTCGGTGCCGGAAATGACGGTGCTGGTCGGCGGCCTGCGCGTGCTCGGCGCCAACCACGGCGAACGTGGCCACGGCCATTTCACCAAGCGGGCGGGCCAGCTGACCAACGACTTCTTCGTCAACCTGCTGGGCATGACGAACGTGTGGAAGTCGGTCGAAGGCAGCGACGACCAGGAGTATATCGCGTCCGACCGCGCCGGTGGTCACGAAACCTGGCGCGCGACCCGCGCCGACCTGGTCTTCGGTTCGAACAGCGAACTGCGTGCGGTCGCGGAAATCTATGCCGAGACGGGTCATGAAGAGAAGTTCGTGAAGGACTTCGTGAAGGCCTGGACCAAGGTCATGAACGCAGACCGGTTCGACCTCGCCGCCTGAGGGTTCGGCGGGATCGAATGCAGGACGGCCGCGGGGGTTCTCCCACCCCGCGGCCGTTTCGCGTTTTAGAGCGTGTTTAGGCTGCGTGGAGGCATCGTGACGGAGCCGATTTTGGTTCAGGGCAAGAAGCGAGGAGTGGAGCGATGCTATTGCATCGTGACCGACGAGCGACGCAGCCCTGGG
>NZ_JBHUFC010000003.1:650-44228 GCF_042681125.1 Sphingomonas floccifaciens | reverse complement strand
GAGTGGAGCGATGCTAATGCATCGTGACCGACGAGCGACGCCGCCCTGGGCCAAAATCGGCCCGCCGCAAGGCGGTTGCCCTGTCGCGCCCGCCGGTCAGCGTCGCGAGCCTCGCAGGTAGCGCCGCTACCTGCTGCGACGCGCTCCTCGCCGGACGAACACGACAGGGCAATCACGATGCCTTCACGCAGCCTAAACACGCTCCAAGGACGTCGCTCTTAACTCCCCTCCCTGGATAAGGGAGGGGTCGGGGGTGGGTCTGTATGGGGCGGGGCAAGCTCTTCGGCTGGCCGACTCACCCCATCCCCTCCCTTGTCCAGAGAAGAGAGGGCGTTGGCGAAGCCGACTATCTTTGGCTCTTCCGTTCCTGCTCCGGTTGCAATGTTGGAATCGATTTGCTCCGATCCCGATCGGCCACGCGGCCGTCGCTCCTTGACCTCGTAAGCTAACTCGTCCTCCGGCACTCTTCACCAACCGTTCGTGCTGAGCGCAGTCGAAGCACGTAGCGGAGGGCTGCCCTTCGACTTCGCTCAGGGCGAACGGGGGGTGAGTGCAGCCGTCTGGATGACTCGGTCACCGGCGCGGCGCGCACCACATCGCCCAAAAGTGGCAAAGGTGACAAAAGTGACGAAGGCTGACCGATTGACCGCGGTATCGCAACTTTTGCCGGTGCGCCGCCGCCTCGGCAGGACGATTGCACCGGACCGCTGCGCGCCCTAACTCTGCCGATATGCGCAAACACATCCTCATCGTGGTCGCCATCTTCCTCGCGCTCGGGGCCGGCGCCTTTTACTATCTCAGCCGCCCCGACGTCGCGCGGCTGCCGGTCGAGGCGGTGATGGGCGTGCGGCCCAACATCACAGATCCGCGCAAACAATGGTTCCCGACGATCGGCATCGCCGAAGTCGTCGGCTGGAACGGCGGCAAGCCGACGCCGGGCGCGGGGCTGCAGGTCGCGGCGTTCGCGTCCGGGCTCGACCATCCGCGCTGGATGTACCGGCTGCCCAACGGCGACGTGCTGGTCGCCGAAAGCAATTCGCCGCCGCGTGAAGGCGGCGGGATCACCGGCTGGGTGATGAAGCTGCTGATGGGCCGCGCCGGGGCCGACACGCCCTCGGCCAATCGCATCACCCTGTTGCGCGACGCGAACGGCGACGGCGTGGCGGAAACGAAGAGCGCGTTCATGACCGGGCTCAATTCGCCGTTCGGTATGGCGCTGGTCGGCGACTGGCTCTACGTCGCCAACACTGATGCGCTGGTGCGGGTGCGCTACACTCCCGGCGCGACGAAGATCAGTGCCAAGCCGGAAGTCATCACCACCTATCCCGGCGGCGGCAACCACTGGACCCGCGGGCTGGTCGCGGCGCCCGATGGCAAGACGCTGTACGTGTCGGTCGGTTCGGCGTCGAACATCGGCGAGAACGGGATGGACGTGGAGAAGAACCGCGCGGGCATCCTCCAGGTGTTCCCGGATGCGAAGTACAAGCGCCTCTATGCCGCGGGTCTGCGCAACCCGGTCGGCATGGCGATCGAACCGCGCTCGCAGCGGCTGTGGACGGTCGTCAACGAACGCGACATGCTCGGCTCCGACGTGCCGCCCGACTATATGGCGGCGGTCGATCTCGGCGATAACTTCGGCTGGCCTTGGTATTATTGGGGCGGCTATCCCGACACCCGCGTCGAGCCGCGCAATCCGGCGCTTCAGGAATATTCGAAGCGTCCCGACTATGCGCTGGGGCCGCACACCGCCTCGCTCGGGCTGGCGTTCGCGAGCGACGCGAAGCTGGGCGCGCAGTTCGGCAACGGAGCCTTTATCGGCCAGCACGGATCGTGGAATCGCGAGCCCAAGGCGGGGTACAAGGTGCTCTACGTCCCCTTCGGCGCCAACGCCTTTCCCGATCCGCGGGCAAAGCCGGTCGACGTGCTGACCGGCTTCCTCGACGGCGAAGGGCGCGCGAAGGGTCGGCCGGTGGGGGTCATTACCGATGCGACCGGCGCGCTGCTGGTGGCGGACGACGTCGGCAACGTCATCTGGCGCGTCTCCGCTGGGCGGTGAGCGGCGACTGACTCCTTCCCCCGCTCCGATGTATCGATCGGGCAAGCCGGCATGATCGAATCGGCGGACATCGTCGTCATCGGGGGCGGGTCAGGCGGCGCCGCCGTTGCCGGTCGCCTGGCTGAGGACCCCGGACGTACCGTCGCGGTGATCGAGCCGGGCGGCGACAACAGCGGCTGGCGCACGCGCATGCCGGGTGCGATGCCGTTCCAGACGCCGGCCACGAACTGGAGCTACCAGACGTTACCCCAGCCGGGTCTGAACGGCCGCTGCGGGTATCAGCCGCGCGGGCGGGGGCTCGGCGGGTCGAGCGCGATCAACGCGATGCTCTATGTCCGGGGCCACCCTCACGACTATGACGATTGGGCGGCGCTCGGGTGCGACGGCTGGTCCTATGCCGATGTGCTGCCGTGGTTCCGGCGGGCCGAATCGAACACCCGCGGTGCGGATGCGTGGCACGGCGCTGACGGGCCTCTGTGGGTCAGCGACCAGCGCCATGTCGTGGCCGCGTCCCGCGCCTTCCTAGACGCGGCGGCAAGCCTGCAAATCCCGCTCAACCCGGACTTCAACGGCGCGACACAGAATGGCGTCGGCCTCTATCAGGTCACGCAACGGCAGGGGGAACGCTGGACGAGTGCGCGCGCCTATTTGACGCCGCGGCCTAATCTGGCGGTGCTGACCGGTACGACGGCGGAGCGCATCCTGTTCGAGGACGGCCGCGCGTGCGGTGTCGCCTGTATACGCGACGGGCGGCGTCAGGTGATCCGTGCGCCGGGCGGGGTCGTGCTGGCGGGCGGCGCATTCGCGACGCCGCAACTGTTGATGCTATCAGGTATCGGGCCGGCTGCGCATCTGCGCGATCATGGCATCGCGGTCGGCATCGACCGGCCTGCGGTCGGGGCCGACCTACAGGACCATATTGACTATGTCGCGACCTTCGACTGCGATGCGCCGGGGCTGCTCGGCCGCTCGCTGAAGGGATCGCTGGCCGGGCTGAGCGGCATGGCACGCTGGTTCCGCAACCGGACAGGCCCGATGACCACGCCCTTCGCCGAAGCCGGCGGTTTCGTCGCGACCTTGCCCGGCCTGTGCGTGCCGGACGTTCAATTCCACTTCGTCGTATCGATGGTTGAGGACCATGGTCGCGTGAAGCTCAAAGGCCATGGCTACAGCTGCCACGTCTGCGTGCTGCGACCAGAGAGCCGCGGGACCGTGCGACTGGCGGGTGGCGATGTGCGGACGCCGCCCGTGATCGATCCCGCCTTTCTGAGCGAACCCGCCGACCTGGCGACGCTCGCCCGCGGCGTGCGGTCGATGTACCGGATTCTCGACGCACCGGCGATGCGGGCGCTCGGCGGGCGCGACCGCAATCCGGTCGACCTCGACGACATGACAGCGCTGGAACAGCTGATCCGTGCGCGGGCGGACACGGTGTATCACCCGGTCGGCACGGCTCGGATGGGATCGGACGAGGCCGCTGTCTGTACGCCGCGCCTGTCCGTCCGCGGAGTCGAGCGGCTGTGGATCGCCGACGCCTCGATCATGCCGCGCCTCATCGGCGGCAACACCAATGCGCCGACGATCATGATCGGCGAACGCTGCGCCGCCTTCATCGCCGCGGACCTTCGCTGACCTCCGCCGCGTTGTCGTCTTCCCCAAGGAGACGATGCGATGATCGACGATCCCGAACAGACCGACACGCCGAAGCCCGAACAGGACGAAAGCGAGATGGAAGCCGTGCAGGAAGAGGCCGCGCACGAGCGAGAGGAAGATCGCGGCTATCAATGACCGAAAAAAAGGGCCGGTAGCTTGCGCCACCGGCCCAGTCGTCCGCAGGAGGAACCTGGTTTAATAGTTGTAGGCGCGCTCGCCGTGTTCGTTGATGTCGAGGCCTTCCTTCTCGACGTCAGCCGACGGACGCAGGCCGATGGTGTACTTGAGCGCGAGGAACAGGACGGTCGACACGACGCCGGTCCAGACCACGGTGGTGCCCACGGCCCACAGCTGGGTGACGACCTGACCCGCCATGTCGTAGGCGCCTGCCTTGGCGACCGGAGCGGTGTAGTCGATCCAGCCCTGGCCACCCAGCGCCGGGTCGGCGACGATGCCGGTGCCGATCGCGCCGATGATGCCGCCCACGCAGTGGATGCCGAATACGTCGAGCGAGTCGTCATAGCCCAGCGCGCTCTTCACCTTGGTGACGAACAGGAAGCAGACGATCGAGGCGACGGCGCCCAGCAGGATCGCGGTGCCCGGATGGGCGAAGCCCGCGGCCGGAGTGATCGCGACGAGGCCGGCGACGACACCAGAGGCCGCGCCCAGCAGCGACGGCTTCTTATGGACGATCTGTTCGATGACGGCCCAGGCGACGCCGGCGGCGGCGGTGGCGGTCAGCGTGTTGATGAAGGCCAGCGCGCCGAACGCATTGGCTTCCAGACCCGAACCGGCGTTGAAGCCGAACCAGCCCACCCACAGCAGCGAGGCGCCGATCATCGTCATCACCAGGCTGTGCGGCGGCATCGGCTCGCTCTTGAAACCGATACGCGGGCCGATCACGATGCAGCCGATCAGGCCGGCGATGCCCGCGTTGATGTGCACCACGGTGCCGCCGGCAAAGTCCAGTGCACCCCAGCCCCACAGCAGGCCGCTATCGTTCGGCGCCGCATGAAGGAAGTCTGGGCCAGCCCAATACCAGACCATGTGCGCGATCGGGAAATAGGCGAGCGTCAGCCATGCGACCGTGAAGATCACCAGCGGGGTGAACTTCACGCGCTCGGCAAAGGCGCCGACGATCAACGCCGGCGTGATGCAGGCGAAGGTCATCTGGAAGATGACGAACACATATTCGGGCAGATAGACGCCGTTGGAGAAGGTCGCGGCGAAGGTCGCCGGGCTGACGCCCGCCAGGAACGCCTTGTCGAGCCCGCCGAACAGCTTCGGGAAGGGTGTGCCGGTCGAGGTGAAGGCCATCGAATAGCCCCAGCCGAACCAGACGAGTGCGGCGACGCAGACGATGGTCAGCACCTGCATCAGCACCGACAGCATGTTCTTGGTGCGGACGAGACCGCCGTAGAATAGCGCGAGCGCCGGCACCGACATCATCAGCACCAGTGCCGACGAAATGAGCATCCAGGCGACGTCGCCCTTGTTGACCATTTCCGCGGTCGGCACGAACGGCGCAGGCGGGGTGGCCGCCGCCTCCTGGGCCCAGGCGGGCAGTGCCGCAAACATCGCGAGGCCGGTCCCCGCGCCCTTGATCCAATGCTTCATCATGTCCCCCCTCACAGCGCGGTCTGGTCGGTTTCGCCGGTGCGGATGCGCACCGCGGATCCGACGTCGAGCACGAAGATCTTGCCGTCGCCGATCGCGCCGGTGTTGGCCGCGGCCTGGATCGCCTCGACCGCATTGGCTGCGACGTCGGAGGCGCAGACGACCTCGATCTTGATCTTGGGCACCATGTTGGTGCTGTATTCCGCACCGCGGTAGATTTCGGTCTGGCCCTTCTGTCGGCCGAACCCCTTCACCTCGGTCACGGTCATCCCCGCCACGCCGATTTCGGTCAGCGCCTCGCGCACCTCGTCGAGCTTGAACGGTTTGATGATGGCGATGATCAGCTTCATGCGCGCCCCCTTCGCAGTTTCGACGGGAAGCTTCGCAAGCGCTATGCCAAAGTGGATATGTTAGCAAAATCAACGATATCGCCTCGCGCGACGATCGTTACGCCTCGTTAATTTTTGTGCAGGTGCGAAAAGGGCTGCTTAAAAATCAGGCAGGATCGACGAAGCGGCGGGCTGCTTCGAGATCGTCAGAATCGACCATGACCCGCACCGGGATCAGCAGCCAGCTGCCGTCAGCGATGCTCGATCCGCCGTCGAATGCCAGCGCCGGAATGCCTTCGCTCTCCAGCCGCCCGACGATGATGTTCGCCAGGTTGCGGTCGACGCGAACGAGTTCGACGAGCGCCATCAGCCGGCCGGCGGGATGAAGGCCTGGACGCGCACCGGCAGTCCGTCGATACTGCGGTCGCGCGTGCGAATCTTCGCCATCCGCTCGACCGGGTCCTGTTGCGCATGGAATTTCACTAGCGTCTGGCGTTCGGTTTCCAGCGTCATTTTAGGGACGCCCCAGCCGCAACTCGTCTGCACGCTTTCGACGCGAATGACGAACACCTGTCGCACACCCGCCAGCTTCGGGAAGCGCTCCGCGAGGTCGGCGAAGCCCTCGTCCTGCGGCAGCACCGCGACACCGCGACCGTAGATGCGCAGGATCAGCGCGGGATTGTCGAAGGCGCAGAACATGACCGTGATCCGCCCATCGGCGATCAGATGCGCCTGGGTCTCGTTCCCCGATCCGCCCAGGTCCAGATAGGCGACCGTCCCCGCATCGATTACCCGGAACGCGTCATAGCCCTTGGGGCTCAGGTTCACCCGCGTCCCCTCCGCCGCGGTCGCGACGAAGAAGACGGGCTGGCGCGTGATGAAATCGACATGGATGTCGGTCAGGGCGGGGAAGAACTCGGCCATTGATCGGCACTCCGCTTGCGCATAATCTGTGCGCATGAAGCATGAAAGCATCCGGTCGGGCAAGCGCAAGGCGGTCAATCTGTCGATCGACTCCGGCATCGTATCAGCTGCGCGCGAGGCCGAGATCAATCTGTCCCAAGTTTGCGAAGCCGCGATACGCACCGCGACCGAGGCTGAGCAGGCTCGGCGATGGAAGGAAGAGAATCGGGCGGCCTTCGCCTATTGGAACAAATGGGTCGAGGACAACGGCCTGCCGCTCGTAAAATATCGTCTTTTCTGATGGCGCAATTTGATGTTTTCCGATTGTCGGACGGCAGCCTTGTCGTCGATTGCCAGTCCGACCATCTCGATTCCTATGACACACGTTTCGTCGTGCCGCTGATCGAATATCATCCCGGAATGGTGATGATGACGCGGCTGCATCCGCGGTTTACCATCGGTGGCGAGGACGTCGTCATGGTTACGCAGTTCGCTACGGCGGTTCAGGCGCGCGAGCTTCGCTCCCTGGTCGGTTCGCTAGCAGCCGATCGCTTACGCATCATCGATGCCATCGACGTGCTGACCGGCACCGCCTGACCGCTCACCCCGTCCCGCCGACCGTCAGTCCATCCACCAGCAGGGTTGGCTGACCGACGCCGGCCGGCACGCTCTGCCCGCCCTTGCCACACATGCCGACGCCTTCGTCGAGCGCCATGTCATTGCCGATGCCGCGCACGCGGGTCAGCACCGACGGGCCATCGCCGATCAGCGTCGCGCCCTTGATCGGGGCGCCCAGGCGGCCGTTCTCGATGCGATAGGCCTCGGTACAGCTGAACACGAACTTGCCGGACACGATGTCGACCTGACCGCCGCCGAAGGACTTGGCGAAGATTCCGGTCTTCACGCGGCTCAGCAGTTCGGCCGGATCGTCCTCACCGCCGCGCATGAACGTGTTGGTCATCCGCGGCATCGGCGCATGCGCGAAGCTCTCGCGCCGGCCGTTGCCGGTCGGGGCGACGCCCATCAGCCGCGCGTTGAGACGATCGTGGATATAGCCCTTGAGGATACCGTCCTCGATCAGGATATTCTCCTGCGTCGGCGTGCCTTCGTCATCGATGCTGAGCGAGCCGCGGCGGTCGTTGATAGATCCGTCGTCGACAACGGTGACGCCCGGCGCGGCCACCCGCTCGCCGATCCGGCCGGAAAAAGCCGAGGTGCCCTTGCGATTGAAATCGCCCTCCAGCCCGTGGCCGATCGCCTCGTGCAGCAGCACGCCCGGCCAGCCGGGGCCGAGCAGTACGGTGAACTCGCCGGCCGGCGCGGCGACCGCGTCGAGGTTGACCAGCGCCTGCGCCAGCGCCTCGTCGACCGCGCGGTTCCAGGTCGCGGGTTCGAGCAGCCGGTCATAGGTCGTCCGCCCGCCGGTGCCGAAGCTGCCCGTCTCACGCCGGCCGTTCGCCTCGACCACGATCGTCACGTTCAGGCGCACCAGCGGGCGCACGTCAGTTGCAACGAAGCCGTCGGCACGGACGATCTCGACCACGCTCCACGACCCGAGCAGCGACACCGACACCTGCACCACCCGCGGATCGCGGGCGCGGGCGGCGGCGTCGACCGTCTGGCACAGGTTCACCTTGTCGGCGAAGGGCACCAGATCGAGCGGGTCGGCATCGGTATAGAGGTGGCGGTTGGTCCTGGCCGGTGGCGCGGGGCGAGGGCCGACCGCGGGATCGATCAACGCCATCGTCTGCGCCGCCCGCCGGATCGCGTCCGCCGACAGCTCGTTGGCATGGGCGAAGGCGGTCGTTTCCCCCGATACCGCGCGCAGGCCGAAGCCAGCGTGGGTATCGTAGCTGGCGGTCTTTAACCGGCCGTCGTCGAAGCCGAAGGCCTCGGACTTGCGATATTGCAGGTAAAGCTCGCCATCGTCGGCGCGGGCCAGTGCATCGGCCGTCAGGGCTTGCGCGGCGTCGGGGTCAAGACCGGAGCGATACAGGAACTGGCGGGGGTCGGTGGGCGCGTTCATGTCAGGGAATATAGGGAGCCCCCGGCGAGAGTCACCGTATCTGTTCGACGGAGAGGCTTCCGCGCGCCAGCGGACGGCAAAGCTCGGCGCTGGGTATTAAGCGATCGAGCCACTGTGCCCAGTCCTCTCGACCCAACACCACCACCTGCCGATCATGATAGGGGGCTATGTCGGGGCCGGGCGGGCAGGTCAGCATCGACCAGGCTTCGCCGACCTCGGCATGAGTTTGCCAGATACCTGCGATGCAGAACCACGAATGGTCGTTCAACGTGAACGCCCATTTGGACTTCGGCCGGCGGCCTTTCACCGTCGAATCTTTTGGCGGATCGGTGAATTCGAAAAAGCCGTCGACCGGGATCAGGCAGCGTCCGCTGTCGATCTGTCGTCCGTCGGATCGGAAGTTGTATACCGGCCGACCGCCCTGCGCCAGCCAGCTCCAGCGGCGCATGACCAGTTCGGGCGTGCCGTCCCTGTCGGCGCGGATGATCGGTGCGCGGTCGGTGATGCGGATCGAGGGCTGTTCGCCGACGTTCGGTAGGCCTTCGGGGAAAACGAGCGGAATGCGGGTTTCACTCCAGTCGCGGGCGATCTCGCCGATCTGGGTGCGGCGATAGGCTTCGTTACACATCGCGAAGCCCCCGCCGCCGCCGTCAGTTGCTCGCGCCTTCCGAAATGTCCGGCAGCGTCGCCTGGTCGACACCGTCGGCCGGGCCGCCGATCAGCACGAAGCGGCGGTCGCAATAGCCGCAGTCGACATAGCCATGCTCGTCGATCTGCAACCACACCCGAGGGTGGCCGAGCGCGGCCGGCAGGCCGTCGTGCGCGCCATCGCAGGCGACGCGGGCGGAGGTGACGCGGGTGATTTCGGGCGGGGCGATCATGCAACCGCCGATAGCAATCGCGCGGGCGCCCTTCAATCGGCCATGTGAAGGCGTTAGGGGGACGGCATGACCGAAGCCGCCATCTCGATCCGCGACCTGTGCAAGACCTACGCCGCCGCCGGGGCGGCCGCGCCGAAGCGGGCGCTGGACGGGGTGTCGTTCGATGTGCCCCGGGGGCAGATCTTCGGGCTGCTGGGGCCGAACGGCGCGGGGAAGTCGACGCTCATCAACATCCTGGCGGGCCTGGTGAACAAGACCAGCGGGGCGGCCAGCATCTGGGGCTTCGACATCGACGCCCACCCGCGCAATGCCAAGGCGTCGATCGGGATCGTCAATCAGGAAATCCTGTTCGACCCCTTCTTCACCCCGGTCGAGACGCTGGAGATCCAGGCCGGGCTGTACGGCGTGCCCAAGGCGAAGCGTCGGTCGATGGAATTGCTGCGCGCGGTGCATCTGGAGGACAAGGCCAAGGCTTATGCGCGCACGCTGTCCGGCGGCATGAAGCGGCGGCTGATGGTCGCCAAGGCGCTGGTCCACAATCCGCCGGTGCTGGTGCTCGACGAGCCGACCGCAGGCGTCGACATCGAGTTGCGGCAGCAGCTGTGGGCCTATGTCCGCACGCTCAACGCCGCGGGGACGACGGTGGTGCTGACGACCCACTATCTGGAGGAGGCCGAGGAGCTGTGCGATCGCATCGCGATCATCAACCACGGCCGCCTCGTCGCCAACGAACCGACCCGCACTCTGCTCGGGCGCGCGCAGGAGAAGGTGGTCGAAGTGACCGTCGACCGCGACATCGCCACAGTCCCGGCGGCGCGTTGCTTCGAAAAGGTCGAGACGGCCGGACGGCTGCTGACGATCACCTATCGCAAGGATGTGGCGAACGCGGGCGAAGTGCTCGCGGCGGTGCAGGCCGATGGCTACGGCATCGTCGATGTGTCGACCAAGGAGCCGGACCTGGAGGATGTGTTCCTGAGTTTGACGCGCTCGGCGGGTTAAACCCGCCCCGTTCGTGCTGAGCGCGTCGAAGCACCGTACTGCGATACGCCCGCTGATGGTTTGCGGCACGAAGAACGGTGCTTCGACACGCTCAGCACGAACGGAAGTTGGCGGTTACCGCCGGTGACGCGCGAAGAACGCCCACATCGCGTCGTTGTCCGCGACCCAGCTGTGCCCGCCGCCGACCGTGATCCGGCCCGATACGTCGGCTTCGCTCCGGCAGCCCGAGTAGAGTTCCTCATACACGCCCGTCGTCACCCAGCGCGTGACCGGTGCCGCGGTACAGCCGTTGAGCTGTGCCCAGCGGGCCTCCGCAGCGTGCATCGTATATTGCCAATAGCCCGCGCCGCCGCCCTGGATGGGGTTGGTGCGGTCGGCGTCACCGGCAAAGGCGATGACGGGCATCGCTGCCTTTGGGCGGCACGTCTTCGGATCGGGGCGGGTCGGATCGTCCTTGCGCGGATTGCCGGCGCGCAGGCCGACGACCGGCGCGATCGCGGCAAAGCGCGGCGCGGCCACACAGCCCAGCCATGACGTCATGCGGCCGCCTCCCGACAGGCCGGTAGCATAAACGCGGGAGCGGTCCGCACAGCCCTGCGCTACGAACCAGTCGATCGCGGCGGTCAGATAGGCGACGTCGTCCGGATCGCCGGGGCCGGGAATGCGTCCTGCGACGGTCGGCACGCCGGGAATGTTCCAGACGAACCCCTGGTCATGCGCGATCCATGCATCGGGCGCGGCGACGACGAAGCCGTGGCGATCCGCCGCCTCCGCCAGCTTCGAATCCCGCAACATCGTCGCGCCTGTGCCGCCGCTGCCGTGGAGCAGCATGACGAGCGGTGCCGGCCGTGACGGATCGAAGCCGGTCGGCAGATGCACGGTCATCGCCCGCCCGGTATCGCCGATCGCGACGCGCTGGGTCGTGCCGGCGGGACCGATCGAACAGGTCGCGGCATGGGCGGCGGGGGCAAGGGCGAAGAGGACAGCGCTGATCAGGATACGCATCATGGCTTCATCCTGCACCGGCGGACGATCGCGACGCAACCGATGTGTCCGCCATGCACAAACCGCTGTCCTGCGGCGACGCACCTGTGCCACAGGATATCGCCATGACCGATCCTCGAACCGCCGACGTCCTCATCATCGGCTCCGGCGCCGCCGGGCTGACCGCGGCGCTGAACCTGGCCGACCGGTTCCGCGTGACGGTGCTGGCAAAAGGGGGCTTCGACGAAGGTTCGACTGCCTGGGCACAGGGCGGGATCGCCGCCGTGCTGGAGCCAGGCGACACGTTCGACAACCATGTCGAGGACACGATGGTCGCGGGCGCCGGCCTGAACGATCGCGACATTGTCGAATTCGTGGTGGAGGAGGCTCCGGCGGCTATCGCGCGGTTGCAGGCGCTGGGCGTGCCCTTCGCAACGGAGGGCGATGCGCTGCACCTGACGCGGGAGGGCGGGCATTCGCATCGTCGCATCGTTCATGTCGCCGACGCGACCGGCTGGGCGGTGCAGGAGGCGCTGCTCAAGGCGGCGCAGGCGCATCCCAACATCGCGATGGTGCCCGACATGGTCGCGATCGACCTGGCAACCAGCCGACACGAGGATCGCTATTCGGGCGCGGGCAACGTTTGGGGCGTCTATGCCTTCAACCGGCGGACGGGCAGCGTCGAGACCTACACGGCGCGCGCCACGATCCTGGCGACCGGCGGAGCGGGACGGACCTACCAATTCTCGACCGCGCCGCGCGGCGCGACCGGCGACGGCATCGCGATGGCGTGGCGGGCGGGGGCACGCATCTCGAACATGGAATTCATGCAATTCCACCCGACGTGCCTCTATAATCTGGAGGTCAAGAACTTCCTGATCACCGAGGCCGTGCGCGGCGAGGGCGGCCGGCTGATCAATCCGACCACCGGCAAGCGGTTCATGGCCGATTACGACCCCGAGCGCATGGAACTGGCGCCGCGCGACGTGGTGGCACGCGCGATCGATGCCGAGATCAAGCGCGACGGCCTGGATTACGTCCACCTCGACATCAGCCATCAGCCGCCCGAATTCGTGAAGGCGCATTTCCCGAACATCTACGACAAGCTGATCGGCCTGGGCATCGACATGACCAAGCAACCGATCCCGGTCGTGCCGGCACAGCATTATACCTGCGGCGGGATCGTCATCGACCGCGCCGGGCGCACCGACCTGCCGCACCTATGGGCCGCGGGCGAATGTACCCAGTCCGGGCTGCACGGCGCCAATCGCCTGGCGTCCAACTCGCTGCTCGAATGCTTCGTGTTCGGCGAGGCGGCGGCGAAGAGCATCGCGGACGGCTGGGACGATCTGCACGCCCCGCCGTCGGTCCGCGCATGGGACGAGAGCCGCGTGACCGATTCGGACGAAGAGGTCGTCATCAAGCAGAACTGGACCGAGATCCGCCGCTTCATGTGGAACTACGTTGGCATCGTGCGGACGACGAAACGGCTGGAGCGCGCACAGCACCGGATCGCGATGCTGATGGGCGAAGTCGCCGACTATTACGGCCACTTCCGCGTGACGCCCGATCTGATCGAACTGCGCAATCTGCTTCAGGCTGCCGATCTGATCGTCCGATCGGCACTGCAACGCCACGAATCACGCGGTTTGCACTATACGCTCGACTATCCGGAAACCGCTGAGATTGCGGAGGATACGATACTCGTTCCGTAGCGGTTCACCTATTTGTCGCTACGATGAGTCGGTTCGTCGCACGAGGGGGCGGATATGCTTGTTCCGCGGCGTCGATCGGGCATCTGGATAGGAATTGGGGCGAGGGCATAGCGAAGATCGTGACTTTCCTGGGCAGTTTCACCCGTATCGAACGTGCGATCACGCTGATCGGCCTGGCGCCGGTCGCGCTGATCGGGGCCGGCATTCATGGGGAGCCGGTTCCGGCCGACCTTCCGCCGCCGTCATACCAGAGCTTCCTGCCGGTCCCCGACGCGCGGCCGCGGACGCCGGCACCGGTCGGGCTGACCCGCGCGATCGAGACGTTGCGCAACAACTTCGACGGCCTCGCCGGCATCGCGGTGCGCAGCGTCGAGGATGGCTGGGCGATCGACAGCGTCGACGCCGACCGCCGCATGCCGCAACAGAGCGTGTCGAAGCTGTGGGTGGCGATGACCGTGCTCGATCAGATCGATGCGGGCCGGCTGACGCTCGATACGCCGGTGACGATCCGTCGCGAGGATCTGACGCTGTTCCATCAGCCGGTCGCGACACTGGTCGCAAAGGACGGTGCCTATGTCACCAACGTCCGCGACCTGTTGAAGCGCGCGATGACGCAGAGCGACAATACCGCGAACGACAGCCTGCTGCGCACGGTCGGCGGGCCGGCGGCGGTGCGGTCTTTCATCACCCGCAAGGGGCTGGGCAACATCCGCTTCGGTCCGGGCGAGCGATTGCTCCAGGCCGGGACCGCGGGGCTGACGTGGCGGCAGGACATGGCGATGGGCCGCGCGTTCGAAGCGGCGCGCGCCCGCCTTCCCGCCAGCGTCCGCCAGGCGGCCTACCAGAATTACGTCGCCAATCCGATCGACGGCGCCGCCCCGGCGGCGATCGCCAATGCGCTCGCCCGGCTCAAGAAGGGCCTTCTGCTCAGCCCGCAGTCGACTGATTATTTGATCCGCACGATGGAAAGCTCGAAGACCGGCAAATATCGCATGCGCGGCGCGGTGCCGCCGGGCTGGACCTTCGGGCACAAGACGGGCACCGGCCAGGATCTGCTCGGGCGGACCGCCGGATATAACGACGTCGGCCTGCTGGTTGCGCCGGACGGCCGGACCTATGCCGTGGCGGTGATGATCGGCGACACGCGCCGTCAGATCCAGGATCGCCAGCTGCTGATGCAGGGTGTGGTCAGCGCGATCGTCGCCAACCACCGCGCGCCCGGGGACGGCTTCGCCGACCGGTAACGCGCGGGCGCTGGCTCATCCATCGCGAGTGAACGCCCGAGCGACCCTGACGGCTCGCTCGGGCGCCTGGTTCAGTTGATTCGAATCTGAGATTAAAACCGCCAGCCGAGGCCCAGTTGGGCGATCGGATAGACCTTCACTTTGCTGATATCGTCTTGCAGGCTGACGCGCTCGCGCTCCAGGCTCGCCTTGAAGTTGGCGTCGTTCTGCAGCGTGCCGGAGGCGCGGAATTCGCGAAGGCGTGCTGCGCCCTGGAACAGCACGCCGCCCTCGGCGGTGAAGAAGAAGCCCTTGCGCTTGCTACCGCCCCAACCGAGCGTCAGGGCGGGGGCGAGCTTCTTCACGTCGGCGCCACCGGTCAACGTGCCGACCTGCGCCGCGGTGTAGGTGGTGTCGCCGACCTCGACCGTGCCGGTCGGCGTGGCACGGACATCGACGCGATTCTGGTTGATGCGCGCACCGGCCGACAGGCGGAAAGCGCCGCCGAAGGGATAAAGGTCGACCATCGCGCCGAACGACTTCAGCTTCAGATCGCCGCCGTAGGTGATGTCGTCCGAATCGAAGTCGGCACTGGCACTCAGGAACGCCGCATCGGCACGGACCCCGACGCGATCGGAAAAGCGCAATCCGATTTGCGGCCCGGCGCCCAGCGTGCCGGCGGTCGCTGCAACCGAAACCACCGGTCCCGTGTCCTCTGAGTCGGCCTGCGCCGAAGCCGGCGCGGAAAAGGCCATCAGCAGCAGCGCCACGGCAGCGCCACCGCTCAATTCTTTCAACGTCATCGTCATTCCCCCCATTTGTAGATTCGACACCGGACATCGCCGGTGCAGGGGGGCTTATGTGCATCAACAAACCAGCTTGCATCACCCAAAGGTGGTATGTCGGCGAGTAACTGAATTTAATTGGGGGAAAGAGTTCGACACGGGCGGATCGACGCTATCTCGATCCGCAAAGCGAGCGGACTGCACGACAGGATCGCTTGTTTCGTAGGTTTCCGTGCGAATGGAGGCGCGACGCCGCACGCCGGATGTAGATATCGATCCGGGCAAGAGGCTTAACCCGATCACGACGCTGCCGCGATCGGGTGAGATACTCTACCGCGCGATTCCGCCCGCAGCCAATACCGCCAGCGTGACGAGTTCACTCGCGGTCGACGTCATCGGTGCGATCTGGACCGGCTTTTCCATGCCGAGCAACATCGGGCCGATCACCGTCTCGCCACCCAGCTCTCGCAGCAGCTTTGCCGAGATATGCGCGGACTGGAGGCCGGGCATGATCAGGACGTTGGCCGGCCCCGACAGGCGCGCGAACGGATAGTTCGCCAGCTGCTTGGGGTTGAGCGCGACGTCTGGCGGCATCTCGCCTTCATATTCGAAGCTGACGTCGCGTCCGTCGAGCACGGCGACCGCATCGCGGACATTCTCCAGGAAAGCGCCCTTGGGGTTGCCGAAGGTCGAATAGCTGAGGAACGCGACGCGCGGTTCGTGGCCCATGCGCCGCGCGACCGCCGCCGTCTGTTCGGCGAAGTCGGCGAGCTGTTCGGCGGTCGGGCGTTCGTTGACCGTGGTGTCGGCGATGAAGACGGTATGGCTCTGCCCGACCAGGACATGGACGCCGAACGGCGTGCGACCGGGTTCGGGATCGATCACGCGCTTCACCTCGCGCATCGACACCGCCCAGGTGCGGGTGATGCCGGTGATCATCGCATCCGCTTCGCCCATCTGGAGCAGGGCGGCACCGAAGATGTTGCGATCCTGGTTGATCATGCGCTCGACATCGCGGCGCAGGTAACCGCGGCGTTGCAGGCGGGCGTAGAGGAACTCGACCATCTTCGGGACGATGGGCGAGCGGCGGCTGTTGTGGACCTCGTAGACGCTCGGGTCCTCGACGCCCAGCGCACGCAGGCGATCGTGAACGTCGTCGCGCCCGACCAGCACCGGCGTGCCGTAACCGCCCTCACGGAACGCGATCGCCGCGCGCAGCACGACTTCCTCTTCGCCTTCGGCAAACAGCACCCGCTTGGGGTTCGCGCGGGCGCCCTCATAGGCGAGCGTCAGGACCGAGGTCGTCGGGTTCAGACGCGCGCGCAGCGAGTGGCGATAGGCCTCCATGTCCGCGATCGGCTTGGTCGCCAGCCCGGCGTCCATCGCCGCCTTGGCCACCGCCATCGACACGACTTCCATCAGGCGCGGATCGAAGGGGGCAGGGATAATATATTCGGGGCCGAAGACGTGGCGGACGCCGTACGCCGCGGCGACTTCCTCCGGCACCCGCTCGCGCGCCAGTTCGGCGATGGCCTGCGCCGCGGCGATCTTCATCGAATCGTCGATGCCGGTCGCCCGCACGTCCAGCGCGCCGCGGAAGATGAAGGGGAAGCCGAGCACATTGTTGACTTGGTTCGGATAGTCCGACCGGCCGGTCGCGATGATGCAGTCGGGCCGTGCCGCCTTGGCGAGTTCGGGGCGGATTTCCGGTTCCGGATTGGCCATTGCGAAGATGATCGGCGACGGAGCCATGTCCTTGACCATCTCGGGCTTCAGCGCGCCGGCTGCCGACAGCCCCAGGAACACGTCGGCGCCGACCAGCGCCTCGGTCAGCGTCGTGCGGTCGGTCGCCTGCGCGTGGGCCGACTGCCACTGGTTGATACCGTCGCGGTCCGGCGTGATGACGCCGGTGCGGTCGCACATCAGGACATGGTCGTTGCGAACACCCATCGCCTTGATCAGTTCGGTGCAGGCGATGGCGGCAGCGCCGGCGCCGTTCACGACGACGCGGATGTCCTCTAGCCGACGATTGGTCAGCAGGCAGGCGTTGATCAGGCCCGCCGCGACGATGATCGCGGTGCCGTGCTGGTCGTCATGGAAGACCGGGATGTTCATCCGCTCGCGCAGGGTCTGCTCGATGATGAAGCATTCCGGCGCCTTGATGTCTTCCAGGTTGATGCCACCGAAGCTCGGCTCCATCAGCTCGACCGCGTCGATGATCCGGTCGACGTCCTCGGTCTTCAGCTCGATGTCGATCGCATCGACGTCGGCGAACCGCTTGAAGAGCACCGCCTTGCCCTCCATCACCGGCTTGGAGGCGAGCGCGCCCAGATTGCCCATGCCCAGGATCGCGGTGCCGTTGGAGATGACGGCGACGAGGTTGCCCTTGGCGGTATAGTCGTACGCGGTCGCGGGATCGTCGGCGATCGCCTGCACGGGAACGGCGACGCCGGGCGAATAGGCCAGACTCAGGTCGCGCTGGGTGGTCAGCGGCTTGGACGCGACGATCTCGATCTTGCCGGGGCGGCCTTCGGAGTGGAAGCGCAGAGCCTCACGCTCGGAATATTGGACGCTGGTTTCGGCTTCGTCGGACATGCGGGCTCTCTCCTGAATCCGGCCCGTCTTTAAGGGCGGGAGACGGATAAGGGAACCGGGCTTGCCGCAGGGGAACGCGGAAGGTTCGCAGGTTCCGGCGGCAAACTGGGCGGAAATCCACACAGTAGCGCGACTGGTCAAGCGAGCGCGGTCGCCCTATACATTCGTCATGGACCGCGAACCCGGCGACTTTTCCCGCGACGTGCCGCCCACTTCCGATGAAGGAGAGGACGCGGTCGATCGCTTGCTGGCCGAATTGCCGCCGGCGCCGGGTATCAAGCATATCGACGAAGACACCGAAGACGTCGATGCGCGAGCCTTGGCGGATGTCGCGGCCGGCCGGTATTACGATCACTCGGTGGTCAGCAAATGGTTGATGACGTGGGGTGAAACGGGTCAAAAACCGTTCAGGGAATGGCTCGCCGAACAGAATGTATAAGGTCGTCTGGCCGGATGCCGCTGTGGACGATCTCGATGCCATCGGCGACTATATACGAACATTTGACCCGTCCGCCGCGCGGTCGATCCGGCTCCGCTTGATACAGCTTGGGGAAAGTCTCGCCCATTTCCCAAACCGGGGGCGTCCATCCATTCGAGGCGCGCGCGAATTGGCGTCCGTCCCGCCCTATGTGTTGCGATATCGCGTCTATGGCGAGTTTGTCGTGATCCTTTCCATCCGCCACGGCCGCCGCCGCCCATTTGCAGACTGATCCCCGCATGACCGCCGCCCCTACCCCGATGATGGCGCAGTACCTCGCGCTGAAGGCCGAGGCCGATGATTGCCTGCTGTTCTATCGCATGGGCGATTTCTTCGAGCTGTTCTTCGACGATGCGAAGATCGCGAGCGGCGTGCTCGACATCGCGCTGACCGCGCGGGGCGAGCATTCGGGAGAGCCGATCCCGATGTGCGGCGTGCCGGTCCATGCCGCGACCGCGTACCTTCAGCGCCTCATCAAGGCCGGGCACCGCGTCGCCATCGCCGAGCAGACCGAGACGCCCGAACAGGCGAAGAAGGCGCGTGGGTCGAAGGCGCTGGTCGGACGGGCGATTGTGCGCGTCGTCACCGCAGGCACGCTGACGGAAGAAGCCCTGCTCGATTCACGGACCGCCAACTGGTGCGCGGCGGTGGGAGAGGCTGGCGGCGGCTTCGCGATCGCGGCGGCCGACATTTCGACCGGCGACTTCGTGGTGATCGAAAGCGACCGGGCGAACCTGTCGGCCGACCTCGCGCGGCTGGGTGCGGCCGAAGTCATCGCCGCCGAAGGGTCGGACGCGCCGGTGACCGGGCATCGCCCGAAGCCCGACTTCGACAGCGCGCGGGGCGAGGAGCGATTGAAGGCGCTGCACGGCGTCGCGACGCTCGACGGGTTCGGCACGATCGGGCGCGCCGGGCTGGCGGCGGCGGGCGGGCTGGTCGCGTATCTCGATCACACGGCCAAAGGTGCGCTGCCTTTCCTGCGCCCGCCACGCGTCGTCCAGTCGACCGCGACGATGGCGATCGATGCGGCGACGCGCGAGAGCCTGGAGATTTGTCAGGCGCAGGGTGGCGCGCGGGCGGGCTCGCTGCTCGATGCGGTTGACCGCACGGTGACGGGCGCCGGGGCGCGGCTGCTGGGGCAGGACCTCGCCGCGCCGCTGATGGACCGGGCCAGCGTCGAGGCGCGGCTGGCGACGGTCGCCTTCTTCCACGACGATGCCGGCGCGCGCGACCGGGTGCGGGGGGCCTTGCGCGCGATGCCCGATATCGGGCGGGCGCTGGGACGGCTGGCGGCGGGGCGGGGCTCCCCGCGCGATCTCGGGCAGTTGCGCGACGGGCTCGACGGCGCATGGCGGCTGGGCGAGAGTCTCGACCGGATCACCGATGCGCCGGAGCTGCTGAAGGCGCTTGCCCCGTCGCTACGCGGGCACGGTGCCCTCATCGACCTGCTGCAACGCGCGCTGGTGCCGAGCCCGCCGGTCGACGCCGCGCAGGGCGGCTATATCGCCGCGGCCTATGACGCCGCGCTTGACGACCTGCGCGATGCGGGCGCGGGCGGACGGCGGGCGATCGCGGCGCTGGAGGCGCAATATCGCGAATCGACCGGGATCGCCGCGCTGAAGATTCGCCACAATGGCGTGCTCGGCTATCATATCGAAGTGCCGGCGAAGTTCGGCGACGCGCTGATGGCGCAAGGGAGCGGCTTTACCCATCGCCAGACGCTGGCGGGCGTGGTGCGATTCAACGCGCCGGAGCTACACGAGGTCGCGATCAAGGTCAGCCAGGCCGGCGCCCATGCGCTGGCCGCCGAGGCGGCGCATCTGGAGGAACTGATCGCCACCACGCTATCCGACCGCGAAGCGATCGCGCGGACCGCCGATGCGCTTGCCCGGATCGACGTCGCCGCCGGGCTCGCCGAGCGGGCGGCGGAGGGCGGATGGGTGCGGCCGTCGCTGGTCGACCATGCCTGTTTCGAGGTCGAGGGCGGGCGGCACCCGGTGGTCGAAAGCGCGGTGGCGAAATCGGGCGGGCGCTTCGTCGCCAACGATTGCCGCCTGTCGCCGGATTCGCGGCTGTGGCTGGTGACGGGGCCGAACATGGGCGGCAAGTCGACCTTCCTGCGCCAGAATGCGCTGATCGCGGTGCTGGCACAGGCGGGCAGCTTCGTGCCGGCGACGCGGGCGACGTTGGGCCTTGTCGACCGGCTGTTCAGCCGTGTCGGCGCGTCGGACAATCTTGCGCGCGGGCGCTCGACCTTCATGGTCGAAATGGTCGAGACCGCCGCGATCCTCGCACAGGCGACGCCGCGCAGCTTCGTCATTCTCGACGAGGTCGGGCGCGGAACCAGCACCTATGACGGGCTCGCCATCGCCTGGGCGGTGGTCGAGGCGATCCATGAGGACAATCGCTGCCGCTGCCTGTTCGCGACGCACTATCACGAGCTGACGCGCCTCGCCGAGCGGTGCGATGCGCTGACGCTCCACCATGTGCGCGCGCGGGAATGGAAGGGCGATCTGGTGCTGCTGCACGAGGTGGCCGAGGGGCCGGCCGACCGCAGCTATGGCCTGGCCGTCGCGCGGCTGGCGGGGCTGCCGCCGGTCACGATCAAGCGCGCGAAATCGGTGCTCGACAAGCTGGAGGCGGGGCGGGCGAAGACCGGCGGGATCGCGGCGGGACTCGACGACCTGCCGCTGTTCGCCGCCGCGGTGCAGGCCGAGGACGAGGTGGTCGACGAATTGCGCGCGGAACTGGGCGCGCTCGACGTCGATGCGCTGAGCCCGCGTGAGGCGCTGGACGCACTGTACCGGCTGAAGGGACTTGTCGCATGACCGAAATCGTCTTCTACCTCGCGCGCGCCGAGAACGGCGTGATCGGCCGCGATGGCGATCTGCCGTGGCGCATCCCGGAGGATCTGCGCCGCTTCAAGGCGATGACGATGGCCAAGCCGATGGTGATGGGACGCAAGACGTTCGAGAGCTTCCCCAGCCCCTTGCCCGGGCGGCGGCATATCGTGCTGACGCGGGATGCCGATTGGCGCGCGGACGGAGCGGAAGTCGCCCATTCACTCGAGGCGGCTTTGGCGCTGGCGGGCGACGTGCCGGAAGTGGCGGTGATCGGCGGGGCGGAAGTGTTCGCGCTGTTCCTCCCCCATGCGACGCGGATCGAACTGACCGAGGTCCACGCGTCGCCTGAAGGCGATGCGGTCGTGCCGGCGTTCGTCGGGTGGCAGGAGGTCGCTCGTGAGGATCGCGAGGGGTTCAGCTTCGTGACGCTGCGGCGATAAGGAAGACGTGATTTTCATGCAAAGGCGCGAAGGCGCAAAGATTGTGGTATCTGCGGCTTGGGCGCGCAGCGACGACGACCTTCATGCAATCAGCACGATAAGCTCTCGCTCCCTTGAGATCAGCCGGAATAGAAACGTCTTCGCGCCTTTGCGCCTTTGCGTGAAAACATCTTCCTTCTTTTTCGCCTGAAGTTAAGGCATCCCACATGGTGCGCCTCAGCGGAGATGCGCCGATCCCCGACGCGTACCGCGGCGGGATCGTGGCGCTCGGCAATTTCGACGGCTTTCACCGCGGCCATCAGGCGGTCGCGGGGGCTGCGATCGCGCGGGCGCGGGCCGAGGGGCGGCCGGCGCTGATCGCGACGTTCGATCCGCATCCGGTGCGCTACTTCCGTCCCGACGCGCCGCCGTTCCGCCTAACGACGCTCGACCAGCGCGAGCGATTGTTCGCCGAGGCGGGGGCGGATGCGATGCTGGTGCTGGGTTTCGATTCTGCGCTTGCCGGGCTGGATGCGCGGGCGTTCGTCGAGCAGCGGCTGCTCGGTCATGTCGGCGCGGCCGGCGTGGTGACGGGCGAGGACTTCACCTTCGGTCGCGGCAAGAGCGGCGACGTCGCGGTGTTGCGCGATCTCGGCGCCGAGCTCGGCTTCTCGGTCGATACGGTCGGCCCGGTCGCGGCGGACGGCGCGGCCGTATCGTCGAGCCGTATCCGCGAAGCGCTTCAGGCCGGGCGCCCACGCGAGGCGGCGGCGCTGCTGACCCGGCCGTTCGCCGTCCAGGGCATCGTGCAGGGCGGGGCGAAGCTGGGGCGCACGATCGGCTATCCGACCGCCAACATCGACATGGGCAAGTACCTCCGCCCCGCCTACGGCATCTATGCGGTCCGCGGGCGGCTGCCCGACGGGCGCGTGCTGATGGGGGCGGCGAACCTGGGCATCCGGCCGATGTTCGAGCCGCCGGTCGAATTGCTCGAGGCCTATTTCTTCGATTTCGGCGGGGATCTCTATGGGCAGATGATCGAGGTCGAGTTGATCGAGTATCTGCGTCCCGAGGCAAAATTCCCCGATCTGGCGGCTTTGCAGGCGCAGATGGTCGCCGATTGCGACCGCGCGCGACAGATCCTTTCGGCGCCATAGGCGCTACGCCCTCTCCTCGTTCGCCCTGAGCTTGTCGAAGGGCTGCCCTTCTGACGCGCGACGGTAGAAGAAGGGCAGGGCTTCGACAGGCTCAGCCCGAACGGGAGAAGGTGTCTCCTTCGCAATCCCATTTGTTACGGCCCGAGTGACGCGCTAAGGGCCAACAATCTATGACCGACGCCCCAGAGTCCGCGCGCGATTGGCGCGACACCGTCTTCCTGCCGAAGACCGATTTCCCCATGAAGGCCGGCCTTGCCGCCAAGGAACCGGCGATCCTGGAACGCTGGGCGCGGATCGGGATTTACGAGCGGCTGCGCGAGCAGCGCGCGGGACGCGAGCGGTTCATCCTCCACGACGGCCCGCCCTATGCCAATGGCGACATTCATATGGGCCATGCGATGAACAAGATCCTGAAGGATCTGGTCGTCCGCTCGCAGACGCTGCTGGGCAAGGACGCGCCCTATGTTCCCGGCTGGGACTGCCACGGCCTGCCGATCGAATGGAAGATCGAGGAAGCCTATCGCGCCAAGAAACGGTCGAAGGACGAGGTTCCGGCGCAGGAATTCCGCGCCGAATGCCGCGCCTATGCCGCCAAATGGGTCGACGTGCAGCGCGAGCAGTTCAAGCGGCTGGGCGTGCAGGGCGACTGGGACGACCCCTATCTCACCATGAAGTACGAGGCCGAGGCAACGATCGTCGGCGAGCTGCTGAAGTTCGCGGAAAGCGGCCAGCTGTACCGCGGCGCCAAGCCTGTAATGTGGTCGCCGGTCGAGAAGACTGCGCTGGCCGAGGCCGAGGTCGAATATGAGGACATCACCTCGACTCAGATCGACGTCGGCTTCGAGATCGTCGAGGCGCCCAACGCACCCGAACTGGTCGGTGCCCATGCGGTGATCTGGACGACGACGCCGTGGACGATCCCGGTGAACCAGGCTTTGGCTTATGGGCCGGAGGTTGATTATCTCCTGTGTACGCAGGGCGGTGTCGACCTGCGCTTCCTGGTCGCCGAGCCTCTGCTCAACGCGTTCGAGAATCGTACCGGCATCGTCAGCGACGGATCGCCGGTCAGGATCAGCGGCTCCGACCTCGCCGGCGCGGTCGCTCGTCACCCGATGCACCATCTCGGCGGGTTCTTCGCCAAGCCGCGTCCGCTGCTGCCCGGTGACTTCGTCACGACCGACGCCGGTACCGGCTTGGTCCACATGGCGCCCGACCATGGCGAAGACGACTTCGCGCTGTGCAAGGCACATGGCATCGATCCCGTATTCGCGGTCGACGATGCCGGCTTCTACCGCGCCGACTGGGCGTGGCTCGGCGGGCAGGGGTCCGTCATCAACAAGAAGTTCACCGCGAGCGACGGGCCGATCTGTTCGGACCTGCGCGAGGTCGGTGCGCTGCTGGCGGCATCGGACGACTTCGCACACAGCTATCCCCATAGCTGGCGGTCGAAGGCGAAGATCATCTTCCGCTGCACGCCGCAGTGGTTCATCCCGATGGACCGCGCGGCGGAGCCTTCGCCGGAGCAGATCGCGATGGCCGCGATGGCACAGCCGGTCGAGGTCGGCGCGGGCACCGTGCCGGCGCTGGGCGTGGGTCTCGGCAACGGGCCGACGCTGCGCGAACTCGCGCTCGACGCGATCGAACGGACGCGCTGGGTGCCGGGTCGCAGCCAGAACCGCATCCGCTCGATGGTCGAGGGACGCCCCGACTGGGTCATCAGCCGCCAGCGCGCCTGGGGCGTGCCGATCGCGCTCTACGTCCACCGCCAGACCGGTGAGTATCTGAACGACGCGGGCGTGAACGCGCGCATCGTCGAGGCGTTCAAGGCGGGCGGCGCCGACGCCTGGTTCGGCGCGGACCATCAGGCATTGTTGGGGCCGGACTATGCTCTGGCCGATTACGAGCCGCAGAGCGACATCCTCGACGTGTGGTTCGATTCGGGGAGCACCCATGTGTTCACCGTGGAGGCGCGCTACGGCGAAGGCACGCGCGCGAACCTGTACCTCGAAGGCTCCGACCAGCATCGCGGCTGGTTCCAGTCGTCGCTGCTGGAAAGCTGCGGAACGCGCGGACGGGCGCCCTATGACGCGGTGCTCACCCACGGCTTCGCGCTCGACGGCAACGGGCGCAAGATGTCCAAGTCGCTCGGCAACGTCGTCGACCCGCTGAAGGTGATCGGCGAATCGGGCGCCGACATTCTGCGCCTCTGGGTCGCACAGACCGACTATTTCGAGGATGTGCGCATCGGTAAGGAAGTGCTCGCCGGCACCGGCGACACCTATCGCAAGCTGCGCAACACGTTCCGCTACCTCCTGGGCGCGCTCGACGGGTTCGACGATGGCGAGCGGCTCGACGTCGCCGAGATGCCTGAGCTTGAGCTCTACATCCTCCATCGGCTCGGCCAGCTCGATGCGGAACTGCGCTCGGCGGCGGAAGCGTTCGAATTCAACCGCTATTCCCGCGCGCTGACCGAATTTGCGCAGGACGATCTGTCGGCCTTCTACTTCGATATCCGCAAGGATTCGCTCTATTGCGACGCCCCCGACAGCGTCCGGCGGCGCGCGTGCCGGACCGTTATGGACGTGCTGTTCCACGCGCTGGTCCGCTACGCCGCGCCGATCCTGGCGTTCACGGCGGAAGAGGTGTGGCAGGCGCGCTTCCCGAGCGAAGATGGCTCCGTCCACTTCCTCGAATGGCCGGAATTGCCGACGCTGCCGGGTGACGATGCGGTGTCGACCAACTGGGCCGATGTCCGTCGCCTGCGCGCGCAGGTGACCGAAGCGATCGAGCCCTATCGTCGCGAAAAGACGATCCGGTCGTCGAACGAGGCGGAAGTGACGGTCCCCGACATGCCACTCGATGCCGCGTTGCTGGCGGAGACGTTCATCGTCGCCAGGGTGACGAAGGGCGAGAGCATCGCGGTCACCCGTACCGACTATCAAAAGTGCGGTCGGTGCTGGCGCCACCTGCCCGAGGTTGCGCAGGACGGCGCGTTGTGCGACCGCTGCGCGTCCGTCGTCGGCTGAAAGTGCAGATGCTTCGTTCCCGTACCCCCGGCTTCGCGCTCGCCGTCGCGATTTTCGCCATCGACCAGCTGATCAAGGCTTGGGTGACGGGGCCGATGGGCATCCGCCAGATCGGCGACGCGCGCGAGATCGTGTCATTCTTTGACCTTCGCTTCGTGCCGAATATCGGCATTTCGTTGGGGCTGCTGCCCGCCGATGGTCCCGTCACGCGCTGGGCGCTGGTCGCGCTGACCGGTGTCATCGCGATCGGCGTCGGCATCTGGATGTGGCGCGAGAAGGTGACGGGCGACATGCTCGCGCTGGCGCTCGTGCTTGGCGGCGCGATGGGTAACATCCTCGATCGGGTGCGGCTGGGCTATGTCGTCGACTATGCCGATCTGCACTTCGGCGAATGGCGCCCCTTTTTGGTCTTCAATGTCGCCGACGCCGCGATTACCATCGGTGTCGTGATCCTGCTCGTCCGTGCGCTGTTCGCGCCCAAGGCGGCCAAGCCGGGTCTTCAGGAGAAGTGAGAATGCGTAAGCTCGTCCTCGTCGCAATGACCGCCGTCGCCCTTGCCGGCTGCGGCCGCTCGGGCTTCGACCGTGCCCGTCCCGACGAGTTCGCCACCGCGCGCCAGGCGCCGCTGGTCATCCCGCCCGATTTCGCGTTGACCCCGCCGCAGCCGGGCGCCGCCCGCCCGCAGGACCAGAGCCCGTCCAGCCAGGCGCTGGACGCCCTGTTCGGCGGCCCGGCCCCACGGAGCCCGAGCGAGACGAGCGCCTTGTCGTCGGCCGGCCGCGACGTCGCCGACGCCGGCATCCGCGCCTCGGCCGGCGACCCGCAGACGGTGGTGGTCGACAAGGGAACGGTGACCCGTGACATCGTGGCCGCACCCGAAGGCGACGGCCAGGCCGCGCGCGTGTCGGCGGGCGGGCAGTAATCTCCTGATCTGTCAAAACCGTTCGTGCTGAGCTTGTCGAAGCACCGTCCTTCGTGCCGCGAGCGCACCGCGCGCGGGTCAAAGAGCGGCGCTTCGACAGGCTCAGCACGAACGGAGATAAGGGCGCTGGCGTGACCCTTTTCCGCCGCTGGTTCGCCATTCCCCTGTGGCAACGCGTGGTCGGCGGGCTCGTCATCGGCGTCCTGATCGGGCTGTTCGCACCGGCCGTCGCCCCCAGAATCGCGATTTTCGGCGACCTGTTCGTCCGTGCGATCCGGATGCTGGTCGTGCCGATCGTGCTCGTCACCATCGCCGCCGGGATCACCGCGCTTGGCGACGTGCGCAAGCTGGGCAGCGTCGGAGGGCGGACGGTCGCCTTCTTCGCGCTGACCACCTTGATCGCGGTCAGCGTCGGGATGGCGGCGGGGCTGATCCTGCGGCCGGGCGAGGGCGCCGCGCTGGCCGGAGTCGCACCGCACGTGCTGGGCGAGGCGGTGACGCCCTACGAGCAGCTGATCGGCATCGTCCCCACCAACATCGTCGAAGCGCTGGCGAAGGGCGACATGCTGGCGATCATCTTCGTCAGCATCCTGCTCGGTGTCGGCACGCTGGTCGCGGGCGAAGCGGGCGAGCCGGTCGCCCGCATGCTTCAGTCGCTGTCGGCAGTGCTGCTCAGGATCGTGCGGATCGTGATGGAGCTGACGCCGCTGGGTGTCCTCGCCCTCATCGCCAACGCGATCGCGACGGCGGGGCTGGGCGTGTTCGTCCATATCGGCTGGCTCGCGCTGTGCGTCGTACTCGCGTCGCTGTTCCAGATGGCGGTGGTCCATGCCGCACTTTTGCGCTTCGTCGCGCGGGTGTCGGTAACGCGCTTTTTCCGCAAGATCGTCGATGCGCTGGCGGTCGCCTTCTCCACCGCCTCGTCCTCCGCGACGCTGCCGGTGGCACTGCGGGTCGCGCAGGACCGGTTGGGCGTCGCGCGCGGGGTCGCCTCCACGGTGCTGCCGCTGGGGGCGAGCATCGGCAAGGATGGGACGGCGATGTATGTCGGGCTGCTGGGCCAGTTCTCGCTTCAGGCGCTCGGTATCGTGCCGGACGGCGTGATGCTGGCGACGATGCTGGCGACGGGCGCGCTCGCCGCGTTCGGGACCGCGCCGGTGCCCTCGGCATCGCTGTTCATGCTGACCGCGATGCTGGGCGCGGTCGGCGTGTCGGCCGAGCAGGTGGCGCTGGTCGTCGGTCTGGTCCTTCCCTTCGACCGGCTGCTCGACATGACCCGCACGGTGCCCAGCGCCAGTGCGAACCTGACCGTGGCGACCTGCGTCGCGCGGGGGGAAGGGGCGCTCGACGACGCGGTCTATCGGGGTGAGCGAACGGCGCCGATCGAGATGCCCGAACGCGCGCCGTAACACCGGGCGGTCGTCACCCGAACAGCCAATGGCCGAGCAGGCGGTTGAACGGGAAAGTGAAGAAGCCTGCGACCAGCAGTGCTCCCGTTACCAGCGCGCGCACGGCCCGGCGGTGGCGCTCCACCTGATGGGTTCGTGCGAGCCACCATAGCAGCGGCACCTGGAACAGCGTCCAGGCCGACAGGACGTGGATGAGACTCGGGCGGCCGTTCGCGATCTCGCGGATCAGGAACGACGATGCCGCGGTGGCGAGCATGGCGACGACCCAGATCGTGCCCACCGTGCGATGCCGGCGCGCACCGCGGCGGCCGAGCAACAGGACCGGAGTCAGCGCGACGGCGAGGGTGATCGTGGCGAGGTGAAGCCACACCGGTCCGGGCACGCGGTCGAACTGCTCGCGCCCACGCCACAGCGCGGCGAGGATGGCGATCAGGAGGATGACCGCGCCGCCGCTCAGGATGCGTTCGTAGGTGTCGGGTGCCAGGTTGCGCCGTGCTGGCGGCGCGTCCGCCTGTCCGATGATCGTCGCCATGTCCGCCCCCGGCTGCTTCCCGACACAGGCTAACCGGGGCACTGACACGGGGCAATGGCGCGTAGGGTCTACGGCGACGAACTATCCCGAACCCCGTTCGCCCTGAGCGAAGTCGAAGGGCAGCTCGGCATCGAGGGCTTCGACTGCGCTCAGCACGAACCGTTGGGCGAAGCCTTTGCGGGTTTAGGCTCCTCTAACGGCAACCTTCCGCTCTCTAGACACGAACGCGGCGAAGACCCCTCACTTCGGGATATAGGCGTTATCCTCGCGCTTCTTGGCCTCGATGATGCGCTTGTTATTCTGGATCTGCTGGCCCGCGCAGCCGATGCCGCCGCCGGGGCCGACCGCCGAGCAACTCCCGATCCCGCCGTTGCCGAGCGTCAGCGCCTGATCGACCCGCGTCGCCCACGCCTGATATTCCGGCTTGATCTCCGGCTGGCGGATTTCCTTGGGGATGCGGAACTGCTCGCTGGCGTCGCGACGCTGACAGACGACGATCTCGTCGCCGTCCTGATTTGTCGGGCATTTCTGGTCGCCGTACAGGATGACGACGCCGTTGATCGGAGCGTCCTGCGCGGCGGCCGGCGTCGCGGTGGCGGCGAGAGTCAGCCCGGCGGCGATCAGGATCGGTTTGAGCATCGTCAGGTCCTTCTCAAATGCGTTTGGCGACCGCGATCGCGGCGCGGCATCCCAGCCGGATCGCGGCCGAGAGCAGCGGATAGGCGGGCGCGTTTTCCGCCCCGCTGGCGAACGCGGTGTCGCGATGTTCGAGTTCCTCGTCGCGGAATCGCGCGACGGCGTCGGACAGTTCCGGGTCCTTGGTGCCGAGTTCGTCGAGTTGTGCGGCGTAATGCAGGTCGATCTCGGTTTCGACCGCCGCAGTGCAGGCCATTGCCGCCTCCGGCCCGATGGCGGCGGTGACGGCACCCAGCGCGAAGCCGGCGACGTGCCAGAATGGCTGGAACACGGTCGGCCGGACGCCACGCCGCGCGATCATCGCGTCGAAGAATTCGCGGTGGCGCTCTTCCTGCTCGGCCATATGCGCGACCTTGCGCCCAGCGGGCGAGCGATCCCCCAGGATCGCCAGCTGGCCGGCGTAAATGCGCGTCGCGCCATATTCGCCGGCCTGGTCGACACGGATCATCGCGTTCGTGCCCTCGCGGCGATCGCCCGGACGCCAGCGGGTCATCGCTTGACCGCCAGCAAGGCGACCACGCCGGCACCGACCAGCGAGATGATCGCGTTAAACCCGGCGAGCGAGATACCGGCAAAGGTCCATTGCGCGACGTCGCAGCGAATCATCGGGGCGTTCATGATCTGGGCCAGCATCTCTTCCGTACTTCCGGTCGGACGAACGGTCGAACTGCAGGTCGTGATCCCTTCCCACCAGCCATATTCGACCCCGGCATGAAAGACGCCGATCCCGCCGCTGATCGCGATCAGCAATGCGGCAAGCAGGACCAGGCCGCGGCGTGTCCCGCCGCTGGTGGCGAAGGCCAGCGCGGCGACGACGATCGCCGCATAATGCGGCCAGCGCTGCCAATGGCACATCTCGCACGGATAGAGCCCGCCGATATATTGCGAGCCGAGCGCCCCCGCCATCAGCGCGGCCGGGATTAAAAGCGCGAGGCGATTGGCGGTGACGAGCGGGCGGGCGGTCATCGAACCACACCGTTCGTGCTGAGCCGGTCGAAGCACCGTTCTTTGTGCCGCAAGGTCAGAGCGGGCGTATCGGAGTACGGTGCTTCGACAAGCTCAGCACGAACGGAGGTGGGGGCGCGCATCACTGAGTACCGCTCACCGCTTCGCCGTCACCGTCGGCGCCTTCGCCGGCGCCGCGCCGCCCAGCCGGCCGATCGTCTTCAGCGCGTAATCGAGCTGGAAGTCGGTCACGCCGGCCTTCTTCAGACCCTCCGCCGTCGCGGTGAAGCGCGGATCGTCGATCGTGTCTTCCTCCAGCGCCTTGTTGTCGACCTTGGCGGTGTTGATGAGGTGGCGGCGCAAATCGGCCTCGCGGAACACCGGGCGCGACTTGCGGTCGGGATCGGACAGTTGCGGCACGGCGATGTCGGGTTCGATCCCGCCCTCCTGCACCGACCGGCCTGATGGCGTGTAATAGCGCGCGGTCGTCAGGCGGAGCGCGGAATTCTCGCTCAGCGGCAGCAATGTCTGGACCGAGCCCTTGCCGAAGCTGCGCTCGCCCATCACCAGCGCGCGGTGGTGATCCTGAAGCGCGCCGGCGACGATCTCGGACGCAGAGGCCGTACCCGAATCGGTCAGGACGACGACCGGCAGGCCCTTCGCCAGATCGCCGGGCTTCGCATAATAGCGCTCGATATCGGTCTTCGCGCGACCGCGCTGCGATACGATTTCGCCATGGTCGAGGAACACGTCGCTGACCTCGATCGCCTGGGTCAGCAACCCGCCGCCATTGTCGCGCAGGTCGACGACATAGCCGAGCGGCGCATGGCCCAGCGATTTCTCGATCGCCATGATCGCGGCGCGGGTGTCGGCGCCGGTGTTGGCGCTGAACGTATTGATGTTGATGATGCCGATGCCGTTCTTGACCTCCCACTTCACCGGCTTCTGCACGATGACTTCTCGGACGAGGGTGACGTCGATCGGCTTGTCGCGGCCGGGGCGGACGAGGGTGATCGACACCTTGCTGCCCGGAGGGCCGCGCATGCCCTGAATCGCCTCGTCGAGCGACTGGCCGTAGATCAATGTGCCATTGATGTGGGTGATATAGTCGCCGGCCTTGATGCCTGCGCGATACGCCGGCGTATCCTCGGTCGGGGCGATGACCTTGACCGCGCCGTCCTCCATGCTGACCGTCAGGCCGAGGCCGCCGTAATTGCCCTCGGTCGCGATGCGCATATTGTCGAAATCGAGCGCGTCGACATAGCTCGAATGCGGGTCGAGCGCGGCGAGCATGCCCTGGATCGCACCCTTCATCAGCGTCTTGTCATCGACCTTGTCGACGTAATCCGCCTTCACCCGGTTGTAGATGTCCATGAACGTGTCGAGTTCGCGGTACGCACCGGTATCGACCTGCGCGAGCGCGGCGGTGGTCGCCGGCACGAGCGCGATGGTGCCGACAAGGGCGGCGGCTTGCAGGGCGGAGGCGAAGGGACGCGGCATCGATGTCCTGACGTACGGCGTGGAAACGGGTAAGATACAGGCTTGTAGCGAGCTTAGCAAAGCACGAGCGACGATGAACCGGGGCTGAGCATCACCCGATCAGTTGGGCCAGATCGACCGCCACGCCGCGGCGGCGGAGCTCGACGGTGACCCGCGGTGCCTCCGCCATCGCGGCGCGACCGATCGGCTGGCCCATGCGGACCGAATCGCCGGGTGCGAGATCGGCCGCGTCGAGGCCGGTGAGCGCGCTCGACCAGCCGCCCCCATGGTCGACGATGACGACGGTGCCATAGTCGCGGAAGCGCCGGGCGAAGACGATTCGTCCGGCGGCGGGGGCGAGGACGGGCGCACCGGCGGCGACGGCTAGGCTGAGCCCGCGTGAGCGCACGCCGGTGTCGGAGAGTTCGCCCAGCCCCTCGACGATCCGGCCGCGGACCGGCAGGCGATAGGGCGGCCGCGTGAAAGCAGGCGCCGCATCGCCGCCGCCCGGGCGGGGCAGCGGGCCGGCGAGGCTGACGAGCGACGCGCGGACATCGGCCGCCGCGGCGGTGGCGGCCATCATCCCGGCGAGGTCGCGCGCGCGCTCGCCAAGCGCGATCGCCTGCGGACTCTCGGTCCCGCCGCCAGTTGCGCCGCGCAACTTTTCCTCTCCCTGCAGCCGTGCGAGCGCCAGGCGACCAGACTGGAGCCGGGCATTGGCCTGGGTCAGCGCGGTAGCGGCCTCGGTCGCCCGAGCCCGCAGCGCACGGGTCTCAGCAAGGTCGCGGCGAAGCGACTCGGTGCGGGCCTGGACGATCGGCAGCATAGTGCCGAGCAGTGCGCGGGCGTGGACAATATCGTCGGTCGTCCCCGGCTGGAGGATGGTCAGCGCCGCCGGCCGCCGCGACAGCGCCTGGACCACGGCGACGAGGCGGGTGGCCGGCGCCTGCCGGACGGACAGACGGCGCGCTTCTTCGGCGAGTCGCTGGTCGGTCTCGGCGACCCGAGCCTGCGCCGCTGCGATGGTGGCTTCGGCGGCACGAATGCGCGCCGTGATCGCGGCCTCGCGCAGGCGGATCCGGCGTTCGGCATCGGGCTCGGCATCGGCCTGGCGTTCGAGCGCGGTGGCGCGCGCAGCGGCGGCGGCGGCGATCCGGTCTGCGCGCGGGGCGTCGGCCGCGCCCAGCAGCAACATCGCCACGGCGGCAAGGGCTAGTCTAGCCCTCGCGATGATAGGGGTGACCCGAAAGGATCGCGGTCGCCCGCCACAATTGCTCGGCAAGCATCGCGCGCGCCAGCATGTGCGGCCATGTCAGCCGCCCGAACGACAACAGCATGTCGGCCTGCGCGCGCTGGGCATCGTCGAAGCCGTCGGCCGCACCGATCAGGAACCGGCACTCGCGTACCCCGTCGTCGCGCCACCGTCCGATCCTTTGCGCGAAGGCGACCGACCCCGGCGTCTCGCCCGTCTCGTCGAGCATCACGATCCGCGCGCCGGCCGCGTCCGGCATCTTGCCGCCGGTATCGGGCAGTTCGGTAACCTTCACCGGCCAGCCGATCCGCTTCAGATAGCGATCGACCAACTCCCCTTCCGGACTCCGGCCAATCCGTCCACGTGCGACAATGTGAAGGAGCATCAGCGCAGTTCCGATCGACGATACGGGCGATGTCGTCCGATCCGTCGGGCGTCGGCGTGTGGCAAGCGCGTCTCGAACCGTCGCACTTCGTCCTTTGCCTCCGCATCGCCGGCGTCGGCCGCGCGCCGCAGCCAGTGCCGATAGGACGCCAGCTGTCCGCGATTGAAGGCGTCGATCGCACGGTTGTACGCGGCGACAGGGCTGCCTAGGCGCCAAGCGCGCCGATAGTCGAGGCGGGCTTTCATGGGCCGTTCGTCGCCTTCGACATCGGCCAGCACCGTCAGCGCCTCGGGCATGCGTCGAAGTGCCAAGCGCCGGATGATCGGCAGCCAGAAGCCGTTCGCCCGGCCATCGCGAATGTTCACGGCGCGGACATAGGCACGCTCGTGTTGCGTGACCTTCTCAAGACTGGGCCGCAAGGAGCGACCTCAGTTCAGCTCGCCGGCCGGCGTGTCGCCGAAGCCCCACATCCGTTCCAGATTGTAGAAGCTGCGCACTTCGGGACGGAACAGATGGATGATGACGTCGCCGGCATCGATCAGCACCCAGTCGGCGTTGGGCAGGCCCTCGATGCGCGCGGTGCGGCGGAACTCGGTCTTGATCTTCTCGGCCAGCTTGTTCGCCATCGACGCGACCTGGCGGGTCGAGCGGCCGGAGGCGACGACCATGTAATCCGCGATCGACGACTTGCCGGCGAGCGGGATCGAGACGGTGTCGACCGCCTGATCGTCCTCCAGGCTCGACAGGATGAGTGCGTGCAGCGCCTCTGCGCTGTCGGCGTCGGCAGCCTGGGCGTTATCGGGGGCGGCGGTGGGGGTGGTGGCCAAGATTACTCCAGTATCGGGTTGGTATGCCGTGCGGGCGACAGGGCACGCGTCGGCGTCAGATGCCAGTTCGGCGAAGCGGCGCGCACCGCGGTTGCGGAGGTCGGATCGGGGCGGAAGCGCAAGAGCACGAGCGCCGGCGGACTCCATTCGGTCCAGTGTTTCGCGTGTGACGTCGGTCGCCGGAAGCGCCGCAGCCAGGCCATCGCCGGACCCGCGAGGGCAGCTCCGTCATACCCCGGACGCGCGATGACCGCAATCGGCATCTCCCGCGCGATCGCGCGCCACGCCCGCCAGCGATGAAATCCGGCTAGATTGTCCGCCCCCATCAGCCAGATGAAGTCGTTCGCCGGATAGCGTCGCTTGAGCGCGCGGAGCGTGTCGATCGTATAGCGCGTGCCGAGCTTCGCTTCGATCGCCGTTGCCCGGATCGGCGCGTGGCGCGCCATCCGTCGCGCGGAGCCGAGGCGAGCGGCAAGCGGCGCCATGTCCGACGCGCCCGCCTTCAGCGGATTGCCGGGCGACACCAGCCACCACGCCTCGTCCAGCCCCAATGCCCGGACCGCGGCGAGGGTGATCCTGCGGTGCCCGCGATGGGCGGGATTGAAGGACCCGCCGAGGAGGCCGATGCGGGTCATCGCGGCGTCACCAATCCTGGCGTTCGTGGTGGACGCGAACGACAATGACGTCATCTCCGACGAGCCGATAGACGATTACATATCGTGAGTCCGAAACATGGACGACACGTAAGCCATCGAGGCCGGGCCGACCGCCGCGGGGGAAGGTCGACAACCATTCCGCACGCTCGCGAATGGCGCGGATCGTCGCCAATGTATGGCGGGGCGGGCGATGTTCGGTCAGCCAGGCGTCGATACGGTCGAGGTCGAGCGACGCCGGAATCGACCAGATCAGTCGCGGCATCGCGCCTCGTGCCTGGCGATCATCGCATCGAGTTTCGCCATCACTTCCTCGTGCGTGACGAACTCGCCGCGATCCAGCGCATCGATACCGACCTGGAGGAACGCCCGGTAGTCGGCCTCGCTCTCGGCGACGCGACGAATGGCCTCCGCTGCGAAGTCCTCGACCGAACGCCCCTGTTCGCCGGCCAGCCGCTCGACGATCGAGAAGGTCTCGGCGTCCAGCGCGGCGGTGATGTGCGACAGCGCATTCATGGGCGGGAAGGTAACCCGACGCGCGATGCCCTTCAACCCTTCGCCGGCGGCATACCGGCCATCGCGCCGCGGCGGTACTCGCCCTGGCGTTCGATCATCCAGCCGGGATATTCGGGGGTCAGCCGGCTCGCCGCATCGAGCGTCGCGAGGTCGTCGGTATCCAGCATCACGTCGATCGCGGCGAGATTGTCCTCCAGCTGCTCGACGCGCTTGGCGCCGACGATGACGCTGGTGACTACTGGGCGGTGCAGCAGCCAGGCGAGCGCGATGCGGGCGATCGACACGCCCTTGGCCTTGGCGATCCCATCCATCGCGTCGAGCACCGCATCGCCGCGCACCATGTCGACCGGCGGGAAGTCGAAATTCGCGCGCCGGCCGTCCTTGTCCTGGCCGCCCCGATATTTGCCCGACAGATAGCCGCCGGCCAGCGGGCTCCAGACCATCAGCCCGAGCCCTTCGGATTCGAGCATCGGCACGACCTCACGCTCCAGGTCGCGGCCGACGATGGTGTAATAGCTCTGCACCGACTGGAACCGGCTCGCGCCCAGCCGTTCGGCGATGCCCAGCGCCTTGGCGATCTGCCACGCCGCCCAGTTCGACACGCCGACGTAGCGGACATGACCCTGCCGCACGAGGTCGTCGAGCGCGCGGACGGTTTCCTCGACCGGCGTCGCCGGGTCCCAGCCGTGGATCTGGTAAAGGTCGATGTGATCGGTGCCCAGCCGCTTCAGCGACGCCTTCACTTGGTCCATGATGTGCCCGCGCGAGGCGCCGCGGGCGTTGACGCCCTCGCTCATCGGGCCGAGAACCTTGGTGGCGAGCACGACATCCTCGCGCTTCAAGCCGAGGTTTCGGATCGCCTGGCCGGTAATCTCTTCCGACAGGCCGTTCGAATAGACGTTGGCGGTGTCGATGAAGTTCACCCCCGCCTCGACCGCGGTCCGCACCAGCGCATCGGCCTCGTCCTGCTGGACCTGGCCGACCGCCTTGAACATGCCCTCCCCGCCGAAGGTCATCGTGCCGAGGCAGAGTTCGGAGACGAACAGACCGGTGCGGCCGAGCGGATTGTAGCGCATGGGGGGAGCCTTCTTGCGGGAAAGAGTGACGGGTGCCTTCAGATAGGAACCCGATGCTCTGTCGCTAGGTGTGCCCTTAACCGTACAGGTGAATGCGCTCGGTGATGTGTCGCGACGCGGCAAAGCCGCGTCGTCGGTCGGGGGCGCTCTGCCGCCCCCGCCGGGGCACCCCGCAAAGTAATACTTTGCGGGGACCCCTCGGCCGGTCGCGCTTGTTGAGCGTCAGCTCAACCTGCGCTGCCAGCTAGTGCTGCCAGCAGCAGCAGCGCGACGATATTCGTGATCTTGATCATCGGGTTGACGGCCGGGCCGGCCGTATCCTTGTAAGGATCGCCCACCGTGTCGCCGGTGACCGCGGCCTTGTGGGCTTCCGAGCCCTTGCCGCCATGGTTGCCGTCTTCGATATATTTCTTGGCATTGTCCCACGCGCCGCCGCCGCTCGTCATCGAGATGGCGACGAACAGGCCCGAGACGATCACGCCGAGCAGCATCGCGCCGAGCGAGGCGAAGCCCTGCGCCTGTCCGGCCACAGCGGTCACGATGTAATAGACCGCGATCGGGCTGACGACCGGCAACAGCGAGGGGATGATCATCTCCTTGATCGCCGCGCGGGTCACGATGTCGACCGTGCGGCCGTAATTCGGCCGGCTGGTCCCCTGCATGATGCCCGGATTGTCGCGGAACTGGTCGCGGACGTCCTGCACCACGCTGCCCGCCGCGCGGCCGACCGCAGTCATGCCGAACGCGCCGAACAGATAGGGCAGCAGCGCGCCGAGCAGCAGCCCGACGATGACGTACGGATTGCTCAGCGAGAAATCGACCGTGACATCGGGAAAGAACTCCTTGAGGTCGGTCGTGTAGGCGCCGAACAGGACGAGGGCGGCGAGCGCGGCGGAGCCGATCGCATAGCCCTTGGTCACCGCCTTGGTCGTATTGCCGACCGCGTCCAGCGCATCGGTCCTGTGCCGCACGTCGTCGGGCAGGCCCGCCATCTCGGCGATGCCACCGGCATTGTCGGTGACCGGGCCATAGGCGTCGAGCGCAACCACCATGCCGGCCAGCGCCAGCAGCGCAGTCGCGGCGAAGGCCACGCCGATGATCCCCGCCAGCTGATATGTCGCGATCACCGCGACGACGATGACGAGCGTCGGCAGCGCGGTCGATTCCAGGCTGATCGCCAGGCCCTGGATGACGTTGGTGCCATGGCCGGTCTCCGACGCCTTGGCGATCGACTTGACCGGGCGATAGGCGGTGCCGGTGTAATATTCCGTGATCCAGACCAGCAGCCCGGTCACCGCAAGGCCGATCATCATGCAGTAGAACAGGTCGAGCGCGGTGAACGCCTGTGTGCCGATCGCTTGTGCGCCCAGCACCGCTTCCGTCGTCAGCGTATCGGTGCCGCCTTCCAGGAAGCCTGCGCCGCCGATGACCGCATTCAGGTCGCCGAACGCATATTGGAACACGCCGTAGATCGCGAGGACTGACAGGGCGACGGTGACCCAGAACCCTTTGTACAGCGCGCCCATGATCGAGCCCTTCGATCCCAGCCGCACGAAATAGGTGCCGATGATCGAGGTGATGATGCACACGCCGCCGACGAGCAGCGGGACCGACATCAGCGTCAGCAGCTCCGCCGACGACGCCTTCACCAGCAGCGCGATCGACACCATCGTCAGACCGATGGTCACGACATAGGTTTCGAACAGATCGGCGGCCATGCCGGCGCAGTCACCGACGTTGTCGCCGACATTGTCGGCGATGACCGCGGGGTTGCGGGGGTCGTCCTCCGGGATACCCGCCTCGACCTTGCCGACCAGGTCGGCGCCGACGTCGGCGGCCTTAGTGAAGATACCGCCGCCCAGCCGCGCGAAGATCGAGATGAGCGACGCGCCGAAGGCGAGCGCTGTCAGCGCCTCGATCACTTCGCGATCGTTCGGCGCGACGCCGGCCAGGTCGACCAGATACCAGAAGATGCCGGCGATCGAGAGCAGGCCGAGACCCGCCACCAACATGCCGGTGATCGCACCCGATCGGAACGCGAGCGTCAGCCCGCCCTGAAGCGACCCGCGCGCGGCTTCCGCAGTGCGGACGTTGGCGCGCACCGAGATGTGCATACCGACATAACCGGCGACGCCCGACAGGACCGCACCGATCAGGAAGCCGGCGAGCGAGACGGTGCCGAGCGTCAGGAACAGCACCGCCGCAACGACGACGCCGACGATGGCGATGGTGGTATATTGCCGGCCCAGATAGGCCTTGGCGCCTTCCTGAATGGCGGCGGCGATGTCCTGCATCCTGGCATCGCCCGCGGGGCTTTTCAGCACCTGCGAACTGGTGACGATGCCATAGAGTACGGCGATAATGCCGCACGCGATGGCCAGATATACGATGATCATAAGGCGATCCTCCCCTAATTCCTTCACGCAACGCGAATGCGGCTTACAGTCAGGAAACGGCCCGGCTCTTTGCGGTCGGGTCCGAGATCAAGGAGGGGAGGCTATAGGCGCGCTCGGGCGGGCGCAAGCACCCTGCGAAATCAGTCGTGTAGCCAGCCGAGACGATCGGGCAACGGCACCGGGACGCCGTCGTCGGTCAGCGTCAGGCCATGGCCGACGGCGAACCGACCGACCGCGGTCGCGGCGACCGGCGGCGTGACGCCGGGGGGGAGGGCGAAGAGCAGCTCGTAATCGTCGCCTGCCGTCGCCGCGGCGATCCGGTCGCCGCTCCATACGGCATAGGCGTCGGACAGCGGGATGCGCGTCAGATCGATCGCGACCGCGCATCCGCTGGCGCTCGCCATCCGGCCCGCGTCGATCAGCAGGCCATCGGACACGTCCATCATCGCGGTGACGAGCGGAGCGAGCGCAAGCCCTTCGACCAGCCGCGGCGTCGGGCGGCGATAGCGATCGCGCAAGCGCTCGGGACCGGCCGCGCCGCGGGCGATGGCGAGGCCGGCACCGGCGTCCCCGATCGTGCCCGTGACCCAGGCGATATCCCCGGGACGCGCGCCGCTCCGCATTGGAGCGATGGCCGCGCGGCCGATCGCGGTCAGCGCATAGGTCCGACCGCCCGACACCGTGTCGCCGCCAAGCAGGGCGCAGCCGAAATGACGCAGGGCCGTGTCCAAGCCATCGATGAAGGCGGCATCCCAGTCGCGGCTGTGGAGCGGCATGCCGAGCAGCACACCCTCGGGCGTCGCGCCCTTGGCGGCGAGGTCGGACAAATTGGTCGCCAGCAGTTTCCAGGCGACGTCGCCGGGCGGGTCGTCGGGCAGGAAATGCACGCCTTCGACCAGCAGGTCGGTCGTCAGCACGAACGAGTCCAGCCGCGCGGCATCGTCGGCCAGCCCCAGCGCGCCGGGATGAAGCGGCAGGCTGCGCAGTCGCCGGAGGATGTCGCTTTCGGCCATCCGTGGCCTTTTAGGCGAGATCGATACCGAAGACGAACCCGTCTCTGACGATCGACCTGGGACAGGTCGACTTCAGCCCATACCGGCCTGAAAATGGCGCTATTCCGCGCTTTCGGTGCTCACGTGTCCTTCAGCATACTTCGCTCCGGGTCACATCGCCTGTCGGGAAGGACGATCAGACGCCATTGTCCGCTCGCTGGTCCGACCATCACCGTCCGCGCCGACGCCAGGACGACGGGCGCGCCGTTTTGAGTAGTCCTCGCGATGGGGGTGTTGCCGCATTGCCCTATGCCGCAGCGATCCCGCCCCGGCGCCATATTTCGGTATGGTAAATGCCTTGTTTCGGGACAATGATAGTAGCGGCGTCTTCAAGTCATTTACGCCTGTGCGCGAATAACATAAGTTACGAGTCGGAACGGATCGGCAAAAAGTGTGTGAATTCTATCCCAGAACTGGATCGGTGACGGATGGCCTAGGGCGGCTGTTCGGTACTCGGCATGTATTTTCGGTCGGCTCGATGCATGAAATTCTACCCGCGGTTTTCCGTTTTTGCCGCGGAGACGACCATGCGGGATAAAATCGCGGGTTTCACACGTTTGCACGATTTGAAGAGGAGAGGTGTGATGAGGCGCACCACGACGGTGATGGGGTGCATCGGGCTGGCGATGGCGGCTGGCGTCATGGCCGGCGTGAACCCGTCCGTATTACGCCCGCCCGCTGCTGCCGAGGCGATGCCGTCGTTGCTTCCTGCCGCAAGCGCGGCCACGCCCGCAATCTCGCTGATGCAGGTGCTGATGGCGCGCAGCCCGGGTCGTCGCGGTCACATCCACGTCCTGACGAAGGTCAAGGCGTCGCCGCTGGCCATGACCAAGGCGCGTGGCCCGCGCGTGAGCAGTCAGATCGTCCGCCGTCCGCCGACCGGCGCGGCGGTGCTGCCGACGACCGCCATCGATCGGATCGCTGCCGTTCCTGTCGGCGAGGCGCCGCTTCCGATCGATGATATCGGCACCGCGGGAATCGATTTCAGCGACATCATCGACACGCCGGCACCGTCCGTTGCCGTCACCCCGGGACAACCCGGCGGTTCGGTCTTCCCCCTGACCCCGGTCGTGCCGCTTGCGCCCGTGACTTCCGGGGAGCCCACGACCCCGCTCACTCCGGCCGTCCCCCCGGTCCAGACCGCGGTCCCCGAACCGGCCACCTGGGCGATGATGCTCCTGGGCTTCGGCGCGATCGGCGCGAGCCTGCGTCGTCGCACGGGGCGATTGGTCGCGGCTGCCGCCTGATCGGCCGACGAAGGCTCATCCGCTCTTGCTGATTATCGCGGCCGCTGACAGCTGCCATGATGGGCAATAACGCTCCTCCCGAGCGAAGCCGCCGTATCGGCAGAGACGTTCGATGACAGCCGCCTGACCGTGCAGCGGTGTGTCGATCGGGGGGCGGACGTGATCACGCCTTAGTCCGTCCGCGAGGCCGGGACGAGATCGCCCAGATGCAAATAGACAGCGCCTGCCGATCCGGTGCGGATCGACAGGCGCTGTCGTAATCTACCTCTTCGATCAGTTGCCTACGTAATAGACCTTGTCACCAAGGTTTACCTGCGGGCGCGTCGTGCGATATTTCGATTTCGGCTTGTCGAGATCGGCCGTGGTGAACGACGGGCCACGTTCGGCCACCGTTTCACCCGTGGATTGCGGTGACGACGCAGCACCGTTGGTAGCGGACGACGACCCTGCGATCGGCTGGAACGTAACGGTCGTCGATGTCGGCAGCATCGCGCTGCCACCCGCCGAGAAACCGGTGGTGCCGGTCGACGTCACGCCGACGCCAACGTTTGTCAGCGAAGACAGGGTGTTGGTCACCCGCCGCACTTCTGCGGTCCGATTGGCGAGTGTGTTCGTCCCGCCTCCGGGTGCACCACCGGTCGAACCACCCGTGGACGAGCCTCCGGTCAAACCACCCGTGGACGAGCCGCCGGTCGAACCGCCCGTGGACGAGCCTCCGTTCGAACCACCCGTTGACGAGCCGCCAGTCGAACCACCCGTTGACGAGCCACCGGTCGAACCACCCGTGGACGAGCCACCGGTCGAACCACCCGTGGACGAACCTCCGGTCGAACCGCCGGTGGAAGAACCACCGTTCGAACCGCCCGTGGACGACCCGCCGGTCGAGCCACCCGTGGACGAGCCACCGTTCGAACCGCCCGTGGACGAGCCGCCAGTCGAGCCACCCGTGGACGTACCACCGGTCGAACCGCCGGTGGACGAGCCACCGGTCGAACCACCCGTTGACGAGCCGCCAGTCGAACCACCCGTCGACGAGCCGCCAGTCGAACCACCCGTCGACGAGCCACCGGTCGAACCACCCGTGGACGAGCCACCGGTCGAACCGCCCGTGGACGAGCCGCCAGTCGAACCACCCGTGGACGAGCCACCGGTAGAACCACCCGTCGACGAGCCACCGGTCGAACCACCCGTGGACGAGCCGCCAGTCGAACCACCCGTGGACGAGCCACCGGTCGAACCGCCCGTTGTCGAGCCGCCAGTCGAGCCGCCTGTGGAAGAGCCGCCAGTCGAACCGCCGGTGGAGGTGCCTCCGCCTGAGCCTTCCGTAGAGCTTCCACCGGTCGAGCCGCCGGTGGAGGTGCTACCACTGCCGCCTGCCGTACCGGATCCGCTTCCGGTGGTACCGGTCGATGCGGGTGCTCCGCAGGTGCCGGACGCGCCGCTCGTCCCGTTACAGGAAACTGGCATGGCGAATGTATTGCGGTCGGCGTTCAAGGAGATCGCGTTTGGCGCACTTAATTGGGCAGTTCCGGTCACCGACAGCGGTCGATCCTGAGTGATCGTGCCTGCTCCCGACGTGCCGGCGGCGATAGCCAGAGGCCCGTCGACGACCGTCGGTCCGTCCAGCGCCACATTGCCGCCTGCCGTGATCGAGAAGGTGCCTGTAACGTTGGTTTCGCCGGCGCGAACCGATCCCGCTGCGTTGATCGACAATCCGCCGCCGGCCGTGATCGACGTATAGGCCAGATTGCCGACCGTCTGATATAGCGTAACCGCGCCTGACATCGCCAAGGTCCCGCCCGATTGCTCGAACCCCTTGGAAGCCGTCACTGTTCCTGCACCGAAGATCGTGCCCTCGGTCTGGAGGAGGGTTCCGACAGAGAGGCTGCTAGCGATGTTCAGCCCACCGCTCATCATCGTCAGCGTCGTGGCGTTGCTACCTCCGCTCGTCAGCTGGTCCAGCGAAACGATGCCCGCGCCGTCCGGCGTGTCGAAGCGAACGTCGGCCCCCGCAGGCAGCGTGACGACCGCGACATTGGCACCGTCCGGCAAGGCACCGCCTGCCCAGTTGGCCGGGTCGAACCAATCACGACCGTTGCCGGCCCCGGTCCATGTCACGCTCGACAACCGCGTGATGGTGGCCGTCAGCGCGGTGGGCTGAACCAGGATATAGTTGGCGGCATCGGCGCCGACCAGCGTATAGCCGGTTCCAACGACGACCTTGTCCGTTCCCACGTGTCGATCGGCGAAGCTGGCGGTAACGCCGCCGGCGCTCAATGAGACGGTATCGCCGGTAACCGTGTCCACCGTACCGCCCGTAACGACCGCCGCAGTGTTGCCGTCATAGACCTTGTTCTGGGCGGTGACGCCGGTAACGGCTACCGTGGCCTTGCCGATATTGGCGGTCAGGCCGGTCGGCTGGGTCAGGTCGTAGTTGGCGGCATCGATGCCCGACAACGTGTAACCTGTCGCAATGACCGCCTTGCTCGTTCCCGCGGCCTT
>NZ_JBHUFC010000003.1:0-604 GCF_042681125.1 Sphingomonas floccifaciens | reverse complement strand
CGGCGACGCTGCCGCCGGTCAGCGTGGCGCTGACACCCCCGTCATACACCTTGTCCTGCGCGATTGCGCCGGTGACGGCCAGCATGGCACGCGCGATGTCGGCGGTCAGGCCGTTCGGCTGAGCGAGGTCGTAGTTGGCGGCATCGGCACCCGACAGCGTGTAGCCGGTCGCGGTGACCGCCTTGCCCGTACCCGCGGCCTTGTCGGCGAAGGTGCCGGTCGCGTTGGCGGCGTCGAGGGTCACCGTGTCGCTGCCCAGCGCAGCGACGCTGCCGCCGGTCACCGTGGCGCTGACGCTGCCGTCATAGACCTTGTTCTGTGCGGCAGCGCCGGTGACGGTCAGGACGGCGCGGGTGATATCCGCGGTCAGGCTGGTCGGCTGGGTGAGGGTATAGTTGCCCGCATCCGCCCCCGTCAGCGCATAGCCCGATACCGTGACGGACTTGCCCGTGCCGGCGTTCTTGTCGGCAAAGGCCGCCGTACCCTGGGTCAGCGTCACCACGTCCGAACCGAACGCGGTGATGGTGCCGCCGGTCAGCGTCGCTTGCGTGGTGCCGTCATAAACCTTGTTCTGGGCGGTGAGGCCACTGACGGCTACCGTGGC
>NZ_JBHUFC010000002.1:827243-877629 GCF_042681125.1 Sphingomonas floccifaciens | reverse complement strand
CCCCGCTGCTAACAACCGTGTGTCATTTCTAATTGGCGAAGAATGTGTCTTTTCTAACCGGCAGCAACAAGGGTGGGCAATGATCGAGCGCTTGGTAACCATCATGGCCCGCCTCCGCGATCCCCAGACCGGCTGCGAATGGGACACGGTCCAGACGTTCGAGTCGATCGCGCCTTACACGATCGAGGAAGCCTATGAGGTCGCTGATGCGATCGCGCGTGGCGATATCGCGGAATTGAAAGACGAGCTCGGCGATCTGCTGCTTCAGGTCGTGTTCCACGCGCGGATCGCCGAGGAAGCCGGTCACTTCGCCCTGACCGACGTCGTCGCTGCGATCAGCGACAAGATGGAGCGCCGGCATCCCCACATCTTTGGAGACGCCGACGAAGGCGGCCATCATCTGTGGGAGACGATCAAGGCCGAGGAGCGCGCCGCGAAGGCAGACCCCAGCGCACTGGCCGGTGTGGCCTTGAACCTGCCTGCGTTGTCGCGCGCCGAGAAGTTGCAGAAGCGGGCGGCCCGGACCGGCTTCGACTGGCCGGATCCAGCCGGCGCCCGCGCGAAGGTCGATGAGGAGCTTGCCGAAGTCGAGGCCGCATCGGATGAGGAGCGCGCCGAGGAAGTCGGCGACCTGCTGCTGGCTGTGGTCAATTGGGCGCGCAAGCTGGGTATCGATCCCGAGACGGCTTTGCGAGCGGCCAATGCGAAGTTCGAGCGTCGCTTCCGGGCGATGGAGGCAGCGGCCGGGGACGCATTTCCGACCCTGTCGCTCGATGAGCAGGAGGCGCTATGGCGCGACGTGAAGGCAGCGGAAAAGCGTTCGAACTGATGCGGTTGGCGTCTCAATCGCCTTCGGCTGTCTCTCGCGCCAGAAACCGATCATAGTCCTTGGGCGCTAGCCGTACGTCGTAGACTGCGCGATCCTCCTTAACGGACTGGTCGAGCACATGACCGTGCTGATGCAGCCAGGCCGCCCCCGCCCCGTCGGCGGCATCCAGCGTGATCGAATAGCGCTGGTGCCCAGCCGTCAGCAGCGCCGAGATGGTGCCGAGCAGATCGTCGACCCCCTCCCCGGTCAGCGCCGAAATGGCGACGACGTCGTCCCGCCGGTGTGCTTCGACCAGCAAATCCTCACGCGCGTCACCCGCGATCAGGTCGAGCTTGTTCCAAGCCTCGATCCGCGGGGTCGTCTCCTCGACGCCGATCTCCGCCAGAACGCCTTCGACATCCGCCTTCTGCGCTGCACTGTCAGGGTGCGCGACGTCGCGGACGTGGACAAGGAGGTCGGCCGAAACCACCTCTTCCAGTGTCGCCTTGAACGCCGCAACCAGTTGGGTCGGTAGTTCGGACACGAAGCCCACGGTGTCCGAAAGGATCGCCTTGTCGATGCCCGGCAACGCGATTTGGCGCAGCGTCGGGTCGAGTGTCGCGAACAGCAGATTCTCGGCCATCACGTCGCTGCCGCTCAGACGGTTGAACAGCGTCGATTTGCCGGCATTGGTATAGCCGACCAGCGCGATCACCGGCCAGGGCGCACGTTGGCGCCGTTCCCGGTGCAGGCCGCGAGTGCGGCTGACCTGGTCGAGCTCGCGCCTTAGTCGGGCCATGCGGTCGCGGATCAGGCGACGATCGGCCTCGATCTGCGTCTCTCCCGGACCACCCAGGAAGCCGAAGCCGCCGCGCTGCCGTTCGAGGTGGGTCCAGCTGCGCACCAGCCGACCGGCCTGATAATCGAGGTGGGCGAGTTCGACCTGCAGCCGCCCTTCCGCGGTGCGGGCACGCTCGCCGAAGATTTCGAGGATGAGGCCGGTGCGGTCGATCACCTTGCAGCCCAGCGCCGTCTCCAGATTGCGCTGCTGCACGGGCGTCAAATTCGCATCGAACACGGCGAGGCTCAGGTCATCCGCCTTTACGACGTCGGCCAGCTGCTCGACCTGACCGCTGCCGATCAGCGTCGCTGGTTTTGGCGCACGGACGCGATAGGCGATCTTGTGCGCAACCTCGACGCCGATGGCGAGTGCAAGACCGGCGGTCTCGGCCAGACGCGCATCGGCGTCGCGCGCCGTCCCGCCCTGATCGGGCAGCACGACGACCGCTCGCGCGCCGCGGGCGAAATCCTCCTGGTCGCGATCGAATCCTGTCGACATCAGGCCTCTTCGGACGCCTGTTCGTCGGCCAGGTTCAGCGGATTGGCCGGCTGGATCGTCGATACGGCATGTTTGTACACGAGCTGGGCCATGCCCTCGCGCTGGAGCAGCATGCAGAACAGGTCGAACGCGGCGATCCCGCCCTGGAGCATCACGCCGTTCACAAGGAACATCGTGACGCTCTCATCCTGCTTGCGCACGGCGTTGAGGAAGATTTCCTGCAATCCCGGGTTCTTGGACGTCGATTCACCGATCGTCTCGACGATACCGGCGACATCCAGCGGCCCGGACGGCATGATCGTCGAGATGGCATGCTTGTAAATTAGTTGCGACTGGCCGTCACGGCGCAGCAGGACGGAGAAATTGTCGAACCACGTCACGATCCCCTGCAACTTGACGCCCTTGACGAGGAACATCGTCACCGGGGTCTTCGACTTGCGGAGCGCGTTGAGGAACAGGTCCTGAAGCGAGGTCTGCTTTTCGGCCATGATACATCCTTGTTTTTGGCGGGATTTGCCCGCTGTGTGCCGCTGAACCGGCATCGTTTCCGCGTGCCCCCTCGGCATCCGGCTAGGACAATCTAGGCGGCGGGTTGTTCCACGTCCAGTTTTGCGGCGCCGACACCCCTCGCCCAATCGCGAACGGTCCGGCCTCAGTCCTCGCGGGTTTCAGTGATGCCGAGCAGCTTCAGCTTGCGGTGCAGCGCCGATCGCTCCATTCCAATGAAGCTCGCCGTCCGGCTGATATTCCCGGAGAACCGGCGAATCTGGATTCGGAGATATTCGCGTTCGAAGCTTTCGCGGGCCTCCCGGAGCGGCGCACCCATGATCGCCGCGGAGCCACCGCCCTCCCCTTCGCCGCGGCCGAGGACCTCGGGCGGCAGCAGATCCAGGTCGATGCGGCCGATGCGGTTGCCCGGCGCGAGGATGATCGTTCGCTCGACGACGTTGCGCAGCTGGCGGACGTTGCCGGGCCATTCATAGCTTTGCAGCGCAACCATCGCGTCGGGGGCAACTTCCGGCGTCGGCACGCGGCGTTCGGAGGCATAATGCGCGACGAAATGCTCGACGAGCGCCGGGATGTCCTCGCGTCGCTCGGCCAGTGCCGGGATGACGACCGGCACGACGTTGAGGCGGTAATAGAGATCCTCGCGAAACCGCCCTTCGGCGATCTCATCCTGCAAGTCGCGCGCGGTCGCCGATACGACGCGGACATCGACCTTGACGACCCGCGTGCCACCGACGCGCGTGAAGCTCTGATCGGTCAACACGCGTAGAATGCGCGCTTGGGTCGCGATCGGCATGTCGGCGATCTCGTCGAGGAACAACGTGCCCCCATGCGCCTGTTCGAGCAGGCCAGGCCGGACGAGGTCGCCCCCCTCCTCCACGCCGAACAATTCCTCCTCGACCCGCTCCGGCGTCATTCGCGCCGCGCTGACGATCACAAACGGCGCCGTGGCACGGCCCGACCAGCCATGCAGCAGCCGCGCGGCGACTTCCTTGCCGACACCGGCCCCGCCTGAGATGAGCACGCGGCTGCCGGTCGAGGCGACCCGCTTCAGCGTGGCGCGGACGGCATTGATCGCGGTCGAACTGCCGGTCAGGTCGTCCTCACGGCCGACCGACGCCCGCAGCGATGCGATCTCGCGCCGCAGCCGTTCGGTTTCTGTCGCGCGTTCGACCAGCAGCAGCAGCCGCTCCGCCTCGAAGGGCTTCTCGATGAAGTCCGACGCACCCCGACGGATCGCGGCGACGGCGGTGTCGATATTGCCGTGGCCCGAAATTACCAGAACCGGGATTGACGGGTCACGCCGCTTGATCTCGTCGAGCAGATCGAGCCCATCGAGGCGGGAGCCCTGCAGCCAGACGTCCAGCAGCACCAGGCTCGGCCGCCGCGTAGCAATCGCCTCCAGCGCGGCATCGCTATCGGCGGCGAGGCGCGTGTCGTAGCCCTCGTCCTCCAGCACGCCGGCGACCAGTTCGCGGATGTCATATTCGTCGTCGACGACGAGGATATCGATACTCATGGGGTCATCCGATTACGCGTAAGCATGGCAGGGCTGGGGTCGGAGGAGTCGTCCGGCGCGTTGGGGTCGACCAGACTGGACAGGGTCGTCGCGTCGAACGCCAGCGTCACGACGGTGCCGCCACCGGGGCGGTCGGTGAAGTGCATCGTTCCGAAATGCTCCTCGACGATCTTCTTGACGATCGCCAGGCCCAGGCCGGTGCCGCGGGCGCGCGTGGTCATGTAGGGCTCGACGATGCGATCGCGCTCGACCGGCAGGCCGATGCCGTTGTCGGCGATCTGGACGCCGACGGCGCGGCCAGCGGTCAAAGCGACCGTAATCTCCCCCGCGGGGACGTCGTCGCCCACCCGCGCCTCGATCGCCTCCACCGCGTTCTTGACGAGGTTGGTGAGCGCCTGGCCGATCTGGCGTCGGTCGCACACGAGGTTGGGCGCCGGGTCCTGATAGATCAGTGCGAAGCGGATCGCAGGGTGCGCGACCTCGTGCAGGAAGACCGCCTGCCGCGCGAGATCGACCAGTGATTCCTCCCGGAAGACCGGCTTGGGCATCCGGGCGAAGGAGGAGAATTCGTCGACCATCCGCCGTAAGTCACCGACCTGTCGGACAATCGTATCGGTCAGTCGCCCGAATGTCGTGTCGCCTTCCGGTGCCAGCTTGCCGTAGCGGCGTTGCAGGCGCTCCGCCGCGAGCTGGATCGGGGTGAGCGGGTTCTTGATCTCGTGCGCGATTCGGCGCGCGACGTCGGACCAGGCGGCGCGACGCTGGTCGATCAGCTGCTGGGTGATGTCGTCGAAGGTCAAGACGTTGCCGTCGTCATCCCGCGTGATCTTCACCGCCAGCGTCCGCGCCTCGCCGCTCGCGCTGATCTGCACCACCCCTTCGCGCGCGCCACTGGCGAGCAGCGCGTCGAGCTCGGGCGAAATTGTGGCAAGCGGCTGGCCGACGACATTGGCGCCCGGCGCGATCAGGGCAAGCGCCGAACTGTTCACCAGTCGCACCGTCCGCTCGTCGCCGACCGCGACGACCCCGGCGGTGACACCCGACATCACGGCCTCGATCAGCACCCGGCGGCTCTCCGACTCCGCGTTGGCGTCGACTAGAGCGCCGGTCTGTGCCTGGAGCCGACCGGTCATGCGATTGAACGCGTCGGCCAGCACGCTGACTTCATCGGAGACCGGCCCGACCGGCACGCGGGTGCCGAGATCGCCGCCGGCCACCTTTTCGGCGGCATTCACCAGTTCGTCGATCGGGCGCACCAACCGGTCCGCCACGGCCAGCGCGATCCATGTTGCCAGAGCGACGATCAACAGAGCCACGCCGAAGAGGACGGCGTTGAATTGCAATTGAAGCAGGCGGGCGCGGGACTGGAGCGAGGAATAGTCCGACAGCAGATCGACGGCGTCCTTGCTCTGCTTGTTGAGGAAGTCGACGTTGTTCGGGGTCGCGACATAGAGGAAGATGTTCCGGGCGCGATCGACCGGCGTCACCACCCAGACCAGCTTTGTATCGAAATCGATGTAGCGATCCTTGTCGCGCAGCACGTTCAGTGCGCGACCGGATACCTGTCGGGCAAAGACATCGGCTTCCGGCACCTCATATCCGTAGATCGGCTCGATCGTGCGACCGTCGACGATGCGAAAAAGCAGGGAATGGAAGAGGTTACGATAGAGCGTCTGTTGCAGGAAATACTGCTGGAACGACACGGATTCCGCCGGGATCGTCGGGTAGAAGCGCCGAATATCCTGCGCCATCGACAGCGCTTCGTCGGTCCAGCGTTCGACGACGACGTCCTGCCCCTGCTTGGCCAGCGCGAGCGTGCTGTTGAAGGCGCCGACCGCGCGTTCGGAGCCCCAGAGCTGTACGCCCGACTGGAACATCATCGACGCTGCGACGACCGTCAGCACGATCGGAATGCTCGCCATCAGCGAGAAGACGGCCACCAGGCGGACGTGAAGCCGCCCCTTCCCCGCGATTGATGCACGCGCGGCGCGCCGAATGGCGATGCGCCGGCCGATCAGGACGATCAGCATGACCGCCGGGATGAGATTGGCGGTTAGGAGCGCCGCCGCCATCGTCGGACTGAACAGGGATTTGGATGCACTGGTCGCCGCGATGATCCGCCAACTGGCCACCGCCACGGCGATCATCACGGCGATGACGCCGAATTCTATCGCAGGCGTGACAGCGAAGCGCCGAAGGGGCGCCGCAGGCTCGTCGATCGGCACCGCCGCAACAGTCATCGTTGCGCGCCTACACCGTTGGTGTTGCCGAGAAAACACATAATTTGGTCGCTACGTTATTCTCCGTCGACGTCCCGGCCCGGGCGGCGCCCTTCGGGCATGTCGATCGCCAGGTCATCCAAGCGCTTGCGCAGCGTGTTGCGGTTTATTCCCATCGCCCGTGCCGCCCGCAACTGATTGCCGCCATGGCGTTCGAGCATCGCTACGATCAGCGGGCGTTCGACCTCGGCGATGATCCGATCGTAGAGCGTCCCGTCGTCCAAAGCGCCGGCCCGTTCCCCCTCGATCTCCGTCAATCGAGCCAGAACGGCCGCCTTCAGGCCAGGCGTACCCGCCGCCATGCCGTCGACGGCCGCGACCTTCAGCATCGCCTGAATGTCTTGGGCGCCGATCCATTCGTCGCGACTGAGCGCGGCCAGACGGCGCATCAGGTTCTCGAGCTCGCGCACGTTTCCGGGCCAGCCATGCGCTTCGAGCAGCGCGATCGCACCCTCATCAATGCGCTTGTGCGGCAAACCGTCCTCTGCCGCGCGATCGAGGAAATGGCGCGCTAGCAAAGCTATGTCCTGCCGCCGCTCCCGCAGCGCGGGCAGCGCGATCGGCACGACGTTGAGGCGGTAGAACAGGTCTTCGCGAAAGCCGCCGCCGGCGACCTGGGCAGCCAGGTCCTTGTTGGTCGCCGCGACGATCCGCACGTCGGCGCGGATCGTGCGCGACCCGCCGACCGTCGTGAACTCGCCCGACTGGAGGACACGCAGCAGCCGGGTCTGCGCATCCATCGGCATGTCGCCGATCTCATCGAGGAACAACGTCCCGCCGGCGGCCTGCTCGAACTTGCCCGCGACGCGCGATGCGGCTCCGGTAAATGCGCCGCGTTCGTGGCCGAACAGCTCCGCCTCGATCAGCTCGCGCGGGATCGCCGCCATGTTCAGCGCGACGAAGGGCGCGCCGCGCCGCGGGCCGAGATCATGGATCGCGCGCGCGACAAGCTCCTTGCCGGTTCCAGACTCGCCCGACACGAGAACGGTCAGGTCGTTGGAAACGACGCGCGCGATGACGCGATAGACGCCCTGCATCGCGGGCGATCGACCGATCAGCGGCAGCGAATCGTCGACATCCTCTGTCGCAGCCTCGCTCCCCCGCCGTGCCCGCGCAAGGCCTCCCGCAACGGCCTGGGCCAGGACATCGAGGTCGAAGGGTTTGGGCAGGTAATCGAAGGCTCCAGCCTCCGTCGCCCGGACCGCGGTCGACAATGTGTTACGTGCCGACAGGACGATGATCGGCAATGCGGGATGCTCGGCCAGAATCTGCGGGACCAGATCAAGCCCATCGCCATCGGGCAGGACGACGTCAGTTACCAAAACGTCGGGCAAGCCCTTCGCCAGTGCCGTGCGCAGATCGCTCAGCGAGGCGACGGTCGCGACCTCGTATCCCTTGCGGCGCAGGGCCTCCCCCACGACCGTACGGATCGCGGCATCGTCGTCGACCACCAGGATGCGGCCGGCTGCGGTCATGTCTTCGCCCTTTGCAGCAGCAGGCGGAACACCGTCCGCCGCGGTTCGCCCTCGCGGGCATAGGTCACGATCCCGCCCATGTCGCGGACCAGCTTGGCGACGAGCGGCAGGCCCAGCCCCCGCCCTTCCGCCTTGCCCGAGACGAAAGGCTCGAAAAGGTGCTCGGCGATGTCCGGCGGGGCGCCGGGACCGGTGTCGATGATGCTGATCTCTATCGGCAGGGGGACGCGCGGACGCCCCGGTGCCGGGCTCGCCGCCATTCCGTGACGATAAGCCGTGGCGAGCAGGATACGTCGATCCTCCGCTCCCTCGACCGCCTCCGCGGCATTCTTGACGAGGTTCAGCAGGATCTGCGTCAGTGCGCCCGCATCGACCAAGGCCGGCGGCAGCGAGGGATCGAACCGCTCGTCGATCGCGATGTCCTGGGCGAACCCCGCCCGCGCCACCTCTCGCACATGGTCGAGCAGGGGGTAGACGTTGTGCGCTTCGAGTTGCGGTGGGCGGGTGTCGGTAAAGTCCTGCATCCGGTCGATCAGCGATGCGATGCGGTCGACCTCCGTCGTGATGAGTGTGGTCAGCGCCCCCGCCCCGCCGCCGTCGCCTAACAATTGCGCGGCGCCGCGGATGCCCGACAGCGGGTTCTTGATCTCATGGGCCAGCATCGCCGCGGCGCCGATCGCCGCGCGGGCATTGGCGGTACGATCCGGCCCGCGCCCGCCCGGCACGACCCGCAACGTCATGATCGTCCATCCCGATCGGTCGGGAATATCGCACTCGACCAGATCGGCGCGCACGCGGCCGATCCGGCCCAGCCCGATGTCGGCGTCATAGGCGGCGAACGTCCGACCCTTGCGACGATCGGCGAAAGCCTGATCGAAGCGGACGAAGGCATCGACATCCTGCCCCCGCATCGCGCGTTCGGAAAAGTTGAGCAGCGTCTCGCAAGCCGCATTCGCCAGGGCGATCCGGCCCGCCGGGTCGATGACGAGCATCGCCACCGGCATCGCCGCAAACAACTCATCGAAACCGGGCGGCGGCAACGGCGTCACGCGGCGGCGCGGTTCGTCCAGGGGGCGTAGAATTCCGCCAGCATCGCCTTGACGGTCGCCGATTCGCCGACCTTGTTCACCGAATTGCGGAATTCGGCCGACCCATGCAGACCACGCGTGTACCAGCCGAGGTGCTTGCGTGCCATGGCAACGCCGGTGTGCTCGCCATAGAGCGACAGCATGTCGTCATAATGGCCGATGATCAGGCGATACTGCTCGTCCAGGCCCGGCTCCGGCCGCGGATCGCGCCCTTCCAGCGCGTCCATCACCTGACGCAGCAGCCAAGGCTTCCCATAGGCACCGCGCCCGATCATCACGCCGTCCGCGCCTGACTGTTCGAGCGCCGCGCGCGCGTCTTCGGGCGAGCAAATGTCGCCGTTGACGATCACGGGCACGCTGACCGCCTCTTTCACGCTGCGTACGAAGGCCCAGTCAGCCGAGCCCTTGTACATCTGGTTGCGCGTGCGACCGTGGACGGTGATCAGCTTGACGCCGAGGTCCTCGGCGATGCGCGACAACTCGGGAGCGTTCAGGCTCGAATGATCCCAGCCCATCCGCATCTTGAGCGTGACGGGGACCTTCACTGCGCCGACCACCGCCTTGATCAGGTCGGTCGCCAGCGGCAAATCACGCATCAGCGCCGAACCGGCGTCGCCGTTCGTCACCTTGCGCACCGGGCAGCCCATGTTGATGTCGACGATCGCCGCGCCGCGATCCTCGCTCAGCTTGGCCGCCTCTCCCATCTCGTAAGGCGTGCAGCCGACCAGCTGCATCGACACGGGGTCCTCGATCGGGTCCCAGGCGAATTTCTGCAGCGATTGGCGCGTCTCGCGGATCGCCGCCTGGCTAGCGACCATTTCGGTAACGTTCAGACCCGATCCGTACCCGCGGACGACGCGGCGGAACGGCAGGTCGGTGACGCCGGTCATCGGCGCCAGAAAGACGGGCGTGTCGATCCGAACCGGACCGATGTCGATCGGTGTAATGCGCATAAGAAGTGCCTGAAATTTAGGCAGCGCATAGCGGAAAGGCGCGTGTGCGGCAAGGCTGGCGGCCATCGCAGCGACGCGTTAGGGAGCCGCCAACTCACCCCGTTCGTGCTGAGCTTGTCTAGGCACCGTTCTTCATGCCGCGAGCGACCAGTGGGCGTATCGAAGTACGGCCCTTCGACAGGCTCAGGGCGAACGGTTTTATTCGAGGCACACCATGTCCCCTCCCCGCACCGCCGCCATCATCGTCGCCGCCGGCAAGGGCGAGCGTGCGGGCGGTGACCGGCCGAAGCAATTCGCATCCCTCGCCGGCAAACCGATGGTCGCGCACAGCCACGCCGCGCTGTCGCACCATCCCGCGATCGGCGAGGTCGTCGTGGTTATCGGCGCCGGGCAGGAAGAGGCGCTGAAGGCCGCGATCGGCGACGCGCATTACGTCATCGGCGGTGCCACGCGCCGCGAGTCGGTCTTGGCCGGACTCGCGGCGATTAAGAGCGCCGACCGCGTCCTCATCCACGACGCGGCCCGCCCTTTCCTGTCGGCAGAGGTGATCGATCGCCTGCTCGCCGCCCTGGACGAGGCGCCGGGTGCGGTTCCCGTGCTCGCCGTCGCGGACACGATCGCCCGCGCCTATGAAACGCTGAGCGATACCATCGACCGTTCGAATGTGGTCAGGGTCCAGACGCCGCAGGCGTTCCGGCTGAGTGCGATCCGTGCCGCCCATGCGGCGTGGGACGAGGCGCGCCAAGCGACGGATGACGCACAAGTCCTGCGCGCGCATGGAGGGACGGTCGTAACCGTCGAAGGTGATATAATGCTCGATAAAGTGACCCACCCCGCCGATTTCGCTGCGGCCGAGCGCAACCGGGGGGCGACGATGATCTCGCGAAGCGCCAGCGGCTACGACGTTCACCGTCTGGAAGCGGGCGAGGAATTGTGGCTCGGTGGCGTGCTCATCCCCCATGACAAGGGCCTGTCGGGCCATAGCGACGCCGACGTCGCGCTCCACGCCATCACCGATGCACTGCTCGGGACCATCGCGGCCGGCGACATCGGCAGCCACTTTCCGCCCAGCGATCCGCAGTGGAAAGGGGCGGCGTCCGACCAGTTCCTCGCCCATGCCGCCGCGCTGGTCGCGGCGCGCGGCGGGATCATCGATTTCGTCGACCTGACGATCATTTGCGAGGCGCCCAAGATCGGTCCGCACCGTGAACCCATTCGTATACGGATCGCCGACATCTTGCGGCTCGACGCCGACCAGGTAAGCGTAAAGGCGACGACGACCGAACGCCTGGGCTTCACCGGGCGGGGCGAGGGCATCGCTGCCCAGGCCGTCGCCACCATCCGCGTACCCGGAAAGTAACCGACATGATCTTCCGCCCGCTTCTCGCCGCTACCGCCCTGCTCAGCGCGACCACGGCCCAGGCCCAGACAACGGCTTGCATCCCGCAGCCGGATGCCGAGGCGCTGTTCCTCGCGCTCGCCCCCGCCATGATCGGCAGCGTTGCGGCGACCTGTGCGCCCGTCCTGCCGGCGAACGCCCTGCTCCGCCGCTCGGTGGCGTCCTTGACCGCGAAATATAGCGCAGAGAGTGACGCCGCGTGGCCGCGCGCCAAGGAGGGTTTGCGCAAGCTGCTCGGGCCGCAGGGTGGCCAGATGGTCGACAGCGAGCTTGCCCGCCCGATGGTGACGTCGATGGTCGCACCGCTGCTGGCGAAGGAAGTGAAGGCCAAGGACTGTCCGAACATCGATCGCGTGCTGACATTGATCGATCCGCTGCCGGCGAAGAACACCGCCGCACTGGTCGTCACGCTGCTCGACATGTCGGGCGCGGCACGGCCGAAGTCGGGCCGCAAGGCGGACTTGGTGCTTTGCCCGCGCGAGGCTCGTCCATGAGCGACCGCCGGGACACCGTCCTGCCCGATCGGCTGGTCGAACTTGCCGCGCGCGTCGTCGAGGCGAACCGGGCGGCCGGTCGCCGTATCGCCACTGCCGAGAGCTGCACCGGCGGCCTGGTCGCCGTGGCGCTGACCGAGGTGCCGGGGTCGTCGGACGTGTTCGAAGGCGCCTTCGTGACCTACGCCAACGAGGCGAAGACCGCGATGCTGAAGGTCTCGGGTGATGTGCTCGAGACATTCGGCGCGGTGTCGGTCGCGACGGCGTGGCAGATGGCGCAGAATGCGCTCGCGAAGACGAACGCCGATGTCGCGGTGGCCATTACCGGGGTTGCCGGCCCAGGCGGCGGCAGCGAGACGAAGCCCGTCGGCACCGTCGTGTTCGCGCGGGCCGAGCGCGGCGGCAATCCCGATCAGGTCGTGGCCGACACGCGCCAGTTCGGCGATCTCGGTCGCGGCGGTGTCCGGCTTCAGGCCGCGCTGTGCGCGCTCGAACTGTTGCTGCCGGAAGCCGACGAGCCGGTCGCGGAGTCGCCATAGAGCTTCGCCGCGCGTTCCTCGAACGCACCGATCATCCGACGCAATGCGCGGTCGAAGACCTGCCCCGCGATCATCTCGAACATTCGGTTCTTGAAGGCGAAGTCGACGCAGAAATCGACCAGGCATCCCCCCGCCCCATCCGGGCGGAACTTCCAGTCGTTCGTCAGATGCTGGAGTGGTCCGTCGACATATTCGACCCGGATGCGATCCGGCCGTTCCTTCTCCACGCGCGACGTGAAGCTCTCACGCAGGCCCTTGAACCCAACGATCATGTCGGCGACCATTTCGGTGTCGCTATTCGATCGCACGCGGATCGCGGTCACCCACGGCAGGAATTCGGCATAGGCGCGAACATCGGCGACCAGGTCGAACATCTGCTCGGGCGTGTAGGGCAGATGCCGGGTTTCAGAATGCTTGGGCATGCTAAATCCTCCCCTGCAAGGGGAGGTGGCAGCGCGCAACGCTGACGGAGGGGTGACGCGTTATCCGGAAAGGGTGACACCCCTCCGTCGCGCTGGCGCGCGCCACCTCCCCTTGCAGGAGAGGAAATTGGATCACGCCACGACCCTTCCCAGCTTCGCTTCGCGATTGGCGCGCATCTTGGCGAAGTCGTCTCCCGCGTGATAGCTCGACCGCGTCAACGGTGACGAGGCGACCAGCAAAAACCCCTTCGCGCGACCGATCGCGGCATAGGCGTCGAACGCGGCCGGCGTCACGAAATCCTGCACCTTGGCATGGCGCGGGGTTGGCTGGAGGTATTGGCCCATCGTCAGGAAATCGATGTCGGCGCTGCGCATGTCGTCCATCACTTGATGGACCTCCAGCCGTTCCTCGCCCAGGCCCAGCATGATGCCGGACTTGGTGAAGATCGACGGATCGAGCTTCTTCACCGACTCGAGCAACCGCAGCGACGCATAATAACGCGCACCCGGCCGGATCGTCGGATAGAGCCGCGGCACCGTTTCCAGATTGTGATTGTACACGTCGGGGCGTGCCGCAACGATCGCCTCGACCGCCGCCTCATGCTTGTTGCGGAAGTCGGGTGTCAGGATCTCGATCGTCGTAGTTGGGTTGGCGGCGCGCACCGCCTCAATCACCTTCACGAACTGCGACGCGCCGCCATCGGGCAGGTCGTCGCGGTCGACCGAGGTGATGACGATGTGGTTCAGCCCCATCTGCGCCGCGGCATCCGCGACGTTGTTCGGCTCGTTCACGTCGACCTTGCGCGGCATGCCGGTCTTCACGTTGCAGAAGGCGCAGGCGCGGGTGCAGGTGTCGCCCAGGATCATGACGGTCGCGTGCTTCTTCGACCAGCATTCGCCGATGTTGGGGCACGCCGCCTCCTCGCAGACGGTCGTCAGGCTTTTCGACCGCATCAGCGCGCGGGTAGCTGCGAAACCGGCGCTGGTCGGAGCCTTGACGCGGATCCAGTCGGGCTTGCGCTGGCGTTCCGGCCGGGGGAGCGGACTCATCTCGTTCATGGGCTGCGAGATAGCCATGCCGGTCCAATCCGACAATGGTGGAACCGAAAGGATCGATTTAGGTTGCATGGCGCAGACGGCCTGCGGGCCGCCAACCGATAGAGGAATTCGATGACCCACTTCTCCGATCTGGTCGACGGCTATTACCGGTTCCGCGGCGGCGAATGGCTGGAGGAACGTGAGCGCTGGAGCGAACTCGCGACCGGTCAGAGCCCGAAGGTGATGATCATCGCCTGCTCCGACAGCCGCGTCGATCCCGCGACGATCTTCGGCTCACGCCCCGGCGAGGTGTTCGTGGTGCGCAACGTGGCAGCATTGGTGCCGCCGTTCGATGCCTCAGGCGGTCTACACGGCGTGTCGGCCGCACTGGAATTCGCAGTGACCAAGCTGCAGGTCGAGGAAATCCTGGTTCTCGGACACGGTGCCTGCGGCGGCGTGAATGCAGCGCTGACGCAGAGCCTGGCCGATGCCAAGCCCGGCGAAGGTGGCTTCGTCGCCGAATGGATCGGCCTGCTCGATGACGCGCGGGAGAAGGTCGTGTCGGAGCATGGCGTTTCCGAGGCTGGCCAGACCGCGCTCGAGCAGGAAGGCGTGCGCGTCTCGATCGCCAACCTCAAGACCTTCCCGTTCGTGCAGAAGGCTCTGGACGACGGCACCCTCAGCATTCACGGCGCAGTCTTCGCCCTCGCCGACGGCAAACTCCGCGTGCTGGAGGACGGCGACAGCTTCGTTCCCGCCTAAAGTCCGGATCGAGGTCGGGCGCTTACGGAGAGGCGCCCGGCACCGCTTCAGGCCTTTCGCCACCGCCAGAGAAGCAGGGGGCGGCAGAGCGCGACGCCCAGGATGAACCCGCCGATATGCGCGGCTGCTGCGATCGGCATCCCCGCCTGCAGGCTCAGCACCCCCATCGCGAGATTGAGCAGCGTCCACGCGGCCAGCAGCCACAGCACATGCAGCAGCCACGCCGGGATCGGCCCGACGTCCTTCGTCCGCTGCCGTCCATAGAGCAACGCATAGGCGCCCACGATCGCGGAAGCGGCGCCGCTCGCGCCGATCATCGGCACCGGCGATCCAGGCCCCACCGCCCATTGCGCTAGGCAGGCGGCATAGGCGCCCAGCACATAGAGCACGACCATCCCGCGCCCGCCCAGCGCACGCTCGACCCCGACACCGCAAAAGACGAGCGTGACGAGGTTGAACGCCAGGTGCAGCAGGCCCCCGTGCAGCACGGTCGACGTCAGCGGCGTCAGGATATTGGGAACCAGCCCCGGCGCCTCGCCCGCGAAGCCCATGCTCGCACGCGCCGGAATGAAGCCGGCGGCGAGCGCGGTGTACTGGCTCAGTCGGAAAATCATGACAAACAGGCTGATCGCAGCGGTCAGCACCGCGATCGTCACGGTGGCCGGGGCTACTCTATACCAGTATCTCACGCAGCCCTCTTCGCCCTTGGCACTCGGTACAATCGAGCGGCGCCGGGATCACGCGGTCGCCGCGGATGCCCGGACAACGCGGCGGATCAGATGAACTCGATCTTGTTGACCAGATAATAGCGGTCGCCCGCCGGCACCGACACTTCGACCTCGTCCTCGACGCGGCGCCCGATCAGGGCACGGCCGAGCGGCGAGTTGTAACTGATCCGGCCGGTCTTCGCATCCGCCTCGGTCTGGCCGACGATCTGGTAGCGGATCGGCTTGTCGTCCTCGTCCAGCAGGGTCACGGTCGCGCCGAACACGATCTTGTCGCCCGACAAGTCCTTCGGGTCGATGATCTGCGCGCGGTTGAGCTTGTCCTCGATATCGGCGATCGACGCCTCGATCTGGCCCTGCCGTTCCTTCGCCGCGTGATATTCGGCGTTTTCGGACAAGTCGCCGTGGGCGCGCGCTTCCTCGATCGCGTCCACGATCTGCGGCCGCTCTTCTTTCAGACGCTTCAGATCGGCGTGGAGCTTCTCATAGCCCTCGGCCAGCATCGGCATCTTCTCGACGGTCGCCATGTCCTATTCCTTCAAACGCCCCTTTCCCCAGACGGGCTTCCCTGAAAGCCCGCCCGCACATCAACCAGCTTGTGGGGATCAGTTGTGCGACTGCGAATAATAAGACTGTAGCGGACGTACTTCAAGGGAGGCGCCGCTGAGCGCCGCGATCGACCGCGCCGCCGCGACGGACGCCGAAGCCGTGGTGAAATACGGCACCTTTTGCGCCAGGGCCGACTTGCGGATGTCCTGGCTGTCCTTCAGCGATTGCCACCCCTCGGTCGTGTTGAACACCATCGCCACATCGCCGTCGCGGATGCGATCGACGATGTTCGGGCGACCCTGCGCGACCTTCAGCACCGGCTCCACGGTCACACCGTTCGCCAGCAGATAATCGGCAGTGCCGCCGGTCGCGATGATGTGGAAGCCCTGTTCGGCCAGGATACGGGCGCCGGGCAGGATCACCGGCTTGTCGCTGTCCTTGACGCTCACGAAGACGGTGCCGCTTTTGGGCAGCACGACGCCTGCGCCGAGCTGGGCCTTGGCAAAGGCGATGTCGAAGTCGCGATCGATCCCCATGACTTCGCCGGTCGACTTCATTTCCGGGGAGAGCACCGGGTCGACGCCGGGGAAGCGGTTGAACGGGAAGACCGCTTCCTTGACGGCGATATGCCCGTCCGCCTTGTTGATCTTGGGCAGGTCGACCAGCTTCTCGCCCGCCATCACGCGCGATGCGATCTTGGCGATCGGCGATCCCACCGCCTTGGCGACGAACGGCACCGTGCGGCTGGCCCGCGGGTTCACCTCGATGAGGTAGACGACGCCGTCCTTTACCGCGAACTGGATGTTCATCAGCCCGACGACGCCTAGCGCACGCGCGAGGCTGTCGGCCTGACGCTCGATCTCGGCGATCACGTCCGCAGGCAGGCTGTACGGCGGCAGGGTGCAGGCACTGTCGCCCGAATGGACGCCGGCTTCCTCGATGTGCTGCATGACGCCCGCGACGACCACGTCGGCCCCGTCGCAGATCGCATCGACATCGACCTCGATCGCGTCGCGCAGATAGCTGTCGATCAGCACCGGCGAATCGCCCGACACCTGCACCGCGGTCTGGATATAGTTGTCGAGTTGAGCGACGGTATCGACCACCTCCATCGCGCGTCCGCCGAGCACATAGCTCGGGCGCATCAGCACCGGGTAGCCGATGCGTTCGGCCACCGCGATCGCTTCCTCGCGGCTGCGTGCGATGCCGTTGGCCGGCTGCTTCAGGCCCAGCTTGGCGACGAGCGCGGCGAAGCGCTCCCGGTCCTCGGCCAGGTCGATCGCGTCCGGGCTGGTACCCAGGATCGGGATACCGGCATCCTCCAGCGCCTTGGCGAGGTTCAGCGGCGTCTGCCCGCCGAACTGGACGATCACGCCGACCAGCTCGCCCGATTGCTGTTCGACATGCAGGATTTCCAGCACGTCCTCGGCGGTCAGCGGCTCGAAATAGAGACGGTCCGACGTGTCATAGTCGGTGCTGACCGTCTCCGGGTTGCAGTTAACCATGATCGTCTCGAAGCCCGCGTCGGCCAGCGCGAAACAGGCATGGCAGCAGCAGTAATCGAACTCGATCCCCTGCCCGATCCGGTTCGGACCGCCGCCCAGGATGACGATCTTGCGCCGATCGGACGGCATCGCCTCATTCTCTGGCTCGCCGAAGCTCGGCGCTTCGTAGGTCGAATACATATACGGCGTCTTGGCGTCGAATTCGGCCGCGCAGGTGTCGATCCGCTTGAAGACCGGACGCACGCCCAGCTTCAGCCGGTGCTCGCGCACCTCGTCCTCGGTCACGCCACCGGTCATCGCCTTGACCGCCTCGTGGATCAGCCCGGAACCGCGCGCGATGCCGCGCTGCATGCCGCGCAGATTGGCCGATTGGAGCGCGAGCCACGCGAGCCGCTTGTCGCTGAAGCCCATCGCCTTCAAGCGGCGCATACCGGCGGCTTCGATGGGCAGCCCGTTGGCGCAGACTTCCTTTTCCGCCTCGACGATCTCGGCGATCCGCTCCAGAAACCACGGATCGAACTTCGCGATCGCGTGGATTTCGGCGACCGTAAAGCCTTCCCGCAGCGCTTGTGCCGCGACCAGCAACCGGTCGGGCGTCGCGACGGCCAGTGCCGCTTCGATCTCCTCGCGCGGGCGGCCGGCAATCCGGTCGACGGTGTTGAAACCCGACAGGCCGGTTTCCAGCCCGCGCAGCGCCTTCTGCATCGATTCGTGGATGTTGCGGCCGATTGCCATGACCTCGCCGACCGACTTCATCGCCGTGCCCAGCGTCGCTTCGGCACCCTTGAACTTCTCGAAGGCGAAGCGCGGGATCTTGGTGACGACATAATCGATCGTCGGCTCGAACGACGCCGGCGTCGCGCCGGTGATGTCGTTGGTGATTTCATCGAGCGTGTAGCCGACCGCTAGCTTCGCCGCGACCTTCGCGATCGGGAAGCCGGTGGCCTTGGACGCCAGCGCCGACGATCGGCTAACGCGCGGATTCATCTCGATGACGATCAGGCGGCCGTCCTTCGGATTGACCGAGAACTGCACGTTCGAACCGCCCGTTTCGACACCGATTTCCCGGAGTACCGCGATCGATGCATTGCGCATGATCTGATATTCCTTGTCGGTCAGCGTCAGCGCCGGCGCGACGGTGATCGAGTCGCCCGTGTGGACGCCCATCGGGTCGATATTCTCGATCGAGCAGACGATGATGGCGTTGTCGTTGCGGTCCCGCACGACCTCCATCTCATACTCTTTCCACCCGAGGAGCGATTCCTCGATCAGCACTTCGGTGGTCGGCGACAGATCGAGGCCCTTGCGGACGATCTCGACGAACTCCTCGCGGTTGTACGCAATGCCACCGCCGGTGCCGCCCAGCGTGAAGCTCGGACGGATGACGGCGGGCAGCCCGGTATATTCCAGCCCCTCCAGCGCCTCTTCCAGCGTGTGGGCGATGGCCGAGCGGGCGCTTTCCAGCCCGATCTTGGTCATCGCTTCCTTGAACTTCTGGCGGTCCTCGGCCTTGTCGATCGCTTCGGCATCGGCGCCGATCATCGTGACGCCGAACTTCTCCAGCGTGCCGTCATGGAACAGCGCCAGCGCGGTGTTGAGCGCGGTCTGCCCGCCCATCGTCGGCAGGACGGCGTCGGGCCGCTCCTTCTCGATGATCTTGGCGACGACTTCGGGCGTGATCGGCTCGACATAGGTCGCGTCGGCCAGGTCCGGGTCGGTCATGATCGTCGCCGGATTGCTGTTCACGAGGACGATGCGATAGCCCTCTTCCTTCAGCGCCTTGATCGCCTGCGTGCCCGAATAATCGAACTCGCACGCCTGCCCGATGATGATCGGACCCGCGCCAATGACGAGGATGGAGGAGATGTCGGTGCGTTTGGGCATGTCAGTTCTTCTTGGCCCCAAATAATTTGCTTAACAGAGATTTTGGCTGCGGCGTCGCGATTGGGTCAGGTTCCGGGGCTTCCGGGCTCACAACGAACGTCTCCCACCCATCATACTTTACACCGTGCGTTTCTGCTGTAGCGACAAGAACCGGCGTCAGGCTTTTGAAACTATCCAGATCAACGGCGGTGTTAGTTGTCAGTACCACTCCCTCTGCCTCATCAAGCCAATGATCGATCGCAAATCCCCATGGGGTGAGATCTGCGATCAGTGCCTCGAGAGCATTGGTGGCCCCGTAGAACCAAAAATCTGTCTTTCGCGCCGCCGTGCCGTCGTCACCGTTCTTACTAAGGTTTGAAATTACGCTCATATCCCCACTTAACTGCCGGTCGGTAGCGGACGGAGTGATGAGGTCGATGAGGTCGCTATGGTCGAGAGGCGTATCAGTGCTAAATGAATACCCTTCAACCTTCACCGATTTGAGCATCCTCTCGAAATCGACAGGCTCAGCATGCGCATAAATTAAACGTCGTTGACCTTCGCCAGAGACGCTCGCAACATGAAAGACGGCGAAATTACATCTTTCGAGCTCATGAGCCAGCTTGTCTTCTATGGGATAGATCCGGTCTGTGTATTGTGGCAGTCCATTATCAAAAAAGATGCTGGAGTCCGCCTTGCACGATACTACCGAGAGCAAGCCAGCTTTTAGCGCTTCGCTGACGACGGGGTCCCCGTTGCGTACGAGGATGATCAACGGATAACCGTCCGTGCTCATCCTTTCGAACAGCATCCATTGATCGGCCTCACCCGCCACGGTTGAACCGGGAGAAAGGGTCACTTCAGCGAACCCACAAACCGCTCGAACAGATAGAAGCTATCCTGCGGTCCCGGGCTCGCCTCGGGGTGGTACTGGACCGAGAACGCCTTGCGGTCGGTCAGTTCCAGCCCGGCGTTGCTGCCGTCGAACAGCGACACATGCGTCTCGCGCGCGTTGGTGGGCAGACTGTCGCGTTCGACCGCGAAGCCGTGGTTCATCGACGTGATTTCGACCGCGCCATCCTTCAGCCGCTTGACCGGGTGGTTGGCGCCGCGGTGGCCTTGGAACATCTTGGTCGTGCGTGCGCCGACCGCGAGCGCGAGCAGCTGGTGGCCCAGGCAGATGCCGAACAGCGGCTTGGTCGTAGCCAGCAGCTGCTGGATCACAGGCACTGCGTACTCACCGGTCGCGGCGGGATCGCCGGGGCCGTTCGACAGGAAGATGCCGTCGGGGTTCAGCGCCATGATCTCGTCGTAGGTCGCCGTCGCCGGCACCACCGACACCTTCGCACCGGCCTGAACAAGATTGCGGAAGATGTTGTGCTTGCTGCCGTAATCGATCGCAACGACGTGCGGGCGCTGCCCTTCGTCCGCCGCGCCGTACCCGAAGCCCAGCCGCCACACGCCGCCAGCGCGATCCTCGCCCCAGCCGCCATGCGTTTCGCGCGTCACGGCCTTGGCGAGGTCCATGCCCTCCAGCCCCGGCCACTCGCGCGCCATCTGCTGAAGCAGCGCAATGTCGAAGTCACCCGTGGCCGAATGCGCGATCACGCCGTTGGGCGCGCCGCCGACGCGGATGCGGCGGGTCAGTGCGCGGGTGTCGATGCCCGACAAGCCGATCCGCGCGTGCTTCTTCATCCAGTGATCGAGATGTTCGGCCGAGCGGAAGTTCGACGGCGCGGTCACGTCCTCGCGCACGATCATGCCCAGCGCGTGGGGGTTATCGGCCTCCACGTCGTCGGGGTTCGCGCCGACATTGCCGATGTGTGGAAAGGTGAAGCAGATCATCTGGCCCGCGAACGACGGGTCGGTCATGATCTCCTGATAGCCGGTCATCGCGGTGTGGAAGCACACTTCGCCGACCGCCTGGCCCTCGGCGCCGAAGCCTCGGCCCCAGATCACCTCTCCGCTTGCCAGGACGAGAACGCCCGTGGCTCCATCGGGGACGTGCGAAAAGGTGGCGTCGGCCATGATCGGCGGGCACTCCGGTTTGGTTTGCAGCAATGTCGCTAAGTCGCGGCGGCTACGCCCCCTCGCCCCATCCGTCAACCGGCGGTATGGGCTTCTCCCATGATTCGTGACGACATCAAAGCCGCCCAGATCGCCGCCATGAAGGCCGGCGACAAGGATTCCCGCAACGCGATCAGCCTGATCCAGGCCGCGATCAAGAACCGCGACATCGAAGCGCGTACCGGCAAGGCGCCGGACAGCGACGACGCGCTGGTGGTCGAAGTGCTGCAGAAGATGGTGAAGCAGCGCCGCGAATCGATCGAGATGTACGAAAAGGGCGGCCGCCCCGAACTCGCGGCGGCGGAAGCGGCCGAAGTCGCGGTGATCGAACGCTTCCTGCCGGCGGTGCTGTCGGATGAAGAGACGACCGCGGCGATCGAGGCGATCAAGACCGAGATTGGCGCATCGGGCATGAAGGACATGGGCCGCGTGATGGCGGAGCTGAAGACGCGCCACGCCGCGAACCTGGACATGGCCAAGGCAAGTGGATTGGTGAAGGCCGCGCTCGCCTGAACCCTTCCCCCCGGGGCATTGGATGAGATAAGGAAGGCGGGTGAGTCTCTCGCCCGCCTTCCTAGACGAACTGCGTCACCGCACGACCTTGTCGAGCCTGATCGGCAAGACGACGAAACTGCAAAAGGCCGGCCGCGAATTTCGCGCCTGCTGCCCCTTCCACAACGAGAAGAGCCCGTCCTTCTACGTCAACGACGACAAGGGCTTCTATCACTGCTTCGGCTGCGGCGCGCATGGGGACGCGATTCGCTGGCTGACCGACAATCGCGGTCTGCCGTTCATCGACGCGGTTAAGGAGTTGGCCCAGGCCGCCGGGCTCGACATGCCGGCGATGGATCGCAAGGCCGCAGAAAAGGCCGAGCGCGCTAAGGGGCTGGTCGAAGCGATGGCCGATGCGGCCGGCTGGTTCACGAGCCAGCTTCAAGGCATCGCCGGGGGCGACGCGCGCTCTGTTCTGGAAAAGCGCGGCGTGAAGCCCGAGATAGCCACCGCCTTTGGCATTGGCTTCGCGCCTGATTCGCGCGGCAAGCTGAAGGACGCGCTGAAGGACTATGGCGATCCCATGCTGGTCGAGGCCGGCCTGCTGATCGCCGTGGACGGCAAGGCGCCCTATGACCGATTCCGCGGGCGGTTGATGATCCCGATCCGCGATGCGCGCGGACGCGTGATCGCGTTCGGCGGGCGCATCATCGGCGAGGGCGAGCCGAAATATCTGAATTCGCCGGAGACGCCCCTCTTCGACAAGGGGCGGACGCTCTACAACATCGACCGTGCCCTGCCCGCCGCGCGCAAGTCGGGCCGCGTGATCGTGGTCGAGGGCTATATGGACGTGATCGCGCTGGCGCAGGGCGGGATCGACGAGGCTGTCGCCCCGCTCGGCACTGCGCTGACAGAGCATCAGATCGAGCGGCTGTGGCAGATGGCCGACGTGCCCATCCTGTGCTTCGACGGCGATACCGCGGGGCAAAAGGCCGCGATCCGCGCCGCGCAACGGGCACTTCCGCTCCTGAAACCGGGCAAGAGCCTGGCCTTCGCCACCCTGCCCCAGGGGCTCGACCCCGACGATGTGATCGGTGCGGGCGGGCGCAAGGCGTTCGAGGGCATATTGAACCGCGCGCGGTCGCTCGACGAGTTTCTTTGGGTGAGCGAATTCGGCGCGATCTCGCCGATGGCGGGGCCGGACGAGCGCGGCAGCCTGCTGCACCGGCTCAATCAGATCGCCGACACGATCGCCGATCCGATCCTGAAATCTCAGTACCGAGACGCGTTCCGCGAGCGTTTCTACGGCGTGTTCGGCAGCAAGGCGCAGCGTTTTTCCGTCGTCCAGGCCGCATCGGAGCCGGTACAGCGCCCGCGCAAGGGCCTCGCCTACACGATCCAGCGCGCCGTCCTCCTGGGGCTAATGCGCTATCCCGAAGTGCTCAAGGCACGCATCGAGGATGTCGTCGATCTGCCGCTGGGTTCTCGCAACCTTATTGAGCTACGCGACCGACTTGTAGAGATCGCTTTTCATGCGTCACCGTCTGAAATAGCAGAAATCACGCATGATATTTTGGCGACAACATTTAACTTGGACATTGAGCCCCGTTCTTACTTGGATGACCTCGCGTTTACATTTTATTTTCAGCGCGACGTTTTCCCCGAGGCTCGCGGCGACCTTGATCGCCTAATTGATTTACTTATCGAAGAGCAACTGGCGAGACGAGCAGCGGCGCTGGTCAATGCAGATATCGAACGCGACCTGACTGAGCATAATTTCAACCAGCAGCAGGAAAAGCTTAGGGCGATCGACGATGCTCGGTCCCGGCTCGCCGAGTGGGTCGACCAGTTCCGGACGGCCGCTTGATCCTGGCGTGTCGCCGACCCATATCGGCGGCTGTCCGGACGAAATAATCGCCCCATTCGCAACCAGTCGAACGTCGCGAACGTCCAAATTGGCCGTGCGATCCTTGCAGTCGCCGGGAAAATCTATCAATGGCGGTAAAATAGCCGCCATCTGAGCTGAGGGTAATTGATGGCTAAGTCCAACGGCGGCGGCAACAGCGGCGGCGACGACATGACGATCGACACGGGTGACGCCCCGCTGATCGACCTGAACGAAGGGTCGCTCAAGAAGCTCGTCGCGCGCGCCAAGAAGCGCGGCTACATCACTGTTGACCAGCTGAACGAGATGCTGCCGCAGGACCAGATGTCCAGCGAGCAGATCGAGGACGTCATGTCCGCGCTGAACGACATGGGCATCAACGTCGTCGAAAACGACGAGGCCGGCGAAGATGAGCCTGCGCAGGAAGAAGATTCGTCCGACGATGCCGAATCGTCCGACGACGGTTCCGACGGCAGCCAGACGTTCGAAGTCGCCAAGAAGAAGGAGACGGTCGATCGCACCGACGATCCCGTCCGCATGTACCTGCGTGAGATGGGAGCGGTCGAGCTGCTGTCGCGCGAAGGCGAGATCGCGATCGCCAAGCGGATCGAGGCCGGCCGCGACACGATGATCCTGGGGCTGTGCGAATCGCCGATCACCTTCAACGCGATCATCGGCTGGTCGACGGCGCTCAACGAAGGCACGATGCAGCTGCGCGAGATCCTCGATCTCGACGCGATGCTGTCCAAGGGGCCGTCCGCCGAACAGGTCGAGGGCGCCGAGGACGATGATTCGGGCGAGATCAGCGAGAAGACCGCGGGCGCCAGCTTCAAGGAAGAGGAAGAGCCCGAGGAAGCCTCCGCTGATGGCGACGACGACGACATGACCGAGCGTCGTGCGCCGCGCCCGAGCGATGACGAGGAAGAGGACAACACCCTCAGCCTCGCGCAGATGGAAGAGACGCTCAAGCCGCAGGCGCTCGAGAAGTTCGCCAACATCACGTCGATCTACAAGAAGTTCGGCAAGATCCAGGAGCAGCGGCTCGACGCGATGGCCGCCGGCGGCGAATTGTCCGCGGCCGAAGAGCGCAAATATCACAAGCTTCGCGAAGAGCTGACGGCCGAGGTGGAGAGCGTCCAGTTCCATCAGGCGAAGATCGAATATCTCGTCGACCAGCTCTACAGCTTCAATCGCCGCCTGACCGCGCTCGGCGGCCAGATGCTGCGTCTGGCCGAGCGCCACAAGGTGCCGCGCAAGAGCTTCCTCGACGCCTATGTCGACCATGAGCTCGACGAGAATTTCCTGTCCGCCAACGCCAAGACCGACAAAAAATGGGCCGCCTTCGCCGCCAACGAAGGCGCTGCGGTCGACCGTATCCGCACCGAAATCTCTGAGATCGCGCAGCAGACCGGCATGGCGCTCAGCGAGTTCCGTCGCATCGTCAACATGGTGCAGAAGGGCGAGCGCGAGGCGCGGATCGCCAAGAAGGAGATGGTCGAGGCCAACCTGCGCCTCGTGATTTCGATCGCGAAGAAATACACGAACCGCGGCCTGCAGTTCCTGGATCTGATCCAGGAGGGCAACATCGGCCTGATGAAGGCGGTCGACAAGTTCGAGTATCGGCGCGGCTACAAGTTCAGCACCTATGCGACGTGGTGGATCCGTCAGGCGATCACCCGCTCGATCGCCGACCAGGCGCGGACCATCCGCATCCCGGTCCATATGATCGAGACGATCAACAAGCTGGTCCGCACGAGCCGCCAGTTCCTGCACGAGCAGGGCCGCGAACCGACACCGGAGGAAATGGCGGAGCGCCTCTCTATGCCGCTGGAGAAGGTGCGCAAGGTGATGAAGATCGCCAAGGAGCCGATTTCGCTCGAAACGCCGATCGGCGACGAGGAGGATTCGCATCTAGGCGACTTCATCGAGGACAAGAACGCGGTCATCCCGGTCGATGCTGCGATCCAGGCGAACCTCAAGGAAACGGTCACCCGCGTCCTCGCCTCGCTCACGCCGCGCGAGGAGCGCGTGCTGCGTATGCGCTTCGGCATCGGCATGAACACCGATCACACGCTGGAAGAGGTCGGCCAGCAATTCTCGGTGACGCGTGAACGTATCCGCCAGATCGAGGCAAAGGCGCTGAGAAAGCTGAAACATCCGAGCCGTAGCCGGAAGATGCGGTCGTTCCTCGATCAGTAACGCATCTCTGCGCTGCACAGGGTCAGACGAAGTGATGGGGCGTCGTGGGGACTACCACGACGCTCCTTTAGCTTCCGGACGTCGTCGCGTTAGAGCCACGATGGTTCCTTTTGGACTTGAGTTTGTCAGCTATCGGTCCCAAATTCCTCTTTCGATAAGATAATCACGCGCCTGAGCCATTCGGCACGCGATGTGACTTCCGGGAGTGGTTCGACGATCATGCAGGCTGTGACGGCATCGGATCTGGTGCGTCATTTCGGCGCGTGGCGCGATCGTGCCATGAATACGCCGGTCTACATCCACCATCACGGCAAACCGAAGCTCGTCCTGACATCGGTGGATTTCATCGATGCTCTCTCCGCAGCAAAGGCGCCGGGCGGGACGAACGATGCCGCAATGGCGACCTTGCTCGAGATGATCGACGCAAGTGTGGTGGTCACCGATCAGGCTCTCATGGTGAACGGCACCAATGCGCTGGCGCGGCAGCGGATAGGTCGAGCGGATTGGCAGGGCCTGCCCTTGGCGGATATCGTTCCGGAGGCAGTCCGCCCCTTCCTCCTTCGTGCGGCAGACGTGACATTGGCCAGCGGCCAGGTCGAACGCCTGCATCTACGCCTGGGTGACCATGGCGAACGCAAGGTCGATGTGGCGATCTATCCGTTTCAGGATGGTGTCTGCATCATCGGCCGCGACCAGACGGCTCCACAGGCGCTGGCTCTGGCCCAGGCGCATGCCCGTATTGTCGACGAGATGCTTGGTTTGATCGGCACGACCGCGTGGGTGCGGATGAATCCGCGTGGCTATGTCACGGATGTATCGAGCGCATTCGAAGCCATGACGGGACTGCCGCCCGAGGCGTGTCGCCACGTGCGATTGCCGACATTGTTCGACCCAGCTACCCATGCCTTCGTCGATGCGGCTCTGGACCGCGCGATCGATTCGATGGCGAACGGCATTACTTCGGCGCGACTGCTAACCTCGTCCGTGCGGGCTGTGCCGGTTCGGGTGGCGATCTCCGGAAAGCTGCTGCGAATGTCCGAGGACGCGGTCATCGCCACCATCTCTTTGGACGCGGCCGCGTTACCCACATCAAGTTAATCGCCCATCAACCTCATCTTTACGCGGTTCGGTATAGGCTTTCATGCAAGGTCAAATGTGTCGGCAGTCGTCGACGCGTTCGAGCAAGGTGGTGAAGGTCGATGATTCTGGAAGCGGTAGAAAGCGAACGGGCCGTCGCGGCATGGAGCGCGGTGACGTCACTCGTCGACGCGGATGGAACCGGCGCCGAAGCCTATGGCGCATCGCTTCTCGCTCCTGACGCTGCGACGCGTGATCTCGCCGACTTCGTCCATTGTCTCTGCCTGCTGCATGGTCGGCAGCCGGGACTGGTCGATGCGGCCGCGGCCCGCCCCCTGACTCCCGGCACCGAACCGTGGCTGATCAAGGCGGCGGACGCCTTCGCTGGCGAGCGGGCCATGCTCGTTCGACTGGTCGCCGCGGTCGGCCCCCTCCCGAGCACCCCAGGCCAGGCCGAAACCGAAGCCGCGATCGCGGCGCAGCGTCATGCGCTCGACATGCTCGCCGCCTCCGATCGTCCCGGTTGCCCGATCGGCGCAGCGCTCGCGCTGATCATCGACTGGGCGGCGATTCGCAACGTGCTCGACGCCGTTGCGGTCCGCCTCGGCCTCGATCTTTCGCCATCGACGCTGCCATCCACGGACGATGCTGCCGCACTGGTCACGCAATTCGCCGGAACGGCTGCGTTCGAACGGGCGATGCTGTTCGGATCGCAGCAGCTTCTCGCGCAGCATCATGCGCTGTGGCAGCTGCTCGAAGCGCGTGCGGCGGCACGGAACGACGCCTGACGGCTTGGCGGGTCGCCGACGACCCGCTACGCCATCCCCATGCGCTTCGATGGTACCCAGAATTACGTTGCGACCGATGACCTGAAGGTTGCGGTCAATGCCGCTGTCACGCTCCGGCGGCCCCTGCTGGTCAAGGGCGAGCCCGGCACCGGCAAGACCGTGCTGGCGCAGGAGATCGCCAAGGCGGTCGGCGCGCCGCTGATCGAGTGGAACGTCAAGTCGACGACGAAGGCGCAGCAGGGCCTGTACGAATATGATGCGGTCGCCCGCCTGCGCGACGGCCAGCTCGGCGATCCGCGCGTCCACGATATCGGCAATTACATCCGCCGCGGGAAATTATGGGAGGCGTTCACCAGCCCCGAATTGCCCGTCCTGCTGATCGACGAGATTGACAAGGCGGACATCGAATTTCCGAACGACCTGCTCCAGGAACTCGATCGCATGGAATTCCATGTCTACGAGACGAAGGAGACGGTCCGCGCGGTCGAGCGGCCGATTGTCGTCATCACATCGAACAACGAAAAGGATCTGCCCGACGCGTTCCTTCGTCGGTGTTTCTTCCACTACATCAAATTCCCCGACCGGGAGACGATGCAGGCCATCGTCGACGTCCACTTTCCCGGCATCCAGAAGCTGCTCGTGTCGCGCGCGATGGATGTCTTCTACGAACTGCGCGACGTGCCGGGGCTGAAGAAGAAGCCGTCGACCAGCGAACTGCTCGACTGGCTGAAGCTGCTGCTGCACGAAGACATGCCGCTGGACGTCCTCCAGAACCGCGACCCGACCAAAGCGATTCCGCCGCTTCACGGCGCGCTCCTCAAGAACGAGCAGGATGTGATGCTGTTCGAACGTCTGGCCTTCATGGCGCGACGGCAGGGTCGGTAGGGCATAGCCTCGCGTGAGATGATTGAATTTGGTGTGTTCTCGCTAACCCTCTGGCAATCATATCGCTGATACATTCCCGGAAATGTTCGTCACAGCGTCCCGGCGGTTCGGCCTCATCCTGGCGCTTTTCGCGGCGCCCCTGCCCGCTGCCGCATCGATCCTCGATTATGTCGGCCAGTGCGTGCCCTTCGCCCGTGCCGCGTCGGGCGTGCAGATCTACGGCGATGCCTGGACATGGTGGGACCAGGCCGAGGGCCGCTATCCGCGCGGCCATGCCCCACGCATCGGTGCGGTCGTCGCCTTTGCCCGATCCGACAAGCTTCGCCTCGGCCATGTCGCCGTCGTCAGCCGCATTGTCGAGAAGCGCGTGCTGATGCTCACCCACGCCAACTGGTCGCGTGAGGACGGCCGCCGCGGCTTCGTCGAGCAGGACGTGACGCTCTTCGACGTTTCCCCCGACAACGACTGGTCGCAGGTTCGCGTGTGGTACAAGGGCGTGACCGGCCTCGGTGGATCGACATACGCGGTCCACGGCTTCATCTACGGCCCCAAAGGCGCAAGCACGCCGCAGCTGAGTGCCCGCCAGCCTGATTATGTCGGATCACTGATCGACGCCTACGCGCAGTAGCGCACTGGACTTACCGACCGGCCGGTCCCTAGATGCGGGGATGTTCCTCGCCTTCCTCGATGAGCTCCGCGCCGCCGGCATTCCCGCGAGCCTCAAGGAACATCTGCTTCTGCTGGAAGCACTTGACCGCGACGTGATCGAACAGACGCCGGAGGCATTCTACTATCTCGCCCGCGCGACCTTCGTGAAGGACGAAGGCTTGCTCGACCGCTTCGACCAGGTCTTCGCCAAGGTCTTTCGCGGCATCGCCACCAGCGTCGGCGTCGAGGGCGCGGACATTCCCGAAGACTGGCTGAAGGCCGTCGCCGAGAAATTTTTGTCGCCCGAAGAGATGGCGAAGATCGAATCGCTCGGTTCGTGGGACGAGATCATGGAGACGCTGAAGAAGCGGCTCGAGGAACAGCAGGGCCGGCATCAGGGCGGCAACAAATGGGTCGGTACCGGCGGTACGTCGCCCTATGGCAACTCAGGCTATAATCCTGAAGGCGTCCGCATCGGCGGAGAGAGCCGGCACAAGCGCGCGATCAAGGTCTGGGACCAGCGGGAATTCAGGAACCTCGACAACACGCGGGAACTGGGCACGCGCAACATCAAGGTGGCGCTGCGACGCCTGCGCCGCTTCGCGCGTGAAGGCGCGGCCGATGAGCTGGATATCGACGGGACGATCGAGGGAACCGCAAAACAGGGGTGGCTCGACGTCCGCATGCGGCCGGAGCGGCACAATGCCGTGAAGCTGCTGTTGTTCCTCGACGTCGGCGGGTCGATGGACCCGTTCATAAAGCTATGCGAGGAACTGTTCTCGGCTGCGACGGCCGAATTCAAGAACCTCGAATTCTTCTACTTTCACAACTGCCTCTACGAAGGCGTGTGGAAGGACAATTGTCGCCGCTTCACCGAGCGCACGCCGACGTGGGACGTGCTTCACAAATACGGCCACGACTATAAGGTCGTCCTGGTCGGCGATGCGGCGATGAGCCCGTATGAGATCACGCATCCAGGCGGCTCGGTCGAGCATATGAACGAGGAGGCCGGTGCGGTCTGGCTCAAGCGCCTGACGACGACCTATCCTGCGACCGTCTGGTTGAACCCCACGCCGGCGGAGCATTGGGGTTATTCGCAATCGACGGGGATGATCCGGGAGTTGTTGAACGACCGGATGTACCCGCTGACGCTTTCAGGCCTCGACGAGGCGATGCGGGAGCTTGGGCGGAAGACCTGAGTTACAGCCGCTCGATCGCGCGACGCAGCTTTCGAAGCGTCTCGACGTCGCCGGCCGGCGCATTCGCCGCCTCACCCGCCAGCGCCATCAGGCGCACCGCGCCAAAGCTGGCCGCCAGCCCCTTCAAACGCAGCGCCTGGGCGACCCATTCGCTGTTGCCGTCCGACCGGGTCAGCGCGGTCACATTGGCCTTCGCGCTTTCCATGAAGACTTCACGCAGTTCGGCGATCAGCGCGGGGTCATCCCCCACTGCCGCCGCCAGAGTCGCATCGATTGCACCGGGATCATAGGCCATATCCCGGTCCCTAACGCACCGTACTTAACGGACCATTGCGACACCCCCTGTCATCCTCCGCATTTCGTGATAGGTGTGCCATTCATGAACGGGGGTTCGCGCATCATCGGTCTGCGTCCGGCAACGGGCGATGAACTGGCTCAGGACTTTCCGGCCATCACCCACACTGAATCATCTTACGTCGACGCTCCGGATCAGGCGCTCGATACCATCGATCCGCCACGCTTCGGTTGGGCGATGCCGGTGTTCGGCGGCCTGGTGTCGGTCGCGTGGATTGGGACGATGCTGGGGTTCGCGCGGGATGCGTTCCCGCTGCCGCCGGTTGCGTTCGTCCAGTTTGCCGCCGCGCTGTGCGTCGTACCGACATTGGTCGCAGTCCTATGCCTGCTGGCGCTCCGCACAAGCCGTGCCGAGGCGCATCGCTTTGGCGCGACCGCCCGCGCAATGCGTGCCGAAGCGGCAAGTCTGGAGCGAACGGTCGCGGAACTGGGCAGCCGAATCAGCGCCAACCGCGAGTTGCTGGCCGAACAGGCGCAAATCCTGACCCGCATCGGAGATGCAACATCCGATCGCGTGCAGTCGCTCGGTGCTCAGATCACGACCGAAGCGAAACTGCTCGAAAATCTCTGCGCAACGATCATCGACGCCTCGAACAATGCCGAACGCTCTCTCGCCAACGTCTTCGATGCGCTGCCCAAGGCGCATTCGCAGTGGACCGGGATGGCGCAGTCGATCAATTCGGTGGCGCTGAACGCGGCGACTCACGCCGCGTCGCTCGACACCCAGCTGTCGGCACTGGCCGAGCGTGGGCGGAGTGCGGAGGATATCGCCTCGGGCGCCGCCGCACGGCTGTCGGCCCATGTCCAGCGGACCGAGGTCGCCACCGAAGCCGCCGCGAGCCGGCTGGACAGCGCGACCGCGCATATGGGCGAATCGGTCGACGCCGTGCTCGATCGAGCCGCCGAAGCGATCGACGAGGCTCGCAAAGGCATTGCCGCGCAAGGCGAGGCCATGCTGGCGATGATCGCCGCAAGCCAGGCCGCACTGGAGAAGACGGGGCGGGACGGCGCCGAGGCGCTGCAGGGCCGATTGTCCGCGGTCGAGGCTGTGGTCGAACGGATCAGCCAACGCCTCGATGCCGAACGCACGCACAGCGACGCGCTGTTCGACAGCCTGGTGCTGAACGTGGACGGCGCGGCCGAACAGCTCGATCGTTTGCATGCGGCGGGACTTGCAAAGAGCCAGGCGCTTGCGGCTTCGATCAGCGCGTTGTCCTCGTCGACGGAGGCGATGACCGAATCGATGCGGGTCGGCGACGTGACGGCCCGCGCCCTGATCGGGACGACAGAGGAACTGCTGGTCGCGCTCGACTTGTCGGCCCGCGAACTGGACGAGACGCTGCCGGACGCCATCGCCCGGCTCGACCGCCGGATCGTCGAGACACGCCAACTTGTCGGTGCGGCGAAGCCCGAATTGCTCGCCCTCGTGACGGCTGCTGAAAGCACGCATGTCGCGGTGGAGGCCGTCAACGCGCTCGTCACGACCGAGCGCGAAAAGCTGGCGGAAATCACGGCGACGCTGACCGAGGCGCTGGACATCGGCCAGGACAAGGCGCTGACGATGGACAGCGTCGTCGGCGACGCCATCGCCAAGACTCGCCGTTTCGCCGAGGATGCCGCGCCCCAGCTGGTCGACGCCCTGTCGCGCATTCGCGAAACTGCCGATCGCGCCGCGGACAGCGCGCGAACGGTCCTGACCGACGTTATCCCGGATGCCGCCACGGCAATCGAGACGGCCAGTGCCGATGCCGTGCGCCGCGCCTTTGCCCGCGCCTTGCCGCAACCGCTCGCGGAGCTGCGCGACGCGTCCGAAACGGCGGTCGAGGCGGCCGTGCAGGCATCGGAACGCCTCTCGCAGCAATTGATGACGATCGCCGAATCGACCGCGACGATCGAAGCGCGGATCGACGCCGAACGCGCCGAGCGCGAAGCCAACAATCAGGACAATTTCGCGCGACGCGTGTCGCTGCTGATCGAAGCGCTGAATTCGGCGTCGATCGACATCACCAAGGCGTTCTCGCATGAGGTAAGCGACAGTGCCTGGTCCGCCTATCTGAAGGGCGACCGCGGCGTCTTCACCCGCCGCGCCGTTCGCCTGCTCGACGCCGGCGAAGCGCGCGAAATCGCGCGCCTGCACGCTGAGGACCCCGACTTCCGGGAACACGTCAACCGCTACATCCACGACTTCGAGGCGATGCTGCGCCAGATCCTGACGCAGCGTGACGGGTCACCGATGGGTGTGACCTTGCTGTCGTCCGATATGGGCAAGCTGTATGTGTCGCTGGCGCAGGCGATCGAGCGCCTGCGGGCGTAGGCTCCTGCCTCGGCCATCATAGGCCCGCGGTCGCGGAATTCTATTCTGTGGAGTGCGGTGAGTCTCGAGACAGTCGCTCACCGGTTATGCGCAGATAGAAAAGAAGACGCGGCCCTTACGTCCTCCTCTTGTAGCGTCGAGCCTACGAACCGATCCGGCCGCTCTGAGCGAAGTCGAAGGGCATGGGACTCAAGTGCTTCGCCTTCGCTCAGCACGAACGGAACGGGTGAGCCGATAGTCGCTTCACCACGCTTGGCGCGGACCGTCATTCGCCGTGCCCGGTGCGCGGATGTCGCAGCTTCGCCTGCAATGGCTCAGACCTGCACCAAAACGCAGGATGGGTCCGTCACTCCGATAAACCTTAAAGCGCGGCCAGCGCCTTTTCGATGCCGTCCATCGTGAACGGCTTGGCCAGCACCGGCCGGCCCTTGTGCGCGTCGGCGATCGCGCCGTCGCCGCCGCCGGTCGCCAGAATGAAGGGCACCCCGGCCGTCGCCAATGCGTCCGCGACCGGCCAACTTTGTTCGCCGCCGCGCAGGTTCACGTCGAGGATCGCGGCATCGATGCCGCCCGCCCCGACCAGCTCAAGGGCCGCCGGAACACTCTCCGCAGTGCCTGCGACGTCCTTGTCGAGTGCGTCGAGAAAATCCTCGAGCATCATGGCGATAAGGGGCTCGTCTTCGACGATAAGGATACGCTGCCGTTCTGACATGCCTTGCCCTTTGGCGAACAATTTGCCGACGGCCAAGTGCTATTTCGTCGCCAGAGCGTCGCGCGCGGCTTCCGCAAGCTGCTGAACCGAAAAGGGCTTCGGCAGAAACGCGACGTTATCGAGGTCGATCGACTTGCGCAGCTGTTCCTCGGCATAGCCCGACATGAACAGGATCGGGACCTGCGGGAACCGCGCCCGCACCCGCCGCGCCATCGTCGGCCCGTCCATCGTCGGCATGACGACGTCGGAAATGAGCAGGTCGGGCGCAGGTCCGTCGCCCAGCACTTCGAGCGCTACCTCGCCATTTTCGGCCGTGCGCACGGTATAGCCCTGCCGGGTCAGCGCGCGCTCGGCGACCGCGCGGACCATGTCCTCGTCCTCGACCAGCAGGATCGTCCCCGACCCCCATGTCTCGCCGCTTTTTGGTTTCGGCGGCACCTTCTGCGTCACCGCACCCGCGGCGCTGGAGTGGACCGGCAGGTAGATGGTGAACAGCGCCCCCGCCTTCGGGATGTTCTCGGCGAAGATATAGCCGCCCGATTGTTTCACGATGCCGTAGACGGTCGACAGGCCCAGCCCGGTCCCCTTCCCCACTTCCTTGGTCGTGAAGAAGGGTTCGAAGATCTTCGGCAGGACGTCTGCGGGAATGCCGGTGCCGGTGTCCGAGATCCGCAATGCGGTATAGTCGCCGGCGGGGAGGATGTCGTTCTTCAACCGCCGGACATCGGCTGCCGTTACGGATCGGGTTTCGATCGTCAGCACACCCCCGCCGTTAGGGTGACTGGAGAGCATCGCATCACGCGCGTTCACCGCCAAATTGACGACCACCTGCTCCAGCTGCCCCGGATCGGCGCGCACCGGGCCAAGGTTCCGCCCATGCTGCACGACCAGCTCCAGCGTCTCGCCCAGCAGGCGCTTCAGCAGGTTCGAGACTTCGGAAATGACGTCGGGCAGCTGCAACACCTGCGGCCGGAGCGTCTGCTGGCGCGAAAAGGCGAGCAACTGGCGTGTCAGTCCGGCTGCGCGGTTCGAGTTGGTCTTGATCTGCTGGATATCGTCGTAGTCGCTGTCGCCAGGCGTATGGCGCATCAGCATCAGGTCGCAGTGGCCGATGATCGCGGTCAGGATGTTGTTGAAGTCATGCGCGACGCCGCCGGCCAGCTGCCCGACCGCCTGCATCTTCGTCGCCTGCGCCACCTGGTTCTTGAGGCGCCCTTCCTCGCTGTTGCCCTTGATCCCCATCAACACGGCGGCGTCGCCGAGCCCGCGCGCTCCGGTCAAAGAGATATGGACGGCCTCGTCCGGCTTTTCATTGAAGCGTACGGCAAGCTGCGTCGCATAGCCCCCGCCCCCGGCGAAGCGGCGGATCGCATCGGCCAGCGCCCCCTTGTCCTCGCGCACCACCAGATCACCGGGGTAGAGCGGCGGCGCGGCTGCATCGATCGACGCCGCGCGCTGGAAGGCGTCGTTCATATGGACGAAGCGACCGTCGCGATCGACCAGCGCCAGCGGCACCGGCATCAGGGCAACCAGGCTGCGGACGTGGCTCGCCGCGCTGGAACCGATCGCTGGCACTGGGATCGGCACCTCTTCGTCGAGCAGCGCGATCAGCATTGGCGCGTCATGGCTCTCCAGCAGGGGGATTTCCACCACCCGCAACGGATTGCCCGACAGTCCCTCACGTTCGAATCGGACCATGCCGCCGGCGTCGGTGATCAGGAAGCGGGCGAAGTCCCGTCCCTCGATCGCGCCCTCGTCATGCCCCATCGCGCGCATCCGCAGGACGCGGTTGGCGATCCGCACGCGACCATCGGGCGATAGCAGGGCCGCCATGATGCCCGCCTCGCCCAGCCGGTCGCCCTGCGGGCCGGACAGCAGTTCGATCGCAGTGGTGACGACATCGGCGCTGTCGCGGGCTGCGAAGCGCCACAGCAGCATCGTGTCGCCGATGCGATGGATGGTGACATCGACGCGCGTGCCGCCCGCGACGACCGAAGCCGTCGCCTCGCCGTCACGCCAGGCGGTCCGGCCCGCGCTGCCCAGCCGCTCGGTATCGCCCGCGTCGATCGGCAGATTGGGTGGTGTCGGGTAGCCGCGGAAAAGCTGGTCGTAGCGATCGTTGGCGCAGGCCAGTCGCCCGGCGCGATCGGTCAGGGCGACCGCATCGCTGGCGACGGCAGCGATCGCATTGGCGACGGTCCAGTCCGGCTCTCCCGACCGTACGTCCTTGCGCGGAAACAGGAGCCGCGCTGCGATCAGTACGCCGGTGATGACCAGCGTCGCTGCCGCAAAGCCCGCGGCGACGATCGGAAGGCCCACGAACCAGAGGATGACCAGGGCAGCGACGATGCCGCAGCCGATGGCGACCGCCAGGACGCGCCAGTGCGAGGGAACGACAGGGACGGACACGCCGGCGATGGAAGCCATTAACCACCCATGTCCGCCCGCCGCCCCGAGCGTCAAGGGCCGCGCGCGTCACCTGCCGCGGCCCCGATGCAAATCACCAGATGCGAACGCGCTGTTCGGGCGTCAGATACAGCTTCTGGCCCGGCTTGGGCGCGAACGCCGCATACCATGGATCGAGGTTGCGGACGACCCACACGCGTTGCTCGGACGGCGAGTGCGGATCGGTCAACAGCTGGTTCCGCAGGGCCGCCTCACGATAATTGCGCCGCCAGACCTGCGCCCAGCCGAGATAGAAGCGCTGGTCGCCGGTGAAGCCGTCGATCACCGGCGCCGCCTTGCCGCCCAGCGACAGCCGGTAGGCATCATAGGCGGCACTTAGCCCGGCCAGGTCGGCGGTATTCTCGCCCAGCGTCAGCCCACCCTTCACATGGAAGCCGGGAAGCGGCTCATAGGCGTCATATTGCGCGACCAGCGCATCGGTCCGTTGCTTGAAGGCCGCCACGTCGGCGGGCGTCCACCACTGGGTCAGCTTGCCGGTGATATCGAACTTCGACCCCTGATCGTCGAAATGGTGGCTGATCTCGTGACCGATGACTGCGCCGATCCCGCCGTAGTTGACTGCCGGGTCTGCCTTCGGGTCGAAGAACGGCGGCTGGAGGATCGCGGCCGGGAAGGTGATCGCAACCAGCGTCGGGTTCGCCTGCGCGTTCACCGTCATCGGGGTCATGCCCCATTCCCAGCGGTACACCGGCTTGCCGAGCTTGCCGATATTATAGTCGTGCCGCCACTGTGCCGAGCGCAGTTCGTTACCGAAGGCGTCACCCGGAACGATCCGCAGCGACGAATAATCGCGCCACTTGTCGGGATAGCCGATCCGCGGCGTGAACGCGTCGAGCTTTGCTACGGCCTTCGTCCGCGTTTCCGGCGTCATCCAGTCGAGCTTGGCGACGCGCGCCTTCATCGCGGTGATGACGTTCTTCACCAGCGCGTCGGCGGCCGCCTTCGTCTCGGGCGGGAAGTAACGTGCGACATATAATTTGGCGATGTCGTCGGTCAGTGCGCCTTGCGTGAAGCCGACCGCGCGCTTCCACCGTTCCTGCTGCTGCGGTACGCCGGTCAGCGTGGTCCCGAAGAAGGCGAACCGCTCCTTGTCGAATGCGAACGGCAGTACCGACGCATAGCCGTCGAGCGAGCGGATCAGCAGCTGATCCTTGAGCACCGCGATCGGGGCTGCACCGATGATCGCCGCCATGCCGGTCAAAGCACTCGGCTGACGCACGATAACGGTCGGCGACTTCAGGCCTGCGGCGTTCAGATAGGTCGCGAAGTCGAAGCCGGGCGCAAGCGTCGCCAGCTCCGCCACGGTCATCTTGTTATAGCTCTTGTCGGCGTCGCGGCTCTGGATGCGGGTCCAGTGCTTGCCCGCGATCTGCGTTTCGAAATCGACGATCGCCTTCGCGCGCGCCTCTGCATTCGGCTCGCCGGCCAGCGTGAACATCCGCGCGATATGGGCCTGATAGGCGGTCTTGACCGCGGCAAGCTTGGGGTCCGCGCTCAGATAATAGTCGCGGTCGGGCATGCCGAGCCCGCCCTGGCTGATGCTGACGGTATAGGTGTTCGGATCCTTGGCATCCGCGCCGACCCCGGCGTTGAACGGCACCGACACGCCGTTGCGATCGGCCTCCGCGAGCAGGCGGACGTAGCCCGCCTTGTCCGACACGCCCTTGATCCGGTCGAGCCACGGCTTGACCGGGGTCAGTCCCTTCTTCTCGATCGTCGCGGTATCGAGGTAGGCGTTATAGGCCGCCCCGATCTTCGAATTCGGTGTCTTGGCCTGTTCCTCGATCAGCCCGCGCGTGCGCAATTCCGACTGGTCGGACAGCACATTGAACATGCCGTAGCTCGACTTGTCGGCGGGGATCGCGGTGCGCTTCAGCCAGTCGCCATTGGCAAAGGCATTGAAGTCGTCGCCGGGCTGCGCCGATCGGTCCATCCCAGCCTCATCGAAGCCGAAATTGCCGTAGGTCGGGCGATCCGGATTGGCCGGCGTCGCAGCAGGCTGCGTCGGCGCCTCCTGCTGGGCATGAAGCGCGGTCGCGCCGAGGATCGCAGCGGACGCGAGGATGAGAATGCGGGTGCGCATGGAAATTGCCTCTGCTGTTCTTACCAAATGCGGACGCGGTCGGCGGGGCTGAGGAACAGCGCATCGCCGTCCTTCACGCCGAAGGCGGCGTACCAGGGGTCGAGGTTGCGGACCATCGCAACGCGCTGGGCGCCCGGCGAGTGCGGGTCGGTCAGCAACTGCTGACGCAGCGACTGCTCCCGCTCCTTGCTGCGCCACACCTGCGCCCAGCCGAGATAGAAGCGCTGGTCGCCGGTCATGCCGTCGATGACAGGCGCGGGCTTGCCGTTCAGCGACTTCTGATAGGCTTCATAGGCGACCGTCAGGCCGGCGAGGTCGGCGATATTCTCGCCCAGGGTCAGCGACCCGTTGACGTGCTGGCCCGGCAGCGGTTCGTACAGGTTGTACTGCGCGACCAGCTTGTCGGTAAAGGTCTTGAACCGCGCGACGTCTTCGGCAGTCCACCATTCGGCGAGCTTGCCCGTCGGATCGTACTTCCGCCCCTGGTCATCGAAATGATGGCTGAGTTCGTGACCGATCACCGCACCGATGCCGCCATAGTTGATCGCCGGGTCGGCCTTCGCGTCGAAGAACGGCGCTTGCAGGATCGCTGCCGGGAACACGATCTCGTTCATCGGCGGGTTGGCATAGGCGTTGATCGTCATCGGCGTCATGAACCATTCGGTCCGGTCGATCGGCTTGCCCAGCTTGGCGAGGCCGCGACGGAATTCGAATTCGCTCGACCGCGCGACATTGCCGACCAGATCGTCGCGGCTGACCGCAAGCGACGAATAATCGCGCCACTTGGTCGGATAGCCGATCTTCGGCGTGAAGGCGGCGAGCTTGGCCAGCGCCTTCTGCTTGGTTTCCGGCGCCATCCACGTCAGGCCGGCCAGGCGGTCGTGCATCGCCGCGCGGACATTGACGACCAGCTTGTCCATCTCCGCCTTGGACGCGGGCGGGAAGTACCGCGCGACGTAGAGCTTGCCGACTTCCTCGCCAAGCGCGCCGCTGGTCGCCGACACGCCACGCTTCCAACGTGGCTGCTGCTGCGGCACGCCCGACAGCACGGTGCCGGTGAAGGCAAAATCGGCCTGTTCGAACGGCTTTGGCAGCACGCTGGCATAGCCCTTCAGCACGCGCAGCATGTAATAGTCCTTGAGGACCGGCAGCGAGGCCGCCGCGAACGCCTGCGCCTCTCCGGTCAGCGCGCTCGGCTGGCGGACGATATAGGCGGCCTGTTTTGGCACGCCCATCGCCGACTGCCACTGCGCCCAGGGGTACCCCGGCGCTTTCGCTTCGAAGTCGGCGAAGGTCCATTTGTTATAGGTCTTGTCGGCGTCGCGGCTCTCGACCCGGCTCCAATGCGCGGTTGCCAGCGACTTTTCGAACGCGAGGACCCCCGCGGCGCGCGCCTCGGCATTCGCTTCGCCGGCCAGCGTCAGCAGCTGCGCCAGATACGCCTGATAGGCGGTCCGGATCGCGGCCAGCTTGGCGTCGTCCTTCAGGTAGAAGTCGCGATCGGGCAGCGACAGGCCCGACTGGCCGGCCATCACGATATAGGTATCGGGCGCCTTGCTGTCCTGAGTGACACCCATCGAGAACAAGCCGCCGACACCCTTGGGTTGCAGCTTCCCCGCTTCGACGACCAACGCGGTCTTGTCCTTCGCATTCGCCAGCGCCGTCAGCCACGGTTTGACCGGAGCGATGCCCTTCTTCGCGATCGTCGCCTCGTCCATGTAGGACGTATAATAATCGCCGATTTTCGTCCCTGGCCGCTTCGCCGCCTCCTCCAGGATCGCATGGGTCTGTTCCAGCGACTGATCCTGCAGCACATGAAACATGCCCCATGATGCGCGATCGGCAGGAATTTCCGTCGTCATTTCCCAATTGCCGCTGGCATAGCCGTCAAAGTCGGCGCCGGGCTTCACCGACGTATCCATGCCCTTGGTGTCGAAGCCGTAGGTACCGATGCGCGGGCCGTCTTGGGCATAGAGGGCGGTGACCGCGACCGAGGATGCGAGAATCAGTGAAGCAAGACGCGAGAAGCGCATGGGCGACCTTTCAGCCGGAAGGGAAGTCTCGACGGACGTCGAGCGATACCGCTTCGTAACCGACTGATAGGCTTCGTCAATTCAGGTAAGCCTCAACCCTCGCGATTGTGACGTTTGCGCCACTTGGCAGCGATCCACCACCGCCATCCGAGCGCGGTCAGCGCATAGCCGATGACGGCGAAGACGACAGTGAGCACCAGCAGACCGACGATGATCGCCGGGCCGGCCTCGGCATAAATCCATTGCAGCCAGTCCATGTTGTCGCGAACCGCATCGCGAACCGGCGAGCCTGGAACCGCTGCGTCGAGCCGCAGCACCTTGCGCCCGACCCAATAGGCGGCCCCCCACAGGATCGGTGTGGTGAAGGGATTGGTGAAGAATGTCGTCAACACCGCGGCCGGGATATTCGCGCGCAGCGGCAGTGCCAGCACGGCGGACGCCGGAATCTGTCCCAACGGAATCAGGATGCCGGTGACCATGCCCAGCGCCACGCCGCGCGGCACGCTGCGACGGGTGAAGCGCCACAGCGCCGGCGCCAGCACCCGGTGCGCGATCGGGCGCAGGATTCGGCTCTGCTCCATGCTCTCGCGCGTCGGCAGGTTGCGATGCGCCCACGCGGTAAAGCGGCTCCAGACGCCCATCTTAGCCCCGATCGCGGAGGATGCGGCCCTGCTCACGTTTCCAGTCGCGTTCGCGGATGGTGTCCCGCTTGTCATGCGCCTTTTTGCCCTTTGCCAGCGCAAGTTCGACCTTCGCGCGACCGCGTGCGTTGAAATAGACCGTCAGCGGAACGAGCGTCATGCCGTCCCGCGCGACCGCGCCATGCAGCCGGTTTATCTCGCGTTCGTGAAGGAGCAATTTACGGGGGCGCTTCGGTTCGTGGTTGAAGCGGTTGCCGTGGCTGAACTCGGGAATATTGGCGTTGACCAGCCACGCCTGCTCGTCGCGGACCTCGGCATAGGCCTCGGCGATCGAGCCTTCGCCGAATCGCAGCGACTTCACTTCGGTCCCGGTCAGCGCGATGCCGGCCTCGTAGGTATCCTCAATGAAATATTCGAATCGCGCGCGGCGATTCTCCGCGACGATCTTCGTCTTGTCGAATTGGGTTGGTTTCGGGCGGGACATGTCACGGCGATGTAGGGGCGGCTGCGGCGCAAGGGAAGCGGCTGCTTACCGGTTCGTCTGCCCCCAAACGCAAACCGCCGACGATCGCGAACGACCGCCGGCGGCGTAATTTGCGTTGGTCAGCAGTGCTTAGTTGCTGTCCGAGCCCGACGTCGCAATCGCGATGACGCCGACGACACCGGCAACGATCAGCAGGATGAGACCGGCGCCGATCGCCTTGTTCTTCCCTGCTTTCGTGCTGGCGCGGGCGTCGCCCGGAACCGCATTCTTCAGCGACAGCTTCTGCGCGGCCTCAACGGGACGCGCGGCCGAAGCAGCCACCGGCTGAGCAACGACCATAGCAGCGGCCAGGACCGCCATCGACTTGGTGAAACGCATGGTCATTCTCCCTTTGTCGCTGACTGGGCGACCCCCTTTGCTTAAAAGGCGCCGAAAACCTTCGCAACCGCAAAATGTTCCAATTTGCGTCGAACGGGTCGAAATTACTGTTGACTGATGCCGGCGAAGTCCAAAGCACGAGCGACTGTATTACAGCTTTCCGTTGACGGAAGGGTCATTGGCAGTCGCACGTCGGCCGAAACATTCGGACGAATTCGGTTAAGAGCGTATTTAACAGGACCGGGCGAGGCGTCGCTAAATAAAGCCGCGTGCAGAGGATACAGCAGATCGTTGATTGCCAGTGCCTTGTCATAGTCACCTGCCAGCATCGCCGCCTGCATGTCCGCGCACAAACGCGGCGCGACATTGGCGGTCACCGAGATGCACCCGCGTCCGCCCAGCGCATTGAAGGCGAGTGCCATGTCGTCATTGCCCGACAGCTGGACGAAATCCGGCCCCGCCCCGCCCCGATGCATCGACACGCGCGGCATGTCGCCGCTCGCATCCTTGATCGCGACGATCTGCGGGAATGCGCGCGCAAGACGCACGACCGTCTCGGGCTTGATGTCCGTGACCGTGCGCCCCGGCACATTGTACAGGACGACCGGCAGGTCGCACGCCGTCACCACGGCTTCGAAGTGCGCGAAGATTCCGTCCTGATTCGGGCGGTTGTAATAGGGCGGCACCATCAGCGCGGCGTCGGCGCCGGCTTCCTTGGCGGTGCGGATGTTCTTGATGGCAACCTGGGTGTCGTTCGACCCCGCCCCGGCAATGACCGGCACGCGGCCCCTGACCTGATCGACGCAGGTGCGCACGACGTGGAAATGCTCCTCGAACGTCAGCGTCGCGGATTCGCCGGTCGTCCCGCAGGGAACGACAGCGGACGATCCCTCGGTCAGCTGCCATTCAACGAAGTCGCGGTAGGCATCCTCATCAAAGCTGCCGTTACGGAATGGCGTGACGAGCGCGGGAATGGAACCGGAGAACATATTGCGACGAACAGCCTTATCTGAGCGATTTCCCGTGGTGGCGGATAGGGCGGGATCGCCTATCATGTCCAGCATGCTGGGGTGGTTGGCAAAGGGCGGTCTCTTGGCCGCCGGCGTATCGGGTGTGGCGATGGCTGCCACGATGGGACAGGCACATCTCGCGTGGGTCGGCACCCAGGTGCAGCAGGCGTGGCCGCCGCGGCTGCCTAGCAGTGGGATCGTTCAGCCCCTCCCCTCTTCGACCCAGGCGGTTCAGCCAGTAATTACCGACCCCTTCAGCTACACGATCGATCAGTGGCGGCGGTTGCAGCAGTCCGACAATCTGCCGTTCTCAAGCTATGCCGACTTCCTGCTCGCCCATCCGGGCTGGCCAGGCGAAACCAGCCGCCGCGCCGCTGCCGAAACCGTCGCCGATGCCTCCGTATCGCCGGCGCAGGCGCTTCGCTTCTTCGACCGCTTCCCCCCGATCACCGCGGCGGGTCGCGTCCGCTATGCCGAAGCGCTGGCTGCAAGCGGTCAGGGCGAGCGCACGGCCGAACAGGCTCGCCGTGCGTGGCGAATGGGTGTGTTGCGCGCATCCGACGAGAGCAAGATACTCGCGCTGTTCCCGGGCGCGCTGTCCCCGGCCGATTACGACGCACGGATCGACATGCTGCTGTGGCAGGGCGCGACGACGTCGGCACAGCGCTGGCTGGCGTTCGCCAGCCCGGCCGCCCGTGCGATCTTCGACGCACGGATCGCCTATCGGACGAAAGCTCCCGATGCCGCCATCCGCGGGAGCGCGGTCGAAGCGGCGGGGCAGAACGACGCCGGCTTCCTCGCTGATCGCGCCAACTGGTACCGCGACAGCGGCGGTAGTCCGACCGCCCGTGCTCAGCTTGCCCGCCCTCATGCGATCACGACCCCGCCGGGTTCGGCCGAGAAATGGTTCGAGGTCCTGCTGACCAACGCCCGCGGAGCGTCCGCGGATGGGCAGCATGCCACCGCCTATGACATCGCGCGGCAGGTCGACGACGCATACCTGCCCGGCACCGATGTCGCGTCACGCCCGCTTGGCGAGCGCGACGATTACACCAGCCTCGTCTGGCTCGCCGGCACGACCGCGATGAAGCAGCTCGGACGGCCCCGCGATGCGGTGGGGATGTTCGATCGCTATTCCCGCGGGTCGAAGACGCCGACGACGCAGTCGAAGGGGTTGTATTGGGCCGGCCGTGCCGCGGAAGCGGCCGGTGATCAGGCCAGCGCCCAAGCCTATTATGCCCGAGCGGCGGGTTTCGGCGACCTTTACTACGGACAACTCGCCAGCGAACGGCTCGGTCAGGCCCTGCGCCGCCCGACCCCCGTCAACACCGCGACAATCGATCCGGCAGCCCGCGCTGCCTTCGCTAACCGGGAGGTCGTGCGCGCCGCGCGGCTGCTCGGGCAACAGGGCAATGCGCGCGAGCAGGGCATGTTCATCCGGCAGATCGCAACCGATGCGACGACCGATATCGACCATGCCTTGGCGACCGAATTAGCCGCCCAGATCAATCGGCCCGACCTGGGCGTGCTGGTCGGCAAGAGTGCGCTGCAAAATGGTCTCAGCGACTATACCGCCGCCGGCTATCCCAGCGTCCGCGTCCCCGCCGCCGCTAACGACAGCTGGACGATGGTTCACGCGATCGCGCGGCAGGAAAGCCAGTTCGACCGAAACGCCGTCAGCCACGCCGGCGCACGCGGCCTGATGCAACTGATGCCCGGCACCGCGCGCGACGTCGCCGGCAAGCTCGGGCTCGGCTATGATCCGTCGCAGCTCAACGTCAACACCGACTATAACATCCAACTCGGCTCGCATTATTTCGAGAAGATGTACGCGCTCTACGGCAGCTATCCCCTGGCTGTCGCCGCCTACAACGCCGGGCCGGGCAATGTGAACAAGTGGCTCCGGGCCAATGGCGACCCGCGGACCGGGCAGGTCGACGTGATCGAATGGGTCGAGGCGATCCCGTTCTTCGAGACGAAGAACTATGTCCAGCGCGTGTTGGAGAATGCGGTCGTCTATGACCTGATGAACCCGGATCGTGCCAGGTCGCGAGGCCCTGCGAACCTCAGCTGGTATCTCGGCAAGCGTACGCCCGGGTGATAGAGGCGGGCGGCATGAATCGCCCGAACTACATTACGCCTGCCGGTTACGCCGCACTTCGCCGCGAATATGAGGCGCTGTTCGCGGTCGAGCGACCGAAGCTCGTCGACACGATCGCCTGGGCCGCGGGCAATGGTGATCGGTCGGAAAACGGCGACTATATCTATGGCCGAAAGCGCCTGCGCGAAATCGATCGGCGCCTGGGCTTTCTGTCGAAACGGATGAAGGCGGCGAAGGTCGTCGACCCTGCGCAACAGGAAGATCGGACCCGCATCTGGTTCGGCGCGACCGCGACGATCGCCGACGAGGATGACAATCACCGGACGCTGACCTTCGTCGGCGACGATGAGGCGGAGGCCGGCGCCGGCCGCGTCGGCTGGAATTCCCCGATCGCGCGGGCCTTGCGCGGCGCGGCGGTGGGCGACGTTCGCCGCGTGATGCTGCCCGCCGGTGAGCGTGAATATGAGGTGATGGCGATCGATTATCCGTCGACGTGACGGAACGTGTCCGATCACTCGCTCATTTTCTCTTTTCATAGGAGAGAGTCATGACCGACACCCGCAGCGACACCGCTCGTGAACCCGAAGATCGCGACATGATCGATAGCGCTGATCACAATCCCGACAGCACCGAGCACGCAACCGATTCCAGGGCAAGCGATCTCGGCGTCGCCGAACCATCGAACCGGGACACCGATGGTGGTGATGCCGCCCTGACAGACGATTGATCGTGATCAGCCGTGGATTCGGCCAGAGCCGGGAGCCTTCGGCCTGTCGGCACGTTGTCATAATTCGGGGCTAGCTGTTCGAGCGGCTGACGAAAGGGTTGGCTTTAAGGTTGCAGGTGCGGTCGTTACGCACTTGCTCGTGTGGAGTGTGTCGTGGCGAACGCGTCTGTGTCTGTGGATTTCGATTATTATCAGCGCCGTGCCGAGGCGCAGCTGGAACTCGCGCAGAGAAGCATGGAGCCGGCAGCGGTCGCTGCCCATGTCGCGATCGCCGAGCGCTATCTGGAGATTTGCGAACCGGCCCGCCTGGCCGAAGTCGCCGGGCATGATGGCCCGCGACTGTCTCCCATCGTGGCCTGAGGGGTGCTAACAGTTTGATAGACCGGACAATCTATCGAACGCGCACACGCAACAACCTGCGCCGAACCTTGTCCCATCTGCGATGAAATCGCGTCGGGTGGCTCGTCCACCGTTGGCCTTACCGACTATCACACATGACGCGAAGTCGGACGGCGCGGGGCCGTTCTCGGGTATCAGGGATAAGTCTATGGGTGTGATGCAGCGCGTGCTGGTGAGCGGACGCGTGCAACAGGTCGGTTACCGCGATTATGTCGTCCGCCAAGCGCAGCGACTCGGGGTCAAGGGTTGGGTCCGCAACCTGAACGACGGTCGCGTCGAACTGCTGGCGGATGCCGACGCCGCCGTGATCGACGAATTCCTGTCCAAATGTCGCGAAGGCCCGCAACTGGCCCGCGTCGATGACCTGTCCGCCTTTCCCGTCGAGGAACGCCCGGTGAAGGGCTTCACCAAGCGGTTCACGCCATAAGGCAGACCGCCGACTGCCTGCAATCGGGCAGCCGGCGGTAATGCTTCAACGCGTCAACTTCTTGTAGGCGAGCGCAGTCGGACGATCCGCAGCGTCACCCAGACGCCGACGCTTGTCCTCCTCATAGGCTTCGAAGTTGCCCTCGAACCATTCGACGTGGCTGTTGCCCTCGAACGCCAGGATGTGCGTCGCCAGACGATCGAGGAAGAAGCGATCGTGGCTGATGACCACGGCGCAGCCCGCGAAATTCTCGATCGCTTCCTCCAGCGCGCCCAGCGTCTCGACGTCGAGATCGTTGGTCGGTTCGTCGAGCAGCAGCACGTTACCGCCGCGCTTCAGCATCTTGGCGATGTTGACGCGGTTGCGCTCACCGCCCGACAGCTTGCCGACGTTCTTCTGTTGGTCCTGGCCCTTGAAGTTGAACGCCCCGACATAGGCGCGGGTCGACTGGTCGTGGCCGTTGATCTTCATGTAATCGAGACCGTCGGAGATTTCCTGCCAGACATTGTTCTTGTCGTTCAGGTGATCGCGGCTCTGGTCGACATAGCCCAGGCGGACGGTCGAACCCATGTCGATCTTGCCGGTGTCGGGCTGTTCCTGGCCGGTGATCAGCTTGAACAACGTCGACTTGCCCGCGCCGTTCGGCCCGATCACCCCGACGATGCCGCCGGCCGGCAGCGTGAAGCTCAGGTTCTCGAACAGCAGCTTGTCGCCATAGGCCTTGCTGACGTCGGTGACCTCGATGACCTTGCCGCCCAGCCGCTCGGGCACTTGGATGACGATCTGCGCCTTGCCCGGCGTGCGATTCTGCTGCGCCTCAACCAGCTGGTCGAACTTGGCGATACGCGCCTTCGATTTGGTCTGGCGGCCCTTCGGACCCTGGCGGATCCACTCCAGCTCGTTGCGGATCGCAGCTTGGCGACCGCTCTCTTCGCGATCCTCCTGCTCCAGGCGCTTGGCCTTCTTTTCCAGATAGGTCGAGTAATTGCCCTCGTAGGGGAAATACTTGCCGCGGTCGATTTCGAGGATCCAGCCAACGACATTGTCGAGGAAGTAGCGGTCGTGGGTGATCATCAGCACCGCGCCGGCATATTCCTTCAGGTGATGCTCCAGCCAGCTGACGCTTTCGGCATCGAGGTGGTTGGTCGGCTCGTCGAGCAGCAGGATCGACGGCTTCTGGATCAGCAGCCGGGTCAGTGCGACGCGGCGGCGTTCACCGCCCGACAGGTTCTCGACCGACCAGTCCGACGGCGGGCAGCGCAAAGCTTCCATCGCGACCTCGAGCTGGTTGTCGAGCGTCCAGCCATCGACCGCGTCGATCTTGCCCTGAAGCTCGCCCATCTCCTCCATCAGCGCGTCGAAGTCGGTGTCGTCCTTCGGATCGCCCATCTCGGCCGAGATCGCATTGAAGCGATCGACCATGTCGGCGACTTCACGCGCGCCGTCCTTGACGTTCTCCAGCACCGTCTTCGACGGATCGAGCTGCGGCTCCTGCTCCAGATAGCCGACGGTGATGTTCTCGCCCGGCCAGGCTTCACCGGTGAAATCCGTGTCGACGCCGGCCATGATCTTCATCAGCGTCGACTTGCCGGCGCCGTTCGGGCCGACGATGCCGATCTTGGCGCCCTGATAGAATTGCAGGTTGATGTTGCTCAGCACCGGCTTTTGCGCACCGGGGAAGGTCTTCGTCATGTCCTTCATGACAAACGCGTATTGGGCGGCCACCTGGGGTCTCCGTTCGAGAGCTTTGAATGCGGGAAATTTCGCTTGCGATGTAATGGCTGGACGCGCGATTGGCAACGCGCCTACCACTCGCGCCATGACCAAGCGCCTCCTGCTCGCGGCCGTCGCCGCCCTCGCCCTTCCCCTCCCCGCCGCCGCCCAGACGATGGACGCCGCCCAGCTGCGCGACGCCGCGCTGAAGGACGACATCGCGTGGGACATCACCGAAGGGCTGACGACCGAAATCGGCCCGCGATTGGCGGGTACGGAGGCGGAGGCACGGGCGCGCGCCTGGGCGGTCAGGAAGCTGACCACGCTCGGCTTCAAGAACGTCCGGATCGAGCCGTTCAAGATGCCGGTCTGGGTCCGCGGCGAAGAGACGGCGGAGATCGTCGCACCCTTCCCGCAGAAGCTCTATCTGACCGCACTCGGCAATTCGGGCGCGACGCCGGCGACGGGCATGACCGCGGAAGTCGTCTATTTCCCGACGTTGGCCGACCTGAACGCCGCACCCGACGGAAGCCTGAAGGGCAAGATCGCCTTCGTCAGCCATGCGATGATGCCGACCCAGGACGGATCGTCCTATGGCTATTTCGGCGGCGTGCGTCGCTCGGGGCCGGCGCTGGCGGCGAAGAAAGGCGCGGCGGCCATGCTCATCCGCTCGATCGGCACCGATTATCACCGTAACCCGCACGCCGGGGGCACCAACTTCCCCGAAGGCGTGAAAGCGATCCCCGCCGCCGCCCTGTCGATCCCCGATGCCGAGCAGCTGGAGCGCGTGCTGAAGCGCGGTGAACCCGTCCGCATCAAGCTTACCCTGACGCCGCGTCAGACCGGGATCAAGGAATCAGGCAACGTTATCGCCGAGGTCCCCGGCAGCGACCCGTCGGCCGGGATCGTGCTGGTCGGCGGGCACCTCGACAGCTGGGATCTCGGCACCGGCGCGATCGACGATGCGACCGGCGTCGCGATCACCGCCGCCGCCGCCAAGCGCATCATGGACGCCGGCACCCCGCGCCGGACGATCCGTGTCGTCTGGTTCGGCGCAGAAGAGGTCGGGGTGTTCGGCGGCCGCGCCTATGCCGAGGCGCATGGCACGGACAATCACGTCGCCGCGGCCGAAAGCGACTTCGGCGCAGACCGCATCTGGCGATTCGAAACCAATCTGCCCGACAGCGCAAAGGCGGTCGGCGACCGATTGGCGACCGCGCTCGCCCCGCTCGGTATCGCCAAGGGGCCGGGCAAGGCCAGCGACGGCGCCGATGTCGGGCCGATCATGGCGAAGGGCGTTGCAGCAATCGACCTCAACCAATCAGGGCTCGATTACTTCAATCTGCACCACACGCCGGACGACACGCTGGACAAGGTCGACCCGGCGAAATTGCGTCAAAACGTAGCGGCATGGACCGCGATGTTGGCGATCGTTGCGGACGCACCCGAAACGATCGGCCGCGTCGCGCCGGCACGGTAAGGCCCTAAATCGATCCGTTCAACGGTAGCAATCTGCGACGAGCCGACCAATTTGAGCGTTGACGCGGGAGCCAGCGTCGGTAATGCGGCAAATTCGCGTCGGCAATCAGGCCGGTCCGCGACCGAAATTTTGCTTGGGAGCAATACATGAAGAAGGTTCTCATCGTCGCCGCTGCTGCCGGCCTGATGTCGCTCGCGGCGTGCAACTCGAAGCAGGCCGAGATGAACGAGTCGAACGCGGAAGCGGTCGCCGACAACATCGAAGCGCAGGCCGACAACCTCGAAGCGATGGCTGACAACGCCACCAACGAGTCGACTGAAGCGATGCTCGAGAACGCTGCCGACAACATGCACGCCAAGGCCGATGCGGCGGAAGAGAACGCCGACAACGAGACCGACGTCAAGTAATCGGCTTCCAAACCGTTCAGGTTTGGACGAGATCGAGGGCGCTTCCCGGTTGCGGGGAGCGCCCTTTTTCTTGGCTGTCGTTCGCGAACGCGTCCGTTCCGCGCGAGTCTGATTCCACGGGGCTGATGCACAGTCGTGCTCCGGCGCAGGCCG
>NZ_JBHUFC010000002.1:383102-827222 GCF_042681125.1 Sphingomonas floccifaciens | reverse complement strand
CGCTGGCGGGCGAAAGTCCGTCGACTGCCAAGGCTCCGGCCTGCGCCGGAGCACGGTTCGTCAGGTGCGGACTAACTTCACTCGTCGCTGTCCCCGAACGGCGTTTCACCCGCATAGTCGCTGAACCGGGTGATGTTCGACTCGAACCGCATCGTAACCTTGCCCGTCGCGCCGTGACGCTGTTTGGCGACGATCAGTTCGGCGAGGCCGTGCACGCGGTCCATCTGCATCGCCCAGGCTGCGTGATCGTCGAAGACGCGGCTGTCGTCGCCATCGGTCGGGATCTTCGGCTCGCGCGCAGCGAGATAATAATCCTCGCGGTAGACGAACCACACCATGTCGGCGTCCTGCTCGATCGATCCCGACTCGCGAAGGTCGGAGAGCATCGGCCGCTTGTCCTCGCGCTGTTCGACCGCACGGCTCAGCTGCGAGAGCGCGATGACGGGGACGTTCAGATCCTTTGCCAGCGTCTTCAGGCCACGGCTGATTTCCGAGATTTCCTGTACGCGCCCGTCGCTCGACGACTTGGCCGACCCCGACAGCAGCTGAAGATAATCGACCACGACCAGGCCTAGCTGGTTGTTCTGTCGTCGCTGCAATCGCCGTACGCGGGTGTGCAAGCCGCTGATCGACAGACCTGCGGTATCGTCAATGAACAGCGGCAGGTTTTCGAGGTCCGCCGCCGCCGCGGCCAGCTGCGCGAACTCCGCCTTGCTGATCTTGCCCATACGCAGCGATTCGGAACTGATCCGTGATGCCTCCGCCAACACACGCGTCGCCAGCTGGTCGGCCGACATTTCCAGGCTGAAGAACGCGACCTTCGCCCCCACCGACTTCTCGGGGGGAATGCCGAGCCGCATGTCGTCCATCCAGCGCTTCGCCGCATTGAACGCGATGTTGGTCGCGAGCGACGTCTTGCCCATGCCCGGTCGCCCGGCGAGGATGATGAGATCGCTGTGGTGCAGACCACCGATCTTCGCATTGATCGAGTTCAGACCGGTCGTGACACCCGACAAGCCGCCGCCCGCATTCAGTGCCTTCTCGGCGAGCCGCACAGCCTCGGTCGTCGCCTGAGCGAATGTCTTGACCGAATTCGCGCTGCCGCCATCGGCGGCGACGTTGAACAGCAGTTCCTCCGCCGCCTCGATCTGCACGCGCGGATTGACCTCTTCGGAGGTGTCCATTGCTCGGTCGACCAATGTCCGGCCGACCGTCACCAGCGCGCGGAGCATCGCGAGATCATAGATCTGCTGCGCGAACTGCTTGGCGCCGATCAGGCTGGCGCTGCTCGCGGTCATCTGCGCGAGATAGGCCGGGCCGCCCTCGGCCTTCATCCCCTCGTCGCTGTCGAACATCGGGCGTAGCGTGACCGGGGTCGCCAGCATGTCGTTCTGGCGCAGCGAACGGATCGCGGAGAAGATGCGACCGTGGAGCGGATTGAAGAAATGCTCGGGCTCGATCCGGTCGAGAATGTCGTCGGCCAGCCGGTTGTCGATCATCATCGCACCGAGCAGCGCGCTCTCCGCCTCCAGATTCTGGGGCAGCTGCTTTGTTTCGGGCGGGTCGACGGGGCGAATCTGGGTGGCCATCCCCCCCTCTCCCACCCCGGCGCCTATCCGACAACTGCGGATCGATGTGGATAACGGGAAACGCGGTGCGTTGATCCCGCGCGCCAATAGGTTAAGCCGTTGCGGCAATGGCCGATCCGCGGATCATCGATGTCGAACTGGACGAGCGCACCATCCTGTGGCGCTCGGCAGATGTCGAGCAGGAACGCCGCATCGCCATCTTCGATCTACTGGAAGACAACAGCTTCGCGCCGCAACGGACGCATGCGGACGGCTACGCCGGGCCCTATCGCATCAAGCTGAGTGTCGAAGACGGTCGCCTGGGCCTCGCCATCCACCGCGAGGACGGATCGCATCTCGAAACGCTGATCCTCGCCCTCGGCCGGTTCCGCCGCCCGATCCGCGACTATTTCGCGATCTGCGACAGCTATTATCAGGCGATCCGCGCGTCGACGCCGCAACAGATCGAGACGATCGACATGGCGCGGCGCGGTATCCACAACCAGGCCGCCGAACTGCTGATCGAACGGCTCGACGGCAAGGTCGCGGTCGATTTCGACACCGCGCGCCGGCTCTTCACGCTGATCTGCGTGCTCCATATCAAGGGATGACAAGTGGACGATACGACCGTCGATGAAACCGGCTTGATTGCCGCGGCCCGCGCGGCTGCGCTGCACGCCCACGCCCCCTATTCGCGTTTCGCGGTCGGCGCAGCGGTACTTATGACCGACAGCTCGGTAGTTACCGGCGCGAATTTCGAGAACGCCAGCTACGGTCTGTCGCTCTGTGCGGAGACGGTCGCGCTGGCGACGATCAGCGCGCAGGGCCGTCTGCGCGAGGTCGCCGCGATCGCGGTGATCGGCGGTGCGATGGATGCCGACGGCCGCCCGACCGGCACCGGCCCCGTTTCCCCCTGTGGTCGTTGCCGCCAGGTCATCAACGAAGCCGCCCAGATGAGCCGGCGGGACCTGCCCGTCCTGTGCGGCGCGGCGGAGGGCGATGCCGTCCGCCGTTACACGCTGTCGGAACTGCTACCGGACGCGTTCGGGCCGGCTGATCTGGGGATTGCCTGAAGTCTAACCGCTTCCTCCGCCGATCGTGCTGAAGCCTGCTCTCCGTGCCTTTAGGACGCAGGCGGCGGCAGGACTTCGACACCCGCAGCCCGAACCACCATCGGCGCCCCGTTCAGGACCGCGCCGTCAATACGCGAGCGTCCACCCCGGCTTCCCCAGTCGCCAATTGATGAAGGTCACGATGTCGGCATAGAGCGAATCGGTCTGTGCCTTGGTCGATCCGATGCCATGCCCGCCATCTTCGTCGACCCGCAGCAGCACGACATTCTTCGGATTGGCCGCCCGCATCTTCGCCGCCAGCTTGCCCGGTTGCCAGCTGTCGACACGCGGATCGTTGAGCCCCGTGGTGATCAGGTAAGGCGGATAGGCCACGCCCGTCTTCACATGTTGATATCCGTCCATCGCCAGCAGATTGCGGAAGCCCTGTGCGTCCTTCACCGTCCCGAACTCGACGATGTTCGCGGGGCCATTGGTCTGGTACTCCGCTCGCAGCGCGCTCGCCATCGGTACCTGGTCGATGACGCCGGCGAACAGGTCGGGCCGCTCCATCGGCGCCATGCCCATCGGAATGCCGCCGGCCGAACCGCCGGTGATGAACAGCTGGTCGGGCGTCGTCAGCCCCTGAGCGATTGCCGTCTCGGCGCACGCGATCAGGTCACGCCAGGTGTTGGATTTATTCGCGTCCTTGCCGCCCAGTCGCCACGCCTCGCCCAATTCCCCGCCGCCGCGGACATGGCACATCGCGAAGTCGATGCCCTGATCCACCAGCGCAGTCGTGCGTGGAGAAAAATATGGAAAGTTCGATACGCCATAGCTGCCATAGGCGTTGAGCAGCAGCGGCCCTGGCCGGCTGTGTCCGGCCGCCCGAACGACACTCAACGGCACCTTCACCCCGTCCCTTGCGGTCGCGGTCAGGTCGCTGACGACGTAGCGCTTCGGATCGAAGCTCACCGGGACGCTGCCGATCCCGACGCTCGCCATTACCCGCTTGGCCGGATCAAATCGCAGCCATGTCGGCGGCGTCGCCCAATTGTCGAACAGGACGGTGATGCCCGGCTTAGTCGGATCGGAAAAGCTGCTGCTCCCATCGATTGAACCCTTGGCCGGCAGCGCGATCGGCTCGAGCGTGCCCGAAGGACCAACCCGGAACAGCCGCGAATGCAGCCCCTCGCGCGCAATGACATACAAACCATCGGATGCGGCACGTATCGTCTCGATCAGTCGACCGGGTTCTGCCTTCACCAGAGTCTTTGCGGTCGACAGCGGCTGCCCCGCCTCGAGCGCCAGTACCTGGAAAGTCGGCGCATCCTTGTGCGACAGCAGGTAGAGTGTGCGCTCGCGCTGCTCGATCCAGGTAATGCCGGCATCATAGCTGAACGCCTTCTTCCACGGCGTCGTCAACGTCAGTGCCGTACCTGTCGGCGCAAGCCAGAGCTCTGCCTCGTTCTGCACGCCGTTGATGACAAGCCCGTGCAGGGTCGAAGCCCCGGGAACGACATTGACGACTGCGGCCTGCTCCGGGCGAACCGGAATGACGGCTTCGCGCACGGCGCCTCCGAACAGCTCGGCCGGCTCACCCTTCATGTCCCACGCGACGGCGCTGCTGTTCAGATAACGCGCACTCGGCGGGGCGCCAGCGGGCGGCTCGGCCAGGCGGTTGAGGTAGAGTAGCCGCCCGTCGCTCGACCAGATCGGTGGCCCCCATTGAACACGCTCGAGCGCGGGGCTCGCCGCCTTTCCGGTCGCCGCGTCATAGACCGTCAGGACGGCGCGTTCCGATCCGCCTTCCGAGATGCCCACCGCGACGCGGCTCCCGTTAGGTGAGGGCATGTAATAGTTGATCGCCATCGGCGCGCCGCCGCGCGCGGCACGCAGGGCGGCGATGTCGATCAGTTTGCGAGTCGCGCCGCCCTCCCGGACCATCACGTCGAAATTGTCCGAACCGGCGGCGCGCTCGATCCAGAACTCGCGGGCGCCGAAGCGGCGATAATCGCGTGTCGCGGTATATGATCCGGTCGATGCGGCGATCGCTTTGGCCACTTCGGCACGCGGCGCGACGCCGTCGAACAAGGCCCGCGTGTATCGCCCTTCCGAACGGATCCACGGCACCGCTACCGGGTCGTCCTTCGTCTCCATATACCTATAGTCGTCGACGACTTCGGTTCCGAAATACGTCTCGGTCACGGGTTTGACCGGTGGCGGGGCCGGGCGCTGCGGCGCGGTTTGTGCTGCCGCGGGGGCCGCCAATCCAAACATCACCGCATATATCGACGATCGCATGATAATCCCCTGACGTCATGACCCGACGACAAGCTGCGCCCACGCCTAACCTGAGGCAAGCCCAATCTCGCGCTTGCACTTCCCGGCGGGGGCCGCGATGACGGCGGCATGATCCTCTCCGACCGCTGGATTCGCGAACAGGCCACCACTCACGGCATGATCGAGCCGTTCGTGGAGGCGCAGCGCCGCGAAGGCTGCATCAGCTATGGCCTGTCGTCCTACGGATATGACGCGCGCGTGGCCGATGAATTCAAGATCTTTACGAACGTTGATTCGGCCGTCGTCGATCCGAAGGATTTTGCGGCGAACAGCTTCGTCGACCGCAAGACCGACGTGTGCGTCATCCCGCCGAACAGCTTCGCGCTTGCCCGCACGGTCGAGTATTTTCGTGTTCCGCGCGACGTGCTGGTCATCTGTCTCGGCAAGTCGACCTATGCGCGGTGCGGCATCATCGTGAACGTGACCCCGCTCGAACCCGAGTGGGAGGGGCATGTCACGCTCGAATTCTCGAACACGACGCCGCTGCCGGCGAAGATCTACGCCAACGAGGGCGCATGCCAGTTCCTGTTCCTGAAGGGCGATCAGCCCTGCGAAACAAGCTACGCCGATCGCGCCGGGAAATATATGGGTCAGCGCGGCGTGACCTTGCCGCGACTGTAGGTCGCTGACGGGCTGACCGGATCAAGTCCCGCGGTCGCTGACTGGCATCATTGCGCAACTTGTGGGTGGCCTATGGCTGACAACATGCAACCTGAACTTCTCCGCCAGCGCTTGATACCGCTAAGCTGACATATCGGCTGCTCTGGCGCGGGCCGAAGCGTTTAGGGTCTGATCCATCTAGGGCCGATCGACATTCTGCCCATACCGGCCTGCAAATGGCGGTATCCCGTGCTTCCGGTGCTCGCGTACCTTGAGTACGCTGCGCTCCGGGTTCCGCAAAACCACCATTTTCGGCTCGGTCCGACCTGAATGTCGATCAGCCCAAGTTTGATGCACAGGCGTACTGCGGGCGAAGGCCTGAGCGTTGGCGGGCGTCAGGGCTTCGATTGCCAAGGCTCCGGCCCGTCGGAGCACAGGATGGTTCAGCTTGGCTGGATCACGCTTTAGCAGCCGGAACGCGAACGCCCGTCGACACTCGGACCTTTGACAGGTCATGACGATGCTTAACGCTCGACGAATTACCTTCTCTGGCGCTGCGATTCGTCACGATCGCTTGCCTCTCGTCGCTCAGTCACGCTCTACCTTGGCGAGCGGGCGTCTATCCACACCGCCGCCTCGCGACGTTATTCGTCGACCCTCGGCAAATGCGGATCCGCATCGGTTATGATCATGGAACAGCCGACCAAGCTCGTTGCATGTTGTTGTCTTTCGCCGTCATTGGCGCAAGGCTCGGCTGCTCCCAGGCTTCTATCGACGAGCTCGGTCATGTTGGGCGAGAATTAAATATCGCCCCATGCAGCCGCTGTACGGATGCTCCCCTGCCCTGCTGGTCCGAACCGCGCTTTCGCGCCGGCCCAAGATCAATGGCCAGCAATCCTAATATTCCTTCGCGAAGCCGGGCGGCGGCATGGCATGAAAAAAGGATGGCAACCCGAGTTGCCATCCCCTGTGTTCAAATGAACTCAGCCTCGTCTGACGGTTCGCAACCTCAGCGGGTCGCCATCTGCACTGAATTGATACGGCTCAGTCCGGCCTGCGCGATCTGATGCGATGATACGACGCTCGCATCATTACGATCGAGCAGGACCGCCTCGCGGTCGAGCAATTGACGATAGAGCGTCGCGGCCTGCATCGGACGTCCCGTCGCAGTATAGACGGCCGCCAGGTTGACCAGCACCTCGGCGCTGCCCGGATAAATCTGACGTTCGGCGAGGAGCACCCGTTCGGCTTTGGAATAGTCGCCGCCGACAATCGCGGCGTGCGCGACGCGGACCGCGCCGTCCTGAGCCATCGCCGGCGTCGCGACGATGGCTGCTGCCACTGCTGCAAGAGCGAACCGCTTGGTCATCCCATCCTCCGTCATAATGTTACTCTTTTATGACGAATGAGTGTCACTTTTGTTTCTGGCGGGCAAGTGCGTTTATTGCATTTCCATGACAGTCACCTTGGGACCATCGATCTTGTCCCGCGAACACAAAAAAAGGGGCGGCCGAAGCCACCCCTGATCGTGTCGCAACCGGATCCGAAGGATCAGAAGGCGGCGCGATATTGTTCGTTGCCGACGAAGCCGAGCTTGCTGACGTTGGCACGCTTGATGATCGCCAGGACCTGGTCGACCTTCTCGTACCGCGCCTGCGGATCGGGCCGGAAGTGAAGTTCCGGCTGCGGCGCCATCACGACCGTGCGGTCGAGATACTGGCGCAGCGTCACGTCGTCGATCGGCGAACCGTTCCAGTAAGACTGGCCCTGCGGATCGATCGTCAGCGTGTTCTTTTCGGACTGGATGACGTTCTGTGGCCTGTTGTCATTCTGCGGGAGGTCGACCTTCACCGCATGCGTCTGGATCGGGATCGTGATGATGAACATGATGAGGAGCACGAGCATGACGTCGATCAACGGCGTCGTGTTCATTTCCATCATCGGCTCGCCGTCGTCCTTGCCGCCGCTCATAGCCATATCAAAATACTCCTAGACTGGTCGCGTGCGGGTTACTGGCGGACGCCGCCGGTGCCGGCCGGCGGTTCGGAGATGAAGCCGACCTTGGCATAGCCTGCCGACTGCATCGTGTAGACCGCGCCGCCGATGCAGCGATACGGGGTGTTCACGTCACCACGGATATGCACTTCGGGGATGTCGTCGGGCTTGATGTTCGCACCCAGACGATCGACCACGCCCTTCAGCTTCGCGACGCCGCGGTCGAGAAGTTCCTGGCTGGTGACCGGGGTCATGCCCCAGACGACCTGGCACGATTCGCCGTTCCCGGTGACCGACAGCAACACATTCTCGGGCTTCGTCGTCGTCACTTCATACGCGACCTTCGGCAGCGTCAGCGGGATCGACTGGACCACGACCGGAACCGCGATCAGGAAGATGATGAGGAGCACCAGCATGACGTCGACGAGCGGCGTCGTGTTGATGTCCGACATGGGGGTGGACTCGTCGCCACCACCTGAACTCATCGCCATTGCGAGCTTTTCCTATTCTCTACTGGCCCTTTGCGGCTCCCTGAAGAACCGTTCGGGTTTGGTCCGGGACCGCGCGTCAACGGACGCGCAGTCCCGAAAACCAGTTACGCCTTGGTCTGCACGCCACCGGTCTGACCGGCGGTCGTCGTCGCAGCGGGCTTCGCCGGAGCGGCCGGCTTGGTCACCGGAGCGGTCTTCGATGCCAGCGCCGGACGGACGGCGCCGTTCGAGGCCAGGAAGCCGAGCACGTCGTTCGAGAAGGCCGACAGGTCTTCCGCGATCGACTTGTTGCGACGCTGCAGCCAGTTGTAGGCGAGCACGGCCGGAACCGCGACGGCCAGACCCAGTGCGGTCATGATGAGAGCCTCACCGACCGGACCGGCGACCGCGTCGATCGACGCCTGACCGGCAGCGCCGATCTTGATGAGCGCGCGGTAGATGCCGATAACCGTACCGAACAGACCGATGAACGGCGCGGTCGCGCCGACGGTCGCGAGGAAGGCCAGGCCGGTGCCGAGCTTCGCGTTGATCGCCGCTTCCGAGCGGGCGAGCGAGCCGTGCAGCCAGTCATGCGCCTCGACCGGATCGGTCAGCTTGGCGTGCTGGTCCTGCGCCTGGATGCCGTCGTCGACGATCTGGCGATAGGCCGAGTTCTTCTCGAGTTTGGCGGCACCTTCGCGCAGCGAGTTCGAGGTCCAGAAGCCGGTGCGCACGCGCTTGGCCTGGTTGATGACCTTCTGCTGCTCGAACAGCTTCGTGAACATGATGTAGAACGAAACGATCGAGAAGGCGCAGAGGATGAGGAACACGGTCCAGGCGATCGTGCCGCCCTGTTCCAGTGCCGCCCACAGGCCGTACGGGTTTTCGCCCGCTGCCGCGCCGTTGGTTGCCGCGGCGAGAATGGTGGTGATCATGCTCGGTTGGTCCTTTGAGAAAAGCGTATCTTGGTTCGAAATCGATCAGAGACGGCCGACGCATAAGGCGTCGACCTCCCCGTTACTGTTCCAACTGCCATTTCACCGGCAGAGTAAAGGTCGACGCAATCGGGTTGCCGGCGTCGTCTTTTGCCGGGGTGAATCGGACGCGACTGCGAGCGATCCGGCAAGTCGTGTCATCCAGATCACGGTTACCGCTCGACGAAGTCACGCGGCAATCCGTCACCCGGCCGTCCACACCGACAGTCAGCGCGGCAACCACGCGACCTTCCGCACCTTCTCGGCGCGCAGTCGGAGGATAATTGTCCGAACCAAAGAACTGGCCCGGGTTACCCTTCAGACCGGCCTTCTGGCTGATCCGCGGCGGAGCCGGCGGCGCGGGCGGTGCCGGCGGCGCAGGGGGAGCCGGCGGTGCCGGGGGCGGCGCCGTGTAAGACGGCGGCGGCGTCGTCTGGGCCTGCATCACGACCGGCGGTGCGACCGTCTGAACGATCGGCGGCGGGGTGACGAGAACCGGCGGCGGCGGCGTCGACGGCTGGTCCGGCGGCGGCGGAGGTGGAGGCACCTCCTCCGGCGGGGGTGGTGGTTCCTCGACCTCGAACGTCGTCAGCTGTTCCTGGGTCTTCTTGATATACTGATAGGCGAGGCCCGTCACAAAGGCGTAGCCTATCACGGCGTGAATCAGGGCGACGATGACAAGCGCCACCACCCTGCTCCCGCTCATATTCTTGTCAGCGTAGGCCATTCAGCTACGAAACTCCCTCATGACTGACTGAGGCAAGCGGCGGCGTCCACACGGTATGTCGCGTCCTCTGCCACTGCCCACCTTCTGCCGCACATGTTATGCCATCGCGCGACAGGGCCATGTGGCTCTATCACATGGTTCCCCTGACGCAAACGCTTTGTCGGGCGCAAGAAACATGCGGACGAGAAAGGACAAAATTATTTCTGTATCGTTCAGGGGCGCACGGCTATCGCTTTCGATCATGTCGATACGTGTTAACCTTCCGTCGGCCATCCTCGCCGCTAGCGTGGTTTTAGCCGCATTTCCGTCGCGAAGTGCCCAGATTGCGGCACCTTCAGGGCAAGTCACGCCATCCTATGTGACAGTAATGGATCAGGTGCTTGCCGCACCTCTCCTCATCGACGCGACCATCCGGGAGGCCCAGCGCCTGAAGCCGGAAGAGTCGCCGGGCCTGCGGCCGGGCCTAGTCCGCTATTATATCGTCGCGGACGTCGGTGCCCTGATTCGCGGGCCAGCGGAGCTTGCTGTCCGCGTGTCCTATCTCGCCGATGTGCCACTCGACGCTCGGGGCAAGCCGCCGCGATTGAAGAAGGCGCGCGTCTTATTGTTCGCGCGACCTGTCGCCGGTCGGCCGGGCGAGATCCAGCTGATCGGCGCGACCGGTCAACAGCCGTGGTCCGCAGAACTCGACGCGCGCATTCGCGGGATCGCTCGCGAGGTGGTTGCTAGCGACGCCGCAGCGCAGATTACCGCGATCGGCAATGCCTTCCACGTCCCCGGGTCACTGCCCGGCGAGGGCGAAACGCAGATTTTCCTGACCACAGCCGATGGTCGCCCGGTTTCCCTGTCGGTCCTGCGCCGGCCGGGCGAGCAACGCCGCTGGGCGGTCGCGCTGAGTGAAGTCGTCGATGAAGCCGCCCAACCCCCGGCACGCGACACTCTGCTCTGGTATCGGCTTGCCTGCGGCCTGCCGCGCACGCTGCCCGACCGCTCCGTTGCGGCGATGGAGCCGCTCGACGCGGCGACGGCGCGCAACGACTATGCCTTCGTCCTGTCGTCGCTGGGACCGTGCGAGCGGTAAGAAGCCGCGCGATCGGTTCTACCCGATTCGGCGGTAATTCCGTAACTTCGATTGCAGGGCACCGCGTTGAGTGAAATTCTCGCAGTGATGCGGGATTCGCTTTCGATTCGCGGGACTACGACGCGTGACCTGGTCTCGCTTCACGCCGTTATAGAGCGCGCCTACCGCGGCGATACCGCGCGGCTCGGTTGGACGCACGAGGCCGATCTGCTGTCCGGCCCGCGGACGACGGCGGACGTGCTCGACGAAATCGTCGCCGATCCGCGCCAGCGCCTGTTGTCGGCCTGGATCGATGCGCGGCCGGTCGGTTGCGTGGCCGTCGCCGATCGTGGCGGAGGACTCGCCTATCTGGGCCAGCTCTGTGTCGAGCCAACGCTTCAGGCTGGTGGCCTTGGCCGGCGTCTGATCGCCGCTGCCGAGCGTACGGCGGTTGCCGCCTTCCACGCCGATCGTATCGAGATGACCGTGATCGATAGTCGCACCGAATTGATCGCATATTATCTGCGTCGGGGTTACCACGTCACCGGCGAGCGGCGGGACTTTCCCATTCCGCTCGACCCGCCGCTGTTCATGACCGTGCTGGAAAAGCCGCTCACGGCGCTTGTCGCATCCTGAACGACGGGGCATGGCGCGCGCCATGTCCGTTACCGCCAAGATCTGCGGGCTTTCGACGCCCGAAACGCTCGACGCCGCGATCCGCCACGGCGCGAGTCACGTCGGAATCGTCTTCTTCCCGCCGAGCCCGCGCCACGTCGACCGCGACCGCGCGGCGGGTTTGGCGGCGCGGGTGCCGGGCCATGTCGGAATCGTCGGCGTCTTCGTCGATCCCGACGACGCGCTGATCGACGCGAGCATCGCCGCTGGCAGTCTCGACGTCCTGCAACTCCACAAGGTCTCCCCCGACCGTGCTGCGATCCTGCGTCGCCGGACCGGACTAAAGGTCTGGGCGGCGATGGCGATCAAGACGTCGGCCGACCTTGCCGCCGCACGGAGCTTCGTTGGGGCGGCCGACCGCATCGTCTATGATGCGAAGACGCCGGAGGGTTCCGCCCTGCCCGGCGGCATGGGCGTCCGGTTCGACTGGACGCTGCTCGATGGGCATCGCCATCCGTTGCCATGGGCGCTGTCCGGCGGGCTCGACCCCGACAATGTCGCCGCGGCGGCTCGCCGCACGGGAGCGCCTTTGGTCGACGTCTCGTCCGGTGTCGAAAGCGCGCCCGGCGTGAAGGATGTGGACAGGATCGCCCGCTTCCTTCAAGCGGTCCGCCAGATTTCCTGAGCGAAGGCTTACCGGATGAACGCTCCCAATTCCTTTCGCGCGCAGCCCGACGAGCGCGGCCACTTCGGCGACTATGGCGGCCGCTACGTCGCCGAGACGCTGATGCCGCTGATCCTCGACCTGGAGCGCGAATATCGCGCGGCGCAGGACGATCCGGCGTTCGCCGCCGAGTTCGACGATCTGCTCGAACATTATGTCGGCCGCCCTAGCCCGCTCTATTATGCGACGCGGCTGACCGACGCGCTGCGCGAAGGCGCCCCCGAGGGCAAGGGTGCCGAAGTCTGGTTCAAGCGCGACGAGCTCAACCACACCGGCGCGCACAAGATCAATAATTGCGTCGGCCAGATCCTGCTCGCCCGCCGCATGGGCAAGACGCGGATCATCGCCGAGACGGGCGCGGGCCAGCACGGTGTGGCGACCGCGACCGTCTGCGCGCGCTTCGGCCTGCCGTGCACGATCTTCATGGGCGCCAAGGACGTCGAGCGACAGGCGCCGAACGTGTTCCGCATGAAGCTGCTCGGCGCCGAGGTCCGACCGGTGAAGTCGGGTGCCGCGACGCTCAAGGACGCGATGAACGAGGCGCTGCGCGACTGGGTCGCCAACGTCCACGACACGTTCTACATCATCGGCACCGCCGCGGGTCCGCATCCTTACCCGGAGCTGGTCCGCGACTTCCAAAGCGTGATCGGTCGCGAGGCGCGCGCGCAGATGCTGGCCCGCACCGGCCGCCTGCCCGACCTGCTGGTCGCGGCGATCGGCGGCGGGTCGAATGCGATCGGGCTGTTCCATCCATTTCTGGACGACGCCGACGTCGCGATGCTGGGCGTCGAAGCGGCGGGCGAAGGGCTTGATGCCAAGCATGCCGCGAGCCTCGCCGGCGGCTTCCCGGGCGTGCTCCACGGCAACAAGACGTACCTGCTTCAGGACGACGACGGCCAGATCGCCGAGGCGCATTCGATCTCGGCAGGCTTGGACTATCCGGGCATCGGGCCGGAGCATAGCTGGCTGAAGGACATCGGGCGCGTCGAATATACGAGCGTGACCGACACCGAAGCGCTCGATGCGTTCCAGCTGCTGTGCCGCACCGAAGGCATCATTCCGGCGCTGGAGCCAAGCCACGCCATCGCCGCCGTCGCCAAGCGCGCGCGGGAGATGGATCGCGATCAGGTGATCCTGGCGAACCTGTGCGGTCGCGGGGACAAGGACATCTTCACCGTCGCCGAGGCGCTGGGAGTGGCGATTTGACCCGCCTCGCCTCCGCCTTCTCTCGCGGTCCTGCACTCGTCACCTTCGTGACCGCGGGCGACCCGATGCCGGCTGCCACGCCCGCCATCCTCGACGCGCTCGTCGCCGGGGGCGCGGACGTGGTCGAGCTGGGCATGCCGTTCACCGACCCGATGGCCGATGGTCCCGCGATCCAGGCGGCGAATATCCGCAGCCTTGGTGCCGGCACGACCACCGCCGATATCCTGTCGATCGCCAAGGGTTTTCGCGCGCGGCATCCGGACGTGCCGCTGGTCCTGATGGGCTATGCCAACCCGATGCTCCGCCGTGGCCCCGCCTGGTTCGCCGAAGCCTGCGCCGATGCCGGCGTCGATGGCGTGATCTGCGTCGACATTCCGCCCGAGGAAGACGACGCGCTCGGCCCCGAGCTGCGCGCCAAGGGCATCGCCCCAATCCGCCTCGCGACACCGACGACCGACACGGCCCGCCTGCCCGCCGTCCTCGATGGCGCGAGCGGGTTCCTCTATTATGTGTCGGTCGCCGGCATCACGGGTCTTCAGCAGGCCGCGCAATCCTCGATCGAGGATGCGGTCGCTCGGCTGAAGGCGGCAACGGACGTGCCTGTCGCGGTCGGCTTCGGCGTCCGCACCCCCGAACAGGCTGCCGCGATCGCGCGCGTGGCGGACGGCGTCGTCGTCGGTTCCGCGATCGTCGACCTCGTGGCGCAACATGGCGCGGATGCGGCCAAGCCGGTCCGCGCCTATATCGACACCCTCAAAACCGCCATCAGCAAGGCCACATCATGAGCTGGATCGACCGCGTCCGTAACGCGATCCCCTTCGTCGCCAAGCGCGAGACGCCCGACAACCTCTGGCACAAGTGCAAGGGCTGCGGGCAGATGGTGTTCGTGAAGGAGCTGGAAGAGAACCAGCACGTCTGCCCGAAATGCCAGCATCATGAGCGGATCGGCGGCCGCCTGCGGTTCGAATACCACTTCGACGCGGGCAGCTGGACCGTCCTTCCCAATCCCAAGGTCGCCGAAGATCCGCTGAAGTTCCGCGATTCGAAGCGCTATACCGATCGCCTCAAGGCCGCTCGCGCCGACACGGGCGAGCAGGATGCCTATCTCAACGCGGTCGGCACGATCGACGGCCACCGCGCGGTCATCGGCGTGCAGGACTTCGCCTTCATGGGCGGATCGATGGGACAGTTCGTCGGCGAAGCCTTCGTCGCGGGCTGCGAAGCTGCGATCCGCGAATCGGCACCTTACATCGTCTTCACCGCCAGTGGCGGCGCGCGGATGCAGGAGGGCATCCTCAGCCTGATGCAGATGCCGCGCTCGACCGTCGCGATCGAGATGCTGCACGACGCCGGCCTGCCCTATATCGTCGTCCTCACCGATCCGACGTCGGGCGGGGTGATGGCCGCCTATGCGATGCTGGGCGACGTCCAGATAGCGGAACCCAATGCGACGTTGGCCTTCACCGGCCGCCGGGTCATCGAGAGCACGATCCGCGAGAAGCTGCCCGAGGACTTCCAGACGAGCGAATATTACCGCGACCACGGGCTGATCGACATGGTCACCCATCGCCACCAGCTGAAGGAAACGCTGGGTAAGCTGGTCGACTATCTCGCCGGCCCGAAGATGGCGGCGTAAGCGTTCCGTTCGCGCTGAGCTTGTCGAAGCGCCGTACTTCGACAAGCCTGCGACATCTTGCCCGCCAAGCTCAGCACGAACGGTTGTTCGATGGACCACGCCACTTCCACCTCCCCCGCCGTCCAGGCCCAGCTCGATCGGCTGACGATGTTGTCGCCCGGTGCCGATGTCCTCGGCCTGTCGCGGATCCGTGCGTTGCTCGATCGCCTTGGCAATCCGGAAGCGCGCCTGCCGCCGGTGTTCCACGTCGCCGGGACCAACGGTAAGGGATCGACCTGCGCCTTCCTGCGCGCAGCGCTGGAGGCGGACGGGTACGTGGTCCACGCCTATACGTCCCCGCACCTCGTCCGCTTCAACGAACGCATCCGAGTCGCCGGCCGGCTGATCGAGGACGACGCGCTCGCCCCCCTGCTCGCCCGGGTGCTGGATGTTGCGGACGGTATCGGTGCGAGTTTCTTCGAAGTCTCGACCGCTGCTGCCCTGCTGACCTTCGCCGAAACACCGGCCGACGCCTGCGTGATCGAGGTCGGCTTGGGCGGCCGGCTCGATGCGACCAACGTCGTCGACGATCCCGCGGCCTGCGGGATCGCACAGCTCGGGATCGATCACCAAGCCTTCCTGGGCGACACAGCAGAGATCATCGCGCGAGAGAAGGCCGGGATCGCCAAGCCGGGCCGCCCTCTCGTCACCCTCTCCTACAGCGACAGCGTCAACCGCGCGGTGCGCGAGGTTGCGCTGGCGGCCTGCGCCGACCTGCAAGTCCAGGATCAGGCATGGAGCTACACTGCCGAGGCAGCCGCCCGCGTCGCGCGTCATCGTTACCCCGCGGATGGGAATATGATCGTCACCCTCTGGCCCACGCTCGCCGGAGATCATCAGGTCACCAATCTCGCGCTCGCCATTGCCATGCTGCGCGCGCAGGACCGTATCCATGTCTCTCCGGCTGCACTCGGCGCTGCCGCCACCTCCGTCCGGTGGCCTGCACGGATGCAGCGCCTGTCCGACGGCCCGCTGGTATCCCGCCTCCCTGTCGGCACGGCCGTATGGCTCGACGGCGGGCATAACGAACCTGCCGCCCGCGCGGTCGCCGATACACTTGGCTTGATGGCGGCGGGCACGAAGGTCGACCTCGTCGTCGGTATGCTCGCCAACAAGGATGCGGCGGGATTTCTGGCGCCGATCCTGCCGCTCGCGCGGTCGCTGACTGGCGTTCCGATCCCGGGCCATGACCATCACGCTCCCGAATCACTGGCTGCGATCGCTGCGGAGTCGGGTGTATCGGGCGGCACCGCAGCCGACGTTCCGACCGCCTTCGATGCGCTCGCACGCTCCGGGACACAGGCGGTCGCCGTGCTCGGTTCGCTCTATCTCGCCGGTGAAGTGCTCGCGAAAAACGACGAATGGCCGGACTGATCATTATTGCGATTGACTATCAATAGCGCACTGGTGAGGATGTCGGCCTGACGTCCGCAACCAGAGTCGCGCCCATGTCCATAACGCAAAGCTTCACCATCCTGCCGCAGCGTCAGCCGGACGACCCCGCCCCGCGTTTGCTCCTCTTCGCTGTCCGCCAGATGGGTGCGCATGGAGTCGATGATGCTGCTGCTGCGCACGCTTTCATCACCGCGTTCGGCAAGGATTTCCGCCGGCCGCTCATTCTTCTGCGCACGCTGATGCTCGAACTGTCGTCCGCAGCGCAGCGTCCGCTACAGATCGCGCCGTGGTGCTGCAGCCGGATGACCGGATGCGAGAGCGCGCTGCTCGCGGTCGTCGCCAAGTCGCTCGACAACGAAGCCGCCGCGCGCCTGCTCCTCGCCGACCTCCTCGCCACGCGCGACCCGACCGGGCCGCTGGCAACCGCGACAGCGCTGGCGATGGCCTTCGCCGACTGTGGCCTGCCGTTAGGCTGACGCGCCGGCGCGGGCATCGCTCTCGCCTTCGGTCCCAGCCGTTCCGATCGATCGATCGATCACGCCGCTTCGCGCCATCCACCAAAACAGGAGCACACCCGGCAGCGCGACAATGGTCGTGACCCAGTAGAAGCCCGCCCAGCCGAACGCATCGACCAGATCGCTCGCCACTGCTACATTCAGGAACCGTCCCACGATGCTCGCGGCAGAACTGATAAGCGCGTACTGGGCGGCGGTGAAACGCAGGTCGCACAGGGCAGAGAAATAGGCGATCACCGTCACGCTACCGATCCCGCTTGCGATATTCTCGAACGTCATTGCGCCGGCCAGGATTGCATTGCTGTGGCCGGCATTAGCCAGAATCGCGAAGCTAGCGTTAGAAACGGCCATCAACGTCAGGCTAAGGAGTACCGACCGCTTCAGGCCCATACGCGCATACAGCGCGCCGCCGATGAATATGCCGATCAGATAGGCCCAGAAGCCGATGCCGACGTCGAACAATGCGATTTCGTCGTTGGTAAATCCCAGGTCGTCGAGCAGCAGGCGCAGGACGAGTTGCCCCAGCGTATCACCGATCTTGTGGATCAGGATGAAGAGCAGGAGCAGCCACGCACCCGAACGCCGGAAGAATTCGACGAACGGCCCGATGATCGACGCCCAAATCTCCCCTGCCCCGCGCCGGCCGGTCGGCTCACGGTGGCGGTCGGGCTCCCCGAACAGCAGCGCGACGGCGATCGCCGGCAGCGCGAAGAGAGCGCAGATCAGATAGGAGATGTTCCAACCAAGACGCGCCGCAAGCACCAGGGCCAAGCCGCCGGTCAGGACGGAGCCGACACGCCAGCCATATTGGATCATGCCCGACCCGACGCCCAGCTGATATGGCTTCAAAATCTCGATACGATAGGCGTCGATGACAATGTCATAAGTCGCGCCCGCTGCCCCGACGATGATCGCTGCGGTAACTGTCGCCCATAGCTGGGTTCCCGGATCGACTCGCGCGAGATTGGCGACTGCGGCCATTACCAACACGCCTGCGAAGATCATCCAGGATACGCGCTGCCCGAGCCGTCCGAGGATGGGCAATCGAATGCCATCGACCATCCACGCCCACAACGGCTTGAAATTGTAGACGAGGAACGCGAGCGTGAAGGCGGTGATCGTCTTCTTGTCGATATTGCTCTGCGCGAGCCGCGTGGTCAGCGTCGCCCCGATCAACGTGAAACACAATCCCGACGAGATACCGAGAAAGAAGGTCGCGAGCGGGGCGCGTTCGAAATAGGGACGTAACCCTCCCCACCTGCTGCCCGCCTCGCTTACGCTCGCCATACTTGCTCCCGCCCTACAAAGGCGCGAAACTAGCGGAAAATTCGGGGAGAGGAAGCGTGAACGCACCGACCGAGGGCCAGCTTGCCCTTGCCGCGCGACTGGCGACCGGCGGCGACCGTGGCGACGCGATCGTCTACGTCGACGCGACGGCCTATACCGACCCCGCCCGCCATGTCGCGGAGCGCGGCGCGATCTTCGAGCGCATTCCCCTCGTCATCGCGCCTTCCGCGCTGTTGCCCGAGCGTAACATGGCGGTCCCGCACGACGGTTTCGGCAAGCCGCTGCTCATCACGCGCGATCGGGACGGGCATATCCACGTCTTCCTTAACGTCTGCCGTCACCGCGGCACCCGGCTGGTCGAGGGTGATGAATGCGTGAAGGCGCCGCGGCTCGTCTGCCCATACCACGCCTGGGCCTATGCGACTGACGGGCGGCTGGCGGGTGTCCCCCGCGGCGACAGTTTTCCCGGTCTCGATCGCGCCGCCTACGCGTTGCGGGAGCTACCGGCACGAGAGATCGGCGGCCTGATCTGGTTCGCCTTCGACGAAGCGGCCGACTTCGCCGAGGCCGAGGCACTGGCCCCGGATTTCGCCGCCTTCGACCTCGCCAACCATTACCTCTTCCGCCGCCGGACCCACGACGTACCCGCCAACTGGAAGCTGGTGATGGACGCTTTCCTCGAGAGCTATCACCTCTCCCGCCTCCATGCCGACTCCATCGGCAAGTTCTTCAAGGACGGGGTCGCTGCCGCCGACACGATCGGCATCCACCAGCGCTCCGCGGTCGGCCGCGCCGCGGACGATGCTGCATTGACGAGCCGCGACTGGGCGGATCTGCGCGGCGCGATCACCTTCACATACCAGATGTTCCCCGGCACCGTGCTCGCCGCGAGCCCGGACTATATCAACCTGATGGTCCTGATGCCGCAGTCCGAAAACCGCGTGTTCGTCGAGAATTTCATGCTGATTCCCCAAGCCCCCGCGACCGACAAGGCGCGCGAGCATTGGGAGCGCAGCTGGACGTTGCTCGATGGCGGCGTGTTCGGCAGCGAGGATTTTCGCGCAGCGGCGCTGTGTCAGCAAGGCCTTGCGTCCGGGTCCCTGGACAAAGTGACGCTAGGCGGACTGGAACACGGCATCCGCCTCTTCCACGATCAGGTCGAAAGCCGGCTGCGCTGACCATCCGGCCAGCTGGCTGAGCCTAGCCCACCGTCGCGAAGAGGCTGAAACTCGACGGCAACCGCTTCGGCGCCTTTCCGTCCATCACCGTCTCCAGCGCCCCGATCGCGGTCAACAGGTCACGCTGGGCATAGGGCTTGGCAAGGCACCCGACCGCCAGAGCGCGCGCGTCGCCGGGACAATTGCCGGTCACGAACACCACCTTGATCCCGCGTCCCGCCGCGGCCTGCGCCACGCTGACACCGCTGCCGTCCGACAGGTTCACGTCGACCAGCACCAGATGGATATCCGCTCCGCTGTCAATCACGCTGCACGCGTCGGCCACGGTGTCGAACGTGCCGACGATCTCGAACCCCTCGCTGCTCAGGAAATGCTCGGTATCGAACGCCACCAGCGGCTCGTCCTCGACGAGGAGGATGCGCGTAATCCGGCGTTCCTTCCTGGCGAACAACATGGTCCTCATTTCTGCCCGATACGGTCGGGCCTACGGTTGCGAAGCCGTAACGCACGACGTGGAGTCGCGTCGCAAAGTTTTTTTGTCACCCCTCGCCACCTCGGCTAAGGCCCGGTCCGTGCAGAACTCAGGACCAAAAGAGCAGCAGCGCATTGCCAAGCTCCTCGCGCGCGCTGGCGTCGCCTCGCGGCGCGAGATCGAACGGATGATCGCCGAGGGGCGGATCGCGATCGACGGCGTGCGTGTCGACACCCCCGCGACGCTGTTGACGTCGCTGCGCGGCGTGACCGTCGATGGCGAAGCGGTGAAGGACGCGTCCCCCGCCCGGCTGTTCCTGTTTAACAAGCCGGCGGGCACGCTGACCGCGGCGGTCGACTATAACGGCCGCAAGACGATCTACGACGTCCTGCCCAACGACCTGCCGCGGCTGATGCCGGTCGGCCGCCTCGACCTGAATACCGAAGGGCTGTTGCTGCTGACGACCGATGGCGAGTTGAAGCGTCAGTTGGAACTCCCGGCGACCGGCGTCGAGCGCTCCTATCGCGCCCGCGCCTATGGCGATGTGACCCAGGCGCAGCTGGAGGAGTTGATCGAGGGCGTCGAGTTCGACGGCGTCCGCTACGGCCCGATCGACGCCAATCTCGAACGCCGCACCGGTGCGAACGTCTGGGTCGAGATGGTGCTGACCGAGGGCAAGAACCGCGAAGTCCGCCGCGTGCTGGAATATCTCGGGCTCCAGGTCTCCCGCCTGATCCGCACCCGCTACGGCCCGTTCGTGCTGGGCGACCTGCCGGTTGGCGGGATCGGCGAAGTGCGTCAGGTCGACCTCATCCAGTTCCGCGCGAGCCTGAAGGGCAACAAGGCGAAGGCTGTCGAGGAGGCGCGCGCGAACCCGGTCGCGGTCAGGGTTCCACAGCCAAAGCCCGCGCCACAGCCGGAAGCGGATGCCCCGCCCCCGCGCGCGGAGCGCAAGCCGCCGGCGGAGCGTCGCGTGACGCTGGCCCGCCAGAACCGCGCCGACGAGCCTGTCGCCGCTGCCCCCAGACCCACCCGTGCTCCAATGAAGGCCGGAGCCGCTGCCGCTACCGGGCGGCGCACGCCAACGCCCCTGTCTGCGCCAGAGCACGGTAACGGCGGCAGGAGCGACCGAACCCGGCCGGAACGCCCGGATCGCGCCGCGCGCGCCGCGCGCGCCGCGCGCGCCGAACGCCCCGCGAAGGCCTATGAAGGCCGTGAAACCCGCGACGACCTCGCCACCGCTCGCCCGCGTAGCCCGCGACCGGACGGTGATGCCGCTGCCCCCAAGCCGCGCCCGAAGCGCGGCGCCGGCTGGGCGAAGGCCAAGCCGAAGCCGCGTCCCGGCAAGCCCCGGAAGCCACGCGCATGAGGATCATCGCCGGACAATGGCGCGGCCGCCCGCTCGCCGCCCCCGCGGGTGACGCCACCCGCCCGACCGCCGATCGCACACGCGAGGCGTTGTTCTCGATGCTCGCAAGCCGCGTCGGCAGCTTCGAGGATCTTGCTATCGCCGACCTGTTCGCAGGGTCAGGCGCGCTCGGCCTGGAAGCGCTGTCGCGCGGCGCCGCGTCCTGCCTGTTCGTCGAACAGGACCGTGCCGCCCTCGACGCACTCAAGGCCAATATCGCCAAGCTCGGCGCGAAGGGCGCGGAGGTTCGGGCAAGCTCCGTCCTTGCCCTCGGTCCTGCGCGTGCGCCGCTCGACCTGATCCTGATGGACCCGCCCTATGCCAGCGGCGCGGGCAATGTCGCGCTCGACAAGCTGGCGAGGCTCGGATGGACGACGCCCGCGACCTGGGTCAGCATCGAGACGGGCAAGACCGAGGACGTCGACGTCGCCGGCTTTGCGGTCGAGGCCGAGCGCGTTCACGGCAAGGCGAAGATCACGCTCCTGCGGACGACCGGGTAACCTCAGACCCCTTCGAGCGGAACCGGATCGGTCGGCCGCTGTCGCAACAACAGGAGCGCGACCAGGCTCAGCGCCGTCGCCGCGCTCAGGTACAGGCCGACCAGCGCCAATCCGCCGTGCAGCGTCAGCCACTGCGAAATCAGCGGCGTCAGTCCGCCGCCCAGCACGCCCGCGATGTTGAACGTCATCGACGCGCCGGTGTAGCGCACCCGCGGCGGGAACAGTCCCGGCAGCCAGGCACCGAGCGGCCCATAGACGAACCCCATCGCCAACAGCGCCAGCGACAGGAACAGGAACGCGCCGAACAGCGACGCCTGCATCAGCGGCGCGATCGTGAAGCCCAGCAGGATCGTCGCCACGCATCCGCCCGCCAGCACCCGCCGCTCGTCGAAATGCCTGTCGGCCAGCCAAGCGGCCGAATAGATGCCCACCGCCATGAACAGGATCGCGACCAGCTGGATGCCGAGGAACGCCTGCATCGAATAGCCGAGCGTCTTGGTGCCGTAGCCGAGCAGGAAGGCGGTCCCGACGTAATAGGTCGCGAAACACGCGATCGCGCCGACCGTGCCGCCGACGAGCATTCGCCAATGGTTGCTCAGCAGCTCGGCGAGCGGCACCTTAGGTGGCGGCGCTTCTTTCAGCGACTGTGCGAACTCGGGCGTCTCGGTCAGCTTCAGGCGGATGTAGAGGCCGACCGCGACCAGCAAAGCGCTGATCGCGAAGGGCAGCCGCCAGCCCCAGTCGCGGAACTGTTCGGGCGTCAGCGCAACGCCCAGGATCAGGAACAGGCCGTTGGCGGCGATGAAGCCGGCCGGCGCCCCCATCTGCGGCGCGCTGCCATATCGTGCGCGCCAGCCCGGCGGTGCGTTCTCGACCGCCAGCAACGCCGCCCCGCCCCACTCGCCGCCCAAGCCGAAGCCTTGTCCGAACCGCAGAAGGGACAAGGCCAAGGGGGCGATCCAGCCGGCCTGCTCATAGGTCGGCAACACCGCAACCAATGTCGTCGAAATGCCCATCGTCAGCAAGGAGGCGACCAAAGTCGACTTGCGCCCGATCCGATCCCCGAAATGCCCGAAGAACGCCGCCCCCACCGGCCGCGCGAAGAACGCAACGGCCAGCGTCGCGAACGACGCCATTTGCGCAAGGCCGGGCTCCACTTCCGGAAAGAATAGCGCGCCGAATACCAGGCTCGCCGCGGTCGCGTAGATGTAGAAATCGTAGAATTCGATGGCCGTGCCGACGAAGCTGGCGGTCAGTACCCGGCGATCTGATGGTCCTTGCAACTGGCGATCCTCCCCGGCGGGACGATAGAGCGACGGCAAGGGAGGGCAACCCCCTCGACCAGTCCCGTCATCCCCGCGAAGGCGGGGATCAATTATGGCCGGACTTCGTGAGTCTCATTGCCATCAGCGACTATTTATCTTCGCCTCCGCGGAGATGACGGCGTTGCTTCATGCCCCCGGCAGCGTCAACGTCGCCCGCGTCCGCTCGGCCTTCGCCAAATCGAATCGACCGCCCCGCGATCGCGCCAGCATCGTCGCGATGCGCAGGCCGAGACTGGTCGCTTGATCGCCATCGAAGCCATCGGGCAGGCCGTGGCCGTCATCCTCCACGCTCACGACGAGTTCGCCGGTCGCGGTATCGCGCAGCACGCGGACGTCGATCCTGCCGGGCCGGTCGCCGGCAAAGCCATGCTCGATCGCATTGGCCACGGCTTCGGCGACGATCAGCGCGGTCGGGATCGCGGCATCGGGCTCGATCCCCACCGACGGATCGCCCGTCACCGTCAGTCCGATGTCGTGACGCCCGCTCGCCTCGATCACGCCCCGGCACAGTTCGTCAAGGAACGGCACGAGCCTGTGCGCGGTGCCGTTGGGGTCGTAGAGTTGCCGACTGATCCGCCCGATCAACTCCAGCCGCCGCGACGCCTCACGCAGCGCTGCCTTGGCGTCCTCGTCCGCCAGTTGTCGTGTCTGCACCGTCAGCAGCGCGGCGGCGACCTGGAGATTGTTCGATACCCGGTGCTGGAGCTCGCGGAACAGCAATTCGCGGGTCTCGGCCATCACCCGGTTCGCCTCGCGCTCCGCCGCCAGTCGACGGTTACCGCTCTGCATCCAACGGACCAGCACTAGGTCGGTGCCGACGACGAACAGGTAGAATCCGAGCGCGATCGACGAGCCGAGGTTGAGGTCGAGCGAATAGCGCGGCGTCAGGAAAAAATACCACGCCAGGAACCCGCAAACGACCGCCGACACCGCCCCCAGCCGCGCGCCGAACAGGAACGAGGTGACGATGACCGCGGGGAAGAAGGTGACATAGGGAAAGCCGGGCGGCATCAGCGGATCGACCGCCTCGCGCACCACCAGCGCCAGTGCGGCGATCAACAGCATCGCGCTCACGCCAAACCACGGGCGATCCTCATAGACCGGATATCGCTCGATCCACCGCGAGCGCTCGGCGGATCGGCTCAACCCGTTGCGCCGGGATAGCGCGCGAATTTCGGCAGATCGTGCATCGTCTCAAACCAGCTCGGAGCCTCCGCCGTCTGAATCAGTACCGCCGGCGGAACCGCATCCGGGTCGTCGAACGTGGCCGATTGAATGTCCACCTGCCCCGGAAAGACGCTCGCCGAGTAGAAGAACAGCCCGGTCCCGCACGTCCCGCAGAACTGCCGGATCGAATCGCGCGACGAATTATAGCTGACGGGCGCGCCGGTGATCGTCACCTTGTCCTCGTCGAACAGCGCCCAGCCGACCGGCGTCGCGCCCGCCGACTTCCGGCAATCGGCGCAACAGCACAGCGCGTTGTGATGCGGATCACCCTCCGCCACATAGCGCACCGCGCCGCACTGGCACCCGCCGGTGATCGTCATGTCGGAAAACCCCTGTTTTTGCGAACCTTGCCCCGGCCGCCGTCGTTCTCTACCTGTTCGCCCATGTCTGCGCCAGCCCCCCAAACCGACGCTGCCCCCTATCTCCAGGGCCTGAACGAACCGCAGCGCCAGGCCGTGCTGACGACCGAAGGCCCGGTGCTCGTCCTCGCCGGCGCGGGCACCGGCAAGACCGCAGCGCTCACCGCGCGGCTGGCCCACCTGCTCTACACCCGCCGCGCCTATCCGAGCGAAATCCTGAGCGTCACCTTCACCAACAAGGCGGCGAAGGAAATGCGCGAGCGCGTGGGCCGTCTGGTCGGCGACATGGTGGAGGGGATGCCGTGGCTCGGCACCTTCCATTCGATCGGCGCCAAGATGCTGCGGCGTCATGCCGAACTGGTCGGGCTGCAATCGAATTTCACCATCCTCGACACCGACGACCAATTGCGCCTGCTCAAGACGCTGATCGCCGATGCCGACATCGACGAGAAGCGCTTCCCGGCGCGCAGCCTCGCCGGCTTCATCGATTCGTGGAAGAACAAGGGTCTAACCCCCGCCCAGCTCGATGCAGGCGAAAGCGAACTCTACGCCAACGGCAAGGGGCAGCAGCTGTATCAGGCCTATCAGGACCGGCTGAAGACGCTCAACGCCTGCGACTTCGGCGACCTGCTGCTTCACAGCCTCGTACTCTTGCGCGAACACCGCGAGGTGCTGGAACACTATCAGCAGCGCTTCCGCTACATCATGGTCGACGAATATCAGGACACCAACAGCGTCCAGTATCTCTGGCTCCGGCTGTTGGCGCAGGAGCGCAAGAACATCGCCTGCGTCGGCGACGACGACCAGTCGATCTATTCCTGGCGCGGCGCGCAGGTCGAGAACATCCTAAAGTTCGAACGCGATTTTCCCGGCGCGGTCGTCATTCGATTAGAGCAGAATTATCGCTCCACCCCGCACATCCTGGGTGCCGCGTCAGGCGTGATCGCGAATAACGGCGGCCGGCTTGGCAAGACCTTGTGGACCGAACTCGATGTCGGCGAGAAGGTGAAGGTCATCGGCGTTTGGGACGGACCCGAGGAGGCCCGCCGCGTCGCGCAGGAGATCGAAGCCTGCCAGGTTGCGGGCAAGTCGCTCGATGACATTGCCATCCTCGTCCGCGCCCAGCACCAGACCCGCGAATTCGAGGACCGCTTCATTGCGACCGGTCTGCCCTACCGCATCGTCGGCGGCTTCCGCTTCTACGAACGCGCCGAAATCCGCGACGCGCTCGCCTATCTCCGTGTCGTCGCGCAGCCTGCCGACGATCTCGCCTTCGAACGCATCGTCAACGTCCCCAAGCGTGGATTGGGCGACAAGGCGGTCGCGAAACTCCACCAGCTCTCGCGCGCGCTTCGCGTGCCGCTCAGCGAAGCCGCCGCCCGCATCCTCGACACCGACGAGATGACGGGTGCGGCGAAAAAGTCTCTCGGCCGGCTCGTCGCCGACTTCGCCAGCTGGCACACCAAGGCCGCGGAACTGCCCCACGCCGAGCTCGCCCGGCAGCTGCTCGACGAGAGCGGCTACACGGCGATGCTCCAGGCCGATCGTTCTGCCGAAGCCGCCGGGCGCCTGGAGAACCTGACCGAACTCGTCCGCGCGATGGAGGAGTATGATTCGCTCGGCGCGTTCCTTGAGCACGTCAGTCTGGTCATGGAGAATGACGCCGGCAATCGCGGCGCACAGGTCACGATCATGACGATCCACGCCGCCAAGGGTCTGGAATTCGACACCGTGTTCTGCGCCGGCTGGGAGGAAGGCTTGTTCCCCTCGCAACGGTCATTGGACGAAGGTGGTCTCGCCAGCCTGGAGGAGGAACGCCGCCTCGCCTATGTCGCGATCACCCGCGCCCGGCGGCGCGCGATCATCCTCCACGCCGCCAACCGCCGCATCTACGGCCAGTGGAATTCCTCCATCCCGTCGCGCTTCGTCGGCGAGCTGCCCAAGGTCCACATCGATGAAGAAACGACGATGTCCGGCGGCGAGTCGCTCTGGCGCGCCAACTGGACCGATCGCGCCGACCCGTTCGCCGATGTCGCCCGCGGCACGGGCCGTGGCCCGGGCTGGCAGCGCGCGGCCGGTGTCGGTGGCAATGTCGACGTGAAAAACCCCGGCGGGGCCTTCACAAGCCGGACCTTCACCCGCGAGCCCGCTCGCGTGAAGGAAGCCACCCGCAGCGCGGTCAGCCTGGGCAACAAGGGGCGCGATGACCTGACGATGGGCCAGCGCGTGTTCCACCAGAAGTTCGGCTATGGCGAGATCGTCGAGATCGAAGGCAACAAGCTGGAGATCGATTTCGAACAGGCAGGGCGGAAGCGGGTGATGGACAGTTTCGTGGTCGCAGGATGAGCCTCGCCGGTACGGCTGGACCATCATAGGCGGATTCGGCATTCGACCCGAATTGAAATGCGGGAGACATCATGACGGCGTTGCACACGGACCTGAGACAGACGCATCGGGCGCGTCGGAACGGCTGGGCGACCGCCACAATTCTGTGTTGCGCGATCATGGCGACGGCGTTGCCGGCATCGGCGCAGACCGCTCCCAAGAAGACGCTGGGGGCATGGAGCCTTGCGGTCAGCCGGGACGGCCAGGGCTGTTTCGTCACGCGACGCTTCGACGGACCGGGCGAGACGGTGCTGATGCTCGGTCTGGATAGCGATGGTTCGAACCATCTGACCATCCTCAACGGCAATTGGTCGATCGTGCCGAAGCAGGCGCTGACGCTGGAGTTCCGGCTCAGCCGCGGCGGCTATGGCGACCATGCGGCGATCGGTATCGACGTGGACGGCACGCGCGGCTTCGTCGCGACGTTCGAGCCCCGCTTTCCGGACCATTTCGCCGCGTCTGAGCGACTCGACATCTATCGCGGCAAGATGCCGGTCGCCCGGCTCGACCTGACGGGCAGCGGTGCTGCAGTGGCGGAGCTGAAGCGGTGTACGGCGAAACAAGCTCCTGGTGCGAAGGGCTCTTCACCGTCGTCAGACGTTCCGATCGACCCGTTTGCCGCTGGCTCGGCGCGCAAGTCGAAACGTTAGCCAGCGCATAATCGGGTGAATTGGCCGCACGAACCGTCGGTTGGCCGTTAACCGCGCACGTCCCGTCAGAATCCGGATTGTTACGACCCCGTCGCTCCGCTTGGTCCGGCGTGCCCCCAATGACGTGAAAGGACAGTAATGTCGCAAGTTAACCTGAAGCTGGTCGCCACCCTGGCGATCATGGCCGGCAGTGTCGGCCTCGGCGGTTGCGCTACGAAGAAATATGTTCGTGAGCAGATCGCGCCCGTCAGCCAGCGTGTCGATACGCTGGAAACGCGTCTGGTCGAGACGGATGGCGTCGCCAAATCGGCCCTCGCCGAGGCGCGTGCTGCCGGCCAGCAGGGCCAGAACAACACCCAGCGCCTCGATCAGCTGAACGGTCGTGTCGACGGCCTCGATCAGCGCCTGCAGATCCAGGAAGCGAAGCCGGCCAAGCGCGCACGCAACTGATCCGCTACGAACTCTCCGGGTCGGCCTGTCATGACGGGCCGACCCGATCCTTTTGCCCCACTGCCGAGACACCGACATCATGCGGCTTGCTCTATCCAGTGCCTGTCTGGCCCTTAGCCCGATCTGTGCCGCAGCACCCGTTGCCGCTCAGATTGCTCCGGCGGCACAGGCTCCCACGCCCATGTCACCCGAAGCCACCCGGGTGGCGCGCTGGGCGACCGCGTCGGACGATCACCGACACCTCCCGTTCGCGGTGATCGACAAGGTGGCGGCGCGTCTGCACCTGTTCGACGCGTCGGGACAGCCGCTTGCCAGCGTGCCGGTGCTGATCGGCATCGCTCCGGGCGACGATGCGACGCCGGGCGTCGGGTCGAAGTCGCTGGCGGAGATCGGCCCCGCCGAGAAGACGACTCCGGCGGGGCGCTTCCTCGCCAAATTCGGGCCGGCGGCCGGCGGCACCAAGATGCTGTGGGTCGACTATGCGACCTCGGTGGCGATCCATCCGATCCCCAAGGACGCCAGTCGCAAGGATCGCCGGCGCGAACGCATGCTGTCGGAAACCGCCGACGACAACCGCATCACCTACGGCTGCATCAACGTCCCCGCCGCCTTCTACACAAAGCTGCTGCGCCCCCGCTTCCTGAAAAAGGGCGGTTACGTCTACATCCTGCCCGACACGAAACCGCTCGGCATGGTCCTGCCGTTGGCCGCGGTCAGTCCGGCTGACTAGGGTCGTTTAACCAACCGTTCGTGCTGCGCGACGTCGAAACACATAGTGGAGGGCGGCCCTTCGACTTCGCTCAGGGCGAACGGGGGGCAAGGCTTATCGCTTCAGGCTCTAAGCCCGAGCAGACCCGCCTCCCCGTTCAGGAACCATATCGTTCCCGACCCGTATCGACGGATGCCGCCACGCCCCCTCGTGGCGATCAACTATGCAGGACGTCGAACCATGACCCGTCTGAAGACTATCGCCATCCTTGCGGCCAGCGCCTGCGCTGCGGTCGCCCTCCCCGCGTCCGCGCAGACCGGCGCCGAGCAACAGCGGTTCGACGCCGCGCAGCAGCGCTTCGACCGCGAATATCAGATCTTCCGCGAGGAAACCGATCGCTACCGCGCTGCCGCCAACCGTAATGCCTATCGTCAGGCGCCCGACTATCGCGCGCAAGGCTACAATAGCTACGAGGATTGGCGCGATGAAGGCGGCTATGACCCGGCCCGCTATTATCGCAACGGTACGCAATATCGTGAACGCGTGCTCGGCCCCGATGACCGCGTCTATTCGGGCAATGACGGCCGCTATTACTGCCGCCGCAGCGATGGAACGACCGGCCTGATCGTCGGCGGCGCGGCGGGCGGCATCCTGGGCAATGTTATCGACGGCGGCCGTTCGCGGACAGTTGGCACGCTGCTGGGCGCCGCCGCGGGTGCGCTCGGCGGTCGCGCGATCGAACGGAGCAACGACGAGATTCGCTGCCGCTGATCCGTCTGCCCCGCCCCTGCACTGCGCGGGGGCAGGGAACCTACACGCCTCGCGCGCGTACACGCGTGCGCGGGGTTGTCGGGTGTCGGTGCGGGGGCTAGGGCGTAACGTTCCCGTCATACCGCACGAAAGCGTACATCTTGTCAGACGCGCCTACGACCGACCAATCCGACATTTCGCCGATCTCCATCGTCGACGAGATGAAGTCGAGTTACCTCGACTATGCCATGTCGGTCATCGTCTCGCGCGCGCTGCCCGACGTGCGCGACGGCTTGAAGCCGGTCCACCGTCGCATCCTCTATTCGGCGTATGAAAGCGGCTATGTTGCCGGCCGCCCCTATCGCAAGTCGGCGCGTATCGTCGGCGACGTGATGGGTAAATATCACCCGCATGGCGACAGCAGCATCTACGACGCCTTGGCGCGTATGGCGCAGGACTGGTCGATGCGGGTGCCGTTCATCGACGGTCAAGGCAACTTCGGCTCGATGGACCCCGATCCGCCCGCCGCGATGCGCTATACCGAGAGCCGCCTGGCGCGGGTCGCCAACTCGCTGCTCGACGATCTCGACAAGGATACGGTCGACTTCGTCCCCAACTACGACGGGCAGGAACGCGAGCCTTCGGTTCTGCCGGCCGGCTTCCCCAACCTGCTGGTCAACGGCGCGGGCGGCATCGCCGTCGGCATGGCGACGAACATCCCGCCGCATAACCTGGGCGAAGTCATCGACGCCTGCCTGGCGTACATCGCTAATGGCGCGATCACGCCCGAAGAACTGATGGAGATAGTGCCGGGGCCGGACTTCCCGACCGGCGCCGTCATCCTCGGCCGTGCCGGTTGCCGCAGCGCCTACACCGGCGGTCGCGGTTCAATTATCGTCCGCAGCCGCTACGAATTTGAGCAGCGCGGTGAGCGACGCTCGATCGTCCTCACCGAAATCCCGTTCCAGCAGGGCAAGAACGCGCTGGTCGAGAAGATCGCCGAGGCCGCGAAGGACAAGCGCGTCGAGGGCGTCAGCGACATCCGCGACGAATCGAACCGCGATGGCGTCCGCATCGTCATCGACCTGAAGCGCGATGCGACACCGGAAGTCGTGCTCAACCAGCTGTGGCGCCACACGCCGGCGCAAGGGTCGTTCCCGGCCAACATGCTGGCGATCCGCGGAGGCCGCCCCGAGCTGCTCAACCTGCGCGACATCATCGAGGCGTTCGTCAAGTTCCGCGAAGAGGTCATCACCCGCCGCGCGAAGTTCGAGCTGAACAAGGCCCGCGACCGCGCCCATATCTTGCTCGGCCTGGTTATTGCGGTGACCAACCTGGACGAGGTCGTCCGCATCATCCGCGGGTCGTCGTCGCCCGCCGAAGCACGCGCATCGCTGCTCGCCCGCGACTGGCCGATCGCTGAGATTGCGCAGTATATCAAGCTGGTCGAGGCGGTCGAGGTCGAGGTCACCGGCGACACCTATCGCCTGTCGGATATCCAAGTCCGCGCGATCCTCGACCTGCGCCTCCACCGCCTGACCGCGCTCGGCCGCGACGAAATCGGCGAAGAGTTGCAGGAGCTTGCCTCCTCGATCGCCGAACTGCTCGAAATTCTCGCCAATCGCGCCCGCCTGTACGAGGTGATGGTCGAGGAACTGACCGCGATCCGCGACCAATATGCGACGCCGCGCCGCACCGAGATCGCCGCCGCCGCCGACGGGATCGACGACGAAGACCTGATCGAGCGCGAGGACATGGTCGTCACCGTCACGGTCGAGGGCTATATCAAGCGCACTCCGCTCGCGACCTTCCGCGCCCAGGCCCGCGGCGGCAAGGGCCGTAGCGGCATGGCGACGAAGGAAGAGGACGTCGTCACCGAATTGTTTGTGACGTCGACGCATACGCCGGTGCTGTTCTTCTCTACGCTCGGCAAGGTCTACCGCATGAAGGTCTGGCGCCTGCCCGAGGGCGGTCCGGCGACGCGCGGCCGGCCGATGATCAACCTGCTGCCGCTCGCCAATGGCGAGAAGATCCAGACCGTCCTGCCGCTGCCCGAGAACGAGGATGACTGGGGCAAGCTCCACGTCATGTTCGCGACCGCCCGGGGTAACGTCCGCCGCAACAGCATGGACGCCTTCGCTAACGTGCCGTCCAACGGCAAGATCGCGATGAAGTTCGAAGGCGAGGACGAAGGCGATACGCTGATCGGCGTTGCGCTGCTCGACGAAAGCGACGACGTGCTGCTGGCGACGCGCCAGGGCAAGGCAATCCGCTTCGCCGGTGACGAGGTGCGCGAGTTTCAGAGCCGCAACTCGACCGGCGTGCGCGGCATGCGCCTCGCGCCAGGTGACGAAGTCATCAGCCTGTCGATCCTCCACCGCGTGGGCACCTCGTCCGAGGAGCGCGAGGACTACCTCCGCTTCGCGCCGTGGAAGGCGGAGAAGGATGGCGAACCGACGATGCCGCTCGACCGGTTCGAACTGCTGCGCGGCAGCGAGCAGTTCATCCTGACCGTCTGCGCCAACGGCTATGGCAAGATGTCCTCGGCCTATGAATATCGCCGCACCGGCCGCGGTGGGCAGGGCATCACCAACATCGACAACATCGCCCGCAACGGTCCTGTCGTCGCCAGCTTCCCGGCGACCAAGGCCGAACAGCTGATGCTGGTGACCGACCAGGCCAAGCTGATCCGCATCCACCTGGGCGACCTGCGCGTCATCGGCCGTGGCTCGGCCGGCGTGCGGCTGTTCGACGTCGGCAAGGGCGAGCATGTCGTTTCCGCTGCGAAGATCGACGAGCAGGAAGAACCCGAGAACGCCGCCGAGGAAATGATCGCCGCCGAACTGAGCGCGGAAACCGCGCCCGATACCGGTGACACGATCGGCGGCGACGCGGCGGCCGGTCCGGAGGGCGGCCAGTGAGCCAGCAACCCTCGACCGCCTATAAGGTGCTGACGCAGGATCAGATGGACGCGCTGGAGGCGGACGGAACGTTCGCCGGCGCGCCCGTCGATCTGGCCGATGGGTATATCCACCTTTCGACCGCCGAGCAGCTAACCGAGACTGTCGACAAGCATTTCGCCGGTCAGTCCGATCTGCATGTCGTGGCGGTCGATCTCGACGCGCTCGGCGACGCGGTTCGTTGGGAAGAAAGCCGCGGCGGCCAGCTGTTCCCGCACATCTATGCCGCGTTGCCGTTGTCGGCGGTGGTAGCCTATTCGCCGCTGGAGCGGGACGCAGGCGGGCAGGTCGAGCTGCCGGTGGCGGGCTGAACCCGACACCGTCATCCCCGCGAAGGCGGGGATAAATAGTCGCTGACGGCAGTGAGACTCACGTCGGTCAGCCACAATTGATCCCCGCCTCCGCGGGGATGACGATCGCGAGGATTAGGCACACTCATGACCCCCCGCGAACTCCTCGACACCGCTCCCGTCCCCGGCGGGGCGCCGTTGCGCCTGTTCCGTCACGGCCGCGACCACATCATCATGCTCGACCGCAACGAGCTGATGAACACGCGCATGAGCGGGTCCGAAGAAGCGCTCGCGACCATGACGATCGAGCGCCTCGGCCAGCGCCCTGCGCCGCACCTTCTGATCGGCGGCTATGGCATGGGCTTCACCCTGCGCGCCGCGCTCGCGAACCTCGGCCCGGACGCGCGCGTGACTGTCGCCGAACTGGTGCCCCAGATCATCGATTGGGCACTCGGGCCGATGGCCGAACTGACCGCGGGTTGTCTCGACGATCCGCGCGTGACGATCGTCATCGCCGACGTCGCCGATGCCATTCGTCAGGGCGGCTATGACGCGATCCTGCTAGACGTCGACAACGGCCCTGACGGCGTCGTGCGCGATGCCAACGACCGGCTCTATTCGATGAGCGGCCTCGATCGAGCCCGCACGGCGCTGAAGCCCGGCGGTATCCTCGCGGTCTGGTCCGCGGGCGACGATCCCAGCTTCACGCGCCGCCTGAAGGACAGCGGTTTCCGGGTCGACGAAGTCGCCGTCCGTGCCCGCAGCAACGGCAAGGGGCCGCGCCACGTAATCTGGTTCGCGACGCGACGCTGAGACCGTACCCGGTCCCGCTCGAACGCCGCGATTACGGCACCAGATCGACCACGTCGGCCCCGTCCCCCTCGGCCGCCAGCAACAGCGTCCGGTGACACACGCACGGATCGCGCTCGAAACACAGCAGCGCGCTCGGCATTTCCGCCGCCAGCGCCCGCATCCGCGCCGCCGCGGCCTGTGCTTCGGGCAATTCGAGTTGCCCCGCGTACACCGCCTCCAGCGTCGCGCGATCACCCTTCTTCGCGGCATCACGCCCTGGCTTGGGCGTGCCGAGCGCCTTCAGGTGGACGTAATCGATGCCATGCTCGGCCAGCGAGGCGGCAAGCGACGATTTCGAGAAGCCCGGCCGTCGCGACAGCGGCAACTGACGAACGTCGATAACCCGCCGTACGCCCGCCCGCTCAAGCGCCGCGATGACCTCACCCTGCGTCGCACCTTCATAGCCGATGGTGTAGATCGTCACCCATGCTGCTCCGCAACGAGCGTCGACACGACGCCCCAGGCGATCAACGCCTGACCCGCAAAATAGGTCGGCCAGATCAGCAGGCTGGGAATGACGCTCCCCGCCAGCACATCCATCCGCGCAAAGAGCAGCACGTCCGACACCACGAACAGCCACGCGCCGGCCATGGGCCATCGACCGAACCGACCGAGGCTCGCCGCCCCCGCCATTCCGCCAAGGGCCGCGGCATAGACCGCCACCCCCGCCGCTCCCGTCAAGGCATAGCCAACGACGGACACCCCGACAGCAACGCAAACCACTAGCGGCCATCCCCGCCGCCACGCTCCGCGAGCGTAGAGCGCGATCGCCAGCAGATGCCCGATCAGGAACGCCAACGCTCCGGCGACCAGCCCGTGCGTCTCGATCAGGACGTCACCCGTCGCGCCGGCTGCGAGGATCGTCGCGATCGCCCACCCCTGGACGTCATCGGCATGCCGTGCGGCCCAAAGTGCCAGCAGGCCGACGCCAAACCCTTTCCACGCCACCATGTCCGGGCCTTGCAACGCCATTTTGTCGGCGATGAAATAGCTCGCCCCCACGAACAGGGCGAACCACCACAGCATTTGCGGGCGCGCGCGAAGATCGATTGACATCAGCTCGGCCTGATCGTAATTTCTGAAATGACAGAAAAGAAGGTCATATGCGACTCGTCGATCATCCCGATGCCAAGGCGTTCATTCTTCATTGGGGAGAAATGGGAACGCAATGGGGCGTCAACCGGTCCGTGGCTCAGGTTCATGCGCTCCTGTACCTCTCCGAAGATCCGCTGACCGCCGACGCCATCGTCGATGCTCTGACGCTGGCGCGCTCCAACGTGTCGACCGCACTGAAGGAATTGCAAGGCTATCGCATCGTCCGTCGCGTCCATGTCGAGGGCGATCGCCGCGACCATTTCATCGCGGAAACCGATCTGTGGGACATGCTGATGCGGATCGCGGAGGAGCGCAAGCGGCGCGAGATCGACCCTACCATCGCGCTGCTCGGCGAACTGGCCGAGCGGTTGCGCAAGGACGACACCGCTCCCGCCCACCTTCGCCAGCGCGTCGCGCGGATGCATGAGTTTCTCGGGACGCTCGGTGGCTGGTACGACCAAGTCCGCGTGCTGCCGAAACCGACCCTCGTCGCCCTGATGAAGATGGGCGGGAGAATCGCTAAATTTCTCCCCGGAAAGTCCAAGAAGGCCGATTGATAAGGAGATCGTCATGACCAGCATCGACGCACGCACTCCTATTTCTGAGATTATCGAAACAACCGATATTTCGGTCAGAAAGAATTTGCGACTGACATTGTTGCGGTCGGTGCCATGGCGCGACCTCACTCCGATGCGTCGCCGCGACGGGCTGGTCGAATGTCTCCACCCAGTCCCCTGGCTCGCTGCCGGTTGGGCCGGTGCGGTACAGGGCTGGTGGATACCCGCCGCCGCTGCGCTCTTCATGTTCTTTCTGACCGCGCTCCGCCTCAACCACGAAGCGATCCACGGCAACCTCGGCTTCGCGCCGCGGGGTCATCGCCTGGTCATCCACCTGCTGAGCGCCCTGATGCTGGGTTCCAATTCCGCGGTCGCGGTCAATCACCTCCATCACCACCGCCACGTCGGCCATGCCGACGATCTGGAAGGCAGATGCGGCGCCATGCCGGCATGGCGCGTCCTGCTCTACGGCCCCCTATTCCCGGTCGAGATGCATCGCGCGGCCTGGCGCGGCGGCAATCCGACATTGCGGCGCAGGATGACCCTCGACCTCGCCCTCAACGGCGTGCTGGTCGCGCTCGCGATCGGCACCGGCTGGACGTTTCTGACATTCCACCTCACCGCGATGGTCCTCGCGCAGTGCCTGACCGCCTTCTTCGCGGTGTGGATCACGCATCATGGGTGCGAGGCAGATGGTGCCGTCGCCCGCACACAGCGCGCCGGGCTGATCAACCTGCTCACCTACAACATGTTCTTCCACCTCGAACACCACCTGTTTCCTGCCGTGCCGGTCAAGCGTCTCGGCCGCCTCGCCCAGCGCCTCGATAGCGTCATGCCCGCTCTCGCCGCCGGCGCGCGCCGCGTCGTGCCCAGCCCGTTCCGTTGACCCGAAGGAGGATCGCCATGCCTGCCGTCACCGAAACCGAACTCGCCGCCATGCCCCGCATAGCTGACGCAACTCTGGCGGCCGCCTTCCACTGGCCAGCGACCGAGGAGGAGCGGCTGTATCGCGACTGCCCGACAGCCTTCTGGCTCGCGCCCGACGCCGACGACCTGCTGCCCGAGCCGCCCCTTGCCCCCATGCCGCAGACGGAGCCGCAACACTCTGCGACCCCGGAGATGACAGCGACCGGAACCACGGGCGCGATCGGCTTGGCGGTCGCGGTCGCCGGGCCGGTGTTCGTTGCTGCACTCAGCCTCGTCGTGCAAAGTCCGAGCACACCGATCGAGCGCATTGCCGGCGGCCTCGCACTGGCCCTGGTCTCCTTCCCGTTGACCATTCCGGTCGGTGGGCTCGCCGCGCTGCTGCCGGTGATCCTGGGGGTCACAACGCTCGCCTGGCTCGGCAGCGAGCGCCCGCTTGCCCGTCGTGGCAGCCTTTGGGCCGCGACCGGGACCGGCATGGGCTTGGCCATCGCCGCCCTCTTCGACGCCGGCATGGTGACGATCCCGCTCGTCCTGACATCCATCGCCTGCGCAACCGTGGCACATCGCGCGATCGACTGGGTCGAGCCCGAGTTCGCCTGACGTCGACACCATTGCCCCGCCGCCGCGATCCCGGCATGGACATGCGCATGCACGATCATCAGGTTCACATCATCGGCGGCGGCCTCGCCGGGTCGGAGGCCGCCTGGCAGTTGGCCGAAGCGGGCGTCCGCGTGAAGCTTTCGGAAATGCGCGGTTCGGGCGTCTCCACTCCGGCACATCATACCGATGGCCTCGCCGAACTCGTCTGCTCGAACAGCTTCCGGTCCGACGATGCGGAAAGCAATGCGGTCGGCCTGCTGCATCAGGAAATGCGCACGCTCGGATCGCTGATCTTGGCCCAAGGCGACGCCACCCGCGTGCCCGCCGGATCGGCGCTGGCGATGGACCGCGACGCCTTTTCGGCCGGCGTCACCGCCGCGCTGGAGGCGCATCCGAACATCACGATCGTTCGGGAACGGATCGAGGCGCTGCCGGTAAGCGGCCCGACGATCGTCGCGACCGGCCCGTTGACCGACCCGTTGCTCGCCGACGCCATAGCCGCTGCGACCGGCAAGGACGCGCTGGCCTTCTTCGACGCGATCGCCCCCATCGTGCACCGCGACTCGATCGACATGGACATCGCCTGGTTCCAGTCCCGCTGGAACAAGGGCGAAGGCAGCGACTACATCAACTGCCCGATGTCGAAAGACGAATATTACACCTTCCACGCCGAACTGATGGCCGCCGAGAAGACCGAGTACAAAGGCTGGGAAGACGTCCCCTATTTCGAAGGCTGCATGCCGATCGAAGTGATGGCGGAACGCGGAATCGAGACGCTGCGCTTCGGCCCGATGAAGGGTGTCGGGCTCGACGATCCGAAGACCGGCCGCTGGCCCTATGCCGTCGTGCAGCTGCGCCAAGACAATGCGCTTGGGACGTTGTGGAACATCGTCGGCTTCCAGACGAAGCTGAAGCACGGCGAGCAGGTCCGCATCTTCCGCACGATCCCGGGTTTGCAGAATGCCGAATTCGCGCGGCTGGGCGGCCTACATCGCAACACCTTCCTGCGCTCGCCCGAACTGCTCGATCCCGAGCTTCGGCTGAAGTCGCAGCCCAACATCCGCTTTGCCGGGCAGATCACCGGCTGCGAAGGCTATGTCGAAAGTGCCGCGGTCGGCCTGCTCGCCGGCCGGTTCGCCGCGGCCGAAGTCCTCGGCACTACGCTGGCGCCGCCCCCGGTCGAGACAGCGCTGGGTGCCCTGCTCCATCACATCACGGGCGCTGCGGTGGCGGAAACCTATCAGCCGATGAACGTCAATTTCGGCCTGTTTCCGCCGATCGAGGGCCGCACGAAGAAGGCGGATCGCAAGCGCATGTATACCGACCGCGCCCGCGCCGCGCTGAAGGACTGGCTCAATCCGCCTCGTTCGCCGGCTGCTGCGGCGGGCAGCGACGCGGTGCCGGCGACCGCTTGACCGCGGTCGTCGCGAATTCCTTGGCATCGAGCGTTCCGGACTTGTCGCCGTCGGCCTCTGCAAACTTGCCGGTCGTCTTCGCCGCCCATTCCTCGAACGACAACCGCCCGTCGCCGTTGGTGTCGAGCTTCGCATAGGCCTTGCGTCGGCTGGCGAGATATTCATCGCGCGTAATCTTCGCGTCGCGATCCTTGTCGTAGCGGTTGAACCGCCGTTGCTCGCGCGTCTGTCGCGACGCCTCCGGCAGGGGCGCATCGTCATCCGCGGCGACCCCGTCACCCTGTTGCGCCGCGCCGATAGCGCGCGGCGTCGGTAACGGCGCCTCGGTCGACGCGCTCGATCGGAACAGGAATACCCCCGCCCCGACCAGCAGCAACGCCGACACTACGCCCGCCAGATATCGCAACATGCCCGTCGTCCCCGCTCAACGCGTTGTTGTGACGAAAAGCTAACGTCGATCAGCGTCCCGTCAACCTGAACCGCAGCATCCGCCATGCCGCCGCGAGCCCGCCGCTCGACCCATCGCAAGCCCCCAGCGGCAGAATGTCCAGCAACGCGAGCCCCCCCAGGGGGCGCAAACGTGTCGGCCATCGCGTCGCCGTTGCCTCGCGCCAACGCTCCTCCGTCAACCGCTGCGCGCTCTCCCGTTCAGGCGGCGCTACTGATGGTGCCAGATCGGCGAGCGCCCAAGCTTCGCCAGCGAGGGCCGCGGGTGGAAAGGCATGGCCGAGCAGTTCGGCCGCCGCGTCAAACAGCACGCCCCCGCGCCCGGCTGCGAAGCGGGACAGTCCAGCCTCGTCCAGCGGACGATCCTCCAGCAGCATATCCCACCCATCGACCATCGCCGCTAACCGCGCTCCGGCGATCCCGCGCACCACCACCGTCTCGGCCAGCGACTGCAACAACGGCTCGGCCGGGGCCGGACGCGTGCCCAGCGCCGTCAAGGCCTCCGCCCACCAGGTCAGGCGCATCTGCGCGACCAGCGGATCCCTGGTCCGGCGCGCCAACTCCTCCAGTCGTCGATCGAGCGCGAACAGCGCTTCGATAGCGGGGCGAACCGCTTCCGGCAGCTGTTGCAGTGTCAGGCTGAGGGCGTCGGACATCAGGCCGCTATACCGATAATTAATCTCACCCGGATAGTCGTCGAGACCATGTCCGCCACCCGCCATCCGACACGTTCCGCGCGGCGCGGGCTGCTGTACCGGCTGGCGGCCGACGCGCGGGGCGGGACGATCATCGAATTCGCGATGATATCCGTTCCCTTCTTCGCGCTGATGATCGCGATCCTCCAGACATCGCTGACCTTCTTCGTTCAGCAGACGCTGGACACCGTCGCCGAGAAGTCCGTCCGTATCCTCGTCACCGGCGCCGCGCAAAAGGCGAATATGACCGCGTCGGATTACAAGGCGCTCGCATGCAAGCGGCTCCCGCCGTTCTTTACCTGCAGCAAGCTGCTGATCGACGTCCGCTCCGCGTCGCGCTTTTCCAGCATCGACACCAGAATTCCGACGATCACCTATGACAGCAACGGCAACCCGACCAACCTGACGTTCGAACCGGGCGACCCAGGCCAGATCACGATCGTCCGCATGATGTACGTATGGGACGTTGCCCCCGGTCCGCTCGGCTTCGACCTGTCGACTGTCGGCAACAACAAGCGGTTGATCGTCTCGACCCAGGTGTTCAAGGGAGAGATCAGCTGATGCGCGCGGTCACCTTCCTGCGCCGGCTCGCCACTGCCAACCAGGGCCTTGCGCTCGTGGAGTTTGCGATGGTCCTGCCGTTCATGGCGCTGCTGTACGTCGGCAGCTACCAGATTTGCGACGCGGTGGCCGCTTATCGCAAGGTCACCCGTGCCACGCGCACCATCGCCGACCTGACGTCGCAATATACCTCGGTCGACGAACAGGACGTCACCGAGATCCTGGATTCGTCGATCCAGGTCATGTCCCCCTATGCGACGACCGCCGCGAAGCTTGTGGTGACGCAGGTCACGATGGACGCAAACAAGAACCCGACGGTCGACTGGAGCCGCGGCAAGAACACGACCGGCCTGATCAAGGGAAGCGTCTACAACCTTCCCACCGCCATCCGTCAGGCGAACACCAGCGTGATCGTCGCGACCGTGACCTATACCTACAAGCCGGCGTTCGGCGCCGCCTTCGTCGGCACTTTGCCGCTGTCCGAAACCATCATCATGAGCCCGCGCGCATCCGCGTCGGTCGCCCTCCAGCCATGATCCGTAGACCCCGCCTTCGAGAGATGCTCATGAAGCTTTCGACCCTGCCCGCCACGCTGCGTCGGTTCGTCGGCGATCGCCGTGGCAACGTGCTGATGATCATGGGATTCGCCACCATTCCCCTCACTTTCTCGACCGGCATGGCGGTCGACTATGTGCGAGCGGCGCGGCTTCAGACGAAGATGAACGCGATCGCCGACGCCGCTGCCCTGGCGGCCGTCACTACGCCCATGATGAGCAAGACCAGTTCCGAGGGGTGTGCGGCGGCTAGGCGCATGTTCGAAAACCAGACGGCAGACCTCGATGGCTTAGTCATCGACACGACGAAAACGGCGCAGCTCAGTATCGTGGTCACCGACAACGCTAGTTCGACGAGTTGTTCGACGACCAAGGCGTCGTCGTCGGTTTCATACAATCGTACGGCGAATATTACTTGGAACGCCCAATCGACGAACGCCTTCGGCGGCATCTTGGGAATGACATCGATCCCGATCGGCGGCACGACGGAAACCAAGGCGGCGGTTGCACCGAACATCGATTTCTACATCATGCTCGACACGTCGGGTTCGATGGCTTTTCCCTCGACGTCGGCAGGCATTACGTTGCTTCGATCCAAAACCAACGGTTGCGCTTTCGCCTGTCACTCGACGGCGGACGCTACGGCAAGAGACAAGAGCGGCAAGGTCACCGACTATTACGGCGTGGCAACGTCCTACGATATCCCATTGCGAGTCGACGAGGCACGCAAGGCCGTGCAGTCGATGATGACGCAGGCCACGTCCCTCGCCGCCAACAACAAGGCGAAGTATCGCGCCGCGCTTTACAGCTTTGCAGCAGCCGACACCCGGGCGAATAACAGCTTCAAATCGCTAGCCGCAATGACGGCCACCTTGTCGACTGTCTCGACGGCAGCCAACAACGCTCAAACGTCGCTCTATTATTCAAACGGCTGCCCGACGTCGTCGTTCTGCAACAACGATACTGATACCGCGACTAGCGATGCGTTCACGAAGCTCAACAGCCAGATCCAAACCCCGGGTAACGGCACGAACGCTGCCAAGGATAAGCCACAGGGCATCGTCTTCATCGTGACTGATGGCATGCGCGATGAGTATCGGCCGAATGGACGGCCCGAAGTCGCGATCGACACGTCCCTATGTGACACGATCAAGAACCGCGGACTTCGGATCGCGATTCTTTACACCGAGTTCCTGCAAAGCTCGATGGACGGCGACAATTGGTCGCAGAGTAACGTGGTGCCCTATCTGCCGCAGATCGAGCCCGCGTTGCAGACCTGCGCGTCGCCGGGGCTCTACTACAAGGTCACGACCGACGACGATATCTCGGCCGCGCTGAATCGCCTGTTCCAACAGGCCGTTGCCACCGCCCACATCACCCAGTGATGGGGCGGCGGCGACGCCGTTACGATCAGCGGTAGGTCACCTTCTTCACCGCAGCGACGACCTTGTCCGCGGTGATCAGTGCCAGCTTCTCGAGGTTCGCCGCATAGGGCAGCGGCACGTCCTCGTTCGCGACGCGCAGCACCGGTGCGTCGAGATCGTCGAAGCCTTCTTCCATAACGAACGCCGCGATTTCCGACGCGATCGAGCACGTCGGCCAACCCTCTTCAGCAACCACGATACGGTTGGTCTTGGCGAGAGACTTGAGCACGGTCTTCTTGTCGAGCGGACGCAGCGTCCGCAGATCGATCACCTCGGCGTCGATGCCCTCTTCGGCCAGCTTGTCAGCAGCTTCCAGCGAAACGCCGACGCCGATCGAATAGCTGACGATCGTGACGTCCTTGCCCTCGCGCATGATGCGCGCCTTGCCGATCGGCAGGACGAAATCGTCGAGCTTCGGCACATCGAACGAACGGCCGTACATCAGCTCGTTCTCGAGGAAGACGACCGGATCTTCGCTGCGGATCGCGGCCTTCAGCAGGCCCTTGGCGTCCTGCGCGTCATAAGGCGCGATCACGATCAGGCCGGGGACGCTGGCGTACCACGGGCCATAGTTTTGCGAGTGCTGCGCACCGACGCGGCTTGCCGCACCGTTCGGACCACGGAACACGATCGGGCAGCGCATCTGGCCGCCCGACATATAGTTGGTCTTGGCAGCCGAATTGATGATGTGGTCGATCGCCTGCATCGCGAAGTTGAACGTCATGAACTCGACGATCGGGCGCAGGCCCGACATTGCCGCGCCCGTGCCGATGCCGGCGAAGCCATATTCGGTGATCGGCGTATCGATGACGCGCTTTTCGCCGAACTCGTCGAGCAGGCCCTGGGTGACCTTGTAGGCACCCTGATATTGCGCGACTTCCTCGCCCATCACGAAAACGCGCTCGTCGGCGCGCATTTCCTCGGCCATCGCGTCGCGCAGGGCTTCGCGGACCGTGGTCTTGACCATTTCTGTACCCGCGGGGACTTCCGGATCGGCGACCTCGGCGTCGTGCCTGGCGGCTTCGAACATCTGGCGCGCGCCGGTTTCGACCTTCTCCTGCGCCGGGTGTGCGGAGTCCTCGACCTTGTCGTCCGTCTTCGCGTCGGCCTGAGCCTCAGCCGCTGGCGTGTCATCCTTGGCAGCAGCCGGAGCGGCAGCGGCGGACGCATCCTCGCCCTCGGCCAGCAGCGTCGCGATGACGGTTCCGACCTTCACGTTATCCGTGCCCTCGGCGACCATCAGCTTACCGATGGTGCCTTCGTCGACCGCTTCGAATTCCATCGTCGCCTTGTCGGTCTCGATCTCGGCCATGATGTCGCCGGACTTGACCGTGTCGCCTTCCTTGACGAGCCACTTGGCGAGCGTGCCCTCTTCCATCGTGGGCGACAATGCCGGCATCTTGATCTCAATCGGCATCAGTACGACTCCACCAGCACTTCAGTGTACAGCTCTTCGGGGTTCGGCTCGGGCGCATTCTCGGCGAAGTCTGCCGCTTCGTTCACGACCTTGCGGATCTCTTGCTCAACGACCTTCAGATCGGCCTCGGTTACGCCGTGACCTTCAAGCAGCTTCTTGACGTGATCGATCGGGTCCGACTTGTCGCGGACGGCCTGGACCTCGTCGCGGCTGCGATACTTCGCCGGGTCGGACATCGAGTGACCGCGATAGCGATAGGTCTTCATCTCGAGGATGATCGGCCCCTTGCCGCTGCGCACCCATTCCAGCGCCGTCTCGGCCGCGCCGCGCGAGGCGAGTACGTCCATGCCGTCGACCTGGATGCCCGGGATACGGAATGATTCGCCGCGGCGGTACAGCTGGTCCTCCGACGACGCGCGGTTGACGCTCGTGCCCATGGCGTACTGGTTGTTCTCGATCACGAAGATGATCGGCAGCTTCCACAGCTCGGCCATGTTGAAGGCTTCGTAGACCTGGCCCTGGTTGGCCGCGCCGTCACCGAAGTACGCCAGCGTCACGCCGCCATCGCCCGAATATTTGTGCTTGAACGCCAGGCCCGCGCCCAGCGACACCTGCGCGCCGACGATGCCGTGGCCGCCGTAGAATTTATGCTCGGTCGAGAACATGTGCATCGACCCGCCCTTGCCCTTGGAGATGCCGGCGGCACGCCCCGTAAGCTCGGCCATGATGACCTTGGGATCGATGCCATAGGCCAGCATGTGTCCGTGGTCGCGATATCCGGTGATGACCGAGTCCTTGTCGCCGTCCAGCGCCGACTGCAGGCCGACCGCGACCGCTTCCTGGCCGATGTACAGGTGGCAGAAACCGCCGATCAGGCCCAGGCCGTAGAGCTGGCCCGCCTTTTCCTCGAACCGGCGGATGAGCAACATCTCCTTGTAGAATTGGAGCAGCTCGTCCTTGGACGCCTCATAGGGCTTGGGCTCGGCGGGGCGCTCGCGATTGGAAATCGGCGGCGCGCCGGCGGTGTCGGTGGTGCGTGCGGGGGCTTTTGCCACGATGCTTAGAAACCTCGTTCCGAACGGAGTCAGGAAGTCGGCTATGGCGGGAAAGCGCAGCGTCTGCAACCGGTGGCAAGCCGCGAAAAGACCTTACGGAAACGCAAGGGTCTGACCCCAATCAGGACGGGGTCGTGACGGAGCCGATTTTGGTTCAGGACAAGAAGCGAGGAGCGGAACGATGCTGGTGCATCGTGACCGACGAGTGCCGTAGTCTTGGGCCAAAATCGGCCCGCCGCTTCGCGGTCGACCGGAGGAAGACGCTGGACGTCGTCGCTTGCTTGCGTGTAGCGCCGCTACACGCTGCGCAGCGCTCCTTGTCAGCGTCTTCCTCCGGTCGATCACGATCCCCGTCCTGATTGGGGTCAGACCCTAGTTGAGCGGGACGATGACCTCGTCGGGATGAACGACGTTCAGATTCTTGCGCGTCATTTCGTCGACCATATCGGGGTTCGCCCGCTTGGGGTCGAGCAAGGCGACGCGATTCTTCAGTTCGGTCCGCTGCTTGTCGAGCTTCTCATAGTCTGCACGGCGCTTCTCCAGCTGCCGCGAATAGTCGCGATATGACAGGATGCCGTTCGGCCCGAGTACCGCGTAATAGCCGAAGAAGCCCATCAGGATCAGCGCCGCGGCGGGCAGCCCGGCCCGGCGGACGATAGCGAGAGCGGGTGTCTTAGTACGGGTGCGAACGGCGGCCATGTGGCGGTAATCGCTTATTGGGGAGCTTGGTTCAAGAAAATCCTCCCCGGCACGGGGAGGGGGACCGCCGCGAAGCGGTGGTGGAGGGGGCGGGCCGCAAAGTCGTCGCTCGCGGAGAGCCCCCTCCCCCAGCCTGCGGCTGGTCCCCCTCCCCGCCAGCGGGGAGGATTTAGGAGACTTACTTCCGCGCCAGAATATCCCGGCCTGCATACCGCGCGGCGTCGCCCAGCTCTTCCTCGATCCGGATCAGCTGGTTGTACTTCGCCAACCGGTCCGAACGCGCCAGCGAGCCCGTCTTGATCTGCCCGCAGTTGGTCGCCACCGCCAGATCGGCGATCGTCGCGTCCTCGGTCTCACCCGAACGGTGCGACATGACCGCGGTGTAGCGGCTGCGCTGCGCCAAATTCACCGCCGCCAGCGTCTCGGTCAGCGTGCCGATCTGGTTGACCTTCACCAGCAGCGAGTTGGCCAGGCCGCGCTCGATGCCGTCGGCCAGGCGCGCCGGGTTGGTCACGAACAGATCGTCACCGACCAGCTGCACCTTGCCGCCGATCAGGTCGGTCAGCGCCTTCCATCCCTCGAAATCATCCTCGGCCATGCCGTCCTCGATCGAGAAGATTGGGTAGCGCCGGGTCAGGTCGGCGAGGAATTCGGCGTTCTCGTGCGGGGTGAGCGTCTTGCCCTCGCCCACCATCTTGTACGCGCCGTCGCGGAAATATTCGGTCGCCGCGCAGTCAAGCGCGAGCATCACGTCGTCGCCCGGCGTGTAGCCCGCCTTCTCGATGGCGGCCATGATGAAGTCGAGCGCGTCGGTGGTCGACGACAGGTTCGGCGCGAAGCCGCCCTCGTCGCCCACGCCGGTCGCCAGCCCCTTGTCGTGCAGTCCCTTCTTCAGCGTGTGGAAGATTTCCGACCCACAGCGCACCGCCTCGACGATATTCTGCGCGCCGACCGGCACGATCATGAACTCTTGGAAATCGATCGGGTTATCCGCATGCTCGCCGCCGTTGATGATGTTCATCATCGGCACCGGTAGCAGATGCGCCGCGACGCCACCGACATAGCGATAGAGCGGCAGACCGCGGGCCTCCGCCGCCGCCTTCGCCGCCGCTAGGCTGACGCCCAGGATCGCGTTGGCGCCCAGACGCCCCTTGTTCTCGGTGCCGTCCAGCTCGATCATCCGCGTGTCGAGATCGGCCTGGTCCTCGGCTTCGAGCCCCAGCACCGCCTCAGCAATCTCGCCATTGACCGCTTCGACCGCCTTGTCGACGCCCTTGCCCAGCCAGCGGCTCTTCTCGCCGTCGCGCAGCTCGACCGCCTCATGCGCACCGGTCGAGGCGCCCGAGGGCACCGCCGCGCGGCCGAAGCTGCCGTCTTCCAGCAGCACGTCGACCTCGACGGTCGGGTTGCCGCGGCTGTCGAGGATCATGCGGCCGTGGATGTCGATGATTGCGGTCACGTAACGACCTTCCTACATAGGGGTTGGCATTTGCGGGGCGCGTCTAACGGTTCGCCGTCGGAACGGCAACGCCGATGGAACCGCCCCGCCCGCGCCTTGTTGTGGAGGCAAACCGAAGGAAGGCGTCGTATCATGGCCAATGACACTGGAACCCCCGGCAATCTGGACGTGGAATTCACCCCCGAACCCGCCCTGCAGCAACGTTTCGACGATGCGAATGCGGAACAGGGCACCGCGACTACGGACAAGCTTCGCGGCGCGACGCAGCTGGTGAAGGATGAGGCTGGCAAGCTGACCGGCCAGGCAGGCGACAGACTGCGCGCCTTCGCCGACGACGGCAAATCGCGCGCGACCGGTGCGCTCGACGAGCTGGCGAAGACGATCGAGGACGCCGCCGCGACCATCGATGATAAGGTAGGACCGCAATTCGGCGGCTATGCCCGGTCCGCGTCCGGTGCGGTCGTCAACTTCGCCGACACGCTGCGGGACAAGGACATCGACGATCTGCTCGACGATGCCCGTGAATTTGTCCGCAAGTCGCCCGGCGTAGCGATCGGTGCCGCAGCGGCGGTCGGCTTCGTGCTGGCCCGCCTCGTCCAGTCGGGCATCGACGCGAACCGCGAGGCGTAAATCGCGACTTGGAAGGTTAGACATGGCGGGACTGCCGGACGAGGCGGAGGTTGGCACGGGTATCGGCGATGCGATCGGTCAGGTCGCCGAAGATGCCAAGGCCTATGCTCTTGCCCAGGTCGACGTCGCAAAGGCGGTCGCCGCTGCCCGCTTCCGTGCAGCAAAAGCCGGGTTGATCCTCGGCGTCACGGCCGTTTTGTTGGCTGGGTCGGCGCTGACGGCCCTCCTCGTCGGGCTCATCATCGCGCTTTCGACGCTAACCGGCCCCCTTCTGGCGACAGCGATCGTGGTCGTCGTCGTTCTGGCGATCGCCGGCATCTTGGGCGCACGTGCGGCTTCGAGTCTGTCTCGCGCGTTCGGAGGCGGCGCATGATCGACGATCCCGCCGTGCTTGCCGCGCGGGCGCAGGCTCTAGCGGCGCGCGCCAAGCTCGACGCCTCGCTCGACATCGCCAAGCAGCGGCTTAACCCGCGCTCGCTGGCCGCCGATGCGATGGGCGGGGCTGCCGACAGGGCGAGCATGGCCGCACAGACCGGTATCCAGGCGGTCCGCGAACGCCCGGCCATCGCGGCGGCCGTCGCCGGGGCGGTCGGGCTCGCGCTTGCCCGCAAGCCTATCCTGGGTTGGGCGACGTCGCTGATGGGTCGAGACGATGCAACCACGCCGCCCGATATTGGTTCAGAAACCTGAATATCTGAAGGATTGAACATGGCCGAATCCAACAAGTCCGAAAAGACCAAGCCGGCCAAGCGGGCCAAACTGGCCGATGCGCGCGAAGCCGCGTTCGATCGCGCCAAATCCGCCGTGAAGGGCCTCGAGTCCAACCCGGTCGGCGTGCTCGTCGGCGGCCTGACCGTCGGTCTGATCGCCGGCGCGCTGGTTCCACGCAGCAACAAGGAAAAGCAGCTGCTCGGCACCGTCGGCAAGCGCCTGGCCGAAGGTGCTACCGCCGCCCTGATCGCCGCGCGCGAAACGGGGAAGGAACAGCTGAGCGGCGCGGTCCTCGGTCGCGACGCCGCCAAGGAAAGCGCGCGCAAGGTCTTCGACAGCGCCCTGTCCGCGGCTCGCACCGGCAAGTCGAAGGCCGAGGACACGGTCGAACGCGCCGCCGACGCGGTGTGACCGCCTTGACCCCCGGGGATGGACGGCTATCTGAGCCGCGACATTCCCGGGAGTTCTCATGAGCAAAATGCATCTCGTATTCGGCGGTCGCGTGACCGATCCGCGCACCCTCGACTTCGCCGACCTGTCGCAGATCGATATCGTCGGTATCTTCCCCGACTATGCCAGTGCGGAAAAGGCGTGGCGTGGCGCAGCGCAGAAGACGGTTGACGACGCGGAGATGAAATATGTGCTGGTGCACCTGCACCGCCTGCTCGAACCGAATTTGCCGGGCGCCTGAGTGGTCAAGGGGGAAGCCATCGCTCATGGCGGCGTCCCGGCTCCGGTTCGACCGATCGCTGGGTATAAGGCCCACTATTTGCCAACCCGTCGTTCCCGCGAAGGCGGGAACCAATCTCCCGCCCTGTCATCTTGGCGAGCACAGGAGATGGATCCCCGCCTGCGAGGGGATGACGGGGGTGGTTCGATCGGACGGAATTCCGGCACTCACCTCCAGCCTGTCAGCAACCTTTACGGTCGACAGGCTGCGTGAGCACAGCGTGGGATGAGGCACGAAACCCCATCCCGCCCCATCATTCCGGCTTCACGACCGCCGCGACCGGCTGCGCGCCTGCTGCGACGCCCGGCTTCGTCGGCTCGACCAGCTTCAGGTTCAACTCCTTCAGCTGCTTGGGCGTCGCGAAGTTCGGCGCGCCCATCATCAGGTCTTCCGCCTTCTGCGTCATCGGGAAGACGATGACCTCGCGGATATTCGGCTCATCGGCCAGCAGCATGACGATCCGGTCGACGCCCGGCGCCGAACCGCCGTGCGGCGGGGCGCCATATTTGAACGCGTTGATCATGCCGGCGAAGTTCGTGTCGACATCGGCCTGCGAATAGCCGGCGATCTCGAACGCCTTGTACATGATCTCCGGCCGGTGGTTTCGGATCGCGCCGGACGACAGCTCCACGCCGTTGCAGACGATGTCATACTGGTAGGCCAGGATGTCGAGCGGGTCCTTGCCCTCCAGCGCCGCCATCTCGCCCTGCGGCATTGAGAAGGGGTTGTGGCTGAAGTCGACCTTCTTCGCGTCCTCGTCATATTCGAACATCGGGAAGTCGACGATCCAGCAGAATTCGAAGCGCTTGTCGTCGATCAGCCCGAGCTGTTCCGCGATCCGGGTGCGCGCAAGGCCCGCCAGCTTGGCAGCCGCGCCCTCCTTGCCGGCGGCGAAGAAGATGCCGTCGTTCGGCCCCAGGCCCAGTTCGGCAATCAGCTTGCGCGTCGCTTCCTCGCCATGGTTCTTGGCGATCGGCCCGCCCAGCTCGCCGTTCTTCTGGGTGATGTAGCCGAGGCCCGCATGGCCCTCGCCACGCGCCCAATCGTTCATGTCGTCGAAGAACTTGCGGCTCTTGTCCGCCGTGCCCGGCGCCGGGATCGCGCGGACGACGTTGCCCGACGACACGAGCTTGTCGAACAGGCCGAAGCCCGAACCCTTGAAATGCTCGCTGACGTCGGAAATCAGGATCGGGTTGCGCAGGTCCGGCTTGTCGTTGCCATATTTCAGCATCGATTCGCGGTACGGAATGCGCTTGAACGGCAGCGGGCTGACGGTGCGGCCCTTGCCCTGCCAGTCGGCGAATTCCTCGAACACGCCGTGCAGGACCGGCTCGATCGCGGCGAACACGTCCTCCTGCGTGACATAGCTCATCTCGAAATCGAGCTGATAGAATTCGCCGGGGCTGCGGTCGGCGCGCGCGTCCTCGTCGCGGAAGCAGGGCGCGATCTGGAAGTAGCGGTCGAAACCGGCGACCATCAGCAGCTGCTTGAACATCTGCGGCGCCTGCGGCAGCGCATAGAATTTGCCCGGATGGACGCGGCTCGGCACCAGATAGTCACGCGCCCCCTCCGGCGACGACGCGGTCAGGATCGGGGTCTGGAACTCGGTGAAGCCCTGGTCGATCATCCGGCGGCGCAACGACGAGATGACGCCCGAACGCAGCAGGATGTTGGCGTGCAGCTTCTCGCGACGCAGGTCGAGGAAGCGGTAGCGAAGGCGGATATCCTCGGGATAGTCGGCCTCGCCCGCCACCGGCAGCGGTAGTTCCTGCGCCGGCGACTGAACGGTCACGCTACGGGCGAAGACCTCGATCTCGCCGGTCGGAAGATTGGCGTTCACCGTTCCTGCCGAACGCGCCTTCACTTCACCGTCGATCGTGATGACCGATTCGACCCGCAGCCCCTCCAGGATCGGCAGCGCCGGGCTGTCGGCGTCGGCGACGACCTGGGTGATGCCGTAATGGTCGCGCAGGTCGACGAACAGCACGCCGCCGTGATCGCGCTTGCGATGGACCCAGCCCGATAGGCGGATCGCCTGGCCGACGTCGGAAGCGCGGAGCGCGGCGCAAGTGTGGGTGCGATAGGCGTGCATGGTTCGTCTCTATACCGTCGTCATTCCGGCGGAAGCCGGAATCCAGGGTCACGGGCGACGTCGCCTGTTGCTCTGGATGCCGGATCAAGCCCGGCATGACGGTTGAAAGGGTCGGCGCGCGCCCTCCCCTCCACGCGCCCCTTTGTCAAGCCGCGCGCACGGGGCTATGGCCGCCCGCCTATGCACATTCACCCGTTGATCGAAGACTCGGCCACCCTCGCCAATCTCTGCACCCGCCTCGCGCAATCGCCGTTCATCACGGTCGATACCGAGTTCATGCGCGAGAATACCTTCTGGCCCGAGCTGTGCCTGATCCAGGTCGCCAATACCGAGGAAGCCGCGGCGATCGACCCGATGGCCCCCGGCATCGACTTGAAGCCGCTGCTCGACCTGATGACCGAAAACGAGGACGTGCTGAAGGTCTTCCACGCCGGCGGGCAGGATCTGGAAATCGTCTACAACCTGACCGGCAAGACGCCGTATCCGCTGTTCGACACGCAGGTCGCGGCGATGGCGCTGGGTCAGGGCGAACAGATCGGCTATTCCAACCTCGTCGACAGCTATCTGGGCATCCAGGTCGACAAGGGTGCGCGTTTTACCGACTGGAGCCGCCGGCCGCTCGACGAGCGCCAGATCAGCTACGCCATCGCGGACGTGACGCATCTGTCGAAAATCTTCCCGAAGATGCTCGAACGCCTGCGCAAGACCGGGCGTGGCGACTGGCTCGACCAGGAAATGGAGCGGCTCGGCGATCCCGAGAATTACCGTCAGGACCCCGACCTCGCGTGGCAGCGCGTGCGCATCAACAGCCGCAAGGCCGAGGTGCTTGGCCGGCTGAAGGCGATCGCACGCTGGCGCGAGACGGAGGCGCGCAACAAGAACCTACCGCGGGGCCGCATCGCCAAGGACGAGACGATCGCCGACCTCGCCGGCAATCCGCCGCGCAAACAGGCCGATCTGTCGAAGGTGCGCGGCCTGTCCGCCAGCTGGGCCGGCAACGACATCGGCGGCCGGCTGATGGCGGCGATCGCCGATGCCCACCCCCTGCCCGCCGCCGAGATGCCGAACCGCGACGAGCGTGGCCCGGCGCTCGGCAAGGAGGGCGGGTTGGTCGCCGACCTGCTGAAGCTGCTGCTCAAAATTCGTGCCCGCGACATCAACGTCGCCCCGCGCCTGCTGTCCCGCTCCGACGATCTGGAGGCCCTGGCAGCGGGTCAGCGCTCCGATCTGTCGATCCTCGAGGGGTGGCGTTTCGAGCAGTTCGGCCGCGATGCGCTCGACCTCGTCGAGGGTCGCCTGGGCTTTACGGTGCGCGACGGCAAGCTGGTGATGACGCGGACGGAGGTCGAGGACGCATGAAGCGCGGGATGATCCTGCTCGCCATCGCGCCGATCGCCGGCTGCACCGTCGACCTGAACACCACCGGCACCTGCCGGGATGACCGCGCGCAGGGCTATGTCGGACAGGTCTACAGCGATGCCATCGCCGACCGTATCAAGGTCCAGTCGCGCGCGACCAAGGTTCGGCCCATCCGGCCGGGCGACGTCGTGACGATGGACGTCAACACGCGTCGCGTGAACGTCTCGCTGGACGAGAACAACCGGGTGACGCGAATCTATTGCGGGTAAAGTCAGCGTCGGAAGTTTGGGGCCTGGATCGCCGAGCGGGCGGTTACGCCACTGCCAGCCGTGCCTGCCGCCCCATCGACGACGCAAGCGCCCGGTGGCGCTTCTCGACCGTATCACCGTACAGGGCCGCATCTTGCGCGCCGACATGCAGCGTCAACGTCTGCTCATCCAGCGTCAGCCGTGTCCGGTCGAGCGGCGCGGCGACGCCTCCCGACAGCCGCTGCCCCAACCGCATCGCCAAGCCCCATTGCACCGCGACCGCAAGTTCGTCGTGGGGAGCCAGCCGTCCAAGCGGATCGGGCGACGTAGCTTCTCCGCCCAGCGAGCTGTGCAGCGCCTGCGCGACCAGAGCCCGTCCGCGCGCGTCGATCGCTATCCAGTTGCCGTGCAGCGCGATCTCGACCCCGCGCTCGGCCCGGAATTCCGGGTTCGCCCGCCAACCGACATCGGCGAGCAGGCAGGCAGCGTGGCGCAGGCGGGCGCGATCGGCGCTATCGCCGCCGAATAGCGGCGCGATCCAGCGGTCGAGCGTGTCGCCATGTTCGGGAAAGCGGCCAGCCACCCGCGCTTCCTCGCGCGCCGCGACGATCAGCGCATCCTCTGCCCGCACACTCGCCGGCAATTGCTGGTAGAGCAGCCCTTCGCGCAATCCGTGCGACGATGCCACCGCCGCCGTCGTGCCCAGCCGCCGCATCAGGATAGCGAGCAACGCGGCCGCATCCTGTAAGGTCGGCGCTCGCGCCGACGAGATTCCTGCCAGCGTCTTCATCCGCGCCTTGTCGATGTGCCCCATCGAGCGCTCCAGTCGCGCCACCTCGTCCGCGCTCATGGCGTAGCCGTGGATGACGGGCAGCGGATAGCCGTTCAATTCCATGTCAAGCTTGGCGAGCGACCGCCACGACCCGCCGACCATATAGAGCGGCAGCCCCTTGCCCCGCCCCGCCCAGCCGCTGTCGCCCAGCAGCTTCGCGACCCGCCGATCGAGCGAGGACTTGCCCTTCGCCCGAATCGCCGCCAGCCGCAGCACGCCCAGCGGAAAGGATATGCGGTCTGTCACCGTCCCCGCCACGATCCGAACCAGTTCCAGGCTGCCGCCACCCAGATCGCCGACGATGCCGTCCGCGTCGGGGATCGCCGACAGCACGCCCAGCCCGGATGCGGTCGCTTCCTCCTCGCCGGTCAAGACTTCGACCGTCAGGCCAAGTCCCTCGGCTACCGCGATCAAGTCGCCGCCGTTGCTTGCGTCACGCACCGCGGCCGTCGCGACGGTGCGGACGTGGGCGACCCCCATCTCGCGGGCCAGCCAGGCGAACCGGGCCAGGCCCGTCCGCGCCAATGCAAACGCCTCCGCGTCGATCGCCCCCGTCTCCGACAGCGAGCGGCCGAGCCCTGCCATCACCTTTTCGTTGAAGATCGGCGCCGGCACCCGACGCGCGCTCTGATAGACGACTAGACGGATGGAGTTCGATCCGATATCGATGATCGCCGTTCGGCGCGCGCCGCTCATCCGATCGGACGCCTGCGCCGGGTGAGCGAGAGCGTCGGCACCGATCCCCGCCGTCCCGACGCGGCCCCGCGGCCCGACAGCGACGGGTTGGTCATGAAGTAGCGGTGCAGGTTGAACGGCTTCGCGCCCGGATCGACGCGAACGTAGGAGCCGTCGGGCTGCAATTCCCAGCTTTGTTCGCTGTCGAGAAGGTTCGCCACCATCACCTGATCGAGCACCTGGTCGTGGACGGTTTCGTTCAGCACCGGCAACATGAACTCGACACGTCGGTCGAAGTTGCGCGGCATCCAGTCGGCCGACGACAGGAACAGCTTCGCTCCGTCGTTGGGCAGGTCCTCGCCGTCCGCGAATGCCCAGATACGGCTATGCTCCAGGAAGCGCCCGACGATCGACCGGACGCGGATGCGCGCCGACATTTCCGGCACGCCGGGCCGGAGGCAACAGATGCCGCGGACGATCAGGTCGATCTCGACGCCTGCGTTCGACGCCTCGTAGAGCTTCTCGATGATCGCGGGATCGACCAGCGAATTCATCTTCGCCCAGATCGCCGCCGGCCGACCGGCGAGCGCATGGGCGATCTCGCCATCGATCAACTGCATCAGCCGCCGCCGCAGCCCGCGCGGGGATATCGACAGAAGCTCTAGCGAATCGGGTTCGACATAGCCGGTGACGTAATTGAACACCGCCGCCGCATCCCGCCCCAGCCGCGGGTCGGCGGTGAAGAAGCTGAGATCGGTGTAAATGCGCGCGGTGACGGGATGGTAATTCCCCGTCCCGAAGTGGCAGTAGCTGCGGAACCCCGCCCCTTCGCGCCGGACGACCATCGAAATCTTGGCGTGCGTCTTCCAGTCGATGAAGCCGTACACCACCTGCACGCCCGCGCGCTCCAGTGCGGAGGCCCAAAGCAAATTCTGCTCCTCGTCGAACCGGGCCTTCAGCTCGACGACTGCCGTCACCGACTTGCCCGCCTCGGCGGCCGCGATCAGCGCGTTGATGACCGCCGATTGCTTGCCGGCGCGATAGAGCGTCTGCTTGATCGCCACCACGTCCGGGTCCGCGGCGGCCTGCTTCAGGAATTCGAGGACGACGTCGAAGCTTTCATAGGGGTGGTGGACGATGATGTCCTTCGCCCGGATCGCCGCGAAGCAATCGCCGCCGAATTCGCGGATGCGTTCCGGAAAGCGCGCGGAATAGGGCGGGAAGCGCAGGTCCGGCCGCTCGACCTCGACCAGCTGCGCAAGGTCGCCGATCCCCAGGAACCCACCGGTTTCCGTCAGCAGAGCCTGAGCGCCGCCCAGTTCCTCCTTCAGCACTTGTTCCAGATCGGGCACGATGCCGTTTTCCATCTCCAGCCGGATCACCCGCCCGCGCCGCCGCCGCTTGATCGCGCTGCGGAAGTAGAGGAACAGATCCTCCGCTTCTTCCTCCAGCTCGATGTCGCTGTCGCGCAGGATGCGGAAAGCCGCCGACGCCTTGACCTCGTACCCGGGGAACAGCTGATGTGAGAAGCGCTTGATGACCTCTTCGATCGTCAGGAAATGCGGCTCGTCGCCCGGAACCCGTACGAACCGCGATACGCCCGAGGGCAGCAGCACCAGCTCGCGAATCGGCTCCCGGTCCGACAGGCGGACCAGGTCGAAGATGACGCTCAGGCCGCCGTTCGGGATGAAGGGAAATGGATGGGCGGGATCGAGCGCCTGCGGGGTCAGGATCGGGAACAGTTGCTCGCGGAAATAGGTCGCGAGCCAGCTTGCCACGTCGGGCGGCATCCGGTCGCCATCGACGATGCGGATCCCCTGCGCATCGAGCGCCGTGACCAAATCCCGCCAGACGCCCTGCTGCGAATCGACCAGCGCATCGCCCGCCTCGACGATCGCGGCTAACTGCTGCTTGGGGGTGCGCCCGTCCGGCGAACGCTGGGCGATGCCCTGGATCTGCTGCCCGATCAGACCCGCGACCCGCGTCATGAAGAATTCGTCGAGGTTGGACCCCGAGATCGACAGGAACCGTAGCCGTTCGAGCAGAGGATGCGCGGTGTTGCACGCCTCTTCCAGCACGCGGCGGTTGAAGGCGAGCCACGACAGCTCGCGGTTGAAATAGCGGCTGGAGGCGTCGGCGCGCGGTTCGGTGATGGGATCCGAGTCGGGGTTCGGTTGCACGGTCATCCGCAGTCCCTGCCATCCTCCTGTGACGGATCGATGATAAAGCCTCCGCCACCCAGCGCCGCGCGGGCGATCGGGATCGACAGGCGCCGGACGCGGCGGCGATCGGCCTCTTCCTCGATCCGCTCGACGGCGCGCAGTACCGCCAGATGAGTTCGCTCCAACCGACGGTCGAGCCAGCCGATCACATCGTCGCGCACGTCCAGATCGCGCCGTTCGAACAGATAGCGCAGCAGGTCGCCGACCAGCACATCGTCGGGATGGTCGATCATCAAGTGCGGTGACGCCGCGATCCGCGACTTCAGGTCCGGCAGGCGGATCGTCCACCCCGGGGGCGCATGATCGGCCACCAGCAATTGCGGGCGATGTTCGGCCTGCGCGCGGTTCCAGGCGTGGAACAACTCGGCCTCGCTCGACCGGTGCGCATCGTCGATGACGGTCCCGCCCGACGTCGCCAGAAACGCCCGCGCCAACAGGCTGCGGCCGGACTTGCGCGGCCCGACCAGCAACGCGGTCATCACCGGCCACGTCGCCCAATGTTCGATCGCATGCACCGCCTGCGCATTGGACGGCCCGACCAGAAACTCCTCGGGCCGCACGCTCACGGGTTTGGGCAGCGGCAAATCCAGTTGCTGCATCAGGACCGCACGGCTTGCGTCGCCACGCGCACAAACGTCATCCCGGACTTGATCCGGGATCCAGGGCCAACAGCCGCATCGCCAGCGACGCTGGATCCCCGATCACGCCGGGGATGACGGCAGGATTGGAACGGCTCGCTCCAGTCACCCGATATCACGCGACCGCCTCATCCTTCCGGCGACGGGACCGCGACCGGCGCGGCGGCCCTGCGGATGCGCAGCGTGCCCCCGCCCTCTTGCACGGTCCACCCGCGTGCTTCCAGCGCGGCGCGCAGGCCCGCGATGTCGCCGGCATAGACGACCCGCATGACCGAGACGCCGCCCAGCGCCAGGCTGGCGGTCGCGGCAGACGATACGCCGGGAATGCCCCGCACCGCGGCCTCGCCGTTGGTGACGGCGCCGACCGAAGGTGTTTCGAACTGGACTTGGTACGTCTGCCCACCGGTCGTCGCGATGATGTCGCCGATCGGATCGCCGCTGGTCGGCGTCGCTTCGGGTATCGGCGTCTCCTCCGGCTTCGGCGGCGGCGCGAGCATGGCGTCGGGGATCAAGGCCCCGCCGCGCGAGGCCGACTGATACGCCTCGTCCAACCGCGCGACGCCGGCATCGAGCAGCGCGTTCAGCCCATCCGCGTTCGGCGCACGCAGCGTGAAGCGCGCGATCGGGCGCCGGTCGGGTCCATGAAACGCGGTGAACACGCCAATGATCGGGCCACCCGGATATTGCCGGTACAGCCGCGCCTCGGGCATCACCACGTCGCTCGCACCATATTGATCGAGCACCGTCCGCCACCATCCGCGGCCCCGCCGCCCGGTCTGGCCGACATTGAGCAGCAGCGGATCGGAGCCCGTGCCGACCGGCCGGACATAATCGATCACGCTATTACCGGTGCGATAGCGCGCCCATGCCTGCTGCCACGGCGTCGTCCGCTCGAATACCTGCCCCGATCCGCCCGACCACATGATGGGGATGACCAGCATCGGCGGCGACCGCGTGAACGTCGTCGCCACGCCCAATATCTGCCCGGCCCGCGTGCGATCGAACAGCACGCCCAGCCGGGCGATATAGCGGCCGGGGCCGATCTGTTCGTTCTCGACCACGATCCCCGTGACGATCGAATCGAGCGTCCCGTCCGGCAGGCTGCCGCTCGCGCCGGTCAGCCGTTGCGACAGCATCGTCCACGCCTTGCGCTGCGCGATCCGCCATCCGGCAAGCCGCGCCGCCTCGGCCGTCTTGCCGCTGGTGTCGACGCTGACCCCGCCGACCTCGAAATCGCCCGAGCTGTCGATCGGCGCGGCGCCCCGCTCCTCACCCTCGATCTGCGCGGATACATAGCCGGCACCGGCCAGCAAGGCTGCCGCCAGTCCGATTTCCAGGGCGCGGGGGATGCGGCGGATGACCATCTGCCGCCCTTTTGGCGAAGCGGGCGTGGAAATCCAAGCGCGTTGTCGTTACGGGGACGCGCAAAGCTCACCCCAACCGTTCGTGTCGAGTGGGATCGAGTGAAGTCGAGAGCCCGTATCGAGACAGCTTTCTCGATACGCCGTCTCGACTTCGCTCGACGGCTACTCGAAACGAACGGTCAGGTCAGGAACGCGCGATGTCTCAATCCTACACCTACGAACAGGCCGGCGTCTCGATCGCCGCGGGCAATGCCCTCGTTCGCGCGATCGCGCCGCTCGCCAAATCGACCCGCCGTCCGGGCGCCGATGCGGCATTGGGTGGCTTCGGCGGCGTGTTCGATCCCAAGGCCGCCGGGTTCAAAGACCCCCTGCTCGTCGCCGCAAACGACGGTGTCGGAACCAAGCTGAAGTTGGCGATCGAGCATGACGCACACGACGGCGTCGGCATCGATCTCGTCGCGATGTGCGCCAACGACCTGATCGTCCAGGGCGCCGAACCGCTGCTCTTCCTCGATTACTACGCCAGCGGAAAGCTCGACAACGCGGTCGCCGAGCGGGTGATCGCCGGCATCGCCGAGGGGTGCCGCCAGGCCGGTTGCGCGCTGATCGGCGGCGAGACGGCGGAAATGCCCGGCATGTACGCTGATGGCGACTATGACCTTGCCGGCTTCTGCGTCGGCGCGGTCGAACGCGACGAATTGCTGACCGGCGACCGGGTCGCTGACGGGGACGTGCTCCTCGGCCTCGCGTCGTCCGGCGTCCATTCCAACGGCTTCAGCCTGGTCCGCCGCCTCGCCGCCGACAAAGGCTGGAAGCTCGATCGCCCCGCGACCTTCGATCACGAGATCCGCATGATCGACGCGCTGATGGCGCCGACCCGCATCTATGTGAAGCCGCTGCTCCCCGAACTGCGCGCCGGCCGTATCCATGGCCTCGCCCACATCACCGGCGGCGGCCTGCTGGAGAATATCCCGCGCGTCCTGCCGGAGGGGCTGCACGCCCATGTCGATGCCGACGCCTGGCCGCAGCCGCGCCTGATGGCCTTCCTCCAGGCGCAGGGTGCGATCGAGCCCGAGGAAATGGCCCGCACGTTCAACTGCGGAATCGGCATGGCCGTGATCGTCGCTGCGTCGGATGCCGATACCGTCACTGCCAACCTGACCGCCGCAGGCGAGACGGTGGTCCGGATCGGCGACGTCCGTACGGGCCAGCGGGGCTGCACCGTGTCCGGCTCGACCGAGACGTGGAGCGCGCGCGGGGCTTGGTCGGCGACACACACCGACTGATCCCTTATCCGTCATCCCGGACGTGATCCAGGATGACGATAGTTCTCCCATCCGCCCGAGGGCTGGTAATGTTGGAAAATCTCTGTCAGCCACCAGCGATGGTCTTTTGCGCACGCCTCCAGGACACCAATTTGCATCGCGAAAATTGCGCTCTGAGCGTGAACTTCGTGAACTTCGCCGCCGATGCCTAAGCGCGTCGGCATCCTCATCTCGGGCCGCGGCTCGAACATGCAGTCGCTCGTCCGCGCGGCCGGAGACGCCTATCAGGTCGTGCTGGTCGCCAGCGACAAGGCCGATGCGGCCGGGCTCGCCTGGGCGGTGGAACAGGGCATCGCGACCTTCTCGCACCCCGGCCCGCGAGCACAGCGCGAAGCGGCGTTCGATGCCGCGATGCGCGACAAGGGCGTCGACGTGATCGCGCTGGCCGGCCATATGCAGATCCTGTCGGGCGACTTTGTTTCGCGATGGGCGGGCCGGATGCTCAACATCCACCCGTCGTTGCTGCCGCTCTACAAGGGCCTCGATACCCACGCCCGCGCGATCGAAGCGGGCGATGCCGAAGCGGGCTGTTCGGTCCATGTCGTGACCGAAGAGCTCGACGCCGGCGAAGTGCTGGGCCAGGCACGGGTGCCCATCCTGCCGGGCGACACCGCCGACAGCCTCGCGGAACGCGTCCTCGCCGTCGAGCATTCGCTGTATCCCAGGATACTCGCGGAGTTCGTGAAGAGATGAGCCCCGATGCCGACGAAACCCCGGCCGAAAAGGCGGAGTCGCGGGCGATCCGCCGGCGCTGGATCTCGATCGGCGAAGCGGTCGCGGTCGCTGGCGTCGTCATCGCCGGCCTGACCTTCTGGAGCGGCTATGAGGATCGCCAGGACGCCGCTGCCGACAAGGCCGCGACCCGGGCGGAAAAGTCCGCGGAGCGCCGCCGCGTGCCTTTGACCACCGCCGCGACCGACAAGCGCGGCGTGGAGTTCCGCGGTCCCGCCGACTGCCCTCTCGCATCAACCGACATCCGCTTTCCCTCCGCGCTGGGTGTCGCCACCCAGACGACCGTCGCTACCCACCGCATCGATGCCGACTGGATCGCCCGCCCGATGCGCAAGCTGACCGACGGCGGCGCGGACCGGCGGGACGGTCGCATCCCGATCCTCGTCACCGCGACCTGTACCGCCGACGACGGCGACCGCAGCGAGACCGCGATCTACGACCTGCTGTGGCGCACCGAACCCGGCGGGCTTATCGGCGGTCGCTCGTTCACCCTGCGCGGTATGGTCCGCCGCGCAGCGGGCGGCGATCAGACGCGGCTCGACAGCCTGTGGAAGGGCGTCTGACGGGGGACTAGCCAAGCCCGCGCCGGCCACATAGACTTGAGTTATGCCCGTGGGGGGCATCCAAAGGGGGTATCATGAAAAGTCTTTTCGCTGGCGCCGCGATCGCGTGCGCCATGATCGGTAGCGCGTCGGCGCAGACCGCCGACACCGCGCCGCTCGCCGCGGCCCGGCCGGCCGACGCTGGAATCACGCTGCCGGCCAACACCGAAGTCATCCTGTCGATGAACAGCGACCTGACGACCAAGGGCTCGAAGATCGACGTCGGCACAAAGTTCGACCTGTCGGTCGCCTATGACGTGATGATGGGCGACTATGTCGTCATCCCGAAGGGCACGCCCGCGGTCGGCGAAGTCGTGTGGAAGACCGGCAAGGGCGCGTTCGGCAAGTCGGGCAAGATGGAAGTCGAGATGCGCTCGATCAACCTGAATGGTCGTCGCATCCCGGTCACCGGCAAGTATCGCCAGGAAGGCGAAGGCAACACCGTCGCTACGGTCGCCTCGGTCGCGCTGATCTGGCCGGTCGCGCCGTTCGTGACGGGCAAGAGCGCGCGTATCCCGCAGGGGCGCGAGCTGAAGGCCTATACCGCCGAGGCGCTGCCGGTTTCGCTGCCGGCGGGCGCGGTGGTCACCCCGGTCGCCGCCGTTGCGCGTCCGACCGGGACCAACTGACGGGTAACGGACAGGCGGCCGGGTGAACCGGCCGCCTGGATCGGCTTAGCCGACGATTTCTTCCGGCTTGAAGAAATACGCGATCTCGATCGCGGCGTTCTCGTCCGAATCCGAACCATGGACCGAATTCGCTTCGATCGATTCGGCGAGTTCCTTGCGGATCGTGCCGGGCTCGGCGTTCTCGGGATTGGTCGCGCCCATGATGTCGCGGTTGCGCTGCACGGCGTTCTCGCCTTCCAGCACCTGCACGACGACCGGGCCGGAGATCATGAAGCTGACGAGGTCGTTGAAGAACGGACGCTCGCGGTGCACGCCGTAGAAGCCCTCGGCCTGCTCCTTGGTCATCTGGATGCGCTTCGACGCGACGACGCGCAGGCCCGCTTCCTCCAGCATCTTGGTGACCGCACCGGTCAGGTTGCGGCGGGTGGCGTCGGGCTTGATGATCGAAAAGGTACGGTTCGCGGCCATGATGGTCACGGGCTCCTGTCTTCATGAGGTGTGGGAATTGCGGCGCCGCCCTAGTCCGGGCACGCCCGCTTGGCAACCGTCAGGCCGCCTGCGTCCACTTGCCTGCGTCGTCCTGCTTCCAATAGCGCCGCTCGACATCCTCGCGCCCGCCCAGCGCCTTCCATGCCGCCCGCGCGGCACCGACCGTGTCGTCGTCGAAGAAATGAAAGGCGCGGTCGAAGCCCAGAGCCTCGTCCCGCCACACGCCATCGACGAGCGCCACGTTGCGCGCACCGTTGGTCGCGACCGCCTCGGCCGCGATCAGCACCGGCTGGTCGGCATCCCGCTCGCCGCCGGCCTGCGCATGGGGCAGGAAGCTGTCGGGCGTATAGGTCCACAGCAGGCGGTCGAGCCCCGCGCGCTGGCGCTCGTCCCCCGCCACGATCACCAGCCGCCCGTCGCCGCCGACCACCCGCTCGGCGATCCGCGGCAACACCCGCTCCAGTGGGCTGGCGACGAGGTGATAGAAGTCGACCTGCATCAGAGCGGCGCCCTCACCGCTCGAACGCGTCCCGGACGAAGCGGTCGAGCAGCCGCACGCCATAGCCGGTCGCACCCTTGGCATAGTTGGGGCCGTCCTTGTCCGACCAGACCATGCCCGCGATATCGAGGTGCGCCCACTTCACGCCCTCGTCCACATAACGCTTGAGGAACTGCGCGGCGGTAATCGAGCCGGCGCCGCGCGGCCCGACGTTCTTCATGTCGGCGATCGGGCTGTCGATGAGCTTGTCGTATGCGTCCGCCAGCGGGAAACGCCACAGCTTGTCGCCCGATGCCAGGCTGGCGGCAAGCAACTGCCCCGCCAGATCCTCGTCATTCGCGAACAACCCGCCATATTCGTTGCCGAGGCTGACGATCATCGCGCCGGTGAGCGTCGCCAGGTCGACGATGGTGTCGGGCTTGTGCGTCTGCTGGACCCAGGTGATCGCGTCGCACAGGACCAGACGCCCTTCCGCGTCGGTGTTGATGACCTCGATCGTCTGGCCGGACATCGACGTCACAACGTCACCGGGGCGCTGCGCATTGCCGTCGGGCATGTTCTCGACCAGGCCCATCACGCCGATGACGTTCGCCTTGGCCTTGCGCGTGGCGAGCGCCTTCATGGCACCGGCGACGGCACCTGCGCCGCCCATGTCCCACTTCATGTCCTCCATGCCGCCGGCCGGCTTGATCGAAATGCCGCCGGTATCGAAGGTCACGCCCTTGCCGACGAGTGCGACCGTCGGCGCGCCCTCGCCACCACCGTTCCACTTCAACGCCAGCAGCCGTGCTTCGCGCCGCGAGCCCTGGCTGACGCCGAGCAGCGCACCCATGCCGAGCGCGCCCATCGCGGCCTCGTCCAGCACCTCGATCTCAAGATCCAGTCCGTCGACAGCCTGGGTGACGCGCTCGACGAAGCTTTCGGGGTAGAGGATGTTGGCGGGCTCGGCCACGAGCGTCCGTGTCAGCGCCATGCCCTGCGTGACGGCATCGACCGCGGCGAAGCTGCTGTCAGTGTCGCCCGGCGCCCCGACGATGGTCAGCGTCTTGAGTGTCGGCTTCAGCTTCTCGGCCAGCTTCGTGCGATAGACATCGTGCCGCCAGTCGCGCTGCGCCGCCGTCGCGGCAAAGCCAGCAACTCCTTGCGCGGTCGGCGGCCTGTCGAGGCTCGACAGGTCAACCGCGACCGACGCTGTGCCGCCCAGCTGGTAGCGCGCGACCAGTGCACCGCCAGCCTTGTCCCAGTCGCGATCGGCGCCCGCTCCGACGCCAAGCAATGCCACGCGCCGCACGCCCGATTCGGCGGATACCACGAACTCGACGATCGCTCCCGCCTCGCCCTCGAACCGTGTCGCAGCCGCGCCGCCGGTCATCAGCGCGCGCGCCGCATCGTCCAGTCCAGCGAAGCGCACACGCCCCAAGCCGTCCTTCTCAACCGGCAGCACCAGCACATCGACGTCGGCGGGAACGGTGGCGGCGAAAGTCACATGCATTCGAAGGATCCGGCAAATCATGATCTGGAATGTCTTATCTAGGCATCCTACTCGTGTTTCGCAAAGCGCCGACAGGTGATTGCGGGCGGCGGCTTCCGATGCGATAGGGCCGGGAGGTTCGGCCCGACAGGGGGCGTGTGGAGACCGGATTTTCGTGAAGCGTCCCGCCTTGCTGTCGACCGGCGCCCTTGCCCTTGCATTCGTCGCGCTTCCGGCCGCGGGACAGGATCTGCAGGACCGCGCTGTCGCGCCGCCCCCACCCTCCGAAACCGCGCTGCCGACCGCAGACGACCAGGTGCAGTTCAGCGCCGACACGCTCGAATATGAATTCAACGACGACATCGTCATCGCGAAGGGCGATGTCCGCATGTTCCGGCGCGCCGACCGCCTCCGCGCCGACACCGTAACCTGGAACCGCAAGACCGGTCAGGTCGTCGCCAATGGCAACATCGCGGTCACCAACCCCGGCGGCGACGTCGCCTACGGCGACCGGATCGAGCTGACCGATTCGCTGAAGGACGGCGTGATCGAGAATATGCTCGTCGTCCTGGAACAGGGCGGTCGCATCGCCGCCCGGCGCGGCAGCCGCGCGGACGGCGGCGTCATAACCGTCGAGGACGCAGCCTATACGCCGTGTTCGGTGACCAACAGCGTCGGCTGTCCGAAGGAGCCGTCTTGGAAGATCAGCGCGGTACGCGTGGTCTATGATCCCAAGGCCGGGCGCATGCGATATACCGGCGCGCGGCTGTCGCTTTTCGGCCTGCCGACGATTCCGCTGCCGACCTTCTCGCACCCGGTCGGCGGTCGGCCCGCAAGCGGCCTGCTGTTGCCGACGATCCGCCTCGGCCGCGTCAACGGTCTCGAAATCGGCGTGCCCTATCTGTTCAGGCTCGACGAAAGCCGCGATCTGACGGTTACACCGCGGATCTACACCAACGCCTTTCCGATGCTGTCGGCGGAATATCGCGAGCTCAACAGCCTCGGCGCGTTCCGGGTGGCTGGCTGGGGAACCTACAGCAGCCGCAGCGACGATCCCGGCATTGCCGGCATGACGGGCACGACGGAGCGCGACTTCCGCGGCTATCTCGACAGTGCCGGCCGCTTCCAGCTGAGCCCCAACTGGAGCATCAGCGAATCCGTCCGCATCGCCAGCGACCGCACCTTCCTGCGCCGCTACGACATCTCCAGCGACGACCGGTTGCGATCCAACATCCGCGCGGAGCGGATCGATCCCGACAGCTATCTGTCGATCACCGGATGGTCGGTCCAGACCATGCGTCTGACCGACGACCAGGGTTTGCAACCGATCGCGCTGCCGGAGATCGACTATCGTCGGCGCATTTCAGGGCTACTCGGCGGGCAGACGCTGGTGCAGCTCAATACCCTGGCACTGTTTCGGCCTGAAGGACAGGATACCCAGCGCGCGTTTGCATCTTTGCGCTGGGACCTGCGCCGCCTGACGACCTGGGGGCAGGAGGTGACGTTCACCGCTTATGCCCGCGGCGACGTCTACAATGCCGACGACGTGCTGGCGACGAGCGTTGCGAGCTATCGCGGCGACGAAGGCTTCTCCACCCGCGCGATCGGTGCGGTGGCGGTCGACGTGAAATGGCCGTTCATCGGCACGATCTTCGGCGGAACCCAGCGCATTACGCCGCGGGTCCAGATTGTCGCCAGCCCGAAGATCGCCAATCTGTCGATCCCCAACGAGGACGCGCGCGCCGTCGACCTGGAAGATTCGAACCTGTTCGCGCTCAATCGTTTCCCCGGATACGACCGGTTCGAGGACAGCGCGCGCTTCACCTATGGCGGCGACTATGCGCTCGACCTCCCCGGCGTCTCGGTCGAAGCGACGATCGGCCAGAGCTACCGCCTGTCGACCCGGCCATCGATCCTGCCCGACGGCACCGGCCTGTCCGACCGCTTCTCGGACATCGTCGGTCGCACGACGGTCCGCTACCGTGACTTCGTGTCGCTCACCCACCGCTTCCGGCTCGACAAGGACGGGCTGGCGGTGCGCCGGAATGAGATCGACGCGACGATCGGCAGCCAGTCGACCTATGTCCTGCTCGGCTACCTCCGTCTCAACCGCAACATCGGCTTCGACCTGGAGGATCTGCGCGACCGTGAGGAAGCACGCGTCGGCGGGCGCGCGCAGGTCGCGCGCTTCTGGTCGGTGTTCGGGTCTGCTGTCGTCGACCTGACCGACCGTGCGGAGGACCCGCTGTCGCTGTCGAACGGGTTCCAGCCCGTTCGACACCGCGTCGGCGTGTCCTATGAAGACGATTGCCTCAGGCTTGGCCTGACGTGGCGACGCGACTATCAGGATCGCGGTGACGCGCGGCGGGGAAACAGTTACCTGCTGACGTTGTCGTTCAAGAATTTGGGGCGGTAGGATCGTGTAAGCCACGGTTCAGCCGGAATTGATGTATAACGACCGTCGGTGCGCACGCATGGGCGCGGGATGGGATAGCGGAAACAACGTGACGATGGTTTCGAACCTGGTGCGGCTCAGCCGCCCGGCCGCGCGGATCGCGGCGTTGATGGCAACCGTCGCGGGCGCAACGCTCACGGCGCAGACGATGACGGACGCGCAAGCGCCCTCCACCGGCCTGAACCTGCCACAGAACCTTCAGATCTTCGGCAAGGCCGATCCCAACGTCCGCAAGCCGACGGCGATCGTGAACGGTGCGGTGCTGACCGGCACCGATGTTGACCAGCGCATGGCGATGACCATCGGTCTCAGCGAGTTGCAGAACGGCCGCAAGGTCAACCTGCCCGCCGATCAGGTCGATCAGGTGAAGCTGCAGATGCTGCGCGAGCTGGTCGACGACACGCTGAAGGTGCAGGAGGCCAAGGCCAACGACATCTCCATCACCCCGGCGCAGATCGACCAGAGCTATGTCCGGGTGGCGCGCAATTTCGGCAAGTCGCCGGAAGAGTTCACAAAGCTGCTGCGGTCGATGGGCTCGTCGGATCGCGCGCTGAAGCGTCAGCTCGAGGGCGATCTCGCCTGGAACCGGCTGCTCAGCAAGAAGGTGACGCCCCAGGTCAACGTCAGCGAGGAAGAGGCGAAGGCCCAGATCGACCGTCTGCGCGCGGCCAAGGGGACCGAGGAATATCACCTCGCCGAAATTTACCTGCGTGTCGACGCGTCGCGCTCGGCCGAGGAAGTGGTCGAGGCGAGCCGCAAGATGATCGAGCAGATGCGTGGCGGCGCGCCGTTCGAATATTTCGCGCGCAACTTCTCCGACGCGACGACCAAGGGGGTCGGCGGCGATCTCGACTGGGTCCGGCTCGACGTGCTGCCGCGGGAATTGCAGACGGCGGCGGCGGGATTGAACGTCGGCCAGATCGCAGGTCCGATCGAGGTGCCGGGTGGCTATTCGATCCTGTACCTGGTCGACAAGCGCCAGGTACTGACGGTCGACCCACGCGACGCCAAGCTCGCGCTGCGCCAGCTGTCGGTCAAGTTCCCGGCCGGGATCACCGAGGCGCAGGCGAACCAGCGCGGCGCGGCCTTTGCCACTGCGATCAAGCAGATCAAAGGCTGCGGCGGCGTGGCGAAGGTGGCCGAGGAGATCGGCGCCGAAGTGGTCGACAACGACGCGATCAGCGCGCGCCAGCTGCCGCCGGCGCTTCAGGACGTCATTCTGAAGCTGCAGATCGGCGAATCGACACCGATGTTCGGCGATCCCAAGGAGGGCGTCCGCGCCTTCGTGCTGTGCGGTCGCGACGATCCCAAGGACGCGAACCTACCGACGACGGAGCAGGTTCAGGCCAAGCTGGAGGACCAGCGCGTCAATCTGCGTGCCCAGCGCATGCTGCGCGACCTGCGGCGCGACGCAGTCGTCGAGTATCGCTGACGTGACCGCGGGCGCCCATTCCGACATGGCACCGCTGGCCGTGTCGATGGGCGACCCGGCCGGCATCGGTCCGGAGACGATCGCGAAGGCGTGGGACGCGCGGGCGACCCACGCCCTTCCACCTTTCTTTGCGATCGGCGACGTGCGCGCGATCGAGACGGTGTGGCAGGGGCCGATCACCCGGATCGCCGCACCGGCCGAAGCCGCCGCCGCCTTCGCCGACGCCCTGCCCGTCCTGTCCGTGTCCGACGCTGGCGGAATAACGCCGGGTCAGCCCGACGTCGACGGCGCGCGCTGTGCGATCGAATCGCTCGAGGTTGCGGTCGGCGTGACCCGCTCCGGTGCAGCCTCGGCACTGGTGACCGGGCCGGTGTCGAAGGTCGAACTTTACCGCATCGGCTTCACCCACCCCGGCCAGACCGAATTCGTCGCCGAACGCTGCGGCATCGCGCGGGAGAACGCCGTGATGATGCTCGCCGGCCCGACGCTCCGGGTGGTGCCGATCACGACGCATGTCGCGCTTGCCGCCGTGCCGCAACTGATCACGGTCGAGCTGATCCTCGCCAAGGCGCGGGCGACGGCACGCGGGTTACAGCGCAATTTCGGGATCGAGCACCCCCGCCTGGCCTTTGCCGGATTGAATCCGCACGCCGGTGAGTCGGGCGCGATCGGGCGGGAGGAAATCGACGTCCTCGAACCGGCGATCGCCCAGCTTGTCGAAGAGGGCATCGATGCGGTGGGGCCAATGGCGGCGGACAGCATGTTCCACGCCCGTGCCCGCGCGCAATATGACGCGGCGATGTGCCTCTATCACGACCAGGCGCTGATCCCGCTGAAGGCACTGCATTTCGACGAGGGCGTCAACATGACGCTCGGCCTGCCGATCGTCCGCACCTCGCCCGACCACGGGACCGCCTTCGGCATCGCCGGCACCGGCACCGCCGAGCCCGGCGCGATGATCGCGGCGATCCGCCTGGCCGGCACCGCCGCCGCGCGCCGCGCCTCGCAGTGACCGCCCCGTCCCTGCCCCCGTTGCGCGACGTCGTCGCGCGTCACGGTCTCGCCGCGTCCAAGGCGCTGGGCCAGAACTTCCTGTTCGACGGTCAGTTGCTCGCCCGCATCGCCGGGATCCCCGGCGACCTGGCCGATGCCGAGGTGCTGGAGATCGGCCCCGGCCCCGGCGGCCTGACCCGCGCGCTGCTCGCGGCCGGCGCGCGTGTGACCGCGATCGAACGCGATCGGCGCTGCATTCCGGCGCTCGCCGAATTGGAAGCCGCCTATCCCGGTAAGCTCCGCGTCGTGGAAGGCGATGCGATGGCGATCGACCATCGCAGCCTGTTCGAAGGCCGTCCGCACATCGTCGCGAACCTGCCCTACAACATCGGCACCCCCCTGCTCGTCGGCTGGCTCACCACCGACTGGGCGCCGTGGTGGGCGAGCCTGACGCTGATGTTCCAGAAGGAGGTCGCCGAGCGCGTCGTGGCCCCGGTCGGAAGTGACCATTACGGCCGATTGGCGGTGCTAAGCCAGTGGCGCTCGACCGCACGGATCGCGATGCCGGTCCACCGCTCCGCCTTCACCCCCCCGCCGAAGGTCATGTCCGCCGTCGTCCATATCGTCCCGACCGAAGCGCCAGACGGCGTCCGCATCGCGACGCTGGAACGGCTGACCGCCGCCGCCTTCGGGCAGCGCCGCAAGATGCTGCGGCAGAGCCTGAAGTCTGTGCCCGGTGCGCTGGAGGCTCTGGAGCAGGTCGGGATCGATTCGGCCCGGCGCGCGGAAACCGTCAGTGTCGCCGAGTTCGTCTCGGTTGCTCGCCTGCTCGGTTAGGGTCCGACCCTAATTCTTCGCCTCGGGCACCTTGGTCGCATCCTGCTTGGCGACCTGTGCCGTTGCCGACACCACCGGCGGCCCCTTGGCGATCACCGCCGCCAGCTGCGGGCCTTCGGCACAGGGCTTTGCCGCGCACAGCTTCTGGATCTTGGCGAGGTTCTCCTTCGCCTTCTCAACCGCGCCCTTCTGTACCATCGCCTCGCCCTGCCCCTTGAGCGCGGCGACGTCATTGGGTTCGAGCAGCAGGGCCTCGCGATACAGGCGGATGGACTTGCCCGGCAGGTTCTGCGCGCGCGCGATCTCCGCCAGGAGCAGGAACCCCGGACGATTGCGCGGATCGACGACCAGCGCGGTCTCGACCATGTCGGTCGCGCCGGCGAGGTTGCCCGCCGCTTTCAGCGCACGGCCCTTTTCCAGCAGAGCGATCGAGCGCGGATCGATCTGATCGTCGCGGCGCTGGCCGTGAAGCGAGGTCGACAGCGACACCAACGTCAGCCCCACCGCCGCCGCGACCGATAGATACCGCATCACATTCTCCCACCCGATCATCGCGGGCAAAACTATCACGCAGCCCGCAGGCGTGCGACAAAAAAGCCGTCGGTCCCGTCGCTGGCCGGCGTCAGCCGGGCGCCGGCGCCGTGCGGCGAGCCGACCACGGGTGCTTCCGCCACCCAACCCGGGTGCCGAGCGAGGAACGCGTCGACCTGGCCGCGACCTTCGGCATCGAGCAGTGAACAGACGATGTACGTGATCGATCCGCCTGGCTTCGTGAGGGTCGCGCCGAGGTCCAGCAGTCGCGCCTGCGTCGCCACAAGCCGTTCGAGCCGCGGTGAGGTCAGCCGCCAGCGTGCCTCCGGATTGCGCCGCCATGTCCCCGTCCCCGAGCAGGGCGCATCGATCAGCACTACGTCGGCCGCGCCTTTCAGGTCCGCCAGCGCCTCGGCTTCCTCGCCCGGATCGAGCAGTCGAGTTTCGACGATCATCACGCCGGCGCGGTCGGCGCGTGGCTGAAGCCGCTGGAGCCGGGCACGGTCGGTATCGGTCGCGACGATCCGGCCGTCATTGCCCATCAGCGCGGCGAGCGACAGCGTCTTGCCCCCCGCTCCCGCACAGAGGTCGATGGCCGTCATTCCCGGCGCGACCTGCGCCACGGTGGTGACGATCTGGCTGCCGCCGTCCTGCACCTCGATCAGCCCGCCCTCGAACGCCGGCGAGCGTTCGACCGGCGTGTCGGCAGGCAAGCGCAGGCCGGCGACGGTGCCGCCGATCGGCTCGGCGCCCTCGAACATGGCGAGCGCGTCGTCGCGGCTGCCCATTAGCGTGTTGACCCGGATGTCGAGCGGCGCACGGTCGAGCAGCGCGATAAGCTGCGCGCGGTCCAGGCCGGAGCGCTGGAGCGCGTCCATCAGCCATGCGGGGGCGACACCGGGGAGCGCGGCAGGCTCCTTGGCGTCGATCGGCGCGGGTCCATGAGCGCTGCCGTCGAAGGTTTCGGCGATTTCGGGCCGGTCCTTCGCCAGCGCGAGCATGGCGGCGCGGCCACTCGCGGGGCGCTCGCCGAGGCTGCGGATCGCGTCATAGACGTGGGTCCGGACGGCGCGGCGGTCCTTGGAGCCGGCGTAGCGGCGCTGGGCAAAATAGCGCGCGATCAGCGTGTCGGCGGCCGGACCGCCGTCACGGGCAGAGGCGATGATCGCGTCGAGCAGCTCGATCGCGGCTTGCGTGCGGGCGGCGGGGGTCATGCGGCGAGGCTCCAAACTTCACGATCTTCGCCCACATGGGCATATGTTTTCGGTGTGAAGTTTCTTTGCGAAATTTCCGCGGGACGGGGCAGAATGGTCATGGCTCCGCGTGGAGCAAATCGCTTCCAACTTTGCCAGCGATTTGTGGACGTGGCGCAACATGGGCGAGGCGAACCGGCAGGCCGGGATTGCCGATGGGGGCCACTCTCGTCATACTCGCAGCCTGACATAGGGAGGCGACGTGATGACTTCTCTCCTACCGGTGACGCTCTTGGCGATGCAGGTTGGCCAAGTCGCGCCGCCCGATCTGGACGCCGTGGCGGCGGCTCCGAACAATCACCGCGTTATCTTGGAAAACGACCAGGTTCGCGTGCTGCAGGTCACCGTCATGCCGGGCGAGACTGAAGCGGTCCATGAGCATCGCTGGCCGAGCGTCATCCACATCCAGTCGTGGCAGCCTGCGTTGGACATTCGTTACGCGGTTCGCGACGGTAAATTGGTGGAGGTCGACCGGACGCGCCTGCCCGCCGGCGCGCCGCCCGCGGCGATCTGGGCGCCGAACGAAGCGCCGCATGCGGTGACAAATTTGGGGAAGGCGCCGTTTCGCTTGCTGCGGGTAGAGTTGAAGCAGCCGGTGGTGGGGAAATAGGCACAGTTCTCCGCTGCCGTTGGAATCCCCTCTTATCCCCGCGCTGGCGGAACTGCTGAGAACGAATCCGTCGCCTGTCCAAATTCGTCATCCTGACGAAAGTCAGGATCCAGGGCCAAGCAGATCAACGGCTTGGATAGAGAAACTCTGGATTCCGGCTTTCGCCGGAATGACGGAAACGACTTTGGTCGACTTTTTTTGAAGGAGGACCGACGTGAGGCAGCGCCTTTGCCCCCTCACCCCCGCGTCGGGTAGTTCGGGGCTTCGCGCGTGATCGTAACGTCGTGGACGTGGCTTTCGCGCAGCCCTGCGCCCGTGATCCGCACAAATTGCGCGCGCTGCTGAAGGTCCGGGATCGTCGCCGAGCCGGTATAGCCCATCGCCGCCTTGATGCCGCCGACGAGCTGATGGATCACCTCGCGTGCCGAGCCCTTGAAGGCAACCTGTCCCTCGATACCCTCGGGCACCAGCTTCAGCTGGTCCTTGATATCGCCCTGGAAATAGCGGTCGGCCGAGCCCCGGCCCATGGCGCCGACACTTCCCATGCCGCGGTAGGACTTATACGCACGGCCTTGATACAAAAAGGTTTCCCCTGGCGCTTCTTCGGTTCCGGCGAGCAGTGAGCCGACCATGCAGGTCGAGGCCCCGGCCGCCAGCGCCTTGGCGAGGTCACCCGAGGTGCGCAGCCCGCCGTCGGCGATGACCGGCACGCCGAGCTTCGCGGCGGCCTCCGCGGCGTTCATCACCGCGGTCAGCTGCGGCACGCCGACGCCAGCGACGATGCGGGTGGTGCAGATCGAGCCGGGTCCGATGCCGACCTTCACGCCGTCTGCGCCCGCGTCGATCAGCGCCCGGGTCGCTTCCGCGGTGGCGACATTGCCCGCGATCACCTGGACGCGGTTGGAGCGGGCCTTCACCCGCTCGACCGCGCGGGCGACGTCCTTGTTGTGACCGTGCGCGGTGTCGATGACGATCAGGTCGCAGTCGGCGTCGATCAGCGCTTCGGTGCGCTCATAGCCCTTGTCGCCGACCGTGGTCGCGGCGGCCACGCACAGGCGGCCGGCGGCGTCCTTGGTCGCGTCCGGGTAGGTCACCGCCTTTTCCATGTCCTTGACGGTTACGAGACCGACGCAGCGATAGGCGTCGTCGACGACCAGCAGCTTCTCGATACGGCGCTGGTGGAGCTGGCGGCGGGCCTCCTCCTGGGTGACGCCGACGCTGACGGTCGCGAGGTTTTCATGCGTCATCAGCTCGGCGACGGGCTGGTTCGGGTTTTCGGCGAAGCGGACGTCCCGGTTGGTCAGGATGCCGACCAGCTTGCCCGAGGCTTCGGTAACCGGGATGCCGCTGATCCGGTGGCGGGTCATCAGAGCCTGCGCCTCGGCCAGCGTCGCATCGGGGCGGATGGTGATCGGGTTGACGACCATGCCGCTCTCGAACCGCTTCACCGCGGTCACCGCAGCGACCTGCTGCTCGATGGTCAGGTTGCGGTGGAGCACGCCGATGCCGCCCAGCTGCGCCATCATAATCGCCATCGCCTCTTCGGTGACGGTGTCCATCGCCGACGACAGGACCGGGATGTTGAGCGCCAGACCGCGCGTCACGCGGGTCCGGGTATCCGCCATCGACGGCAGCACTTCGCTTTCGGCCGGCACCAGCAGGACGTCGTCGAAAGTCAGGCCGTAGGGGATGTCGATCATGGGTGCGCCAATCTGGGTCGAGTCGAGATTTGGCGGGCCATGTAAACAAGCGGGGTGAATGGCGCTAGTCCTGTCGGTTCACTTCGTTTCCGTGGTGAGCGCTCGGACAGGAAGAAGGAAGATTTGGTTCACGCAAAGGCGCAAAGGCGCGAAGGGGTTCAAGCTGTTTGACGACGCTTCGAGCGCGTGAGCGCTCAGTGTCTGAAACACGAATTAAGCCGCTGACGTAGCAAAGGTGCGCTCTGCCCTCCGCTAAAGCCCTTCTTCTCTTAGCGCCTTTGCGCCTTTGCGTGAAAAATTCCTTCTGTCTTCAAACCCGCGCCAAAACCGCCCGCGCCTGATCGACGTGCATCCCCTCGATCATCCGGTCGCGGAAGCGTTCGGCGCCGCCGGTGAAGGCGGCGATCAGGGCCTGGGCTTCTTCGATCTCCCCGGCGGTCGGGCCGAAGGCGGTGTTGCAGGGATCGACCTGGGACGGGTGGATAAGCGTCTTGCCGTCGAAGCCGAGGTCGCGTCCCGCCCGGGCCTCCGTCGCAAAGCCGTCCGCGTCGGTCAGGCGGTTGAACACGCCGTCGAACGCCCAGGCGTCGTGCGCGCGGGCGGCGAGAACGATGGCTTGGAGGGCGTGTGATAGACACTCGCGCGGGGCGGTCGGCGGCAGGCGGAGGGCGGCGCGTAGGTCGTTGGTGCCGGCGATCAGGCCGACTACGCCGCTCTGGGCCGCGATTTCGGCCGCGGCGAGCACGCCGCGCGGCGTTTCGATCATAGCAAGCAGGGGCTTGCCGCTGGTCCGCGCGACCGACGCCGCATCCTGCGCGCGCTCGACCTTCGGCAGGACGATCAGGTCGGCCGTGGAATCGGCCACCGCCGCCACATCGGCGGCATGCTCTGCGCGGTCGACCATGTTGACCCGGATCGCGGCGAGCTTGCCCGCAAACCCCTCCCCCACCGACGTCACAGCCGCTTCACGCGCCGCCGCCTTAGCGTCATTGGCCACAGCGTCTTCTAGGTCGAGCAACACAGCATCCGCTGCTAGCGTCCGCGCCTTCGCGATCGCACGGGGGTTCGATGCGGGCAGGAACAGGAGCGAACGGGGCGCAAGGCGGGGTGTGGTCATGGGGTCCGCTTATGCTGCCCCTTGGCCCTCAACGGGAGTGGAAATCGCCCTTATGGAACTGACAATCACCGCCTTGGTCGCGCTGCTGATCGTCGTTTTCTAGCTGTTCGCGTCGATCAAGATCGTGCGGCAAGGTCATCAATATACGATCGAACATTTCGGCCGCTACACCACCACCGCGTCGCCGGGGTTCAACTCCTACCCCGACTTCTTCTACCGGGTCGGCCGCCGCGTGAACATGATGGCGAATGGATCGCCGCCGGCCCCGACGTGCCTGCCCGTACGCGCGTCCGGGTCACTGGCGTGCAGGACACCGTGCTGGTCGTCGAGGCCATAACCCTGCCGGAGAGCAAGTAGCGGGCCTGTCAGCTCGTCAGATGATCGCCGGTCTGTGACAGATCGCGCCCGCTGATCTCCAACGCGCGCGGTGCGGAGCGGTGAATCGGGGCCTGCCCAAGCCTAGGGCGTTCCGCTACCGAATCGATTGGCAGCCGCGCATGGAGCGGTCGGCTGAACCGTCTGGGGCGCAAATACCCCTTGGACACGCGGTTTCCCGCGATTTCCTTAGCCGCCGTGGAGAGTTAACCGCCGCATTTACCACCTCCGACCGCCGCCCCGCCGTTTTGCCGCGGGATGAGTTGAGCCAACCCCGCGACGGATCGCGGTCGGCAAGCACATGAAAAAGCAACCATTTACTGCTACATAGATCGCGGGGATCAACAATCAGGACCCGTGAATGGAGCATCTGCTCGCGCGTGCGGCCTCGCGTCGTGCGCTGTTGAAGACAGCATGTGTCGCCGGATCGATTGCGGTCGTGCCCGGCTGTGCTCAGCAGGCGGCGAAGGTCGCGACGCTGACTATGCCGCCGCCACCGCCCGTCCCGGTGCATGTCGCGCCGGCGCCCGTTGCCGTCGCAGCGACGCCCGCCGTTGCGCCGCCGGGCATCCGTGCCGCGCTGTTCGACCGGGCCCGCAACGCCCTCGACCGACATGGCAATGCGATCGCGCGCCGCGACCGCATCGCGCTTGCCGACTTCAGCAAATCATCGTCCAGCCCGCGGCTCCACCTGATCAATCTGCACGACGGGACCGTAACCTCGCTGCTGGTCGCGCACGGCAGTGGGTCCGACCCGGCGCACACCGGCTGGCTTCAGCGCTTCTCGAACGAAGTGAACAGCGAAGCGTCCTGCGAGGGCGCGTTCCTGACCAGCGACTATTATGTCGGCAAGCATGGCCGCTCACAGCGGCTGATCGGGTTGGACCCGACCAACAACAACGCCCTCGACCGCGCGATCGTCGTCCACGGTGCGTGGTATTCGAACGAAGACATGCTGGCGAAGCACGGCAAGCTCGGCCGCAGCCAGGGCTGTTTCGCGGTCGGCGAGACGACGCTGGCGACGGTGTTCGACCTGCTCGGCGAAGGCCGGATGATCTACGCCGCGAAGGTGTAACGGCATGATCCTCCCCTGCAAGGGGAGGTGGCGCGCGTAAGCGCGTTGGAGGGGTGTCACCCTATTCGGAAAGGGTGACACCCCTCCGTCAGGCCTTCGGCCTGCCACCTCCCCTTGCAGGGGAGGATTTTTGCACGGTTTCTTCGAGATAAACTGGCATCAAAGCGTCCGCCGGCCAACCGGCATAGGCTGGCGCCATGACCGAAACCCTGTCCCCCGCCCTCCCCGACCACATCGAGGACGCCGCTCGTCGCGTGCTGGAGAAGGCCAACGACGCCGGCCTGTCGCTCGCCACGGCCGAAAGCTGCACCGGCGGGCTGCTCGCCTCGCTCCTGACCGATGTCGAAGGCGTCTCGGGCGCGTTCGAGCGTGGCTATGTCGTCTATTCGAAGGACGCGAAGTGCGAATTGCTGCACATCGCGCGCGACATGGTCGAAAGCTGCGGGGCGGTCAGCCGAGACGTCGCGCTGGCGATGGCGGACGGAGCGCTGGCGGCGAGCCGCGCCGATGTGGCGCTGTCAATCACCGGCTTTGCGGGACCGGGCGGGCCGGACGACGAACCGGGTCTCGTCCATTTCGGCTGCGCCCGCACCGGCCGCGCGACCGATCATCGCGAGGAGCATTTCGGCGACATCGGACGCGGACCGACGCGTGTGAAATGCCTGGAAGTCGCGCTCCAGATGATCGAAAAGGCGCTGTGACCAGCAATCATCCCTTCTACTCGCATCAGGCGCAGGGCTTCGTCCGCGTCGGCGCCTGCACACCCATCGGAACGGTCGGCGATCCGGCGGCCAACGCCGCCGCCACCATCGCGCTCGCGCGGCAGGGGCATGAGCAGGGCTGCGACCTGCTCGTCTTTCCCGAACTCAACCTATCGTCCTATGCGATCGACGACTTGCACCTGCAGGACGCGCATGCCGCCGCGGTCGAGGCGGCGCTGACGGAGGTTACCGCTGCGAGCGCCGATCTGACCCCGGTGCTGCTGGTCGGCGCGGGTCTGCGGCGGAACGGGCGGCTCTATAATTGCGCGATCGCGATCCACCGCGGCCGCATCCTGGGCGTCGTGCCCAAGACCTACCTGCCGAACTACCGTGAATATTACGAGAAGCGCTGGTTCGCGCCGGGCGTCGGGCTGACCGGGCTCGACATCATCGTCGCCGGACAGACGGTGCCATTCGGCACCGATCTACTGTTCGCCGCCGACGATCTGCCCGACTTCATCGTCCATGCCGAGGTGTGCGAGGATTATTGGGCGCCCGCCCCGCCCTCGACCCAGGGGGCCTTGGCCGGCGCTCTGATCCTCGCCAACCTGTCCGCCTCCAACATCGTCATCGGCAAGGCGCGCGAGCGCGTGCTGCTGTGCGCGTCGCAGTCGGTGCGGACGGCGTCGGCCTATGTCTATTCGGCGTCGGGTCCCGGCGAGAGCACTACCGATCTCGCCTGGGACGGACAGGGCATGATCCTCGAACTCGGCGAGATGCTGGCGGAGAGCGGCCGCTTCGACCTCGCGACCGAGATCGTCGTCGCCGACGTCGACGTGCAACGGTTGCGACTGGAGCGGATGCGGACCGGCACGTTCAACGACTGCGCCGCCGCGCACGGGCACCCCGAGACGCGCTTCCGCAGGATCAGCTTCAGCCACACACCGGATTTCGCCGACCGCGGGCTGACGCGCGATATTCGCCGCTTCCCGTTCGTCCCCAATACGCCGTCGAAGCTCGACGAGGATTGCTACGAGGCGTTCAACATCCAGGTCGAGGGGCTGCGCAAGCGCCTGACGGCGACGGGGTCGAAGCACCTCGTCATCGGCGTATCGGGCGGACTCGACTCGACCCACGCGCTGATCGTCGCAGCCAAGGCGTTCGATCGCATGGGCCGCCCGCGCTCCGACATCCTCGGCTTCACCATGCCGGGCTTCGGGACGGGTGAAGCGACCAAGGGACAGGCCTGGGGCCTGATGAACGCCCTCGGCATCACCGGCGACGAGATCGATATTCGCCCCGCCGCGACCCAGATGCTGGCCGACATGGGCCATCCCTATGGCCGCGGCGAACCCGTATACGATGTGACGTTCGAGAATGTGCAGGCGGGATTGCGGACGGATTACCTCTTCCGCCTCGCCAATCAACGGCAGGGCATCGTGCTGGGCACCGGCGACCTCAGCGAACTCGCGCTTGGCTGGTGCACCTACGGCGTCGGCGATCATATGAGCCATTACGGCATCAACGCGGGCGTGCCGAAGACGCTGATCCAGTATCTGATCCGCTGGGCGGTCCGCATCGACCAGTTCGACGCGGAGACGAACGCGGTGCTGGAGGCGATCCTCGCGACTGAGATTTCGCCTGAACTGGTCCCCGCCGATGGCTCGGGCGCGATGCAGAGCACACAGGACCGGATCGGGCCGTATGAGCTCCACGACTTCTTCGCGCATTATGTCCTGCGTCACGGCCTGCCGCCGTCGAAGATCGCGTTTCTGGCCTGGCACGCGTGGCGCGATACCGACGCCGGGCGCTGGCCGATGGGCTTTCCGGAGGACGGGCGGAACGCCTATGATCTGGCGACCATCGCCAAGTGGCTGGAGGCGTTCGTGCGACGCTTCTTCCAGACGAGCCAGTTCAAGCGCTCTGCCCTCCCCAACGGCCCGAAGGTGTCGGCCGGCGGCGCAGTGAGTCCGCGCGGCGACTGGCGGGCGCCGTCGGACGGTACGACGGCGGTATGGCTGGACGAACTAAAGGCGAAGCTGCCGGCTCTTTGATCGATCTTCCCTAACGATCGTCATTCCGGCGAAAGCAGGAATCCAGTGTTTCTCCGCCCCGACCTTGTTGCTTGGCCCTGGATCCTGACTTCCGTCAGGATGACGGCTTCGAATGTCCTCACCGAAAATTGGTCCTAGCCCTTGCGGCATGACAAATGCGGAAGTTTATTGACACCGGTTTCCTGCCCGACCATCCTTCGACAAGATATTGGAGAGGCCCGTCATGATCCCGCTGTTCCTGCTCAGCCTCGCCGCCCCGCAGGCCGTCGTCGCCTTCCCCGGCGCAGAAGGCGCGGGCCGGTTCGCTCAAGGCGGACGCGGCGGCCGGGCCATCAAGGTCACCACGCTGGCCGACTCCGGCCCCGGCTCGCTGCGCGCCGCGGTGGAGGCGAAGGGGCCGCGGACGGTCGTGTTCGACATCTCCGGTACGATCGCGCTCGCATCCGAACTCAAGATCCGCGAACCGCGCATCACCATCGCCGGCCAGACCGCTCCGGGTGACGGCATCACCCTGCGCGACCACAGCCTGGTCGTCGCCGCCGACGACGTCGTCATCCGCTACATCCGCTCGCGCCTCGGCAATGTGTCGAAGAGCCAGGAGGATGCGATGACCGTCACCAAGGGGCGGCGGATCATCCTCGACCATGTCTCTGCCAGCTGGTCGATCGACGAGTCGCTGTCGGCGTCCGCCAACTACAAGGACCCGGACCAGGGCTGGTACGATCTGACCGTGCAATGGTCGATCATCGCCAATTCGCTGCGCAAATCGGGTCATGTGAAGGGCGAACACGGCTATGGCAGCCTGATCCGCGGCGGCCGCGGCGCGAAGGCGAGCTGGCATCACAACCTCTGGGCCAACCACATCGCCCGCATGCCGCGTCCGGGCAATTATGACGGACCGGATATCGATCCCGAAGGCGCGACCTTCGATTTCCGGTCGAACGTCTTCTACAATTGGGGTGGGTCGCACTCTGGGTACGACGCCGACAAGGCCGCGATCGTCCGGTATAATTTCATCGACAACGTCTATCTGCTCGGCCCCGACAGTAAGGGCGCGTTCGCCTTCGATGAGTCGAACGTACTGGCGAAGGGCTGGTTCGACGGGAATTCGATGGCAGGCACCAAGCCGGCCGACCAGATGACGCTGGTAACGGGCACGATCGCACCCGGCTGGAAGCTAGCCGGCCCGATCGACGTGGCCCCGGTTACTGCTGACGCGAAGCCGCTCGACGCCGTTCTCGCGCGGGCAGGCGCATCGAAGGCGCGCGACGCGATCGACGCCGCCGTCGTCGCGGGCGTCCGGTCGGGCGCGGGGCGAATCATCGACAGTCAGCACGATATGGGCGGCTGGCCGATGCTCCGGACGCGCGCGCCAGCGAAAGACAGCGACGGTGACGGCATGCCGGACGCGTGGGAACGCGCACACGGGCTCGACCCGCGCAAGGCCGAGGACGGCAACGCCGACCGCAACGGCAACGGCTGGACGAACCTGGAGGAATATCTCGACAGCCTGACACGGGGGTAAGGCCGGCGACCTGATCAACGAACCGCACGCCTGGCGGGACAAACCGCCGGGCCGCGTTCGTTTCGCGGTTGATACGTTGTAACGTAGCGCGTAACGGCGACGCGGAATTCACGTTCGAAAGGTCGTCATGTCCCGTTTCACTCTAGCCACCGCCCTTCCGCTCGTCCTCGCCGCGCCCGCGATGGCGCAGACCACGCCGACCGCCCGCAACGAAATTATCGTCACCGCCCCCGTGCTGACGAGTGAGCGCGACGTCCTGCAAGGCACGTCGGTCGTCACCGGCGAGGAACTGACCCGCGAACTCCGCTCGACGATCGGCGAGACGCTGGCGCGCCAACCCGGCGTGTCGGCGACTTCGTTTGGCCCCAATGCGTCGCGCCCGATCCTGCGCGGCTTCCAGGGTGAGCGCGTACGCGTGCTGACCGACGGCATCGGTTCGATCGACGTGTCGAACACGTCGGTGGATCACGCCGTGATCATCGACCCGTTGCTGGCAGAGCGGATCGAGGTGCTGCGCGGCCCCTCCGCCCTGCTCTTCGGATCGTCGGCGGTCGGTGGCGTTGTCAACGTCATCGACACGCGCATTCCGCGCCGGATGCCGGAGAACGGCTTCAAGGTTGATGGCCGTGCGACCTATGGCAGCGCTGCCGACGAACGATCGGGTGGCGCCGCCGGTGATGTGGCGCTGGGCGACAAGTTCGTGCTGCACGCGGATGGCTCGTATCTCAAGACCGGCGACATGCGCATCGGCCGTGGCTATCTGCTGAGCCCGGCCGCGCGCGCCGCCGCACTGTCGCAGGTCGGCCGCCCGCAGGATCCGGACGAAGACCCGATCGACTTCGCCGGCAGCGCGAACCTGCGCGGTCGCATCCCGAACACCGCCGCCGAGACATGGACGGCCGGCGTCGGCGCCTCTCTGATCACCGATAGCGGCATGCTCGGCATCTCCTACGGCCATTACGATAGCCTCTACGGCGTGCCGATCCGCTATGCGACCGAGGTCGGGCAGGAGCAGGAAGCGCCGCGTCTTGACGTCGTCCAGAACCGGTTTGACCTGCGTGCCGAGGTGCAGACCGGCGGCGGCTTCCTCGACCGTATCCGCCTGCGCGCCGGCCACGCCAATTATCGCCATTTTGAACTGGAGCCGAGCGGCGAGGTCGGAACCGCCTTCTACAACAAGGGGACCGAAGGGCGCCTCGAACTGGTTCAGGCGAAGCGCGGCGGCTGGCAGGGCGCGACCGGTGTCCAATATTACAACCGCGTCTTCCAGGCGGTCGGCGACGAAGCCTTTATTCCCAAGGCCGAGACCAATCAGGTCGGCCTGTTCACGCTCCAACAGTTCGACCTCGGCGGCGTCAGGGCGGAAGGCGGCCTGCGTTACGAGCTGACCGACCACGACACCCGCGTCGTCGCCGGCGACCAGCGCTTCTTCTCGGGCGCGCGCAAGTTCGAGACGCTGTCGGGCTCGCTCGGCGCGTCGGTCGAGATCGCGCCGGACGTGCGTATCGGCATCAACGGGTCGCGCACCGCCCGCGCTCCGTCGGCAGAGGAACTATTCGCCAATGGCCCGCATGCGGGCACCCAGGCCTATGAGCTGGGTAACGCCAATTTCCGCACCGAAAAGGCATGGGGGCTGGAGGCGACGCTGCACGCCCATGGCGACGGCTTCAGCTTCGACGCGTCGGCCTACCATAGCTGGTTCAGCAACTATATCTTCGAGAACCAGACGGATCAGGGTGTCTGCGAAGCCGCCGCCGCGCCTTCGGGACGCGACGTCGACCTGCCCTGCTTCGCCTATGCGCAGGCCGATGCGCGCTATTACGGGTTCGAGGCGGACGCGTCGTTCCGCGTCGCGCAGATCGGGTCCTATGCGGTCAACGCCGATGTGCTGGGCGATTATGTCCGCGCGACCGTTAAGAACAGCGGCCCGATCCCGCGCATCCCGCCGCTGCGCGTGCTCGGCGGGATCGAAGCGCAGGGACCGAGACTGACCGCGCGAGCGGAAGTCGAACATGTGTTCGAGCAGGACCGCATCGCCGCGTTCGAGACGCCGACCGATGGCTATACGCTGGTCAATGCGTCGCTGTCGTTCAAGCCGTTCGACAACGACCGTACGACGCTGATGCTGAGCGCGAACAACATCTTCGACCAGCTGACGCGCCGCCACACCAGCGTGCTGAAGGATTTCGCGCCGCTGTCGGGCCGCGACATCCGCGCGACGGTGCGGTTCGGCTTTTAAGCCTCCGTGCACCCGCGCAGGCGGGAGCCCAGGGCCACAGGCAGTCTCGCTCGTGGCCCTGGGCCCCCGCCTTCGCGGGGGCACCGACGGCTTTACCGTCGCCCTTCAGCCTGCAACGTCTCGTAAGCGATCCGCTGCAACGCGCTCGCCTGCGCATTCGACAGGCCAAGCTCGTCAGCGCCCCGCTCGTTCGGCCCCAACGTCCGCGGGTCGAGGCCGGTGATGCGGCCGAATACGGTCAGCGCTTCGAGATAATAGCCCGCCGTACTCCCGTGATATTGGTCGTAGGACCAGAGATCGAGCTGGCCGAAGGCGACGCCGTCATACGGGTTCGGGTCCGCCACGCCGGTGGAGAACGCCCGGTTCCATGCCAGGCCGACCGGGATGATCCCGTCGATGTCGCGCGAGGCCGCCTTGGCGCGCATCGCCGCGGTGAACAGGTCGTCGGCCATCTTGTTGACCGGCGTTCCCGACCAGGGGCTGCCGCTGCGCCAGACCTGGTCGGCGCGGCTCCAGGTCGGCATCAGGAACACCTCGGCATTGCGGTTCGCACGCGTGAACATTGCCGCGAGCGTGCCCGCGTCCCGGATATAGGCGGCCGGATCGCCAGGGCGCCGCCGGTCGAGCGTCGAATATTCCTGCAGCACGACCACGTCCCACGGCCGATTGAACCGCGCCGCGCGCTCGGTCAGGTGGAAGCCGAGCGACCGCCCGCCCTGCGTCTCCAGGCTGACCGCATAGTTCAGCCCGGCCTGTTCGGTGAACAGCTTGAACAGCGCCGGAACCCCGCCATAACCGTCGCCGTTCAGGTCGGTCACCGTCCCCGCGCGATAGTTTCGGACCGGCGAGTGCGCGCCTTGCGTGAAGCTGTTGCCGATGAACAGGATCGTGCGCGCAGGCGCCGCCGACGCCGGTCGCGCCGGCGGGGGCGCGACCTGGGCGGTGGCGGGGGTGGCAACCGCGACGGCCGCCAGGGCGAGAAGGACAGTCTTCACGTCAGAACCTCTTGCTGATTGTCGCGTAGAGATAGCGACCATAAGGCGAATAGAGCGAGCCAAGATAGCCGTCAGCCGTGATCGGCGGCTGAACGTCGAACAGGTTTCGCGCGCCGATGCGGAAACGGGTATCGTCGAGCACGCCGCCCTTGAACCGGTATTGCGCATAGAGGTTGACCGTCGCCTGCCCCTTCACGACGTACGGCTGGCCGTTGACGTCGAGGAACCCGGTGTCGTCGACGTCGGCCACATAGTTCACGAAGCCGCCGACCTGGAACCGCTTGAGGCTCCACGTCAGCGAACTGGTCAGCCGCCACTTCGGCCGGCCGCGCTGTTCGATCAGGTCGGTCGCATCGGTCAGCGGGGTCGCGGCGTTGATCGTACCGGCGGCGCGCGCATCGAACAGCTCGGTCACGCCCGGCGGCGTATCTCGGCTGAACTTTATCAGGTGCGCCGCATTCACCGACCAGTCGAACTTCCCGATGTCGGTGCGGACATTGTACAACAGGCCCAGATCCAGGCCCTCGACCGTCTGCGGCTGCAGGTTGGTGAATTGGTCGTTGATCTGGGTCACGACGCCAGCTGCAGCGAGGCCGGTCCCGGTGAAAAGCGGCGTATCGTCGGCCGTCACCGCGGCACGGATGACGTTCGGGTTCGACGATCCCTGCTGACGCAACAGATAGTCGAGCACAAGCGCGTTCTGCGGACCGAACTGACCCACGATCCCCTCCTGCCGGATCGACCAATAGTCCGCGGTGATCGTGAGCTTGCCGAGCTTGGGGTTGCCGAAGTCGGGTTGCAGGACGACGCCCGCCGACCAGTTGGTGCTTTCCTCCGGCTTCAGATCCGGGTTGCCGGCGATGAAGATCGAATAGCTGACGTTACGCCCGCACGCCCCGAAATTGGCGATCCGGCGGGCGCGCAGGTCGGCTTCGCAGCGGTAGAAGTCGGTGTTCGAGCCAAGCCGTGAATATTGCACCGTGTTGGTCTGTTCGAGGTTCGGCGCGCGGAAGCCCTGCGACCAAGACCCGCGGATGCGGAAGCCGTTGGTCAGGTCCCAGGCGGCAGCGATCTTGGGCTTCGCGACCGATCCGAAGTCGCTGTAATGCTCGTACCGCCCGGCAATCTGCAAATCGACACGCTGGACGAGCGGGATGTTCATCTCCGGCGAGATCACCGGCACCGCAAGTTCGGCGAAGGCCGAGAAGACGGTGCGCTGACCGCGCGTCGTCGGCGTCGGGCTGACCGCGGCGACGTTGGATAGATTGCGCTCGCCGGTCACCGAATCGACGAAATGGATCGTGCCGTTCAAATTGTCGTCGCGGATATCGGCCTGGGTCTCGCGTCGCCCCTCGATCCCGAACGCGACGCCCAGATTGCCGCCGGGGAGCGCCAGCAGATCGGCGCGCGACATCTTGAAATCGGCCAGTGCAAGCGTGGTCTTCGACCGGCGGGCAAGATCAAAGGTAAAGCTGTCGATGGTCGCCTGCGACGACGGCGTGCAATCCCCGAGCGACGGGCTGGCCGAACAGCCGCCGGAGAACGGGTTGTACGCGTCCGGGGTCGACAGCGACAACGCCTGTTGCAGCTTCGTCATGTTGATCGCGTTCGACACGTCGGTCGCCTGCGCTTCGGAATAAAGGATCGCGGTATCGAAATCGAAGCTGCCGATCTTGCCACGCGCACCACCCAGGAAGCGCGACTGCCAGTTATCGACGTTGACCCGCTGATAGCCGGCATCGACGAAGCGATAGGTCGACAGGCGCACCGGCAGGCCGGCGGCGGGGACGTTGGTCAGGCCGGACACGCGGTTCGGGTTTGCCGTCCCGTTGGCGAAAGTCACCGGCCCGAACGGGTTCCAATAGTTGGATGCCGGCACGACGATCGCGTTCAGGTTGATCGTCGGCGGCTGGATGCGCGTCGTACCGGCGCGGTAATAGCCGATCTCGGTATAGAGCGTCAGGCTGTCGCTGACGTCGTAATGCGCCGACAGGAAGCTGTTGAAGCGGTGGATCGACGGCGCGACGGTGGTGCCCGGCCGGGTGTCGAACCGCTCCGACCGCAAGGTCGAGGCGGTAGCGCGGGTTCCGCTGCCGAGGCAGGTTTCCGCGTTCAGCGTCACCGCACAGCCGGGGTTGAGGATCGACTGAGTGTGGAACGCGCCGGCCGATGACGTGAGCGCGGTATTGCCCGGATTGCGGCGGATCGTGCCAGGCCCGTTGACGACGGCGAGGTTGGCCCACGGGCTCTGCGTCGCACGGCCGTCAGCGGTCAGGTTGCCGGCGAAGCGGGGATCGTTCGCGAAATAGGGCAGCAGATTGTCCGTTGCGGTGTAATATTGGTCCTCCGCCAATTGCGCGGTGCGGCGGGTGTAGTCGGCGTAGACCGAGACATTGCCCTGCCCGCTGGCAAAATCGGTACCGAGCAGGCCAGTCGCCTGGAACTCGCGGCGATGCGTGCCCTCCGCGCCGCCATAGCGCAGGTCGACCTGCCCGCCGTTGACGTTGCCCTTGGTCACCGTGTTGACGACGCCTGCGACCGCATCCGCGCCGTAGATGGCTGCGGCGCCGTCGCGCAGGATCTCCAGGCGCTCGATCCCGGCGACCGGCAGGGCGTTCGAATTGAAGCCGAGCACCGGGACATTGCCGTCGCCGGCCTGGCTGGTGGGATGCTGGACCAGGCGGCGGCCGTTCAACAGCACCAGCGTGTTGCCGACGCCCAGGTTGCGCAGGTTGATCGAATTGACGTCGCCACGCGCCGCGTTCGACGTCTGCGGATTGTTCGCTTCGTTGAAGGTGACGTCACCGGCTTGTGGGATCGCGCGGAACAGTTCGTCGCCGCTGAGGGCGCCGGTCGCCTCGATCTGGTTGGCGTCGACGACCGTGACGGGCAGCGCGGCGGTGGTGCTGGCACCGCGGATCTGCGTGCCGACGACGACGATGTCCTGTTCGGTTTGCGCGGGGCTGTCCTCGTCCTGACTCGCGGCGATGCCGGGCACATTCTCCGGCGCGGTCTGCGGCGGGGTCGTCTGAGCGCTGGCGATGCCGGCGGTCACCAGCGCGAGCAGCGCCGAGCCCGCACGCAATGCGGCTGTCGTCTTGGTCATGATCTCTCCCTCGATTTATATTCTGTTTTGGTAGTCGGCAGTCGGTGATCGCCGGTCGGCGATAGGTAGTCGGTGATCGGGTTCAGGCGGCGGGCACGGTCACCAGCGCATCGTCTTCGTCGATCGTTTCGGCATCGGACACGCGGCGGTTGTTGAGCACCTCGTCCAGTCGCGCGCGGTCGAGCTTGCCTTCCCAGCGCGCGACCACGATCGCGGCGACCGCGTTACCGGTGAAGTTGGTGAGGCTGCGGCACTCGCTCATGAAGCGGTCGACGCCCAGTATCAGCGCCATGCCCGCGACCGGGACCGAGGGTACGATGCTGAGCGTCGCGGCCAGCGTGATGAAGCCCGCCCCGGTCACGCCCGCCGCGCCCTTCGACGACAGCATCGCGACACCCAGCAGCGCGGCCTGCTCGCCCCAGCTTAGGTCGATTCCCGTCGCCTGCGCGATGAACAGCGCCGCCAGTGTCATATAGATGTTGGTGCCGTCCAAGTTGAAGGAATAGCCGGTCGGGACGACCAGCCCGACGACACCCTTGTCGCAACCGGCGCGCTCCAGCTTTCCGATCAGGCTGGGCAATGCCGCTTCGGACGACGAGGTGCCCAGCACCAGCAGCAGTTCGGCCTTTAGATAGGCGATCAGCTTCAGGATCGAGAAACCGTGCAGCCACGCCACTGCGCCCAGGATGCCCAGCACGAAGATCAGCGAGGTCAGGTAGAAGGTCGCGACCAGCGCGCCGAGGTTCGCCAGGCTGGCAATTCCGTATTTGCCGATGGTGAACGCCATCGCCCCGAACGCACCGATCGGAGCGGCCTTCATCAGGATCCCGACCAGGCGGAAGACGACGAGCGTGACGCGCTCGAGAAAGTCGAAGACGGGTTCCGCCGGCTTGCCGACCAGGCTTAGCGAGATACCGAACAGGATGGCCACGAACAACGTCTGGAGGATCGATCCGTCGGTCAGTGCCGAGGGGATCGTCGTCGGAATGATGTCAAGCAGGAAGGCGATCAGCGACGTCTCTTCCGCCTTGTGCGCATAGTCGGCGATCGCCTTGCTATCCAGCGTGGCGGGATCGACGTTCATCCCCGCGCCGGGCTGGACGACGTTGGCGACGACCAGGCCGACGATCAGGGCCAGAGTCGAGAAGAAGAGGAAATAGGCGAAGGCCTTGCCTGCGACCCGGCCCACCGCGGTCAACTCGCGCATCCCGGCGATTCCGGTGACGACGGTCAGGAAGATGACCGGCGCGATCACCATCTTCACCAGCTTGATGAAGCCGTCGCCCAGCGGTTTGAGCGCCGCGCCCGTTTCGGGCCAGACGGCACCCAATGTCACGCCGAGCGCGATGGCGACGAGGACCTGGACGTAGAGATGGCGGTAAAAGGGGACCTTGCGGAGCGTCTCGGCGTCCGGTGAGCGGTCTGGAATCGCGATCATACATCCTCTCGACTGACGCGTGTCTGTGCACGGCGGCTCGTCACTAGGTGTATCGTGACCGGGAAAGCAGGCGCAAACCGATGCGTCAATACGCGTAACCTACTGACAGATAACGCTTTATCGCGCCTTTAGTACGAGATGCAGACCGAAATGCGCGTGTAAAAAGACATGCGTATAGACCGGTTTGTGCGATATTCCGCACAGATGCCGAGTCGTCACGCTCCCCGCTGGATCGCCCCCTTGGTCGTCGCGCTGGTCGTTCTTACCGTGGCGACGTTCGCCGGCGACCGCTGGTCGCGCGCGCAGGCGACGCGGGCCACCGATGCAATCGCGCTGGCGACGGCGCGTGGTCATGCAGCGCTGCTCGCCAGCGAGTTACAGAAGTTTCGCCTTTTGCCGCTGGTGCTGGTGGAGTTCCCCGATGTCCGTGCTGCCCTGTCGGGGTCGCAACCGGCACAGGCCCGCCTCGATGCGCGGCTCGAACAGCTTGTCGCCCGCACCGACGCGGCCAATCTGTACGTCATCGACACGGCCGGACGCACCGTCGCATCGAGCAATTACCGCGCGCCGACCAGCTTCGTCGGCCAGAACTACAGCTTTCGCCCCTATTTTCGCGACGCCATGCGCCGCGGCGCGTCCGAATTGTTCGCGCTCGGAACAGTCAGCGGTCGCCCCGGCTTCTACCTGGCCCGGCGCGTCGACGAGGGCGGACGCGCACTCGGCGTCGTCGTGGTGAAGGTGGAATTCGAGGCGGTTGAGGCGGCATGGGCGCGGGCGAGCGGCGCGAGCTTCGTCGTGGGGCCGCAGAATGTCGTCCTGATCACCAGCCGCTCCGACTGGCGCTTCCGCTCGATCGGCCCGGTCGCACCGGCCGTCGCCGCCGCCGCCCGCCGCACGCTCCAGTTCGGTGCCGCCGCCCCCCTGCCCGCCCCGTTGGTCATCTCCGGCAGCATCGCCGTCGCGGGAGGCGACCGCTATCGTATCGGCATCGTCCCTGCCCCCATCGCCGGAGCCCGGCTCATCCACCTGACGCCCTTCGCGCCAGCCCTCTCCTCCGCCCGTACACTCGCGTTACTCTGGGGGTTCGGCGCGCTGCTCTGTGCCGGCGTCGTCGGCGCGGTCGTCGTTCGCGGGGCCGAGCGGCGGCGGTTGCAGCGCGAAGCGCATGCCCGGCTGGAGCAGCAGGTCGCCGCGCGCACCGCGGATCTGCGCGACGCCAATGAACGGTTGCGGATCGAGTCCGAGGAGCGCGTGGCCACCGACCGCCGCTATCGCGCCGCGCGGGAGGAACTGGCGCAGGCCAACCGGCTCGGCACGCTCGGCCAGATCACGGCCGGGGTGGCGCATGAAATCAACCAGCCGGTTGCCGCCATCCGAACCTTTGCCGAGAACGGTACGATATTGCTCGACCGCGGCGCGGAGGATGCGGCGCGCGACAATCTCGGCCGGATCGTCGCGCTCGCCGACCGCATCGGTACGATCAAGGCCGAATTGCGCGGCTTCGCCCGCAAGCGCACGCCGGCCGGCGGAACGGCGACGCTGGGCGACATCCTCGACGGCACGCTGATCCTGATCGGAGAACGCGCGCGCGGACGGATCGCGGTAGACACCGATCCTGATACCCGCGCGGTGCGCCTGGTCGGTGACCGCGTGCGGATCGAGCAGATCCTGGTCAACCTGATCCAGAACGCTCTCGACGCGATCGGGGAGACCGATGGCCGGATCACCGTCAGCGCCGTCCGCGAAGAGGCGCGAATGACACTCACGGTGGCCGACACCGGCTCCGGCGTCGATCCCGGCATCCGTGACGCGCTGTTCACACCCTTCACCTCCGGTAAGCCCGCCGGTCTTGGCCTTGGCCTGGCGATCGCGCGCGATATCGCGCGGGAATTCGGCGGCGACCTCGCACTGCTGCCAGATGGCCCGGGCGCGCATTTCGCCCTCACCTTGGCGGTGACGCCATGAGCGAGGTGATCTTCGTCGAGGATGATGAGGCGCTGCGTTCCGCGACGACGCAGGCGCTGGAGCTGGCCGGCTATACCGTCATCGCCCATGCCGACGCCCGCGCGGCGCTGACGGCGATCCCAGCAGATTTCGCCGGCGCCATCGTCTCCGACATCCGGATGCCGGGCATGGACGGTTTCGCGTTTCTGGACGCCGTCCACGCCGCCGACCCCGACCTGTCGATCATTCTCATCACTGGCCACGGCGACGTCGCGATGGCGGTGTCCGCACTCCACCGCGGGGCCTTCGACTTCCTCACCAAGCCGTTCGCGGTCGACCATCTGACCGCCAGCATCGACCGCGCGATCGAGCGCCGGCTGCTGGTGGTCGAGAACCGGCGGTTGCGCAGCGAAGCCGAAGCGGCGCAGGCCGGCAGCCCCCTGATCGGCGACAGTGCGGCGATGGTCCGCCAGCGCGCGACGATCGCGCAACTTGCTGCCGCCGATATCGACGTGCTGATCGAGGGAGAGACGGGCACGGGCAAGGAGCTGGTCGCGACCCTGCTGCACCGGATGGGGCCGCGGCGGGGCCGGCCGTTCGTCGCGGTCAACTGCGGTGCGCTCATCGACGGGCTCGCCGAGTTCGACCTGTTCGGTCACGCCGCCGACAGCGTTCCCCACACCCGCCTGTCGCGCGACGGGCAGATCGTGGCGGCGAGCGGCGGGACGTTGCTGCTCGACGAGATCGACAGCATGCCGCTCACGATCCAGGCCAGCCTGCTGCGGGTGCTGGAGGAGCGTGAGGTGCAGCCGATCGGGGAGGCCCGCCCGATCGCGGTCGACCTGCGCATCGTCGCGACGACGAAGACCGACCTGGCCGCCGCCGTCGCTGCGGGCGGCTTCCGCGCCGACCTATTCTACCGCCTGAACACCGTCCGCCTGCCAATCCCACCGGTGCGCGAGCGCGACGGCGACATCTTCCGCCTGTTCGCGGCCTTCGTCGATGAGGCGAAGGCGCAGCTCGGTCGCCCGGACTTCACGCTGACCGACGCCGCCAGTCGACATTTGCGCGAGCACGACTGGCCCGGCAACGTCCGCGAGCTGCGCAATTTCGCGTTCGAAAGCGTCCTGGGCCTCGGCACCGAAGTCGCGCGCGTCCCGTCGGACGCCGACCTTCCCACCCGTGTCGCCGCATATGAGGCGGATCTGATCGAGGCCGCGCTGCGCCATCACCGCGGCCGGGTCGCAGCCGCGCTCGTCGACCTCGGCATCCCGCGCAAGACCTTCTACGACAAGGTGGCGCGGCACGGGATCGATCTCGACGCCTTCCGCCAACGCCCGGCCGAAGCATAGGCGGTTGACCGCGTTCGGGCTCGGCCATCTTCCCCTGCCAAAAGCTGCTAAGTCATGGTAGCGGGCGGGTCGTGACCGAAACGACCCGCCCCTTCCCCATGGCCGCCGACCTGTTCGGCGATATCGTCGAAGGACCGCGGGTCGGATGGCGGGAACATCTGCCCGGTCTGGCGCTGGTCGTTGCGGCGATGCTGGCGGCGGGGTTTCTGTCCGACCGCTATGGTGCGCCGCTGACACTGATGGCGCTGCTGATCGGCCTCGCGCTCAATTTTCTGTCGGCAGACAAGAGGCTGCACGCCGGGCTCGGCTTCGCATCACGCGACCTTTTGCGCTGGGGGATCGTCCTTGTCGGTGCGCGCGTGACGCTGGGGCAGATCGCCGATCTCGGGCTGCCCGCGTTGTGCGCGATCGTCGTCGTCGTCGCGAGCACCATGATGATCGCGGTGATGCTCGCGCGGTGGCTGGGGTACGACCGCTGGTTCGGGATGTTGGTTGGCGGGGCGGTCGCGATCTGCGGGGCTTCGGCAGCGCTGGCCGTCGCGACGACGCTCAGCACGCGGCGGATCAGCCAGGCGCAACTGACCCTCGTCCTGATCGGCATCTCGGCGATGAGCGCGGCGGCGATGGTCCTCTATCCCATGCTCGCGCACGCCGCCGGCTTCTCCGACGGACGCGCGGGTTTCCTGCTCGGCGGCGCGATCCACGACGTCGCGCAGGCGCTGGGCGCAGGCTATTCCTATTCCGCCGAAGCCGGGCGGATCGCGACGATCGTCAAGCTGACCCGCGTCGCACTGCTCGCCCCCGTCCTCGCGGTACTGGCACTCTTCCTGCCGAAGAGCGAACGCGCGGCCGCCGGACAGGGTGTGCCGTGGTTCGTCATCGGCTTTTTCGTCGTAGCGGGGATCAATTCCACGGGTGTGATCCCGCTGCCGGTGGTCCACGGCGCGGAAACATCGGCCGGCGCGCTGCTGGCGACCGCCGTCGCCGCCACCGCCATCCGCTCGCCGCTGCCGCAACTGATGAAGATGGGATCGCGCCCGCTGATCCTGATCGGACTCGTCACGCTGGCGATGTTCGGATTGACCGCAACGGGTACGCTGATCGCGATTCGCTGACGAGCAGGCTAACGAAAATCCTGTGATTTGCTGCACTTGCGAAGACCGCTTGACCGAAGCGTCCTGGAAAGATACCGGACGGTCGGTATCACACTGTACATGGTCGATAACGCTTGAGCCCGCCTACCGCCTATGAACGCAAGAAGGACCCTGAAGGGGTCCGTGCCGCCATCATCGATGCGGCCATGGCGGTGCTTGCCGACAAGGGGCTTGCACGCCTGACGATCGACGGCGTGGCGAGCGCGGCGGGCGTGACGAAGGGCGGGCTGTTCCACCATTTCCCGACAAAGGACGCGCTGATCGACGGCGTGCTCGAAAGCATGACCGCCTTCGCCGAAGCGTCGATCGAGGCCGAGATGGCGCAAGACCCCGAACCGTATGGACGGTTCACCCGCGCCTATCTGAACGGCGTCTTCGTCAAGCACTGTATCCGCGACTCCGTGTCTTCGCACGCTCTGTGCCTGTCGATGATCGCCGATCCGACGTTGCAGGACCGCTGGGCGGCCTGGGTCGACGGGCAGGTCCGGCGTCATGCCGCAACCGATGACAATGTCCCCTGCCGCATCGTCCGCCTTGCCGCCGATGGCATCTGGCTGTCGACGATGCGATCGGCGGCCGGTGTCGCCGACGTCTCGCCGGACGTACGCGGCGCTATGATCGCTATGACCCGCGCGTCGCCCTGACGTCACACGACCTTCGTAACATCCCTTCCCGGCCGCCACCCCCGGAGACTTCCCGTGCCGAACCGCTTCAAAAGCTCGATCTCGATCCTTGCCTTCCTCGCCCTGGCCGCGTGCGGTAGTGGTGGCGATGCCCCGCCCGGTGGCGGCATGCCCGGTGGCGGCGCAGGCGGCCCGCCCCCGCCGACGCTGGTCGAGGCGATCACCGTCCAGACGCAGACGGTGCCCAATATCGTCGAGCTGCCCGGCCGTATCGAAGCGGTTCGCACCGCCGAGGTGCGCGCCCGCGCCGACGGCATCATCGAGCGCCGGCTGTTCACCGAAGGCGCCGACGTGCGCGCCGGGCAGCCGCTGTTCAGCATCGACGCGCGCGACCTTCGCGCCGCGGTCGAACAGGCCCGCGCGACGCTCGCCCGGGCGCAGGCCGCGCAATCCAATGCCCAGTCGGTCGTCCGTCGCTACGCGCCCCTGATCAAGGAGCGCGCCGTCAGTGGGCAGGAATATGACGCAGCGCAGGCGACGTTGCGATCGGCATCGGCCGATGTCGCGCAGGCGCGCGCCGCGCTGACCCGCGCGCAACTGCAGCTGAACTACACCACCGTTCGCGCGCCGATTTCCGGCCGCGTCGGGCGCGCGCAGGTGACCGAGGGCGCGCTGGTCAGTGCCGCCCAGGGCACGCTGATGACGACGATCGAGCAGCCATCGCCGATCTACGCCGTCTTCACCGAATCGAACACGGCACTGCTCGACATGCTGGCGACCGGGCGCTCCGGCCAGACCGACCTGAAGCCGCTGCGGCAGGTCGAGGTCCGCCTGGTGCTGGCCAACGGCCGCGAATATGGCCCGGTCGGCACGCTCGATTTCGCCGCGCCATCGGTCGATCCGCAGACGGGAACGCAAGTCCTGCGCGCGGTCTTCCCCAACGGCGAGCGACTGCTGGTCCCCGGCCAGTTCGTCCGCGGTCGCATCGCGATCGGCACGGCGCCCAACGGCATCCTGATTCCGGCGCGCGCGATCCAGTTCGGTGAGCGTGGGGCAAGCGTGACGATCGCCAACCCGGACGGCTCCACCGCCCCCCGGCCCGTTCAGCTGGCCGGTCAGGTCGGCAGCAACTGGCTGGTGAAGTCGGGCCTCAAGACGGGCGAGCGCGTCATCACCGATGGCTGGCAGAAACTGATGATGCCGGGCATGCGCGTCCAGGTGAAGGGCGACCCCGCCCCCGCTGCGCAGGCCCCGCAGCAGCCGGCGAAGAAGTAAGCGATCATGGACAGTTTCTTCGTTCACCGCCCGGTCTTCGCCTGGGTGATCGCCGCCTTCATCGCGCTGTTCGGCACGATGGCCCTGCTTAACCTGCCGGTCGAGCAATATCCCTCGGTCGCCCCGCCGTCGCTGACGCTGACCTATAACTACAACGGCGCCGATGCCGAGACGATGGACAAGAACGTCACGTCGGTGATCGAGCGCGAGCTGAACGGCGTCGACAAATATCTCTACATGTCGTCGACCAGCCGCGCGAACGGCACCGGCGAGATCGTGCTGACGTTCCAGTCGGGCACCGACATCGACGTCGCCCGCACCCAGGTGCAGGATCGCCTGAACCGCGCCGAACCGCGCCTGCCGGAGGATGTCCGGCGTCTGGGCATTCAGATCACCGACAATTCGTCGGGCTTCCTCGAAGTGCTGACGCTGCGGTCGAAGTCCGGCAAGACGCCCGCGCTCGAACTCGGCGACTTCGCCTCGACCAAGGTCGTCAACGAAATCCGTCGCGTCCCCGGCGTCGGCAACACGTTGCTGTTCAGCTCCGAAAAGGCGATGCGCATCTGGCTCGACCCGGCGAAGCTGTCGGGCTTCAACCTGTCGCCGTCCGACGTGCTGCTCGCGGTGCAGGAGCAGAACAGCCAGACCGCCGGCGGCGGTATCGGCGACCAGCCGACAACGCCCGGCACCGAATTCAACGCCAAGATCGTGACGCAGAACCGCTTCCAGACCCCGGAGCAGTTCCGTCAGATCATCATCAAGGCCAATACCGACGGGTCGACCGTCCGGCTGGGCGACGTCGCCAAGGTCGAGATCGGCTCCGACAACTACCAGTTCTCGACCTCGCTGAACGGCGACAAGGTGGCGGGTATCGCCGTCCAGCTGGCCGCCGGTGCCAACGCGATCGCCACCCGCGATGCCGTCAGCGCGCGGATGAAGGAGCTGCAACGCACCTTCCCGGCCGACATCACCTGGGACGTATCCTACGACACGACGCCGTTCATCTCGACCTCGATCGACAACGTGATCCGCACGCTGGTCGAGGCGATGCTGCTCGTCTTCCTCGTCATGTTCCTGTTCCTCCAGAACTGGCGCTCGACCGTCATCCCGGCGATCGTCGTGCCGATCGCGCTGGCGGGCGGGTGTCTGGGCCTGTGGATGTTCGGCTTCTCGATCAACACGCTGTCGCTGTTCGCGATGGTGGTGGCGATCGGCATCCTGGTCGACGATGCGATCGTCGTGGTCGAGAATGTCGAGCGCATCATGGCGGAGGAAGGGCTGCCGCCCGCCCAGGCCACGATCAAGGCGATGGGCCAGATCCGCGGCGCGATCATCGGCATCACGCTCGTACTGATCGCGGTGTTCATCCCGATGGCCTTCTTCCCCGGCTCGACCGGCGGCATCTACCGCCAGTTCTCGGTGACGCTGGCCGTCTCGATCTTCTTCTCCGCTGTCCTGGCCCTCACGCTGACCCCGGCACTGTGCGCGACATTGCTCAAGCCGCACAAGCATGAGCCGGGCGTCACGCCAGAGCCGCGCGACGGCTGGCGCGGCTATCCGCAGCGCTTCTTCAACTGGTTCAACGACCGGTTCCAGAACGCGACCGATCGCTATATCCGCGGCGTCGGCGGCATGCTGTCGCGCCCCTTGCGCTGGCTCGCTGTCTTCCTCGCCGTGCTGGGCGTCACCGCGCTCCTCTTCCTGCGCCTTCCCGGCGGCTTCCTGCCTGAGGAGGATCAGGGCTATTTCGTCGTCAGCTACGACGCACCTGTGGGTGCGACGACCGAGCGGACCGAAGCGGCCGTGCGCCAGACCGAAGCGTTCCTGATGAAGCAGCCGCAGTTCGACCGGGTAATCTCGGTTCTTGGCTTCAACTTCTTCGGCCAGGGCCAGTCGGCGGCGCTCTCCTTCGTGATGCTTAAGCCCTATGCCGACCGGCATGGTGCGGAGAATTCGGTCAACGCCGTCGTCGGCAAGACCTTCGGCGCGACCAGCGGGATCACCGGCGCGACCATCTTCGCGCTCAATCCGCCCGCCATCCAGGCGCTGGGCAACGCAACCGGCTTCTCGCTGAAGCTGGAGGACCGGGTGGGCAACGATCCGGCCGGGCTCCAGCAGGCGATGGGGGCGATCATGGGCGCGGCGTCGCAAAGCAAGATCCTGGCCGGCATCCGCCCCGAGGGGCAGGCGCCATCGCCTCAGCTCTACGTCGACATCGACCGCGTCCAGGCCCGCGCGCTGGGGTTACAGATCGCCGACGTCAACGCGACCCTCGCGATCAGCTTCGGCTCGGCCTATGCCAACGACTTCTCGAACCAGGGCACGGTCCAGCGCGTCTACCTCCAGGCCGATGCACCGAACCGAATGAAGGCCGAAGACGTCCTCGCGCTGCGCGTCCGCAATGCGCAGGGGTCGATGGTCCCCTTCTCAGCCTTCACCAAGGTCTCGTGGGAAGCCGGCGCCACCCAGCTCCAGCGCTACAACGGCTATCCGTCGCTGACGATTTCGGGCCAGGCGGCACCGGGCCAGTCGTCGGGCGCGGCGCTGAAGGAGATGGAGCGGATCGCCGATCAGGTGCTGAAGCCCGGCTTCGGCTATGAATGGACCGGTACGGCATATGAGGAAAAGCAGGCGGGCGGCCAGATCGGACTGCTGCTCGGCCTGTCGCTGATCGTCGTCTTCCTGTTGTTGGCCGCACTCTACAACAGTTGGGCTGTCCCCTTCTCGGTGCTGATGGTCGTGCCGTTCGGCGTGCTGGGTGCGGTGGTCTTCACCATGCTGCGCGGGCTGTCGGCCGACGTCTATTTCAACATCGGCCTGATCACGATCATCGGCCTTGCGGCGAAGAACGCGATCCTGATCGTCGAGTTCGCGATCGACGACGAGGAGCATCAACCCGGAGAGGGGATCGAAAAGGTGCGCGAGGCGACGCTGGAGGCATCGCGCCAGCGCCTGCGTCCGATCCTCATGACGTCGCTCGCCTTCATCCTCGGCATGGTGCCGCTGGTGATCGCCAGCGGGGCGGGTGCGGCGAGCCGCCATGCGGTCGGTACCGGCGTGATGGGCGGCATGATTGCCGCCACGATCCTCGGCATCTTCTTCACCCCCGTCTTCTACTTCGCCGCGCGGCGCTGGCTGTCGCGCAAGGCGCCGACGTCGGCGGCGGCGCATCACGATGGCCCGGAGGGCGATCGCTCGGAAGGAACCCCCGCCCATGCGTAAGGCGATCCTGCTCGCCGGCCTGGCCTCGCTCGCCGGCTGCAACTTCACGCCAAAATATGTCCAGCCCGTCGCCCCCGTCGCACCGACCTTCCCAGAAGCGACGGCTGGCACGCGGGCGGCGACCGATATCGGCTGGCGCGAATTCTTCGGCGACCCGCGGCTCCAGGCCTATCTGGCTGCTGCGCTTGCCAACAACCGTGACCTTGCCCAGTCGGTCGCGCGGGTCGAACAGGCCCGTGCGCAGTACCGGATCACCGATGCCGACCGCCTGCCGCAAGTCGAAGGCGTCGCCGGCGCGACCCGCACCCGTCAGCCGATCAACGCGCTGGGCTTCCCGATCGGCGGCACGAACAGCGGCACGGGAACCGGAACGCCGACCCCGAGCAGCACGCCCGATGCCTTCACGATCAACCAGTTCTCGCTGGGCGTGCAGGTGCCGAGCTACGAACTCGATTTCTGGGGCCGTTTGCGCAACACGTCGGAGGCGGCGCGCCGGGAATATCTCGCGACCGTGGAGGCCGAGCGCGCCTTCCGCATTTCGCTCGTGGCGCAGGTTGCCGCCACGTACCTGCAAATCCGTGCAGGCGAGGAACAGATCGCGCTGGCCGAACGCACGCTGGCCGGCCGACGCGATGCGGTGACGATCGCGCGCAAGCGGATGGATGCCGGCGTCACCTCCACGGTCGACTTCGACCAGGCGCGGCTGTTGGTGACGCAGGCCGAGACCCAGTTGGCCGAGCTGCGCCGCACGACCGCGCAGAGCGAGAATTTGCTGACCGTCCTCGTCGGCGGCCCCCTGCCCGGCCCGCTCCCTGCGGCGCGCCCGCTCAGCGATCCGGGGCAGTTTGCCGCGATCGAACCCGGCCTGCCCTCCGCACTCCTCGTCAATCGCCCGGACGTGCTTCAGGCCGAACAGCGACTGCGCGCGGCCAACGCGAATATCGGCGTCGCCCGCGCGTCGTTCCTGCCGAACATCACGCTGACCGGCCTGCTCGGCTTCATCTCGCCCGCGCTCGGCAGCCTGATCGGCGGCGACTCGCTCCAATACCGCGTCGGCGCCAATGCGACCCAGCCGATCCTGACCTGGGGCAAGGGGCGCGCGGGAGTTGCGTTGACCAGGGCACAGGCGGACGAATTGGTCGCCGCGTATCAGAAGGCGACGCAGACTGCGTTCCGCGAAGTCGCCGACGCGCTCGTCGCGCGCCGCCGCTACATTGAGCAGATCGACGCACAGACTCGCGCGATCGATGCCCAGCGCCGCCTCGTCCGCGTGGCGCGCCTGCGGTACGACAACGGCCTGGCGATCTATCTCGAAGTGCTCGACGCCGAACGCAATCTGTTCGCCGCGGAACAACAGCTGCTCCAGCTACGGAGTGCGCAGCTTCAGAACGACGTATCGCTCTACACTGCGCTCGGCGGGGGACTGAAGGAGGTTTCGAGCGGTTGAGTTTTTGCCACCCGCTCTCGCATCGCGGGGGCGGATGGCTTATGTGAACTGCGATGACCTGGTTCGAGAAACTCGCGATCGTGATCGGCATGGTGCTGTTCATGGAATGCTTCGCCTGGGCCACGCACCGCTATGTCATGCACGGCTGGGGCTGGGGCTGGCACAAGTCGCATCACGAGGATCATGACGGCTGGTTCGAGAAGAACGACCTTTACGCGGTCGTCTTCGCCATCGTGCCGATCGTGATGTTCGTCGTCGGCCTGTGGTGGCCGCCGCTCTGGTGGGCGGCGCTCGGCATCACCGTCTATGGCGGCATCTACGCCTTCGTCCACGACATGCTGGTCCACCAGCGCGGCGGGTTCCGCTGGGTCCCCAAGCGCGGCTATTTCAAGCGCCTGCTCCAGGCGCACCGCCTCCACCACGCGGTCGAGGGCAAGGAGGGTACGGTCAGCCATGGCTTCCTCTTCGCCCGCAGCCCATCGGTCCTGAAGGCCCAGCTTCGCGCCAATGCCGAGCGGCTGAAGGCCGCGACGGGACGGTGAGCACAGCCCTGCGCCGCCAGACCCGGATCGGCGTCGCGCTGGCCGCCGCGATCATCGTGTGCTGGCTGGCGATCCACATCTCGGGCATCTTCTTCTTTCGCTGGTCAGTGGGAATGATTCCGGTCGCGGCGGCGATGGTGCTCGTCCAGACATGGCTCAGCACGGGCCTGTTCATCATCGCCCATGACGCGATGCACGGCGCGCTCGCGCCGACCCATCCGCGCCTGAACCGCGCGATTGGCACGGTCAGCCTCGCGCTCTACGCTTGCCTGTCCTATGCGGCACTGCTGCCGCAACATCACGACCATCACCGCCATGCCGGCGGCGCGGGCGATCCGGATTTCCACGCCGGCGACCCGAGCCTTGCAGGGTGGTTTCTGCAATTCTTCCGCACCTATTATACCCATGGGCAGATCGTACGGATCACCATCGTCGCGCTGATCTACACGCTGCTGCTCGGCGCGCCGCTCGGTAACATCGTCATATTCTGGGCGATCCCGGCGCTGGGCGCGGTGGCGCAGCTGTTCGTCTTCGGCACCTGGATGCCGCATCGCGAGCGCGCCGCGCCCTTCGCAGATCATCACCGCACGCATAGCCTGAGCATCGGACCGATCGTGTCGCTGCTGACCTGCTTCCACTTCGGCGGCTATCACCACGAGCATCACCTGTCGCCGGGCACGCCGTGGTGGGGCCTTCCCGCCCGCCGGCGCGACCTTGCCGACCAGTCGCGCGGCTGAAGCGGAACTCATCCGTCCACCAAGGGTAGTCCCCCGCGATGCCAGACCCCGCCACACCGACCGCGCGCCCCTGGTGGGAGACGGGCGTCATCTACCAAATCTATCCGCGATCCTTTCAGGACTCGAACGGCGACGGCGTCGGCGATCTCGACGGGATCATCCGCCGGCTCGATCATGTCGCGTCGCTCGGCGTCGATGCGATCTGGCTGTCGCCGGTATTCCCTTCGCCGATGGACGATTTCGGTTACGACGTCGCCGACTATACCGGCATCGATCCGATGTTCGGCGATCTGGGCGACTTCGATCGGCTGCTGGCTGAGGTTCACGCCCGCGGCCTAAAGCTGATCCTCGACCATGTCCCGAACCACAGCAGCGCTCGGCACCCGTGGTTCGTCGAAAGCCGTTCATCGCGCGACAATCCCAAGCGCGACTGGTACATCTGGCGCGACCCCGCCCCCGACGGCGGACCACCCAACAATTGGATCAGCGATTTCGGCGGCTCGGCCTGGGAATGGGACGAGCGTAGCGGACAATATTATCTCCACGCCTTCCTGCCCTCGCAGCCGGACCTGAACTGGCGCAATCCCGACCTCAAACGCGCGATGTTCGACGTGCTGCGCTTCTGGCTCGACCGCGGCGTCGACGGCTTCCGGCTCGACGTGCTCTGGCACATCGTCAAGGCAGAGGGGCTGCCCGACAATCCACCCAACCCGGCCTGGACGCCGACCCAAACCGAGCGCGATCGCATGATCCAGCGCTTCTCGACCGATCAGCCGGAGGCCCACGCCATCGCCGCCGAGATGCGCGCGCTCGCCGAAAGTTACGGCGACCGTGTGCTGATCGGCGAAATCTTCCTTTCCGACGATCGCCTGGCTCGCTGGTTCGGCCCCCCCAACCGCGCGGAAGTCCACCTCCCCTTCAACTTTCACCTCGTCGAGGCATCGTGGGAAGCTGCCACGCTCGGCCGGACGATCGCCGCCTATGACGCCTCGATCCCGGCGCATGGTTGGCCCAATTGGGTTATCGGCAGTCACGACGCCGCCCGCATTGCCGCTCGCGTGGGTGAGGCTCAGGCGCGGGTCGCGGCGATGCTGTTGCTGACGCTGAGGGGCACGCCGACGCTCTATCAGGGCGACGAGATCGGAATTGGCCGCGTCGACATTCCCACTGACCGCATCCGCGACCCGCAGCATTTTCGCCAGCCGACGCTAAACATCGGCCGCGACCGATCGCGCACGCCGATGCCGTGGGATGCGAGCACCAATGCCGGCTTCACCACCGGCGACCCTTGGCTACCGCTCAACCCCGACTGGCCGACCCGCAACGTCGCCGTGCAGCAAGACGATCCGACGTCGATGCTGACTCTCTACCGCCGACTGCTCGACCTGCGCCGCAAGACTCCCGCGCTTGTCACGGGCTTGATGACGATGGTCGACGCGCCGCCGGGAGTCTTGGCCTATGACCGGATCATGGACGGCCGGCGGATTCGCGTGCTGCTCAACCTGACGGACACGACCGTGACTTGCCCCTGGCAGGGTACTGTCCTGCTCTCGACCCTCGATGGCGAGCCTGAACCGGGCAGGCTGGCACCGAACGAAGGACTGATACTCGCATGAAGATCGCGATGCTGGCCCCCATCGCGTGGCGCACACCGCCGCGCCATTACGGGCCGTGGGAGCTCGTCACCAGCCTGCTGACCGAGGCGCTCGTCGCGCGCGGCGTGGACGTGACGCTGTTCGCCACCCTCGACAGCCAGACCGCAGCCACGCTCGATGGGGTCGTCCCCGCCCCCTATTCCGAAGACCCGAGTATCGATGCCAAGGTGTGGGAATACCGACATCTCGCCCATGTCTTCGCCCAGGCCGACCGCTTCGACATCATCCACAATCAGGCGGATTTCCCCGCCCATGCCTTCGCGCCCTTCGTCGACACGCCGCTGGTGACAACCATTCACGGCTTTTCCTCCGACCGCATCCTGCCGATGTACGAGCCCTATCAGGATCGCGTCCATTACGTCGCGATCAGCGAGGCCGACCGGCATCCGGCACTGCGCTATGCCGCGACGATCCATCACGGCATTCCGATCGACGACTTCGCCTTCGACGCGAACGGCAGCGAGGATCTGCTGTTCTTCGGCCGCATCCATCCCGACAAGGGTCCGAAAGAAGCCATCGCCGCCGCGCGCGCGAGCGGCCGAGGGCTCGACATGTACGGGATCGTCCAAGACGCCGCCTATCACGACCGCGAGGTTGCGCCTGCGATCGACGGAAAGCAGATTCGCTATCACGGCGCGGTCGGAGGCGAGGCGCGCGTCCGCGCGCTCGGATCGGCGCGCGCGCTTCTCCACCTCATCAACTTCGACGAGCCGTTCGGCCTGTCCGTCATCGAAGCGATGGCCTGTGGCACGCCCGTCATCGCCACCCGCCGCGGCTCGATGCCCGAACTGATCGAGGACGGCGTCACCGGCTTTCTGGTCCAGTCACCGACCGAAGCGGTCGCCGCGATCGATCGCGCGGCCGACCTCGACCGCGCCCGCATCCGCCAAGCCATCGTCGACCGCTTCTCGGTCGAACATATGGCCGACGCCTATATCGCGCTCTACCGCTCGATCCTCGGTCGCTAAGCGATCACAGGCACCGGTGTCAGATAACCGGCATCAAATTCGGCGAATTCGCTCATGCGATGGGTGTCGACGATCCTGTAGCGATCGCCATCGCGGCGCAGGCAATTCATCGCCTCCAGCCGCCGCAGCACGCGATTGGTATGAACTGACGTCAACCCGACGCAATCGCTGAGAAATTCCTGCGTCAACCGCGGCAGGGCAGCGACCCCGGTGCGCTGCGCCACCTCGCACAGCAGGTGTGCGACGCGGGTAGCGGCTTCGCGCCGGCAATTGTTGGTCAACCACGCCCGCGAGACGGCAAGGCTCGTCTGAATTTCGCTGTAGACCGCATCGCGGATCGAGGCATGCCGCATCATCGCCGCCCGCCACGCCGCAGGCTCGAAGACTGCGACCTGCGCAGGTCCATGGGCGCCAAGACCGGTATTTCCCGGCGGCACCTGCTCCAGCCCGACGATCTCGCCGGTCAGATGTAGCGATACGACCTGCCGCGCCCCCGAGCGGACGATCGCGTGACGGTACATGACGCCCGATAGGACGACGAGCATCCGGTCTCGCAATCCGTCGAAGACACGGGCTGAGCGGCTGGTCCCGACCTCGGCGATTTGCCAGGGCAAGGCCTTCAGGGTGGCCACGGCGGCACCGTCCAGGGGGGCGTGGCGCGACAGGCGGTCGATCAGGATGGACGCGCCGTCACGCTGTTGCGCGTCGCTCGTCTGGCTGGGGAAGAGTGTGATGCTATTCATTCTTCATCGGTACGTTCCCGTCTAAGGTTCGAGCATTAACCTAAGGCAATGAAACGCATTCTCACGAAAATAAACATTAGCATACTAGCTTGCTGGGGTAATTGGACTAATCCCGTCGGCAAATCGTGTTGATCGGGGTCAACCCTTTGCGAAACGAGAGAAACTCCCGCGGCCGGGCCGTGTTGACCTGTCATTCCCGCGCTCGTCGGCGCTTTTCAGGAGGATGGCATGGGTTTGAACCCGGAACCCGAAATGGTCCGAGCAGCGTCTGACCGCCGCGCCTCGCACCCGCCCGCCATTCGATCGGGGGAGCCGGGGCGGAACGATTCGGCCACGATCGCAGCAGGATACCAGCCATGACAGATACCAGACAGGACGACGCTCCGCCGGCGACGGCCAAGGCTTCGTCGGTCACCGCCGCTGAAGCACAAGCCTTCGGCGGATCGAAGGGCGACAGCATCGCGGCCCGCGCGGTCACGATCAACAAGCCCGCGGACGAACTCTACGCCTATTGGCGCGACTTCGCGAACCTCTCAACCTTCATGGACAATGTGGTCGAGATTTCGCCTATCGATACGAAACGCTCGCACTGGGTGGTAAAGGCGCCGGGCGGCCGGACGGTCGAGTGGGATGCGATCGTCACCGAGGAACGCGATGGCCAGCTCATCGCATGGGAGTCGGCCGAGGGTGCCGACGTCGCCAACGCCGGCCGTGTCGAGTTCCGCGACGCGGGCGCACGCGGCACCGTCGTTACCGCGACGATCACCTATGACCCGCCTGCCGGCCTGATCGGCAAGGTCATCGCCAAGATGTTCCAGCGAGAACCAGCGATCCAGGCGCGCCGCGACCTGCGCCGCTTCAAGCAACTGATGGAAACCGGCGAGATCGCCACGGGCGCGCGCAACCGCGCCGAACATGAGGAACGCGACGCATGAGGGCGCTCACCTGGCACGGCAAGCACGACGTTCGCATGGACACGGTCCCGGATCCCGAGATCCTCAATCCGCGTGATGCCATCATCAAGATCACCTCGACCGCGATCTGCGGCTCGGACCTTCACCTTTATGACGCCTATATCCCGACGCTGAAGGCAGGCGACATCCTGGGCCATGAATTCATGGGCGAGGTGGTTGAGGTCGGCGCGAAGTCGACGCTGAAGAAGGGGCAGCGGGTCGTCGTGCCCTTCACCATCGCCTGCGGTAGCTGTTATCATTGCAGCAAGACGCAATTCTCCGCCTGCGACAACGGCTTGCCCGCCGACAATCAGGATATCGCGCAGGAGCTTTACGGCCAGCCGATGTCGGGCCTGTTCGGGTACAGCCACATGACCGGCGGCTATGCCGGCGGTCAGGCGGAATATGTCCGCGTGCCGTTCAGCGACGTCGGCCCGATCGTCATCCCCGACGGTATCGACGACGACAAGGTCCTGTTCCTGTCCGACATCCTGCCGACCGGATGGATGGCCGCCGAGAACGCCGATATCGAGCCGGGCGATACCGTCGCGGTGTGGGGCTGCGGCCCGGTCGGGCTGTTCGCGGTGCAGTCCGCCTTCCTGATGGGCGCGGCGCGAGTCATCGCGATCGATCACTTTCCCAACCGCCTGGCGCTCGCCAAGCAGTTCGGTGCCGAGACGATCAACTTCGAGGAAACCCAGACCTACGAAGCGCTGATGCTGATGACCGGCGGGATCGGTCCCGATGCGGTCATCGACGCCGTCGGCCTGGAGGCGCACGGTTTCTTCGTCGACAACGTCATCGACCAGATCAAGGCGTCGACCTTCCTCGGCACCGACCGCATCCATTCGATCCGCCAGGCGATCCTGGCCTGTCGCAAGGGCGGGCGTGTGTCGATGCCGGCAGTGTACGGCGGCTTCGTCGATAAATTCCCGCTGGGCGCCTTCATGGAAAAGGGGCTGACCCTGAAGACCGGTCAGACCCACGTGCAGCGCTACCTGCCCGGCCTGCTGGCGGCGATCATGGAAGGGAAGATCGACACCACCTTCCTCATCTCGCACCGCATGGACCTGGAGCAGGCGCCGGAGGGTTACAAGATGTTCCACGACCAGCAGAACGAGGTCACCAAGATCGTTCTCAAACCCGGCCTCGGCGCCTGAACAGGAGACCTGATTTGGCAAAATTCGGCATAATTACCGGCGCCTCGACCGGCATCGGCTATGAGCTCGCGAAACTGGCGGCAGCGGACGGGTACGACCTGCTGCTCGCCGCTGACACACCTTTCACCGACGTTCCGGCAGGCGCGGAGACGCTCGACGTCGATCTCTCGACCTTCGAGGGCGTCGACCGGTTACTGGAGGCTGCAAACGGCCGGACGATCGATCTGTTGTGCGCCAATGCCGGACACGGTCTCGGCCGTGCCTTCCTCGATCAGGACCCGCAGGACTGGCGGCATGTGATCGACACGAACGTTACCGGCACGACCTATCTGTTGCACACGGTCCTGAAGGACATGGTCGCGCGCAACGCCGGCAAGTTGCTGGTGACCGGTTCCATCGCCGGCTACATCCCCGGCAGCTTCCAGGCGGTTTACAATGGGTCGAAAGCGTACGTCGACAGCCTGGTCGCCGCGCTCCAGAACGAATTGAAGGATGTCGACGGCGTCACGCTCACCAACTTGATGCCGGGGCCGACCGACACCGAGTTCTTCGAACGCGCCGACATGATGGATACGGACGTCGGCACCGATCCGAAGAAGGAAGATCCTGCCGATACCGCAAAGCACGGCTGGGACGCGCTGATGTCGGGCAAGGCGAGCGTCGTGTCGGGGTTCAAGAACAAGGTTCAGGCGGCGCTGTCGGGAATCACCCCGGATTCGGTGAAAGCCGAACAGCATCGCAAGATGGCGGAGCCGGGGACGGCGGACGCCTGACCGCCGACTTTCAACTCATTCGTTCGTGCCGAGCGTGTCGAAGCACCGTACTGCGATAAGCCCGCGAGACGTTGGCGACGCGAAGAACGGTGTTTCGACGGGCTTAGCACGAACGCTTTGGTCTTTAAGTGGACTCAGTCCTCCAGCTTCTTCCGCTTGGCATCCGCCCACGTCTTTCCCTCGTCGCCGCCCCATAACAGCCACGCGATGTAGCCCGCCGACGGGTCTTTGGCATCGCCCCAGCCCTTCCCATCCTTGTCGACCGAGTGCCGCGCGAAATAGCTGTGCATCGACTTCACGTCGGCGGCGGTGACGGTCTTGCGGTCCGCCAGCTGATGGGCACGCTTCACCCCCACCTCGGTCCCGCCGCGATCGAATTTCTCGTGCAGCTTCAGCCCGCGCTTCGCATTCGCGGCCATTTTCATCGTCGGTGTGAATTCGCTGTCGGCCATCGGGGCTCTCCTTCGCCGAAGGAAAAGCCCCCCGCCCGCCCCGGTTCCGTCACAGGATGCCGGGCAGGTCGAGCCCCTGAGTGCGCGCGCACTCCCGCGCGATGTCGTAGCCCGCATCCGCATGCCGCATCACGCCGGTCGCGGGATCGTTCCACAACACCCGCTCCAACCGCTTCGCCGCCTCGGGCGTGCCATCGGCGACGATCACCATCCCCGAATGCTGCGAATAGCCCATGCCGACGCCACCGCCATGGTGCAGCGATACCCAGGTCGCGCCGCTGGCGGTATTGAGCAGCGCGTTGAGCAGCGGCCAGTCGCTGACCGCATCAGACCCGTCACGCATCGCCTCGGTCTCGCGATTTGGCGAGGCGACCGAGCCGCTGTCCAGGTGATCGCGTCCGATCACAACCGGCGCTTTCAACTCGCCCGACGCCACCATCTCGTTGAACGCCAGCCCGAGCCGATGGCGATCGCCGAGCCCGACCCAGCAGATGCGCGCCGGCAGGCCTTGGAACCTGATCCGCTCGCGCGCCATGTCGAGCCATCGGTGCAGGTGCGTGTCGTCGGGCAGCAGCTCCTTCACCTTGGCATCGGTGCGATAGATATCCTCCGGATCGCCCGACAGCGCCGCCCAGCGGAACGGCCCGACCCCACGACAGAAGAGCGGGCGAATATAGGCCGGCACGAAGCCGGGGAAATCGAAGGCGTTTGCCACGCCCTCGTCCTTCGCGACCTGGCGGATGTTATTGCCGTAATCCACCGTCGGCACGCCGGCGGCCTGGAAAGCCAGCATCGCCTTGACATGCCGCGCCATCGATGCCTTGGCGGCTTCGGCGACGGCCTCGGGGTTCTGCTCGCGCGTCGCCAGCCAACGCTCGACCGTCCACCCGGCCGGCAAATAGCCGTTGACCGGATCATGCGCGCTGGTCTGATCGGTCAGCAGGTCCGGGCGCACGCCGCGCGCCATTATCTCCGGCAACAGCTCGGCGGCGTTCCCGAGCAGCCCGACCGACGTCGGCGCGGTTGCGGTAGTTACGATCTCCAGCGCCTCGTCCAGGCTGGTCGTCGCGCGGTCGAGATATCCGGTCCGCAGCCGCATATCGATGCGGCTCTGCTGGCATTCGATCGCGAGGCACGACGCGCCCGCCATCACCGCCGCGAGCGGCTGGGCGCCACCCATGCCGCCCAGTCCGGCCGTCAGCAGCCACTTGCCCGACAGGTCGCCGCCATGATGCTGGCGACCCATCTCGACAAACGTCTCGTAGGTTCCCTGAACGATCCCCTGCGTGCCGATGTAGATCCACGACCCCGCGGTCATCTGGCCGTACATCGCCAGCCCCTTGCGATCGAGCTCGTCGAAGTGCGCCCAGTCGGCCCATTTCGGCACCAGGTTCGAATTGGCGATCAACACCCGCGGCGCGTCGGGATGCGTGCGGAACACGCCGACCGGTTTGCCGGACTGAATCAACAGCGTCTGGTCGTCCCCCAGCCGACGCAATGTCTCGACAATGCGGTCGTAGCTCTCCCAATCGCGTGCCGCCCGCCCGATCCCGCCATAGACGACCAGCTCCTCGGGCCGCTCGGCTACGTCGGGGTGCAGATTGTTCATCAGCATCCGCAAGGGCGCTTCGGTCAGCCAGCTCCTGGCGCTCAGAGTCGTGCCGGTCGCGGGCTTGATGACTCGGATGGGGTCGAGACGTGTCATGGGCGGAAATCCAGGCAGGCGGTGAGGACGGCGCGCAACATCGGCGCGATCGGGGGTTGGTCGAGCATCGGGGTCGGCCAGTTGCTCTCGTCCGGCGTGTCGGGCTCGGCCATATAGCCGCGCATCGCGAGTTCCATCTGGATCGCATGGACGCCCTGCTCGGGCCGGCCGTAATGACGCGTCGTCCAGCCGCCGCGGAACCGTCCGTCGACGATCTGGTCCGGGCCGCACGCCGTGGAGACCGCTGCGGTCAGACGAGGCGCACAGGTAGAGCCGCCGTTCGTACCGATATTGAACTGCGGCAACGCGCCATCGAACAGGCGCTGAATTCGGCTGCGGATCGAATGCGCGTCGTAGAGGACGACATGGCCGTATCGCGCATGAAGGCGCTCGATCTCGGCGGACAGGGCGGTGTGATAGGGATCGAAATAGACCGCACGGCGCCGGGCAATCTCATCGGCGTCCGGCCCTTTGGCTGGATAGAGCGGCTCGCCATCGAAGGTCGTCGTCGGACAGAGTTCGGTCGTCGCCTGCCCCGGATAGAGCGACACCCCCAACGGATCGCGGTTCACGTCGATCACGCTGCGGGAAATGGTCGTGCGGACGGTCGTCACGCCGAGATCGCGGGCGAAGGCGTAGAGCTGGTGGATGTACCAGTCGGCATCCCGTCGCGCGAGCCACGGCGACACGAACGCGTCCGCGCAATCAACGAGATCGGTCCCGGTATGCGGGAAGGCGACGATCAGGGGTGCATCGCCCCGCTCGACCTCGATCCTCCCCGGCACGGGGAGGGGAAGTGGCAGGTCGAACGCGCCCTGGGCGTTCGAGGATCGTCCGGGGGACGATCCGACCTGCCACTCGACGCGAAGCGGCGTGGTGGAGGGGGCGGGCCGCGAGGGATTCACGTGGGGAGAGCCCCCTCCACCGTGCTCCGCACGGTCCCCCTCCCCGTCCCGGGGAGGATTGCTCACGCGCAAACTCCCGGGAGATTTACCCCGATCCCCTCGACCAAAGCCCCCGACCGCACCAACGCTGTCGCCGACGCGATATCCGGATGGAAGTGCCGGTCCTCATCCAGCGTCGACACCTGCCCACGCAGGCACGCCCGCGCTCGCTCCAGTGCATCCGACGATCGCAGCGGCGCGTGGAAGTCGCACCCCTGCGCAGCCGCCAACAACTCGATCCCGACGACGGCCTGCGCATTCGCCGCCATTTCCAGTAACCGCCGCGCACCATGCGCCGCCATCGACACATGATCCTCCTGATTGGCGGAGGTCGGGATCGAATCCACGCTCGCCGGATAGGCGCGCTGCTTGTTCTCGCTGACCAGCGCCGCCGCCGTCACCTGCGGGATCATGAAACCCGAATTCAGCCCCGGCCGCGGCGTCAGGAACGCCGGCAGGCCCGACAGCGCCGGGTCGACCAGCATCGCGATGCGACGTTCGGAAATGCTGCCGATCTCGCAGATCGCCAGTGCGATCATGTCGGCGGCGAAGGCGACAGGCTCGGCGTGGAAATTGCCGCCCGACAGGGCTTCGTCGGTGTCGGCGAAGATCAGCGGGTTGTCGCTGACACCGTTCGCCTCGACCTCCAGCGTGTGCCCGGCCTGACGGAGCACGTCGAGCGCCGCGCCCATCACCTGCGGCTGGCACCGCAGGCAATAGGGGTCCTGCACGCGCGGGTCGTCCTCGCGATGGCTCGCCCGGATTGCCGATCCCGCCATCAGCCCGCGCAGCGCGTCGCCGACCTCTGTCTGGCCGGCATGGCCGCGCAGGCGGTGGATGCGGTGGTCGAACGGCGCGTCGGAGCCCTTGGCGGCTTCGGTGGACAGGGCGCCGGTGATCAGTGCGGCCTGGAACACAGTTTCCGCCTCGAACAACGCGGCCAGCGCATTCGCCGTTGAGAATTGCGTTCCGTTGAGGAGGGCAAGTCCCTCCTTCGGCCCCAGTTCCAGCGGAGTCAGACCCACCTTCGCCAAACCGTCGGCCGCCGGAACGATGCGACCGGCGATATCGATCTCGCCGACCCCGCTCATCACCGCCGCCATGTGCGACAAGGGGGCCAGGTCGCCACTCGCCCCGACCGACCCCTGACAGGGGATCACCGGCAGCGCATCGGCAGCGAGCAGCGCCTCGATCATCACGACGGTCGCGGGCCGGACGCCCGACGCGCCCATGCCGAAGCTCGCCAGCTTCAGCGCCATCATCAACCGAACGATCGCGCGCGGACTCGGCGCGCCAACACCGGCGGCGTGGCTGAGCACGATGTTACGCTGGAGCGTCGCGAGATCGTCGGCTTCGATCCGCACGCTCGCCAGCTTTCCGAAGCCGGTATTGATCCCATAGACCGGACGCCCCAGCGCGACGATCCGTTCGACCGACGCCGCGCTGGCCGCGATCGCGTCACGACAGCTTTCATGCAGCGCCACGGGCTCGCCACGATAGACGGCGCGCCAGTCGGAAAGGGTTGCGGTACCGGGGGTAAGGACGATCATCGGCCGTTCCGAATGCGTTGGTGGAGAGGGTTGAAGCCGATCCGGTAGACCAGCTCGGCGAGCCGCTCGATGTCCCAGATCGCGAGATCGCAGGCCTTGCCGGCCTCCAGTGTGCCGATCGTGTCGCTCAGGCCGAGGGCACGTGCCGCGTTGACGGTGACGCCGCGCAGGCATTCATCGACGGTCAGGCGGAAAAAGGTCGCCGCCATGTTCATCGCGAGCAGGATCGACGTCAGCGGCGACGTGCCCGGATTACAATCGGTCGCGACAGCGATCGGGACGCCGGCGCTGCGCAACGCGTCGACCGGCGGCAGCTTGGTCTCCCGCGTGAAATAGAAGGCACCCGGCAGTAATGTCGCCACCGTCCCACTCGCCGCCATCGCCGCGATCCCAGCGTCGTCGAGCCATTCCAGATGGTCTGCCGACAGGGCACCATGCTGCGCGGCAATTTTAGCGCCGTGCAGGTTGGACAGCTGTTCAGCGTGGAGCTTGATCGGCAAGCCGTGCCGCCGGGCAGCCGCGAACACGCGCGCGACCTGAGCGGCCGAAAAGCCGATGCCCTCGCAAAAGGCATCGACCGCATCGGCCAAGCCGGCCTCGGCCACAGCCGGGATCATCTCGTCGCAGACAAGCGCGATATAGCCATCGGGGTCCCCGGCCCATTCGAGCGGCAGGGCATGCGCACCGAGGAACGTCGTCGTCACCCGCACGTCGCGCTGAACCCCAAGCGCTCGCGCTGCTCGCAGGGATTTCAATTCGTCGGCGGTTGACAGTCCATAGCCCGACTTAACCTCAACCGTCGTCACACCCTCTGCGATCAGCGCATCGAGCCGCGGGAGTGCGGTGTCGACGAGTGCTTCCTCGCTAGACGCCCGTGTCGCGCGCATCGTCGACACGATGCCGCCGCCCGCGCGGGCGATCTCCTCATAGCTCGTGCCGGCCAGTCGCTGCTCGAATTCGGCCGCGCGATCACCGCCGTAGATGAGGTGCGTATGGCAATCGATCAGGCCTGGAGTGATCCACCGCCCCTCGCAATCGACCACGGAGGCGGGTTCCAGTTCGACGCCGGTCTCCGGCCCCGCATAGACGATCCGACCGCCCTGCTGCGCCACGACGCCACTGTCGACAACGCCGAGTCCGTCGCCGACCATCGTCGTGAGTCGAGCGTTTCGCCATAGGGTATCGCAGCGCATGGCCAGTGACTTTGCATGCCCCATCTTTAATGTATAGACATTATCGTATGCCGACTTTCTTCTTTGACCGCTGGCTCAGTCCGTCCGAATGGGAGCAAGCGGTGCGCATCACCGTGACCGACGGTCGCATCGTCGATGCCATCCCCAACGCGACGCGCGAGTCCGGCGATGAGCATCACGCGATCGCCCTCCCCGGCCTGCCCAACCTCCACAGTCACGCCTTTCAGCGCGGCATGGCCGGGCTTGCCGAACATGCGGAAGGGTCGGTCGACAGCTTCTGGACGTGGCGGGAGGCAATGTATCGCTTCGTCGACCGTCTGACGCCCGACGACCTCCACGCCATCGCCGCCATGGCGCAGGTCGAGATGCTGGAGGGCGGCTTCACCCGCGTCGGCGAGTTCCACTATCTGCACCACGCGCCGGACGGCACGCCTTATGCCGACCCGGCAGCGATGGCGGTGGCACTTGCAGCGGCGGCGGGGGAGACGGGGATCGGCCTTACGCTGCTGCCGGTTTATTATGCGCAGTCGGGCTTTGGCGGCGCGGCACCTACGCATGGACAGCGGCGGTTCGTTTATGGCCTCGACGGCTTCGCCCGCCTGCTCGACGCAAGTATCTCGGCCGTGTCGCCGCTGCCCGACGCCGTTGTCGGCGTCGCCCCACACAGTTTGCGCGCGGTAACGCCGACCGACTTGGCCACCCTGCCGACACTGACGACTGGCCCCGTCCATATCCATGTCGCCGAACAGATGAAGGAAGTCGACGACTGCATCGCCTGGTCTGGCGCAAGGCCTGTCGAATGGCTTCTCGACCATGCCGATGTCGACCCGCGCTGGTGCCTGGTTCACGCCACCCACATGACCGAGATCGAGACCGAACGCGCCGCAAGGACTGGCGCTGTCGCCGGGCTCTGTCCGATCACCGAGGCCAACCTTGGCGACGGGATTTTCCCGGCCGTCGAATGGCAGGCGGCCGGGGGGCGGTTCGGGATCGGATCGGACTCGAACATGCTGATCGACGCGACCGAGGAACTGCGCCTGCTCGACTATGGCCAGCGTCTGACGCGGCGGGTACGCAATCCGCTGGCCGGGCGGGGTTCGAGTGGTGCTCGGCTCTATCGCGACGCCCTCGCCGGCGGCACACAGGCGCTCGCGGCTCCGGGAGACGCCGCCGACTTCATGACGCTTGACCCGAACCACCCCGCCCTTGTGGGACGTGACGGAGACGCTCTGCTCGATGCGCTCGTCTTCGCCGCCGGTCGCGGCGCGATCGACGGTGTCTGGCGACGGGGGCGACAGGTCGTCGCAGGCGGGCGGCACGTCTCTCGCGACCGCATCGCCGAGCGCTATCGCGTCACGCTCTCCCGGCTGCTGGCATGACGCCGCTCCATGACCGTATCCGGCGCGATCTGGAACGCGACATCCTCGCCGGGACACGGGCTCCGGGGTCACGCATTCCCGTCGAGCATGAGCTGATGGCCGAATACGCCTGTTCGCGAATGACCGTCAGCAAGGCACTGGCGGCCCTCGCCGCGGACGGCTTTATCGAGCGTCGCAAGCGTGCCGGCAGCTTCGTTGCACGGCCGCGGGTCCATTCGATGGTGCTCGACATCCCCGACCTCGCTGTCGAAGTCCGCAACCGCGGCCAGACCTATGCCTTCCGCCTCGACAGCCGCGCGATCCGCGCCGCCGACACTGCGGATGCCGTCGCAACCGAAATGGCGCGCGGCGGCGCGCTGCTGCACCTCAGCGGAACCCATCTCGCCGATGGGATACCGCTCGCGATCGAGGACCGGCTGATCGCGCTGGTTGCCGTGCCGGACGCGCAGGCCGCAGACTTTTCCGTGACATCGCCCGGCGCATGGCTGCTTGAGCATGTTGCCTGGACGGAGGCGGAAAGTCGCATCGCTGCGATCGGTGCCGACACCGCGACCGCGCGCCGGCTCCAGATCGCCGGCAACACCGCCTGCCTGGCGATCGACCGCCGCACATGGCGCGGCGGGGAACCGATCACCTATGTCCGCCAGATCTTCGTCGGCGCCGCTTACGACCTGTCGGCACGCTTCGGCCCGGCGGCGCGCTAAACGGGGCCGATCACCGTGACGCCGTCCGCCGTCACCCGAGCTTCAACACCGTAGACCGCTGCGATCGTCGCCGCCGTCATCGTCTCCGCGACCGATCCATCGGCGACGATCCAACCATCCATCATCCAGATCAGGCGATCGGCATAGCGCGCAGCAAGGTCGAGGTCATGGAGCACGACCAGCGCCCCGCCCCCACCCGCGACGAACTGCGAAAGCAACGCCATCACGCGGTGCTGGTGCCGCGGATCGAGCGAGGCGACGGGTTCGTCGGCGATCAGGAGCGGCGCCTCGGCCGCAAGTGCGCGGGCGAGGTGCATCCGCGCCGCCTCCCCGCCCGATAACGTATCGGCGGCACGATTGGCGAGATGACCCAGATCGCAGGCATCGATGGCGCGCTCGACCGCCGCCGCATCGGTCGATCCCAAACGCCCCGCCGAGCCATGCGCGAACCGGCCCAGCGCAACGATGTCCCGCACTCGTGCCGGCCAGGCGACCGGTCGCGTTTGCGGCAAATAGGCTACTTGCCGCGCGCGCTCCGCCGGGGAGAGTTTCGCGACCGGCTTCCCGTCGATCTCCACGCGCCCGCCATCGAGCGTCGATAATCCGAGAAGCAGTCGCAGCAGCGTCGTCTTACCCGCACCATTCGGCCCAAGCAGCGCCACGAGCTCACCCGGCGCGACACTCAGCGAAGCTTCGGCTATGATATCGCCGTACCGCAAACCCTCGGCCCGGATCATGCCCCCCGCCTCCGCGCCGCGATGACGACGAACAAGGGCGCACCGACCAGCGCGGCGACGACGCCCAGCCGCAATTCGGCGGTGGTCGGGATCAGGCGGACGCCGATATCGGCAACCACCAGGAACAGTCCGGCCAGCAACCCGGACGGCAGCAGGCTGCGCGCTGGGTCGTGACCGACCCACGGCCGGACGAGATGCGGGGCGACGATGCCGACGAAGCCGATCGCGCCGGCCAGCGCCACCGACGCGCCGGTCGCCAGCCCTGCGCCCAACACGACCGCGATCCGCTGGCGACGCAAATTCAGGCCGATACCGGCGGCCGCCTCTTCGCCCAGCGTCAGCGCCGAGAGCCCCCGCCGCGTCGCGATCAACAGCCCGACGCCGATAGCCATGAACGGCAGCGTGCCCGTAATCTCGGCGAAGCTGCGGTTGGCGACGGATCCCAAAGTCCAATTGATCATGTCGGCCAGGCTGAACGGATCGGGCGCGAGGTTCAGAAGCAGCGCCATGATCGCTCCGGCAAAGCTCGACAGACCCACACCGATCAGGATCAGCGTCGCGACCGAGGTCGTGCGCAGCGCGACGCTTGCGATCAGCGCCGTCGCCGCCAACGCGCCGAAGATCGACGCCGCGGGCAGCGCAACAGCCGACGTGCCGACGAAGCCGTAATAGAGTGCGACCGTCGCGGCGAGGGTCGCGCAGGCGGAGACGCCGAGCACCCCTGGCTCAGCCAATGGGTTGCGCAATAGCCCCTGCAATGCCGCACCGCTGATGCCGAGCGCGGCACCGGCCAGGAAAGCGGCAAGCGCGCGTGGCAGGCGGATCATCCAGACGACGATGTCGTCGCCCGGGAGGCCCTGGCCGGCGAGCGCGGCGAGCAGGCGATCGACCGGAAGCTGGGTGGAGCCGAGGAAGCAGGCGGCGATGATCGCGGCGAGGCTTGCGGTTGCGAGGGCTAGGGACAATTTCACGCGTTCACCTTTCGCCGCCCTCACCCTTCCCTCTCCCATTGGGAGAGGGAGGGAGGCGCGTAGCTCCGGAAGGGTGAGGGTGAGCAATCCGAGAAAGACGCTCCACAGCATCCAACACAAACCACCCCCCACAGGCCGTCCAGGCCCCGGGCAGTTCCGCCGTCGGCACGCCCCGCAGCGCCCGCCCCACCACCGGGTGCGCCGCGGCGCTCCACGGATCGGGCCGGTTCCACCGCGTGTCGAAGAACGCTGCCGCGACCACGTCGGGTCGCGCATAGGCCAGTTGCTCCAAGGGCAACGGCCCCCAACCGGCCGCAGTCTGGAAGTTTACCAGCCCGCCCGCGCGCAACATCTCATCGACGATCGATCCCGGCCCCGTCGTCACCCCCCCCGGCGTCACATAGAGCGCAGACCTACCCGTCGCCGCGCGTTTCAGCCTCGCCAGCCGCGCGTCGAACGCCGCCGCCATGGCCTCGCCTTCAGCCCGCTCGCCAAGCCCGGTCGCGGTGTCGACCAGCACCTTGCGAATGCTCGCCAGATCGGCGGCATAACCGAGTTGCAGCACCGGCACGCCAGCCCGCGCGAACAACGCCGCCGCGTTCGGCCCGCCACCATAGCTGCGGACGATGAGGTCGGGCTTGAGCAGCAGGACGTCCTCCGCCTGCGGCCGCACCTGTCGCACACCCTGCGCCGCCGCCCGCATGTAGGAGAATTCGGCCGCCGCATCGGGCGAGACCGCAGCGATGCGATCGCGCCCGACCAGCTTCAGCACATACTGGTCGGCGCAATAATCCAGGCTGACGATGCGCATCGGCCGCCCGGAGCGCACGGGCGTGGAAGCAGGAACGCATCCAGCCACCAGCACCGACAGCATCGCCAGCCAGCGGATCACAGCTTCAGTCTCACCCCGCCGTACGCCGCACGCCGCGGCGTGCCGTAGAGGTAGACCGTCTCATACGCCTCGTCGAACAGGTTCTCGACACGGCCGAACACCTCGAAGCGGTCGCCGATCGGCAGGCTCGCGCGCAGATCGACCAGCACATAGCCGTCCAGCCGCACGCTGTTCGTCGCGTTTTCGAAGCTGTCGCCGACGTGCGTGATCGTCGCTCCGGTCGATAGGCCGAACGCCCACCGATAGTCCGCGACCATATTGACGCTCTCGCTCGGTCGGCGGGCCAAGACGCGCCCGGTGTCGCGGTTCTTCGCGTCCAGATAGGCGTAGGCGAAGGCCACGCGAAGCGGCTCGACCGGCTGGAGGACCAGCGTAGCCTCGACCCCTTCGGCCCGCGTGCGGCGGATGTTGTCATAGGTGCCGAACGGCCGGTTGACACAGATCGCGCTGGTCACGCCGAAACAGGACACGAAATCGATCTGATTGCGGGTGTCGCGGTGGAAATAGGTCGCCTGGACCTGCACAGCGTCGCCCAGCAGCCGCTGCGTGACGCCGGCATCCCAGCTGTTGGCGCGCTCCGGCACCAGCCGCTGGTTCCCGTAATCGCCGAACAATTGGTACAGCGACGGCGCGCCGAAGCCCTCTCCATAGCTGGCGCGGAACACGGTGCGTCCATCGTTTGGGCTCAGCACGACGTTGCCCGCGGCCGTTGTCTCGCCACCGAAGCGGCTGTGGTCGTCGTGGCGCACGCCGCCGGTCAGGGCGACGCCCCTGACCGGGGTCAACGTCAGTTCGCCATAGACGCTCTTGATAAGCGCACGTGCTCGCGATGCGGTGCCGAAGCTGAGAGCGTCGAACCGCGACCGCTCGCTCTCCGCACCGATCGTTGCCTGGACGATGCCGGTCTGGATCACGCCCTGATATTCGAAGCGGCGGTTCAGGCCGCGTGAATCGAAGGTCGCCGGTCCCGTCGCTCCGAAATTGGCGCGGTCGATGCGGCTATAAGCCACACCCAGTCGATTGCGGAATGCGCCGTCGAACAGCGCCAGCCGCGCGCCGGCGTAACCGCTGAGCTCCTTGTTGTACGAATAATCGGCGGTGTCGGCCAGCGCGAAGGTCGGGGCCGGGAAGCCGTCGAGGTCGATCTTCGCGTCCGAGTAGCGCCCGCGCGCCTCAAGCGAGAAACCATCGGTCAGGTCGACCGCCAGCTTTCCGTTCGCGCCATACTGACGATAGCCGTCCCGCTCGCGTCCGCCGCGGGCTTCGTTGAAGGCGGAAAAACCGTCGGTGCGGAAATATTGGCCGCCCAGGCTGGCCGAGACCGGACCGAGCTTGCCCGAAGCATTGGCAGTCGTGTTGACCGTGTCGCGCCAGCCATACTCGCCCTTGGCGACGAACTCGCGATCGTCGCTCGGCGCGCGGGTGATGACGTTGACCACTCCGCCGATCGCGCGGCTGCCCCAGATGACGCTCTGCGCGCCGCGGACGACTTCGATGCGGTCAATGTTACCGACCAGCAGGTTGCCGAAGTCATAGCCGCCGCCCGGACTCGCCGGATCGTCAAGCTTGACGCCGTCGACCAGCAGCAGCGTCTGCTGCGGATCGGCGCCGCGGATGTTGACCGATGCGACGGTGCCGATGCCGCCCGCGCGGGTGAAGCTGACACCGGGCACCGTGCGAAGGAGATCGACGACGGCCTGGGACTGCCGCGCCGCGATCTCGGTGGAGTCGATGACGGTGACCGACTGGCCGACCTGATCGACCGGCCGTTCGGTGCGGTTTGCGGTGACGACGACGTCATCGCCCTGAACCAAGGTGGTCTGCGCGGCGGCCGGCGTCGAAAGTAGCGCAGCGGTCGCCAAAAATACCGCTCGGGCTGAGCCTGTCGAAGCCCTGCCCTTTCTCGCGAAGAAGAACAGCACTTCGACAAGCTCAGTGCAAACGGAGGAGGAAATCTTGGTCACGAAACAATCCTCACCCGCACGGCGTCGAACCGAACGGGACCAGCAACGACATATCAGGCCCGCCCTCCCGCACGGGAGGACGCGACTATGGCCACATGGCTGTCGTTACGAAGGGATCATTCCCCGACGCGCATGGCTGGACCCGGCCGGGCGGCGAACGACGCGATGGCAGGTCTCCTGGCTTGCCGATCATCACCTTCGGGCCGTCTTCCCGGAAGCGGATGCTTCCAGTGACATGTTGACCCTCGGCTCCCGGCTTACAGTTGCGGGCACAGCGCCGGATTTGCACCGGCTTCCCTCTTCGCCCTCACGGGCACCATCTGCGGCGGCAACTAGGCGTGCTGCACTGCGGCGTCAATCCGTCGCGTGCGGGTGGCGGCTCGGATGCGCGGCCGCGAAGGCGGGGTGATCGTTCGCCCGTCCGACGATAGCGGCCAGCTTGGGATAGGGAGAGGTATCCAGCGCAAAACGCTCAGCGTTATACCACTGCGGTACCAGGCAGATATCAGCGAGTCCCGGCGTCTCGCCGGACAGATACGGCGCGTCGGCCATTGCCTCCAGCGCAGTGAACCCTTCCGCGATCCAATGCCGAACCCACGCATCGATCGCCGGCTGCTCCGCCCCGAAATCCCCTTTCAGCGCCTTCAGGATCCGCAGGTTGTTGACCGGATGGATGTCCATCGCGATCGTGTACGCCATCGCCCGCACCCGCGCCCGCCCGGTCGGGTCGAAAGGGAGGAAGCCCGGCTCCGGGTGCGTCTCGTCCAGCCATTCCAGGATCGCCAGGCTCTGGGTCAGAACGACGCCATCATGCTCGATTGCCGGCACAAGCCCTTGAGGAGACAGGATTCGATAGCTAGGCAGCTTTTGTTCGCCCGCCCTCAAGTCGAGCGAAACCGATTCAAAGCCTAGCCCTTTCAGGTTCAGCCCGATACGAACGCGATAGGCAGCCGACGACCGCCAATAGTCGTGAAGAATCATGGTCATTTCCCCAAGCATCCCACATCCGTCCACCGTCCGCCAGCAGACAGATCGTGCCGCCCGCGCAACTAACTTCCCTGCTAACGGTTAGGATCGACCGTGCACACCAGTCCCTCCCGCGTTCTCGCCGCAGCCCTTTTGCTCACCCTCAGCGCTTGCGGCGGCGGAGGTGACAAACAGGAGTCGTCCAAAGGCGGCGCGACCAAAGGCGGTCGCGGCGGACCGGCGCAGGTCGGCTATGTCGTCGCGCGCACGACCGCCGTGCCGCTGCCGACCGAACTGGCCGCACGCACCGCAGCATTCGAAACCTCGGAGGTCCGGCCGCAAGTGACCGGACTGGTCCGTTCACGCCTGTTCGCCGAGGGCGCACTCGTCCGCGCCGGCCAGACGCTCTACCAGATCGACCCACGGCTCTATCAAGCGTCCGCCAATCAGGCGCGTGCCAACGTCGCCGCCGCCGCCGCGACCGCGGAAGCCGCTCGCGTCCGCGCCGACCGCTATCGCCCGCTCGCGGAGATGGAGGCGGTCAGCAAGCAGGACTATACCGACGCCATCGCCACCCAGCGACAGGCAGCGGCACAGGTCGCGCAGAACCAGGCCGCGCTGGAGACGGCGCGCGTCAACCTCGCCTTCACCCGCGTCCCCGCCCCGATCACCGGTCGCATCGGCCGCAGCCTGTCGACGGTCGGCGCGCTCGTGATTAACAACCAGACCGAGCCGATGGCGGTGATCCAGCGGCTCGACCCGATGTTCGTCGACATCCAGCAGTCCGCGGCCGAATTGCTCCGCCTGCGCCGATCGCTCGCCCAGGGTCAGGTCATGCCGGCGACCGCGCAGGTCCGGCTGAAGCTGGAGGACGGCAGCGACTATGGCTACACCGGCACAGTCCAGTTCACCGAAGTGACGGTCGATCAGGCCACGGGCACCGTCACCTTGCGTGCCCGCTTCCCCAATCCCGACGGGCTCCTCCTGCCCGGCATGTTCGTCCGCGCGCAATTCAATCAGGCGATCGAGCCCAACGCCGTGCTCGTGCCCCAGCAGGCGGTTTCGCGCGATGCGAAGGGCGCGGCGACGATCTTCGTTGTTGGCGACGGCAACAAGGCGGTGCAGCGCCAGGTCGTCGCCACGCGCACGCAAGGTGCCTATTGGGTCGTCACGCGCGGGATCAACGCCGGGGAAAAGATCATCACGCAGGGTCTCGGCAAGCTGAAACCGGGTCAGGACATCCGCCCGGTCCCGGCGGGGTCGGTCCAGCGCGCGCGACCGCCGAGCGGCGATGCGCAAAAGGGTGACAGCGCGAAGAAATCCTCATGATCTCGCGGATCTTCATCGATCGCCCGATCTTCGCCTGGGTGATCTCGATCATCATCATGCTCGCCGGTGTCGGCGCGCTGATGACGCTGCCGATCGAACAATATCCCGACGTCGCCCCGCCGCAGGTCAATGTCCGCGCGACCTTCCCCGGCGCGTCGGCCGAGACGCTGGAAAACAGCGTGACGCAGGTGCTGGAACAGCAGCTGACCGGCATCGACGGGCTGCTCTATTTCACCTCGTCCTCCTCGTCGCGCGGGTCGGTCACGATCTCCGCCACGTTCGAAAAGGGCACAGATCCGGACATCGCGCAGGTCCAGGTCCAGAACAGCATCCAGCAGGCGATCAGCCGCCTGCCGCAACAGGTGCAGGAACAGGGCGTCCGCGTCACCAAGTCGAATCCCGACTTTCTGATGATCGTGTCGGTCTATGACGCGACCGACAAGATGACGAACGCCGACGTGTCGGACTATCTCGTCTCGAACCTTCAGGATTCGCTCGGCCGCATCAACGGAGTCGGCGAGACGAACGTGTTCGGATCGCAATATGCGATGCGGATCTGGCTCGACCCTGCCCGCCTCGCCGCGGTCCAATTGATGCCGAGCGACGTCATTACCGCGATTCAGAACCAGAATACCGAAGTGGCAGCTGGCGAGGTCGGCGGCGTGCCCAACGCCGAATCGCAGATGCTGAACGCGACCGTCACCGCCCAGTCGCGGCTTCAGACGCCGGAGCAATTCGCCAAGATCATCCTGAAGACGCAACCGAGCGGAGCGGCCGTACAGCTGGCCGATGTCGCACGGATCGAGCTGGGGCAGGAAAGCTATGCGTCCATCAGCAAGACCAATCGCCACCCCGGTGCCGGCATCGCGGTCAACCTGGCCCCCGGCGGCGACGCGCTCGGCACTGCGGAGGCCGTCCGCGCCTTCATGACGCAGGCCGCCCGCAACTTCCCGCCGGGCCTGCAATATGCCTATCCCAATGATTCGACGGCGTTCATCAAGCTTTCGATCGAGGAAGTGGTGAAGACGCTGATTGAGGCGGTGATCCTCGTCGTCATCGTCATGTTCGTCTTTCTCCAGAGCTGGCGCGCGACGCTCATCCCGACGATCGCGGTCCCGGTCGTGCTGCTCGGCACCTTCGCGGTGTTCGCGGTCGCTGGCTTCTCGATCAACACGCTGACATTGTTCGGCCTCGTCCTCGCAATCGGCCTGCTGGTCGATGACGCGATCGTCGTCGTCGAGAATGTCGAGCGGTTGATGGAAGAAAATCCCGGCATGTCGCCGCGCGAGGCGACGATCGAATCGATGAACGAGATCACCGTGGCGCTGATCGCCATCGCGCTCGTCCTGTCGGCGGTGTTCCTGCCCATGGCGTTCTTCGGCGGATCGACCGGCGTGATCTATCGCCAGTTTTCGATCACCATCGTCTCGGCGATGGTCCTTTCGGTCGTCGTCGCCCTGGTCCTCAGCCCGGCGCTGACGGCGAACCTGCTGAAGCAAAAGGGCGAAGGCGACGGTCGCGACGGCTGGGCGGAACGCCGCTTCCCCCGCGTCGCCGGCTTCGTCCGTCGCGCGGGCGACGGGTTCAACCGCTTCTTCGACCGCACCTCCGACCGCTACGTCACGGTGTCGCGCACCGTCATCGATCGGAAGTGGTTGTTCCTCCTGATCTATGCCGCGATCGTCGCTGTCCTGGTCGTGCTCTTCTTCCGTCTGCCGACCAGCTTCCTGCCGACCGAGGACCAGGGCCGCGTCCAGATCCAGTTCCGACTTCCCGCCGGAGCGACGCAGGCGCGGACGGTGCAGGTACAGAACCAGATCATCGACTATTTCCTCGGGCCGGAGGGCAAGAATGTCGACGTCATGCTCACCAGTGCAGGCGGTGGCGGCGGCGGTGCGTCGGGACAGAACACCGGCCAGGGCTTCCTCAACCTGAAGGACTGGTCCGAACGCAAGGGTATCGAGAACGGCGCCGACGCCATCGCCGACCGCGCCAGCGCGGCGTTCAAGGGGCTGCGCGACGCCGAAGTCTTCGCCCTCGTCCCCGGCTCGATCCGCGGCCTCGGCCAGACCGGCGGCTTCACCATGGAATTGCAGAACAGCAGCGGTTTGAGCCGCGAGCAATTCGTCGCCGCGCGCGAAAAGCTGCTTGCCGCCGCGACCGCCGATCCCGAACTCCGTGCCGTCCGCCTGACCGATCTGCCGGATATTCAGACGCTAAAGATCGACATCGATCAGACCAAACTGTCGGCGCTTGGCCTCACGCAGGCCAACGTCAACACCACTCTGTCGACGGCATGGGGTGGCCGCTACGTCAACGACTTCATCGACCGTGGCCGCGTGAAGCGCGTCTATGTCCAGGGCGACGCACAATATCGCGCCGCGCCGGAGGACATCTCCAAATGGTTCGTCCGCGGCAGCGACGGACAGATGGTGCCGTTCAGCGCCTTCGCGACGATCGGCTGGTCGACCGCACCGACGACCCTGTCGCGCTTCTCCGGCGTACCCGCCTTCGAATTCTCCGGTCAGGCGGCCCCCGGCGTCAGTTCCGGCGAGGCGATGAACCGGATGATGGAACTGGCATCGCAGATCCCGGGGACCTCGGTCGCCTGGGCAGGTCTATCCTATCAGGAGCGGCTGTCGGCGGGTCAGGCGCCGATCCTCTACGGCCTGTCGCTGCTGGTCGTCTTCCTGTGCCTCGCCGCACTCTACGAAAGTTGGTCGATCCCGGCCGCGGTGCTGCTCATCATTCCGCTGGGACTTGTCGGCGCGGTGTTCGCGGTGACCCTGCGCGGGCTGGAGAATGACGTGTATCTCCAGATCGGGCTGCTCACGACGATGGGCTTGGCCGCGAAGAACGCCATCCTGATGATCGAATTCGCCGAACAGGCCGAAAAGAAGGGTGCCCGCGTGATCGACGCGGCTTTGGAGGCGGCGAAGCTGCGGCTGCGGCCGATTCTGATGACCAGCCTCGCCTTCATCTTCGGCGTGCTGCCGCTCGCCCTGTCGACCGGCGCCGGCGCGAACAGCCGCATCGCGATCGGCACCGCCGTCATCGGCGGAATGCTGACCGCGACGATCCTCGCGATCTTCTACATCCCGCTGTTCTTCGTCCTCGTCCGCCGCGGCGTTCGCGACGGGCTGGCCAAGCTGCGCGGAAAGCCGACCGGCTATCAGGGCAATCCCAAGCCCGCGGAGGGAGACGCCTGATGCGCCGCGCGATCACCCTGCTCGTCGCCACCGCTCTCGCCGGTTGCTCGATGACGCCGACCTATGAGCGGCCCGCCGCCCCGGTGCCGCCATCCTGGCCGGTCGGCGACGCCTATCTGCGCCAGAGCGAGGCGGCGCTGCCCGCCGTGACCTATCGCGATATCTTCCGCGACCCGCGGCTACAGCGGCTGATCGAAACCGCGCTCGTCAACAACCGCGACCTGCGCATCGCCGCCGCCAACATCGCGATCGCGCGCGCGCAATTCCGTATCCAGCGGGCCGAACGCTTTCCGACCGTCGGCGCTTCACTGGGGGCAAGCGTTCGCCGTGGGTCGTCCGCGAACGGCGTCGGCACGGGAACCAATCCCGGCACCGGGACAGGCACAGGCGCCACCACCGGCTCCGGCGGCGGCGTGAACGACAGCTATTCGGCGAGCGTTGGCGTCACTTCGTTCGAAATTGATCTGTTCGGCCGCCTCGCCGCGCTCAGTCGGGCGGCGCTGGAGGATTATTTCGCGACGGAGGCTGCCGCCCGCGCCACCCGCCTCGCTCTCGTCGGTGATATCGCCGACGCCTGGACGACCTACGCCGCCGACCGCAGCCTGCTCCAGATCGCCGAGCGTACCGCGCGCAGTGCCGAGACCAGCGTCCGCCTGACCCGCGCCCGCTTGCAGGGCGGCATTGCCCCGCGCACCGACCTGCGACAGGCCGAACTCGTCTTAGCGCAAGCCAATTCCGACCTCGCCGAACAGCGCAGCGCGCTGGCGCAGGATGCCAATCTGTTGCGATTGCTGATCGGGACGGACGTCGATTCGACGCTGTTGCCGGAGTCGATCGAGGCGGTTTTGCCGACGCTCGCCGAACTGCCCGCCGGGCTCGATTCGAGCGTCCTGCTGCGTCGCCCCGATGTCGTGCAGTCCGAATATGACCTGCGCGCGGCCAACGCCCGGATCGGCGCCGCGCGCGCCGCGCTGTTCCCGAGGATCAGCCTGACCGGGCTGCTGGGTCTGGCGAGCGGCGCGCTCGGCGGGCTGTTCAGCGGGGACGCGTTCACCTGGAGTGCGAGCGGCGGGGTCGATTACGACATCTTCGCCGGCGGCGCCCGTCGCGCCGGGGTCGACCAGGCCCGCGCCACCTTCGACCGAGCGCTCGCGACCTATGAACGAACGATCCAGACGGCCTTTCGCGAGGTCAGCGATGCCCTGGCCCGTCGCGGAACGATCGACGATCAGGTCCGTGCACAGACTGCACTGCTCGCCGCATCGCGCGATAATTACACCCTGTCGGACGCCCGCTACCGTGGCGGCATCGATACCTTCCTTCAAAGTCTCGATGCGCAACGCTCGCTCTACTCGGCCGAACGCTCGCTCGTCGGGACGCGTCTCGCGCAGGCCCAGAACCTGACGGAACTCTACCGCACGATCGGCGGCGACGCCTTGCTCGAGACGACGCCCCAGGGACCGAGGCCGCTGTCACCGGAATCTACCGCCACGCCGCCAAAAACCGGTCAGCGCCGCTGATCAAACCGGCGAGGACACTCAGTCCTCATCCTCGACCCGTTCTTCGTCGTCCTCGCCGAGCAGCGCGGGGTCATCCTCGTCGACGATATCCAGATCCTCGATCGCGATCGCGATGTCGTCGATCTGCTCCAGCGTGGCGCTATACTCGGTCGTCTCGCCGTCTTCGTCCTCGATCTGAAGGACATAGCCATCGGCTTCCTGGGTAATCGAGAACTGGCTGAGTGCCTTGGGCATGGTCGGACTCCTTCGCGTGGGTGTTGTTCACCGATTTGCGTCGTCAAACACCGGATGCCGCGACGCGTTCCGCCTTTTGTTCATGCTTTCGAGCGGATAGGACGGTGGTTGCGATGACCCGTTTCACCGTCAACAACCAACCTGTCCAATATGCGCTGGACCCGACGACGCCGCTGTTGTTCGCGCTGCGCGACGCGTCGAACCTGACGGGCACGAAATATGGCTGCGGCAGCGGGGACTGCGGCGCCTGCACTGTCGACATCGACGGCCGCGCGGTGCGGTCGTGCACCGTGCAGATCGGCACGCTGGAGGGCAGCTTCGTCACCACGATCGAGGGGCTGTCGCGCGACCGCAACCATCCGCTGCAACAGGCTTTCCTCGCCGCCAACCTCGTCCAATGCGGCTATTGCATCCCCGGCGTCGTCATGACTGCGCAGGCGATGCTGCGGACCAACCGCAACCCGAGCGAGGATGACGTCCGCCGCAGCCTGACCAACCTGTGCCGCTGCGGCATCTACCCGCGACTCGTCGACGCCGTGCTTCAGGCCGCGGCCGTCGCGCGTGGCGACGAGACGCTGGAAGCGACCCCGCCGCCGAATATCGACCCCACGGAGGCTGCGAAAGAGGTGCCCGCCCTCTCGCCAACGCGGCGGTAGGGGATCGAATCCTGACTAATTGCTTTCAACGCAATTCAGCCACGGCTCACCCCGAGGCGTTTATTCCGGCATCATCGACGATGGGCCGGGGGACCGGCGAGTGGAGAGTTGGTCCATGAAGAAGTTCATTTTGTCCGCGCTGGTCGCGGCAACCGCGCTCTCGCCGGTCCTGGCGAGCGCGCAGGAATGGCAGGGACGCCGCGGCGGTCCCGGCCGTGGCGACGGTGCACCCCAGGCGGATCGCCCTGCCCCGCCGCCGCGTCCGGAACGCAGCATGGACTCGTTCCAGCGTCCTGACCGCCCCGAGCGCGGACAGGCCGGCGGTTTCGACCGCGAGGCGTTCCGTGCCCAGCGTGAAGCGGCCCGCCAGCAGGCACAGGCGAACGGCCAGACTGGCGTTCGCGACGCCTTGCGCGCTCAGCGTGAAGCGGCGCGTGCTCAGGCACAGGCGCAGGGTCAGGTCCAGGCACCCGGCCAGAACCGTGACTGGAACCGCGACCGCGAGGCTTTCCGTCAGGATCGCCGCGACGACCGACAGGACTTTCGTCAGGAACGCCGTGAGGATCGCCGCGACCTCGCCAACGGCCGCGTGACGCAGGACCAGTTCCGGCGCGACCGCCAGGACGATCGCCGCGACTTCCGCGACGAACGCCGGGACGACCGTCGTGATTTCGCGCGCGATCAACGCCGCGGTGACTGGAACCGGGGCAATGGCTGGAACCAGGGCAATCACGACTGGAACCGTGGCGGCCAGCGCTGGAGTCGCGACTGGCGCAACGACCGCCGCTACGACTGGCAGGGCTGGCGCGGCAACAATCGCCAGGCGTATCGCCTGCCCCGCTACTTCGCGCCGCGCGGCTATAACTATGGCTATCAGCGCTTCGGCATCGGTGTGACGCTCGGGTCGATCCTGTTCTCGCAGAACTACTGGATCAACGATCCGTGGGATTATCGCCTGCCGCCGGCCTATGGCCCGTATCGCTGGGTTCGCTATTACAATGACGCGATCCTGGTCGACATCGATACCGGTGAAGTGGTCGACGTGATCTACGACATTTTCTGGTAAGGCTCTGGGGCCGGCCGGCGACGGTCGGCCCCTTGCTTTTGGGGCGCTCCAGCGCAATCTGCGCGGCATGGCCCGTCCCGTCGACAATCCCGATCTGCCCTCCCGCGCCCGCGCCGCCTTCAGCCAGTCGGTCGCCGAACGCCTCGCCGCCAACCCGGCGGTCGCGCAGGCCAAGGTGCCGAGCGCGCAGGTCTTCTACCATCTCGATTTCCTGACCGATGCGGAGTGCGAGGCGCTGATCAAGCTGATCGATCGCCATCGTCGCCCGTCGACCCTGTTGTCCGACGCGCCCGACCCCGAATATCGTACAAGCGAGAGTTGCGACATGGATCGCTTCTCACCGATGGTGCAGCCGATCGACGAACGCATCGCCGACCTGCTCGGGATCGCCCCTCCGCACGGCGAGACGATGCAGGGTCAGCGTTATGCGCCCGGCCAGCAATTCCGCGCCCACCACGACTATTTCCGCGGCGACCAGCCCTATTGGCCGCGCATGACGCAGGAGGGCGGCCAGCGCACCTGGACCGCGATGCTGTATCTGAACGAGGTCGAGGAAGGCGGCGCGACCTGGTTCCCGCAGGCCGGCATCAAGATCCCGCCCCGCCCCCGCATGTTGCTCGCCTGGAACAACATGAAACCTGATGGCAGCCCCAACCCGATGACACTGCATGAGGGGACCGCGGTGACCAAGGGCACCAAATATGTCGTCACGAAGTGGTTCCGCGAACAGCCATGGTATCTCTGATCGCGCGCCGCCCGTGAATGCGGTTCTCAATATCGAACGCTCGGTACTCGGCCAGCCATGGCGCTGGCGGGGGCTGGCCGGCGATGTCGGCGGCGGCTTCGTGCCCGATGATCTCGTCACGCAGCTCCTGCTGTCGCGCGGCTGTCCGCGGGAAGCGCTGGAGGCGCACCGGACGCCCAGCATCCGCGGCTTCATGCCTGATCCATCGATCTTCCGCGACATGGACCGCGCCGCCGAGCGCCTGGCCGACGCGGTTCAGGCGGGCGAGACGGTCGCGGTGTTCGGCGACTATGACGTCGATGGCGCGACCTCGGCCGCGCTCGTCATCCGCCTGCTCCGCGACCTCGGTCTGTCGCCGACCGCCTATATCCCCGACCGCCTGATCGAAGGCTATGGCCCGACCGGCGTCGCGCTGCGGCGTCTTGGCGCAGAGGGCGCGACGCTGATCGTCACCGTCGATTGCGGGGCGCAGGCGTTCGAGGCTTTGCAGGACGCACGGGATGCGGGCATCGATGTCGTCGTCGTCGACCATCACAAATGCGCCTCTGCCCTGCCCGTCGCGCACGCGCTGGTGAACCCCAACCGCCTCGACGAAGGCGAAGGCGCGGCACACGGGCATCTCGCGGCCGTCGGCGTCGCCTTCCTGCTCGGCGCCGCACTCATCCGCACCCTGCGCGCCCGCGGCGCCTTCGCGAACCGCGCCGAACCCAAGCTGCTCGACCTTCTCGACCTCGTCGCGCTCGGCACCGTCGCCGACGTCGCGCAACTGAAAGGCCTCAACCGCGCCTTTGTCGCGCAGGGGCTGAAGGTGATGGCCAATCGCCGCAACCCCGGCATCGCCGCGCTCATCACCGCATCGCGCCTGACCCGGGCACCGACCGCGACCGATCTCGGCTTCGCGCTAGGACCCCGAATCAACGCCGGCGGCCGTGTCGGCAAATCCGATCTCGGCGTGCGCCTGCTCACGACCGAAGATCCGGACGAAGCGCGGACCATCGCGGAGGAACTCGATCGCCTGAACGAAGACCGGCGCGCGATCGAACTCGGCGTCCAGACCGACGCCGATGCGATGCTCGGCGCCGATCGCCAAGTCGCCGTCGTCGCCGGCCAAGGCTGGCATCCCGGCGTGATCGGCATCGTCGCGGGGCGCCTTAAAGAACGCCTGGGCCGCCCTGCCATCGTCATCGCGGTCGACGAACATGGCGTCGGCAAGGGTTCGGGCCGTTCGATCCCCGGCGTCGACCTCGGCGCGGCGGTAATGGCGGCGAAGGAACACGGCCTGCTCGCTGCCGGCGGCGGACATGCGATGGCTGCCGGCCTGACGATCGAGGCCGACCGGGTCGCCGCCTTTGCCGATTTCCTTGAGGAGCGCCTGGCCGAAGCCGTCACGCGGGCCTCCGAGAACCGCGCCCTGTTGCTCGACGCCGTCCTCGCACCGGCGGGCGTCTGTCCCGATCTGGTGACCGCGCTGGAGGTCGGCGGCCCGTACGGCATGGGCTGGCCCAGCCCCCGCATCGCCGCTGGCCCGGTGCGGATCGTGAAGGCCAGTGTCGTCGGCAACGGCCATGTCCGCACGATCGTCGCCGGCGACGACGGCCGCAGCCTGAAGGCCATGGCGTTCCGCGCTGCCGAAACCCCGCTCGGAGCCGCGCTGCTCGGCGCCCCGCCCCATCGGCGCCTGTGGCTGGCCGGACGCGCCAAGATCGACGACTGGTCCAGCCGCCCGGCGGCCGAACTCCACATCGACGACGCCGCCTGGGCCGACTGATACGAAATCCCAAGAAAGACAGTTGACCCCGCCCCAAGCTTTCCCTAACCGAGCCCAGCCCACGGCGACGTGGCCCCTTCGTCTAGCGGTTAGGACGCGGCCCTTTCACGGCTGAAACACGGGTTCGATTCCCGTAGGGGTCACCAAATCTCGCCTCGAGCGCGATTCCCTCTACCCCCGCAAGCGCATGCCCAGCCACATCGTCCGCGGCGTGGCGCGTTCGATCACGCCGGTTGCGCCGATCGCCGCTTCCACGCGGGTGTCGGTCACGTTTTCAGCGCGGGCTTCGATCGACAGGCTGGCGGTCAGTGGAACAGCGACATAGCCGTCGAGAGTCGTCGCCGGTGCCAGCGTGCGCTGGTTCTGGTCGTCTTCGAACTGAGCCGATACGTGCCTCAGCGTCACCGAGGTCGATAGGCCGTTGCGGCGCCAGCCGAGAGTTGTCGACAGGCTGTCGCGTGGTGTCTGGGCGGGACGGAGCCGGTCGAGCGCGGCGGCCGGGCCGGTTGCCGCCACGCGGGTGTCGACGTGGCTCCAGGACGCGAGGGCGAACAGCGCCCTGCCCTGCCAGCTTGCGTCAAGTTCGAAGCCTGTCGCGTCGATCGCCGACAGGTTCTGACGGATGCGATAGGTGCCGCCGGCAGCGACGAAGCCGACTCCCGGGAACGTGCCCGGCCCCCGCCCGGCGGTCACGTTGGCGATCGTGTCGCTCAGCCGATTGCGGAACACCGTCGCGGCGATCGAGACACCACGCGTCGGAGCGATCGTCACGCCCGCATCGATGCCGGTCAGCCGTTCGGGATCGAGTGCAGCGTTGGCCGCGGTGGCGTCCGCGCTGACGCGGAAGGGACGATAGAGCTCGTTCAACGTCGGCAGCCGCCAGCCGCGATAGGCCGAAGTCCTGAGTGTCACGGCCTCCGCGATTGTCCAGGCCGCGCCGACCCGGCCGGTCCATTCCCGGCCGGAGCGGTCCGGGAAGCCGGGGTCCGTCAACGGCGCGCCGCCCGCGAGCAACGCTTCGCTGAGCCGACCGTCGACGATCCGCCATTCGTCGACCCGGCCGCCTGCCGTTACCGTCACCGGTCCGAAGACGGCACTCGCGTCCACAAATGCGCCCAGCGTCCGGGTCCTCCCGCCTGCGACCCTGCGACGGGTTGGGACAGCAGCGACGAAGCTGTAGAGTTCCTGCGTACGCCCGGTGACCGAGCGCAGGTCGCCGCCCAGGCGAAGGTCGATCCCCTCCCCCACCGGCGGTGCGAGTTCCAGCCGCGCGCCGATACCGGTCGCCGGCGTGTTGTACTGGTCGAGGGTCAGCGTCGCCGACCGGCGCGCCGCGTCGATGGCGGCGAATTGCGACGCGAACCTGCGGGTCTGGAGATAGGCGAGCAGCGACGCCCCCCAGCGGCCGCGGCTCACCAGACGAAGGCTGGCATCCGCACCCTCGCTCGTGTTGCGGGTGAAAGCCGTGCCCCGGTCGCGTCGATCGGTGAAGGTGGAAAGGTTGACCTGAAGTTCTTGTGCACCGCCGAGCGAGAGGACGCCGCGGGCGGCGACCGATGCCTGTCGATACGGCGCCGCGCGGTCGACCGGCCCGCGGCTGTCCGCGATGATCGGTATGAACCCGTAGCCTGAGGCATAGGCAGCCGCCAGTGTCGCGAAGCTCTCGCCACGCGAGAGCTGCGCCGATCCCGACATCTCGGTCGACGCACGACTGCCGCGGGCGACGCGCGCGCGGATCGGTGGGCCGTCTGCGGGGCCGGTACTTTCCAGCTCGACGGTGCCGGCCAGCGCGCCAGGACCGAAATAGCCGCTGCCGCCGCCACGGGTCACGCGGATCGCACCGACCCCGTCGGTGGCATAGGCGGGAAAGGCGACCCATCCACCGAAGGGGTCGGCCTGCGGCACGCCGTCGAGGATCAGCAGCGCCCGGCTGGATGCGTTGCCGCCGAGCCCGCGCAACGTGATACCCTGACTGGTCGGGTTGGCTGATCGCGAGTCCGACCGGCGGAACTGTAGGAGCCCGGCGACGTCGGCCAGCACGCCCTCAAGCCGATTGCTCGCCGATTGGGCGATCCGATCGCGGTCGATCGTCACCACGTCGAACGCCGCGTCACCGGGTCGTGGCGGCAGGCCGCGACCGACGACGACGACCTCGCCTGCGGTCTGTGCAAGCGCCGAACTGGCGGCAAAACTCAGCGAGAGAGCGGCGATCGTCAGGGTGCGCGGCACAGCCGTCCTTCAGGCAAGTGGCAGGCGGGAACGCCCGACGCGTATCGGATGATCCCGCCGGCCGAAATTAGTGCGGCGACGCTTCGCGCATACCATCCATCCGGCGCGCGACGCCCCACGGATTCGCATCCGCAAGTGCCGGCGGGAGCAGATCGGCGGCGAGGTTCTGGAAACAGACCGGGCGCTGGAACCGCTCGATGGCGGCGGTGCCGACCGACGTCGTGCGTCCGTCGCTCGTCGCCGGGAACGGGCCGCCATGGACCATTGCCGGTGCGACTTCGACACCGGTCGGCCAGCCATTGACGAGCACGCGACCGGCCCGACGCGCCGCGACCGGAACAACACGCGCCGCCGCATCGCGATCGGCCGCGTCCATCATGAGCGTAATCGTCAGTTGGCCCTCGACCGAACCAAGCACACGCAGGATTTCATCGAGGTCGCGGCAACGGATGACGATCGACGACGAGCCGAAGACCTCGTGACCGAGCGCGGCGTCTGCGATGAAAGCCTCCGCCGTCGCCTCGAACAGTGCGCCCACCGCCTGGTTCACGCCGTCCCCGACACAGCCGCGTGCGACGGTACGGACCGCATTGTGACCGGCCAGCGCCGCGACGCCGCCTTCGTAGCTGGCATGGATGCCGGGCGTCAGCATGGTGACCGGCTGGCTCTTTATCAAAGTGGCACCGGCTGCTGCGACGAAGGCGTCGAGCTCCGGCCCGTCGATCGCCAACAACAGCCCGGGATTGGTACAGAACTGTCCCGCGCCCATCGTCAGCGACTGGACGAACCCTTCCGCCAGCCCCGACCCGCGTGCGGCCAGCGCGGCGGGGAACAGGATGACGGGGTTGATGCTCGACATCTCGGCATAGACCGGGATCGGCTCGGGCCGCGCGTTGGCGATCTGGACTAGCGCGAGGCCGCCGCCACGCGAGCCCGTGAAGCCGACCGCACGGATATTGGGATCGGCGACGATTGCGCTGCCGAGCGCGTTGGTTTCACCCGGCAGATAGGAGAAGACGCCCGCATGCAGGCCGCATTTGGCGACTGCCGCAGTGATTGCGCGGGCGACGAGTTCGCCGGTGCCGGGATGCGCCGGGTGCCCCTTCACGACGACCGGACAACCGGCGGCCAGCGCCGAGGCGGTGTCGCCGCCCGCGACGGAGAAGGCGAGCGGGAAGTTCGACGCGCCGAACACCGCAACAGGCCCGAGCGGCATGTTGACGCGGCGCAGGTCGGGACGCGGCAGCGGTGCGCGGTCGGGCATCGCCGGATCGATCGTCGCATCGAGATGATCGCCGCGGCGGACGACATCGGCGAACAGCTTGAGCTGACCGACGGTGCGCCCCCGCTCGCCCTCCAGTCGCGCACGCGGCAGGCCAGATTCCTGTATCGCGCGTTCGATCAGCGGATCGCCGATCGCCAGGATTTCCGCCGCGATCGTCTCCAGAAACGCGGCGCGATCGGTCGGCGCGAGCGCGGCATAGGATGGGAAGGCGGCTTCGGCGAGCGCACAAGCTTCCGCCGCGTCCGAGGGCGTGGCCGAGGAGAAATCGCCCTCGATCGTCTGACCGGTGCTGGGGTCGACCGCCTGGAACCGGTCGGTCGCCTGACGCGCCTCCCCACCGATCAGGATGCTTCCGTCAATCACGCCCATTCTCCGGTTCTCATGCAATGCCGGGGCCTTAGCGACCGCGGCGACAGGCTGTCCAGCAATTGGTCTGAGTTAAAGTGTCACGCCACGCTTCCAGATCCCGATCGCGCGTTCGTCGTTCCGCTCGTTGCGCGTGGGCGTGCCGCTGGCGATCTCGATGATCTGGTCGAGCAGGGCATCCGCACCGCGCTCCATCCCTTCGTCCAGCACGATACTGGCGTCGAAGTCGATCCAGTTCGCCTTTTGCTTTGCGAGGGGCCCGTTGGAAGCGATCTTGACCGTCGGAACCGGGCTGCCGAGCGGCGTGCCACGGCCGGTGGAAAACAGCGTGATCGTGGCCCCCGCCGCCGCCAGCGCGGTCGTCGACACCGCATCGTTACCCGGCGCCTCCAGGATCGTCAGCCCGGTCTGCGTCGCGCGGCCACCATAATCGATCACGTCGCCGACCGTTGCCAGCCCGCCCTTCTGCACCGCACCGAGCGACTTTTCCTCCAATGTGGTGATGCCGCCAGCGATGTTGCCAGGGCTCGGGTTCTCCGACACCGGCTCACCGTGGTCGAGGAAGTAGCGCTTGAAGCGGTTGACGACGGTGGTCAGGCGATCGAACACCTCTTCGCTTTCCGCGCGCTGGAGCAGCAACCCTTCGGCACCGAACATCTCGGGGATTTCGGTCAGGATCGCTGTGCCGCCGGCCCGGGTCACCGCATCGGCCATCCGCCCGATCAGCGGGTTGGCGGTCAAGCCGCTCATGGCGTCCGATCCGCCGCATTTCACGCCGAGCCGCAGCGCGGAGAGCGGCACGTCGCTGCGTACGTCCGCCGCCATCACATCGAGTAGTCGGTCGATCGCGGCGACGCCAGCGGCGAACTCGTCGACCTCCGCCTGCGCGCGCACCGCGACGAGGCGGTCGCGCCGGTCGGCCGGTATGCGGGCCAGCATATCGTCGAGCTGGTTGGACTCGCAGCCGAGCCCCAACACGAGCACACCGCCGGCGTTGGGATTCTGCGCCAGCGCCGCGAGGATCGCCGCGGTCCCCTCCAGATCCGCACCCAGCTGCGAGCAGCCGAACGGATGGTTGAAGGCGTGGACGCCATCGATCCGCCCTTCTGCCTTCGCCGCTGCAGCATTCGCCAGCCGCTCGCCGAGCCGTCCGACGCAGCCGACGGTCGGCAGGATCCACAGCTCGTTCCGTGTGCCGACCGTGCCGTCGGCGCGGACATAGCCGCGGAAGGTCCGCGCGGCATGTTTGTCGCTCAACCGCCGCTCGGCAGGCGCTGTGAAGCGATAGTCGAGTTCGCCCGACAGCGCGGTGCGGACATTGTGGCTGTGGACATGCTCGCCCGCCCCAATGTCGCGGGAGGCGAGGCCGATCGGCGCGCGGTAGCGATGGACCGGGGCGCCGCTCGCGATGGAGTGCAGCGCGAACTTGTGCCCGGCGGGGATGTCATCGCGCAGCACGATTTCGACGCCATCGACCGTCACACACGCACCCGCACCGATCGGGGCCAGCGCCACCGCAACATCGTCTTCCGCCGCCACGCGCACCACACGCTGGCCATCCATCACTTCGCTCATGCCACGCAAATACGTCGTTGCCACCGATGGCACAAGCCATTATCCGGCGGCGATCAAGGAGAGACACGTGCGCCCGCTGACCCTGAATCCCGACCGCCTGCTGCCCGCCGATCCGACGACCCGCGCCATCGCACGCGAGCTGTACGCGACGGTCGCCGACCTGCCGATCATCAGCCCGCACGGCCATACCGACCCCGCCTGGTTCGCCGGCGACGCGCCATGGTCCAACGCGACCGAACTGCTGCTGGCGCCCGATCACTATCTCTACCGGATGCTGTATTCGCAGGGCGTGTCGCTCGATGCGCTGTGCGTGCCCGACAAGCGCGGGGTCCCGGCGACTGATCCGCGCGCCGCGTGGCGGACCTTTGCCGAGAATTATCACCTGTTCCGGGGCACGCCGTCGCGGATGTGGCTCGACCACGCCTTCTCGACGGTCTTCGCGCTTGACGTCGCGCTGGAGGCGGCAAGCGCCGATCTTTACTTCGACCGTATCGGCGAGGCGCTGGCGACCCCGGCCTTCCGCCCGCGCGCCTTGTTCGAACGGTTCGGAATCGAACTGCTGGCGACGACCGAGGGCGCCGATGACCCGCTGGAGCATCACGCCGCCATTCGCCGCTCGGGCTGGCAGGGCCGCGTCGTCACCACCTATCGCCCGGACTCGGTGATCGACGCCGAGCATGAGGCGTTCCGCCCTGCCCTCGCCCGCTTCGCCGAGCTGACCGGCGAGGACGTCGAAAGCTGGTCGGGCTATCTCACTGCGCATCGCAAGCGCCGGGCCGACTTCCGCGCCGCCGGCGCCACCGCGACCGATCATGGCTTTGCGACGGCTCAGACCGCCAATCTGTCGGCGGCGGAGAGCGAGGCGCTGTTCGGTCGGATCATCGCGGGCACGGCCGACGGTGCCGATGCGGAGCTGTTCCGCGCCCAGATGCTCACCGAAATGGCGAAGATGAGCGTCGAGGACGGGATGACGATGCAGATCCACCCCGGATCCTATCGCAATCACAACGCCGGCCTGTTCGCCAGCTACGGCCGCGACAAGGGTGCCGATATCCCGTCGCGCACCGATTATGTCCGCGCGCTCAAGCCCATGCTCGACGTGGTCGGGACAGAACGCGACCTGACGATCATTCTCTTCACGCTGGACGAAAGCACTTACGCCCGCGAACTGGCACCACTTGCCGGGCATTATCCGTGCCTGAAGCTGGGGCCGGCATGGTGGTTCCACGACAGTCCGGAGGGGATGCGCCGCTTCCGCGAGATGACGACGGAGACGGCCGGTTTCTACAACACGGTCGGGTTCAACGACGACACCCGCGCCTTTCTGTCGATCCCGGCGCGCCACGACGTCGCCAGGCGGATCGACTGCGGCTGGCTCGCCCGGCTGGTCGCCGAACACCGGCTGGAGGATTGGGAGGCAGCGGAGCTGGCCTATGAATTGACCAACGGGCTGGTCCGCAAAGCCTATGGGCTGGAAACGCCGGTAGCCAAGAAGGCCGCGGCATGACCCGGCTGTCGAACGCCACGCTGGCGCAGGTTCGTGCCGGCGTCGCCACGCCGGGCTATGACCGTTCGGCGGTGAAGTCGGGTGTCGTCCATCTTGGCCCTGGCGCTTTTCACCGCGCGCATCAGGCGGCGGCCTTTGATACGCTGCTGGCGGACGACCCGCGCTGGGGGATCACCGGGATCAGCCTCAATTCGACCTCGGTCGCCGATGCGCTGAACCCGCAGGACGGGCTCTACACGCTGGCCTTGCTCGACGAGCAGATATCGTATCGCGTCATCGGCTCGATCGGACGTGTTCTGACCACGCAGGACAGCGATGCCGTACTTGCCGCACTGGCAGGCGAAGACACGCGGATCATCAGCCTGACGGTGACCGAAAAGGGCTATTGCTTGGCCGGCGACGGGACGCTCGATACCGGGCACGCGGGCATAGCGAAGGATTTGGAGGGCGGCACGCCGACGACCGCCATCGGCTGGATCGCCGCCGGACTTGCGGAGCGGCGGCGTAAAGGCCTGCCCGGCGTCACCGTGCTGTCATGCGATAACCTCGCCAGCAACGGCCGCAAGCTGGGTGCGGCGGTCAGGGCCTTTGCGGCGGCCCGCGACGGCGACCTTGCCCGCTGGATCGAGGACGAGGTCCGTTTTCCGAACGCGATGGTCGATTCGATCACGCCGGCGACCGACGATGCTCTCCGCGCCCGCGTGGCCGAGGCGATCGGGCTGGAGGACGCCTGGCCGATCCAGCGCGAAGGATTTACCCAATGGGTGATCGAGGACGACTTCGCCGGCGAGCGTCCCGAGCTCGATCGGGCGGGCGTGACCTTCACCAACGACGTTCACGGCTATGAGGCGGCGAAGCTGCGCCTTCTCAATGGCCCGCATTCGACCCTCGCCTATGTCGGCCTCGGCCTGGGACATGGCAGCGTCGCCGACGCGATGCGCGATCCCAAGCTCGCCGCCTTCGCCGAAAGCCTGATGCGCCAGGACATCGCATCGTCGCTGAACCCGCCCGCGGGGCTCGACGTCGACGCCTATATCTCCGCGATCCTGAAGCGCTTCGCCAATCCGGCGATCGAGCACAGGCTGTCGCAGATCGCGTGGGACGGCTCGCAGAAGCTGCCCTACCGCATCATCGACACGACCCGCGAGGCGCTGGCGGCGGGGCGGCCGATCGAGCGGCTGACAGTGCCGATCGCGGCATGGCTGCGCTTCGTCGAGCGGGCCGCAGCAGCGGGCGAGCGGATCACCGATCCGATGTCCGACCGGCTGTTGGCGGCTGGAGGCGACTGGCGCGCGATCTTGGGCATGCGCGAAGTGTTCGGGGATCTGTCCGGTGATCCTCGCTTCGTGACGGCGGTAGAAAGCGCGCATCAGCGACTTTCCGATCCGAACGGCTATTGAACGCCGATCGGCGCCGGACCCGACGATTCCCCTTCGATCAGCGTCAGCTGCGCGGTCAGCGGGGTTGCGTCGTCCCCGCCCTCGATGATGTCGAGCAGGCGGGTCGTCGCCGACCGCGCCATGTCGGCGAGCGGGCGGTGGACCGAGGTCAGCGCCGGCGTCAGCATCCGCGCAAGCATGCTGCCGTCGAAACCGACTACCGACACGTCGCGCGGCACCGCGATCCCCCGCGCCGCCGCCGCCTTCAGCACGCCCGCCGCCATGATGTCGTTGACCGCGAAGATCGCCGTGGGTCGCGGCTCGATGCCGAGTAACGCATCTCCGGCCGCGACGCCGGCATCGAAGCCATAGTCGCCCGGCGCTTCGACGACCGCCATTCCCTCAGCCGCATTCAGGAAGCCGGACCGCCGCTCTTGCGCCGATTGCGCGTCGAGCGGGCCGTTGACCAGACCGACGCGAGCGTGACCCAGTCCGCGCAGATAGCGCGCGACATCCGCCGCCGCGCCGCGTTCGTCGCTCACCAGCATGTCAGAGAAACCCGCGATCCCGACCGCCGCCAGCGCGACCGCCGGAACACCGGCTGCCGCGAGTTCGTCCGCGAGTCCCACGATCCCCGACACCGGCGCCATCACAACCAGCCCGTCGATCCGAGACCGCCCGACGAAATCGAGGATATCGGCGACCGCATCGGTCTCTTCTGCGGGCGCGGGATGGACGACAAGCTCATAGCCTCGCTCTGCCGCCGCCTCGACGACGCCGCGTTGCAGCGTGTCGAGAACCAGCGCATTGCGGTCATTGTGCAGCAGCGCGATCAGATAAGACCGCCCCGTCGCCAGCCCCCGCGCCCGTGCGCTGCGTCGGAACCCCAATGTCGCGATCGTCGCCTCGACCCGCTCGCGCGTCTCCGCATTCACCTTTGGCGAGCGATTGAGCACGCGCGAAACGGTGCGGATCGACACGCCGGCCGATGCCGCCACATCGCGGATGGTGGAGCCCGATTGGGGCCGGCTGACGGGACGGGTCGACATTACCGCCCGTGCTACCGCCCCCCGCCCCCCGGTCAAGCCGCCGCCTTCGCCTCGGCGCGATAGCGGTGGAGCAGCGGCTCGGTATAGCCGTTCGGTTGGGTGAGCCCCTCGAACACCAGCGCCTTCGCCGCGCGCATCGCGACGCCATCGCCGTCAGCAAGCGGGCGATAGGCCGGATCGGCCGCGTTCTGCGCATCGACCTTCACCGCCATCCGCGTAAAGGCCGCATCGACTTGATCGCGGGTGACGACCCCATGGAGCAGCCAGTTGGCGATATGCTGCGACGAGATGCGCAGCGTCGCGCGATCCTCCATCAGGCCGACATCGTGAATGTCGGGCACCTTGGAACAGCCGACGCCTTGGTCGACCCAGCGGACGACATAGCCGAGCAAACCTTGAACATTATTGTCGAGTTCGGCGGCGACCTCCTCGGTGCTCCAGTTCCGCCCCGCGGCGAGCGGGATCGTCAGCAGCCTGTCGAGCGATGCGATGGGCTCCGCCGCACGAACACGCTGGCGCTCGGCGACGTCGATGATGTGATAGTGCGTCGCATGCAGTGTCGCCGCGGTCGGGCTCGGCACCCAGGCGGTCGTCGCGCCGCTCACCGGATGCGCGACCTTCTGTGCGAGCATATCCGCCATACGATCGGGTGCCGCCCACATGCCCTTGCCGATCTGCCCCCTGCCCGACAGACCGCAGGCGAGGCCGATCTGGACATTGCGATCCTCATAGGCGGCGATCCAGTCCGCCCCCTTCATGTCGCCCTTTCGCAGCATCGCGCCCGCCAGCATCGATGTGTGGAGTTCATCGCCGGTGCGGTCGAGGAAGCCGGTGTTGATGAAGACGATGCGGTGGCGCACGGCGTGGATGCATGCGGCCAGATTGGCGGACGTGCGCCGTTCCTCGTCCATGACGCCGATCTTGATCGTGTGACGCGGCAGGTCCAGCACATCCTCGACCGCGTCGAACAGCCGGTCGGTGAAGGCCGCTTCGTCGGGTCCGTGCATCTTCGGCTTGACGATATAGATCGCGCCGACCCGACTGTTTGCCTTCGCGCCGCGGATGTCGTGCAGCGCGATCAGGCTGGTGACGATCGCATCAAGGATACCCTCCGGCGCCTCGCTGCGATCCGCCAGCAGGACGGCGGGGGTGGTCATTAGATGACCGACGTTGCGCACGAACATCAGGCTGCGCCCCGACAGCGTGATCGGGCTGCCATCCGGCGCGATATAGCTGCGGTCGGCCGCCAACCGACGCGTCGCCTGGCGCCCACCCTTATCGAACGTCGCGGTCAGGTCGCCGCGCATCAGGCCGAGCCAGTTGCGATAGGCGGCGACCTTGTCCTCCGCATCGACCGCTGCGACCGAGTCTTCCAGATCGGCGATCGCGCTGAGCGCCGACTCGAGCACGATGTCGGCCAGCCCGGCCGGATCGGTGCGTCCGATCGGATGATCGCGGTCGATGACGAGCTCGATATGCAGCCCATTATGGCGCAGCAGCAGCGCATCGCCCGATCGGCCGACGAGCTGCGCCGGGGCGGCCAGCTCCGGCATGCCCCCGCCCCAATCGACCCAGCTGCCCGCCGCGAGCGGCGCGGCGCGGTCGAGGAAGGCCTTTGCCCAGGCGATGACCTTCGCCCCCCGCTCGACATCATAGCCGCCGGCTGCCGGCGCGGTATCGATCGCGTCGGTGCCGTAGAGCGCGTCGTACAGGCTGCCCCAGCGCGCATTGGCGGCGTTCAGCAGGAAGCGTGCGTTCAGGATCGGAACGACCAGTTGCGGCCCGGCCAGCGTCGCGACTTCCGCATCGACCGCGCCGGGGGAGACGGTAAACGGCGCAGGTTCGTCGACCAGATAGCCGATCTCGCGCAGGAAAGCTTGGTACTTCCCCGCATCGATCGGCGCGCCCGATCGCGCGCGGTGCCAATCGTCGATCGCTGCCTGCATCGCATCGCGCGTCGCCAGCAGCGCGCGGTTGTCGTGTGCGAAACGCGCAAAGATGTCCGACAGTCCGGTCCAGAAGCGATCGGGCGCAATTCCGGTCCCCGGCAAAGCCTCCGCTTCCAGAAACGTCGCAAGCGGCTCCGCGATCTTCAGTCCAGCACAGTCGCGATACCGTTCCATCATCGTCCCTCCGTCCCCGGAAAGATAGACGGGTGATATTCCAGACGGTAGAGACGAAGATGTTCACAGAGTTTTTCCTATGGAGAACGAATGGACCCCGATTACGCCCTGTTTGCCACCGTCGTGGATAGCGGCAGCCTGTCCGCCGCGGCACGCACTTTGCGCATCTCGCCGGCGATGGTGTCGAAGCGACTGGCGCGGCTGGAGGCGCGCCTGGGCGTGCGTCTGGTCCACCGCACGACCCGCCGGCTCGCGCTGACGGATGCGGGTGAGCGCTTCCACGCCGATGTGACGCAGATCCTGGCAGCGATGCGGGCGGCGGAGGAACGGCTGACCGGCATCCGTGACACGCCCAGCGGGCCGCTGCGCGTATCGGCCCCGACCTCGTTCGGCCGGCTGCACATCGCGCCTGCTCTGCACCGGTTCGTCGATCGCTATCCGGCAGTGCAGCTTCACCTCGACCTGACCGATGGAACCGTCGATCTGTTCGCCGATCGCGTCGACCTGGCGATCCGTATCACGGCGCAGGTGCCCGCCAGCGTGGTCGCACATCGGCTGACTTCCAATCCGCGTCTGCTATGCGCAAGTCCCGCCTATTGCGCCGCGCACGGCGTGCCGCAGACGATCGCCGAACTTGCCGGCCGGGCCTTACTCGCGGCGGACGGGCAATCGCCGTGGCGGCTCGCCAACGGTCGGCAACGCCGCGCGATCGACGTGATCAGTCGTGTCGGCACGAACTCCAGCGAACTGGTCCGCGAACTCGCGCTAACCGGCGCCGGCATTGCGCTACGGTCGCTGTGGGACGTGGCCGATGCGCTGGCCGACGGGCGGCTGGTGCGCATCCTGCCCGACTGGTCGGGGCCGGACGACCTCGCGATCTACGCCCTTCATCCGCGCGCGCCGGCGACGCCGGCGGCGCTGACCGCCTTCATCGCCTTCCTGCGCGACACGCTCGATCCGCCGCCCTGGGGTGCGACTTGATCGCCGGCCCGGCACGCGCCAATCTCGCGGTTCGCGGATGGGGGGCGAGGTGAATACGACCGAGATTTTCCTGATCGCGATCCTCGTGATCTTCAGCGCGCCCTATCTGGTCTGGCGGCTCGGGCGGACCGACTATTGGGCGCCGCTGGTCGTCGTGCAGATCCTGTGCGGCATCCTGCTCGGACCCGGCGTGCTCGGCGCATTTGCCCCTGCCGTCTATGACCATGTTTTCGCCCCGCCGGTCATAGCCGCGCTGAACGGGATCGCATGGTGGGCGGTGATGCTGTTCGTGTGGGTGGCGGGGATCGAACTCGACCTGCACCAGGCGTGGGCGAACCGGCGCGAAACCGGAATCACCGCAGGGCTTGCGCTTGGCATTCCCTTGACCTTTGGGGCGCTCGCGGCGGCGTTCCTGCTCCGCTGGCCCGGCTGGTCGGGACCGAACGCGCGCGACTGGCAGGCGGTGCTCGGGATCGGCATGGCGTGTGCCGTCACTGCGCTGCCCATCCTCATCCTGTTGATGGAGAAGCTGGCGATCCTTCGCGAGCCGCTAGGCCAGCGGATCCTGCGCTATGCCAGCGCGGACGATATCGCGATCTGGGGCGTGCTCGCGCTCATCCTGCTCGATTGGGACCGCATCGGTCGACAGCTGGGCTTCCTGATCGCGTTCGGAGTCGCGGCGGTCCTGGTGCGGATGATGATGCGCAGGCTAGGCAAGGCTGATCGCTGGTATGTCGGGATCATCTGGCTGGCCTTATGCGGCTTCGGCGCCGACTGGTCGGGGCTGCACTATATGGTCGGCGCATTCCTGTCGGGCGCGATCCTCGACGCCGAATGGTTCGAGCTGGAGGCGATGGACGCGTTCCGCTCTGTCATCCTGCTCGTCGCCATGCCGGTGTTCTTCCTGTCGACCGGCCTCAAGACCAGTTGGGAGGGTGGCGGCCCGGCCGTCTTCGCCGCGGCGGCGCTGCTGTTGCTAGCGAGTGTCGGCGGCAAGCTCGCGGGGGTTCACCTGGCGGGGCGCATCCTCAAATGGCCGCGGCGGGAGACGCATGTGATCGGATGGCTGTTACAGACCAAGGCGCTGATCATGATCATCTTCGCCAACATCCTGCTGGATAAGGGGATCATCACCAGCGCGACCTTCACCGCGCTGCTGCTGATGGCGGTGGCGAGCACGATGCTGACGACGCCCATCGTCGCGCCGATGCTGAGAAGGTTGGGGGGCGCGTGATATCGATCCTCCCCTGCAAGGGGAGGTGGCGCGCGCAAGCGCGACGGAGGGGTGTAACCCATCCAGAGAGCTTGACACCCCTCCGTCTGGCTTCGCCAGCCACCTCCCCTTACAGGGGAGGATGTTACAGCGGCTTCCGATCGATCTGAGAATCACACCTACGCCGAGCGGTCGCAAATCCCGTCAGGCCTCCCGCACCCTTAATGTCGCAACCGCCGCCAGCGCCATCACCCCTGCGGCAAAGGCCATCGTCCAGATCGGCTCGGTCGGGAACAGGTGCCGCACGATCGTCCCCATCACCGTCGCGACCAGCAGCTGGGGCAGCACGACGAAGACGTTGAACAACCCCATGTAGATGCCCAGCTTCGCCTGCGGCAAGCTGGAGGCGAGGATGGCATAGGGCATCGCCAGGATCGACGCCCAGGCGATCCCGATCGCGACCTCGCTCAACAGCAGCAATTCGGCATCGCGGACGAACAGGAACGAGAGGAAACCAAGCGCCCCGATCGCCAGGCACAGCGCATGCGTCCGAACCGTCCCGATCGCCCGCGCCAGCGGCCGGAGCAGGAACAGCGCGGCCAGCGCCGCCACGCCGTTGTAGGTCGCGAACAGGATCCCGACCCAGTTCCCGCCTGCATTATACGCCGCACTTGCCGGATCACCGGATCCGAAGGCATATTGGGCGACCACGGGCGTCGTGTAGATCCACATGATAAACAGCGCCGACCAGGTGAAGAACTGGACGAGCGCGAGGCGCTTCATGATCGACGGCATGCCGGCGAAGTCGCCGACGATGTGGCTTAACAGATTGTCGCTCCGCCCCGCCGCATGCAGTCGCGCCACGACGATCCGCGCGATGCCGTATGAGATCAGCAGCGCGGCAAGGAGGTAAAGCTCCTTCTCCAGCCCGACCGCCGCGACCAGCACGCCGATACCAAGCCCGCCACCGATCCAGGCCAGCGCGCCCGCCGGGGATTGCGGTGTCGGTGGCGCAGCGGTGTCGACCGGACCGGTATCGTCGAAGGCGGCAATCTGTTCGGGCGAATATTCGCGCGTCGTCAGCACCGTCCACAGCACCGCCAGGAACAGCACCACGCCGCCGCCGTAGAAGCTGAGCCGTACCGTATCGGGAACCCCGCCCCCGCTCGCCGTATTCGAGACGCCCAACCAGTCGAGCAAGTACGGCGTCGCCGATCCCACCACCGCGCCCGCCCCGATGAAGGCGGTCTGGATCGCATAGCCCGCGGTATGCTGGTCCTTGTCGAGCATATCGCCGACGAAGGCGCGGAACGGCTCCATCGACACGTTCAGCGACGCATCGAGTACCCAGAGCAGGACGGCGGCGGCCCACAGCGCGGGGGCATCCGGCATGCCGAGCAATGCGAGCGCGGCAAAAACCGCCCCGCCGAAGAAATACGGCCGCCGCCGCCCGAACCGCCCCCAGGTTCGGTCGGAATAGTGACCGATGATCGGCTGGACGATCAGCCCGGTCAGAGGCGCCGCGATCCACAGAAACGCAAGGTCGTCGACGCTTTCGCCGAGCGACTGGAAGATGCGGCTCATGTTGGCGTTCTGCAACGCGAAGCCGATCTGGATGCCAAAGAAGCCGAAGCTGATGTTCCAGAGGCCGGCGAAGCCTTGGCGCGGGCGGCGGTTGATTGTCATTTTCGGTTTCCCACGGCTTTCGCAAAGAGCCGGCGCAATGCGCCCTCCCCGTTCGCTCTGAGCTTGTCGAAGGGCTGCCCTTCTCCTTCGAGCGAGGAAAGGCGGTGCTTCGACAGGCTCAGCACGAACGGGGCTGGGGCACCGATCATTTCCGCCGCTTACCCTTCGCCCCACCCGGCGCCACGAAGCGGATCGCCTGTCCGCCGCCCGGCGCCAACGCCAGCGTCAGCGTGTCGCCGCGCTTCACCGGCCTGCTCTCGATCGTGATCGCATGGCGATTGGGCGTCCGGTAATCGGCGTTCGGCCCGTCACGATAGACTTGCGCGGTGTAAGTCTTGCCGGGATCGAGGAAATCGAGGCTGATCGTCGTCGTGCGCGGCTGTTCGTCGCCGACCGACCCCAGGAACCAGTCGTTCGAACCCTTCGCCTTGCGCACGATCGTGACGTAATCGCCGACCTCGCCGTTCAGAACGCGGGTGTCGGACCAGTCCGTGGGGACATCCTTGATGAACTGGAAGGCGCCCGGATATTGCGCATAGGCCTCGGGTGTGTCGGCGACCATGACGACGGGTGAGTAGATGACGACATAGTTCGCCAGTTGCTTGGCGAGCGTCGAGGGGATGTCGCTGTTCTCGCTGCCCTTCAGGCTAACGATGCCCGGCGTGAAGTCCATCGGTCCGCCGAGCAGCTGGGTGAAGACCATGTTCGCCTCATGCTCGGGCGGGTTCTTGCCGGCCCAGCTCATATATTCCATGCCGCGCCCGCCCTCGCGCGCCACCCAGTTGGGATAGGTCCGGCGGAGCCCTGTGTCCTTGACCGGCTCGTGGCTGTCGATCGATACCTTGTACTTCGCCGCGGTCTCGACGACGCGCTGGTGATGGTTCACCATCCACTGGCCCTCGTGCCATTCGCGGTGCTTCGAGCCATCAGCATCGACGCGTTCGATCTGGCCGGCGTCGCTGACGTACCCGGTCTTCACCGTCCGCTCGCCATGGTCGGCGGCGAATTTGAACGCAGTGTCGAGCTGCTTGTCGTAATGACTGACCGAGCCGCCCGTCTCATGGTGACCGATGAGGCGGACGCCCTTGCCCCGCGCGTATTCCGACAGCGCCTTGATGTCGAAATCCTCGGTCGGCTGGCTGAAATTCATGTCGTTGCCGTTGCCGAACCAGTCGCCGTCCCAACCGACGTTCCAGCCCTCGACCAGCACCGACTTGATGCCGTTGGCTGCGGCGAAATCGATATACTGACGGACATGCGCGTTCGTCGCACCGTGGATCGGCCCGCGCGACCAGCTCCACACGCCCTTGATCATGTTCCACCAGACGCCGGCGAACTTGCCCGGCTCGATCCACGACACGTCGCCCAGCTTGTTCGGCTCGTTGAGGTTCAGCGTCATGCGGCTGGCATAATAGAGCCCGGGCGCATCGTCGGCGATCGCGATCGTCCGCCACGGAGTCGAGAAGCCAGCGTCACGACTGACCTTCGGCGCGCCGGAGCCGGGCGTCAGGTTTGCCTTAAACTTCGTGCCCTCGAACCGCTGAAGGTTCATTGCCGAATAATCGACCAGCGCCGCCTCATGGATTGCGAGATGCGTGCCGCTGGCCAGCTTGAACGTCGCGACGGTCTGTGCGGTGCCGACGCCCGAAATCGGCGTGGCGTTGTAGAGATATTCCTCGCGGTTCCAGCCGTACGCCGGCTTCCACCAGGCGACGCCATCCTCAGCGATAGCGAATTCGGTCAGTTCATCGGCGATGTTCGCGTGATGCAGATTGGGCTGGTCGGGGAGCGTGTAGCGGAAGCCGACACCGTCGTCGAAAATGCGGAAGGTGACCTGCATCTCGCGCTGGTCACGGACCTTTTCCTTCAGGCGGATGACGAGGTCGGTGTGATTGTCGCGGATCGACTGCCATTCGCCGAACGGCTGGGTCCAGGTCGTGTCGCTCTTCGAGGTCTTGGCGTCGACCAGCGCGAAATAGCGGTCGAGCTTCGGCGCGTCGGTGAACAGGAAGCCGAGCGCGCTGTTGGCGATCACCGGCTTGCCCTTCCGGGTGATGGCGTACGACGCGCGGCCGTCGTTATCGATCGACACAGCAACGGCGATCGACTTGTCGGGCGATGTCGCCGTCGCCACCACATCGGCCAACGCGGGCTGAGCGGCGACCAGCGCCAGCAGGCTCACGAACGTCCGGGTCATCAGGCACTCTCCCTTGCGATCAGCCCCGCGGGGCCGGTCAAATTCCATCCGTCGACTGTGCCGACACGGTCGACGATGTGCCAACGGTCTTTACCCTCCGGCGCCAGATCGACCGACTGCGTGCCGAAGTTGAAGGCGCAGCGCAGTACCTCTCCGGGCGCCCGGCGCTCGAAGACCAGCACGTCGTCGCTCGCGGTCAATATGGTCATGTCGCCCAGCATCAGCGCGTCGCTTGCGTGGCGGAGCTTCAACAAGCGGCGCGTGAGATTAAGCAGCGAAGCGTCGTCACTTTCCTGCCGGTCGACCGCCAGCGCCCCGTGATCTGGGCCGGTCGGCAACCAGGGATCGGCGGTCGAAAAACCGAACCCAGGAGCATCGCCTCGCCACGGCATCGGCGTACGCGCGCCATCGCGCGAAAGCGTCAGCGGCCAGTTCGCGATCGCCTCCGGGTCCTGCAATCGCTCGAAGGGCACGTCGACCTGGGTCAGTCCCAATTCCTCGCCATAGTACAGGATGATCGTGCCGCGCAGGCAGGCGAGCAGCAGCAACTTCATCGCGGCAAAGGCGTGGGCATCGCGGTCGCCCGCCCAGCGCGACACGGCGCGGGGGGCATCGTGGTTCTCGAACGCCCAACTCGGCCAGCCGATGCCGGGCGTGTCGGGCCAAGCCTCGACCGCCTCCGCCACGACCCGCGGGGTCAGCGCGCTCGCGTAGAGGAAATCGAAGCCGTAGGAGCTGTCCAGCCGGCCAGGCGCGGTGAACGCCTTGCGCTCGCGCTCACTGTCCGCCCCGCCGACCTCGGCCACGGTGAAGGTCGCGCCATAGTCGTCGAGGACGCCGCGCAGCCTTTCGAGGAACAGCGGGATATCAGGGTGCGACTGGTTATGGACGTGCAGCTGGAAATCAAACGACCGCGTTCGCACCCCATTACCGGTCGGCGCGGGCGGATTGTCGGTGAGAGCCGGGTCGTGCATCGAGAAGTTGATCGCATCGACGCGGAAACCGTCGACCCCGCGGTCCAGCCAGAAGCGAGCGACATCGAGCAGGGCGTCCTGGACATCCGGGTTGTGGCAGTTGAGCTGCGGCTGGCTGTTCAGGAAATTGTGCATGTAATATTGCCCGCGCCGCGCGTCCCAGGTCCAGGCCGGGCCGCCGAACACCGACTGCCAATTATTGGGCGGCGAGCCTTCGGGCTTGGCGTCGGCCCAGACGAACCAGTCGGCGCGGGGATTGTGCCGATCGCTGCGGCTCTCGGCGAACCAGGCGTGCTGGTCGGAGGTGTGCGCATAGACCTGGTCGACGATGACCTTCAGACCCAGCGCATGCGCGCGCGCGACCAGGGCATCGAAATCGGCAAGGGTGCCGAAGATCGGATCGACGTCGCAATAATCGGCGATGTCATAGCCGAAATCGGCCATCGGCGAGGTATAGAAGGGCGACAGCCAGATCGCATCGACGCCCAGGCTGGCGACATAATCGAGATGCGCGGTGATGCCAGCGAGGTCGCCGACACCGTCGCCGTTCGCATCGGCGAAACTGCGCGGATAGATCTGGTAGATCGCCGCCCCCCGCCACCAGTCGGCGGCGGTCGCGGTATCGGTGCGAGGCAGGGTCTGTACGGTCATTTCGAATCCGAGGCGCAAATGGAATAGCCGAGCGGCGGCAGCGTGACGGTGACGCTGCCGGGCGCGGTGGCGGTGGAGGCACAAGCGCCGGCGAGCGCGGCGAAGCGGGCGGAGGCGACTTCGACCTGCACCTGTCGGGTCACCTGCGTGGTCGAGGTGTTGAACGTCAGCAGTACTTCGCGCCCCGTCGCCGGATCGATGCGCGAAATGGCGAGAAGGCCCGGCGTGTCCTGGCGATAGCGGATCACCGTCGTGCCCCGCCGCAGCGCCGGCTCGGCACGCCGGATGCGGGACAGTTCGGCGATCTGGCGGAACAGCGCGCCATCGGAACCGAAATTCTCGGTCGCGGTGGTCCGGGTCGATCCGACCAGCCGGTTGTCGTTGTAGCTTGCCACCTTGCTGGCGAACATATCCTCGCGCGCGTCCTGATCGCCGCCATCGCCGGCAAAGCCTTGTTCGTCGCCCGAATAGATCGTCGGCACGCCGCGCAGCGTCAGCAGCATCGCGTTCGACAGCCTCACCCGGTCGAGGATCTCCGCTTCCGGCGCGGCCGGAAAGGCCTTGCGGATCGAAGTCGCGATCCGGCCGTCGTCATGGTTGCCGGTGAAGGTCGGCAGGATGCGGGCGGTGTCGGCGCCCTTGGCGTATATCGCATCGCCGTCGAACAGATGCTCGAACAGAACGGTACCCTGCGTGCCGGCGACCGTCGCCGCGACCGCTTCCTTGAACGCGAAGTCGAGCACCGCCGGCAGATCCGCGGTCCGCGTCCATTCGGCCAGCGCGGCGGGGCGAATGTCGTGTTCCGACACTTCGCCGAACATATGGAAGTTCGCGATGCCCTTGGCCTTGGCGCGTGCCTCCATCGCCGGGATGAAAACCCGCCAGAATTCCGGGTTCACATGCTTGGCGGTGTCGATGCGGAAGCCGTCGATGCCGTAGCGGTCGATCCAGCCGCCGAAGATGTCGATCATTCCCGCGACCACCCGCGGGTTCTCGGTCATCAGATCGTCCAGCCCGACGAAATCGCCCATCGTCGAACTTTCGTTCCGGTACGTCGTGTCGCCGCGGTTGTGGTAGAGCGTCACGTCGTTGAGCCAGGCCGGAACCTTGATCCCCTTCTCCGCCGCCGGGACCACGGGGGTATAGGCGTAGGACGGATCGGTCAGCGTCGCGAAGTTGTCGGCCGTGTGGACGCCGTCTCCCGCGAACCCCGGATTGATCGGCTGTCCCGTGACCCCGCCCCGGCGCTGGTACGGATAGTCGGCGCGGCTGCGATAGACACATTCGCTCCGCCCCGCACACTCGCGAATCTGGATCACGTCCGCCGTATGGTTGACGATGATGTCCATATAGACCTTCATCCCGCGCGCATGCGCGGCGTCGACCAGCGCACGGAAATCGGCATCGGTACCCAGATGCGGGTCGACGGTCGTGAAGTCGGTGATCCAGTACCCGTGATACCCGGCGCTCTCCTGCCCAGGCGCGCCCTGCACCGCCTTGTTCTTGAAGATCGGTCCGACCCACAAAGCCGTCGCGCCGAGCGCCTGGATATAGTCGAGCCGGCGGATCAGCCCCTTCAGATCGCCGCCATGATAGAAGCCCTTGCGCGTCGGATCGAAGCCGGTCTGGAGCGGCCCGCCCTTCAACCCGCCGCGATCGTTTGACGGATCGGCGTTGTCGAAGCGGTCGGGCAGGACGAAGTAGATGATCTCGTCCTCGGGCGGACGGGCGCGGAACTCGCCGCCCTCGCGGGTGCGAACGCTCTCCCCCGATCCGTTCGCCCTGAGCTTGTCGAAGGGCCGTTCTCCGATACTCCCGCCATTCGCTCGCGGCTCCAAGAGCGGTGCTTCGACAAGCTCAGCACGAACGGGGGATAAGTTGGCCGCCAGAATCAACGCCAGGGCCAGGCTCATGCCGCCACTCCTTCCGCCGCTGCACAATAGCGTGCGATGAAATCCGCATGTCCGGGCATCTGGGCTACCTCACGGGCGTTCAGTTTCGGCAAAATGTCGAGAAATTCCGCCACCTGCTCCGCCGGCATCGCATCGGCGAGCGGATGCCAGGTGTCGGGCATGACCCCCTGCCCGACCAGAACCTGCAACCAGCCGACTTCGGTGAACAATTCCTCATGCTCGCGCGTGATCTGCGCGGCGGCTTTCCACAGGTCGAGCTTTGCCCGCAGCGTATCGGGCAGCGCCGTCTCTCGCCGCTCGCGCCAGAACGGTTCGTCGCGGCGGTTGGCGACATAGTGAAGCAGGATGAAGTCGCGGATACGCTCATATTCGAACACAGCCTGTCGATTATATTCGTCGCGCTGGACCTGTGCGATGCGGCGGCTGGGGAGCAGCTTCAGCACGCGTTCGATCGCCGACTGGATCATGTGGATGCTGGTCGATTCGAGCGGTTCGAGAAAGCCCGACGCGAGGCCGATCGCGATCACGTTCGCCTTCCACAACTCGCGCCGCCGCCCGGTGACGAACCGCAGCGGTCGCGGATCGTCCAGCGGGGTGCCGTCGAGGTTTGCGAGCAGATGATCGCGCGCCGCATCGTCGTTCAGATGCGCGGAGCTGTAGACGATCCCGTTCCCGGTCCGGTGCTGGAGCGGAATGCGCCATTGCCACCCCGCACCGTGCGCGGTGGCGCGGGTGTAGGGCGTGAAGTCCATCGCACGCACCGACGGCACCGCCATAGCCCGATCGCACGGCAGCCAGCGGGTCCAGTCCTCATAGCCCGCCCCGAGCGCGCCTTCGATCAGCAGCGCACGGAAGCCGGTGCAGTCAAGAAACAGGTCGCCCTCGACCCTGCGGTCGCGATCGAGCGTCAGCGCCGCAACGTCGCCACTCTCCCCGTCCCGCTCCACATCGACGATCCGACCCTCGACCCGCGTCACTCCACGCGCTTCGGCGAACCGGCGGAGGTAGGCGGCGTAGAGGCTCGCGTCGAAATGAAAGGCATAGGGCATGTCGGGCAGCACCGACGCCGTCCGCGCCGCCCCGCGCTGCATCCGGTTAGCGAGCGCGGCCACATTGTTCAGCGCATAATCGCCCAATGGTCGGGCGACGCCATCCCGGACACCCCGCAGCCATGTGTGATGAAACGGGATCAGCCCGCTATCGCGCCCAACGTTGCCGAAGGCGTGCATGTAGCGCTCGTCCAGTGCACCCCAGCCGACGAACTCGATCCCGAGCTTGAACGTCGCTCCGGTCGCGCGGACGAATGCATCCTCGTCGATACCCAGCGCTTGATTAAACAGCCGGATCTGCGGGATCGTCGCTTCACCGACGCCGACGATGCCGATCTCGTCGGATTCGACCAACGTCACGGTGAAGCCGTCACCCAGGAAGCGCGACAGCGCGGCGGCACACATCCACCCCGCCGATCCGCCGCCGGCGATCACAATGCGGATCGGTGGGTTGGTCGTCATGTCCGCGCTCCCGTCTGACATCCGCCTGAGGATCACAGTACCCTTCCCTCCCCGTTCGCCCTGAGCTTGTCGAAGGGCTGCCCTTCTTCGTGCGTCATGCCTCGCGGCACGAAGAAGAAAGGCAGTGCTTCGACAGGCTCAGCACGAACGGGCAGAGCGCAGGTCGTTAGAACTTGTACGTCACGCCCAGATAATAATCGCGCGTGTACCGCTGATATTCGCGCACCAGCCGCGGGTCGCTCGCCTCGCTGGTGACGAACGGCTCGTCGGTCAGGTTCTTGCCCTGGAGCAGGATCGACAGGCCGGTCAGCGGCCCCGACTTGAACTCGTACCCGATCTGCGCGTCCAGCACGCCTTCGGCCTTGCCCTGACGGAACTCGGGGTTGGCCGACAGACCCGCCAGCTCGGCGAGGAAGCTGGAGCGGTAGCGATAGGTGACGCGCGTCTGGAACCCGCCCTTTTCGAAATAGCCGGTCGCGGTGCCGACCCACTTCGACTGGCCCGGGATGGTGATCGCGGTCGTCGGATTGGAGCCATATTTGATCGCGCTGTCGACATAGGTGCCGGTCACGAACACGCCGAACCCGTCGAGCGCGCTGGTAAACATCCTGAACGGGAGCGATGCCGTCGCCTCGACCCCCAGCACGTCGCCGCCGCCCGAATTGGTCGGCTGTGAGACGAGACCGAACTGCGCGTTCTGGCTGCGGATCGTCGCCTGCTGCGCCGCGCTCAACGCCGGGAGCAGCCCGGAGAAGTCGAACAGGGTCGAGCTCGACGGATCGACGAAGTCGGTCAGGTGCTTGTAGAAGCCGGTCAGGGCCAGATAGCCGCCGTCGTTGAAATATTTCTCGACGCTGATGTCGATGTTGGTCGACTTGTACGGGCGCAGGTTGATGTTGCCGCCGTTCGAGCTGAACGGGCTGTTCTGCGGCAGGCTGCCGCGACCGATGTTGGACGTGTTGATGCCCACGTCCTGCGTGATGCGCTCCTGATCGAGGCGCGGGCGGACCATCGTCTGCGCCGCGTTCAACTTGACGTAAAAGTCCGGCACCAGCTCGACCGACATGGTCGCCGACGGCAGGATGTTGGTATAGCTGGCCTTGCCGGTCACCGGCGAGGTCGTAACCACACCATTCAACAGGCTGGCGATTGCGCCGTCCGAGCTTTGTTCGGTGTGGACGACCTGGACGCCGATCGTGCCCTTCAGCGGCTTGCCGCCGGCGAGGCCGTCGATGACGATCTTGCCGTACCCGGTCCAGACGTTCTCGGTCACGACATTGTCGCGCACCAGCGACGACGGGCGGTTGTCGTAGACCGAATTCAGCAGCGCGTAGACCTTGAGCGGATCATAGGTCAGCATCTTCGGCACGCCGAGGTAATCCAGGCTCACTTGCCGATCGAGCAGCACGTCACTGGGCACCGCCAGGCTGGTCGGCGTTCCGCTGGACACGGTGCAGTTGGTCCCCGCGCCCTTGGGACAGAGGAAATAGGAGGTGTAGTTGCTCTCCTTGCTGCGACGGCTGAAGTTTCCGCCGATTTCCCAGCCCTTGATCACGCCCAGATTGCCGAACTCGCCGTCCAGGCTGGCGCGCAGCGACTTGAGGTCGTCGGTGAAGTCGGGCTGGTTGAGGAAGCCCGCCTGTACCACCGCGGCCGTGCCGTTATAGCCCCACCCGCGCGGATCGGTCAGGCGGATGATACTGGTGTTCGAATAGTCGAGCGTCGGCACGATGTCGTAGGTGCCGTCGCCGTTCTGGCTGATGCGGATCGTGTCCTTCGCGCCGCTGGCGTTGTAGCCGGTGCCCGAATAGGTCTCCAGCAGGAAGTCGGTGCGGGTCGCACGGCTCCAGCTGGCATCGACCTTCAGATGCGTCGTCTCGGTGATCGCGAAGTCGTTGTTCCAGCCGAGCGACAGGTTCTCGGCCTTGCGGCGGTTATAGTCGTTGCGCTGCACCGCGACGACGTTGCTGATCGTCGCACCGGTCACCAGCCCGTTCGACACGGTATAGCCCGGCGCGATCACGGTCGTGCCGTTATTCTGCGTGCCCGACCAGTCCGGGTTCACCGGGAATTCGATGCCGCGCAGGCGCTGCGTTTCCTCGAAGTTCGAATAGAGCGCATCGAAGGTCGAGTGGAAGCGATCCGACGGACGCCATTCGATCGTCGCGACGCCGCCATAGCGCTTCAGCAGGTTCGACTGCACATAGGGCTTGGCACCGCCCAGGATCAGATTGCCGCCCGCCTGCGACGCGTTGGGGAAGCCCCACGCGGCGTAGCGTTCGATCTGGGTCGGGGTCTGCGTCGCCGACGCGCCGATCGCGATGCCCAACGTGTCGTTCGCGAACTGATCGACATAGGTCGCGGACGCACGATAGCCGTAGCGGGTGCCGTCGGGGTTCAGCGTCTTCTTGTCGTTCATCTGGCCGCGCGCGGAAACGACGATCGTCTGCTTGCCCTGGTCCAGCGGGCGTAGCATCCGCAGGTCGACGGTGCCCGAGATGCCAGCGGCGATCAGGGCGGGGTCGGCGCCCTTGTAGACGTTGACGTTCTGGAAGAATTCGGACGGATACTGATCGTACTCGACGCCGCGGTTGTCGCCGACCGTCACCTGCTCGCGCCCGTTGAGGAGTGTCGTGGAGAAATCGGGGCCGAGGCCGCGGATCGACAGGCGCTGGTCGCGGCCCTCGAGGCGCTGGGCGGTGACGCCGGGGATGCGGGCGAGCGAGTCGGCGATGGACACGTCGGGCAGCTTGCCGACGTCCTCGGCGGACACGGAGTCGACGATCATCGTCGCGTTGCGCTTGGTGCGGGCCGATGCCTCCAGCGAGCCGCGGATGCCGGTGACGACGATCTCGGCGGCCGTCTCGTCCGACGTCGTACCGGGCGCGACCGGGCCGCTCGGCGGGTTTTCGACCGGCGCGTTCTGCGCCTCCTGCGCAAGCGCCGGCGTGGCGATCGACAGCGCCAACACGCTCGCGCCTACGATCAGAGCGCCGCGCCGGCGCATCGACATGTTGCTGGAATACCGCATGAAAGTCCCTCTCCTGACCCGGCTTCGCGCTTTCTTCGTCGCGTGCCTCGGGCACCACCCCCACGGGTGGCTGTGTCCCACGATGTGGATCAGGCGCAGGTTTTGGGGAAGCGGACGGCATACGTATTCAAGTGCGAGCTTTGACCTGTGTTGCGCGCGCGCTACGGTGCGGGATCTGAGGGGAGGAGTATGTCGCACGACAAGCCGACGTCATTCGATATCGCGGAACTGGCGGGCGTATCGCAGCCGACCGTCAGCCGGGCGCTGCGTGGCGACAAGACGGTCAGCGAGGCGACGCGCATCCGGATCGAGGCGATCGCGCGCCAGCTGAACTACAAGGTCGACAAGAACGCTTCCTCGCTGCGCCGCGGGCTGACGAATACGCTGGCGCTGCTGTTCTTCGAGGACCCGGCGCTCGACGACTCGCTCATCAACCCCTTCTTTCTGTCGATGCTGGGATCGATCACGCGGACCTGCGCCAAGCGCGGCTTCGACCTGCTCGTGTCGATCCAGCAGCTGTCGGCCAACTGGCACGTCGATTACGAGGACAGCCGCAAGGCGGATGGCATCATTTTGCTCGGCTATGGCGATTACGAGGCGTATCGCGTGCGTCTGGACCAGCTGGTCGCGCAGAAGACGCATTTCGTGCGCTGGGGATCGGTGCGACCGGGACAGCCGGGAACGACGATCGGGTGCGACAATGTGCAGGGCGGACTGATCGCCGGACGCCGGCTGATCGCGCGCGGGTGCCGCCGCATCGCGTTTCTGGGCGACGCGTCGGAGCGATATCCGGAGTTCGCCGACCGTTACCGCGGGCTGACGCAGGCATTGCGCGAGGCCGGATTGCCAGTCGATCCGGGCTTGCAAGTCGATGTCGTCGCGTTCGAGGATGCAGGCGAGGACGCCGCGCGGCGGCTAATGATGCGCGACATCCCCTTCGACGGCATCTTCGCCGCTTCCGACCTGATCGCGATCGGCGCGATGCGCGCGTTGACCGAGGCCGGACGCCGGGTGCCGCAGGACGTCGCCGTCATCGGCTTCGACGACCTGCCCGCCGCCGCCAACGCCCAACCACCGCTGACTACGATCGCCCAGGACTATGCGCGCGCTGGCGAAGTGCTGGTCGACACGCTGATCGCCTCGATCGCGGGAAAGCCGGTCGAGGGCTCGGTGCTGCCGACGCGGCTGATCGAGCGGCGGTCGGCGGGGTGAGGCGGTTCAGCCTCAAACCTCAGCAATTCGATCTCCAGCCCCTCCACCGACATTTCGGCGCCCCCGCCGTCATCCTCGCGAAGGCGGGGATCAATAGTCGCTGAAGGGTGTGAGTCTCACCACATTCAGCCAGAATTGATCCCCGCCTCCGCGGGGATGACGAAGGATGGGTTTCCCCTACCCCTCCCCCTTCATGCCGAGCTTGTCGAAGCACCGTTCTCCGATACAAATAGGCTGACCGTGCGGCAAAAAGAGCGACGCTTCGACAGGCTCGGCACGAACGGTTGGGGGAATTTACAATGCGACCACTCTACGCCGCCGTCCTGCTCGCGACCGTCGCCGCCCCCGCCATTGCGGAGGACCGCGCCGAAGCGCCCCTGCTGCGCGTCGAGGCCGATCAGGCCACCGGCAAGATCCTCGTCACCCTGCCCCGCCCAGACGCCGATGGCGTCTCCGGGCGCTACCTCTACACCCCCGGCCTGCGCAGCGGTCTCGGTGCCGCGCCGACGTCGCTCGACAGGGGCAAGCTCGGCGAGACGCAATTAATCGCGTTCCGCCGCGTCGGCCGAAAGGTCGCGGTCCAGTACGAGAACCCCCGCTTCCGCGTCCCCGGTCAGCCCGACGCACGCTCGCCGGACTTCGCGACGTCGGTCGTCTGGATGGGCGAGATCGCCCGCACCAATCCGGACGGAACGATCGTCGTCGACCTCGCGCCGTTCCTGGCGACCGACACCGCCGGAATCGCCGCGGCGCTGGGGCAGGAGGGCGGCAGCCTGGGCGGGGGCGATGCGCAGGGTGCGGGTCGCGGCTTCAAGCTCGACGCGGCGCTGTCCGCCGCCGACCCGGCGTCGGTGAAAGTCTTTCCGCGGAACGTCGAGATCGACTCGCTCCAGACCTTCGCCTCGGACACGCCGGGCGCGGAGGTCAGCAACATCGCGCCCGAACCGCGCCGCGTCACGCTTTCCATCCATCACAGCTTCATGGCGCTCCCCGCCCCCGGCTATGTCCCGCGTCGCGCCGATCCGCGAGTGACCGGCTTTGCGACGCAGGCGGTCGATTATGGCGTGCCGCTGGGGCAGGACGTCGTGTTCGATTTCGCCAACCGTTTCCGGCTGGAGAAGACCGATCCCCGCGCGGCGCGCTCGCGGGTCAAGCAACCGATCATCTGGTATGTCGACCCCGCCGCGCCCGAGCCGATCCGCACCGCGCTGATCGAGGGTGCGAGCTGGTGGAAGGCGGGGTTCGAGGCGGCGGGCTATATCGACGCCTTCGACGTCCGCCCGCTCCCCGCCGGCGCAGACCCGCTGGATGCGCGGTACAGCCTGATCACCTGGGTCGACCGTGCGACGCGCGGCTGGGCCTATGGCCAGCAGGTCGCCGACCCGCGAACCGGCGAAATCCTGCGCGGCATGGTCGTGCTCGGCTCGGAACGGGCGCGGCAGGATATCCAGATTTTCCAGGGGTTGGTCGACGCCAGCCTGACCGGCACCGGCGAGCCGAATGACCCCGCTCAAGTCGCCATCGCCCGCCTGCGTCAGCTTGCCGCGCATGAGGTCGGTCATTCGATCGGCTTCGCGCACAATTTCGCCGCGAGCACGCAGAACCGCGCGTCGGTCATGGACTATCCGCCCCCGCGGATCACGCTGGTCGGCGGCAAGCCGGACTTGTCGGACGCTTATGGGGTCGGCCTCGGCGCGTGGGATATCGCGACGGTCGACTGGCTGTACGGCGACGATGCGACTGCGGACGTAAAGGCCAACGCGGTCGCCGCCAAGGGCTGGCGTTACGTCCCCGACGACAATGCAAGGCGACCCGATACCGCGCAGCCCTGGGGCGGGCTGTGGGACGACGGCGCCGACCCGGTCGCCGAGCTCGATCGGCTGATGACCGTCCGCCGCGCCGCCATCGCGCAGTTCGGCGAACGCAATCTGCTGCCCGGCGAGCCGATGTCGACGCTGCGCCGCCGCTTCGTGCCGATCTACCTGCTGCATCGCTACCAACTGGTCGCCGCGGCCAAGTCGGTAGGCGGGGTCGACTTCGCCTACACGGTGAAGGGCGATCCGCGGGGCGCCCCAAAGGCCGTTCCCGCCACCAGCCAGCGCGCCGCCATCGCCGCCATCCTGCGCACGATCTCCCCCGAAGCCCTGCGCCTGCCACCCGCCCTGCCGCTGCTGCTGTCCGCCCCACGCAACGGGACGGGCAACCGCCAGTTCGACATCGAGCTGTTCGAAACTGCGGGCGGACCGGTGTTCGATCCCTTGGTCGCCGCCGACACCGCAACGCAGCTTGCACTCGGCACGCTGCTCGCCCCGCGGCGATTGCAGCGGCTGGAGGCGCAGCATGCGATCGATCCCGCGATGCCGGGCGTCACCGCGTTGCTCGACGCGGTCGAGGCAGCGGCGGTGACGCGCTTCGCCGACTCCCTGACCCGCCGGGTCGCAACCCGCGCGATCGTCGCGATGGCGCAGGCCGGACGTGCGAACGCCACCCCGCCGGAGGCTTCCGCATTGCTCAACGAGCGCGTCACCCGGATCGCGACCCGGCTGTCGAAGCTGACCGCGACCGGCGATGAAGGCACATGGGCGGCCGGCCTGTCGCGCCAGTTGCTCAACCCGCAGACGCTCGCCACCCTGATCGCCGAACGCCCCCGTACGCCGGACGTCCCCCCGGGCGACCCCATCGGCGACACCGACTGGATGGGACCGGGAGGACGGTAAGTCTATCCATTCACCGTCATGCCGGACTTGATCCGGCATCCAGAGTCACAGGGGCCATTGCTTGCGGTTCTGAATGCCGGATCACGTCCGGCGTGATGGGAAGGAAGGTGTTTTACAATCCCAACACGCCCGCTACACTCCGTCCATCTCGGGGGGAGAATCATACGTGTTGGAACTGACGTCGGTCACCCATATCTATGGCAACGGCACGCGCGCGCTGGATGACGTGACGCTCAGCATCCCTAAGGGGATGTACGGGCTGCTCGGTCCCAACGGCGCTGGCAAGTCGACGTTGATGCGGACGATCGCAACGCTCCAGACACCGACGTCGGGGCGGATCAGCTTCGGCGAGATCGACATCATCGCCAACCCCGAACGCCTTCGCGAGCGCCTGGGCTATCTGCCGCAGGATTTCGGCGTCTATCCGCGCGTCTCCGCCTACGACATGCTCGACCATATGGCCGTGCTGAAGGGCATCGCTTCCGCATCCGAGCGCAAGGCGACGGTCGAGACGCTGCTGAACCAGGTCAATCTCTGGTCCGTCCGTAAGAAGGCGATCGCGGGTTTCTCCGGCGGCATGCGCCAGCGCTTCGGCATCGCGCAGGCGCTGATCGGCAACCCCGAACTCATCATCGTCGACGAACCGACCGCCGGCCTCGATCCCGAGGAGCGCAACCGCTTCCTCAATCTGCTGGCCGAGATCGGCGAGAATGTCGTCGTCATCCTGTCGACCCACATCGTCGAGGACGTCGCCGACCTGTGCCCGCGGATGGCGGTGCTGGCGGCCGGGCGCATCCAGCTCGAAGGCGCTCCGCTCGACCTGATCCAGCGGTCGCGCGGGACGGTGTGGGCCAAGACGATCGCGCGCGACGACCTCGACGCGACGCGCGAACGCCACGAAGTCATCTCGACCCGCCTATTCGCCGGACGGACGATCGTCCACATCCTGTCGCAGGGCGACCCCGGCGACGGCTTCACGCTCGTCGATGGTGGGCTGGAGGACGTGTATTTCTCCACCCTCGCCCATTCGCGCCGCGCGCCCGTCGCTCAAGCCGCCTGAGGGTCGTCCAGATGTTCGGCAAGATCGCGGCCTTCGAGCTCCGCTACCAGCTGCGCAACCCGGTGTTCTGGGTCGTGTCCATTCTGTTCTTCCTGCTGACCTTCGGCGCGGCGACGATCGAACAGATCCAGATCGGCGCGGGTGGCAACGTCCACAAGAACGCGCCGCTGGCGATCGTCCAGACGCACCTGATCCTCTCGCTGTTCTTCATGTTCGTGACGACCGCGTTCGTCGCGAACGTCATCGTGCGCGACGACGACAGCGGGTTCGGGCCGATGGTGCGATCGACCCGCGTCGCCAAGTTCGACTATCTGATGGCGCGTTTCCTGGGCGCGTTCGTCGCCGCGGCGATCGCGTTCCTCGTCGTGCCGCTGGCGATCTGGCTCGGTTCGTTCATGCCGTGGGTCGATGCCGAGACATTGGGGCCGAACAGGCTGGGCGCCTATGCCTTCGCCTATTTCGTCATCGCCGTGCCCAACCTGTTCATCACGTCGGCCCTGTTCTTCGCGGTCGCGACGATGACGCGGTCGATGATGTACAGCTATCTGGGCGTCGTCGTGCTGCTGGTGCTGTGGGTCGTCGCCAACACCTTCATCCGCTCGAAGCCCGAGCTGCGCGAGACGGCCGGCTGGTTCGAACCGTTCGGCGCGGCGGCCATCGCCAACGTCACGCGATACTGGACCGCGACCGAGGCGAACAGCGCGCCGCCTACGCTGACCGCGATGCTGATCGGCAACCGCGCGCTCTGGATCGCCATCGGCTTCGTCGCGCTCGGCGTCGCCTACGCCCGCTTCACCTTCTCCGAACGGGGCGCGTCGAAGCGGAAACTTCGCAAGCAGGCCAGGCGCGAAGCGAAGCTCGCCGCGACGACACCGCAGCTCGTCGACACCCTTCCCGCCCCGCGCCCCGCGGCGGCGAGCTGGACGCGCTTCGCAGCGCGGACCGCCTTCGAAATGCGGTTGGTCTTCCGCAGCCCGGCGTTCATCGTTTTGCTGATCGTCGGACTGTTCAACGCGGCCGGCGGGCTGCTGTTCGCCAACGAAATCTACGGCACGCAGGCGCGACCGCTGACCTTCATGCTGATCCAGACGCTGCAAGGTGCCTTCAGCCTGATCCCGCTGATCATCGCGATCTATTACTCGGGCGAACTCGTCTGGCGCGACCGCGAACGCAAGATGCACGAGATCATCGATGCGACCTCGCTGCCGAATTGGGCGTACATGCTGCCCAAGACGATCGCGGTGACCGGCGTGCTGTTCGCGACGATTGCCGTATCGGTCGTCGCCGCGATCCTGATCCAGCTGTCGCGCGGCCAGACCGACATCGCGTTCGGCCAATATGTCGCCTGGTATCTGCTGCCGCTGGGCGTGGACATGGCGATCCTCGCCGTGCTGGCGGTGTTCGTCCAAGCCCTCAGCCCAAACAAATATGTCGGCTGGGGGATCATGACGGTCTACCTCGTCGCGTCGATCACGCTGAGCAACATCGGCTTCGAACATCCGCTGTACAATTACGGCGCGACCGGCCGGCAGCAGCTTTCCGACATGAACGGCGGCCAGATCGGCGGCACGATCGGCTGGTGGCTGCGGCTCTATTGGGGCGCCTTCGCGATCGTGTTGGCGACGTTGGCGCATCTGTTGTGGCGCCGCGGAACCGAAACGCGGCTGATGCCGCGCGTGCGTCGCTTGCCGCATCGTCTCGCCAGCCCGGCGGGGGCAATCCTCGGCCTCGCGCTGGCCGTCTTCGCCGGTGTCGGCGGTTGGCTGTTCTGGAACATGAACGTCCTCAACACCTATCGCACCAGCGAAGGGCAGGAGGCGCGGCTGGCGGCGTATGAGAAGAAGTATCTGAAATACGAAACGCTGCGCCAGCCATCGCTGACCGACATCACGCTCGCGGTGCAGCTCTACCCGAAGGAACGCCGGGCAGAGACACGCGGCACCTATCGCTTCGTCAACGACACCGGCGCCCCTCTGCGTGACCTGCACTTGCGCCTGTTCAATGAGCGGACCCGGCTGGGCGACGTCGCAATCCCCGGCGCGCGACTGGTGTCGAACGACACCGATGCCCAATACCGCATCTACCGCTTCGACCGGCCCCTCGCGCCGGGTGCAACTGGCACCATCGCCTTCGCGACCGAGCGCCGGCAGAACGGCCTGCGCGCGAACCAGGATGACACGCAGCTCGTCGCCAACGGAACCTTCCTCAACAATTTCGCCATCGCGCCGCAAATCGGTATGGACCGGCAGAACCTGCTGAGCGACCGCGTCACCCGCCGCAAATACGGCCTCACGCCCGAAGTCCGCCCGGCGAAGCTGGAGGATCTGTCGGCGACCCGCCGCAACTATGTCGGCAACATCAGCTGGGTCCGCTCCGACATCACCGTCACGACAGACGCCGGCCAGACCCCGATCGCACCGGGTCGCAAGGTCGCGGACAGCGTCGCAGGCGGCCGTCGCACCGCGCATTTCGTGTCCGGCGCACCGATCCTCGCCTTCTTCTCGGTCCAGTCGGCCGACTATGCCGAAAAGACACTGGCCGCGGACGGCGTGACGATGACCGTCTTCTACGACCGCAAGCACGGCTACAACGTCGATCGCATGTTGACGGCGATGCGCGACTCGCTCGGCTATTACCGGCGCGCGTTCGGGCCGTATCAGTTCGACTATGCCCGCATCTCGGAATTCCCGGGATACGCCAGTTTCGCCCAGGCCTTCGCCGGCACCGTGCCCTATTCGGAGCGGATCGGCTTCGTCGCCGACACGCGCGACAAGGACGCGATCGACTATGTCGGCTACATCACCGCGCACGAACTCGCGCACCAATATTGGGCGCACCAGCTGATTTCCGCCGACATGCAGGGGGGCACATTGCTGGTCGAAACGATGGCCCAGTACGGCGCGCTGATGGTGATGAAGCACACCTACGGCGAGGATAAGATCCGCCGCTTCCTGAAATACGAACTCGACAGCTATCTGCGCAGCCGCGGCGGCGAGAAGCTGGAGGAGCTGCCCCTCAACCGCGTCGAGAACCAGCCCTACATCCATTATCGCAAGGGTGCGCTGGTGATGTACCTGCTCCAGGACCGGCTCGGCGAGGATCGCGTGAATGCGATGCTCCGCCAGTTGCTGAACCGCTATCGGTTCAAGGGCGCGCCCTATGCCCGCTCGACCGACCTGGTCGACGGCTTCCTCTCGATCGCACGGACGCCGGCCGAGCGTGCGTTGGTCATCGACCTGCTGACGCGGATCACCGTCTACGACCTGAAGGCGACGGATGCGAAGACCCGCAAGCTGCCCGATGGCCGGTACGAGACGGTGCTGACCGTCGATGCGACCAAATATTACGCCGACGGTACCGGCAAGGAGCGCGCCGCGGCGCTCGACGACCAGATCAACATCGGCCTGTTCGACGCGCGGCCCGGCCTGGGCGCCTTCGCGGCAAAGGACGTCATTCTGGTCGAACGCCGCCCGATCCGCTCGGGCAAGCAACAGGTCCGCATCCTCTCCACCCGCCGCCCCGCGTTTGCCGGCATAGACCCCTATAATTTCTACATCGACCGCAACGGCGACGACAACGTCGTGGCGGTCGACTGATCCAGTGGTTGCGCGCGGCGCCGGCCTTCGCTAGGCCGCGCACGCGTCGGGGAGTGGCGCAGTCTGGTAGCGCGCCTGCTTTGGGAGCAGGATGTCGCAGGTTCGAATCCTGTCTCCCCGACCACTTTTCTAGCGCTCGTAGCCGGCTGAAAAACCACGGTTTTCTGCGGCCTGACTGATGCTGTGCCATACGTTTGTGCGATAGTCTAGTGCGACCTCGAGGGGTGGCGGCAGGCTCAGCGAGTCTCGCGCCCGACGATCTATGATTCTTGTTTTGACAGGACGCTTAGGCCTCAGCCACTAAGGAGATGTTGGGGGAGCATTGTGGCTAACAGTTTCTACGAACAACCGATTCTCAACTCGCCCTACGCGCCGCCGTCACTCTATCATCGGCTCGACGACACAGGGCAGCCGATCGAAGGCGAGCCGATCAAGGGGCGGCGCCCGTCCAAGTTCATTGTGCCTGTACCAGCCTCGCGGAAGAAGGCCGCCGCCACACAGGCCTCTCTCGACCTCGAGACGTACACCGAAAACGCGAAGATCAACGAGATCCGCGGCTATGTGGATGCGTGGCGTAGCGTTCCCAACCCTGCCGACTGGGGCGTGACCCCGGCGACGCAGCGGCTGCTGGAACATTGGCGACGGCCGAAGGAGCAGTGGGCCGGGCCCCGCCCCTTCTTCTGCCAGATCGAGGCCGTCGAGACGATGATCTGGCTGACCGAGGTCGCACCCCGTAGGGCGGCGACGCGAGGGCTGCTCGATCAGATCGCCAAGGACAACGAGGAGGCCAATCCCGCGCTGTTCCGGCTCGCGATGAAGATGGCGACCGGCAGCGGCAAGACCACGGTCATGGCCATGCTGATCGCCTGGCAGGCGATCAACGCGGCACGCAGGGAGACCAAGGACTTCTCGCGCGCGTTCCTGATCGTCGCGCCGGGCATCACGATCAAGGACCGGCTGCGGGTGCTGCAGCCGTCGGAACCGGGCAACTACTACGACACTCGCGAGATCGTGCCGCCCGAGATGCTGCCGGAGATCCGCCGGGCCGAAATCGTCATTACCAACTATCACAGTTTCCAGCATCGCGAGACGCTGGCGATGCCGAAGGCTGCCCGCAGCTTCCTTCAGGGCAACGACCCGGAGCCGATCCGTACGGTCGAAAGCGACGCGCAGATGCTCGATCGCGCTTGCGGAAAGCTGCTGCGCTTCGAGCGCGTCAACGTCATCAACGACGAAGCGCACCACTGCTACCGGCACAAAGTCGGTGGCGATGCCGAGGGCGCGCTGACGGGTGAAGAAAAGAAGGAGGCCGAGCAGAACGAGGAAGCCGCTCGGCTCTGGATCAACGGCATCGAGGCGCTCGACCGCCAGCTCAGGAGGGGTAAGCGCACCGGCGGTGTCCGTGCGGTCTATGACCTCTCGGCCACCCCCTTTTTCCTGCGCGGCTCCGGCTATCAGGAGGGCACGCTGTTCCCGTGGGTTGTGTCCGACTTCAGCCTGATGGACGCGATCGAGAGCGGCATCGTCAAACTGCCGCGCGTGCCGGTGACGGATAATCTCGTCCAGACCGACACCGTCGTCTACCGCAACCTGTGGGACAACATCAAAAAGGGACCGAAGCAGCTACCCAAGAGCACATCGGCGGCGGGCAAGCTCAGTCCTTTCGATCTGCCGCCACTTCTGCTGACCGCGCTGAACTCGCTCTACAGCCACTATGCCAGCGAGTTCGATCGCTGGCAGAGAGCCGGCATCGGTGTGCCGCCGGTGTTCATCGTCGTCTGCCAGAACACAGCTATCTCGAAGCTGGTGTTCGAGTGGATCGCCGGCTTCGAGCGCGGCAATGCCGAGGCTGGCGAGCGTGCGGCCTTTCACGCTGGCCACCTCGAACTCTTCCGCAACTACGATGAGCATGGCGGTCGCCTGCCGCGTCCGCGCACTCTCCTCATCGACTCTCGCCAGCTCGAGGCCGGCGAGGCCCTCGACAAGGGCTTCAAGGATGCAGCCGCGGCCGAGATCGATCAATTCAAGCGCGAACTCGCCGCCCGCGAGGGCGCTGGCGCGGTCAAGGGCGACGTCAATGAAGGCGACCTGCTACGCGAGGTGATGAACACGGTCGGTCGCCCCGGTCGGTTGGGCGAGCAGATCCGCTGCGTCGTGTCGGTCTCCATGCTCACCGAAGGCTGGGACACAAACACCGTTACACACATCTTGGGCGTCCGCGCGTTTGGCACACAGCTGCTGTGTGAACAGGTGGTGGGCCGCGGGCTTCGGCGCCAATCCTACGAGCTTAATGCTCAGGGCCTGTTCGACGTCGAATATGCCGACATCATGGGCATCCCGTTCGATTTCGCGCGCTCGCCGCAGAAGGTTGATCCCAAGCCGCCCAAGCCGATCACACGCGTCCATGCCATCGCCGAGCGCGCCGACTTGGAGATCCGATTCCCGCGCGTCAGCGGCTATCGCCGCGAGTTGCCGTCCGAGCGATTGAACGCAGAGTTCGGCGAGGACAGTGAACTTGTCATCACGCCCGAGGATATCGGCCCGACCTCGGTGACGATGGAGGGGATCGTTGGTGCCGGCGTCACTATCACGCCCGAGGTGCTGGCGCGGCTGCGTCCGTCGGAGATCAGCTTCAACCTCGCCAAGCACCTGCTCTACACCCACTTCCGCGACGAGGACGGCTTCCCCAAGCAGCACCTCTTCCCGCAGATCCAGCGGATCGCCCGGCGGTGGATCGACGAGGGCTATCTTGTCACGAAGGGCGTGCCGATCGGCGCGATCCTCTATCAGGAACAGCTCGCCCGTGCCGCCGAGAAGATCGACATCGCCTGCACCCGAGGCGGCGGCGGACACGTCGTCGCGGTGCTCGATCCATACAACCCGAGCGGCTCGACCCGGCACGTCAACTTCATCACCTCCAAGGAATGCTGGAAGACAGGCGCGCAGCCGCCGCGGTCGCAGATCAGCCATGTGGTGAAGGACTCTAGCTGGGAGATTGCGCTGGCACAGGCGCTGGAGGGGCACCCCCGCGTTCTGGCCTACGCCAAGAACCAGGCGCTCGGCTTCGAAATTCCTTATCTCGATGGCGGGGCCATGCGGAGGTACCTGCCCGATTTCCTTGTGCGCCTGGATGCCGGCGGAGGTACCGAGCCGCTGCACCTCGTGTTGGAGATGAAGGGTCAGCGCGACGAGAGCGACAAGGCCAAGGCGCAAACCGCGCGCGACATGTGGGTGCCCGGAGTCAATGCGCTTGGCGGCTATGGGCGCTGGGCATTCGCCGAGTTCACCGATCCCTATACCACCGAAGACGAGTTCAGGGCGCTCGTCGCGACGCTGATCGACCAGGCCAGTGCCGCGTCGACGAGGACCCAGGCATGACGACCTCTTTCAAGACCCATCCCGTCTCGCTGAAGGACCTGATGCGCGAATGCCATGAGGGTCGGCTTCAGCTGCCCGATTTTCAGCGCGGCTGGGTTTGGGATCAGGACCGCATCATCGATCTGCTCGCCTCGATTTCGGAAGGCTTTCCGGTCGGAGCGTTGATGACGCTGGACGCTAGCGGCGCGGTCCAGTTTGCCGTCCGGCCGGTCGAAGGCGCGCCGCCCCCGATCAAGCCGCTGGAAGGATATCTCCTCGACGGACAGCAGCGGATGACCTCGCTCTACCAGTCGACCGCCACCACGCTTCCGGTGGCGACCCAGACGGCGAAGAAGCGCCCGGTGAAGCTGCACTTCTACTTCGACATCCGCGCCGCCCTCGACCCCGATACCGCCCGCCGCGATGCGATCCTCGCCGTCCCTGAGGACCGAGTGCTTCGCGAGAATTTCGGCCGCGATATCGCGCTCGATCTGTCGACCCGCGAGAACGAGTTCGCCGCGCTGCACTTCCCGATCGACCAGGTGTTCGAGGCGCAGCTATGGATCCAGGACGCGCTTACCTGGGTCATCGCCGACATGGAGACGCGCAAGGATCACATGGCGCTGATCAACGACTTCTCGCGCCTCGTCATCAACAACTTCACCGAATATCACGTGCCGCTCATCACGCTGGGCAAGGACACGACCCGCGCCGCCGTCTGCCTGGTGTTCGAAAAGGTGAACACCGGCGGCAAGGCGCTCGATGCGTTCGAACTGGTGACCGCGATGTACGCAGCGCAGGATTTCCAGCTGCGCGACGACTGGAAGGCGCGCAAGGAGAAGTTCGCCAAGCTCCCGGTGCTGGCAAACGTCGAGCCCGTGGAGTTTCTACAGGCGATTTCGCTGCTCCACACGAAGGCTGTGAGGGCCGACGCCGTCGCCGCCGGAAAGGAGCCGCCGGCGATCAGCGCGACGCGCAACAGCCTGCTGCAGCTGCCGCTGTCGGCCTATCAGGCATACGCGCCGCTCGTCGAGCAGGGCTATCTCAACGCGGCCAAGTTCCTGCACGGGCTGAACATCTTCAAGGCCCGCGACCTGCCGTACCAGACACAGCTCGTGCCGCTCGCCGCGATCCTCGGAGAGCTCGGTTCGGCTTGGGAGAACGTCGCCGTCCGCAAGAAACTGGCGCAATGGTATTGGTGCGGCGTGTTCGGCGAACTGTATGGTTCGGCGGTCGAGTCTCGCTTCGCCCTCGACGTCCGTGACTTCAGCGCGTGGCTGGGCGGCGGTCCACTGCCGCAGACCATTCAGCGGTCGGACTTCCGCGAGGAGCGGTTGCGCACGCTGCGAACGCGCCTGTCCGCCGCCTACAAGGGTTTTCACGCCCTGCTGATGCGATCCGGTGCGCGCGATCTCCGGTCCGGCCAGCCCTACGACCACACGGTGTTCTTCGACGAAAGCGTGGACATCCACCACATCTTTCCCGAAGCGTGGTGCAAGACCAACGGGATTAAGCCCGAGGTCTACAACTCGATCGTCAACAAGACCCCGCTGTCCGCCCGCACCAATCGCATCATCGGCGGGTCAGCCCCGTCGGCCTATCTCGCGCGTCTCGAGAAGGGCGGCGAGCGGCACCAGCCGATCGCCGGCGACGATCTGGACCAGGTCCTCGTCAGCCACGAGATCGAGCCGGCGCTATTGCGGGCGGACGACTTCGATGGCTTCATGGCCGCTCGCCGCGAGGCGCTGCTCAAGCTGATCGAAGCGGCGATGGGCAAGGCGGCGGTCCGCGAGGACGTGGCGCCACCTGATCCCGACGACGCCTTCACCGAGGAAGAGGCGGAGATCGAGGCGCAGGATGCCGCGATGTTTGCGCCTCAGGCACAGGCCGCCTGATGGCCCGCAAGCCCGGCACCCCCAAGCAGGTCGACACGCTGCGCCACGGCGACGCGTCGCGGCGGAACATCCCGACGGCGGAGCTGCAGTCCTTCTTCCTGCGCGAGGAGGACACGCACCCGCTGCCGCCCAAACACTATCCCCGCGCCCGGCCGCTGGCTGAGGGCGAGACACGAACCGAAGAGGAAGTCAGCGTGCCCGAGATCATTTGGAACGGGGCGCGGATCACGATCACCGAGGCGCAACAGGCCGAGCTGGCCGAGACCGGCACGCTGACGCTGTCCGACGCGCAGCTCGTCTGGCGCGGCAAGGACCGGCAGGACTGGTCCGACCTCGTCGTCAACGTGCCCCCGCTCTACATCCAGGAGAAGATCCACCCCAAGGCGATCATCGACGACCTGAAGCGCCGGACGGCCGAGAAGCGCGAGGCGACCACCGACGCGCCCGACCTGTTCGCCGACTTCAATGGCATCGAGCCCGACCAGCGCGCCGAGTTTTACCAGCACGATCAGCATTGGTCGAACCGCATGATCCTGGGCGACAGCCTGCAGGTGATGGCCAGCCTGTCCGAGCGCGAGAGCCTGAAAGGTAAGGTGCAGTGCATCTATTTCGACCCGCCCTATGGCATCAAGTTCAACTCAAACTGGCAGGTCAGCACCCAGTCGCGCGACGTGAAGGACGGCAAGCAGACTGACATCAGCCGCGAACCCTAGCAGGTGAAGGCGTTTCGCGACACCTGGAAGGACGGCATCCATAGCTATCTGACCTATCTGCGCGACCGTCTTACCGCGATGCACGATCTGCTGACCGAGAGCGGCTCGGTCTTCGTCCAGATCAGCGACGAGAATGCCCATCGCGTGCGCGCAGTGCTCGACGAGGTGTTCGGTCCCGAAAACTTTGTTAGTCAGATTGGCTTTTCCAAGACGTCTGGGTTAGAATCCGCATTCAGAATGCCAGCTACTTTCGATTACCTCTTGTGGTATTCGAAAAGTTTAAAGGCTCTGAAGTATCGGCCAATCTTTTTGCGAAAAGAAAACTTGGAGAAGAGCGGCTATACGCATTGTTTGATCGACGGTCAGGAACGGGCGATCAGTTCGTGTAGCGCGTCGGAGTTGCAGCGAGGTGACATATACACGCGCTCCGATCTGACTAAGCCTGGCCCCGGGTCGAAGTATGAACTCACATTCAACGGAAGGCGCTATACAAGCGGGAAGCGTTGGTGGGGCACTACTCCTGATTCAATGCAGCGTATCCAGAAAGCCGGACGCATATCAGCTGTTGGCAATAATCTTCGATTTATTCGTTTCTTGAAGGACAGCCCAACAACGTCTCTTCGAAATTTCTGGGACGATACTGGTATTGCGGGCTTTGCGTCCGATAAGGTCTATATAGTCGAGACGAACGCGACCGTAATCCAGCGCTGTATGTTGATGACCACTGATCCAGGTGACCTGGTCCTGGATCCGACCTGCGGCTCCGGAACCACCGCCTATGTTGCCGAGCAATGGGGGCGGCGGTGGATCACTATGGATACAAGCCGCGTCGCGCTGGCGCTCGCACGCACGCGACTGATGGCGGCGCGCTATTCCTGGTATCTGCTCGCCGACAGCCGCGAGGGCCGCGCCAAGGAAGCCGCGCTCACGCGGACGCTGCCGCCCGAGACGCCGGTTCATGACGATATCCGTCAGGGCTTCGTCTATGAGCGCGTGCCGCACATCACGCTCAAGTCGATCGCCAACAACCCGCTCATCGACGATATGTGGGAGAAGTGGCAGGCGGTGCTCGAACCGCTGCGCGCCGAGCTTAACGCTGCGGCCGGCGAGGCGTGGGAGGAATGGCAGATTCCGCGCGAACTGCCCGCCACCGCGCCGCCCGCCGCCGCCGAGCCACACGCCAAATGGTGGGAGGCTCGCATCGCTCGCCAGCGCGAGATCGACGCTAGCATCGCCGCGCGCGCCGACGTCGAATATCTCTACGACAAGCCCTACACCGATCCCGCCCGCGTCCGCGTCGCCGGGCCGTTCACGGTCGAGAGCCTGTCGCCGCACCGCGTCCTCCCCGCCAGCGAGGAGGAGCTGATCGAGACGCTCGACGCCGCCGACGGCGCGCGCTCACCCGCCGACGCCGATCTCGCGGGCGGCGACTTCGCCGCGATCGTCATCGACTATCTAAAGGCGGAGGGCGTCAAGCAGCAGGCCAAGGGTGACCGCATCACCTTCGAAAGCATCGTGCCTTGGCCCGGCAACTTCATCGGCGCCGCTGCAACCTTTATCGAGGGCCAGGACGGTCCCGAGCGCCGCGCCGCCATCCTGATCGGCCCCGAATATGGCACCGTGGGCCGGCAAGACCTGGTCGCCGCCGCGCGCGAGGCGGTGGACAACCGCTTTGACGTGCTGATCGCCTGCGCCTTCAACTTCGACGCGCATTCGTCCGAGCTCGACAAGCTCGGCAGTCTCACCATCCTCAAGGCTCGCATCAACCCCGACATGCATATGTCGGATGAGCTGAAGAACACCGGCCGCGGCAACATGTTCGTCGTGTTCGGCGAACCCGACGTCGAGGTGTTGGACGACGGCGGCCCCTGCATCCGCGTGAAGGTGAACGGCGTTGACGTGTTCGACCCCAACACCGGCGACATCCGCTCCAGCGACACCAAGGGTATCGCCGCCTGGTTCATCGACACCGACTATGACGAAGAGAGCTTCTTCGTCCGCCACGCCTATTTCTTGGGCGCGAACGACCCCTACAAGAGCCTCAAGACCGCCCTCCAGGCCGAAATCGACGAGGACGCCTGGGCGACGCTATATTCCGACACCTCCCGCCCCTTCGACCGCCCGACCGGTGGCCGCAAGGTGGCGGTTAAGGTCATCAACCACTTCGGCGACGAGGTGATGAAGGTGCTGGGGGTATAGGTGGCGAAGGCGCTCGATATTCTTCGCCCGACGCTAATCCGGCTCGCGCACCAGTATCCTAGGCTCAGTGCCAAGCGGGAAGGTGCGGAGATGTTCGGCGCCCCTCGCCTTAACTCATTCATGCTGTTCCAGCCAAATGAGGTGACACTCAGTAGAGTAATAGCCGATCTATTCGACCCCGCGGGATCGCACGGACAAGATACACTGTTCCTAAACAATTTGCTCAGTGCGCTGGACTTACCGCGAGTTGGTGTCACGGATCCTGTTTCTGTCCGACGTGAAATGGTCACGCGTGCGGGGCGTCAGATCGATCTAGTGATCGAGATTCCCGGCCTGATCCTTGGTATCGAGAATAAGCCGTGGGCGACTCAGCAGCATAATCAGCTTGCTGATTATCTTTCTGCTTTGCAGTTGTGGTCTCGCGGTAGAAAGCCAGTGCTGATCTTCCTGTCCAACAAGAAGCCAGAGACAGCGAAGGATGATGTTCGTATAGTCCATCTCTATTCTGATGAGGACGACGAAGTGTCGTTGCACGGGGTGCTATCGGACAGCCGGGACCAGATCAGGGCTCAACGGACGTCGACCCATATCCATGAAATGCTCGATTATCTCGCCCTTGAATTCGGTGATACTCCAATGATCGAAAAGTCTGATTTGCCATTCGTTGAAGCGGTTACTGGCGAATACGAGCGGGACGCGGATGGTCGACGCGCCTTGGCCATGACGATGCTCGCAGGAGAATCGCTGCATGAGCGGATCACCACAGAGATATCTGAGCGCCTCGTAGCAGCTCTCAAGAAAGAATTTCCAGACGTCACAGAACAATACGATGACTGGTCGCTCTACGACGCAATTGGCGAAAAGCACAATTGTTGGAGCGTCCGCCGATCATCTTGGCCAGAGAATTGCGCCATAGGCATAGCGGCGGAACGGACCAACTTCGATCAAATATATTTCGGAGTTAGAGCTCCCGAGAAGAAGAAAGGAACTGTTGACGAGGACGACGTTTGCGCGTTGAGGAAGCCTATTTCAGCGGCGGTGAAGAATGTTGAGGGCGGCAGGTCGGACGCATGGTGGCCATGGTGGAAGACGGCAGATCCGGCTTCCTGGGGACCGCAAGCGATGGCCTCGCTGATACTCCAGTCGCCGACGGGACAAGTTGCCGATCACCCGCGCTTCGTTGAACTCGCACAGAAGATGCTCGCGCTCATGCGCGCTGTGGACGAAGCGGTGAGCGATAGCTGATGAACTTCCTTATCGCCGACACCTTCACCGCCGCCTTCAACCGGCTGTCCGGCCAGGATCAGAAGGCGGTTAAGGCCAGCGTCTTCGACCTGCAAATGGATCCGACCGGCAACGGCCTTCAGCTGCATCGGATTGATAAGAGCAAGGACCCGAACTTCTGGTCCGCGCGCGTCAACCGCGACGTCCGGCTCATCGTCCACAAAACCGGCGAGTCGATGCTGGTGGCCTATGTCGACCACCATGACGACGCCTACGCCTGGGCGGAGCGCCGCCGGATCGAGGCTCACCCCCGCACCGGTGCCGTCCAGATCGTCGAGGTGCGCGAGCGGGTCGAGGACGTCGCTCCACCCGAGCAGTTCGACTTCGTCCTGCTCGCCGCGAGCGCTCCGGCCGCGCCGCAGCCGCAGCTGTTCGCGAGGCTGGACGACGAGGCACTGCTGTCGGTTGGCGTCCCGACAGACTGGCTGGCCGACGTACGCGCCGCCACCGAGGAAGGGTTCTTTGCGCTGGCAGAGCACCTGCCTGCCGAGGCGAGCGAGGCGCTGCTGGAATATGCCGCGACCGGCGCACTGCCTCCGCCCACGACCGCACCGGTGGCCGACCCGTTCACCCATCCCGATGCGCTCCGCCGAATCCGCCCGATCGCGGACCAGGACGAACTGGAACAGGCGCTGGCGTTCCCGTGGGAGAAGTGGGGCGTCTTCCTCCACCCATCGCAGCGCGACCTGACCGACCGCGCCTTCGCCGGGCCGGCGCGCGTCGCGGGCTCGGCCGGCACGGGCAAGACGATCGTCGCGATTCACCGGGCGGTGCGGCTGGCCCGCGAGAACCCCGACGCGCGCATCCTCCTCGCCAGCTTCTCGCAGCCACTCGCCGACGCGATGGCCAGGAAGCTGCTGGTGCTCGCGCCCGAGACGGGCGGCGTCGTCCCGCGGATCATCACGGCCTCGTTCCGCGGCATCGCGGAGCAGATGTATCAGCTAGAACATGGCGTGCGACCGCGCATCGCGTCGGACACCCTTCTGCGCGAGCGGCTGGTCGAGGCAGCGGCGGCGGTCCAGCTTCGCGGCTTTTCGGATCGCTTCCTGCTTTCCGAGTGGGCCAATGTCATCGATGCGTGGGGCATCACCACCTTCGACGCCTATGCGTCCGTGCAGCGCATGGGCCGCAAGAGGCGGCTAGGCCCTAACCAGCGGGAACGGCTGTGGCCGGTGTTCGAGGCCGTGCGATCAGCGCTGACGGCGGAGCGTTACACGACCTGGGCGCAGGTGTTCACTGACCTCGCCGCAGCTCTCGCGGAGAGGTCGCGCAAGCCGTTCGACCACGTCATCCTTGATGAGGCCCAGGATCTCGCCCCCGCCGAACTGCGATTTTTCGCCGCGCTCGCGCCCTCTGGCCTCGATGCGCTGTTCCTGGCTGGTGATATGGGTCAGCGCATCTTCCAGCATCCCTATTCGTGGGCGAGCCTGGGCGTGGATGTGCGCGGACGATCCCAAACGCTAAAGGTATGCTATCGCACTTCCCAGCAGATCCGGCAGGCAGCGGATCACCTTCTGCCCCTCGTGCTGCGCGACGTAGACGGGCTCGAAGACGAGCGACGCGGGATTGTGTCAGTGTTCGATGGCCCTGCGCCGCAAGTCGAAACCTTCGCCTCGGCGGAGGAAGAAGCGGCACACGTTCAACGGGCGGTGTTGATGTGGATCGAGGACGGCGTCGAACCGCACGAAATCGGCATCTTCGTCCGCACGCCGGAGTTGGTATCGCGCGCTCGCGCTGCGTTGGCAGGGATCTTTAGAGCCCAAGCCGTCACAACGGCGCCGATGAATTTGGCCAAGGGGCTAGAATTTCGAGCCGTTATCGTGATGGCGTGCGATGAGGGCGTCCTGCCGCTCGACGAGCGTGTGGCGGATGCCGCTGACGAAGCAGAACTCGACGAAATTTACGAGACCGAGCGTCGTCTGCTGTATGTCGCATGCACCCGGGCGCGTGAGCATCTGCTACTGACGGCAGTGCGTCCCGCTTCGGAATACCTCAACGACTTTGAATCACCGCCATCGGTGTCAGGTTCCTGACCGAACCTCTCACGCTTCCTAGGCTGCCGGCTAACAGACTGTGGCTGAAGTCGGTGCCACTCCAGGACGTGCACACAGCGTGTTCGCGCCGTTGCGAGAGCGGTATCCTTCTTGAACCCTGAACGCCGGCTTCCTTCTCCTAAGACAGGTACGAGCGCGATAATCCTATCGAGCTCGCACCTAACCTGCGCCGGGTCGGTATGGCTAACCGACCGGGAAGACGCGACGTACCACGTGATATCGGCGTGCCCTCACCGGTCAGCCCTTCAGCACACACTGATCGCCCTTGGGCGCATTCGGATGATCGGCAGGTAGCGTCATTTCCCGCTCCCAGTGATCGAGGATCACTGCAACTAGCCCGTACGCCCAATCCGCTCCCATCGCGACCAAGGCCGCCCGAAAATCCCCGTCAATCCAGTCCACGTGTCCATTAACGATCGCAGCCGCGTTGTACTCGTGCGTCGAAAGACCACGACCGCTCCGCCCCTCTTGATCGAGGCGAAGAGAAGCCTTTTCGATGCTATCGATCGCATATTCGTCGAGCAGCACCTTGCCGCCGCAAAACTTGTGTGTGTGCACGAAAGCCTCCGGTTAAGATGATGAACCGTGCTGACCCAAAAGCCGGTCTACCCCGTCACCGGGGTCATCGCCTCATTGAGGCTAGCCGAAGCTGTCGACGCTTCCGGCCAACGCGCAGTGGGAATGCGCTTTCTCGCTGACTCAGCCCTCCGGTCGCTGCCGACGACAGGCATCTCAACTCAACGGTTCTACCGTAAAAGGCATATCGGCGAGGACGATCGCGAATTCAACGGTCGTCCATCACACTCATGCATTCCGATCACCCGGCTCAACATCCAAAAGCCCGAGTTCGAAATTCGGCCATAGCCGCAACGCCTGTCGCTTCAGGCCGCGCCGGATGGTCGCGAGGTCATCGAGCGAGATACCAAGATGCGTGGCGAGGGCCCGTCCACGAAGTCCAAGGCCGATGCCATCGATGAGCTCCGCCTGCTTCGGCGACGCACTTGAGAGCGTCTCGATTATTGACTCGCATAGCCGGCGGACACGCTCAATCTCGATGACCTCATCGGCCGCGACGACGGTGTAGCCGCCGACGCCCATCTGCTCGGCCAGTACATCGACGGGAAGTGAAGCGGCCTTTTCACCACGTCGCTCACGGGCACGGCGAGCAGTTGATGCGATGCTGCGCATGATCCCGGAAAGAAATTGCTCACCCGATATTCCAGCGCTGCACGATCTCGACGTCAGCGCGCCGATAATTGCACTCTGAAGGAGGTCGCGCCCCTCGCCGTGATAGTCGCCGGCAAGCTGGTCGGCCCGGCGCAAAATCGCGCTCCCCGGTGTCATATCAACCCTAAGCATTTCTGCCTCGACCTCGCTGCGGCGAAGCTCTCGAACGCCTTGCGGCGGCGTCACAGGTGCGGACATGACTGTTCCTACACCCTCATGCGCCATTTCGAGGATTTGCGGACATTCTTGTCCGAATTTTTCGATATCGGCGCATGAGAATGTAAGATCACGTTCGTCATGCTGCGACGGTACCCGAAATCGCGAAGCCGTTGACCATGACGAGCTTGCCGGTCCCGACGGCCTTCGTCCCGAACGCGGCGGTCACCGCACTGCGATCGAGCGTCACCGTATCGCCGCTGAACGGCGTGACCGTCCCCCCGGAGATGGTCGCGGTGAGCCCGCCGTCATAGACCTTGTTCGTCGCCGTCACCCCGGTCACCGCCAGCGTGGCACGGGTGATCGCTCCGGTCAGCCCGGTCGGCAGCGTCAGCGTATAGTTGCCCGCGTCGGTGCCAGCCAGCGTATAGCCGGACAACGTCACCGACTTGTTGGTGCCCACGTTGCGGTTGTTGAACGTGCCGGTGAGCGACTGGAGGGTCACGGTGTCGCCCGAAAACACCCCGTTCAGCGTGCCCGTGACGCTGGCGGTGTCCGTCCGGTCATAGGCACGCGTGGTGACCGCCGCGCCGGTCAGCGTCAGCGCCGCGGCCGTGATCGTGCCGTCGCTGACCGTGAAGTTCCGGTCGGTCGAACTCAGCGTATAGCCATAGATCGGCTTGCCGTCAGAGGTCGTCGCGCTGGCGATACCGGTCGCAGCGCCGGATATTTGCTTGTTCGTGCCGACATTCTTGTCGGCGAAGGTCACCGTGCCGGTCAGCCTGACGATATCGCTGCCCACGACATTCGTCGCGACCGGTACTGTCCCCGGCGCATCGGTCGTCCTGTCGTACACCTTGCTGTACCCGGACAGCGTCGCGCCGACCACGGGCGCGCGGCTGTAGATCAGCGCGTTGCCGGTCCTCGACAGCGCCGCGCCGTAGCTTAGGCCATATTGCTTGAACGCATAGTCGAGTCCCCCGACCGTGTCGGCGTCGGGGTCGGCCGTCCAGACCCGCCAGTATCCGTTCGCCGCCGACAGCGCCCCCGACCCGGCGGAGTTGGTGAATTTCTTGCCCGCCAGATTGATCGCCGTACCGACCCCGGTGGCCGTCAGTCCGCCGCCGGCATTCAATACGACGCCGGTGTCCGCCGTGGTACCGCGATTTGTGGCTACGATGCTCGCGCCATAGACGCGGTAGAGCGAAATATCGCCGTTGCCCGAATAGGCTCGGCTTCCACCGTTACCCATTACGAAATTAACGCTGCCGCTGCCCGCTTCGATCGTAGTTCCGGGTGCCATCGAGATAACGGCATTGCCGGAATCGCGCTGTGCATCGATGACCCCGCCTGCGGAAGGTTGGTTGGCATAGAGATAGATCCGTCCGCCTTGCGTCTGAATATCGGACCCGATCAATATCGACCGTCCCGCTTGCAAGTTCAGATCGCCGACGCGGCTCGGGTTACCCGTCACCTTGATCGGACTCGACACGGTAATGTCGTTCGACGCCTCCAACGTGACAGAAGTTCCGGCCGCGAGTTGTGAGACGATGTCGCTGGCGGCGAGCTTTACGGTGGCGCTGGAACTGGTGCTGTAGGTTTGTCCCGTTACCGACGGACCGATGGCGGAGAACAGATAGACTGCTCCTGCACCGGGCTTGATAGTGCCGCTTCCGTCATCGCCGGGAGCCCCTACGACTAGACGATTTCCGGAACCACTCAAGGCAACTGAAGCAGCAAAATTATCATTGGGCCAAAGAGAGCTTAAGTCGTAATTATTACCCCCAGTGTACCCTCTCCCAATAGTGGCAATTGATCCACCTGAAAAGTTCATATCACTGAACTTTACAATATAAGCTGCACCATAACTAAATCTTCCACCTGAGGCGCTAGAGTCGGAACCGCCAATTGCCAGTCTATCTCCGGCACTATTAAATGATACAGCCCTACCAAAACTGGAAGCGTACTGATTATCATTACCAATATTTACCGAACTTCCTGTGCTAAATCCGTAGCCAACGGTTCCCTTGTACGATACAGATCCTCCGCCATTAAACACTTTATACAGGAGGACGCCCCCGCGGGCACTGGAACCAACAGCATCCGAAAGATTCGTCGCACCCACGGCGAGGGAAGTTCCGTCACGATTCAACGCCACGGACGAACCATAAAAAGATCCAGTACCGGACTCGCCGCCCGTATTATAATCTTTAGTATCTGTATAACCGTATCCAAGCCGAAGCTTAAGCGACGGACTGTTAAAATTTCGATCAGAAAATGAGATGATATAAACAGCGCCAGATACGTTACCACCCATCTGACTTGCATCATAGGGAGCACCAATTGCCAAGGTCAGACCATCTCCAGACAACGATACTCCTGCCCCGAAATAGTCTCGATCCTTGATTAACGTGCCCATGTTAAAGTCAGACGGGCGCGTATAATATCCATAACCAATTTTTCCTGCCAAACTGGCGTTTGAAAAGCTTGTATCTGTAAACTTTACTAGAAATACTGCACCTTTTGAATTATCACTGGTATCACTAAAAACAAGCCGGTCACCATCGGCGTTCATCGACATACCGGAGCCGAGCAGGTTTTCCGCCTGCAAATCATCTCCAAGTGCAAGATTGTTGGAACCGCTAGCCGATTTTGCAATATATCCCTTCAAAGAAGCGCCACTAAAATTTCCGTCGGAAAATTTTATCAGTATGATCTTCTTGTCTGCCGCTGCCGCCAGCAGGTTTCCCGTGGCATTAAGAGCCACCGACTTTCCAAAGCTACCATTGGAGTCAAGTGTTCCGCCGGTATTATAGTCTTTGGACCCGGTGTATCCGTAACCAACCAAACCCTGATAAACCCAACCCGAAATGTCGGAACTATCCCCGATGACGATGTTCTTCGGATCGAGCAGCAGATTCCCCCCGCCGGTCTGCACGCCGCCGAGCGCCGCCTGACGCAGGTCGCCCGCCGAAGACAGCTCGACCGATCCACCCTGCGCGCCCGCGCCGCCGCGCGCGTCGACCGCGCCCAGGAAGGTGGTCTGCACGTCAGACCACACCACCGCAGTGCCGCCCGCGCCGTGGGTCGACGATACGTCGATCGCAGTGGAATCGTTGACCAGCACCTTCTGCGCCGATGCCAGCACGGGCACATCGCCCCAGCGGCCCGCGAAGCTGTCGAAATAGGGCTGGCTAGCGTCGGGCGTCTTGCCGCCCTGGAACGCGCCGCCGATCCGCACCAGCCCGCCCTGCTGGCGCCCGGTCGCGCTCAGCGTCGCGCCCAGCGTGCGGATGTCGGGTGCGGTGAGGTCGATGCGCCCGCCCCCGGCATAGCCGCCATCGGCACGATACTGGCCCGACGTCATGACCGTGCCGTCAGCCGTCAACCGGATCGTGCCACCGCCGATCAGGCCCGAGGCATCGGACCGGCTTTCGCTATTCTCGATGACGCCGCCGCCGCTGTAGCTGAGCGTCCCGCCCGCGCCATAGGCGCTGGCCGCGCGCGTCGTGCCGGCCAGCGACAGCGATCCCGTCGCCGCCACCGACACCGCGCCGCCGGTCGCGCGCAGTCCGCTCGACGATGCGTCGATCAGCCCGCCGATGCCGACTTCCCCGCCGCTGACGCTGACGCTGCCGCCCTGCGCACCTGCGACGGTGATCGCCGATTCCGTCTGGGTTATCACGGCGCCTGATCCGCCCAGCGTGATCACGCCGCCCTGCCCGGTCGCGGAGTCCGCGCGCAGCAGTCCGCCGACATTGACCGATGCGTTGACCACGTCGCGCGCGGCGCTGGCCGTCAGCAGGATGCGCCCGCCCTGCGCCTCGATCGTGCCGGCGTTCTCGACCAGCGCCGCGACCGTCTGGCCCGATGCGTCGGTCACCGTCTTGGTCAGCGCGGCATCGGGCGCGAAGCTGATCAGCCCGTCACCATACAGGTCGATGCCGAAGCCCTTGCCCGCGCCCAGCGCGACCCGGCCCATCTTCGCGACGATCAGCCCGTCGTTGCGGACATGCGGCGCGACGAAGGCGGCGATGCCCGCGTCGCGGATGGTGATCCGCCCCTGCACCACCACTTCGGCCTGGTCGTCGCCGCCGTCGACGAAGCGCAGGTCGCGCGCGCCGGCCATGAAGCTGCCCGCATCGATGTCATGCGTGGTGGCGATCAGGCCCGACGCATCGACGGTCGAATCCTTGCCGAACAGGATGCCGTTGCGGTTGATCAGCACGACCTGGCCATTGGCCTGGATCGACCCCAGGATCGCGGACGGGTTCTGCCCCGTCACGCGGTTGACGGTGATCGATTGGTTGCCGGGCTGGCGGAAGATCGCGCTGTCGCCCTTGCCCAGCGAGAAGGCGTCCCAGTTGACGATCGCGCGGTCGCTCGTCTGCGTGACAATGGTCTGCGATGTGCCTTGGCCGTCGATCTGCGCTTGGCCGGCCACGACGATGCCGCCGCTGGTCTGCGCCCGGGCCGAAGTCGACGCCATCATCGTCGTCGCCGTGATCAGCGCCAACACGCTGGTTCCGCACAGCCGCTTGCTTGCCTTCGTCATCTCTGCCCGCCCTGGTCTGAAGTCATGTCATGGGTGCGCCGGCCCCTTGCCGGCGCGCGCCCGTCAAAATCGAAAGTTGATGTTGCCGACGATGCGGCGATCGCGCGGTCCGGACGCGCCGGTCGCCTGTCGCAGCACCCCGCTTGCCTCGATCCCCGCACTGATGTGCCCGAGCCGATCGGCGCGCAGGCCGCAGCCGAACGACATGGCGCTGCGCGTGCGCAGTTCGCCCCGCAGCAGGGCGCCCTGCTGCCAGACCCGCCCGCCATCGGCGAAATAATAGAATTGCGCGCTTGCGCCTCGCTGGTCGAACACGAACGGCATGGTCCAGCGCGCCTCGACGCTGGCCAGCACGCAATGCTCGCCGGTCAGTTCGCCCGCATCGAAGCGACGACCGAATCGTCGCCCGCCATAGCTGCACTCCGCCGAACTCAGCAGCGGACGGGACGCCATCTGTCCCTGCGCCGCCAGCAGGATCGAGGCCTGCCCCCCGCCGAGTTGGCCGAGTGGCTGCAGGCGCTGGGTATCCAGGGTGACCAGGGTATAGTCGGGACGCCCGTCGGCGCGGCTGTTGCCGCGTGCGCCGAGCGCGTTGATCCCCTGCTCGACCCCGACCCGCATCTGCGTGACGGCCCGCGTCGCGTCCGTTACGTCATAGACCAGCGCCATTTGGGTGGAGCGAATCCGGTCGTCCAATTCCCGCTGCCCCAGCAGTGTGGAGCGCGTCTCCACGATCGATCCGCCCGCCTCGACCGCCAGATTCTCGCCGCGCGATCGCAGGACGGGGTAGCGGGCGAACACGCGCTCGCTGAAGACGCTGCCCCGATAGTCGAGCAGGCGCAGCAACGGCGTGTTCGGTCGCGTCGCGGAATAGCCGAGCGACACGCCCAGTGTCAGCCCCTCGGTGCCGACCACCGACTGATAGTCGCCCGACACGTTCCAGTACGCGCCCTGGCCGATGCTACGGAACGCCCCCAGCCGAAGCCGGTCGCCTCCCGACACAAGGCCGTTCACATCCGCCCAGCCACCGACGACATGGGTGTCGAGCGACGCGGGCAGATAGCTGTTGTACCCATATTCCGCCGCCGTCCGGCTTCGCGTGACATCGATCGTCATGACCGAGCCGCCGACGGTTGTCGGCGACGGCGACAGGGTCACCCGCGCGGAAACGCCCGGCAGGTCGTTGATCAGCAGCAGATAGCGCTCGAGGTCAGCGGTGCGCAGCGGTCGCGAGGCGCGGATCTTCTCCGCCAGCTCGGCCACCGGTCCCGCCCCGCCCAGCACCCCGCGCGGGAGCGGCGCGCCGGTGAACGCGATCTTGTCGACGAAGCCTTCGACGACCTTGACCGTCACGACGCCGCTGTCGATCTGTTGCTGCGGCACGACGCCGAAGGACAGCGCATAGCCCGCGCGGCCGTAGATGCGCGTGATCGCATTGGCGAAGGCGAAGACATCGGCCACGCTGATCTCGTCGCCCGGCCGATGCTTCCAGGCCTTCAGCAGCGTGCCGGTCGGGATGGCGGACGCCCCCTCGACCCTCAGCTCGCGCAAGGTGAACCGGAGCGACGCTGCGTTCTCCGGCGCGGTCTGCTCCGGCGCCGCCCCGATCAGCGGGGCGCGGGCGGTCGGCACTTCGGGCGGCGGCGCCAGATTCTCGTCGGCGCGATTGGGGTCGAGCGTCGGCGGCACCGTCTGCGCCACCGCCCGCCCCGGCGCCATCCCCAGCATCAAGCCGAGGCCCGACAGTGCCGTAGTCACGGCCAGCCGAATCGAACTGGCGGAGGGGCGAGCGACCGTCGTCAGGCACGGCATGATTCCTGAGCCCGACGCGCCCCCAATACAAACAACCGGACGTAAAGCGCTCGTTTCCGGAGTAAAAACTTGCGACGGCGCAATCAATCGAGACCGCACAGGAAATCCTAACAAAAGATGAGGGCGATTTCCTATGTCGATTGTTAGTTACGTAAGACTTAATGCGTGAACGGTAAAATCTTTAGCTATAGTATTGAAAGTTTTATCTACGTTTCTTGTCAATATAAACGCAGAATATGTTGCGGCCAATCACAAAACTTGTGCGATAATTAATTGGGTTATACCAGAGCCTTATCCTCGCCACCTCATAGAAAGCCGCGCATCAGTGAAGCATGGCACCGCAACGGCAGAGAAGCATTTTGGTCGATTGGAAGGCCTGAGCCGCCGTCAGCCCGTCTCTTCATCGCGTGCGGGTCTCTCCCGAACCAGCCCGCCGGAGCTCCAGGAAGTCCATCGCAAGCTATGATCGCGTCCGACCGGTCGAACCCGCGCGTCATCATCCGCAGCATATCGACATCGACATCGCCGGCCCGCACGCTTCCGGAGGCGAGGCTGCGTTCGGACGACCGACAGGGTTACGTCTCTGAACGGCATCGTCGTCCACCGGCAGCGCGATCTCTCGTTCCTCGAAGAGGCAGACGCGGTCTGCGTCAGCAGCGGCGCCATCACGCGCGAGATCGCCACGGATGGGTCGACGCTGGCGCGCTCGCGCCTCGACCCGACGCGATAATCAGTCGCGGCACAGTGCTCCGGGACGCTGCTGCTAGCGAAACCCGGCCTGATCGGCGACCTGCCGGCCTGCACTGACATCACCACCAAGCCGTGGGTTGTAAACGCCGGCGTTACCGTCACCGAACGCGCCGTTCGCCGCGCACGTCAACATCACCACCGCCCGTGGCTGCCTCGCGGCGCCGTATCTGGCCGCCTGAATGATCACACGTGGCGGCTCGCCCGACTTGGCGCGTGAGGCGCTGCACTATGTCGCGCTGGTCGGAGAAAAGCGCCGGTTCGTGGACCATGCCGTGTCGGTGGTGGGCGCGAACACGACAACTTTACCACCAGTGTCTGGCGCAGCGGCGATGACGTCCGGGCCGTAACAGCAACAAGCGCGCTTTCAGAAAAGGCCGCCTTTTAGCCGTCGGCTGGCGTTACGGATGTCTGAATGCCCGAGCGAATACAAGAGCCTGCGAACTATCGCTACCTTTTCGGCAGGCAGAGCAGGGGCAATACAGCGCCGCCGGCGCACAAGTTGCGACGCAGACAATTAATCTTGCGTAATTTTAGTTAGATATTCTACACTTAGCATTTATTCAATAGTACCCAGATTGTAGATCATCTTATTATCAAATAAAGTTGCTCTTTCTGTTTTTGCAGAGGTAAAACTTTATCCTTCACTCATTGATACAGCACTGAAGCTAGTTTCAATACCGTGCGCGTTCGACGCTACACTCATATTGCTGGCGAAACTGTCACGACGAACCGCGCGCTTCGTGCTCCTTCCGTTTCCACTCCGCGGTTCGCAGGGCGACATATTCCCGAAGCAGTTGCACCCGGCGGGGCCGAAAGCTGTGTCCGCCCTGCTCCAATACTTCGATCCGCGCCACCTCGGACGTGCGATGGGCCTCGCGCAATAGGCACCAGCCCACCAGCATCAGCGTCTTCGGGCTGTAGGACATACCCAGCGGCAGGATCTCGCGCTCGGTCCGCCGCCCGTTCTGGTCGCGATAGGCGATCCGGACGCTGAACTCGTCCCAGCAGGCTTCGCGCAGGAGATCGAGGTCGATCGTGACCGCGGCGCGCGGCTCCGGCGGGCGCCAGGATCGCATCGTGGCGTGGGCCGCCTGCCGCGCTTGCCGGTCGGGCAAGGTGGCGACGATCCGCGCGAGCGCATTGCGTCCCGCCGTCGTCAGCGTGTCGTCGCCGAGATCGCCGAGGCTCGCGACCCCGAGCATCAGCGCTTCGATCTCCAGCCGCGAGAAGCTCTGCGGCGGCAGCGCGGGGTCCTCGGTCAGCGTGTAGCCATAGCCCGCGGTGCCGTCGATCAGCACACCGCCGGCGCGCAGCGTGGCGATGTCGCGGTAGAGCTGCCGCGTCGAAATCTCCGTTTCCGTGGCGAGGCGCGTCGCCGTGACCGGCTTGGGAAGCCGCCGCAACGCGTCGAGCAACCGCATCAGCCGATCGGATCGTGCCATTCCTACTGCCCGAAAATGTCGGGAGCACCTTCGTAGGGTGACGGCGTCATTCAACGCAAGGAGCAAGCCGATGCGCACCCTTTATTATTCCCCCAATTCCCGGTCCGACACGGTCGTCGCGCTCGTTCGGATGCTTGGTGCCGACATCGACATGCGCGAGGTGACCATCGCGCGGCAGGACGGATCGGGCGGCCGTGATCCCGCCAACCCGCACCCGGAGGGCAAGGTGCCCTATCTGACGGACGGCGACGACGCGGTGCGCGAGCGCGGGGCGATCATGCTCTATTTGACCGATGCATACCCCGCCGCGGGTCTGGGGCCGTTGCCGGGAGAGGCGAAGCGCGGTGCCTATCTGTCGTGGCTGTCCTATTACCAGGGCGTCATCGAACCGCTCGGCATCCTGAAATGGGCGAATATCAGCCATCCCGCGATCACCGCCGGTCTGCGCGATTTCGACACGATGATCGAGCGACTGGCCGAGCCGCTCCGCCGAGGGCGATGGCTGCTTGGCGAGCGCTTCTCCGCCGCCGACATGCTGTGCAGTTCGCCATTCTTCTGGTTCACCGACATGATGCCCGCCGATCCGGCGATCCGCGACTGGGTGGCGCGGTGCGCCGAACGGATGGGCGACGGGAAGTAGGACCACGTCGTCTTACAGTTCTGTGACGGTGCCGGGCAAGATCTACGACCGGAATCCGCCATCGATCGGCGGCTGAAAAATACCGCCGGCCGATCATCGGCCGCTTGCCATTTTGCGCACCCTTTTGTACCCATCGCTGTGCACCTCGCAGACAGACGAGTTGTTCGTTGACGTGAAATCAACGACTTAGCGGGTTGGGAAAATTTGGAGGAATCCTGTCTCCCCGACCACAGCTTGCTGGGGGCCTGTAGCTCAACGGTTAGAGCTGGCCGCTCATAACGGCTAGGTTGCGGGTTCGAGTCCTGCCGGGCCCACCAGCGCCGCGCGAATTGCGAAGGTTGAGCGCGCTAAAGAGACGCGGGGGGGGGTTCAACTTCGGCGCTGACGGGATACTGTCCCCACCCCCTTCACCAATTCGATCAATGTCAGACCTTTCCCGCACGCCCAGTAGACGACCGCGGTCGTCTTCGATCGCCCGTCTTCATACGGCGTCCAGCCAAGCTGAACTCCCCGTGCTCCGGCACGGGTAGATTCAACTTGGCTGGATCACGCTCTAAACAATGGCCAGCGTACCTGATCCTGACGCGACCCGCCCAAGCGAAAGCGTACCTCTCCGCCTGACCCAACCTCAGGACGACGCGGTGTGCCCCATTTCACCGTCGACCACGGCCGGCAGGTGCAAAGTCAGTTCGCTATCGCCGATGTCGAGCGCCCCGCCGACCGCGCGCGCCAGGTTGCGGACGAGGCGCAGGGAGAAGCCGACGCCCAGCAGGCTGGCAGGACTGTCCTCGTCGTCGACCGACAGGATCGCTTCGCCCGGATGCGCGTCGAACGCTCGCGGCCGGGTGAGGGCGAGCGCGATGCGTCCGGTTCCGGCGGGCAGCGTCCGAACCGCCACCGTCTCACCCATCGCCGCGGCACCGATCGCCGCGCCCAACAGGCGCGACACGATACGATCGAGCGCAGCCGGATCGGCCAGCGCCACCAGCGAGGAGGCGCCGATTTCGACCAGCGCGCCGCGCGATTCGGCGAGCAGGTGCAGATCCCCCGCCAGTCGCGCGACCAGCGGCGCGATCTCTACCGCTTGCGGCGACAGGGGCAGCGCTCCGCCTGCGACACGCGCGGCGACGTCCACATCGTCGATCGCGGAGAGCAGCCGGTGCGCGTCGTCACGCATCGTCGCTGCCTGCTCGCGGTAGACCTCGTCGACGGGACCGAGCATCTGGCACTCGATCATCTCGGAGAAGCCGGCGATGGCGTTGGTCGGCGTGCGCAGTTCGTGGACGAGTTGGCGCAAGGAGTCCGGCGACGGGCCGGCGGCAGCCGGCGCGCGCGTCGGCGCTTCGTGCGACAGGGGCCGTCGCGCGCTGCCGCGATAGCCGGCGAAGCGGCCCGTCGCTGCGTCGAAGATCGGCACTGCCGACATCAGCCAGCGGCCAGCCGCGGGACCAGCGCCGCCGATGACCAGATGCGCGGCATCGAACCGCGCGCGACGCCGGAACGCACCGGCCGCGGTTCCGTCCACGCCCGATTGCGCAGGACTGGCCTGGCGGGCGAGCGTCGTTCCCAGAATAGCCTCGCGCGGCATACCCTCTGCCCAGCGCAGGACGCCGGCGGCATCGGTTTCGAAGCGGAAACTTTCGCGCTGCTGATCGGGGCGCGGTGCTCGCCCCTTCGGCTCATCGTCACGACGCTTCTGAAACGCCTCGATCCGCGCCACCACATCGGCGATGCGGAACACCTCTCCCTCCGCGGCGGGGGCTTCATTGTCGTTCTCGCGACGCAGCGCTTCGGAAACGACAGGCAAGGTTTTGGCGATCGAACCGAGCGACTGGAAGGGGCCGCTCTCGACCGGAACGGACGGCACGGCTGGCTCGGGCTCTGGCTCGGCCATCACGTCCGTCGTCACGTCGGCTGCTTCTGCGACCTCCCCCGACAGCACGAAGTCGACCGACCCGAAGCTTTCGAGCGCGCGCAGCGTGCCGGCGCTCAGGTCGCGGCGATGGCGCAGGACCGCGCGGGCGGCAGGCGTCAGCGCCGGTAGCAGTTCGATCCAGTCGGCGTCGTCCAACTGTGCCGTGCGCAGAACGGGCGCGCCGACCGCGATGTCATCGGCCGCGAGCACGCGGACCAGTGCCGCCGGCGGCGTCGCGCCGAACAACGCGCGCGCACTCGCAGCCCGCGCCGCGACCGGCACGCTGGCACGGATGGTTTCCAGCGTCGACAAGGCCCAGGCGTCGGCCGGCGCGCGGCGGCGCCCGACCAGGTCGACGATCTGCCGCCAGGCGGCTTGCGCCGCTGCCGGAGTCGACAGGTCGATGGTCCGTACCGTTCCCAGAACGTCGTCGAAACGCAAAATACACACCCTAGAGAACGCGGCCCGATCGCCGGCGATAAGGAATCCTTAACCGGCGGACGATGCCCGTGGATATAGCGAAAATGCGCCCGTCCGAATGTGAGACAATTGCGTTCCTGCGCAATATTCTTATCGTGGTTATCGACAAAGGTAGAATAAACGGGGCGGATTATGGCGTTCGATCGGATTGATCGGCAGATTTTGGGGCTGTTGCAGGAAGACGGCCGGATGACGAACGTCGACCTGGCCGAACGCGTCGGGCTGACCGCCCCGCCCTGCCTGCGCCGCGTCCGCGCGCTGGAGGAAGCTGGCGCGATCCAGGGCTATCACGCCAGCCTCGACCCGGCGAGTCTCGGCTACACCATTACCGTCTTCGCGATGGTCAGTCTGAAGAGCCAGGCGGAGGCGGACCTGACCGCGTTCGAACAGCATGTCGCCTCGATCCCCGAGGTTCGCGAATGCCATATGTTGAACGGCGAAATCGACTTCATCCTGAAAATCGTCGCGACCGATCTGCGCAGCTTCCAGGAACTGCTGACGACGCAGCTGACCCCGGCGCCGAATGTGAGCCATGTGAAGACGTCGCTGACCATCCGCACGTCGAAGTCGCTGCCGGGGATACCGGTGGGGTAATCCAGCCGCCTTCCCTGTCGTGATTCCGGCGAAAGCCGGAATCCAGAGTTGCTTTGCCCGAACCTCCGATCTGCTTGGCCCTGGATCCTGACTTTCGTCAGGATGACGGATTTCTCGAAAGCCGCCCGCACTCCCGCGGCGATGACGATTGTCCTTGCCGCCGTGTCTGCCTAACCTCCCCGCAAAACCATCTCGGGGGATTTATGCCGATCGCACGCACGGGCCTGCTCGCCGCACTCGCACTCACTAGCGCGCTGACCCAGCCCGCGCTCGCCCAGACCGCCCGCGCGCCCCGCCCGGCGGTTCAGAAGGTGCTGCCGACGAGCAGCTACACGCTGCCTAATGGGCTGAAAGTCACCTTCCACATCGACCGGTCCGATCCGGTCGTTGCCGTCGTTCTTGCAGCGCATGTCGGCTCCTCGCGCGAAGTTTCGGGCCGGACCGGCTTCGCGCACATGTTCGAGCATCTGTTCTTCCTCAACTCGGAGAATCTAGGTCCCGGCGGTCTCGACAAGCTGTCGACCCGCGTCGGCGGCACCGGCGCCAACGGCAGCACCAGCCGCGACTGGACCGTCTACAACCAAGAAGTCCCGAAGGACGCGCTGGAGAAGATGATCTGGGCGGAAGCCGACAAGCTCGGCTTCTTCATTAAGACGGTGACGCCGGCCGTGCTCGAAAAGGAGAAGCAGGTCGTCAAGAACGAGAAGCGCCAGTCGGTCGACAATCGCCCCTATGGCCATGTCAACGAACTGATGGCGGCGGCGATGTACCCGCAGGATCATCCGTACAGCTGGATGGTCATCGGGTCGATGAAGGACCTGGATGCGGCACAGGTGGCCGACGTTCAAGACTTCTACCGCCGCTGGTATACGCCCAACAACTCGACGCTGACGATCGCGGGCGACTTTGATCCCGTGCAGGCAAGGGCGTGGGTGGTGAAATATTTCGGTGAGATCCCCCGCGGCGCCCCCGCCGCCCGGCCCACGCCACGGCCGGTGACACTCACCGGGTCGAAGTCGATCGCCTATCTCGACAGCTACGCCAAGCTGCCGCAACTGAGCATCGCGTGGCCGACCGTCGGGGTCGCCGACCCCGATGCCGTGGCGGTCGAAGTGCTGGGCGATCTGCTGACCGAGGGCCGCGACGCGCCGCTGACCAAGCTGTTGGTCGAGCAGCAGAAGCTGACCGACAAGGTCGATATCGGCAATTGGGATAGCGAGATCGCCGGGGAGACGGTGTTGGCCGTCCGCGCCTTCCCCAACGTCACGCTCGACCGGGTGAAGGCCGCGATCGACCAGGGACTTGCCGGCTTCCGCGTCGATCCGGCCGCGCTCCAGCGGGTGAAGACGCTGCGCGAGGCGGCGATCTACAACCAGCTGGGCGACGTCGAGGGCAAGGCGACGACGATCGCCCGTTACGAAGCGCAGACCGGCGACGCCGATTTCCTCGATACCTATCTCGCCCGCCTGCGTGCGCTGACGCCCGCCGATATCGATCGTGTCTTCCGCCGCTACATGTTCAACCGCCCGAGCGTGTCGGTGAGCGCGGTGCCCAAGGCCATGCCACAGCTGGGCTTGACGGGCGCGACGATGGTCACACCCGTCACCGAACCGATCGTGCAGGGCGCCGAAGCTGCGGTCGACCAGAACGCCGGCCGAACCGCCTACACGCGCACGCCGTCGAAGATCGACCGTACCAAGGAGCCGCCGTTCGGCCCCACCCCCACCGTGACCCCGCTGACACCGTGGCAGGCGACCGCCACCAACGGCATTGCGGTATCGGGAATCGAGGACCGCGAACTGCCGGTCGTGCGCTTTACCCTGTCGGTCGATGGCGGCCAGCGGCTCGATGCCGGAGCCAAACCGGGCACGGCGACGCTGCTCGCGCGCATGCTGACCCGCGGCACCGCGCGGCGCACCCCGGCTGAGCTCGAAAAGGCGCTACAGGCGCTCGGCGCGCGGATCGACGCGAGTGTCGATCGCGAGCGGCTGATCGTGTCGGGCACGACGCTGGCGCGCAATTACGACGCCACGATGGCGCTCTTCGGTGAAATCCTGCTGGAGCCGCGCTGGGACGCGGCCGAGCTCGCGCTGGCGAAGGCCGCGGTGACGGCTCGGATCGCCGACAACACGTCGGACCCGCAGGCACTCGCGACGCGGGTGACGAATGTCGTCAGCTATCCGCAGGGCTCGCTGCTGGCACAGGATATCCTCGGGACGCCCGAGTCGGTCGCGGCGCTGACGATCGACGACCTGAAGGCCGCCTATGCCCGCCTGTCGCCCCGCCTCGCCCGCTTCCGCGTCGCCGGTGCCGTCACGCAGGGGCAGGCGACCGCGGCCCTTGCGCCGCTCGCCACGTCGTGGACGACTGCCTCGACCGCGCTGGCCGCGCTGCCGGAAGCGACGAAGCCCGATGCGGCGCGGCTGTTCTTCTACGACGTGCCCGACGCGAAACAGTCGCTGCTGATGTTCTCGGCCCCTACCGTCCGCCGCGCAGACCCGGATTATTATCCGCTTCACGTCGCCAATTACATTCTGGGCGGCGGCGGCTTTGCCTCGCGGCTGACGCAGGAAGTACGCGAGGGCAAAGGCTACACCTACGGCATCCGCTCCGGCATGCAGGGCTGGCGCACCGAGGGTCGCTGGACGCTGTCGAGCCCGGTTCGCGCCAACGTCACGCTTGAGGCCGCAGCCCTGGCCCGCACGATCGTCGCCGACTATCCGACGACTTTCACCGCCGACGACCTGGCACTGACCAAGACCTCACTGTCGAAAGCCCGAGCGTTCCAGTTCGAACAGCTGATTGACAAGCTCGATATGCTGGCCCTGATCGGCGACTACGGCCTGCCCGTAGACTATCCGAAGCGCGAAGCCGCGGTGCTCGATAGCATGACGGTAGACCGCATCCGCGGTCTCGCGCAACGCTACTGGCCGGTCGACCGCATGACCTACGTCATCGTCGGCGATGCGGCGAGCCAGATGGAGCGGCTGGATGCGCTGGGGGCGGGCAAGCCGGTGCCGGCGAAACCGCTGATCGATTGACGACCCGATTCCACCGTTCGCCTTTGATCACTCTCGTTCGCCCTGAGCGAAGTCGAAGGGCAGCCCTCCACCAGCTGCTTCGACTACGCTCAGCACGAACGGTGGAACAAAGCTGATCGAAACCGGCTCCAGCTTGTCGACGCTCTGTCCGCCCTCTTCGTGCCAACGAGCAAAAGGCACAAAGACGGGCAGCCCTTCGACAAGCTCAGGGCGAAAGAGGGAAACCGAAAGGGGGGAAATCACGGGGTCGGTGGTAGCGAAGGAGGGACTTGAACCCCCGACACGCGGATTATGATTCCGCTGCTCTAACCAGCTGAGCTACTTCGCCCAACCCCGTGAGGCGCGCCAAATAGGTCGGGCGCGCGCGGCGGTCAAGCGAAGTTGTGCGAGGAATGTTTTTCCCACGGTCCGCCGCGATACCACCAACTCGCCAGGCCGCGGATCACGAGCGGGCGACGGGCAAAACTGGCGGAAAGCTGCGCCTGAAGGGTCTTGGCTTCGGCGGGCGTGACCTTGTTCTGGATCGTCACATGCGGTCGCCACCCTGCGCGATCCTGGGGTGTAAGCAGCGAGGCAAAGGCAGCCGCCAGGTCGCCGCGGATCGCCTCCAGCTCGGGCGATTCGACGCGAAACGCCGTACCGCGACCGAGCGACATGACCCCGCCCAGCCACGCCTGCGGAGCGGGCACCCCGCGCGTCAGCTGCGAGAGGCGGTGTTTCAGCTCGTTCGCGACCGAAGGCGGCAAATGGTGGAACAGTGTCAGATGCGCGGCAAGCTGGTTACGCTCCGGTGGGAAGTGCGCGCGCCGCAGGCCATCGAGAGCGGCGGCGTCATCGGAGCCGAACACGGCACTGACGATCAGGGGATCACTCAAACTTCCTCTCCCTTCGGGAGAGGGAAGGGAGCGCCGTAGGCGCGGAAAGGGTGAGGGCGACGCGCACCGTCCCTGCCCTCACCCTTCCGCCGACTGCGTCGGCTCCCTCCCTCTCCCAAGGGAGAGAGACTCACGCGAACACCGCCTTCGGCACATGCGTGATCCGGCAGGCGAGGTCGGCCTCCCCGCTCGCCACGACAAAATGGTCGCCGCCGTTCGCGATCCCGGTCGTGAAGACGACGTTGTCGAGGTACATCAGGTCGCGGATCGGATCGGTCAGCTCGGGCGCGGGTTCGAGCAGCGGGGTGTGCTCGGTTGCCAAGGTCTTCGACGGGTCGTCGCGGTCTAGGATCGACCAATAGGTGCGGTAGATGCCGACGACGCCCGACGGCTCGACCCCATGCCAAAGGGTCAGCCAGCCGCGATCGGTCAGGATCGGCGGCGTACCGCCCCCCATGCGCGCCGTCGCCAGCGTGGCTGCGTGCGGCCGGATGCCGGGCGCGTCATAGGGCTTCCAATGCAGCGCATCGGGGGATGTCGCGAGGTTGATCGATGGCCCCGCGCGCCAGTCGCTGCCGGGCGGATAGGCGAAGTACAGGTCGCCGAGCGGCCGGGTCTGCGCCCAATATTTGCCGCCGGGCTGCCCTTCGAAAATCAGCATGTCCTTGTTCTGATGGTCGAGGACGATGCCCTCCAGCCGCCAGTCCAGCGCGTCGTCGGACGTGTAGAGCGTCGTCGAATGCCGCTCCGGGCTGACCGAGCAGGTCGTCATCAGATAGCGGTCGCCGACGCGGCTGATCCGCGCATCCTCGACGCCATAGCATTGGTAATCGGTTCGCGGCACGATCGCCCGGTCGTAGTGGACCGCGACGACCTCCAATCCATCGGACGACATTTCCACCGGCAGCAGCCAGCTGAGCGACGTCAGCGCCATCACCTTCCAGCCCGCCGCGCGCATCATGAACTTGCGCGGGTCCTTGGTATCGACATGCTCCAGCGGCCAGGCGTCGAGCACATAGCTGCCGTCGATCCAACGGATCGCATGGATGTGTCCATCGTAGATCGGTTTGCGCAGCGCCTCCGCGACACGAACCATCAGCAGCAGATTACCGTTCGCCAGACGCGTCATGCCGGGGTTGAACGCGCCCAGCACATAGGTTTCGGCATCGAAATGCCCGCGCAACGGCGAGCGCGTCAGGTCGACATCGTGCGGCGTGAAGACCAACCGGTCGGTGGTAAAGCTCATTCGCCCTCCTGATCGCGGGGCACGATCGTCAGCTGCTGGACGACGGTGCGCTGCGGTTGGGTGAGAATATAATGGACGCCGACGGCGATGTCCTCGGCGCGCAGCATGGTCTGGTCACGAATCATCTCGCGCTGCTTCTCGGGCGAGATATCGGGCAGCTGCATGTCGGCACCGGTCTTGCCCGGCTCGACCAGCGAGACCCGGACGCCTTTTGGCCCGACCTCACGGCGCAACGCTTCGGCGAAGCCGGCGATCCCCGCCTTGATGCCGGCGTAGACGGTCGATCCCGGCCCGAGCACATGCGCCGACATCGATCCGATCAGGACCAGGTCGGTCGCCCCCTTTTCGATCGCGGCATGCGCACTGGTCAGATAGGCGGTGAAATCGGTGGCGATGGCATAGCGCAAGTCCTCCGCGCTCATGTCGGTCAGCCCTCGGCTGCGATCGCGGCGTTGATCACCGCGACATCGATCCCGCCGAGCGCACGTGCAGCGTCGTCGAAGTAGCGCGACACGGCGCCCTCCTTGCCCAGGTCGACGGTCGTCCCCTGCCCCTCACCGACTTCGGCGATGCGGGTCAACGCGTCCTGCAGATGCTCCGGATCACGGCCGCAAATGTGCAGTCTGGCACCTTCGGATGCCAGCAGCACCGCGATCGCGCGGCCGATGCCGGTGGTGCCGCCGGTGACGACGACGCGTCGTCCGGCAAGCGGCGTGGTCGCGGTATGCGCGTCGGACACGTCGGTCATGAATTTCTTCTCCCGGATGTCGGGAAAGAAAGAATCAGGCCGTCACGGGTTCCCGCACTTTATCGAGCAATCGCCCGATCGCCCTGATCGAAGTTGGCTCGTCGAGCGTCGGCGCATGACCGACCGCCGGCACCGTCACCACTTCCGCGCGCTGACCGAGCCGAACCTCCATCGCCTCGGCTGTCTTGGCCGACAGGATGTCCGATCGCTCGCCGCGCAGCACCAGCACCGGCCGTCCGGCCAGCGCATCGAGCGTGCGCCACATATCCGGCCCCGCCTCGTTACCCGGCACGCGGAAGGGTTCGGCGATGCGCATGTCGTAATCGAGCACGATGCGCCCGGCGGAATTCAGCCGATACAGGCGCTTCGCCATCGCGAGCCATGCCTCGATCGTATAGTCGGCATAGACGTCCGAATTCGCCTCCGCCAACGCGCGCGCGGCGTGCAGCCAGGTCGGATGCCAGCTGTTCTTGCCGACGTAGCCGCGAATGCGCGACAGGCCCGCCGCTTCGATCTCCGGTCCGACGTCGTTCAGCAGCGCCCCGGCGATGCGATGGCGATCGACCGAGGCGAGCAGCATCGTGACGATGCCGCCGAGCGAGGTGCCGAAGGCGACGAACCGGTCGATGCCGCGCTCTTCCAGCAACGCCTCGACGTCCTGGAGATAGGTGAGCGGGAAATAGCTCATCGGGTCCTTGGCGTACTGGCTCTCGCCCCGCCCGCGGAAATCGATCGCGATGACGCGCCATTCGGGCGCCAGCCGTTCGGCCAGGCTCGCATAGTCGCGCGCGTTACGGGTCAGCCCGGGCAGGCAGAGGATCGGCGGCCGCCCGTCCTCGCCGCCGGCATAATCGCGGGCATGTAACCGCAGGCCATCACGCGATTCCCAATAGGCATCGGCATAGGGGCGGTTGCGCTGGTCGGCCATGCCCACCCATATCGCCGCATGGCCACCATCCTGCAACCGTCTCGCGCGATCCTCGATCTGGGCGACGCCTTTTACGATCCCGTCGCGGCGGCGGACTTTCCGCAGACCATCCTGCGCTTCCGCAACGACCGCGCGGCGGCGGAGGTCGGGCTGAACGGATTGAGCGACGATGACTGGGTGCGCCATTTCGGGCGGTTCGCCCCCTTGCCCGGCAGCCTCGATCAGCCGCTGGCCCTTCGCTATCACGGCCACCAGTTCCGCAACTACAACCCCGACATCGGCGATGGTCGCGGTTTCCTGTTCGCGCAGGTGCAGGATGGTGACGGCCGGTTGCTGGATCTCGGCACCAAGGGTTCCGGCCAGACGCCTTGGAGCCGGTTCGGCGATGGCCGGCTGACCCTGAAAGGCGGCGTCCGCGAGGTGCTGGCCACCGAAATGTTGCAGGCGCTTGGCGTGAACACGTCGCGCAGCTTCTCCCTGATCGAAACCGGCGAGGCGCTGGAACGCGGGGACGAGCCTTCCCCGACCCGGTCGGCCGTGCTCGTTCGGCTGAGCCACGGGCACATCCGCATCGGGACGTTCCAGCGGCTCGCCTATCTGCGCGATGCCGAGGCGATGGCGCGGCTGGTCGACTATGTGCTCGTCAACCTCCACGACGATGCGCCCGGCGATCCGGTACGCCTGCTTCAGAACGTCGTCGCGAAAACCGCGCGGCTAGCGGCGAGCTACATGGCGGCCGGTTTCGTCCACGGCGTGCTCAATACCGACAATATCAACGTCACCGGCGAAAGTTTCGATTACGGCCCATGGCGCTTCACGCCGACCTGGGACCCCGGCCATGTCGCCGCCTATTTCGATCACGCCGGCCTCTACGCCTTTGGTCGTCAACCAGAAGCGATCCACTGGAACGCGATGCAGCTGGCGGTCAGCCTGCGAACCCTGGTCGATGCCGAGCCGCTGATTGCGGCGCTCGATACGTTTCCCGACCTTTATCAGTCTGCCGTCACGGATGCGTTGTTGTGGCGGCTTGGCGTCACCCCCCGCGGATCGGCACAAGACCGCGCACTCGTTCAAACGATCGAGCCGGCTATGCGCGCGACTGAAACGCCGATCGACCGCTTCTTCTTCGACGCATTCGGCGGCACCATCCCCGAACGCTATGGGGAGCCTTTCGCCGAAGCCCGCGCCGCGCTCGCCAATTACTCGGCGCGCAAGGACCGCCGCCACCCTTATTGGTCCGGCGAGCCCTGCTCGATGCTGATCGACGAGGTCGAGACCATCTGGTCGGCCATCGACGAGCGCGACGACTGGGCGCCGTTCGATGCCAAGATCGCGGCAATCCGCCAGATGGGGGAGGCTCTCGCCTGACCCCCTTGGCAATCCGGGACTTTCCCGGCAGGACGCAGGGATGGCGGGCCAAGAAATCATCTCGACCGAACCGGCAACCGGGGCGCTCCTCTGGCAACGCATGCCCGACGACGTCGATACCGAGGTCGCCCGCGCGCGTGAAAGCTGGCCCGCCTGGGCCTCGCAACCGCTCGCCTACCGTATCGAGACCCTGCGCCGTTTCGCCAATGTCGTGCGCCAGCGCGCCGATGCGCTGAGCGACATGATCGCGCGCGAAACCGGCAAGCCGCTATGGGACGCGCGGACGGAAGTCGAGGCGGTGATCGCCAAGGTCGACATCTCGGTCACCGCCTACTCCGAACGCACCGGCCAGCGCCGCAGCGAAACCCCGATGAACGCGCGTATGGCGCTCCGGCACAAGCCGCACGGCGTGCTCGCGGTGCTGGGGCCGTACAACTTCCCGGCGCACCTGCCGAACGGCCACATCGTCCCCGCGCTGCTCGCCGGCAATGCGGTCGTGTTCAAGCCGTCGGAAAAGACCCCGGCGACCGCCGACATGCTGGTCCAATGCTATCACGCCGCCGGCGTACCCGAGGGGTGCGTGCGACTGGTCGTCGGCGGCGCTGACGAGGGCAAGGCGCTCGCCGCGCATGACGGCATCGACGGATTGCTGTTCACCGGATCGGCCCGCACCGGGCTTGCGCTCAACCGCCTTTATGCCGATCGGCCGGAAAAGATCCTGGCGCTGGAGATGGGCGGCAATAACCCGATCGTCGTCTGGGATCAGCCGGACCTCTATTCGGCCGCGGTGCTGGTCGTGCAATCGGCCTTCACCACGTCGGGCCAGCGCTGTACCGCCGCGCGCCGCCTGATCGTGGACGAGGCGCTGGCCGACCCGCTGATCGCCGAGATCGACAAGCTGTGCCGCCGCATCATCGTCGGCGAACCCCATGCCGACCCACAGCCGTTCATGGGGCCGGTGATCGACAACGACACCGCCGACATGCTGACCGAAAGCTTCCTGGCGCTGATGACGATGGGCGGCCGCCCGTTGAAACACCTCGAACGTTCACAAGCGGACCGGCCGTTCCTCACTCCGTCGCTGATCGACATGACCGACGCCCGCGAACGGCCCGATGTCGAACTGTTCGGCCCGATCCTGCAAATCCAGCGGGTCAGGACATTCGAGGAAGCACTGCACGAGGCCAACGCCACCCGCTACGGCCTATCGGCGTCACTCATCAGCCAGGATCCGAAGCTATACGACGCCTTCTGGGCCAACGTCCGCGCGGGGATCATCAACTGGAATCGCCCGACCAACGGCGCGGCGTCGAATGCGCCGTTTGGCGGGATCGGCTGGTCGGGCAATCATCGGCCCGCGGCCTATTACGCGGCGGATTATTGTGCCTATCCGGTGGCGAGCAATGAGGCCGAGCAGGCGCGGGCGTTCATTGGGGTGGGGTTGCGGGATATCGATGGGGATCGGTGAGATTGTTTCTCACACGAAGGCACGAAAGCACTAAGAAGATATATTTTTAGCTGAGATACGGAGGAGCCTCGATGCGCGAAGCGCATCACTCTCGCGATCAATCCGCTTATCGGACTGCCCGTTCTTTAAAGCTGCCATCGCATCGATAGGCGGTTCCAACCTTAGCGAGGATCGCCTGTACCCCCTTCGTGTCGTCGTGCCTTCATGTGAGTCAAAAACTTCCTCTACCCCGCCCCCAAGCATCGCTGGTTTGCCGCGAAAGCCCATCAAGCCCATTTCGCTTGCCATCATGGCGACCCTTCTCGATCCCACCGCCCGCGGGCGGGTCATTCTCGTCGGTGCCGGCCCGGGCGACCCCGGCTTGCTGACCGTCCGCGCCGTCGAGGCGCTGAAGGCGGCTGACGTCGTCGTCCACGACGGCCTGATCGACCCGCGCGTGCTCGACATCGCTCCTCGCGAGGCACACCGCATCTCGGTCGCCAAGCAGCGCAACCGCCACACCCTGCCGCAGGAGGGCATCAACGCCCTCATCATCGCCCATGTCCGCCTGGGTCAAGTCGTCGTGCGGTTGAAGGGCGGCGACCCCTTCATCTTCGGCCGCGGCGGCGAAGAGGTGGAGGCGGTGCGCGAAGCCGGCCTGCCCGTCGAAGTCATTCCCGGCGTGTCGGCCGCACTGGGCTGCGCGGCGGAGGCGATGCTTCCGCTCACGCATCGCGACTGGTCGTCGGCGGTCAGCTTCGTCGCGGGTCAATGCAAGGGACTGAAGGACCAAGACTGGTCGGGCCTTGCCGGCAAGGGCCGCACGCTCGTCATCTACATGGGCGTCGCGACCTGCACCGACATCGCCGACAAGCTGATGGCCGATGGCGTGACGCCCGATATGCCTGTCGCGGTGCTCGAGAAGGGTACGTTGACCGGTCACCGCGCCCTGCGCACCCTACTTGCCGACCTAGGCGATATGGTGGTTCGTGAAAAGGTCGGCAGTCCCGCGATCATCGTCGTCGGTGAAGTCGTGCTGCTGGCCGACGCCGACGATCGGCTGGGCAAACTTGCCACGCAGGCGGAGCTGATGGCGTGAAGATATTGACCGGAAACGATCTTGCGTCGGGTGACGTCGTCTGGTGGTCCGGCAGCGCCTGGTCGCGCCACGTCGAGGACGCGGTCGACGTCGCCGAGAGTGGCGAGAGCATCGCGCGTGCCGAGGACGGTGCCCGGCGCGTCACCGGTCCCTATGTGATCGACGCGACCGCGACGCCCGATGGTCCCCGCCCCGCCCACATCAAGGACCGCATCCGCGCGCTCGGCCCGACCGTGCGGCCTGACCTGACGCTCAAGCCCGCAGACCCGACCGCCGGGGATTGGGTGATATGATGTCTTCCGTTCGGGCTGAGCTTGTCGAAGCCCTGCCCTTTTTCTTTTCCGTCGCGCTGAAGAAGGACAGCCCTTCGACAAGCTCAGGGCGAACGGCTTTTGGTTGGCAAATCTGATGTACCGCTACGACCAATATGACCAGGCCATCGTCGACACACGCGTCGAGGAATTCCGCGACCAGGTGCAGCGCCGCCTGTCTGGCGCGCTGAGCGAGGACCAGTTCAAGCCGCTGCGGCTGATGAACGGCCTCTACCTTCAGCTGCACGCCTATATGCTGCGCGTCGCGGTGCCCTATGGCACGCTCGACAGCCGCCAGATGCGGATGCTCGGCCATATCGCGCGCAAGTACGACCGCGGATACGGGCACTTCACGACGCGCCAGAACATCCAGTTCAACTGGATAAAGCTCGACGAAGCCCCTGATATCCTGGCCGAATTGGCAACCGTGCAGATGCATGCGATCCAGACGTCGGGCAATTGCATCCGCAACATCTCGTCCGACCAGTTCGCCGGTGCCGCCGCAGACGAGGTGACGGACCCGCGCCCGTGGGCGGAGCTGATCCGGCAGTGGAGCACCTTCCACCCTGAATTCAGCTATTTGCCGCGCAAGTTCAAGATCGCGGTGATCGCCAGCGATACAGATCGCGCGGCGATGCGGCTGCACGACATCGGCATCCAGCTGGTCGAACGCGACGGGCAGATCGGTGCCCGCGTCTTCGCCGGCGGCGGCATGGGGCGCACGCCGATGATCGCGCCGGAAATCAACAGCTTCGTGCCCGCAGCGGAGATTTTGTCGTATCTCGAAGCGGCGCTGCGCGTGTACAATCGCCACGGCCGTCGCGACAATATCTACAAGGCGCGGATCAAGATCCTGGTCCACGATCTGGGCGCGGCGGAATATGCCCGCCAGGTCGCGGAGGAGCATGCCGGCCTGAAGACGCTTGGCCTCGATCCGCCCGTGGCCGAGCTGGAGCGGATCACCGCGATGTTCGCGCCCCCCGCCTTCGCCGAGGACGCATCGAGCGCCCTCGACCGCAGCGATCCCGACTTCGCCGTCTGGCTCGACCAGAATGTGTCGGCGCACAAGCAGCCGGGCTACAGCATCGTCACGATCAGCCTGAAGCCGGTCGGCGGCATCCCCGGTGACGCGTCGGCCGATCAGATCGACGTGATGGCAGACCTCGCCGAGCGCTACGGCTTCGACGAACTGCGCGTCACCCATGCCCAGAACATCGTCCTGCCGCACGTCGCGACGCGCGACCTATATGCGGTCTGGACCGCGCTGACCGAGGCCGGGCTGGCGGAGGCGAACCTCGACCTGATCAGCGATATCATCGCCTGCCCCGGCCTCGACTATTGCGCACTCGCCAACGCCCGGTCGATCCCGCTTGCGCAGAAGATCGCGACGCGGTTCGGCGATCTCGGACGGCAGCGCGAACTGGGCGAATTGAAGCTCAAGATTTCGGGCTGCATCAACGCCTGTGGCCACCACCACGCCGGCCACATCGGCGTCCTGGGCGTCGATAAGAAAGGCACCGAGAATTACCAGCTGCTGCTCGGCGGTTCAGGCGCGGAGGATGTGAGTCTCGCCAAGATCACCGGCCCCGGCTTCGACGAGGACGGCGTGGTCGACGCGATCGAGAAGGTGACCGACGTCTATCTCGCCCAGCGCGAGGGCGGCGAACGGTTCCTCGACACCTATCGTCGCCTCGGCATGGGGCCGTTCAAGGAGGCGATCTATGGCTGAGTTGCTCCGCTATCGCGACGACGTGGCGCATGAGGAGCCCGCGGTGACGCTCGATGCCTTCGTCGATCAGGCCGATGCGCATGCCGTGCGGGTGGAATCGGGCGACGACGTGCGCGTGCTGCTCCCCTATCTTGCCCGGTTGAAACTGGTCGAGGTCGCTTTCCCCGGCTACCGCGACGGTCGCGGCTATTCGACCGCGCGCACGCTGCGTGAGGCTGGCTATACCGGCGAGTTGCGCGCCCAGGGCGATGTGCTGGTCGACCAGATTCCGCTGATGCGCCGCTGCGGCTTCGACAGCTTCGCACCCGAAGCGCCGGTCGACGATGCCGCGCTTCAACGCGCACTCGACCGCTATTCTGCTGTCTATCAGCGTGCTGCGGACGACCGCACGCCGGTCTGGAGGCTTCGTCATGGCTAGTGCCGCCCGAGTGATCGATACGATCGACGTCACCCCAGCCTTCACTGCCGCCGATGCTGCCGCCTACGAAGCGCGCTTCACCGGCGTGCCGACGCAGGACCTGCTCGCCGAGCTGATCGCCGGCGAGCTGAAGGGGCGCATCGCCGCCGTGTCGTCCTTCGGAACCGAATCGGCGGTGCTGTTGCACATGATCGCGCAGGTCGACCGGTCGGTGCCGGTGATTTTCACTAATACGCAGAAGATGTTCGGTGCGACGCTTCAGTACCGGGATGAACTCGCCGAGCAATTGGGTTTCACCGATCTGCGCGTCTATCGCCCCGATCCGCATGTGCTGGCGGCGAAGGATGCGACGGGCCTGCGCTGGTCCTACGACCCCGATGGGTGTTGCGAAATCCGCAAGGTCGAGCCACTGCGCCGCGCGCTTGCGCCGTTCGACGCGTGGATTTCCGGTCGGAAAGGCTTCCAGTCAGGCACCCGCCGTGCCCTGCCGCGGTTCGAGGAAGATGAGGGCCGGCTGAAGCTCAACCCCCTGGCCGACTGGGACAAGGCCGCGCTCGACGCCTATTTCGCCGCGCACGACCTGCCCCGCCACCCGCTGGATGCAGAGGGCTATGCGTCGATCGGCTGCTCACCCTGCACGAGCAAGGTGAAGCCAGGCGAAGACCCACGCGCCGGACGCTGGCGCGGATGGGACAAGACTGAATGCGGCATCCATTCGCCGGTCGGCGATGGAGACGCGAATCAGCCGAGCTTCTGACGTCGGACGCATCCGTTCGAAATCAGTGTCGTGCTCTGGGCTGTGCCGGGGCACGAGCGAAGCGTGACATGTTCGCATCGCTGATAAGGGATTGGCTTCGGATCGACCGACCCGCACCTATATCATTCGAATGTCGGGACTTTTGGATCAAGGCGATCTGTTCGCCCCGCCCCTCGTGCCGGGGCTGACGTACACGGACAATATCATCGACACGGGCGAAGAAGCCGCGCTCATAGCCCATATCGACGCTGCCCCACTCACACCGTTCCGTTTCCAGCAATGGCTCGGCAAGCGCCTGACCGCATCCTATGGCTGGTCCTATGATTTCGCGACCGGAGCCTTTGCGGCCGCCGAGGCGATACCGGACTGGCTTCACCCGATCCGTGCTCGCGCCGCCGCGATTGCAAACCTTCCCGCCGATGACCTCGCCCAAGTCTTGCTGATCCGCTATGATCCCGGCGCCGGCATCGGCTGGCACCGGGACCGGCCGGTGTTCGAACATGTCGTCGGCGTGTCGCTCGGCGCACTCGCGACACTACGGCTGCGCGTCCGCAATGGCGCAAGCTTTCGGCGCGCTGCCCGTCCGCTTGCGCCGCGATCGATCTACCATCTTTCCGGTGAGGCGCGTCACGCGTGGGAGCATAGCATCGCTCCGATCGACGAGCCGCGCTGGTCGATTACTTTCCGCTCGCTCGCAGGCGGCGGCCGGCGGCGATAGCGACGCCGGCGAGCAGCAGGCCGCCCGCCAGCGCGCCCTTGTTACGTTCAGCGGCCGTATAGAGGCTGAAACTACGCCCCGTCTGGTCGCGCGACCGCTCGCGACCGTTGCGGACGGGCGCGCCGAGATTGTCGCCCGATGACGGCGGCCGCGACGGATCGCGCAGTAAACGCGCGAACACGCCCCCCATCCAGTCGAGCGCTTGCGGGAAATGCGTCGCTGCCAGCACCTGCGCCCGCCCAATCCCGCCCACCGTCACTTCGCGGCGAGGATGGACGGTGGCGTCGAGAATCGCCTCCGCCACCACCGCCGGATCATAGACCGGTGGCGGCAACAGCGCCGCGCCATCCAAGTGATTGGCGGCGTGGTCGGCGATCGGCGTGTCCGTACCCGATGGTTTGATGAGCGTGATCGCGATCGGCAGCGCGTCGCCGGTCACCTCGATCCGCAGCGAGTCGATATAGCCCTTCACCGCATGCTTCGACGCCGCATAGGCGCCCATCACCGGGGCCGGCAGGTCCGACACGATCGATGCCACGGTGATGAACGCCCCGCCCGTCTGTCGCAGTCGCGGGATCGCCGCCAGCGCACTATGGACGACGCCAAAATAATTGGTGCGGAACAGGCGCTCATGCTCATCCATCGGCGTATCGAGCAGCTTGGCGTAGATCGCGACCCCGGCGACGTTGATCCAGCTATCGATCCGGCCGAACCGGTCGATCGTCGCCTGTGCGACGGCTTCTACCGCGCCGGCATCGCCGACGTCGGCCGCCGCGAAATCCGCGTTCTCACCGAGGGCCGTCACGATGCTCTGAAGCGCCGCCGCGTCCCGCGACACGAGCATCACCTTCGCGCCGCGTTCGATCGCCAGCCGGGCGGTGACCAGACCGATCCCGGAACTCGCCCCGGTGATGACGATCACCTGCCCGTCGATCGGCTTGAGTCGAACGCGGCTCACGCCGGGCGCTCGCAATGCGGGTCGGTAAACTTCATCGGCGGCATCCTTCCAAACAGCGGGAAGTTTGCCCGCAACGTCCGTGACTTAGGCCAGAACAGCCCTGACTCAGGCCCGGTTCCCCAACGCCTGGGCATGCCCGCCGATTGCACCCGCCCCTCGCGTCCGATATAGGCGCGGCGATCCCCGCCCCGGCCGGTCCTGCCGCCGGGGCGCTCGCATTTTGAAGGACTGTCGATGGCCCGTCGCCGCCAGATCTACGAAGGCAAGGCAAAAATCCTCTACGAGGGTCCGGAGCCCGGCACGCTCATCCAGTATTTCAAGGATGACGCGACCGCCTTCAACGCCCAGAAGAAGGGCACGATCAGCGGCAAGGGCGTGCTGAACAACCGCATTTCCGAGCATGTCTTCACCCTGCTCGGCGCGATCGGCATCCCGACGCACTTCATCCGCCGCCTCAACATGCGCGAACAGCTCATCCGCCAGGTCGAGATCGTGCCGATCGAGGTCGTGGTGCGCAACGTCGCCGCCGGTTCGCTCAGCAAGCGGCTGGGGATCGAGGAGGGCACGCCCCTGCCCCGCACGATCGTCGAATATTATTACAAGGACGATGCGCTCGGCGATCCGATGATCTCAGAGGAGCATGTGCTGTGCTTCGGCTGGGCGAGCCAAGACGAACTGCACGACATGGCCGACATGGCGATCCGGGTGAACGACTTCCTGACCGGCCTGTTCGCCGGGATCGGCATCCGCCTCGTCGACTTCAAGCTGGAATTCGGGCGGATCTGGGATAATGATTTCGGCCGGATCATCCTGGCCGACGAGATCAGCCCGGACGGCTGCCGCCTGTGGGACATGGCCTCGGGCGAAAAGCTCGACAAGGACCGCTTCCGCCGCGATCTGGGCGGCGAAGTCGAAGCCTATCAGGAAGTCGCGCGCCGGCTCGGGCTGTTGCCGGAGGGCGAAGGCGACTCGGCCGTTCTCGATCTGGAAAGCCACCGCAAGCGTCGCGGGAAGTAGCGGGCGGCCGGCGATTTTCGTCAGCAAATCGCGGACTCGCCACGTCGGGCAGCGATGCCGGCAGGGCCGGCTTCGGCTGACGGCGTGGCGCTAGACGGTAACGGTGACGGGCCTCAGCCCTTCACACGGTACCCGCAGATGATCCCGAACACGAACGTCGCGAACAACGCCAGTTCCACCTGGTTGCCCGACCAGTGGAAATAATCGCGTCCGAACGCCATCAGCGCGACGAACATCACCATCGCCAGATAGGCCACGTCTCATCCTTTCGAACCCGCTGGGCACCTGTCGCCCCGCCTCTGCCGTAGCTGATCTAGGTAAAGGAGGCGTAAAGCCCGTTCGCCCTTGCTCCACCGCACCGGCGGGGGCATAGGCGCGGCCATCCACCTTTCCTAACCGGCCGGGGACTGATTTCCATGAAACTTCGCATCGTCGTGACGCTCAAGCCCGGCGTTCTCGATCCGCAGGGCAAGGCGATCGAACATGCGCTAGGCAGCCTCGGCTTCGGCGGCGTGGGAGAGGTTCGCGCCGGCAAGATCTTCGAGCTGGACGTCGCCGACGACACCAGCGACGCGGCGATCGACGAGATGTGCCGCAAGCTGCTGGCGAATACGGTGATCGAAAACTACCGCATCGAGCGCGCCGCATGAGCGCCGCGGTCGTCGTCTTCCCAGGCTCCAACTGCGACCGCGACCTGGCGACCGCGATTGCGCACGTCACCGGCCGCGCCCCACACATGGTGTGGCACGGCGACAGCGAATTGCCCGACGGCCTCGACCTGATCGCCATCCCCGGCGGCTTCTCCTACGGCGATTACCTGCGCTGCGGCGCGATCGCCGCTCGCTCCCCGGTCATGGGCGCCGTGATCGCTGCAGCAGAGCGCGGCGTGCCGGTGCTGGGCGTCTGCAATGGTTTCCAGGTGCTGACCGAAAGCGGTCTGTTGCCCGGCGCGCTGATGCGCAACGCCGGCCTCGACTTCGTCTGCCGCGACGTCGCGCTGACGGTGGAGAACAGCCAGAGCATCTTCACCAGCCAGTATCGGAACGGCGAGACGCTGTCGGTCCCCGTCGCGCATCACGACGGTAATTACTTCGCCGACACCGAGACGCTCGACCGTCTCGAAGGCGAAGGGCGCGTGGCGTTCCGCTACGGCGAGAGCGTCAACGGATCGGCCCGCAACATCGCCGGCATCCTTAATGCAGCCGGCAACGTACTCGGCATGATGCCGCACCCGGAACGCAAGATCGAAGCCGCGCACGGCGGCACCGATGGACGCCGGATGTTCGAAGGGCTGCTGGCGGCGGTTTTGTAGACGCCCCATTCTCCAGCCCACGCCGGAGCATAAGCTGGGTCAGATCACACCTTCGCCTTGAACGGCGTGAAGTTCGTCGTGTCATCGAACACGTCGATCCCCTCGCGCCGCTTCAGGAAATTGACGACCATGTAGGTGAAGGGCGTCAGCAGCGCTTCCCACAGGGTCTTCAGAACGAATTGGCTGAGCACGACCTGGACGATCGCGTCTGTCGTCCATCCGGCCGTGCCCGCGAAAGCAAGCGGATAGAACAACAGGCTGTCGAGACCCTGCCCGACGATCGTCGAGCCGATGGTACGCATCCACAGATACCGCCCCTTGGTCAGCAGCTTCATCCGCGCGAGGACCACGCTGTTGGCGAATTCGCCCGCCCAGAAGGCGGTCATCGATGCGAACACGATGCGCCACGTATTGCCGAACACCGCCTCATACGAAGCCTGCCCGGGCCAGCTGCGCGCCGGGGGCAGCGAGACGATGACCCAGGCCATGAACGCCATGAACACCAGCGCGCCGAACCCCATCCAGATCACGCGCCGCGCGCGGGCATAGCCATAGACCTCGGTCAGCACGTCGCCGACGATGTAGCTGACAGGAAAGAAGAACACGCCTGCCCCGAACGACCACAGGCCGATGACCGGCAGGTCGAGCTCCGCCCGCTTCGACGCGCCGATCAGATTCGACAGCAGCAGGATCACGACGAACGCGACCATGACGATATCGAAATAGCGGAAATGCCCGCTCGCCACCTCACGCGCGCTGATGCGCCGCGGTTCGCCGTCCCCTTCGATCATCCGCGCCTTATGATCGCCGTTTCGCAACCGATCAATCCGCGCTATCGCACCCTCGTGCGCGCCCGTAGCTCAGCTGGATAGAGCAAGGAGCTTCTACCTCCTCGGTCGGGGGTTCGAATCCCTCCGGGCGCGCCAACTCCTTGTCCATTTCCTTGGAGGATGGACTTTTGGTTCAAATCTCCCGACCGCGAGGCGCTAGCCAGCGTTGCACATAAGACGCAAATAGGTCGTGACGCTCTACGCGATATCGCGTTGTTGCCTAGACACTCGAAAGGCCGAACATCCCCGAACCTTTTGTACGAGGATGACCACTTGACGAAGGCCAGCGATCGACGATCATACCGTCATGTCGCACCTTTCTGACCATCGGCGATTAGCCCGAGCGCAAAGCCCCTTGGTGCAATTGGTGGCAAAAACTGTCGAATTGGAGACGACGCAGTCAGGGCTTCGAGGGTCATGCCCTTTCCACCCGGATGCGACCCGTGGCCTCTACGTTCACAACAGCCGCTTTCACTGTTTTTCGTGCGGCGCGGGCGGGGACGTGGTCGATTGGTGGATGCGGCTCCATCGAGCCGACGAAGAGACTGCTGCAGCATATCTCACGCGAGGCGCATCCGGTGACGGCGCAGATCACGATAAAAAGCCTTGCTGATCGGACCGGACGGCCGCTCAGCAAGGCTTCGGATGACGCAAATACCCTTGGCGTGTCTCAAGTACGTCGAGGCTTCGTCGCCGCCTGGCACAAGCGTCGCCTAAGTCTGCGGTGACCTGGATGCTACAACCAGCCCGAGCAGGTGCTGCGTGAATGCATCGCCTCCCTTGCTGTAGGCCATGCGTCCCCAGTGATCCCAATTGTCGACCCTGGCCGCGATCCACGCGAACAGATCGTCGCGTACGCTCTGGTCATCGAACGCCAGGGACCAAGTCACTCGCCTCACCGGCATCCTGACGGGACTTCCGTTCGCCATCGAGGTCAGGGTGATCGCGTGCGACTGCCCAACCGTCTCGCGCGCGAAGACGTGACGCCGAAAGCCAACCGCGCGTTCGAAATCCTGCAGCGCCCGCTTGCGGTCCCGATCGGATGGATTCCGGACGGCCGCGACCACCGCTGCCATGACGTCCGCGATAGGCAGATCCTCCCACTCTGGATCGCGGGTAGCCACCAGCATCATCAGCACCGACCGACCCTCGGGACTTAGATCGTCCGTCGACCCACGCTGCAGCAGACCGACGGTACCGAGCCAGCACATATAGAAAGTCCAGAGAACCAGGTTGCCGCGGAAGAGATCAAATCGGCGTTCGCTCTCACCACGTTCTGCCATATCGACCGACAGAAGGACCCGGAGGAGGAACTCGAGCTGCTCCCGTACGGCGTGCGTTTCGGGAAGGCCCAACTCGTCCCGCCAAAAGGCATCGCGCACCGACGTCCACTTGCGGCCATCCTCGTCCTCAAAATGAGCGCCGTTGGCTCGCAGCCACCAGCCCCACGGCAGATCGCCCGGTCGATGCCGCTCCCTAGCCGTCGCCATCATCCGACACTCGGCTCGAGGCCGATGGGCGGGAGCGGCGGCCCGTCGCGGGCCGGGACTGGACGACCGTCGCGGATCGCGGCGAGCTGCGCAGCCAGGTTGCGGATCTCACGCACGACATAGCCGTCGTCACGATACCTTGCCTCGATCCCGGTGCCTGCCGAGCTCTGGCGATCGCGCAGTTCGCCGGGCACGACGTCGTAGACATGGTTGCAGTCGAAGCCGAACCACCACTGGTGCGGGCTGGCGCGATGATCGGTCGCATGCTGCAGAGGCACCTCGCCAACGACGACGTGGCAGATGCGGCGGTATTCGGTGATCAGGCGCCGCTTAGGGTTTGGGCCGTCGTCGCAGATGCGCGAGTAGGTCAGGCCACCGTGCACCTCGATCCCGAGGCTCGCTGGCACCGCGTCATGGTCCCAGCCGAAGAGGGGATGGTTGGACGGCACCCCGACGAAGCCGCTCAGGTAGCCCTCGGGATGCCCGCGCATCATGATGCACTCCAGGCCGGTCGCCTCGTCGACCCACGAGACCTTGTCTGCCTCGCCGAGCCATGGACCATGAGAGCGCGGCATCTCCCGCTTCGCATAGAAGATCTCGGCTTCCGGCACCACGTCACCGCTCGTCGCATAGGCGCGGCCGGTGATGCGGACCACGCCGTCCTGGCTGACGAACTCGCCGCCCGTCCCCGACACCTTGGCCAGATCGACGCCCGACCCGACCGCATCCGCCAATGCGCCCTTCCCTACCTTCGCGAGCGGCAGCGGCTTCTGCACCGCGACGGCCGTCGACCTGCTCTTCTTCGTGGCCATGACTTTCACCTTTCCTGCTGTGGTTCGATCGATCAGTTGGTCGAGGGGCAGCGCCGCCCTTCGGCGCCTACGCCTATCGGATCGTCCCTGGCCGCCCGCCCACAGCACCTGCGCAGCCTGCGGATGGTCCTTCGCTGACGGTCGAGATGAAGCGCGCGCCTACCGGCACTGACGAAGGCGCTCACAGGAAGCGGTCCGCGGCCGTGACCATCTCGAAGCGGGGCGCCATGGCTCTGGCACCGTGCCCCGCGGCGTAGACGTTCGTCGCCAGCCAGAATTCTTCCGCCGTGCGCGCGTCATCCGCGACCTCGGTCCACCACGTCCGGCGCTCCGGATCCCACCTATAGCCCCGCGCCTTCAGTGCATCCTTGGCGTCAAAGCTGCCCAAGCGCCCGCCTCCCCAGGACGCCGCGCGCTATCCGATCCTCGTCCGAATCTGCGGCAAGCCGAACGAGCTGATTCTCGACAATGCGGCCGAATTCACTGGCCACGGGCTTGAGGACGCCGCCCGCTCGGGATCCTTCTCGGTTCGTTTCTGTCCGATCAAGGCGCCCCGCTACCGAGCGATCGGCGAGCGGGCCATGGGCACCATCCCACGTCTCATGCTAGAGCATCTGCCAGGCGCGACCATGCCGATCGCCTATACCCGGCGCTCGGAGCACGACGCCGAGGATCTCGCCGTCGCCACGATGAACGAGATCGAGGCGATCGCGAACAAGGCGATCGCCGACTACCACACCGACCTGCACGACGGCCTCAACAACCTGCAGCCCGCGCTCGTCTTCCAGAAGTCGGCCAACCGCCACGGCATCGACGTCATGGCGGACGTCTGGCGTTGGCGTCTCGAGACGATGGAGACCAGGCAGAACGTTACCGTCAGCAAGAGCGGCGTGCGCATCTTCGGCGGGCTGCGCTACTACGATCAGGAGGGTGTGAAGCGTCTCATCGACAACTGCCTGCGCTTCGAACCGCGTCGACAGGCCCGGGTCGACGCCGCCATCCACACCAAGGTCAACCGTTTGCGCAGGAGAAGGCCGCATGAGCGGCCTCCTCCCCGCCACCCAAGTCAGCCCCCCGTTCTTGTTGCGCGACGGTGAGTCCTTCAACGGCGGGGTCGCGCGCTTCGCATCCGACAACTGGCATGAACGAATGATCGAGGTTACCAGCGTGGCCGGCCTGGAGTTTGGACACAGGCCGTCCGCGTCGGCTGTCGAGCCCGAGCGGCTTATCTCCCTGGCCAATTTCATGGGTGTGGAGGCGGCCGAACTCAGTTCCCGCTCGCGTCCGTATCTCGTGGAGAAGGCTGGGGGTGGCGGCCATCGGTTGTTCAACGGCCTCGCCCTGCCGACTTTCCTCATCGAAAGCGGCATCCGCCGTTACGCCCCGGCCGCTCTGCAGCGCCCCGATGGCGCTTATCACCGTGCGCTGTGGGACCTGCGCCTGCTCCCGGTCTGCACCGAGACGGGCCAGATGCTGCTCGACCGCTGCCAGAACCCCATCTGCGAGGGCGGTCGCGTCGGCTGGATCATCACTTCCGGCATCGCCCACTGCGAGCATTGCATGGCTGATCTCCGCCGCAGCCAGAGTACGACCGTGGCGCCGGAGCTGTTGGCTGCTCTGCAGCCTGTGGCAGACCTTTTCAAGGAGGATCGACGCTCGGCGGCGCTCGAACGCCTTCCAGGCAGGTTGTCCATCGACGACGGGCAACTCGCCGCCGATCTGCTCGTGGCCCTAGTCCCGGTCGTCGACCCGGGTCTGAGCCGTGACATACAGCGATTGCATTTGATGGATCCGGAGCGCGTCTGCATGGCGACCACCCAAGCCTGGAGGCTGATGGAGGGCTGGCCTCAACGCTTCATCGACCTGATCTGCTGCCGCATGGAGGCGCGCTCCAAAAGGCATGGCGATGGAAACGGCGGCCGCACGACGTACTTCCTTCGCGTACCCAACGCCAGCGGCTCAGCTGCCCTGAGCGCCTTGATCGCCGACGTACGCAGCAGCCTAGATCTCGCTGGTCCAAGTGGTGCAGTCATCGAAGCGCGAACCATTGGCATCAAGGAGGCCGCGCGCCTACTGGGGCTCGGGACCCAGCAGCTTGCCGAACTCCGCCGTGGCAAGGGATTCGCTACCATTCCTGCACTCCGCGCGGAACGGTGCGAGCTGCTGTTCGACCGCGCGGAAGTTGATCGGATCAGGCAGGAGGTTTCCGGACGCAAGGGGTTCGACAGCGTGAGTTCCGACCTCGGCATCTCCCACGACGGCGTCTCGCAGCTTGCCGAGATGGGGCTTCTCGACGTGCTGGAGCATCCCTCTCACTTCATGCGCTATAACGTCCATCAGACGACCCAGGCGTCGTTCGCGCGGCTGACCGCGGACGTCCTGGCTAATCGGTCGTCTATCCCGAAGGACGAGTGCATCCGTGTCGCGCAGGCGATGAAGGCTGTCGGCGGTCGCTTCAAGCCATGGGGGCCTGCCTTGCAAGCGTTCCTCAACGGTGACATCGCATACGCCGTCGATGACGTCCGGGGCCAGTTCGTCGACCACATCCGCATTCGCGTCAAGGACGCACGCCGTGTCGCGTCGCTGGTCTACAGTGCCCCCAAGCCGCAACGTCTGGCGCCTGCCACTATGATGTCGAAAGCGGATGCAATGGAAGTGCTCAACATCGCCTCGAAACAGGTGACCGAACTCTTCGCAGACGTCCCGACGATGAAGGGCGGACGCAAGAAGACTCTTGCTGTCGTCGACGTCCTCGCCATGGCTCGCCGCAGCATCTCGTCGGCCGAGCTTGCCGCGAGGCGAGGTGTCGCGACCCAGATCGCGTATGCAGATGCCGTGCGCTCCGGTATCGAAAGGCATGGCTTGGCTGGCTTCTGCCGCGTCGCAGCCGAGGCGGAGTTCGGGCTTTGAGAATTTGCACAACATCAAACGGGTCACAATCATCAGCCATGCCGCCGCCTCTGATTGAGACACGGCTCGCACCATGGAATCACTCCGCCGCCAACATTAGGTATTGACGATGGAAATCATCAAGCCGCTCCGGAATTACCTTCGACCGTACAACACGGTCTCGTTTCTCCAGGCGATCTGGTACTTGAGCAACCACCTCGAATTCGGGATGAACCTGCCCCGGTACCTTGCTGGGGCCAACCCGAATGGACTCAGGAACAATCTGGCACTGGGCTTCTTCCTCTGGGAACTCGACACGCTTGCACGTGAGGTCATTCTCCATTGCGACCCCCGAGTGGGAAGGCAGATCACCGAATGGGGTCAGGTCGCGAAAGCGCTGAATCTTCTCAAGCGTGCAGAGGAGGAAGGCTCGATCATCGACGAGCACAACGTCATGTCCGAGATGACCCGCATCGCTCACCGTCAGTTCCACTGGCAGCAAGGCGTCAGCCACAACGACCTAATCCGGACCAGAAAAATCTACCGGAGCGAAGCGATGAACGACGTCGTCCGGACCGTCTACGGCCTATCCGCAGAGGAGGTCGCCCTGTCCGGCTTCGCAGCACTCGCGACATACATCGAACATTTCGCCATGACCGCCGACTGGTGCGAGAATGTCGTTCCCATGCTAGGCTTCAATCCCCGACCGGTCACCGAGAACCTGACCGTCGATCTGGCCACCATCCGCAAGAGCACCCACGATGCGCGATCGCTGAACGGGGACTGGGCCTACGCCTTCAATCCACTGTGGCTACATCCGCTCATTCGGATCGAGGATAGCGGAAGAATCATCTGTCCGATCCCGGGCCTCCTCGCACGCCGCATGACCGACGGCCTCTATTTCGATATCGCCGGCCACGACGTCGACGTGCTCAGCGCACACATGGGCCCAGCATATCAGGCCTATATCGGTGAGGCCTTGGACCGCGCCAACAAAGGGCGTTTCTCAGTCCTGCCGGAGCAACCCTATGGATCGAAGAAGCAGCCGAAGGACGCCGTCGACTTCATCGTCGTCGACGATACCGCATCGCTCTTCGTTGAGACCAAACTCCTGAAGATGGGCCGCGCGGCCAAGGAATACCTCGCTCCCGACGCCGCGGTGACCACGCAGCTCGCCAAGCTGGCGAAGGCGATCGGCCAGGTTTACGCAACGCTGTCCGACGCCCTTGCAGGCCAATATCCACATTGGAAGCCGAACGGGAAACCTGTTCATCCCGTCCTCGTGACCATGGACAACTGGAACCTGTTCACCCACACCACCCACGGCGATCTCAACGCCCTCGTTCTTGGCGAACTCGACCGTCGAAAGATCGACCGATCGATCATCAAGGACCACCAATATGTCGTCTGCTCGGCAAACGAATTCGAGGTGGCCATCCAGGTCATGCACCAAATCGGCATACAGCCGGTGATGGAGCCGCTCTCCCAAGGCGAAAAGGTCGGGTGGCTTTTTTCAGGCCATCTGCGTCAGAGCTTCTCGAAGGAATTGCAGTCCGTTGTCCCGCTGTTCCCCGAAGAGCGGCGATCACTCCTTCCAAAACCGCCGGCCTGAAGTTGACCGGGGCGCCTGCAACCTAGTTCGGTTGACGGATCGGTCCAGAGGGTGGAAAATTGGGCGATAGGTAGGTCCACAGGTTGAACACGGTCCACGTGGATATCTGCCCTTGTCCTCAAGGCTTCGGCCCAGGGACGATGGAGACGGACACTCCTTCCCGCCCCATGCCCGACATCGCCCTTGCGTGCGGCCCCCTGCTGCCGGTACCGACGCTGACATGATTGTGCTGGTCGAAGACGATCCCGCGCTGCGTGTCCTGACCGCGCGGGCGCTGAAGGAAAACGGCTTCGACGTCCGCCCCTGCGCCGCCGCGCCCGAGATGTGGCAGGCGATGGAGGAAGGCGGGGTCGAGCTGGTGATCCTAGACATCATGCTGCCGGGCACCAGCGGCATCGACCTGTGCCGCCGCATCCGCCGCGACAGCGACGTGCCGATCATCTTCGCCAGCGCCAAGGGCAGCGAAACCGACCGGGTGATCGGGCTGGAGCTGGGCGCGGACGACTATATCTCCAAGCCGTTCGGCACGCGCGAACTGGTCGCGCGCGTCCGTGCGGTGCTACGCCGGTTCGAGGCGAAGGGTGCGGGCGATACCAGCCGCGGCCTATATCGCTTCGACGGCTGGGTCGCCGACACGCCGCGCCATGAACTTCGGTCGCCGAGCGGGGCGGTGGTGGAGCTGACCGGTGCCGAATTCGACCTGCTGACGACATTGCTCGACCATGCCGGGCGCGTCATCGCGCGCGAGCGGCTGATCGAGCTGTCGCGCACGCGCCAGGGCGATTCGACCGATCGCAGCATTGATGTCCTCATCAGCCGGCTGCGTCGCAAGCTGTCGACCGCGGACAAGCCCGCGCCGATCGTCACCGTCCGCGGCGTCGGCTATATGCTGAACGCCCCCGTCGAACGCGAGTGACCCGCCTCCGCCTGATCCCGCAAGGCATCATCGCCCGGCTGGTCGCGATCCTGCTGGTGACGCTGGTCGTCGAATTCGCGATCAGCACCGCGATCTACGAACAGGCCAGCGAATTCGCGGTGCGCGAGGACGAGGCGCGGCGGCTGGCCGAACATCTGGTCATCGCCCGCCGCCTGATTTCCGAGCAGCCGCGCGAACGGCGGCACGCGATGGCCGACGAGCTGACGACCGACCGCTATTTCGTTCGCTGGAGCGCTGCGGCGCCGGTGCTGCCGGGCGCCGGCGACAATCAGACACGGATGCGCGAGCAGATCGTTACCTGGGAACCCGCGCTTGCTCGCACCGGACTCCAGGCGCAGACGCTGCCGCGTGCCGGATCGACGATCGCTGTCGGATCGCTGCGACTGCCGGAGGGCGACTGGCTGTTCTTCCGCACGATTGAGCCGCTCCAGACGACCGGCGCGACCTATGGCCGCGTGGTGTCGAGCGTCGTCACCCTGCTCGCGCTGATGCTGCTGGGCGGGCTTTTCATCCGCCAGACGCTGAAGCCCATTCGCCAGTTGACCGATGCGGTCGAGCGCTTCGGGCCCGGTCTCGATCAGACCGATCCGACCCCCGACCTTCCGGTCGGCACCGGCGACGTCCAGCGGCTGGTCGAGGCGTTCGGGGCGATGCAGTCGCGTATCCGCCGCCTGATCGACGAACGCACCCGCGCGCTGGCCGCGGTCAGCCACGACCTTCGCACGCCGCTTGCCCGCCTGCGCCTGCGCGTCGAGGCGGTCGACGACAAGGTCCTTCGCCGCGAAGTCGAGGATGACCTCGAAGGGATGGAGGCGATGGTCACCTCCCTTCTCACCTTCCTGGGCGGGGACGGCGAGGCAGAGGCGCCGCGCCTGATCGACCTGGCGGTACTGTGCGCCAGCATCGTCGACGACGCCGCCGATCACGGGCACGATGTCCAGTACGACGGCCCCTCGCACCTGGAGATGCAGCTGCGATCGATCGCCATCCGTCGCGCGATCGTCAATCTGGTGGAGAATGCCGTTCGCTATGGCAGCAGCGTCGTCGTGTCCCTGACCACCGCTCCCGATGCGGTGACGGTGACGGTCACGGACGACGGCCCCGGCATCCCGGACGAGGCGATGATGCTGGTTCGCGAACCCTTCGTCCGCCTCGATCACGCGCGCCAGCGCGACACCAGCGGGTTCGGGCTCGGCCTGTTGATCGTCGACCGCGCGGTCGCCGAGCACGGCGGTGATTTCACGCTGACTAACCGCGCCGAGGGCGGGTTGATCGCGGCCATCCGCCTGCCCAGCGCGACCAATTTGTCCGAGCAATAATTCGTTACACACCCGTGCGGGTCCGGAAAGATCACGCTAGCTACATACTGTCTCGAACGGCGCCGACGCGCCGCAACAGACGAGGTGAATTTTTATGCCGGACATCAACGACGTCGTCGGCCGCGTTTTCAAGTTCGAAAGCAAGGTCTTCGCGGACGAAGCGGACCTCTACGGCAAGCTGGCGCACGAGGGCCAGGCGCCGAAGGTCCTGATCATCTCCTGCTCCGATTCGCGCGTCGTGCCCGAACAGATCATGCAGGCACGCCCCGGCGAGCTGTTCGTGATCCGCAACGCCGGCAACATCGTGCCTCCTTTCGCGCAGCAGAACGGCGGCGTGACCGCGACGATCGAATATGCCGTCGCCGCGCTGGGCGTCACCGACGTCGTCATCTGCGGCCATTCGGGCTGCGGCGCGATGGGTGCGCTGACCAATCCGGAAGGGTTGGACGAATTGCCCAGCGTCAAGGCGTGGCTGAAGCACAGCCACGCGGCCAAGTCGGTCGTCGATCACAGCTATCCCGAGCTCGACGGTCAGGCCGCGATCCGTGCCGCCAGCCTGGAGAATGTGGTCGTCCAGCTTCAGCACCTTCGCACCCACCCGGCCGTGGCCAGCCGCATCGCCAAGGGCGAGCTGACGCTGCACGGCTGGTTCGTCGACATCCATTCGGGTGGCATCCTTGCCTATGACGGCGACAAGGGCCGGTTCCAGCCGGTCCGCGACGGGGAGGATCTGCCTGTTGCGCTCCACCCCGAACGTCGCCTGGCCGCCGACTTCGTCCAGCACGAAGCGGCATAAGGGTCCGCCCTCACCTTCCCTCCCCTGGAGCGGTCGCCTCGCCCCCCAAGCCGTGGCGACCGCTTCCTTTTTTTCAGGGATATTGAATTCATGGCCCTGCCGTTCTCCAGTTGGAAGCAGGATGTTCCGGCGTCGATCGTCGTCGCGCTCGTCGCGCTTCCGCTCTGTCTCGGCGTCGCGCTCGCGTCGGGCGCGCCGCTGTTCTCTGGTCTGATCGCCGGCATCGTCGGCGGTCTCGTCGTCGGTGCGCTGTCGAAGTCGCCGCTGTCGGTCAGCGGTCCGGCTGCGGGCCTGACGACCATCGTCTTCGCCGCGATCGAGAGCCTGCCGACGTTTCAGGCGTTCCTGCTTGCGGTCACGCTGGCGGGCGCGATGCAGATGATCTTCTCGCTGTCGCGCGGCGGTGTTCTGGCCGAATTCGTACCCTCGTCGGTCATCACCGGCATGCTGGCGGCGATCGGCCTGATCCTCATCCTGAAGCAAATTCCGCACGCGGTCGGCTACGACGGCGATCCGGGCGGCGATTTCAGCTTTTCGCAGGGCGACGGGATGAACACCATTTCCGCCGTCTTCTACAGCTTCGCCAACCAGCTGACGGCGGGGGCGCTGATCATCTCAGTCGTGTCGATCGCCTTCCTGTTCTGGTGGGATGCGAACCGGCCGAAGGACGGGCCGTTCAAGCTCATTCCCGGTCCGCTGGTCGTTGTGGTCGGCGCGGTCGCGATGAACGCACTGTTCGGTGTCGTTGCGCCGACGCTTCAGCTTCAGACGACGCATCTGGTTCAGGTGCCAATCGCAGACGGCCTCGGCGGGTTCGTCAACCTGTTCACCCTCCCCGACTTCGGCCAGATCGGCAACGGCACGGTGTGGACCGTCGCGCTCACGCTCGCGATCGTCGCCAGCCTCGAATCGCTGTTGAGCGTCAAGGCGGTCGACGAGCTCGACTCCAAGCGCCGCACGACCGACAAGAATCGCGAGCTGTTCGCCCAGGGTGGCGGCAATCTGGTGTCCGGCCTGATCGGCGGCCTGCCCGTCACCTCGGTGATCGTCCGTTCGTCCGCCAACGTCGATGCTGGCGCGGACAGCAAGCTTTCGACGATGCTGCACGGCCTGTGGTTGCTGCTGTCGGTGCTGCTGATCCCGTTCCTGCTGAACCTGATCCCGCTGGCAGCCCTCGCCGCCGTCCTGATCCAGACCGGCTACAAGCTGACCAAGCCGTCGCTGTTCGCCAAGCGGTGGAAGCAGGGCATGACCCAGTTCGTGCCGTTCGTGGCGACGATCGCCGCGATCCTGTTCACCGACTTGCTGAGAGGGATCGGCATCGGCCTGGCCATCGGCTTCGTGTTCGTCATCGCCCGCAACTTCCGCTCGGCGCTGGTGCTGGTCGACGATGGCCAGGGCAATGTGATGATCCGCGCCCGCCGCAATCTGTACTTCATCCACAAGTATGAATTGCAGAAGTGCCTCAACACAGTGCCGGAGGGTTCGAACCTGCTGATCGACCTGTCGTCGACATCCTACGTCGACCTCGACAACATCGACATGATCAACGCGTTCGTCCGCGGCGCGGAGTTTAAGAACATCCGCGTCATGGTCCGCGGCGACATCGCTGAACGCAGCGCGCCGCTGATCAATGCGCCGCGCCGGGAGCTGGTACACGCATGAACGACGAATCCCTGTTGCTGCTGTCCAACAAGGCGTGGGCAGCCCAGTTGAAGGACGAGCGGCCCGACTATTTCGAGCGTCGGGCCGCCGCCCAGAACCCCAACTTCCTGTGGATCGGCTGTTCCGACAGCCGCGTCGCACCGGACCAGATCACCAACTCGCCGCCGGGCGTGATGTCGATCCACCGGAACGTCGCCAACCTGGTCTATGAGGACGATGCCAATCTAATGGCGGTGCTCCAGATCGCGCTGGAAAAGACCAAGGTCGATCACATCATCCTGTGCGGCCATGAAGGCTGCGGCGGCGTCGCCCACGGCCTGCACCGCGACGCGACCGGCCATGTCGCACACTGGGTCCGCGGCGTCGGCGACCTGGCAGAGCGGCACAAGGCGGAACTCGATGCGCTGGGCGAGAAGGAACGGGTCGACCGGCTGGTCGAGCTGAATGTCCGAGAGCAGCTCCATCGCCTTGCCAATTTGCCGATCGTCCAGGCCGCCGTCGACCGCGGCCAGAGCCTGACCCTTCATGGCTGGATCTACAGCCTGACAGACGGAATCCTGCGCCCTGCCGAGACGATCGGGGCCGACCAGATACGGAGCCGGGCAGCCGCCTGAGCTCCTACCCCGCGGTTTCGCTCCCCCTCCCTTCCCTCGAAACCGCGGGGACCAATCTTCGCTCCGGCAGGCGGCGCTCCTATATTGGTCTGGACCGTCCGACCCCGAAGGCTCGACCAATGCCTGCCGACAAACATGCTACGCTGTACCGCATGGTCATGCCCGACCACGTCTGCCCCTATGGCCTGAAGGCCGAGTATCTGTTGCAGCGCCAGGGTTTCGCGGTGGAGGATCGCTGGCTGACGACACGGGCCGAAACCGACGCGTTCAAGGCCGAGTACGACGTGAAGACGACGCCGCAGATCTTCATCGGAGGCGCACGCGTCGGCGGCTATGACGACCTGCGGCGCTATTTCGGCAAGCCCGTCCGCGACCCGAAGGCGACGACCTACACGCCCGTCATCACACTGTTCGCCATGACCGCGCTGATGGCGCTGGCCGCCAGCACCGCCGCCTATGGCACGCCACTGACGGTCCGCGCCGGCGAATGGTTCATCGGCTTCAGTATGGCGGTGCTCGCGCTGCTGAAGCTCCAGAACGTCGAGACCTTCGCGACGATGTTTCTGAATTACGACCTGCTCGCCAAGCGATGGGTGCCCTATTCCTATATCTATCCGTTCGCGGAAGGACTGGCGGGCATCCTGATGATCGCGGGCGTGCTGAGCTGGCTGTCGATTCCCATCGCACTTTTCATCGGCGGGATCGGGGCCGTGTCCGTGGTAAAGGCGGTCTATATCGACCGGCGGACGCTGAAATGCGCCTGCGTCGGCGGCGCCAGCAACGTGCCGCTTGGCTTCCTGTCGTTCACCGAAAACCTGATGATGATCGCGATGGCGCTATGGATGTGGATCAGGATGGCGGGCTAGCCCCCGCCCGTTCGTGCCGAGCGGGCACAGGGCAAAAGGGGCCGGAAAGCGTCAACTCAGAGCCGCACCCACGTCGTCGACTTGCAGAACAATCCGCCGATCACGCAGCCCTTGCCGACCAGCTTGTCGTCCGGCGTGATCTTCAGCCTGCCCGAGAAGGTCCGGCCGACGGTCGGCACGAACAGCTTGCCGGTATAGCCGCCATCGCCGGTCGGACGGAACTCGCGGAAAATCTGGGTGCCGGCCAGCTTGTCGGCACCCTTGTCCCGCGCCTTCGCCTCGGCGGATGGACTGGCCCAGATGACCGTGCCGCAGACCGCATCGCCGCATGGATAGGCGCGGATGTGGACGGTATTCTTCGCGTTGCGCCAATCGCCCGCCAGCGACTGGGCGGGGGCGGCATGCGCCGCCAGCGGCGACAGAATGAGGGCGGCGAGCAGTGCCGCGGTGCGCAAGGATACGCGCATGATGGATCTCCGGATCAGCTTTGACATCCGATGTGGTGGTCGATCCGGTCGAGAAAAGGGCGAGGCGTGGCCGGAATGTGACGACCGGCTTTCGATAGCCTGCAATCAGTCGAGCAGAGCGAACGGCTGTCGGCCACCGTGCCGACGTTCCAGAGCGATCCCGGCGAGATTCTGCGCGCGACGAATGTAGCGCAGGCGCATCCGCGGCAATCCGGTATAGGTTCCGGCCAGCGTACGATACGCCGGCGGGACCCGAACGCGACCGCTTGCTTGCGCGATCACCGCCGCCGCGTCGCCCAGCAGCACCGGGTCCGTGATCTCCAGTCGCAGTGCCAGACGAGCGGCGGCGATCAACGCGCGCCATTCCGCCTCCATGCTCGTGCCGGGTCCGAGGTCGCTTTCGACATGCAGGCGTCCACCGACGACGACCGCCAGTTCCATCCCCGCTGGTCGAAGGCCGCCGTCGAAGAACAGCTTCGTCATGCGACGATGCTGCGCGCCACGGCCTCCGCCGCCTTGATCCCATCGACCGCTGCGGAGAGGATGCCCCCGGCGTACCCCGCCCCCTCGCCCGCCGGATATAATCCGCGCGTATTCAGGCTGTGGCCGTCCTCGCCGCGGGTGAAGCGCACCGGCGACGATGTCCGCGTCTCGACCCCGGTCATCACCACGTCGGGATGGTCATAGCCCGCGATCTGCCGACCGAACACCGGGATCGCCTCGCGCATCGCTGCGACCGCGAAGTCGGGCAGGACATCGGCGAGGTCGGTGGGCGTGACACCAGGGCGATAGGAGGGGACGACCGACCCGAGCGAGGTCGACGCCCGCCCCGCGAGGAAATCCCCGACCCTCTGCGCCGGCGCATGATAGTTCGAACCGCCGGCGACGAACGCCCGCTCCTCAAGCGCGCGCTGAAGCGCAATGCCCGCCAGCGGGTCGTCCGGATAATCCTGCGCCGGGTCGATCGCTACGACGAAGCCGGAATTGGCATTGCGCTCGTTGCGCGAATATTGGCTCATACCGTTCGTGGCGACGCGCCCCTCCTCCGACGTCGCGGCAACGACGGTACCACCGGGGCACATGCAGAAGCTGTAGACGGTTCGCCCGTTCGAACAGTGATGCGAGATGTGATATTCTGCCGCGCCCAGGATCGGGTTGCCAGCCTCATGCCCGAAGCGCGAGCGGTCGATCCAGGATTGCGGATGCTCGATGCGCACGCCGATCGAAAACGGCTTGGCCTCGACGAACACGCCCGCCGCCTGGAGCATCTCGAACGTATCGCGCGCGCTGTGGCCGATGGCGAGGACGACGTGATCGGCCTCCAGATACGACCCGTCGTGCAGATGCAGGCCGCGAACATGCCGCTCTCCGCCCGCACTGGTCTGGATATCGATCCCGTCGACCCGCGTGCCGAAGCGATATTCGCCGCCCAGTTCCTCGATCGAGGCGCGCATGCTCTCGACCATCGTGACCAGACGGAAGGTGCCGATATGCGGATGCGCTTCGGTAAGAATCTCGGGCGGTGCACCCGCCTTCACGAACTCGGTCAGCACCTTGCGGTTCAGGTGCCGGGGGTCCTTGATCCGGCTGTAGAGCTTTCCGTCGGAGAAGGTTCCCGCCCCGCCCTCGCCGAACTGGACGTTCGATTCCGGGTTGAGCACGCTCTTGCGCCACAGCCCCCAAGTGTCCTTCGTCCGCTCGCGCACCACCTTGCCGCGTTCGAGCAGGATCGGGCGGAAGCCGGCCTGCGCCAGGATCAGCGCGGCGAAGAGGCCGCAGGGACCGGCACCAATCACGACCGGGCGCCGCACCCCGGCTGGCGCGAGCACCGGCGGGCGGTACTGGGTGTTCGGTGTCAGTCCGATATCGCGGTCGCGTTTGAAACGGGCGAGCACCGCGCCTTCGTTCTTCACCGCGACATCCACCGAATAGACCAGTGCGATGTTCGCCTTGTCGCGCGCATCGTTGCCACGGCGCGCGATCGTGTAGCGGATCAACTCGCGCGGCGTGATCCGCAGCCGCTTGCAGATCGAGGCGGGCAGGGCTTCGTCGGCATGGTGCAGCGGTAGCTTGAGTTCGGTGACGCGGATCATCGCGACATCCCTTATCGCTCCCGCCTTGCCGCCGCCATTGGTATCAATCGGTCCATTGCGCGATGTCCGGCGTTTCTCCGATCAGCGCGAGACCATGCGCGATCGAGGTCAACTCGCCGCCGGTCGCAATCCGCTCCGCGCCGAAGCGCCGCTCGAACAGTCTGCGGATGGCGGGGATCAGCGACGACCCGCCGGTCAGGAATACGCGGTCGATCGCCTCCGCTTCCAGTCCCGCCTTCACCAACGCGGCATCCATCGCCGCCTCAATCCGCATCAGGTCGTCGGCGATCCAGCCCTCGAACTGCGCGCGAGTCACTTCAGCCTCGACATCGACGCCACCGCCGGAGAAGCGGAACTCGGCGTGCTCGGCGTCCGACAACGCCCGCTTCACGCGGCCGACCGCGTCATATAGCGGGAAGCCCTGCTCATGCTCGATCAGCGCGATCATCCGGCCGATCGGTGCCGGGTCGACCGCGTCGCGCTGGAGCCGGCGCAGTTCCTCCAGCGTCTTGCGCGTCCGCATCATCGCCAGCCGCGACCAGTCCGCGAAATCGGTGAAATAGCCGCCCGGAATGTCCAGCAGCTTGCCGAACGAGCGATATTGTCCGCCCTTCCCCAGCAGCGGCAGCACCAGTTGGGTCACGATCCGCTGGTCGAACCGATCGCCGGCGATGCCGACGCCGGCCGCGGCGAGCGGGGTGCAGCGCCGCGCAGATCCAGGCTCCGCCACCCGCACGACCGAGAAGTCCGTGGTCCCGCCGCCGAAATCGGCGATCAGGATCGTCGCGGGTTGATCCAGCCGCTCGGCATAGCTGTAGGCGGCACCCAGCGGCTCGTAGACATAATGAAGCTCGACGCCGAAGGCGGCGAGCATCAGATCATAGCGCTCTCGGGCCAGCGCCGGATCGGGCCGGGCGCCGGCATATTCGACCGGCCGCCCCACCACGACGCGCCGCGGCCTGTCGTCGAGGGCACCGCCGGCGTGCTTGACCAGCGATTGCAGGAATAGCCGTCCCAAATCCTCGAACCGATACGGCTTGTTGAAGATCAGCGCCCGTTCGAACGAGGGGCTGGCCGCGACCGTCTTGAATGACTGGACGAAACGGCTGTCGAGCGGCGACTGGAGATATTCGGCGATCGCCCACGGCCCGGCATCATGCGCGATGCCGTTCCACCCGCCTTCCTCTTCCCAGAAGCACAACGCCGATCGAAAGATCGCTCCTGTCGCTTCCGTGCCGACGAAGTCGATCAGCCGGGACGCACCCTGCCCGTCGCTCCGCGCGACGACCGTATTGGTCGTGCCGAAATCCAGACCAAGCGCGGCCTCGCGAACCCCGCGGTGATCGACGGCTGACATGGCGGCTATCCTTCTCACTACGGCTGGCGTCGAGCCGCCCCTGTGACGCCGGGACGAGGATTAGGCAATCGCGCAGGCGGCAGCGTCGCTGCACGCTTCGGCTCGCTTCCATGAAGCGTGGGATCACGCCCCTTCCAAGACCCCGGCGACCTGCGGCGCGACTTTCGCGACTATGCGGTCGATGCCGCGGGGGTTGGGGTGGATGCGATCCGGCAGCATCAGGGTCCTGTCGGTCACGACACCATCGAGAAAGAACGGGTAAAGCCCCGCATCATAGCGTTTGGCCAGATCGCCGTAGATCGCGTTGAAGCGGCGCGCATAGTCGCTTCCCAGGTTGGGCGCCGCGATCATTCCGGTCAGGAAAATGGGAATGCCGCGCCGCTTCAGTTCCTCGCAGATCGCGGTCAGGTTCGCTTGGGTTTCTTCCGGATCGATCCCGCGCAGCATGTCGTTGCCGCCCAGATTGACCAGCACGAGGTCCGGCTTGCGGTCCAGCCCGTCGAGCGTGAACGCCAGTCGCCGTCGCCCAGCGGCGGTCGTGTCGCCCGATACGCCCGCGTTTCGCACCGTCACCGCGATCCCCCGCGCCTTCAACGCCGCCTCTAATTGCGCCGGAAAGCTCTGCTGCGGCAGCACGCCATAGCCGGCGTACAGGCTGTCGCCGAACGCGACGACCAGCCGCGTGTCGGCGGCCGGCGCTGCCTGTCGCGACACATTCACCTCGGCCGCCGGCGGCATCACCTGGTTAGCGGTCGAATTCTCCCCAGAACAGGCGGCAAGCCCTTGGAGAAGCAGCAGCGCGCCCGCATATGGGACTAGCCTGTTGGACAAGGACGTTCCCTTTCGCACATGTCGAATGATCCGGTGGCGGATATTGCAATCCGCGCACGCAATGTCACGCTGACACTCGGCAGCCGCGAGGCGCCGACCGATATCCTGAGGGGCATCGATCTGGAGATCGCCGCGGGCCAGAGTATCGCGATCCTCGGCCCGTCGGGTTCGGGCAAGTCGTCGCTGATGGCGATCCTGTCGGGGCTGGAGCGTGCGAGCGGCGGCGACGTCACGGTCGCAGGCGTGCGCTACACCAATCTCGACGAAGATGGCCTGGCACGCGCGCGGCGCGGGCGGGTCGGCATCGTGCTTCAGGCGTTCCATCTGTTGCCGACGATGACCGCGCTGGAGAATGTCGCGGTTCCGCTGGAACTTGCCGGTGCGGAAGACGCCTTCGCACGCGCCGCGGAGGAGCTGGCGGCGGTCGGCCTTGCGCATCGTACAACTCATTATCCGGTCCAGTTGTCCGGCGGCGAGCAACAGCGCGTAGCCATCGCGCGTGCGGTCGCGGGGCGGCCGGGCATCCTCTTCGCCGACGAACCGACCGGCAATTTGGACGGCGCGACGAGCGGGGCGATCGTCGACCTGTTGTTCGAGCGGCAGCGCGCGGCCGGTGCGACCTTGGTCATCATCACCCATGATCCGGCGCTGGCGTCACGCTGCGACCGGGTACTGACGATGCGCGACGGCCTGATCGTGTCCGATAGCCAATGACCGACCGGCTCGCTTGGGCGCGCTGCTGGCGAGTCGCGCGGCGGGACCTGCAAGCCGGCTTCGGCGGCCTGAGGCTGTTGCTGATCTGCCTGTTCCTCGGCGTCGCCACCCTGGCCACGATCGGCAGCCTGACCGCCTCGATCACCAGCGAACTGCAATCGCGCGGGCAGGTACTGCTCGGCGGCGATATCGAAATCGCGATGACGCAGCGCCAGGCGTCGGCGACGGAGCATGCCGCGTTCGCCCGCCTGGGCATAGTAAGCGACACCATCCGCACACGCGCGATGGCACGGCGAGCGGTGCCGGTTGCGGGAACTCCCGATGCGGTGCTGACCGAACTTAAGGGCGTCGATCCGCGCTATCCGCTGTACGGTGGCCTGACGGTCGCAGACGGGACGTATAGTCCGCTCTCGACGGACTCGGTCCTGGTCGGGCGACCGCTGGCAGACCGGCTGTTGCTGAAGCTTGGTGACCGGCTGCGATACGGCGAGGCGGAGTTTCGTGTCGCCGGGATCATCGCCGACGAACCCGATCGCGTTGGCGAAGGCTTCACGCTCGGCCCGGTCGCGATCGTTTCGCTCGACGGCCTGCGTCGCGCCAGCCTGTTGCAACCCGGCGCGTTGTACGAGGCGAAGTATCGTATCCGCCTGCCCGCGACTGTAACACCCACGGCCGCCATCGACCGGCTGAAGGCGGAATTCCCGAGCTCCGGATGGGAATATAAGGATCGCGACCGCGCCGCCCCCGGTGCCGTTCGCTTCTTCGAACGGATGGGTCAGTTCCTGTCGCTGATCGGCCTCGCCGCACTCGCCATCGCCGGAATCGGCGTCAGCAACGGTGTCGCGTCCTATCTGGCGACCAAGCGCGCGAGCATCGCGACCTTCAAAATCCTGGGCGCGACGTCCGGCGACATCAACCGGATCTATCTGCTGCAAATCGCTGCGGCGACAGCGGCTGCGGTGGCGGCAGGTTTGGTAGTTGGTGCGCTGCTGCCGATGGTCTTCGTCAGCGTGGCCGGCGACCTGCTACCGGTCACGCCCGGCCTTGGCCTCTATCCGCTACCGCTGGCGACCAGCGCCGCCTACGGCATCCTCATCGCGCTTGCCTTCGCGCTCCCGCCGCTCGCGCGTGCCCGGACGCATCCAGCGGCGGCGCAGTTGCGAAGCCGCGTCGAGACACGCGGTCGGACCGATCTTCGGACGATCCTGTCGGTCGCCGCGGCGGGCACGCTGGTCGTGTCGCTCGCCCTTGCCACCGCGCGGGAGCCGCTGTTCGCCGCAGCGGTGCTGACTGCGGTCGGCGTCGTGCTTCTCCTTCTGCTGGCGCTCGGCGCGCTGATCCGCCGGATCGCCGCGCGGGTACCGCGACCGCGCCGCCCGCTCCTCCGGCTCGCGCTCGCCAACCTGCACAGGCCGGGCGCGCAGACCGTGGCGCTGGTGATCGCGCTGGGGCTGGCACTGACCCTGTTCGTTGCACTGGCCGGCATCCAGACCAGCCTGAACAGCGAAATCCGCCGCGTGGTCCCGGAGCGCGCGCCGAACCAGTTCGTGCTCGATATCCCGTCCGAAAGCCGCGACCGCTTCGCGGCCGTGGTGCGCGGGGTCGCGCCAGAGGCGAAGCTTAACATCGTGCCCTCGCTGCGCGGCACGATCACCGCCTATGGCACGCAGCGCGTCGCCGACCTGCCGCGCCTGCCGGAAGGCGCCTGGTTCCTGCGCGGCGAACGCGGCGTGACCTATGCCGATACGCTCCCGACCGGCAGCGATCTCGTCGCCGGCGCGTGGTGGCCGCGCGACTATGCCGGTCCACCGCTCGTGTCGCTCGATCAGAACGCGGCCAAGATCCTGGGCATCGGCGTCGGCGATACGTTGACCGTCAGCATTCTCGGCCGTGAAATCACCGCGCGGATCGCATCGCTGCGTCAGGTCAATTGGGACACGATGGGGTTCAACTATGTCCTGGTCTTCTCGCCCAACACTCTCATCACCGCGCCGCATAGCCTGACCTCCACGATCGAGATCGACGACCGTCACGAGGGCGCGGTATCGCGCGCTCTGCTCGCCGCCTTTCCGTCCGCCTCGATCATCGCGGTCAGCGAGATCCTGGGGCAGGTCGGCACGATTCTCGACCAGATGGCGACTGCGATCCTGCTCGCCGCGTCCGTCGCGATCCTTGCCGGTATAGCGGTGCTGGTCGGCGCGATCGCCGCGGCCCGACAGGCGCGGATCTACGACAGCGTCATTCTGAAGACGCTGGGCGCGACGCGGCGGCAGATTCTCGCGGCACAGGCGATCGAGTATGCGCTTCTGGCCCTCGTTCTTGCGATTTTGGCTCTCGGGCTGGGAACAGCGGCGGCGTGGTACGTCATCACCGGAGTTTTCGACTTCCGCTGGGCGCCGGACTGGCGGGTAATCGCGGCCACGCTGGCGACCGGCACGTTCGCGACGCTCGGCATCGGCCTGGCGAGTTCGGTACCGGTTCTTACCGCATCGCCCGCTGCCGCGCTGCGTCGACTGTAGGGCAGCGTACCGAGCACACAGGGACACCACCCGCCCCTCGCGACGTTGGGAACGGCAATGGACGATGACGATCACACGACGCGCCACCGCGCGGTGCCGAGCGGCCGACTGGCCCGACTCGGCGGGTTCGGGCGACTGGCGGGCGGTGTCGCCGGCGGGATGCTGGCGGAGGGCGCGCGGCGGCTGGCCAAGGGTGAGCGGCCGCGCATGGGCGACCTCGTCCTCACCCCCGGCAACGCCGCGCGCGTCGCCGACCGGCTGTCGCATCTGCGCGGGGCGGCGATGAAGCTGGGGCAGATGATCTCGATGGACGCTGGCGACGTATTGCCAGCCGAGCTATCCACGATACTCGCCCGTCTCCGCAATCAGGCCTATCGCATGCCGCCCGCACAGCTCGATCGCGTGCTGCGACAGGAATGGGGTCAGGATTGGCGGCGCCGCTTCCGCCACTTCGACGCGTCGCCGATCGCGGCGGCATCGATCGGTCAGGTCCACCGCGCGACCCTGCCGGATGGCCGGGTTCTGGCGATCAAGGTGCAATATCCCGGCGTCTCCGACAGCATCGATTCCGACGTCGACAATGTCGCGACCCTGCTTCGGGTATCGGGGCTGTTGCCGGCCCAACTCGATCTCAGCCCGCTGCTGGGCGAGGCGAAGCGCCAGCTGGCCGAAGAGGCGGATTATGTGCGCGAGGGTCGGCAGATGCAGGCGTACCGCGAGCGTCTTGCCGGCGACGCGCGCTATGTCGTGCCGCAGCTCGAACCGACACTGACCACGCGTCAGGTGCTGGCGATGGACTTCATCGAGGGCCGATCGATCGAGGCGCTGGCCGACGCGCCGCAAGCCGCGCGCGATGCAGCGATTACCGCGCTCCTGTCTCTCGTCCTGCGCGAACTGTTCGACTTCGGCGTGATGCAGACCGATCCCAACTTCGCCAATTATCGCTGGCAGCCGGAGACGGGCGCACTGGTCCTGCTCGACTTCGGTGCCACCCGTGCCGTGCCACCGGACACCGCCGACGCCTATCGACGGCTGATCCAGGCCGGGCTGGCACGTGATCGCGACCGGATTCGCGAAATTGCGGTCGAAACCGGCTTCCTTGGAGCCGCAGCGGCAGAGGCGCACCGCGCGTCGGTCGACCGTATCATCAAAGCAATCGACGACGCGCTCAACCGCCCCGGCGCCTTCGACTTCGGCGACCGCGCGTTCGTGCCCGTCGTCCGCGAGGAGGCGAAGGCGATGATCGCCGACCGCGACACATGGCATGTCCCCAATGTCGAGACCCTGTTCGTCCAGCGCAAGGTCAGCGGCACCGCGCTGCTTGCGGCGCGCCTTAAGGCGCACGCTGACGTACGCGGGCTGGCAGCGGCAGCGATCGGCGCTGATCAGCCGTCGTAGCGCGGCGCCTTGGCGAAGTCCGCCTTACCGAACGGCCGATCGTAGAACATATAGCCATAGTAGAATTCGCGCAGCCGACGATGGAAGGCGCGGATGCGGTCCTGATAGGCGAGTTGCGCGGCAAGGTCGGTGCGTGCCAGCCGCGTCAACAGAGCCTGGACGCCTACCGACGGCAGGACCCAGCCGAACGCGTTCGCGGTTTCCGCCCGCTGCACCAGTCCGGCCCGATAGGCGGCGACACGCTTCGCCACGCTCTCGTCCCCGTTCTGGTGGAAAGCGAAATACCATTTGTAGTGGAAGGTCACCGGCAGCGGCGCGGATGACGCCCATTCCGGATGATTGGCGTAGAAGCGGCGCATCGTCTCCTCGCGCGGAATTTCCCAGGCGTGATGCACCATCTCGCGCTGTGCCAGAGCGATCTCGGCCCCCTCGTCCACCGGAATCGCGCGGTTGATGAGCACATTGCCGAGCGTCGGCACGACCAGCACGAGCACCAGCCACAACGCCGCCAGCGTCGCCGCATTGGCGGTCGATCCTCGCCCCAACCGCGATACGAGGGCAGCCAGACCGACCCAGAACAGCAGGTACAGGGCGGCGACCGCAACGATCAGCAGGATAGTCGGCAGCGCGACGCCCGATATCAGAGCGCCGACAACGAACGGCACGACTAGCGCCGCCAGCAGCAAGGCAAGCCGCACCCCCGACCGTCGCAACCACAAGCGCCGGGCATTCGGCATGGCGTCGAGCATCCGCGCCCGCCCCGCTTCGCGCTCCCCCGACTTCAGGTCGTGGAACAGTGCGATCGTGAACAGCGGTGCCAGGAAGACGAGAACGAAGGCGAAGTCGAACCGCCCCGGAAGCGCGAGTTCAGGGTTGTAGGTGTCGCCGTCGTAGATTTGCGCCTCCAGCCCGAGCGCGCGCACGCGAAGGATATAGGGCGCGACGTCGCGCATGCCGATCGCCGCGAAGGCGAGCGGTGACGGCGCGTCCCAGGTCGGATGGAAGCTGTAATAGGCGGCGCTGCCGGCATCCTTCTCGCGATCGATATAGTCGGCGACCGCGCCGATATCCTCGGCCTGGGCGGGCGCGATCGCGGCGATGGCGGCGCGCTGGCGCGCGACCTCCGCCATGCCGGCGGTCACCGCCGCCGCGCTGAGCACGGCCAGCAGGATCAGCGCGACACTCGCCAGACGCGAACGCAGCAGCAGGCGAGTCTCGTGCCTCCAGAGGGACATCACTTCGCCCCCAGCCGGCGGGTGGCGACGACGAGCGCCAGTCCGGCTGCCGCCAGCCAGCCGAACACGACGGCAAGTCCAGGCAGGCTGGCACCCACCAAAGTCTCTGCGTCCGGCTGGCGGAACGCGAATTCGGGCATCCGCTGCCAGTTGGCCGCGCCGATCCGCTTGCGCCGGTCGGCACCGGCATCCTTGGCGGTATCGTCGGCATAGCTGACGGCGTCCGCCTGCAAGCGGTTGAGCCGTTGAACGAGGTCGTAGCGATAGCGCTCGGCCTGTTCGAGGAACCGGCGGTGCCCCGCGAAGTCCGTTCCGGCCGCCGCCATCGATGCCTGGCGAAGGGCGATGGTCGGGCTCAACAAGCCGACGCCGGCAACGAGTGCGTTCTGCGAGGCCTGTGCGGCGAAGTCGCGCTTCGCATAGCTGTCGAACAACCGGCTGGTCATCGCCTCCCCCTCCAGCGCCAGCAGGCCCTTGTAGTTCACCGGCAGATCCTCGACCCGCGTGACGCCGTAGCGCTTGAGCACCGCCGCCTTGAACGCCGCGAAGTGCGGGTCGTCGGGGTTGTGGCTGTCACCGATCCGGCGCAGATCGCGGGCGATCGCGACGTCGGTCTGCAGGCGGTTGCTCAGCGGATAGGCCCGCGCCGCGATGTCCGGGGCGACGCGCGGCAACAGCACGACCGTCACCGCCCAGATCGCCAGCAAGGCGAGCAACGCATCACGCCGGCGGCGAACCAGCATCGACACCAGCGTAATGACGACCACCCACAGCAGCAGATAGGCGGCATAGGCCAGCGCGATGATCGCCATCGGTCCCGCGAGCGCCCCCGGCTGGCCCGAGATCAGGACGAACCCGATCATCGCCGGCAGACCAACCAACACGGCGACGAGCCATAGCGCGCCGAGCTTGCCCAACACGATATCGCGCGCAGACGCCCCCTGCACCATCAACGGCCGCAATGTCCCCCGCTCGGTCTCACGCGCGACGGCGCCATAGCCGAGGAAGATGAGCAGCAACGGCGCCACCGACTGAAGCACGAAGGCCGGCGTCAACTGGCCGAAGCGCACCAGCAGCGAGCTTTGCCGCACGTCGCCGAAGTTCGCCGTGTTCTGGCGGTGACCTTCGAGGAACATGTTGTTGCCGGTGAACGCGTCGACGCCCGGATCGAACGCGGCGAGCGGCCCCAGCGGGCGGAAGATGAAATGACCATAGTGGACGACACGGTGAGGGTGCCGGTCGGGCTGCGCCTCGAACGCATGGTTCGCCTCGCTCTGATGCTTTGCCCGCGTTTCGGCGATGCCCTGCTGATGGGTCCAGGACGTGACGACGGCGACTAGGGTCAGGACCAGCAGCAGCACGACCGCGGTCACCGCAACGCGGTTGCGCCGCATCAGTCGAAGTTCGTCGCGCGCGATCAGCGAAATCGCACTCATGCCGCCAGCGCCTGTCGACCGAAACGATCGTGTAGCGCACGGACGTCGAACCGCGCTTCGCCCTCGGCCGCGACTTCGTCGGTGATCCGCCCGCGTTCGAGGAAGCCGATGCGGTCGGCGACGTCTGCGGCGGAGAGCAGGTCGTGGGTGACCATCAGCACCGCCGTCCCCCGCCGGCGCACGTCGTGGAGCAGTGTGTTGAAGTCGGCGGTCGCGCGCGGATCGAGCCCGGATGTCGGCTCGTCGAGCAACAGGACCGGCACCTCACGCAGGAGGGCAACCGCAATCGCGACCTTCTGCCGCATGCCTTTGGAAAAGCCGCCCAGCCGCTGGTCGAACGCACGGTCCTGCAATCCCGCCGCCGCCAGCGCCTCGACGATCTGATTCCGCGAACGGGGCGTTCCGGACAGTGACAGCAGATAATCTGCGTTCTCGATGGCGCTCAAATGTTCGTAGAGCGCCACATTCTCGGGCAGATAGGCGATCCGCCGGCGGGCCGCATCTGACTCGTCGGCCGGATCGACCCCGCCGACGCGCACCGTGCCCGTGTCGACCCGAACGAAACCAAGCAGCGCCGACAAGGTCGTCGACTTGCCCGCGCCGTTGCCGCCGAGCAGTGCGTAGATTTCGCCGCCGGGAATCTTCAGCGACAGTCCGTCGAGTACGCGGTGGCTGCCGTAGGACAGCGTCACATCGTCGATGGCGATTTCAGGCGAGGCGTCGGATGAACTGGCGGGTTGCATCCGGTCCCTCTGCCTTGCCCGAACCGCGGACGTCAACCGTGATGTTGTATCATTTCACTAAGCTACCTTGCGCCTGAGCATCTCGACAGCAACTAATCCGGAAGCGACCGCCAAAAGCACCGCATCGATCGCCCAGACGCTGACAAGATCGAGCGGCGTCAGCGTGAAATGAACCACTGCGGTAACCGCGATCATAGCCGCGAGGGCCACTCGGAGCGCACGCGCATCGGCCAGAGCCGGCACGACCATGCCAGCCGCCGTCAGCATAGTCAGACCGATCCAGAAGGCCCCGACGATCGGCATCTCCGCCCCGCCCGCCGCGCGCAGCCAAAGCGTGGCGACGATCAGGACCGGCGTGCCCCAGACGACCATCGTCCAGAACCCCTCCAGCCGCGGGCTCGGCAAGCCACGCCGCCGACGTTTCTGCAGCCAGAGCGACATGCCGGTCGCGGTGACGACGCACAGCGCGAGTCCCATCACCAGCCAGGCGATCTGGACGATCAGCCCGCCGAACTTGCCGAAATGAAGATTGTAGAGCGACGCCGCGGCCTGTCGCCCGAGCGGGCCGTCGGACAGCCCGAGCCGGTCCTGATATCGGCCGGCGGCATCGAAGTGATAGGCCTCGCCATAGATCAGGCGACGCTCATGTTCGGCCAGCAACTGGATGTTCTGCCCGCGCGTCCCCGGATCGTGGATCGTAACATAGGTCGGGGTCGCCTCCGGATAGGCGGCGGCCATGTGGCGTAGCGGCCCGGCCACGTCGGGCAGCGGCGCAGGGCGCTTGTCGACCGGATGCTCCGCGCCGAAGATCGGCGCATAGGCGGCAAGCGTGTCGCCTCCATAGTAGCGCTTTCCAAGCAGATCGGCACCGACGCTCGACAAGCCGATGACCGCGCCCGTCACCGCCAGCGCGACGACGAACGGCAGCGTCCAGACGCCCAGGCGGTTGTGCCAATCGGCCTGTGCGAGTTGGCGGTTACCACGCGCGCGCAAGCGAAAGGCGTCGCGCAGTATCCGCGGGTGCGCGACAACCCCGGTGATCGCCAACGCCGCCAGCATCACGCCCAGCGCGCCGACCAGGATGATGCCGATCGTCGTCGGCAGGTGGAGGTAGGTGTGCAGGTTGATGAGGAACTCGGTCCAGGCATGCGCCTCCGCCCCGGCGTCGCGTCCGTCGCGGTCGACATAGATCGCGCCGTGATCGCTGGTCACGACGGTACGCGGCAGGTCGGCGGTCGGCATCTTCACGTACAGATGCGTGCTCGGACCTTTGCCGGCCTTCGCATCGATCGCCGCCTTGGTCGCGACGGCGGCCTGGACCGCATCTGGCGTCATGACCGGCGTCTCTGCGATGCTCGGCTGTTCCCAGCGTTGCCAGCGCTCGCCGATGACGACCAGCATCCCGGACAGCGCGATGAGATAGAGCAACCCGCCCGCCAGCAGCCCCAGCGCCGCATGCCCCCCGAGCGCGCGCTGGACCAGCGTCGCTTGCGGCACCGCGATCGGATCATGCTTCATAGCGGCCACCATAGCAGCAGTCCGGCCAGCGCACAGACCACGGGGGGAAGGATCATACGGGCCGGACCCGGCTGGATCATCTGGATGCTCGCCAGGATCGTCCAGGCGATCGGCGCGACGAAGAAGGCTAGTGCGGTCCGGTCGGCGGGTTGCCAGCCAAGACGCGCGGCGGCCCCCTCTGCCCCCATCGCGAACAGATAGGCCGCGCCCGCCCCGATCGGCACGACGAGGACGAACACGAGCAGACGTCGCCCGACGCCGAGCGCACGCTGCGGCAGCGTGACGCTGGCGGGCGCGCGCGGCGGCACCGATCGGGTTGGCGCCGTGCGGAGCCCCTCCCGCGCCAGCACCACCAGTGCTGCGATCATCATGGCCGTCGCCGCGATGGCGGCTCCCCATGCGCCATCGCGCATCATCAGGATCGTCGTGGCGATGGCGATGATCGCCCAACCAACCCACGCCAGCCCCCGCCGCCCGCCCCAACCGGCCCGCACGAGGACGATGCCGATGACGACGAGCAGCAGGGCCGCGGGCAGGCTCATCAGAACTTCAGCCCGAGCGTCACCGTGCCGGCTCGCGGAGCGCCATAGAAGCTCTGCGCCCAGAAGAGGCTGGTCAGATATTTCGCATTGGTGATGTTGCGGACGTTCGCCGTCACCGACACCGCGTCGCTGAAGTCGTATCGCGCCATCGCATCGACGGTCGCATAGGCGCCCTGCGTGGTGAAGATCGGCGCGCCGGCCGGCGTCGTGCTCTGCTGGTCGCGGGTGATGCGGCTCTGATATTGCAGCGCCGCACCCAGCTTCAGCGCCGGCAGCGCCTCGGGCGTCCACACCGCGTTCAGGCGGCCGGTGTTGCGCGGAACATAGGTCCGGACGGACGCGCCGGCCGGATTGCGGATGCGCAGCGCGGTATAGCCGCCGGTCAGTTGCAGGCCAGGAAGCACCTGCCCGCCGACGTCGAATTCGACGCCTTCCGACTTGGCATCGATCGTCGTGTAGAGTTGCTGGCCGGACACCGTATCGAACCGCAGGCTTTCGGCGGTATTGTTCTGGCGCGCGCGGAAAACGGACGCGCTGGCATTCAGTCGCCCGGCGAACCACTCGCCCTTCACCCCGGCCTCGATGTTATCGCCCTCGATCGGGTCGAGCGTCCGAAAGTTCGCATCGAGTTCGCGCTGCGGATTGAAGATCGTGGCGTAGCTGACATAGGCGTTGACCTGCTGGCTCAGCGCCAGCGTCGCACCGGCGAAGGGCAGCACGCGGGTCCGCTCGAAGCTGTTGGCAACCCCGTAGCTGACGCCGCGGGCGACCGCACGGGTCACGTTGCCACCGACCATGACCTTGAGCGCATCGGCCGGGTTCAGCCGGATCAGGCCATAGACGCTCTCACGCACATTCTTGGTATCGGCGCTGAGGGTGAACGGACCGAAGGACGGCTTGGGGAATTGCCCCTCGAAGGCGGTGTTCCCGGACAGCGAGATGCCGGTGCCCGCCGGATAGCTCGAATATTGCTTCAGCAGCGACACGCCGCGGTTCACGCCGAACACGACGTCATGCTTGCGCCCGAAGACGGTCAGCGGACCCGACAGATAGGCGTCGGTCGTCAGCTCGCGCGTCGGGCCGTTGAACGCACCGACATAGGAGAATAGCCCCAGGCCCGTCGTCCGATCGGGCGCCCCATAGACGTAGAACAGCTCTTCGTCCTCGTCGATCGCGCGGCGCATGACCGAGATTTTTCCGTTCCAGCCGTTGCCGAAGTCATGCGTGACATCGCCGAAGATCTGCTGATCGAGGACGTTCCAGCGCGTCCAATCGGCCGAGGTGCTGGTCGAGCGGGCGTAGTTCGTCGGGGAGCCATCGGTATAATAGAGCGGCAACGCGCCCCACAGGCCGCCGCGGGTCCGGTGGTCCTGCCGCTGGTAACCGACCGCGACCGTGGTGTTCGCGCCTAGGTCGGCCTCGGTGATGCCGTACAGGATCGAACGCTTGACCGAATAGCGATCGAGATAGCCGTCGCTGTCGAGATAGGCGCCGACCAGCCGCGCACGAACACGACCGTTCGCCGTCACCGGCACCGTCAGATCGCCATCGATGCGCTTCTGATCGAACGATCCGTAGAGTGCGCTCGCGCTGCCGGCAAACTGCGTGCCCGGACGCTTGCGGACGAAATTGATCGTCGCCGATGGGTTGCCAGTCGACGACAACAGCCCGTTCGCGCCGCGCAGCACTTCGACCCGGTCATAGGTCGCAGTATCAAGCGCGCCGCTCTGGACGTTGAAGGCGAACGGCAGGCCGATGCCGTCGAGCTGGAAGTTCGAAATCTCGAACCCGCGCGCAGAATAATAGCTGCGGTCCGTCTCCACCGCCTGGACGTTCACACCGGTCGTGGTCTGGAGCAGCGTATTGACGTCGGTCAGGCGGAAGTCGTCGATCTGGGTACGGGTGACGACGCTGATCGACTGCGGCGTGTCCTTCTGGCTGAGGCCGAGCCGCGTCGCGGTGCGGCTGGTCGCGGTCGCATAATCGCCCGTGCCTTCGCTCGCCTCGTCGCGCGTACCCGTGACGACGACATCACCCCGTGTCTGCGGGTCGGTGTCGTTCGTCACCGGATCAGTCACGGCGGTGGTGGCAAGCAGAAGGAAATCGCAGGGGTCATTTTGGTCTCGACTCAAGGTGTTGCGACCCCCTAGCCCCACAAATCTCCTAATGCAACCGCCTCGCAATAGCGCACGTCATGCGGTGGCTGACAGCAGACCCGGTCGGCCGGCAGCCGCGACTTCGCGCTCGGCCTGGGTAAAGCCGTAACCGGGCACGATCTCACCCGTGCGATCCGTGATCTCTGACCACCGACGCTGCGCCGCCTCTCCGGCATCGGCGCCACCACCGATCTGGACCCCTTCGGTCAGCGTGACATGCGCGGCGGCGAAATGCCCGGCGCCCGCGCACAGGATCGCGCGCGTCGGCGCGTCTTCGGCGACGAGCGGCAGCAGACCGGGACTGACGAGCGCCGGGTCGAGCATCCGCAGGCTCTCGTCGGACAGCACGCCATGCGTCATCTGCGTCGCCGCCGTTGGCGCGAGGCAGTTGACCCGGATGTTATATTTTTCGCCCTCGATCGCCAGCGTCTGGGCGAGGCCGACCAGCGCCATCTTGGCCGCGCCGTAATTGGCCTGCCCGAAATTGCCGTAGAGGCCCGACGAAGACGTCGTCATGACGATACGGCCATAGCGGCGCTCGCGCATCGCCTCCCACACCGCCTTCGAACAGATCGCGGCGCCCATCAGGTGGACGTCGACTACCTGGCGGAACTCGTCCATCGTCATCTTTGCGAAGCTCTTGTCGCGCAGAATGCCGGCGTTGTTGATGAGGATGTCGACCTGACCGAAGCGGCTCAGCGCCTGTTCGACCATCGCTGCGACGGCCGGCTCGTCGGTGACCGAACCGGCGGCGACGATCGCATCACCACCGGCGGCGGAAATCTCGGCGGCCACCGAGGCGGCGTTGTCGGCCGAAACATCGTTGATCACCAGACGTGCGCCCTGCCCGGCGAGATAAAGGGCATGGGCCCGGCCCAGCCCGCCGCCGGCTCCGGTTACGATCGCGACACGATTTGCGAGCTTCATAAGGAATCCTCTCTGAAAATTATCGCCAGACGCTACACTGGCAATTATTCGCTATCAAGAGAGTGAATGAATTGCCGCGATAGGGCGCTACCTCTTCGTCTCGCAGATTTGCAGGAAGCCGGCGGCCATGAACGACGCCATCCGGTCCTTCACCGCCACGAAATCGTCGGACTTGCACAGTCCGTGCGACAATTTGTCGATACGCCCCGTCCGCGCCAGCGTCAGCATCAGCGCGCCGGTGACGAAGTGATAGCCCCAGAAGATATCGGCCTCGGCGCAGTTCGGCAGCGCGCGCTTCAGCAGGTCGATCAGGCGCAGGACGACGGGATCGAAATGCTCGTCCATCAATTCCGCCCCCCATTCGGGCGTATTGGCGACCTGCGCGCCGAGTGCGGCGTAGTTCTTCCACCCCTCCCCGCCCTCGATATAAAGGTCGAGGTCGGTGTCGAGGAACGCGCGCAACGCGCCCTCCACGGTCGGCGTGTCACCGCACGCCGCCTCATAGGCGTCGAGCGCCTGCATCCGCCGTTCGCTGGTGACGACCGCGCGGCGGGAGAAGACGGCGTCGAACAGCGTCGTCTTGTCGGAGAAATAATAGTTGAGCAGCGTGTGGTGGACGCCGACCCGCTTGGCGACATCCTTCAGCGTGACGCCGTGCAGACCATGCTTGGAAAACAGATATTCGGCCGCATCGAGGATCTGCTCCATCGTCTCGGCGCGCTGTTCGGCCTTTTTCGACCGGCGGGGGGCTTTCACGGTGTCGGACACACCTATGTCTGTCGGATGCGCGACCACCGCCGTCAAGTCGTGCCGAATTCGGACCGCAGGCGCAGCTTGTCGATCTTGCCGGTCGGTGCGAGCGGCATCGCGTCGAGCCGCACGACCGTGTCGGGAATCCACCACGACGCGACGCGCCCCTTCAAGGCGCCGAGCAGGTCGGTATCGCTGACCCCGTCCTCGCGCATCTCGACCAGCAGGATCGGGCGCTCGCCCCATTTCATGTCGGGCCGCCCGATAACCGCGGCCAGCGACACCTGTGGCAGCGCGCCGACGACGGCTTCGATCTCGGCGGGGTTGATCCACTCGCCGCCCGATTTGATCAGATCCTTGGCGCGGCCGGTAATGGTGAGGTTCCCGGCCCGGTCGATCCGCGCGAGGTCGCCGGTCGTGAACCAGCCGTCGGCGGTGCAGGCGCTATCGGCCTGGCCGAAGTAGCGATCGACCACCGCCGCCCCGCGGACATGGAGATGCCCCTCGCCATCGCGCTGGTCGGGCAGCGGCGTGCCGTTCGCGTCGGTCAGCAACAAGTCGACGCCGATCGCGGGCTTGCCCGAATGCGCGGCGGAGCGATCCGGGTCGCCGAACCGTGCGACGGTGCCGGACGGCGACAATTCGGTCATCCCCCAGCTCGTCTGCACCTCGACGCCCAGCCGCGCCTCGATCCGCTCCATCAACGCCGGTGGCAAGGGCGCGCCGCCGACGATAATGCGCTTGAGCGATGGCAACTCGCCGCCGGTCGCATCGAGATGTTCGACGAGCCCGAGCCACACCGTCGGCACGCCGACCGCCACCGTCACGCTCTCGCTCGCGATCAGCTTGGCAAGACTCGCCCCATCGGTCTTCCGCCCCGGCAGGACCAATGTCGCCCCCGCTGCGGGCGCCGCGAAAGGGAGGCCCCAGGCATTGGCATGGAACATCGGCACGACCGCCAGCACCGTATCGGCCGCAGAGATCGCCATCGTATCGACCTGCAACAGCCGCAGCGTATGGAGGAAGCTCGACCGGTGGGTGTAGGTCACGCCCTTCGGTGCGCCGGTGGTTCCGGATGTGAAGCAGAGGCCGCACGGCGCGGTCTCCGGGACGTCGCCCCACACTGCGTCCCGCGACGCAGCCGCGATCAGCGGTTCGAGCGGCGTGCCTTCGTCGCCGTCGATCGTCAGAACATGCGCATTGGTCGGCGCCGCCTCCGCAACCGCACGCGCGAGGGGCAGCAGGTCGGCGCTGACGATCAGCACGCGCGCCTCCGACTGGCGGACCATCGCGGCCAGCTGGTCGGCGGTAAGGCGTGGATTGAGCGTGTGGCACACCGCGCCCATCCCCATCACGCCATACCACGCCTCGACATGCGCGGCGCTGTTCCAGGCAAGCGTCGCGACGCGGTCGCCGGTACGGACGCCCAGCCTGGCCAGCACCGACGACACGCCAAGCGCGCGGTCCCTCAGCGCGGCATAGCCGACCCGCGCGACCTCACCGCCCTCCCCCGCGGTTACAACCGCGACGTCGGGATGCCATTTCGCTGCGTGATCGAGGAAACGATCGAGCGTCAGCGGAAAATCCTGCATGCTGCCATCGATCATTTGCAGCCCGCCGACTTTACGAGGACCGGCGACAGGATGCCGGTATTCCAGTTCCACGGCTGGTCCCCCGCCGCCCGCCTGCGGCACACCGCCGCCTCGTGCAGCGCGAACATACCGGGCAGCAGCTTTTGCCGGGGCTCGGGCGCGACCGCGAACGCCATATAGTTGCCCGACGCTCCGTAGGGCTGCCAAACGGGCTGGCCGGCGGCGGCAGGCACGCCCGTTTTCACGAACGACGTCCAGTATCCTAGCATCGCCTGCGACATCCGCCGGTCCTTCAGCGTGTCGGGCACCTTCGGCCACAGCGCCGGCGTCTTGTCGGGCGTGCCGAAGACATAGGGAATTTCGGCGGCATGAAATGCGTGGAGCCCGGCGTCGTCGGACGCCGGATAGCCATGATCGAAGAAGTAGAAATACCCGCGCTGCCCGATCGCGGTCTGGCCGATCGCCAGCCGCTGCGCCGTCCAGCCGTAGAGCGCGTCACGCGTCGTCGCGAGCATCGACTCGCCCATGCTGGCGGCCGGATATTGGCGCAGGAAGGCGTCGGCGAGGTCGCCGTATCTGGCGCGGATCGTCGCCTCATAGGCCGCCGCGTTTGCCGGTGCGGGCGGGACCAGCATCCTCAGCGACCGTGTCTCCCCGGCGTTGAATCCGGCGATCAGCGGTACCGGCGCCTGCTCGCCGCGGTCCCATGTCTGGGCCAGCTGACGGGTCAGATACTTGCCGTCGACGGTGCCCCAAGGGCCGTAGCCCTTCGCGGCGGCCGTCATGGTCAGCTTCTCGGCATCCATCGCCCTCATCGCCGCGAGGTCCGCCACGCCGAGTGCGCCCTGTATGGCTGTGCCAGCGCTTTCCGCCGAGGGCATGCCATGGGCACTCGCCTTCAGTTCGGGTGTCGAGATCATATAGGCGCTCTGCGCGATCGCCTTGCCGAAGAGTCCGCGCGCCTGAGGACTGGCCATCAAATACATGACACTCAGACCACCGGCGGACTCGCCGGCGATTGTGACGTTCGCCGGATCGCCGCCGAACGCGGCGATGTTGCGCTTGACCCAGTGCAACGCCGCGATCTGGTCTCGCAGGCCGTAGTTGCCCGACACACCGTCCGGGCTCTCCGCGCTCAACGCCGGATGCGCGAGATAGCCGAGGATGCCGAGGCGATAGTTGATCGACACGACGACGACGCCCTGCGCCGCCATCTTCGCGCCGTCGTACATCGGCTCATGGCTGTAGCCCGACACCAGCGCGCCGCCGTGGATCCAGACGAGGACGGGCAGCGACTTCGCCTGCTTCGGCTTCCAGATGTTGAGCGTCAGGCAATCCTCGCTCATCGCCGCGGGAGGGTTGGTATAGATGCCCGCATTGGTCGGGCGTGGCTGGACGCAGGCCGGGCCGAAGCGCGTCGCTTTGCGCACACCGGTCCACTGCTCCAGCGCGACCGGGGGCTGCCAGCGCCCGGGCAGCTGGGCGTAAGGGATGCCGCGGAAGACGCTCAGGCCGTGCTCGGTCGTGCCCTCGACGGCCCCTGCGGGCGCGAAAACGGTCTGTGCGACAGCGGGAGCGGCGCTTGCGAGCAGCGCGGCGGTGATCAGGATTTTCATGCGCGAACCTCGCGGCCGAGCCGCCGTGCCAGTGTGACGAACAGACCGATGGCGATCAGGTAGAAGGGCGTGAGCGTATAAAGCGCCGACTGGAGGTAGAGCGTCGCGCCCTGCGCCTTGAACCAGTCGCTGGCGAAGCCGACCCAGGTCGGCCCGAGACCCAGGCCGATGAAGTTCATGACGAGCAGCAGCAGCGCCCCTGACAGCACCCGCTGGTCGGGCCGCACCTCTTCCTGCACCAGAGCGACCGAGGCGGAGAGGTAGAAATAGTTAAACACCATCACCACCGTCAGCAGCATCAACGCCAGCGGCCAGGTCGGCGCCCAGACGAAGGCGAGGTAGAATGGCATGGCGATGGCGAGCGACGCGGCCGGCGCGACGGCATATCCGGTGCGCGAGGTGCGCGTCATGCGATCAATGATTCGCCCCGACAGCATCATGCCCCCGGCCATGCCGACGACCAGGACGAGCGCGTACCAGACCGCCACTTCGCCCAGCACCATGCCTTTGTCGCGCATCAGGAACAGGACCGCGAAGTTGCCGAGGCCATAGGTGACGAACTGCGTCGCCCCGCTGCCGAGCGCCGCCAGCATCAATGTCGGATTCGAGAAGAACATGCGCAGCGTCGGCCAGAAGCGCGCCTTGTCCTCCAGCTGCACCGCATCGAAAGTGCCCCGCGCCGGCTCGCGCACCATCAGGCGAACGAGCAGCGCGGTGACGATGCCGATCACCCCGACGACGATGAACGGCATCCGCCAGCCGAACCGCTGTGCGATGGCCGCGCCAAAGGCGACGCCGGCCGCGGCGCCGATCGCCGGACCCATGTTGAAGATGCCGAACGCGGCCCCGCGCCTGCCCGGCGGATAGGTGTCGGTGATGATCGCGTAGGATGGCGGCACGCCACCCGCCTCGCCGAACCCGACCAGCATCCGCGCAACGACCAGTTGCGCATAATTGTTGGCCAGCCCGCACGCGACCGTCGCGCCGCTCCAGATCGCACAGGCCAGCGACAGCACCCCGACGCGATTTGTCTTGTCCGCCAGATATCCGACCGGGATCGCGATGAAGCAGTAGAACATCGCAAAATACAGGCCGCCGATCAGGCCGAGCTGTCCGTCGGTAATCTGAAGCGCATCCTGGATCGGCTTGGCGAGGATGCCGATCAGCTGCCGATCCAGGAAATTGAGGATGTAGACGAAGGTCAGCACCGCCAGCACGACGCCGGGGCGTCGGGCCGGGGCGATCGTGGCGGCGGCGCTTGCCACTGTCTTAGAGCCCGTAGCCGAGGCGCAGGCCGACCGTCCGCGGCCGCAGCGTGCCGGATCGGCTCGCTAGGAACGCCTCCGGGTGGATGTAGACCACCGAATGATCGTCGAACAGGTTCTCGACATAGGCTTGGGCGGAGACAGGTCCGCGCTTGATGCCGAAGCTGATGTTCGTGTTCACATATTCGTCGGTCTTGCCGAACGTCGCGATGCGGACGCCCGGACGGCCCGGCGTGTTCGGGAACGAGCTGTTGTACGACCCCACATATTGCGCGTTGATCGCCAGCGTGCCCTTGGTCGTGTCGCCCAGGTCGAACCCGATCGAAGTGAACAGCGCCCCCTGCAGACGCGGGGCCGACAGCCGGTGGCCAAGCACCGCGCCCGAAATGGCCGCTTCGGCGGCCGACAGGCGGGTGATCTTCGCATCGTTATACGCGGCGTTCAGGCCGATGAAGACGTCCTTGGCCGGGACGACGCCCATCTCCAGCTCCACGCCCTTGCTGCGCGCTGCGCCGATGTTGGTCGCGAACTGGACCGAATCCGACACGCGGTTGGCCTGCGCCTGAATGTTCGACCAGTCGATCAGATAGGCCGCGGCGTTGATCGTCACCAGGCCGTTCAGGAACTGCGTCTTGGTGCCGATCTCGTAGCTCTTGAGATCGTCCGACGACGCGCCGGCCGGGATGATGATGTCGTTCGGCGTGACGAGGCTGGGGCGGCCGGCGAACGCATTGACGATCGGCGCGCGGAAGCCGGTCGAGAAGGTCGCATAGGTCGTGATGTTGTCGGCGGGCTTAAACGACGCGCTCGCCTTCCACGACGGCTTCTTCGCCTCCGCCTTGATACCCGTAACAGCCGCGAACGGCGCCGTGGTGATAACGGCGTTGCGGACGCCGCCGAGCGCCAGCGCATAATAGTTGGACCCGCTGCCGATACCGCCCGCCTCGGTGAAGGCCTGCGCATCGAGACGACCGTAACGGACGCCGCCGGTCAGCCAGAAGCGCGGGCTGAAACGGTAGGTCAATTCGCCGAACCCGGCCAGTTCGTTCGAGTTCTGGTAGGTCATCTGGCGGATGTAATATTCGTCCGGCAGCCCGGTCAGATTACGCGCGCGCAGGAAGGCGATCGACGAGCGATAGTTGAAGTCGGTGTCGCGCCGGCGGTGAAGGTAGAAGCCACCGACCACGAAGTTGAGCGGGCCTGAGAAGTCCGACACGAACCGCGCTTCCTCCACGAACACCTTGTCGCGCGCGTCGGCGTCGAGCGCGAACGGGATCGCGAAGCCGAAGGTGTTCGCCAGGTCGACGTAGAAGCGCTGGTTGAAGTCGGAGAAGGTGCTGCTGCTGGTCAGCTTGCCTGCACCCAGGTCCCAGTCGATCGTCGCATTGAGGATCGTCTGTTCGCCTGTGAAGCGGTCCGGGCGATCCGAAATCCGCTTTTCACGGCCCAGCGACGGGCTGGTCAGCGATGAGTCTTTCGGGTCGCTGTTCTCGTAGGAAGCGAGCAGGCGGATCGAGAAACTGTCGGTCGGCTTGATCAGCGCGATGACGCGTCCGCCATAGTCGATCAGCGTATTGGAATTGTGGACGCCGGTCCCGACGTTGTCGAGATAGCCCTCTTCGTTGCGATAGAAGCCGACCGCGCGGACGGCGAACCTGTCATCGATGATCGGCACGTTGATCATCGCATTATAGCGCTGGCGGAAGCTGTCACTGCCGGTCAGCCCCAGGTCGACCAGCGCCGATCGATCGAAGTTGTTGAGGTCCGGACTCTTGGTCAGGATGCGCATCGCGCCCGACAGCGATCCTGAACCGAACAGCGTCCCCTGCGGTCCACGCAGAAACTCGACGCGTTCGACGTCGAACAGGTTCGGGTCGACGACCGTGGTGTTGCCAATGGTCGAGACGGGCAGTTCGTCGATATAGACCGCGACCGAGCTCTGCAGATTGGCATTGTAGCCGTTGGTCGCGATGCCGCGGGCGGTGAAGTTGTTGAAATTCTGGGTCGGGCGATTGAGGATCACGCCCGGCGTCTCGCGCGCGATGCCCTCGAAGCCGACGATGCCCTTCGTCGTCAGCTCTTCCTGCTGGAAGGCGGTGATGCTGAGCGGCACGTCCTGGATGCGTTCGGCGCGGCGGGTGGCCGTCACGATGACATCGTCGTTGCCCGGAGCATCGTCGGTCGACTCCTGGCCGATCAGCGGCGGCTTGGTCGATGTAGTCGGAGTGGCCGGGGTGACGACAGCCTGTGCCATGGCCGCGGTGGTGCCGAACAGGGTCGCAACGGCGCACGCCGATGCCAGGTACTTTGCCCGCATGATCTCTCTCCCACTTGCCCGCCGATTTCTTGATTCGGCTGTTGTCCGTTCAATCGCAGGCCGAAATTCACGTGTCAACATTCACTATCACGCGCGTGAATGAATGTCACAACCTAACTGGGTTATGAAAACCGGTTGCCTATCTGAAATCGGCGCACGTCGACTCCGATCGTTTCGGCGCAGGATTCCATCAAACTAGCGATGAGACGAAACAATGCTGCGCCGAGGTCGCAGAACGGTTTCTTAACCCTTTGATGCGATGTGGTTAACACCGTGAAAACCACCTTTTCAGTCCCCTCCAGGCAACGGCCACATCCCATGTTCACAGCATTAGGCTCCCTAATGCGGCGCGCACCCATGCTCGCCGCACTCGCTCTTGTCGCCTGTGGCGGCGATGGTTCCGGTTCGGGTTCCGGCGGCAGTGTCTCTGTCGTCGGATCGGCCAGCAACTCCACTGCGACCACCCCGTCGACCGGCACCACGACATCCGCACCCGCGACGACGAGCCCCGCGACAGCTACGTCCGGGACCGTCGCATCGCCGTCCCTCACCGGGTTGGAACCGGTGCGGTCGAACATCGATGTCTCGCGCTTTCTGACCGCGTCATGGGGAACGGGCGCAGTGCCGGGGAATGAAGCACCCGGCGTCGAAGGCGCCTTCCGCTTCATATGTGCGCCCTCGCACAACGCCTATGACGATCCGATCGTCTTCCCCGGACAGCCGGGAAAGTCGCATCTGCATACGTTCTTCGGCAACACAGGTACGGATGCGAATTCGACCTATACTTCGCTACGCACGACCGGCGAGAGCACCTGCAACAACCTGCTGAACCGGTCGGCCTATTGGGTACCGTCGATGATGCATCCATCGGGGCGGGTGGTGATGCCGAACTGGATCAGCATCTATTACAAGCGGGCACCGCAAGGGTCGCAATATTGCAGCGAGCCCTACGCAAAGGCATGCCTGCCTCTGCCGCGTGGTCTGCGCTACGTCTTCGGCTACAACATGAACGATCCGTCGAAGAGCAGCCCGGAACGCATGGGCTGGTTCAACTGCGACGGCGTCGGTGCGGTCAGCGGCCATTTCAAGAGCATCAAGGAAGCTGCAAAGGGGTGTCCGACCGGTGCGAAGATCGGCATGTTGCTGGTCGGCCCCAACTGCTGGAACGGGACCGAACTCGATACCCCGGATCACCGGTCGCACATGGCCTATCAATATTATGACGGAATTCATGGCGCTCCGGTCTGCCCGTCGACCCACCCCTATCTCCTGCCGTTCTTCGAGGCCGGTACGTGGTACACCAATGACGGTACTGCCGCGGATTGGAAGCTGTCGTCCGACATCGCGATGAACATGGAAGGCGGTGCCAGCGCGCACGCCGATTGGTTCGGCGCGTGGGAAGACGAGGTGCAGAGCCTCTGGACCGCCAATTGCATCGACAAGGCGCTCAGTTGCTCCGGTGGCGACCTTGGCAACGGCAAGCAGCTGGCGACTATTGCTGGCTATACTTTCCCGAACGCGATTTCGCTGGTCGGCATGCCGGTAAAATAAACCCCGATTTTGTTTAAAACGCGATGCCGCGGGCGTGATGGCACACCCGCGGCATCGTCTTTGTCTGCGGCTTAGCGCTGCGGCGCCGTGGGCGGCGTTGGTGGCAGCAGGGGAGCGGCTTTTGCGGCACTCGCAGGGGGCGGCGGCGGAGGGGCGATGCCCGGCACGCCAGCGGCTTCACCAACCGGCGGGGGCGGCGGAGGCGGCACGGCACCCGCACCGCCTGGACCTCCCGGCATCGGCGCGCATCCGGCCGGCGGCGGCGGCGGGGGACCATCGCGACCGGGGCCGCCGTGCGGACCCGGACCGCGCGGACCGAGCGCGCGCGGCCCCACAGCAGCGACGCGCCCGTTCTGGTCGACCAGATAGCTGGCACGCAACTGTCCCTCGTCGTATCGGCCCTGCACCATCACCGACTGTCCGACGCTGACCGTCCCGCGCGCCTCGCGACCCGCGGCGACCATCGCGCGCCCGCTGCCGTCCTGGAGGACGAAACGGTCGCCATAGACTTCGGCAACCCGCCCCTTCACCGTCACCACGCCGCTCGATGCCGCCAATTTGGCAGCAGGCGTCGCCACCGTCGGCGCCATTTCCACATTGGGACGCGTCGCCTGGACCGCCCCCGCCCCGCCGGCTGCGCCCAGCGCGACCAACACCGCGGCACCGGCGGCCAAGGCCGCGCGGCTGTTCTTCATCGTTCGAAAGTCGACCATCGATCTGCTCCTTGCTTGTCGATAGACCGGTTTGTACGCCCACCCTGCCACCGCCCGACTGAACCCGGACGTTCAGGTTCGGTTTAAGAGAGGGAGGTAGCCGCCCGCCATGCGCATCCTGCTGATCGAGGACGACCCGGATCTCGGCCCCGCCATCGCCCGCGCGCTGCGTGCCGAGCATTGTGCGGTCGACCTGTTCGCCGACGGCATCGACGGCGGCCATGCCGGCGCGACCGAAGCCTATGACGCCGCGGTGCTCGACATCGGCCTGCCGGAGAAGGACGGCATACACGTCCTGCGTGACTGGCGGACAGACGGACGCGATCTGCCCGTGCTGATCCTGACCGCGCGCGAAGCCTGGTCGGACAAGGTCGCCGGGTTCAAGGCGGGGGCTGACGATTATCTGGTGAAACCCTTCCGCGTCGAGGAGCTGGTCATGCGGCTGCGTGCGCTGGTCCGTCGCGCTGCGGGCCATGCCGCCAGCCGAATCGACTGCGGCCCCCTCGCCTTCGAGGCGCAGACCGGGCAGTTCGAACTCGACGGCCTTCCGCTGAAGCTGACCGCGCTGGAATGGCGCGTGTTGTCGGCGCTGATGCTGCGCAGGGAAGCGGTGATTGATCGCCTGGAATTGATGGAGCGCGTGTACGAAGGGGATGCCGACGTCGACTCGAACAGCCTGGAGGTCATCGTCGGGCGGCTGCGCAAGAAGATCGGCGCGACGTTGATCGAGACGGTGCGCGGCCGCGGCTACCGTTTGACCGCGAGCGCGCTGGCGTGAAGCTGCTGCCGACATCGCTGTTCGGGCGAATGTTCGTGCTGTCGCTGCTCGCGACGCTGGCGGCCCTGGCAATCGCGGGGATCGCGATCGGCGGCATCATGCAGCGATTCGTGATCGAAGGCGTCGACGCGCGGCTGGGCGACCGACTGACGGCACTGGAGAGCGCGGTCCGGCCCGATGGGGGAATCGACAGTGCGCAACTCACGCGGTTGACGACGCGCATCGCGCCCGAAGAGCCGTGGCGGGTCGATCTTCCCGGTGGGCAGACGATCGGCGCGCAAGACCTGATAGCTCGCGACGATCATCGCCTCGGCCCGCCCCTGCCCCTCGGACCGCCTCTGCTCACATCCAACGATGCCCGCCCATTCGAGGCGCGACTGGCTGATGGCCGAAGGGTGCATGGCCTGACCGCCGTCGTCGTGACCGCAGCCGGCGAGGCACGCGTTGCGGTCGCGGTCCCGCGCGATCGAATCGACCGGCCGGTCTTCGCAGCCCTGATGCCGCTCGCGATATCGCTGCTGGTCCTCGGGCTGGCGCTCGGCAGTGCGGCGGTCGTCCAGTTGCGGTTGGGCCTGCGACCTCTGGCGAAGCTCCAGGCCGCGGTCGAGGCGATCCGTCGCGGCCAGGCGACACGCGTCCCGGAGGACGTACCCGACGAACTGGCCCCCCTCGCGCGCGAATTGAACGCTCTGGCCGCCGATACCGACACAGCGCTGGCGAACGCGCGTGCGTCCGCGGCCAATCTTGCGCACGCGTTGAAGACGCCGGTGGCTACGCTCGGCCTGCACCTCGCCGGCGATGCGATGGCGCAGGCGCAGCTGTCACGGATCGACGCGACGTTGCGGCATCATCTCGGACGTGCGCGTACAGCGGCGACCGACCGGCGCGCGGCGACGCTGCTGGCACCGGCGCTGAACGATCTGGCGGCGACGGTGGCGCGACTGCATGGCGGTCGCATCGCGATCGAGGTCGACGCGCCTGACGACCTATCCGCATCGATCGGCGCGCAGGATCTGGACGAACTCGCCGGCAACCTGATCGACAATGCCGCCCGCCACGCCGTGACGCGCGTCACCGTGATGGCGCAGGCCGAGGATCGGGTCATCCACCTAAGCATTGCCGACGATGGCCCCGGCATCCCCGCCGCCGACCGGCTGCGCGCGACCGCACCGGGCACGCGGCTGGACGAGCGGGGCGACGGGCACGGCTTCGGCCTGACCATCGCGCGCGAACTGGCCGAACTGCACGGCGGCGCCCTGACGCTCGATGATGCGCCGGGAGGTGGCCTGCTGGCGCGGGTCACCTTACCGCGGGCAAGCTAGGACCTGCCCAGCCGCCCCCCTGCCCGTTACCGCTCCGCGACCTTAGCCGGCCAAGTCACCGGCTGCTGCGTCTGCGGATTGAAAACACCGCCCGGATAGCGCGCCGAGGCCGCCGCGGTCAGGTCCTTCTGGGTCAGGAACTGGCTCGGCTCCAGCGCCAGCACGTCGAGTCCTCGCGAGATTTCGGTGCCGTAGATCTTGCCGCGATAATAATAGGCCGACCAGAAGCCGCCCAGCACCATCTGCTCTGCGTCGATCGGGCCGCGGTCGAAATAGGCGATTTCGCGCGGGTTGGCGCTGTCGGTGAAGTCGACGACCGAGATGCCGCCCTGATACCAGGCCTGGACGAACAGGTCGCGACCGGGGACCGGCACGATCGATCCGTTGTGGGCGACGCAATTTTCCTTGTCGCCCTGTGGCGCCGGCAGCTTGTACGATCCGCGCCGCACCAGCTTGCGATCGACGATGTCGTAGATCGCGTCGGCGCCATAGCCCTTCGGATCATAGGCACGGCACCGCGGGCGCGCGCCGCCGCCCCATTCGTCGGTGAAGATCACCTTCGTCCCGTCGTTGTTGAACGTCGCCGAGTGCCAATAGGCGAAGCCGGGATCGTTGACGGCATCGATCCGCTTCGGCTTCAGCGGGTCGGAAATGTCGAGCAAGATGCCGTTGCCCGAACAGGCGCCCGCCGCGATCTTCTTCGATGGGAAGACGGTGATGTCGTGACACTGATCGGTGCGATAGGTGTCCTGCGTCCCCTCCCCGTGATCGCCTCCGCGCCACAGGCCAGCGATCTGGCCGGTGCCTTCGTCGGCGAACACGCGCGGCCGGTCGACGATGCGGGCGGCGGACGGGTTGGCGACCGGGATCTCGATCACGTCGATGCTGAATAGCGCGGTGCGCGCATCGCCCGGCACGTCGCCGATGCAACCGGCCAGTTCCTTTTCGTCACGAACCTCCGCCGTTCCCGAATTATAGATGACGATCCGCCGGTCGTCGGACGAGACGATCGAGTGGGTGTGGCTGCCGCGGCAGGTCTGGACCTGGCCGACCTGAACGGGTCGCGTTGGATCGGAGATGTCGAAGATGCGCAAGCCGCGGAACCGGTCCGGGCTCGCCTCCGCCGCGACGCCCTGCAGCCCGCAATCGACGCGGCCGCGGGTTTCCTCCACCGACATGACGAGCAGCTTGCCGGCGATCGAAATGTCGCCCTGCCCGCCCGGGCACACCACCGAACTCATCAGAGCGGGCGTCCCATTCGCGCCCAGCTTGTAGATGTTGAAGCCGTGGTAGCTGCCGGTCACCAGCATGTCGCCCGAGAAGGCCATGTCAGTATTCCAGAAGCTGAGCAGCGACCCGCGCTGGCCGAACTCCGGCGGCGCGGCCTCGGCACCCGGCTTGGGCGGCGGGGCACCGTCCTTCGGCGGCACGCGCGGCTGGAGCCCGCCGGGGTTGGCGGGGTCGAAGAAGCCTGGCGGCTTTGGCAGCGAGGCGACCAGCCGCATGTTCCACTGTGCGATGCCCGGCTTGGTCAGCCCGGCGGCAAGTGTCGCGCGCGGATCGCTGGACAGCCCGCCGAGCAGCGCGCCCATGCGGTTGATCTCCGCCTGCTGCTCGGTTCGCACGTCGTTGGCGAACTGCGCCATCACCGGGTCATAGGCCGATCCGGGATGCGACAGCAGATCACGGACCATCGTCAGGGCGCCTTGATGATGCGCGATCATCAGCGTCAGGAACTGGCGGTCGAACTCGGTGCCCTTCGCGGCGGCAAGCGCGGCAAGCTGTTCCGGCGTCGCCATGCCCTTCATCGCGATGGTGCCGCCCATGCCGCCTGCCATCATATGGCCCGCATGATCGCCCGATGCGCTCGCGGCCGTCGGCACGGCCTGGCCGCGGCTGGTCAGCCATTCTCGCATGAACGTCATCTCGTCGCCTTGCGACGCCTGGATGCGGTCGGCGACCTTCACGATGTCGGGCGTGTTGGTGCGCGTCTTGACGAGCCCGACCATCTCCAGTGCCTGGGCGTGATGGGCGATCATGTTGCGCATGAAGGCGACGTCTTCGGGGGAATAGCGGGTGGCGGCGATCTTGCTCGCATCCGCCGCATTCAGCGTGCGTGGCGCACCGCCCGGAGCACCGGGCTGAACGATGGGCGCCTGTTGCGCGCTCGCCACCCCGATCATCGTCACAGCGACGAGGCTGCCGCAAGCCAGCCAGCGCGTCCGTCCGTTCCGCATATCCACCCCCTGATCGTTGTCGGGGTCGATAGTACCGCGTGGCGGTCGATTGGAAAGGGCCGAATGCGCCGGCTGTAGCTAGGCCGAATCGACAATCAGCGCCGATCCTCCCCTGCAAGGGGAGGTGGCAGCGCGCAGCGCTGACGGAGGGGTGTCGCGCTCTCGATAGCGGGACACCCCTCTACCACCGCTTCGCGGCGGTCCCCCTCCCCTTGCAGGGGAGGAAAGTTCGACTGTCGATTCGCCATCGCTTTACTTCACGCTCGGCGGTGGGAGCACGCGGTCGATCGGGAAGATCACGCCATTGCGCGTCGCCACCGGCTGGCCGACCAGGCGCGGGGCGTCTGCACCAGAGCCGACGACGATCGCCTCACCCTGTTTGCGCAGTGTCAGCGGCTGGCCGCCGACCGTCGCCAGCTGAACGGTCCCGTCCTTGCGCGCCAGGCCCTGGTTGATGTCGGCGAGGCCGATATAGCCCGGCGCTATATGCTGGCGCAGCAGTGCAACCAGTTGCGGCCGACCGTCCGCGCTTTCCAGCCGCTGGCGATCCGCCTCCGGCAGTGCCGCGACCGCCGCGTCGGTCGGCGCGAACAGCGTGTAACTGCCCGCTCCGCCGAACATCCGGTCGAGGCCGGCCTGCTTGACCATCCGGCTGGTCGCACCGACACCCTTGGCATCGCCCAGCGCGTCGAGCATGCTCGGCTGATCGGCGGCGGCGACGGACGTGTTGCCGTCCGGCACCTTGTCCTTGCACGCCGCCAGTCCAAGCGTCGCCAATCCCATCGCGGCCAGCGTGGCCGCCATTTTCGCCCGCGTCATGCGCGTCCCCTTCTCGCTTGCCATGTCAGCCCAACAGTTCGCTTACGGCGCGCACCAACTGGGTGCTGGGGTCGACGTCGTAGACGTAACCGTCGCTGTATCGGTACATATGGTCGGCATCGTCGGCGAAGCGGTCGCGGTACTGGAGCGGTACGTTGTACAGGTCGTAGCCGACCGGCATCCGCTGCCCGACGCCCCAGGCATCGCCGGTCAGCAGGCCAGCGATCGAATCGATCCGGTTCGATCCCGGATTGACCGCGAAGATCGCGTCGTCGGCGTAGCGATAGTCGTAGTTGCCATCATACCCCGACCCGTAGAACCGGTCGTAATAGTCCGGCACCTGATAGTCTTTATACTGCTGCGGCCAGCTGTTGCCGTTGAACAGCCCGCCGCCGAGCAGGGGGATAAACGCCGAGATCAGGCTGCCCAGTCCGCCCCCGAGGCCACTGCCCAGACCGCCCAAACCGCCGAGGCCGCCGCCATCACTGCCGTCGGCGTAGCGGTAGAGGTAACCGTCGCCATAGCCCCATTCATAATCGTCGTTCTGATACTGCACCGGATACCAGTCGGCCCAACCGGTACCAGGCTGGAGCCGACGCAGATCGCGCGGCGCGACACAGGCGTCACCGCGCGGGGTCAGGCCGGGTGGGCAACCGTAGCTGACGGGAATGGCATGGTCGCGCTGGTTCCAACGATAGCCGTCGCCCTCCCAACGACGCGAGGCGAAACGGGCGGCAGGCGCTCCGGCGTCGAATGCAGGGCCGCGATCATCCGGCCCCTTGCCGCGCGGGCCTTCGCCCTTCCATTCACGATCGCCTTTCCGGTCGGGGCCGCCTTTTCCGGCCGGACCGCTTTTCCAGTCCGGACCGTCTTGCGGCGCCGCTCCGGGGCCCCAGTCGCCGCCGTTCCGCGCGACATCGGGACCGCGTTTCCATTCGCCCTTTGCTCGATCCGGCCCGCCGCGACCGCCCTGCGGCCCATCCGGCCCGCCATCGCCACCCTTTCGCGCGACATCCGGACCGTTTTTCCACTCGCCTCTTACCCGGTCCGGACCGCCGGGGCCGCCCTTCGATTGGCCGCCAGGACCGCCGCCCGGACCGCCCTTCGGTGCTCCACCCTGCCCACCGGGACCGCCGCCCTTGCCGCCGGGCGGACCGCCGCCCTTTCCTTCCTGGCTCATTGCCGGAGCAACCAACGCCAGCGCCGCTACGCCAGCTGCGAGACACAGGGTACGCATACACGCTCTCCATCGATACGGATCAATGGAACGCGGTCGTTACGCTGCTGTTCCCCGCGAGGTCTGGCTCAGGACCCGCCCAGCAGCAGGACGATCGGTACACGCAGGGTGGTGCGCACGTCGGTCGCGTCCTCGGTCGCGCCGACCTCCACCGCCCAGTTGATGCTGGCACGATCGGTCGCGCGATAGGTCACGCCGAACAGGAACCGCCCGACCTGCAAGTCCCGCGACCGCGTCTCGCGCTCGCCGGGCCATGCCGCACTCGGCTCCAGCAGACGCGTGCGGGTGCGGGTGCCGAATGCCCAGCTGTGCGCGTAGCCGAGGTTCAGCGTCGTGCGCTGGTTGAACGCGATGCCGATGCCCGCGCTGGCGGAAATCGAGTCGCCGGGGTCGACATAGGTGATCGCGATCGGCGGGATGCGCGTGTCGACCGACTTGCCGATATTGTAGGTGTAGCCGAGCGTCCCGAACAGCACGACCGGATCGGTCGGCAGGATCGCGGTCGCCCCCGCCGAGATGCCGTAGAACCCCGCTCCCGTCGCTGCCCGGATCGCACGGCCGACCCCGTCGCGCGGAATGGCGAACGGGTCGCTGCCGGTCGGGACGACGCCTTGCAGGTTGGCGATGACATAGGGCCGCCCGCGCCCGCCATCGAGCAGCTGGTACCGCGCGCTCAATTCCAGGTCGCCGATCCCCTGGCCCTTCACCGAATTGTCGATGGTCGCCGCGGAATCGTTCATCGTCGAATTGGCGATCGGCGCGATGATCGACGTGTCCGCGCGATAGATATAGGGCAGGCGGATGCCGACCTCCAGCCGGTCGGTCACGCCGCCGCGCACCGACGCGGAGGCGGTCAGCACGTCCTGGCGATTCTCGTTGATGTCGAACACGCCGACCAGCACCGCCTCGACCAGTTCGATCCCGCGGAAGATCGCGCGATTGCGGTCGGCACGGGCATAGTCGAACTGCACTTCGGCCGTGATCTGGTTGCGGCGGGTGACGACGCTGGCGGCATTGTCGAGCACGGCAAGCTGGATCGGCTGCTCGACATCCTCCGGCGCCTGCCCGACACGTTCGAGAGGAACCTGCTGCGCCGCCACCGGGTCGCCTGGACTGGCGCCCGACGCCCCTTGCGCCGCCTGGATCGCGCGGCCGGGAGGGATCGACGGCAGCGATCGTGCGTCGGCGACGGCACGCTCGTTGCTGTCGAGCCGCGCGCGCAGTTCCGCGATCTGCGCTGCCTGCGCTTCGATCTGCGCGGATTGCTGGCGCAGCAACGCCATCGCCTGGTCGAGCTGTGCCTGGACGCCCGACCGGGCCGGCGCGGCACGACGCTGAGCCGCCGCGGGCACGGCAAGCGACAATGCGGTGGTGGCGAGCAGCGCGCTTGCGGCGAACCGGGCGCGCATCACCGCAGCCGCCCGGCAAGCGCGTCGAGCGCGACGCCCTGCGTTCGGAACAGACTGGACCCGATGACGTCGGGCGCAGCATTGCCGACCTGGATCGCGACGCTGGTCTGCGTATCGATCGCGCGGTCGTTGGCGGTGTTGGCGATCGCCGAGCCGAACGCTTGACCGGCGACATGCACGATCATCAGGTCGGCGCTGTCGATCCGCGCCGTCTTCACCCCGCCGCGCGCATCGATGGCAACGCCCGATCCCGCGCCGGCCTCGACCAGCCCGGCCGGTATGTCCCCGAGATCCTGCACGCCGCCGCTGCCGACCCCGACGCTGTTCGCCAGGCCCGGCGTCACGCGAATGCCGGTGCGGTTGTCATAAGTGATCGTGGGATTGGCGGCGGCGGCGCGCGGATCGGCGGCGGTCCGTTCGATCGCCACGCTGGTTCCGGCGCGCGGGACATAGGCGACCAACGTCGGGGCGCCCTGATCGATCTTGAAGACGGTGCGCAGCGCGATCTGGCCGTCGATCGCGGTCTGGGTCTGGACGGTCATCGCGATGTCGATCCCGCTGGGCAGGCGAAACCCGCCGCGCATGCCGGCCAGTTCGTCATCCGAGGCCACGGGCGCGGTGAATACCGCCCCCACCCCCCAGAACAGCAACGCCGCCGGCAGGCTCATCAGATGTCTCCGTAGCTGGGGGCGGTCAGCATCAGCGCCTGCTGGCTGACCGGATCGGTGAAGGGACCGCCGATCGGCGCGCGGCCATAGGCGAGCCACTGGCCGGGGCGGTTGAACCGCGCCTTCGCCAGCGCCTGATCCTGACCGATGACGAAATAGATGCCGTTCCAAGCCGCCTGGAACTGGTCGCGCGGCATGACGGTCAGGCCGAAGGACGGATCGCCCAGCAGCACCTCGTGCTTCGTCACGCCCTTCACGACGACGAAATGGCGGTAGTTCTTGACCGCGATGAGCGCGATGCCGGGAATTCCGGTTGTCGCGATCTGTTCGAGCGGCACCTTATAGCCATCCGCTTCCAGCCCCCGGCTCGCCAGCCAGCGCTTCATGTCGAGGAGGGAGAAGCCGACGCGGCGGATCTGCTCGCGGTCGCCGCGTGCCCACATGCCGCGGAACGCCACCGCCTCGGTTACGGCAAAATCGTAGTGGTGCCGCAACAGGGTCGCGAGCGCTGCCGATCCACAGCTGAAGTCATATTGCTGGCGGATCACGCCGATGAACTTGCGCTCCTCGACCGTCCCCACCGGCAGCACGACATCGCCGACCGGCGAACCGGCGGCGACGAAGCGCGGCCCCTCGGCGACCGAGCCCGTGCATCCCCCGACAACCAGCGCCAGCGGCAACAAAAGCCCCGCTCGCCTCATGGACGCGGCGGCATGATCGCGATGTTGACGTTCATCGCCGCGTTGATCGCGACATTGTTGCCGGTGTTGACGTTCAGGATCGACAGGCCGGACAGGTTTTGCAGTGCATTGTCGGCGATCCGCGCGTCGCCGGTGCGGACATTGTCGCCGACGCTGTTGTGCGAGACGCCCGCGACCTGATCGGCCATCGCGTGCTGCGCGATATCCTCGCGCCCTGCGATCGTGCGCAGTTCGGCATCGGCGATGGTCTCGACCGCGGCGAAGACCGGCGGCGTGACCGGCGGCGCGTCTTGGGCGACGGCCGCCACCGGCAGCAGCAGTGCCGACAGGATCAGCGTGGAGCGAAGCGGGGACTGGACGAGGGTCATTTCACGGTCCTTTCGCATCGGAGAAAAGGTGGCTGGCGACGGAGCCCCGTCGCCAGCCGGTTCCAAGGGCAACAGGGGCAGCCCTTAGAAAGCGACGTCCCGGGTCCGTACGGCGACGCTGACGCTGGCGTTCTGCGATGCGCCGACGCCGGTGTTCTGGTTGAGTGCCTGCATGCCGGCGAAGTTTTGGAAGGCACTACCGCCGTTGCGCAGGCTGTTGTCGGTCGACGTACCGTCACCGTTCGAGCCCTGGAAGGTAACGCTGACGCCGGTGACATAGCTGGACAGTGTCGACGATGCGACGATCGCTCCGTCACCGAACACGTTCGACGTGGATGCGGTGCCGGTCTTGCTCGACGTGTCCGACCAGCTGTTGGTCGAGTTGTCGTTGCCGCTGTCGCGAGTCGTGACCGAGTTGTCGGTATTGGTCGAATTGTCCGACCGGTCCGAATTGTCGCTATTGTCGCTGTTGTCCGAGTTATCGGTCACGCGGCTGCCGTTGTTAGCGGCGAAGCGCCCGCCCGATGCCGAGCTGTTGTCCGACTGATCGCGGCTGTCGGTCGACGAGCGATCCGAATTGTCGCTGTTGTCGTTGTAGCTGTCGGTCGCATTGTTCGTCGTGGTCGTCGAATTGTCCGAACGATCGCTGCTGTCGCTGTTGTCGTTGCCGCTGTTGCGCGTCACCGAATTGTCGTTGTTGCTGGCGTTCGTCGAGCTGTTCGAGCGATCAGAATTGTCGCTGCTGTCGTTGTTGCTCGCGTTGGTAGAATTGTTCGATCGATCCGAATTGTCGCTGCTGTCGTTGTTGCTCGCATTCGTCGAGTTGTTCGACCGGTCGGAATTGTCGCTGTTGTCGTTGTTGCTGTCCGCCGTGCGCGTGGTGGTCGTCGTGGTCGTCGAATTATCCGACCGGTCGCTGTTGTCGCTGGCGTCGGTCATCACCGAATTATCGTTGTTGCTGTCCGACGTGCGCGTCGTCGTGGTCGTCGAATTGTCCGAACGATCGCTGTTATCGCTGGCGTCGGTCGTCACCGAATTGTCGTTGTTGCTGTCCGACGTATTGGTCGTGGTGCGGGTGCGCGTCGAGTTGTCCGAGCGGTCGCTGTTGTCGCTGTTGTCGTTGCCACTGTCCGACGTCGTGGTCGTCGTGCGGACGCTGTTGTCCGACCGGTCCGAGTTGTCGCTATTGTCATTCCCGCTGTCGGCGGTGGACGTCGTGGTCAACGTCGACGTGGTGGTCGAATTGTCGGAGCGGTCCGAATTGTCGCTGTTATCGGTCGCGGTGTTGCCGCTGTCGGAGATGGTGCGCGTCACCGTGGAATTGTCCGACCGATCGGAATTGTCGCTGTTGTCGGTCATCGTCGAGCTGTTGCGCGTCGACGCGTCGTTATAGCTGTCGGTCACGGACGCGTTGCTGGTCGCGCTGGAGCCACCGGCTGCGGCATTCTGGCCGGCACCTGCGGAGGTGGTGGTGGTCGGCGTGGGAGTGGTCGATTGCGCCATTGCGGTTGCCGGCGCGACGATCAGCAGGGCGGCGACGGAGCAGGATTCGAGAAGATGGGATTTCATGGCGTGGGGCATCCTTCCTGATCAGGTTCGCCACGTCACGCTCTCGGGCGGGGTCGGCCGGGATCGAGACGGAGCGGCGCCGGTTTGGCACCCTTGCCTTGTCACCCGCTTCGCCTGCGCAAAGCTGCCCCGGAACGCGACTTGCCGCCGCCCCCGGATGGCATAACCACCCACCCCTATTTGAGGGTAAGGATGAAATTCGTCTGGCAGGCAGGCGTCGTCCGCACCGAACTGCGCAGCAGCAACCCGACGAGTTCGCCCTGGCGCTTCGTCTCGGTCTTCAGGAAGATATGCTTGAGATAGGACCGCGCGCTCTGTTCGCGGACGCGCATCGCTTCGGCCGCTTCCGACAGGCTGGCGCCGCCGGCGATCAGCCGCGCCAGTCGCGTCTCGACCGGGGACAGGCCGTAATGCTTGCACACCGGATCGACGAGCGCGGCAAGGTCGGTGTCTGGATCGAACAGGTGGACGATGACGCTCCCCCCGCCCGCCGTCCCTGCCGCCACCAGCGCTGCCATCAGCGCACGGCGCCCCGGTCGCGGGAGCGCAATGACCGGCGCCTCCGCATGGCCTGCGTCTACACCGTCAGCCGCGGCGACATGCGCGATCGCAGCCTGAAGCCGCAGCGTATCGCCGAGCCGCCCCGCCGCCAGCCGCCCGCCGGTCGTTCGCACGCCGTCACGCTGGCCGAGCATCGCCTGTGCCGCGGCATTGCCGAACAGGATCGAGGCGGTTTCGTCGACGATCACCACGCCGACGTCGCTGTGATTGACCGCCGCCGTCAGTCCTTCGAGCTGGGCCGCCACCCGCAGCCGCTGTTGCCACAGGCGGAAGAAGGCGGAGACCAGCGGGGCAAGCCGCTGCGCCACCTTGCGCGCCCGCCCGCGCGTCGCTTCGCCGATCGTTCCGAACAGCGTGGTGATGGTGATGCGCCCGGTCGCCGATGCCTCGCCGACGACGCGGGTCGTCAGGACGCCCGCGGTCTCATCATCCTCGAGTGCGATCGTCGTCCACGCCGCCCCGGCGCCAGTGTCGAGCAGGGCGTCGTCCGCCACCGCCAGCAGGCTCCGCTGCGTCGCGCTGCATCCGGCGTGACGCCCCATGAAGAACAAGGCGGCGGTGTCGCGGTCGGGTTCATGCAGCGCGACCAATATGTCGTCAGCCTCGCATTCCTGCGCGACCACCCGCGCCAGATCCTCGATCAACCCATCGCTCGGCGCGACCGGCGGCGCCTCAGGTTCGGCGGCTGGAACAGTCCAGATCAGCTGCGGTCGCGAACTGTGGTCGATCGGCGTGACGGACATCGGATCGGCACCTTTTGCTCAAGAGCTGCGAGACTTCGAAGACGGCAACTTCAGTGCGACCCGCGATTACCCAAACCGGTCCTTCGACCACAAAACCAAGGCAACCGCGCGTCGCCAAAGATTGACGAGGGATTAACCGTAACCGTTTAATCATGCACCATTGCCGACGCACATCAATACAAACCCGAATTTACCTTAACTTGAGTTGTGTTTTTGTAATAAAAAGCGCCGACTTTTGTTGTTTCGAAGAACGTGCCGACCACACACTTTACTTGCGCAAAAGTTCCACTCGGGTCGCGCTGCTTACATTGACCGTACGTTACCGGCGCCTCGGCGGGGCCATGGTGTCGCGCCGGTCTTTGCGGCATCATGCTTGCGGTGACAGGGGTTCGGCTTGATCGCTTCGCTATGACAGGCATCCGCGCGGGCAACCGTTGCGGGGCACGATCGCGTGGCTGACGCCGACGGCTCCGATCCGGCGCTGGTCGCCGCAGCGCAAGCCGGCGACCGGGCGGCATTCGACGCCCTGCTGCGCCGCCACTATGACCGCATTCACGGTCTGGCATGGCAGATGATCGGATCGCGCGCCGATGCCGACGACATCGCGCAGGATGTCTGCTGCACGCTCGCGACGCGGATCGGCGAGTTCCGGGGCGAGGCCAAAGTCACGACCTGGATCTGCCGCATCGTGGTCAACGCCTGCCACGACCATCGCCGCCGCCGGCGATCGTTCAAGGGGCTGACCGAGCGGCTCGGTGTCCTCGCAGGCCTGTCGCGCGCGCCGGACGGTCGCGACCTGCACGATGCGGTCTGGATGCGCAGTGCGGTCGCGCGACTGAAGCCCGCCTATCGCGACGTCGTCGTGCTGGTCGCAGGACAGCAGCTGACCCACGCAGAGGCCGCAGCAATCCTGGGCATCGCGGAGGCGACCGTGTCCTGGCGCCTGCACGAGGCCCGCCGCCTGCTCGGGGGCGATGCCGATGCGTGAGCGCGCGAATTATTTTTCGGGGCGATCAAAGGATATCCGCCCAAGCGGCGTCCAAGGATCGGGCGGGCAATGTCGCGCCGCCCTAGCCAAGGATCCTGCCATGTCCCGATACCGCCCCGCGATCGCCATCGGACTGACCGCGCTGCTGCTCGCCTCCTGCGCCAATCCGGGGGTGCCGACAGCCGTCGCCGGGCAAGCGTCGGCCGCCGACCCGAGTGCGCCGCCACCTCCCCCGCCGCCTCCGCCGCCACCGCCGCCACCGCCGCCACCGCCGGCCGCGATGGCACCGCCCTCGCTCATGGCCCCGTCCGCGATCGTCGTGACCGGAAGTCGCATCGACGGCCGCAACGTGATGCCCCGCCTGCCCGCGCCCATCGGCCGCGACAAATTCACCGCAACCACGCCGAACCCGTTCAAACAGGTCGCCGCCGAACCGGTGTCGACCTTCTCGATCGACGTCGACACCGCCTCCTATTCCTTCGTCCGCGCCGCGCTGACGCAGAACGTGCTGCCCCAGCCGGCCACGGTCCGAAGTGAGGAGATGATCAACTATTTCCCTTACGACTATGCCCCCGCAAAGTCGGCCGACCGCCCCTTCACATCGGATGTCGCGGTGTTCCCCAGTCCCTGGACCGCGGGCCGCAAGGTCGTGCGGATCGGGATCAAGGGCTATGCCGTCCAGCCGGCCCAGCGCCCGCGCGCGAACCTGGTCTTCCTGATCGATACGTCGGGATCAATGCAGTCGCCGAACAAGCTGCCGCTGCTCAAGCAGTCGCTGGGGATGCTGGTCGACCGGCTCGACGCGCGCGACCGTGTGGCGATCGTCGCCTATGCGGGCTCGGCCGGCACCGTGCTGGAGCCGACGCCGGCAAGCGAGAAGGGCCGCATCCTCGGTGCGCTCGAACGCCTGTCAGCCGGCGGCAGCACGGCGGGCGCGGAAGGCATCCGGCAGGCCTATGCGCTGGCGAGTGCTAGTTTCGATCCGAACGGCGTCAACCGCGTGATGCTGGCGACCGATGGCGACTTCAACGTCGGCATCACCAGCCAGGACGAGCTGAAGGGCTTCGTCGAGCGGGAGCGGGAGAAGGGCGTGTTCCTATCCGTGCTCGGCTTCGGCATGGGCAATTACAATGATGCGCTGATGCAGACGCTGGCGCAGAATGGCAATGGCGCCGCTGCCTATATCGACACCATCGCAGAGGCGCGGAAGACCCTGGTCGACGAGGCGACGTCGACGCTGATCCCGATCGCCAAGGACGTAAAGATCCAGGTCGAGTTCAACCCTGCGACCGTCGCCGAATATCGCCTGATCGGCTATGAGACCCGGATGCTGGCGCGCGAGGATTTCGACAACGACCGCGTCGATGCCGGCGACGTCGGATCGGGGCAGTCGGTCACCGCCCTCTACGAGATCGTTCCGGTCGGCGGCACGCGCACCTCGGGCGACCTGCGCTACGCTAAGGCGGTCGCGGCTCCGGCGAAGGCGGGGGCAAGCGAATATGGCTTCGTCAAGATCCGCTACAAGCTGCCGAAGTCGACGACCAGCCGGCTGATCTCGACCCCGATCAACCGGTCGCGCGAAGTCGTGCGCTTCGCCGACGCCCCGCGTGATGCCCGCTTCGCGACCGGCGTCGCCGCGTTCGCGGAACTGCTGCGCGGCGGCAAATATAGCGGCGACATGAACTACGACCGCGTGCTGAGCATCGTGTCTGCCGCCCGCGGCGACGATCCCTATGGCTATCGCTCGGAACTAGTCCAGCTGGTGCGGGCGGCCAAGATCGCGCCCGCGCTGCCGCCGCTGGAGCGATAAGTGACCCGGCGGGTCGAGAGCGGCAGCACAGGCCGCCCGCAATCGACCCGCCCGTGAATGGAGGTATAGACGAGGACGATGCCCCACTGCCGCCCCCTTCCCCGCCGAGCGACGCACGGTGTCCGCGCGCCGGCGCCGCGTCGGGGGCGGTGATGGACGACGACCGGGATCTCTCACGGCTCCTGCCCCCCGCCCCGCCCCCGCGCCCGGATCGGCGCGAGCGGACGATCGCCGAGGCCACCGCGCGCTTCAGCGGAGCGGCGTTGCCCGAGCCGCCCCCGGTAGCCGCGCCCCCGCGACGCTGGTCGCTCGGGCGGCCGCAGATCGGCGCGTTGGTGACGGCAGCGCTGGTGGTCACCATCGGCGTGCCGGTCTGGCTGTCGGGCGATATCCAGACCCCGCCCGCGCCCCCGCGCACGGAACAGGCGGCCCCATCGGTACGGTCGCAGCCGGCGACGCAACCTGCCAAGCCAGCTCCCCTCATCACGCCACGCCCGGAGAGCACAGCAACCGCACGTGCCGAGGTCGGAACGACGCCCGTACCGACACAGGCCGCCCCCGCGGCTGCACCGATGGCTGCCATCGAAGCACCGCCGCCACCCGCGCCCGCTGCGCCTCCGCCCCCTCCCCCTCCTCCTCCGCCTCCCCCGCCTCCGCCGCCTCCGCCCCCCCCTCCGCCGCCACCCCCGCCGGCGGCACTCGACGACTCGGACTCATCGATCGTCGTGACCGGCAGTCGCGTGGTCGCGCGCCCGCCGGCCCACAGCGCCCGCTCAGCAACAAGCGATCGAACGTGGAGCCATTGCACCGTGGACGACCCGCGCCGCAGTCTCGCTGCCTGCAGCGCCGCGTTCGGCGGGTCCGCGCCGGGCGCAGCCGGCCGTGCGCAGGCGCTGGTCGCCGATGCGGTGACGCAGGCCTGGCAGGGGAATGACGACGCCGCACTCGCCACGCTCGATCGCGCGGTCGACGTGGCGCCGATCTCCGACGCTTTCCTCAACCGCGCGCTCCTGAAGCTGCGGCGCGGCGACGATGCCGGGGCGGTTGCCGATCTCGATCGCACCGTCCGCCGCGCGCCGAAAGACGCCCGCGGATACTACTACCGCAGCGAGGTCCTGTCCCGCCTGGGCAAGACCGCACGCGCGAAGGCCGACGCGGCCCGTGCGGCTGCGCTCGACGCCGATTCCCCGCGCTGACCTTCATGTAACGGACGGTCGCGCCGATGCTCGCGGCCGCGTGCGCGGTAGCCACAGCCGCGGACGCAGCGCTTCAGACGCGCCCGCCGCCCGGAGCCATGAACACACGCACCGCAGCGCCGCCCAGCTCGCTGTCGCCGATCTCGATCCGCCAGCCATGAGCGACCGCGATCTGTCGCGCGATGTTCAGCCCGATGCCCGTCCCGCTCGCCCGGGTCGTGAAGAACGGCAGGAAGACATCGCGCCGCACCGCTATCGGCACGCCCGGCCCATTATCCTCGACCGCCGCGACCGGACCGTCAGCGGGATCGTTGCGGATTGACAGGCGGACGTGCGGAGCCGGCCGCTCGCCGCTCGCCTGCGCGGCGTTGCGCAGCAGGTTGATCAGCAACTGGGCCAGCAGGTCGGGGTCGGACGCCAGCGTCAGCCCCGGGTCGGCTACGACGTCGAGCCGGTGGTCGAGCCACTCGACCCGGAACAGCCGCTCCAGTTCGGCCACAAAAGGACCAGCGGCAAACTCCCGACCGCGCGGTTCGGGCAGGCGGGCAAGCGTCCGGTAGCTGTCGATGAACCGCCGCATGCCCTCCGCCCGCCGCGCGAGGGTCATCACGGCCAGCCGCGCTTCCTCCAGATCGGGCGTTTCCTCACCCAGCAGCACGGCCGTCGTACCGGCAAGCGAGGTCACTGGGGTCAGTGAATTCAGGATCTCGTGGCTGAGCACGCGGACGAGGTCGACCTGCGTCCCCATCTCGACCGCATCCAGTGCGCCCTGCACGGGCTCAACCGCGACGACGCGGACCGGATGGCCGAGCCGCGCGACAAGCCCCGCTCGGACGATCGCGCGCTGCGTGCCCCCGGCCAGTTGGAGTGGGACGATCGCCTGGGCCACCGCACCCGATCGCGACAGGCAGTCGAGCAACGCGTCGCCATAGACCCCGAACGCTGTCACATCCGCGCCGTCATGACGATCGAACAAGCGGCGCGCCGCCTTGTTCGCCAGGGTCACGCTCCGGCGCGCATCGACCGTCAGCAACGCGACCGGCAGGTCATCGATCATCGCTTCGAGAAAGCGCAGCTCGTCCGCCACGCGCCCCCGCTCCGCGCCCAGATCGCGCAGTGCATCGTTCATCGCTTCCGCCAGCAGGCCGAAACTGCCGCCGGACCGCGTATCGAAGCGCATCGCGACATCGCCGTGGCGCAGCCCCTCGACGAAATGCGCGATCAGCCGGTTCGTCCGCTCGACATGTCGGACAAGTCCTACGAACGCACCGACAGCGGCCAGCGCGATCAGCAGCGTCACGGCGTGGAGGTCACCCCGCCCCACCGCCCACGCCAGTGCGACGAGCGTGGCGAGCAACGCCACGACCAATCCGGCGAGCACGCCGGCGAAGCGACGGTCAAAGGCCATGCTTCTCCATCCGCCGATAGAGCGCCGCACGCGACAGCCCGAGCTCGGCGGCAGCGCCCGAGATATTGTAGCCATGTTTGCGCAGTGCTTCCTCGACCAGCCGCCGCTCGACGCGGTCGAGGTTCAGGTCGGCACTGGCCGCAGGCACCACGGCTTCGGGCGCGATGACGCGCGCCGGCGGCGTGAGCGCGAAGTCGTCCGGCGTCAGCGCGGCATCGCGAGCCAGAATGACTGCGCGCTCGATCGCGTGGCGCAACGCTCGCACGTTGCCGGGCCAGTCATGCGCGACCAGCGCGTCGAGCGCCGCGGGGGTCAGACCCGGCGGGGGTCGACGATAGCGCTCCGCATAGAGCGCGAGATAATGGTCGATCAGCGCGGGGATATCGGCGCGACGCTCGCGCAAGGGCGGCAGGTCGATCTCGACCGTATTCAGCCGGAACAGCAGGTCCTGCCGAAACTGGCGCGGGTCGCGCAGCATCTCCGGCGTCAGGTTGGTTGCGGCGATCACACGGATATCGACCGGCACCGGGCGGTTCGATCCGACCGGTGTCACCACCCGCTGCTCCAGCGCCGTCAGCAGCTTGGGCTGAAGCGCGAGCGGCAGGTTGCCGATTTCGTCGAGAAACAACGTGCCCCCGTCGGCCGCCTGGATGCGCCCGACCCGGTCGGTTCGCGCATCGGTGAAGGCGCCCTTCACATGGCCGAACAGTTCGGAATCGATCAGATTGGAGGCGACCGCGCCCAGATCGACCGTGACCATCGGCTTGGCGGCGCGGAGCGACTGGCGGTGGAGTTCGCGCGCGACCAGTTCTTTGCCGGTGCCGTTCTCGCCCAGCACCAGCACATTCGCATCGGTCGGCGCGGCGCGTGCGATCAGCGAATGGACGCGTGCCATCGCCGGAGCCTGGCCGATCAACGGCGTTTCGCCTGCCGGACGCGGTACCGATCCCGCCCCCGGGGAGGCCGCGGATCGTCGCGAACGGCTGAGCGCGGCAGCCGTGCGGACGGTCGAGGCCAGACGGTCGTTGCTCCACGGCTTGGACACGAAATCGGTCGCACCGCGCTTCATCGCTTCGACCGCTACATTCACCCCTGCGTGGGCGGTGATCATCACGACGATCAGCTGCGGATCGGTCGCGAGCAGCCGGTCGAGCAGCGCCAACCCCTCCGCCGCGTCGGTCGCACCCCGGGCGAAATTGGCATCGAGCAGCACCACGTCCGGCGCCCGCGCCGCGACCAGCGCCACCGCCTCTTCGGGCCGGCTGAGCGTCACGACCTCGCGGAACAGTCCGCGCAGCACGAGACGCGCGGCGACGAGGATATCCTCGTCGTCATCGACGACCACCGCCAGCTCGTGCTCCGCCCCCTGCTTCATCCCGTTCGATTCCGTACAGCCTGTATTCGAAACCGGACAATCAATTCTTGTGCCAAACATGATTGGAATCCTCCCCTGCAAGGAGAAGATCATCCCACCCTTGCCACGCACTTGAACTGGCACACCTCCTGCAAAGCCTCGGCCATGCAACACGCCACACCGAGGACCGACATGGCACATAGTCCGAAAGGCCAGATCCTGCTGCTCGCGGCACTGGTGCTGCTTTGCCGCCTGACGCTGGCTTGGTCGCCGCTCTCCCTGCTCCCGGGCTGGCAGGTCAGCGTCGAGCTTGCCTCGCTCGACACCACGATCGGCACCGTCCGTATCCGGACAGCAGTGTCCGAAATCGGACAGGTCCGCCTGACCGGGCCCGCGCGATGACGGTGCATCTGGCATCGACCGATACCGCGCGCGCGAGCGGGGCGGTGAGCGGCAGCGGGATGGACCGGGTGGTTTCGACCCGGCGGCTGCCCAAGTGGCTGCCGTGGGCGGCGGGCGCGATCGTACTGCTCGCGCTCGTCGGGCTGTTCTGGACCTATGCCCCACGCGGCACCACACAGACCGTCGCGACCGATCGCCTGACGATCTCGACCGTCACCAACGGCAATTTCGAAGACTTCATTCCCCTGCGCGCCCGCGTGACGCCGCTGTTGACCGTCTATCTCGACGCGATCGAGGGCGGTCGGGTCGAGCGCATCCTAGTCGAAGACGGCACGATGCTGGCGGCGGGCCAGCCGATCGTCGAGCTGTCGAACGCCGAGCTGCAACTCTCCACCCTCGCCCGTCAGACCGAAGTCGAGCAGCAGATCAACAACATGCGCTCGCAGGAGCTGGCGCTGGCGCAGACCCGCCTGTCGAACGAACGCGCGATCCTAGAAGCGGGCCTCGCGCTGCAAAAGACGCAGTTGCAGTACAATCGCGAGCGCCCGCTTGCCGAGCGGGGCTTCTTGACGGCCAAGCAGTTCGCCGATACGGCCGCGCAGCTCCGCTACGAGGAACGCCGCCTCGCCGCCCTTCGCCGGGGACAGTCGAACGACGAGCGGCTCCAGTCGAGCCAGCTAAGCCAGCAGCGCGCGTCGATGGGATCGATGCGCTCGGGCCTGTCCATCGCCCGAGCCAATCTCGACGCGCTCAACCTGCGCGCGCCTGTCGCGGGGCAATTGTCGGGCTTCAACCTGCAAGTCGGCGAATCGCTGGCCCGCGGACAGCGGATCGGTCAGATCGACAGCCCGGGCCGCAACAAGCTGAAGGCGGGCGTCGACGAATTCTATCTCGGCCGCGTCCAGCTGAACCAGCGCGCGACCGTCGAGCGCGGCGGCAAGCGCTACGACGCGCGGATCGCGAAAATCTATCCGCAGGTGCAGAACGGCCAGTTCCAGGTCGATCTGGTCTTCACCGGCGCCGAACCCGCCGACATCCAGCGCGGCCAGACGCTCCAGGCGAAGCTGACGCTGGGCGATCCGACGCCGGCGAAGATGATCCCGAACGGCGCCTTCTACAACGAAACCGGCGGCGCATTCGTCTTCGTCGTCGCACCTGACGGCCGCTCGGCGGTCAAGCGTGCGGTTCGCCTCGGCCGCCGCAACGATGCCGCGATCGAAGTGCTCGACGGGCTCGATCCCGGCGAACGCGTCATCACGTCCCCCTACACCGGGTTCGCCGACAAGGATCGGCTCGACCTCTCATCGGCAAAGGAATGACCATGCTTCACATGCGCGCCCTATCCCGCGTCTATCGCACCGACATGGTCGAGACGACCGCGCTCGACGCGATCGACCTCGACATCGCCGATGGTGAATTCGTCGCGATCATGGGGCCATCGGGTTGCGGCAAGTCGACTTTGCTGAACCTGATGGGGATGCTCGATACCCCAAGCAGCGGATCCTACGTCTTCGCCGGGCAGGAAGTCGCCAATCTTCCCGAGGCAAAACTGGCCGCGGTGCGCAAGGCGAGCATCGGCTTCATCTTTCAGAGCTTCAACCTCGTCGACGAACTGACGGTGCGCGAGAATATCGAGCTTGCGCTCCTCTACCACGACGTCCCCGCCGCCGAGCGCCGCCGCCGCACCGACGACGTCATGGACCGCGTCGGCATCGCCCATCGCGCCAAGCACCGCCCCAGCCAGCTGTCGGGCGGGCAGCAGCAGCGCGTCGCCGTCGCCCGCGCGCTGGTGGCCGAACCCAAGCTGATCCTCGCCGACGAGCCGACCGGCAACCTCGACACCAACCACGGGGAGGAGGTGATGCGGATGCTCCAGACGCTGAACGCGCAGGGCTCGACCATCGTCATGGTCACCCACTCGCCGGCCCATGCCGACTTCGCCAGCCGCGTCGTCAACATGCTCGATGGCCGCATCCTCCAGGAACGCCTGCGCGCCGCCTGACCCCTTTTCCTCCCGTTCCGGAGCACAGCCCCATGTGGCGCAATTACCTGACCGTCGGCCTCCGCGCGCTCGCCAAGAGCCGGGCCTATGCCGCGATCAACATCGTCGGCCTAGCGCTCGGCCTCGCCGCTTGCCTGATGATCCTGCTCTACGTCCGCTACGAGACGAACCATGACGCATGGCTGAAGGACGGCGACCGCGTCTTCCAGCTCCAGACCTTGTTCCTGCCGAATGCCCAGGGCAACGAAGAGGACAAGATGCAGATGTCGGCGATTGCGCCGGCACGCGCGCTGCTGAAGGACTTTCCGCAGCAGATCGTCGCGTCGGTCTATATCCGCAGCTTCTCGCCGATCGTCATCCAGGACGGTCGCCCGACCAAGATCGACAAGCTGCGGATGGTCGATGGCGATTTCTTCGGCGTGTTCGACATACCGTTCGTGCGCGGCAGCGCGGCGACCGCTCTCCCCGACACCCATTCGATCGCGCTGTCGGAAAGCGAGGCCATGCGCCGCTTCGGCACACTCGATGCGGTCGGCAAGACGCTGACGATCGTCGATAACAGCGGCGACATCGATTACCGCGTGACCGGCGTCTTCAAGGACTGGCCGAAGGATTCGAGTTTTACGGCAAATGCGGTCGCGCGCTTCGACCTCGCAACCCAGTTTGCCGATCGGCCGGGTGCGCTGACCAGCTATACCAACCAGGGCGGCTGGAATTATCTGAAGCTGCGCCGGGCCGATGACGCGGACACGATCAACGCCAACATGGCCGCATGGGAGAAGCGCAATATCCCCGACACGCCGGGATCGCAGGACGGCGACAATCCGGGGCTGTACCAGGACTATCGGCTGGAGAATATCCGCGCCAATCACCTGAGCGATGCGCAGAACGCCGCGCCGGTCGCGGGCAACGACCGGGCGACCGTCCTGACCTTCGCCGTGATCGCGCTGCTGGTGCTCGGCATGGCCTGCGTCAACTTCACCAACCTGGCGACGGCCCGCGCATCAAGCCGCGCGCGTGAAGTGGCGCTGCGCAAGGTGCTGGGCGCGTCGCGTCGCCAGCTGATCGCACAGTTTCTGGGGGAATCGGTGCTGGTAGCCGCCATCGCGATGCTGATCGCGCTGGCCGCGGTCGAGCTGCTCCTGCCCGCCTTCAACGACTTCCTCGGGGCGGGCATCGTGATGCATTATGTCGGTGCGGACGGGGTACTGCTGCCCGCCATCGCGCTGGTGCTGATCGTCGGTGTGCTCGCCGGCCTGTATCCGGCGGTCTATCTCGCCCGGTTCGAGCCCGCGCGCATCCTGAAGGCGAACAAGTCCGCCGCCGATGCGCAAGGATCGGGGCGACTGCGCAGCGCGCTGGTCGTCGTCCAGTTCGCGGTTTCGATCGGGCTGACGATCTGCACCGCCGTCATCTATGGCCAGACCGTCTATGCCCGGAACGCGGATGCCGGTTATGTCCGCGACGGGCTGCTTCAGGTGAGCAACCTCGGCTACCGCGGTGTCGACGGCCGTGATGCGCAGGTGGTCGAGCAGATCCGCCGCATCCCCGGTGTCATCGCTGCCGCGCGAACCCAAATCGCTATCGATCCCGGCAGCAACTCGGTCGGTACGGTCGAACGCGTCGGCACCGACACCGCCTTCAACCTCGGCAACTATGCTGTGGAGAGCGGCTTCTTCAAGGCGATGGGCATGAAGCTGATCGCCGGGCGCGACTTCTCGGAAGCGCAGGGGCGCGACGACACCACCACGCCGTCGCCGGCCGATCCCGGCTTCGCCGCGGCCGCCAGGACACTGGTACAGCGCGGGGCGAACGTCGTCATCACCGCGGACGCCGCCCGCCGGCTCGGCTTCGCATCGCCCGCGTCCGCGCTCGGCGCCCAACTGACCGCCGGCCTGCTGCCGATCGAATATGGCATGGTGCCGATCACCGTCGTCGGTGTGGTCGAGGACGCGCGCTTCCGCTCGATCCGCGATCCGCTGCAACCCATCCTCTATTATTCGCAGCGCACCGACTTCTCCGACATCGTCGTCCGCTTCAACGGCAATCCGGCGACGATCCGCGAACAGGTGGAGGCGGTGTGGAACCGCAACATCCCGAACGTGCCGTTCCGTGGCCGCTTCGCCGACGACATCGTGCGCGATCAATATGATCGCGAGGCGGCCCGCGGCCAGCTGTTCGCCGCCTTTTCGGTGCTGGCGGTGGTGATCGGTTGCCTGGGCCTGTTCGGCCTGGCGGCCTTCACCGCGGAGCGCCGCACGAAGGAGATCGGTATCCGCAAGGTGCTTGGCGCGCGCACCCGCGATATCGTCCGCCTGCTGGTCTGGCAGTTCAGCCGGCCCGTGCTGATCGCCAACGTCATCGCCTGGCCGATCGCGTGGTGGCTGATGCGCGACTGGCTGAACGGCTTCGACGTCCGCGTCGCGCTGACGCCGGTACCGTTCGTGGCCGCCGGGCTGCTGGCCGTGGTGATCGCGGTGGTCACTGTCGCCGGCCATGCTTACCGCGTGGCACAGACCAGTCCGGTACGGGCGCTGCGCTACGAATAGGAAGGACGCGCGCGCCGGTCAGTTCAGGGCCTGATAGACCAGCGCGCGCAGCTTGCCATGATCGTCGATGTCGCCGGCGGGCAGCAACTGGGTCATGTAGACGACCGTCAGTCGCAGCTTCGGATCGACCCAATATTTGCTGTGATAGGCGCCGCCCCAGCCATAGTCGCCGACCGCCCCCGGTTCGCCCGCCTTGCCGAGATCGGTGCGGACCGCGAAGCCGAGGCCGAAGCCCATGCCGGGCTGGTAGGTCGCGTCGACCAGCTGGTCGGCGATCATCAGATCAACCGAATTGCGCGACAGATAGCGCCGGCCGTCCAACTCGCCGCCCCGGCGCAGCATTTCGAGGAACCGGCTATAGTCCGCCGCGGTCGACAACAGCCCCGCCCCGCCGGAGAATGCCACCCGCGGCCCGCGCAGATAATGGCCCTGCCCATAGGGCACGCCGTCCGATTGCGCCGCGTCCGCCGCGCGTTGCAGTCCGCTCGCCCCCGCACCATAGACAGTCGCCAGCCGACCCGCCTTCTGCTCGGGCAGATAGAAGGATGTGTCGATCATCTTCAGCGGCGTGATCAGCCGTTCGGTCAGGAACTGGTCGAGTGTCCGGCCGCTGACCTTCTCGACGATCACGCCCAATATGTCGGTGTTGTAGCCGTAGACGAACTTCTCGCCCGGCTGCGCGGCCATCGGCAAGGCCGCCATCCGCGCTACAACCGCTGACACCGGTTCCGACCGGTTGGCGAAATACCAGCCGAAGATGCCGGCATCACGCCACGCCTTCTCCGCCGGCCCGTTGCCATAGGAGATGCCGGCGGTGTGGGTCATCAGATCGCGGATGGTGATCGGCCGCTTCGCCGGCACGACCGCATAGCCACCGTCCGGCTTCGCCACTGCGACCGTGGTCCGCGCCCATTCGGGCAAGTATTTGCCGACCGGATCGGACAGGACAAGCTTGCCCTCCTCCATAAGCATCATCGCTGCGACGCTGGTCAGCGCCTTGGTCTGCGAGGCGATGCGGAAGATCGTATCCTGTCGCATCGGATCGCGCGCTTCCCGGTCGCGCCAGCCGAACGCCTTGGCATAGACGGTCCGCCCGTCCTGCTGCACCTGCAACACCCCGCCGGCCAGCCGGCCCTGATCGACATAATCCTGGAAAACCTGCGTCAGTCGCGCCAGCCGCTCGGGGGATACACCCGGCGCCACCTGCGTCGCCTGGGCCTGCGCGACCGCGACCAGATTGAGCGGCGCGACGGCCAGCAGCGCGCCGGACGCGACGATACGGATCAGGAACTTCACGGCGGACAACTCCCCAGCAACGATAATCGTCGCCGATCATGGCAGATACCGCGGCGCTGAAAAGACGCCGCCCGCCATTTTCCGCCATGGCGTTCCCGTGCGTGGCGTTTAGGGTCCAAACCCAATCAGGATGGGGTCGTGACGGAGCCGATTTTGGTTCAGGGCAAGAAGCGAGGAGCGGAGCGATGCTGATGCATCGTGACCGACGAGCGACGCAGCCCTGGGGCAAAATCGGCCCGCGGCGGAGCCGTCGCTCAAAAGAAGGCGCTGGACGGCGTCGCTTGCTTGCAGGTAGCGTCGCTACCTGCTGCGCTGTGCTCCTTGCCAGCGCCTTCCTTTGAGCGATCACGATCCCCGTCCTGATTGGGCTTGGACCCTAGGATTGCCCACCCGCCGACCGGAGACACCCATGCCCCGCCTGCTTGCCCTCGCCGCCCTGCCGCTCCTGACCGCCATGCAGGCGCCCGACCCGATCACGCCGGCTGCGCTGTCGGCGGACGTGAAGATCCTCGCCAGCGACGATTTCGGTGGCCGCGCGCCCGGCACGCCCGGCGAGGACAAGACGATCGCGTGGCTGGTCGCGCAGTTCAAGGCGGCGGGGCTGAAGCCCGGCGGCCCGAACGGCGGCTGGACGCAACCCGTGCCGCTGATCCGCACGCAACTCGGTGCAGGCACGGTCAGCGCGAACGGCGTCGGCTGGAGCGTGGGCAAGGACGTGTACCTCTCCACCGTCCGCCCGGTCGACCGCGCAGCGATCGCCCGCGCGCCGATGGTGTTCGTCGGCTACGGCGTCAACGCGCCCGAACGGCAGTGGGACGACTTCAAGGGCGTCGACCTGAAGGGCAAGGTCGCGGTGTTCCTGGTCAACGATCCGGATTTCGAGGCGACCGCAGCCGACGATGCCAAGGGGCGGTTCGGCGACCGCCGCATGACCTATTACGGCCGCTGGACCTACAAGTTCGAGGAAGCCGCCCGTCGCGGCGCGATCGCCGCGCTGATCGTCCATGATACACCCGGGGCCGGCTATGGCTGGTCGACGGTGACCGCACCGGGCGGTGAGAATTACGACGTTGCACGGCCACCCGCGCCGCGGGTGCTGCTACAGGGTTGGATCGCCGGGGACGCCGCCACCCGCCTGTTCGCCGCATCGGGACTCGATCTCGCGCAGCAGCGGGCCGCTGCGCGCCGATCCGGTTTCAAGCCCGTCGCTCTGACCGGCGCCGGCTTCTCCGCCGACCTGCCCGTCACCGTCGTGCGTGCCGAGAGCCGCAATGTGCTCGCCAAGCTGCCCGGTCGCAGCCGCCCTGTTGAAGTCGTGATGTATGGCGCGCATTGGGACGCATATGGCGAAGGCGCGCCCGACGCACAGGGCCGCCGCATCCGTCCCGGCGCCAACGACGATGCGCTGGGCACCGCCGGCGTCCTCGCCATCGCGCGCGCTGCAGCAAAGGCGAAGCCGGCAGCTCGCACACAGGTCTTCGCGCTGTGGACCGGCGAGGAACGCGGGTTGCTGGGCTCGGAGACCTATGCCGCCAACCCGGTCTATCCGGCGGCCAAGACCGTCGCCAACCTTACGCTCGACATCCTCCAGACAGCCGGTCCGGCACGCGACGTGCTGCTGGTCGGGGCGGGCCAGAACGCGCTGGAGGACGCTCTGGCATCGGCCGCCCGCGCACAGGGGCGGGTCGTCACGCCGGAAGCACTGCCCGAACGCGGCCTGTTCTACCGCGCCGATCATTTCTCGCTCGCCCGCCGCGGCGTGCCGACGCTGCTGCTGATGGCGATCAGCGGCGCCCCCGATCTCGTCACCGGCGGCCGTGCCGGCGGTCAGGCGTGGCTCGACGGCTATATGCGCTGCTACCACCAGACCTGCGATGCCTGGTCCGCGGACTGGGATCTGCGCGGGGCGGCGGCCGACGTCGACCTGGTGCGCCGCATCGGCTTCGACCTGGCAAACGGCAGCAACTGGCCGGACTGGCGCGACGGGTCGGAGTTCAAGGCGATCCGCGCGGAGACGGCGACGCAGCGGCGCTAGAGTATGATTGATCTGATTTGGTGCGCAGCTGTGCTCCGGCGAAGGCCGGAGCGTTGGAGGGCGTCAGGGCTTCGATCGCCAAGGCTCCGGCCTGCGCCGGAGCACAGGTCGATCACGCTCTAAAGCGGCATCGTCAGCGTCGCGACCGTCCCGCCGCCGTCGGCGGCGTCCAGCGTCAGCGTGCCGCCGTGCAGGTTGGCGAAGCTCTTGACGATACTCAGCCCCAGCCCGACCCCGCCGGTGTCGCGGTTACGCGAAGCGTCCCCGCGTTCGAACGGGCGCAGCACCCGCGCGCGATCCTCGTCCGGAATACCGGGGCCGGCATCGATCACTCGGATGACGGCGCTGTCGCCCGTCACACCGATCGAAACCCGGCCACCATCGGCATAATCGACCGCATTGCGCACCAAATTTTCGATCGCGCGCCGGAACGCGGGCTCGACCGCGACGATGGTCGGGTCCGGACCATCGTCGAGTGTCATGCCCGGATGGTCAGCGACGACCTCAGCCACGATCCTGCGCACCAGCACCGGACCGCGTTGGGCATCCGCCGCGCGGGCGAAGTCGAGCACGTCGGCGATCATCGCACCCATACGGTCGGCATCGGCGATCATCCGAGCCCGTTGCGGCTCCGGCACCGTCTCGATCCGCAGCTTCAGGCTGGTCAGCGGCGTGCGCAGGTCATGGGCCACTGCGGTCAGCATCCGCATCCGTTCGTCCGTCTCCGCGGCCAGTCGCGCGCGCAGGTGCAGGATCGCGCGCGCGGCGTCCTGCAACTCGCTCGGCCCCTCGGACTGCGGCGGATCGCGCCCGGCGTCGATCGCGGTCGCAAGCGTCCGGAACGGCCGCGTCAGCCGCCGCGCGAACAGCCATACGAGCGGCGCCAGCACCGCCAGGCTCGCGACCAGCGCGATCAGCACCTTCAACCGCCAGCCGCCGAATCGGGGCGATCGCGGTGCGACCGTCAGCCATCGCCCGTCTGGCAGCCGCACGCTGGCGGCGAACGCCGGCTGCGGCAGCTTCAGCAAAACCTGCCCAACCAGGCCGTCCGGCATCGTTCTCGGCACCACGCGGACCGGCAGCGCTTCACCCCGGCGGATGACGATCGGCCCCGCCGGCGGCTTGCCGTTCGGCCACAGCATCTTGGCTGTTGCGCTATCCAGCTTGCCGCGGGCGCTGGTGAAGACGACCACGCCGTCGCTCGGCTTCGTCTTCGGCCGATCCAGCCACGACACCCGCACTTCCGACAAGGGGCGCCGCAGCGCCTGCGCCAGGATCGGCTGAAGCAGCGCCGCGGTCGCACCCTCGGGTGGCGCACCGACCCGGCGGTCGAGGGCGTCGCTATCACCTCGCAGCGCGGCAACCGCTTCCGCCACGGACATGCGCACCGCCGGCGGGTCGGGCATCAGCAGGACGATGCCCGCGGTGATCAACACGCTCAGCACCGCGATCGCGACGCTGAACCCGCCGATCGCGGTCAGCGCGCTCGGTCGCCGCCAGATCGCGCGGATCATGCGCCGCGCACCGCCGGCAGGAAGCGATAGCCGGCACCGCGCACCGTCTCGATCAGCTGCGCGGGGTCCGCCTCCGCCAGCTTGCGCCGCAATCGGCTGACGGCAATATCGATCGCCCGGTCATAGGACGCGGCATCCAGCCCCCGCGCGATGTCGAGCAGCATGTCGCGGCTGAGCACCCGCCCCGGCCGGGTTGCGAAGGCCGCCAGCAGGGCATGCTCGCCCTCGCTCAGAAGCACCGCCCGCCCCTGCGGATCGCGCAGGCGGCGCTCGATCGGACTGAACCACCATCCGGCGAAGGTGATCGCATCGCCGCCCCCTCCCGCCTCCACCGATCGCGGCCGCCGCAACAGCGCCCGCACCCGTGCCAGCAATTCGCGCGGCTCGAAGGGTTTCGCCAGATAATCCCATGCCCCGACCTCAAGCCCGACGACACGGTCGGTCACCGCATCGAGCGCGCTGAGCATCAGGATCGGCGTACCGGCCGGCGCCAGGCGACGGCAGAGCGACAGGCCGTCCTCGCCGGGCATCATCACGTCGATGATCAGCAGGTCCGCCGGTGCCTCGGCGAGCAGGCGGTCGCAGGCTGCCGCTCCTGCCGCGGTGCGCACCGCATAGCCGTGGTTGCCGAGATATTCGGCCAGAGCCTCCCGGATACTGGTGTCGTCGTCGACCACGACGATCCGCTCGGCAAACTGTGTACCCGTGTCCATCGCGGGTCGGATAGCATGGCTTTGTAGCATCTTCGTATCGGCGATCGTTACGAACGCGTCATCACCGCGCTACGCCGGTCTGCTGTCTTCTGCATCATTCGATGAAGGAGACTTTCGATGATCGTTCCGCTGCTACTTGCCCTGTCTGCTTCGGGCGCCACACCCCCGCCGCCGACGCCCTGCGCACCGTCACTCCCGGCGGATCGCTTGACCGGGCGATGGGTCGGACCGTTCGCCGGCGCGGAGTGGACGTTCGAGCTGAAGCGCGAAGGGACTAGATGGTCCGGGCGTTATCAGTCGTCGCGGTCGCCCGCGTGGCATCCGCTGGAGGACGTGTCGGTCAACGGCGGATGTGCGACGTTCAGCCTGAAGTCGGAACCGCGGCTGACCTTCGTCCTCGCGCTCGGTGGCGACGGGGCAACGCTGGCGGGCGACCTGAAATTCGCCGGCCGCGCCACCCTGCCCTTCGCGGCGAAGCGGGTATCGTAACGATGGCGGTATCGCTTTTCGGCGCGAGCGTGCTGGCGGCAATCCAGACGGCGCCGACCGTGCCTCCGCCCGCCGCGCCTCCGACCCTGCAGTTCAACGGCCCGGATGGCAAACCGCTGCCCGAGGACATCCAGCGGCAGCTGCGGGAGCGATATAAGGACGCGCCCCCGCCGCCCCGTCCACCGCGCGCCGAGGGTGAGGTCGTCGTCACTGGCCAGCGTCCGCGCGGTTCGGTGATCGGGGACATTCCGCCCGAGCGCACCTTGTCCGCCGTCGACATCCGTTCCTATGGTGCCGGCACCGTCGCGGAACTGATTCAGACGCTCGGCGCGCAGGTGGCGAGCGGACGCAGCCGCGAGGACAGCGATCCGATCGTGCTGCTGAACGGCCGGCGCGTGTCGAGCTTCGCCGAGATAGCGCGCCTGCCGACCGAAGCGATCGAGCGGACCGAAATCCTGCCCGAAGAGGTCGCGCTGAAATACGGCTATCCCGCCGATCGCAAGGTCGTGAACGTCGTCGCCTTCGAACGCTACAGCTCGCGCATCGGCCAATTGTCGCTCGCCGCGCCGACCGAGGGCGGCATGACGACGACCGGCGGTTCCGCGAGCTATCTGCGCCTGCGCGGCGACACGCGCACGATGGTCGACGCCGACATCAGCCGGACCAGCGCGCTGCTGGAAAGCGAACGCGACGTGATTCAGCCATCCGGCACGCCGCTGCTCGCCGACTATCGCACGCTGATCCCGGCAACCACGCGCTTCGGCCTCGGAGGCACGATCGCTGGTACGCCGTTGAAGGATGTCGCGGCGACGCTGAATGCCCGCTTCGACGCCACGCGCACACGCGCGCTTATCGGCCTGGGCGGAGACGGTCCGCTGCGGCGCGACGGGGAAACCGGCACCGCCCATCTCGGCTCGACGGTCAGCGGCCGGGCCGGGTCGTGGCAATGGACCGCGACCGGCAATCTGGACCGGACGGCAACCCAGACGGTCATCGACCTTGGCCGGACGACCCCCGGCACCACCGCGCGGTCGGTCAATCTGGTCGCCAACGCCGATCTACTGGTCGCGGGCACAGCCTTCACGCTGCCGGCCGGCCGTGCGACTCTCAGCCTGCGATCGGGCTTCGCAACGCGCGACTTTGAAGGCCGCTCGGATGTCGGCGGAGTCACCCGTACGAACGAACTGGCGCGCGACACCGGCAGCATCCAGGCGAACCTCGACCTGCCGATCGCGGGGACGACGACACCGGCGCTTGCCTGGCTCGGCACACTGTCCGCCAGCGTCAACGCCGCGGTCGAGCGTGTATCGGACGTCGGCACGCTGCGCACGCTCGGCTACGGGCTGAACTGGACGCCGGCGCCAGCCCTCTCTCTGCTCGTATCGCTCAGCGACGCAGAAACCGCCCCGACCCTCGAGCAGCTCGGAAACCCGCCGGTCGTCGTCCCGAACATACGAACCTTCGATCTTCGGCGCGGCGAAACGGTCGACGTCCCCCAAAGTCTTGGCGGCAACGCCGCCCTCCGCCCCGACGATCGCCACGTCCTCAGCCTGGGCGCGACATACCGACCGATCGCCAAGACCGACCTCACCCTGTCGCTCGACTATATTCGTACGCGGATCGACGACCCGATCGCGGCCTTCCCGCTCGTTTCACCGCTGGTCGAGGCGGCGTTTCCGGAGCGAGTGATCCGCGACACGAATGGACGGCTCCAGCGGATCGACGCGACCCCGCTCAACTTCGCGCGCTCCGACCAGCAGCAGCTGCGCTGGGGGCTGAGCTTCATGAAGCCGCTCGGCCCATTACCGCCCGGTGCCGCGAACGCGAATGTCCGTACCTTTTCGAGTGAGGAGGAGATGCGACGCCGGCTCCCACCGGGGGCGCAGATCATGCGTGTCGAAGCTGGGAGCCCGGGCGCGCGGCGATACGAGAATATGACCAGCCGCCTGATGCTTTCGGTCCGGCACAGCTGGCGGTTGCAGGACAGCGTGTTGCTTCGTGACGGCGGCCCGACGCTTGACCTGCTCGATGGTGGTGCTCTCGATATCCGCGGCGGACGCTCGCGGCACGAAATCGAGGTGCAGGCGGGCGCGTTCAAGCGCGGGCTCGGGGCGCGGATCACCGCCAACTGGCAAAGCGGCACGACGGTCCAGGCGGCGGGGGGAAGCGCCGGCGACCTGCGCTTCGGCGATCTGGCGACGGTCAACCTCAATCTCTTCGCCAACCCGGCCGACTATATCGGGCGAAGCAAGGCCCCGGCCTGGCTCAAGGGCACGCGGCTGACGTTCGGCGTCACAAATCTGTTCAACACCCGACGGTCGGTACGAGACGGATCGGGCGCGACGCCGATCGGCTATCAGGGCGCCTATCTTAATCCGACCGGACGAACCGTCGCGATCAGCCTGCGCAAGGTGCTGTGACATTTTGGGGTGCGTCCTTGGTAAGAGAACGCACCCCGCATCGACCAGGGTGACGACCGACGCTGCACGGCAATATGGGGGAGCCGACCTGCACACAGGCTGAGCGATCGGTTCGCCGAGGGTTATATCCGGACCCTAATCGCCTTGCAGGGCCAGGATCATTTTTTCGACGGTCGGCGGCTTCTGCAGGAAGGCGTCGTGGTTGTCCGGGTCGAGCGCATCTTCGGTGTAGCCCGACATCAGGACGATCCGCGTCTGCGGGCGCGCCTTGCGGAAGGCATCGGCGACCACGACGCCGCTTATGCCCGGCATGACGATGTCCGACAGGAGGATGTCGATGGAACCCTCGGTGCTGCGCTCGATCTCCAGAGCCTCCGCCCCGCTCCGCGCCTCGATGACGTCGTGCCCGAGCCGTTCGAGCACACGGCGCACATAGCGGCGGACCTCATCCTCGTCTTCGACGAGCAGGATGCGCGCCGATGGCAGGGTCGCGATATTCGCACGATCGGCCGGCACATTCCGCCGCTGCTGCTCGCCCCGCGGGAAGGCGACCGTCACGCTGGTTCCCACGCCCGGCACGCTTTCCAACGATACGCGACCGCCGCTCTGGGTGACGATGCCGAAGACAGTCGCCAGACCGAGACCCGAACCAAGTACGCCCTTGGTCGTGAAGAACGGCTCAAAGGCTCTGCCCACCACGTCCGGAGACATTCCGCATCCGCTGTCGGATACCGTGATCTGGACATAGTCGCCGGCGGCCTGATTGCGCGCCTTGTCCTTGGGCAAGCGGACGTTCCGCGCGCGCACTTCGATACGGCGATCGTCCTCCAGGGCATCGCGGGCGTTGATCACCAGGTTCATGATGACCTGTTCGACCTTCCCGGGCTCGCCGAGCGCGGGCCAAAGGTCGTCGCTCACGTCGACGGTCAAGGTAACGCTATCCCCGACCAGACTGCGCAACAGGGCCTTCATGCCGTTGAGCGTCGCCGGAACATCGACCGTGCTCGCCGGCGAAACGTCCCGCCGGCTGAATGTCAGCAGCTGCCGCGTCAGCGCTTCCGCACGTTCGCCCGCGCCCAGAATGAGCTCCAACTGGTCGCGTGTCGGATCGCCCTTCTCCGCGTAATAGAGCAAATCTTCCGCGTTGCCGTTGATGACGGTCAGGATGTTGTTGAAGTCGTGCGCGATCCCGCCGGCCAGGCGACCGAGCGCGTCCATCTTTTGCCCTTCGCGCAGTTGCGTTTCCATGTCGCGACGTGGCGTCACGTCGGCCATGACGCCGATATATTTATCGAGGTCGCCCGCTTCGTCGAAGATCGGGCTGAGATACAGCGCGTTCCAGAATTTCGAGCCGTCTTCCCGATAATTGATCAGCTCGACCGAACACTCCCGGCCGGCTGCGACCGCCTTGCGGATCGCGTCCAAACCCGCCGGATCGGTTTCAGGGCCCTGAAGAAATCGACAATTCTGGCCGATCACCGCGTCGCATTCATAGCCGGTCAATTGCGTGAATCCGCCGCTGGCGAGAATGATCCTGTTATCGTTGCGCGCGTCGGTCACCAAAATGCCCTGAGACACGGCACGCAGGGCGCTGTTACGCAGGCGAATCTCAGCCTCCGCATAGCGTTCGTCGGTCAGATCGCGGGCGACTTCGGCAAAGCCGACGATCGTGCCGCCGTTTTCGATCGTATTGAGCACGGTATCCGCCCAGAAGCGTGATCCGTCCTTGCGATAGCGCCATCCGCGATGATACGCGACGCCCTCTGCGCGCGCCCTTTCGAGCAGACGCTCAGGCAATTTGTCCGCGACATCAGCCAGTCCGAAGAACATCGACCAGTTCCGGCCCAGTACTTCGGCGCTGTCATACTGTTTGAGACGTCGAGCACCGCCGCCCCATATGACGATACTCCCCTCTTCATTCAGCATGTACACGGCATGGTCTCGCGTGCTGTCGACCAGCATTCGCAGCAACGCTTCGGTTTCTCCCGCGGCTTCTTCCGCATCGAGCAGTTCGGTCAGATCCTCGGCAGCGGCGATGGCTCCGGTGATGTTTCCTTTGTTGTCATGGACCGGCGCGGCGGAAATCGCGAAGCGCCGGTACGTCCCGTCGTCGGACCGCTGCATGTCGATCCGCTCCGCAACGACGACCTCGCCCTTCTTCAGGGCACGCGTCATCGGCCAGTCATCGAGCGAGAGCATGCGACCATCCGGGTACCTGCCGTGAAACATCGCATAGTCGGATGTGGATGAAGGAACCCCGATCGGGCGGCAGACCCGGCGATAGGCGGCGTTGACGAGAGTGAATGCACCATCGCGATCGGCGATAACGACCGGGGTCGGCAGAGCTTCCATGAGAGCCCGCAAACGCGTCTCGCTCTCGCGCGCAGCCATTTCGCTGCGGCGGATCTCCATCTCGTCGATCTTGCGGCTGGTGATATCCTCCAGCACGATAACCGCCAGATTGCCTCCGTCGGTTTCATCAGCATGCGGATTGATGGCGATGCGATACCACAGCCCGCCTGGTGAGGCGGACTCGATCCACTCGACCTCCGGGACGACATGGGGGCGGTTCAGGCCGATCCGAGCCGCTTCGAGAAGCGTCTGCGCGTTGGCGGATCCGATTCCACATATCGTCTTCTTGATCAGATGGCGCGGTTCAGAGCCCATCGCATTTGCGAAGCGACGATTGGCGAAACGGAAAACCATGTCCTGATCGACGATCGCGAGCCCCACGTCGACCGAGCGCGTCACGATATCCAGCAGGCGATGCCCCTCGACGATCTTTCGATGTGCGCGCACCTCGTCGGTGATGTCCTGTCCACTCACGACGACCATCGGTCGCGGGCTAAGTCCATTGAAGTCCGTTACTCGCGCCGACACACGATATCGGACCATTTGGCGCATCGTCGTCGATGTAATGGTAAACTCTTCGCTAACGACACGCTCGCCCCGCAACGCCCGGGCGACAGGCCATTCGTCCTTCGACAGAATTCGCCCCGCACCATTGGACATCGTTATGATGTCGCGGAGAATCTTTCCGTCAGAAACGTTATCTTTTCCTAGGGATTCCCACGCCAGCCGGTTCGCATAAATAAGTACGTTTGCTCCGTCATAAACGAACACGACGCTATCGATATTTTCGTATAGCGCACCAAGAGTCCGAGCCAGATTCGGGGTACGACTCTCGTTAGCTTGAATCTCGCACCGGGCATCGTTCAATTCCAGCATCGGACCGAATTCTCTCCGTTGACAGCAGAGGATGAACGCACGGGACTTATTGACAAGACGCTAACTATCAGGTCCCGGCCTAGCGACATGATACTACTTCACGACCATTCCAGATAGGCCTATAAATGAGCGAAATTGATCCAGATTAATCGGCGAAACTGTACGTCGACATGGTAGTTTCTACAGGTTATAACCTTGGTTATAATCGACTACTGTCGTAGAAACGCAAGGATAAATATTAAGATCCAGCGTTTCTGCCGCGACGCCAGCGCCCCGCTTTTTTGGGGGTTTCGCGAATTTAGAGTGCGCGAGTGCTACGTCCTTCAAAATGTAGGAGCCTATCGTGTACGTTTATATTGTGGACGACGAACGTGAAGTCGGCGCCTCACTGGCGACGATGCTCAACAAGTCCGGTCACATGGCCAGCTGCTTCCTGAGCGGGCAGGCATTCCTGAACGTCGCAGTGGATCTGGCGCCCGGGTGCGTCCTGCTCGACCTGTGCCTGCTGGATCAGAGCGGGCTGGAAGTGCAGGCACAGCTCGCGACGCTCGATCACGGTCACGCGGTCGTGACGGTAAGCGGCGTCGGCGACATTCCGGATGCCGTGCAGGCGATGCGCAGTGGCGCGATCGACTTCCTGCGCAAGCCCCACCGCCGGGCGGAACTGTTCGAAGTGATCGAACGCGCCGCGGAAACGGTGCGCACCCGCATGGAAAGCCGCAGCAAGTCGCTGACCTTCCGCCGGCTCGACGACCTGTCGACCCGCGAATGCGAAGTGCTGGAGGCGCTGCGCAACGGCAGGCCAAGCAAGACGGTGGCGAATCTGCTCAATATCAGCGTGCGGACGGTGGACATGCACCGCGCGAACATCATCCGCAAACTGGGCGTCAGCAACATGACCGCCGCCCTTATGCTCGCCCGCGACGCGCATCGGATCTGACGCGCGTCGCGAGAGCAGGCGTCGCCGTTACGACAGGATGTCGGCGGCAGTGTGCCGCTCCGTCACTTCGCGGGTCCAGATCGGGCTGATGTCGCTGATATTGGCGATATGTCGGGCGCTCTCGACCGACAACAGCCGGTTGAATATCATACCCGCCTCGCTCTGGTCGCTCCACCGGACATAGCCGGCCAGCGGCATCATGCCGTCCAGGCTCATCATCAACGGCGTGCCGGCCTGCAATTTACCGTAATGACGCAGCCGCGCGCCACCGATCGAAATATCGAGCGCGCGAAAGACATGCCTCTTGTTGGCGACGATGACCTCCGCGCGCAGGTCGACTTGCGCGCGACTGGGCCGCGAGCGAAGCCACAGGCGCGAGTCCGCCTCGAACCGCATCACCATTTCGGCCTGCATTGGCACGATGAACTGCACGCCGCAGTGCCGGTCGTTCATCCACCGCAACCGTGCGGTGATCGAGCGTCCGCCGTTCGGCCTAACCGAGAGCAACTGGTTGAGGCACAGCGGCTCGCGCGGCCCGATGTCCGCGAAGTAGATTTTCGCACCGTACATCGTCAGATCAACGATCTCGGCCTTCCGGCAATCGGCGCCCTTTTCGATCGTAACCGGGATCCGCACTGGAACCCGGTGATCGCCACGCGTATCATCGTCGTCGGTTGCGGCGACACGGCGGCGGCGCAACAAGCTCAACACGGCCCGTCACTCGCGGCCGGAGCGTTCTCCTCAGGTTCGATCGGCGGGGCCATCCCCTGCTCCTCAAATTCATCAAGGTCGATTGGCGCGAGGAAGCGGATTCCGACAAGGTTCTGCCGCACCCACCGAACTTCCCCTTCAGCCGCGAACGCCCCGCAGATAAGACTTATCGTCTGGCCAGGCGGCGGCGGCATGACGGTTTCCAGCATCATGCCGGTAGTAGACACGTTGCGGACAACGCACGCCCGCCGCGCCCCGCGGACCAACAGGACCGCGCGCCGGGCTACCGAATATCGCGGTGCCCGGGACACCAATTCGCGCACGCTCGGCGGTGGGTTCAGCACATCGGATGGAAGGGATACGCCAAAGTAAACGCCCGTCGTACCGCTGCTCGACCACCGCACTTCGCCACGAAATGTTGCGCCGTTCTCGAAGATGAACGTGAAGAACTTGCCGCAGGGCAACTCGAGCCGACAACGCCCGGCCGCACCGCGGGCCGACACATTCGTCAGCAGGAAGTCGACCTTTTCACCATCGACGATCACCGCAATTCTCCGGCCGATCTGCGCGACCCGCAGATACCGTCGCCGTGCTTTGTCGGCTAATATCGATTTTTCGAATACATTATGCATTGGCCCCACCCATTCCTGGATAGAACGATAGATATCACTGGTGCGACACCCAGCCACTTAAGTGGCGTATGCGTATGATCACCGCTTCATCGGCTTCTACATCGCAGTTCCACCTACGGATTAACTAATCCTATGGATAAGATACTGTACGATCCCCTTACCTTCGGCGATCGTACAGTTTATTCATGGCGTGAAACATTCGCGCAATGATTTGCGATCTCTACAAATCCTGATAGCGCGTAACACCGAGCGTGACGCCTACTGCCGCAGGACGACACGCGGTTCGGCGGGCATACCGCGCCATGCCGTCGGCGTTTCAAGGAGCTCGATCCGGCTGATGGTACCGGTCGCGGGAACGTTGATCGCCCAGGTATTGAAGCTTCCGTCGCTTGTCGGATCAGTTGCTCTGGCCGGCAAAGCGCGATCGGCGCCGATGAAGCTGCGGAAACCATCCTTCAATATTCGGTGAATGACCGAGCCGTCGGAAAAGGTCACCCGCAGCGTGTAGTCACAGCCGCTGTTCTGGCAATATTGCCGGTACTTGCCCGTCCGGATATCAATGTCCGCCCGATCCTGAGCATTGGTCGGGTCAAAGGTCCGGATGGTATTGCCCGTAAAACGCAGCGTCGGGTAGATTTGTGATACACCGGGCGTCCCCGCCAGGCTGTACGTGATGACGACAGCGTAGACGGGCACGTTCCGCTGCACAGGAAGGTCGAGGTTGACTCCGTAAAGCCCCCAGTCTCTGGTATTGTCGTCCGGCAAGGTCGACCATGTCCGGCTCACGCTGTTCCAGCGCTTATAGCCATCAGGTTGCACAAAGACTCGACCACCGGAAAATACAGGTTGCCCGTTCGAGCCGACCGTGGTCACCCCCTCCAGCCATCGCTGCATCCGCGCCACATTGAAATCGGAGAACATCGTGAAGCGATAGGAAGGGTCCTGATCGCCGATCCCGTTCTGCATCGGATCCTGCTTGAAGCAGCGACCGGCTTCATCGAGTTGATGCTTGCGTGCGCAGCCCTTGTAGTTCGACGCCGTCGTCGGCACCAGGGGCGAGAGAAACTGTCGCCGATCGGGGTCGAACCCCCATGCGGACCCCTTCAGACTACCGGCCGGATAGGGATAATTGCTCTCATGACCCGCATGTCCGAGACCTAGTCCATGGCCTAGCTCGTGGATGAACGTGCCGCCAAAATAGAATGGACCCGCACCGACGCCTCCAGCGATGGTGCCCAGCCCGCCGCCCGACCAGCGATAGGTCCCCTTCGCGCCCAGTGGGAGCAGGGAGGCGTAATATGCATTATTCGTCCGGCTGTCGCCGTTCGCCCTTTGCAGGGCGTTGAGAATGCCCAGCACACCGCCAAGCAGTTCCGAGCCGCCCTGCTCCTGATCGGAGTTCGTCATCACATAGGCGGGCCGGCCCCCGTTTGGCGAAATGACGAGGTGATCCCACTTCACATAGCCCGCAGGATGGGGCGCGACATCCAGATCGGCAACCGGCCATTTGGCGACGATCTCGCGTTCGACTGCCGGGTCGGGCCGTTGCACGACCGAGAGCGGCTGGGTATTCGCCTCCGTCGCCCCGAACAGATAGAAGGGCAACACTCGCAATGACATAGCGCTGTCGGCGCCGATCAGGGGGCTGACGGGATCGGACGGAGCATAATTCACCGCCTTCACGATGAATTGCGTACCCGGGACGATCCACTGTCGCGGCAGATCGGCGGTCCACGCATCCGTTGCGAACGCCGGGCCGCCGCCCTCGGTCGCCGGCAGGGCCGTCGGTGGGGCAAGTGCGACCGAGCCAAGGACCTTACCGTCACGCGACGCCTCGATCGAAGGCGACACGGCGTCGGCGGCGCCCAGTCGAACGATCGCCAATGCAGCGCGATTTCCGATAAGATGGAGGTCCCTGTCCTTCTCGTCCGATGCGAAGCTGATGCCTTGCGCCGGCACGACATGCGTCTGCGCGAAATCTATGATGGCGTTCAGGGGCGCCATCGGCATCGCGACATCTGGAGATGAATCTGAGGATGCTCGCGCCACGATGCGGATAGATCCGAAAACGCCATTGGCAGTCGTCGACCCCTGGTCGTTGGACAGCGCTAGATAAGCAGTGCCGCCACTCAGAATTGCAACTGAGGATGCCGCAATGACTTTCACGCTGGAAAAACCAGTTAACTTCAGGTTAGCCATTAAATCCTCCGCTCGTTCCCGCTGTGTAATTACGTCATAACATGTCACGCCACCTAGATAGTTTGCATACTATATCGCTATTTAGTTCTATTTTAAATATTATGCTTCGCGAAAATATATATTTTTCTTGCGTGCCGGCGGAAACGTGTTTTTGTTCATGCTTTTATCAAGTTGAATTGACATAGACCTCGACCGAGCATTTGTGCGTTGATGGTCCAGCTGCGTTCACGCTTCGACGGGCTGATAATTCAAGCAGAATAGCAAGTTGCGCGAGATCGATCAGACGTGATTGACCGAAAATTGCGCAGGGCTGTGAAGATCATTTCGACCCGAGCAAAGGCACTTCACGACCACATGAAAGACGGCTGCCGCGCAAGCCGCTGCGCCGGACAGAATCAACGACCACGGTCAGCTGGTACACGAAGGTCGCAAGCAGTCGGCCCGCGACGCATCGCAACCGAAACGGCCGACAATTCCCTGCGCCGCCTCGTCATCACCGGGATATTCAACTCGACGATGGCGTGCCGACCACATCAAGCACCGCCAGAACGCGACTCGCTTAACGGCATCTCGTCGATAACGATCCTGCCGGGGTGCGACGGGAAACCGCCGGCACGTATCTCGGCCGACGTCGACGACTTGCGGGCATCAGTCCAGGAACACAGCTATGCCTGGGGCAGGCTCAGCGGACGAACGACAATGGTCCGCCTCAGTGCTTCAGCCCGGCCTTCAGTTCGTACCGCCCATCCGTCATGTCACCGAACAGGTCGCCGACCGCGGGATGATCGACGGGCTCGTCGCTGTCGTCGTGCATCAGGTTCTGCTGGCTGACATAGGCGGTGTAGGTCGACTCGTCGTTTTCGGCGAGCAGATGATAGAAAGGCTGGTCCTTTCGCGGACGGATGCCCTCCGGGATCGCCTGATACCATTCCTCGCTATTGGCGAAGACCGGATCGACGTCGAAGATGACGCCGCGAAAATCGAACATCCGGTGCCGTACGATCTCGCCGATCCCGAACCGGGCCGACGATATGCTGGGCATAGGAACGCCGGCGTCGAGGATGTTGTCGATGGGAGTGCCGCGATTCATGACTCCAAGTTAGGCAGCTTTTCGCATTGCACAAGCAGGACGCTTGCACGCACCGAAAACCTTCGCTAAGCGCGCCCCTCACGACCCGCCCCGGGGCCTTTCACGAAAGGTGATGCCCGGCGCAAACCCCTCGCGGAGAGGTGGCAGAGTGGTCGAATGCACCGCACTCGAAATGCGGCGTGCCGGCAACGGTACCGAGGGTTCGAATCCCTCCCTCTCCGCCACTTACCCGTCGTATGTGTCAACATCGCGAGCGGCGACCCCACGTCCGGATCGCGGCTTCTTCCCAACATGCGCGCAAAAGATCGTCACGTTGCACAGCGACATTCGCAACTGACCCTATCGCTCTGGAAGACGTGTCAATTTGTCGGTAGGCAATTCCGTGCTACCCGCCGGCGCCTCGGATATTGGGGCGACGATGACGAAGCAGATTCCTGCGCTTGACGGTTTTCGCGCGATCGCCATTTCGATCGTGATCGCCTCGCATGCCGGTCTGGGAGCGCTGGTCCCTGGCGGCTTCGGCGTCACGATCTTCTTCTTCCTCAGCGGGTTCCTGATCACGACGCTGCTGCGGGTCGAACATGCGACCACCGGCCGTGTCGATCTGAAGGCCTTTTACCTCCGGCGATCGCTCCGCATCTTTCCGCCCTTCTACATCACCATCGCCCTGGTGGCGCTCGCGGCCATGCTCGGCGCGTTCAATGGATCGGTGAACCTGCGGTACATCGGGTGGGACCTGCTGTTCCTCAGCAACTACAGCTGGCAGATCGACGCCAGCAGCATGATCCCGATCCCGCTCTGGTCGCTGAACGTCGAGGAACATTTCTACATCGCCTTTTCGGCGCTGTTCGCCTTCGTGCTCGCCCGCATCGATCCGCGGAAGGCCGCGAAGATCTGTCTTGCCCTGTGCGCCGCGACATTGCTGGTCCGTATCGCCAATGTCGCGCTGCTGCCCGACTATTCGAACAACTATTACTGGTCGCATACGCGGATCGATTCGATCCTGTTCGGTTCGTGCCTGGCCTTCTTCCAGAATCCGGTCCTGGAGGAGAAGGCGTGGCGGCCGAAGATGGGCCATGTCGCACTCGCGGCGCTTGTGCTGCTGGCGTGCCTGGGCATCCGAAACGACGTGTTCCGCGAAACCCTGCGATATACCTTGCAGGGTGGCGCGTTGTTCGTGGTCTTCTCGGCCGCGATCCAGGCTGAGGGCGTCGTCGCACGACTGATGAACAACGGCCTCACCCGGATCATCGCGTTGCTGTCCTATACCCTGTACCTGGCGCATGTGCCTCTGATCCGGATGTTCGAAGAGGCGAGGCTTCCTGCACCCGAACTGCTGGGGATCGCCGCCGCGGTCGCCTATTCCGCGGTAATGTATCGGCTGGTCGAAAAGCCATGCGGCAATCTTCGTCGGCGCCTGGAAAAGGATCGGCCGCGCAACCGGCACCCGGATGCCCCATTGCGCGAAGCATCGTCCGCCCCGTAGATCGACGGAGCAAGGCTTGCGTGGCGATTAAGGATGGTTCGACACATAGCGTTACAATCTCACCCGTATGACAGCCTGAAGATCGAAGAGCGGGGATCAGGTGCATGACGTCGAAGCGAACGAATTCCTTGGCGACGCGGATGTTGGTCGGGGCCGCGGCATTGGCGCTGGGGACGAGCGCGTGGGCGGCCAGCATATACGCCCTGCCCGGCGCATTCGGCGCCCAGGCCGCGAAGCCGGGATCGGTCGTCGTCCTCAAATCGGTGTCGCGCCCGTCGACGACCACGCCGACCCCTACCGTGAGCCCGACGCCGACCCCCGCCCCTGCGCCCGCTCCGTCGCAAAAGCCGATCGTTCTGTCCGAGGGTGATAGTATTTCGGTCTTCTGGGCGGGCAATCACACCGGTATCTACGCGCGTAATACGCCTGGCGTGACGTTTTTCGGCAAGGCGGTAGGCGGTTCCGGCATCAAAGGCGGTAACAGCCTGGAAGCGCGCTTTGCCGCCGATGTCGCTCTTAAGCCGAACTACGTCACCATCCTGATCGGTGCCAACGACCTGACCGGATATCCGAGTGCGGACGATTGGCTGGACACGCTTTGGGCCTATGTCGCAAAATGGAAGGAAACCGGTGCGAAGGTCGCGGTCGCTACCGTGCTGCCGACGTGTCTGCCGCAATTTCCTGCTGCCACCGCCGAACATGCAACCCGGCGCCGGATAGCCAACGCCGCGATTCGTGCGGCGGTCAGCGGCAAGATCGACGCGGTGATCGATTACGCCGCCGATCCGGTCATGGGTCCCGACTCCGCAGCCTGCAATCGCATGCTCTATTCTGACGGCCTCCACCCGACGGACGGCACCGCCGGCGATGCAAACGGCCAAGGCAAGCTGGCCGTCGTGTATACAGCCGCGGTCAACGGTATGATTAATCGATAATTTACCCTGTCGGTCTAGTCGATGCGTCAGTCCCGGTCCGCTGGGATTGGCGCATCGTCATTTAGGGATCGCAGGGTTATGCGTACCGCTACGACGTGTACGATGGGCGGCTGGTCGCACGACGCTGGCCGACCCCACACTGCAATCGCATGGCGATGGCGGCAACCGCGGGCGCGATCCGACCGGACGCTCGCGGCCAAAGACAAGCAGAATCTCACAGAACATCGGATGGAAATGATGCGTCGTTCGCTCGCCGCCCGCACCCTCTTGCGCGGTGCAGCCCTATCGCTTTTGCCGTTGCTGACGTCCGCTTGCGGAGGCGACGGGTCGCCCGCGACGGCCGGGACCGTTCAGGTCATCGCCGCAGCGCCGACGCCAAGCCCTTCCCCCAGCCCCAGCCCCAGCCCCAGTCCGAGCCCCTCGCCCAGTCCGACATCGGCGCCGGCTCCGACGCCGACCACGGCCGCCATCCAGAAGCCGGTCGTCCTGTCGGAGGGCGACAGTATCTCCGTCTTCTGGGCAGGCAACCACACCGGCCTGTTCGCCAAGGCCAATCCCAGTGTCGAATTCTATGGGAAGGCCGTGGGTGGTTCTGGCATCGACGGCGGGAACAGCCTGGAGGCGCGCTTCGCGGCCGATGCGGCGCTTGCCCCCCGCTACGTCACCGTCTTGATCGGGGCGAACGACCTGACCGGCTATCCCAGCGCCGACGCCTGGCTGAACGCTCTATGGACCTATGTCGCCAAGTGGAAGGCGACCGGGGCCAAGGTTGCGGTCGGAACGGTCCTTCCCCAGTGCCTGACGCAAAACCCCACAGTCACCGCCGAGCACGCCGCCCGGCGCACGATCGTCAACGCGGCGATCCGTGCGGCGGTGGGCGGAAAGATCGATGGCGTGATCGACTTTGCCGCCGATCCGGTGATGGGGCCAGATTCCGCCGCCTGCGATCGCAGCCTGTACGGCGACGGCCTGCATCCCACCGACGGGACGGCCGGGGATGCGAACGGTCAGGGAAAGCTGTCGCTGGTCTACACCGCCGCGGTCGAAACGCTCATCACCCGCTAGGAGGGCCGGTCAACGCCGAACGGCCTGGATCACGTCGACCTGCCCATTGTCGATCCGCACCGCGGTCAGCACGCCGGTTTCATAGGCGCCGGTGTCGATCCCCAGACGATGCGGCAGCAGGACGGGCAAATCGTCCTCCCACGTGTGCCCGTGGACAACGATCGCGTCGGCGGGGGCTGCGTCGTCCAGAAAGTCCTCGCGGATCCACAGCAGGTCATCGCGGACCTGCCGATCTAGCGGGACACCCGGTCGGACGCCGGCATGGACGAACAGATAGTCGCCGAGTTGGACATAGGGCTCCAGGCCGCGCAGCACGAGGTCGTGCGAAAGCGGCATGGCATCCAGTAGCGCATCGCGCAGGGTGACGAGGGTCGCGGCGGACAATTCGGCATCCGCGGGCACCGTCACTCCGTAGGACTCGAGCGTCTCGCGTCCACCGAACCGCAACCAGTCACCATGACCAGCAGGATCGTCGAGGAACAGGCGCAGGATCGCCTCATGATTCCCCTCCAGCGCGCGCACGTCGACCGCTGTCGACCGCAGCAGCCAGACGATCGCGGACATCACCTTCGCGGAATCCGGCCCGCGGTCGATATAGTCGCCGCACAGGATGATCAGCGGCACCGCGTCGGGCGACCGCGCGCCTGCATCGCGCGAAATCTCCTGCAACAGCGCGCGGAACAGGTCGTAGCAGCCATGAACGTCGCCCACAGCGTACAGCGGCTGCGCTGCGGTGCGGACGTTTTCGGGCGGGGTATAGGTCTGACGGCGGATCGCGATCATCGTCGGGCGCTACGGCGATCCTCAGCCTCGCTCGTCAACCGGGTCAGGTCGGCGCTGATCATCGCATAGACACGCCCGGCGCGATCCGGTTGCTGGAACACATCGGCACGCGCCAGCGTGAATTCGCGGCGATAGTCGCGCAGCAGCCCCGGGCGGACGCCGGCCTGCTCGGCACTTCGCAACGCATCGGCGACGCGCCGCTCGGCCTCGATGAGCGGGGGCGTGGCGGAGGTTTCGACGGCCGCCTCGCGGGCCGGCGCGGGCGCGGCATTCACAACCGTCGCGGCCGGTCGTCGAACCGTGGCGGACGTCACGACCGCAGGGCGCTGCGCGCGCACGACGGAGGGTGTTACGCGGGGACGAACGCTGTCCTCCTTCGCAGCGGAAGCGGTGGCAGGCGCGGCAGCAGGCGCGGCGATCACCGTGGGTGCTTCCTCGACCGTAATCGGCGTCTCGACGGCCACCGGATCAGGCGTGACCACCTCAGCCGGCGCGCTCGCCGGGACGGGCCGCGTCGTGACCATCGGGAGCGACGGGTGTTCGATCGCAGCGACGGGTGCCGATGCGCCGACGACATTGCTGCCTAGGTACAGACCGGCCGCGATCGCCGTCGCGAACATGGTCGAGGCGACCGCATACCCGCGGCCGCGCGGGCGGGACGGAAGCTGGACCGGAACCAGAGCGGAATGGGCCGAGATTGGTGTCGGCATGGGTTTCGTCGACAGGCGTACGTCGGAACCGAAGATCGCCACCATGTCATCGCGAACGGCGCGATTGACGGCGGAGGATGCGCACGCAGAGCGCGCAGGGTCGAGATCGGTCATGGTCATAAACTCACAATCCCCGCCCAAGTGGATGATAGGGACTGATGACGCGCTGTCTAGGGTGTTGAGCGATTCAGGGTAACGTTGGGGTTTATCAACATTGGCGCCACAACGTCAGACGGGGCCGGCGATGCCGACCCCGCTGCTCGACGTAGCGATGCCTGCGCCCGGGGGAAAACCCCGGCGCAGGCCGCCCGCATCAGAACTGGAACGCCACGCGGCCGTACAGGAACCGCCCGTTGAAGCCGAACGGCGACAACTGGCTGTACGGCAGGAAGTAGCTGTTCGGCGTGAAACCGGGTGCGCCGGTCGCGCCGCCGGTCGGCAGGCGATCCGGATAGGTGTCGAACACGTTGTCCGCACCGATCGCCAGCGTAACCTGCTCGATCGGATGGACGCGCACCTCGACGTCGGTCACCCACTTCGGCGTCAGCTTGAAATCGCCCGCGACCGTGCCGAGCGGTGCGGCCAGGCTTCCGTTGACGGCCGTCCAGACCGAACCGAACCGATTCGCCCGGACGGTCGCCCCGACCGGACCCAGATCCCAGTCGGCCGACAGGTTGAGTTTGGTCCGCGGCTGAGAGTCGGTCAGGCGGAAGCTCTCCTGCCGGCCGAACAGCGGCGATCCCTGAAGCAGCGGATTGGGCAGAACCGCGCGACGGATGATTTTCGTCTCGTTGTAGTTGTAGCCCGCGGTCAGCACGACGCGACCGAAGCCCAGCTCCGGCACACGATAGGTGCCGATGACGTCGACGCCCTGCGTGCGCGTGTCGACGCCGTTGACGAAGAAGCGAGCGGAGGTGACGCCATTGACGCCGGCCGCCACCAGCAGGTTGACGACCGCCGTACCCGCCAAATTCTCGGTCAGCGTCACCCGGTCGCGCAGTCGGATGTTGTAATAGTCCGCGGTCAGACTGAACCCGCGGAACGGGTTGAGCGCGATACCGCCCGCGAGGTTCAGCGCCTTTTCCGGGGTCAACTGCTTGCCGCCGAGCGCCGTGCCGATCCGGCTGGTGGCCGGCACCGTCACGATGTCGATCAGCGTCGGCACGCTGTTGATCACGGTGTTGTTGGTCGACGTGGTGGTGAAGAACTGCTGCGCCAGGCTAGGCGCGCGGAAGCCGGTCGACACCGACCCGCGGACGGCGATGCCGTCGATCGGCTCGAAGCGGGCCGCGACCTTGCCGTTCACCGTGTCGCCGAAGTCCGAATAATGTTCGAAGCGGCCGGCGGCCTGAACGGTCAGCATGTCGTTCACTTCGGCGTCGAGCTCGACATAGCCGGCGTAGCTGTTGCGCGAGACGTCGGTCGCGTTCGACGGCTGGAAGCCCGGGAACACCTGCGCGCCCGGCGCCGCGCCGTTTGCGGTGTACTGGCCGCCGATATAGCTGGCGACGTTGCCCGGGCGGATCTTGAAGTTCTCGTTGCGATATTCGCCGCCGACCGCGAAGCCGAGGCTGGACAGGAAGCCGACATCGATTTTGCGGCTGAGGTCGAGGTTAACGACGGTCTGGCCGAACGCGATGCCACCGGCGTCGAAGCGCTGCGGCGACGCATTTCCGCCCAGCGACACGTTGAAGCTGTCGATCGTCTGGTAATCGAGCTGGTTGGAGCCATAGACGACCGACAGGTCCGCCTTGAACCCGGCGACGTCGGTGCGAACGCCGACCGCGCCCGACACGTCCTCGATCTGGCTCTGAATCTTCGGCAGGAAGCCATCGGCATAATAAGGCACGAACGTCGTCGTCGACGCCGCGAAATTGCGGTTGCGTGCGTCGTTCGGACGGCGGAAGAAGCCCGCACCGATGCCGTCACGGATGCCGTAGGTACCAAAGGCGTAGAGCTCGGCATTGGCGCCGATGTCATAGCCAGCGTTGACGATGACGTTATAATCGACCGTCTTGCCGTCGCCATAGCCGTGGTTGAAGCGGTTGGCGTTCAGTTCCTTGGCGTAATCGGCCGTGGTGTTCTGATACTGGCGACGCGGGTCGGCGCCCGAGCGCTGGGTCGGGTCGCGATCGCGGAACTGCGCGGAGAAGGTAAAGTAACCGGCATCGCCGATCGGCAGACCCAGCCGCGTCGCCAGCGTCAGCGTGTCGCCGTCATGACGCTTCACCTCTTCGCCGTAGTTCAGCTGGAGGATGTCGTTCGCGCCGCCGTTGTTGGTCAGCACGTTCGGCACGCCGCCGGTCGCAGCGACGCCCAGCACTTCGTTCACGCCGCTCTGCGTGGTGCGATACTGGCCGAAGGTGACCGAGCCCGACACGCCCTCGCGCTTCGACAGCTGGATGTTGATGACGCCGGCGATCGCATCCGAACCATATTGCGACGACGCACCGTCGCGCAGCACTTCGATACGGTCGATCGCGATCGGCGGAATCTCATTGAGATCGACGGCGCCTGACCCACGGCCGACCGAACCGTTGAGGTTGAGCAGCGCGGCCTGGTGACGACGCTTGCCATTCAACAGGACCAGCGTCTGATCCGGTGCCAGACCGCGCAGCGTCGCCGGGCGCAGCGAATCGGTGCCGTCGGTCAGCGATGGCTGCGGGAAGTTGAACGATGGAACGAGCTGGTTCAGCACCTTGTTCGTCTCGGTCTGGCCGCTGTTGGCCAGCTGGTCGCCGCCGATGACGTCGATCGGCACCGGGCTGTCCGCGATGGTGCGGCCACCGATACGGCTGCCGGTCACGACGACCGTATCCTCAGTGATCGGCGCGTCCTCGGCAGCGGCCGGCGCCGGCACGTCCTGCGCGAGCGCGGGCGTCGCGAGAGCGACCGATGACACGGACATAGCGAGCACGCTAAGCAATTTAAGGCGCATGACCTTCCCCCCAGTTGAAATGTTTCGCCCGTTGCAGGCTGAATGTCGCAATATCTGATAGGGCATCGCGGCGCCGACAAGGCCATGACAGGCAATTCGAGCACTTCGATCACAGGCTGTTGCGAGAGTGCCACAATCGGCACAACAGGATTCGCATGGTTGACACCCCGCGACCTATTCGGTAGCAGCGCGCCTTCATCCCGCCTGGTACGCCAGCGCGGGCCCGATTTACTGATGAGAGTTTGAAACGCCATGTTCGCAGTCGTGCGCACGGGCGGCAAGCAGTATCGCGTTGCCGCCGGAGACAAGATCGTTGTCGAGAAGATCGACGGTGAGGCCGGTTCGTCGATCACCCTGGGTGACGTGCTGCTTGCGGGCGAGGGTTCGGACCTCAAGTCGGTCGCCGGCCTGACGGTCGCTGCCGAAATCGTCGCGCAGGCGAAGGGCGAGAAGGTCATCGTCTTCAAGAAGCGCCGCCGTCACAACTATCGCCGCAAGAACGGCCATCGCCAGAACCACACGATCCTGAAGATCGTGTCGATCGGCGGGTCGAACGAGCAGAAGGCGAAGGCCAAGAAGGCCGATGCCGCTCCGGCCGAAACCGCCGCTGCCGCCGAAGCGTAAGCGCGTCTACGAACGATACGAAGAAGAGAGTCTAGGTCATGGCACATAAGAAAGCAGGCGGTTCGTCGCGTAACGGTCGTGATTCGGCCGGCCGTCGCCTTGGCGTGAAGAAGTTCGGTGGTGAGCAGGTCATCGCCGGCAACATCATCATCCGTCAGCGCGGTACCCGCGTGTACCCGGGCGCCAACGTCGGCATGGGCAAGGATCACACCCTGTTCGCGCTGACCGACGGCCGCGTGCTGTTCAAGGACGGCAAGCTCGGCCGCAAATTCGCGACCGTGGAAATTATGGCCGAAGCGGCCGAATAACGGGCAACCGATGACGGGTTGCCCACCAGGGCGACCCGGCGTTCCGCAAGGAACCAGCCAAACAAGGGAGGACGGGTCGCCCCGGACTCCCTTTTTTACTGCTCCCCTCACTTCGCGACTGTCGCGACCACGTCATATTGTCGTGGTTGGGCGCTCGCGCGACACGAGGAGAGTGGACATGTTCGCACGCACACCCCGTCTGACGCTCCGGCCCGGCTGGATCGAGGACGCCCCCGCCCTCACCCGCGCCGTCGCGCATGAGTGCGTGGTGGCGAAACTCGCCCGCCTGCCCTGGCCGTATGACCTGGTCGATGCCGAAACTTTCCTGACGATGCCGGTCGCGCGCGACGAGACGCGCTGCCTGATCTTCGCGCACGATATGGGCGCCGAACCGCAGTTGATCGGCGGGTGCGGTATCAGTCGTGACGATGGGCAGCCGAACCTCGGCTATTGGCTGACCCCGGACGCCTGGGGCCGCGGCTATGCGACCGAAGCCGGCCGCGCGATGCTGGGGATTGCACGCTGGAGCCTCGGGCACCGGCACCTTGCCGCGCACCACCACCTCGACAACCCCGCCTCCGGTCGCGTGCTGCGCAAGCTCGGGTTCGTCCCCACCGGCGTCCGAGAACCGCGGCCCAGCCGGGCACGGGCCAAGGCGGTGCCGAGCGTCAGCTATGCGCTGTCACTGGAGGATGCTGAGATCGAAGCGCCGCGCATGGCGGCGTGAGGTTCGAAAAGAAAAAAAAGAAGATCCTCACCCTCCCACCGGCTCCGCGGGCGGGCCCCTCCCTCTCCCGCGAACGCGGGAGAGAGGTTTTGACGGGCGGGAGGGTGCTTAACCCGATAGCCCTCTCCCGCTTTCGCGGGAGAGGGTTGGGTGAGGGTCTTCTTCTTACCTACCCTTCAAACAGCCGCCAGCCGCGCCGCCTCGAACTCGCTGTCGACCAACCCGATCAGCTTGCGATCATCATGGTTCCACGGATGGAAGCCCGGCAGGAAGAAGGCGACATATTGGCCGAGCACCTTGCGCGCCATGCCGGGCCGACCGAACGCATATTTGAACAACCGCCACTTCACGCCCGCGCCGGTCAGCCCGTCCTGCCGCAGCAATTCCAGCATCCCCTTGGTACGCCCAGCGAAGAACCGCGCCGTGACGATCATCATGACCAGCGCCTTGATCCGCCACCGCTTGAACCGCGGCCAGTCGCGCGTCGCGTGGAGCCAAGTGTCATAGGCGACACCCTTGTGCTCGATCTCCTCCACCGCGTGCCATTTCCAAAGTGCCACGGCGTCGGCGTCGCCGCCCGCGAGATGCGAGGGGTCGGCGATCAGCTGATGCGCCAGGATCGCGGTGAAATGTTCCAGGCACATCGTCGCCGCGAGGCTCGCGATCGGCGGGCGCCCCTTGGTCAGCGCCAGCACCCGATCGACTTCGGCATCGAGCGGGCGGATGTCATAGCCCTGGTCGGTCACATGGCGGTTGAACGCGACATGCTCGCGGGTGTGGATCACTTCCTGCTTGGTGAAGGCCGCGATCTCCGCCGCCAGGCGCGGCGGCGCGTCATCGCGGAACTTGCGCACCGAATCGATGAAGAACCCCTCCCCCTTGGGAAAGGTCACCGACAGGGCGTTGTAAAAGGCGGTCGCGACCGGATCATCGTTCAGCCACCAGCGGCGGTAGGTCGCGCCGCGACCGAAGCGCATGTCGCGCGGCGTAATCGTCAGGTCGGCAGGAGTCTTTGCGTTCACAGCGGAATTCCTCCAATCAGGTCGCTCAACTGGCGATTACTTACACCAATGTCAATAACTCCCATCCGCAAGCGGCTGAGCCCCGCCGAGTCCCGCGACGCCGCGCTGGAGGCGGCGCGCGACCTGCTCGTCGAATTCGGTCCGCAAGCCGTGACGCTGAAGGCGGTCGCGGCGCGGATCGGGCGGACGCACGCCAATCTCCTTCATCATTTCGGCTCGGCCGCCGGCCTGCAAAAGGCGCTGATCGCGACGATGGCCGGCCGGATCGTCGGCGAGATCGGCGAAGCGGTCGTGCGCGCCCGCACCGGCGATCAGGGCCCGCAGGAGGTCGTCGACCTGACCTTCGACGCCTTCGACCGCGGTGGGGCCGGTGCGCTGGCCAGCTGGATGATCCTGTCGGGGAACGAGGACGCGCTCGACCCGATCCTGAACGCGATCCACGATCTGGTCGACCGGCTGGCCGAGGGCCATGACAGCGACGACCTGTCGATCCATGACGAGACGTTGCAGCTGGTGCTGATGGCCCTCGGCGATGCGTTGCTGGGCGGCGCGATGGCGAAGGCACTGGGTCTGCCGCGCGAACGGGCGCGGGCGCTGGCGGCGCGGGGTTTGATGGCGGGGCGGAAGAGCGAATAAGCACTCCCCGTTCGGGCTGAGCTTGTCGAGGCCCTGCCTTTCCTTCGGACATGGGCAAAGCCCATGTCGTCGGCCGCAGTGCCTGCGCCGGCCGGGCCTCGCGCTCCGGTGTCGATTTAGCTGCGCTAAATCGCTACAGCGCTCGCCATGCACTTTCTCGACCAAGCAAAGATCTTCGTCCGTTCCGGCGCCGGCGGTGGCGGAGCCGTTTCGTTCCGCCGTGAAAAATTCATCGAATATGGCGGCCCCGACGGCGGCAACGGCGGCAAGGGCGGCGATATCGTGTTCGAGGCGGTCGCCGGCCTGAACACCCTGATCGACTTCCGCTACACCCAGCATTTCCGCGCGCCCCGCGGCAAGGGCGGCGCCGGATCGAACATGACCGGCGCGGGTGGTGAGGATCTCGTCATCAAGGTCCCGGTCGGCACCCAGGTGTTGAGCGAGGACAAGGAAGAGGTGTTGCTCGACTTCACCCGCGTCGGCCAGCGTGAGGTGTTCCTCCGCGGTGGCGACGGCGGGCGCGGCAACTTGAGCTACAAGACCTCCACCAACCGCGCGCCCCGCCAGCACGGCACCGGCTGGCCGAGCGAAGAGGCGTGGGTCTGGCTGCGCCTCAAGCTGCTCGCCGACGCCGGCCTGGTCGGCCTGCCCAACGCGGGCAAATCGACCTTCATCAACGCCGTGACCAATGCACAGGCCAAGGTCGGCGCCTATGCCTTCACCACCACCCGTCCCCAGTTGGGCGTCGTCCGCCACCACGACCGCGAATTCGTGATCGCCGACATCCCCGGCCTGATCGAGGGCGCGGCCGAGGGAGCCGGCATCGGCGACCGCTTCCTGGGTCACATCGAACGCTGCCAGGTGCTGCTCCATCTGGTTGACGCTAATGACGAGGACGTCGCCACCAGCTATCGCATCGTCCGCGAAGAGCTGGAGAACTATGGCGCCGGCCTGACCGACAAGCCGGTCGTCGTCGCGCTCAACAAGATCGACACGCTGGACGAGGAACTGATCAAGGCCCTGTCCGAAGAACTGGAGGAGGCCAGCGGCGCGCAGGTCATCCCCATCTCCGGCGCCGCGCAGATCGGCGTCGACTGGGTGCTCGACGAACTGCTGGCGAAGATGAGCGATGCGGCCGATGTCGTGCCGGACGACGACGAAGGCGAGGATGCGGTGGAGTGGTCGCCGGTTTAAAGGCCCTGCTGAGACCGCTATATAGTCGGCATGGTGACCCAACCCGTTTATCCGCTGCTCACGGCCGACGAGTTCCTCGAAATCGATTTCGGGGAGCGGAAAGCGGAATTGGACAATGGGGTCATCAGGATGATGGCGGGCGGCACAGCCCGCCATTCGCGTGTGCAAACCAATTTGCTTGTTGCGCTGAGCAACCGCCTTCGTGGCACCGGTTGCACGCCCTACAATGCCGATATGGCGACGCGGACGCACGACTTGTCAGTCCGTTATCCGGACGTCAGCGTTTTCTGCGGCCATGACGGGCCCGAGGACGACGATGCAAAGGCTTTCGACGATCCGCGCGTCCTGATCGAGGTCTTGTCAGCCGGCACAGCCCGAACGGACCTTCGCATAAAACTGGACGAGTATAAGGCTCTGTCGAGTGTCGACACGATCGTTTTTGTCGACATTGCGACCGAACGCTTGCGCATCGTGCAACGTACCGGGCCAGGTGGTTGGAATGAAGTGCAGTTCAACCAGCCGACCGACCTGCCCCTCCCCGCCCTCGATCTCGTTATCCCCCACGACGAAATCTTCGCGCGCGATTGAGCGGATTGGCGGACGGCGGACGGCGCGCTAACGAGCCCGCGTCATGAGCCTGTTCCCGCCCGCCTCCTGCCCGCGCCTGGTCGTGAAGATCGGTTCTGCGCTGCTCGTCGACCCCGACGGCAGCGTGCGGCGCGACTGGCTGGCGGGCATCGCCGCGGACATTGCCGAGCGGGTTCGCGCGGGGCAGCAGGTCGCCGTTGTCTCCTCGGGCGCGATCGCGCTCGGGGCGCGGCGACTGGGGCTGGCGAAAGGCGGTCGCGCGTCCCTGGAGGATGCCCAAGCCGCCGCCGCCACCGGGCAGATCGCGCTCAGCCAGACTTGGGCCGAAGTTCTCGGTGCCGAGGGACTGACCGCTGCGCAGATGCTGGTGACGCTCGACGATCTGGAGGATCGCCGCCGCTACCTTAACGCCGCGGCGACGCTCGACCGGCTGCTCAGCCTGAACGTCGTGCCGGTGCTCAACGAGAACGACAGCGTCGCGACCGCGGAGATCCGCTTCGGCGACAACGACCGCCTTGCCGCGCGCGTGGCGCAGGCCGCGGGCGCGCAGGGCGTCGTCCTTCTGAGCGACATCGACGGACTCTACGACCGCAACCCCGCCCTGCCCGGCGCCGTCCATGTCCCGCGGGTCGAGCGGATCGACGCCCGTATTGCCGGCATGGCCGACGCCGGCTCCGCATCCGGCATGGGATCGGGCGGGATGGTGTCGAAGATCGCCGCGGCGCGGATCGCCGCTGCGGCGGGCGCGCATCTCGCCATCGCCTCGGGACGGGTCGAGCGGCCGTTGTCGACCGCGGCGCGACACACGATCTTCGTCGCGGAAAAGGCGGCCCCCGCGCGCAAGGCGTGGCTGGCAGGCGGACTGACGGCAAAGGGCACGCTGCACGTCGATGCCGGCGCTGCCGCCGCCCTCGCCGGTGGGGCCAGCCTGCTGGCCGCGGGCACGACGGCGGTCGATGGCGACTTCGCGCGCGGCGATCTGGTCGCGATCGTCGGACCGGACGGTGGAATCGCGCGGGGACTGAGCGAATATGACGCGGACGAGGCCCGCCGGCTGATCGGCCATAAGCGCGACGATCATGCCGCGATCCTGGGCTATGCGCCCCGCGCCGCGCTCGTCCACCGCAATCACATGGCGCTGCTGTGAGGCTGGCGATCACCGGCGCGACGGGCTTCGTCGGCAAGCGGCTGGTCGCGCTCGCGCTGGAGCGGGGATATGGCATCAACGCGCTCACCCGCCGCCCGCGCTCCGGCGGCGACGGCGTCAACTGGGTGTTCGGATCGCTGGAGGCACCCAATGCGCTCGCCAGCCTGATGCGCGGCGCCGATGCCGTCATCCACGTCGCCGGCGTGGTCAACGCCGCGGATCGTGCGGGCTTCGCGGTCGGCAATATCGACGGCACACGCAGCGTGTTGGCCGCCGCGCAGCAGGAGGGGGTGCGCCGCTTCGTCCATGTTTCCTCCCTCGCCGCGCGTGAGCCTAGCCTGTCCAACTATGGCTGGTCGAAAGCGTCCGCCGAGGGTCTGGTCGAGGGGTCCGATACCGACTGGGACATGGTCCGCCCGCCCGCCGTCTACGGCCCCGGCGACATGGACATGCTGGAGATCTTCCGCATGGCGAAGCGCGGGATCGCGCTGCTGCCGCCGGGCGGTCGCATGTCGGCGATCCATGTCGACGACCTCGCGCGCCTGCTCCTCGCGCTTGCCGACGCGCCCGCTACCCGCGCGATCCTGGAGCCTGACGACGGCCGCCCCGGCGGGTGGAGCCACGAAGCCTTCGCGCAGGCTGTCGGCGATGCGGTCGGCAAGCGGGTGCGGCCGATCGCGCTGCCGCGCCGGATGATGGCGATCGGCGCCTGGATCGACGGACTGGTGCGCAAGGGCGGCGCCCGGCTGACGCCGGACCGCGTCTCCTACATGTGCCACCCCGACTGGGTGTCCGACCCGCGTCGCGCCGCACCGCCTGCGCTGTGGCGCCCCGAAATCCCGACGCCCGAAGGCCTGGCGCAAACCGCGGCATGGTATCGTGCCGAACGCCTGCTATAGCGACGCCCAATCCCGGCCGCATTTGCCGATCAGAGGACCCGCATGACCGACCGCGCCCAGATTTTCGACACCGTCGCCGCCCAGATCGAACCGTTCAACAAGAAGGGTGTGGCGCTCAGCGAAGCCACGACCTTTCAAGGCGATCTCGAATGGGATTCGCTGACCGTCATGGATTTCGTCGCGGCGATCGAGGACGAATTCGATATCATCATCACGATGAACATGCAGGCCGAGATCGAGACGGTCGGCCAACTGGTCGACGCCGTCGCGAAGCTGAAGAACGACTGACCCTTTCGTTTCTCCGCTCGTCCTGAGTAGAGACTGAGCGGAGGCGAAGGCTCGTATCGAAAGATCCTTCGATATGTCGCTTCGACAAGCTCAGCGTCTACTCAGGACGAACGGATTAAGACGATGACCGAAACCGGCCTCCAGCCCGAAGCCCTCGACCTCAACCCCGCGCCCGCGCCCGCGAACCGTGACCTGATGTCGAAGTTCGACGCGATCATCGCGGAGCGTCAGGCGCTGATCGACACCGGCGTCACCGATCCCTTCGCGATCGTGATGGACGAGGTACGCTCGCCGACCGAGGCGGTGATCAAGGGCCGCGAGACGATCCTGCTCGGCACGTACAATTACATGGGCATGACGTTCGACCCGGACGTCATCGCCGCCGGCCATGCCGCGCTCGACCAGTTCGGATCGGGCACTAACGGCAGCCGCATGCTCAACGGCACCTTCCGCGACCATATGGAGGTCGAGCAGGCTCTGCGCGACTTCTACGGCGTGTCGGGGGCGATCGTGTTCTCGACCGGCTATATGGCCAATCTCGGCATGATCTCGACGCTCGCCGGCAAGGGCGACTATGTCATCCTCGACGCCGACAGCCACGCTTCGATCTATGACGGCTGCAAACAGGGCGTGGCGGAGATCGTCCGCTTCCGCCACAACGACGTCGCCGATCTCGACAAGCGCCTCGGCCGCTTGCCCGCGGAGGCCGGCAAGCTGGTCGTGCTGGAGGGCGTCTATTCGATGCTCGGTGACATCGCCCCGCTCCGGGAGATGGTCGCGGTCGCGAAGAAGCATGGCGCGATGGTGCTGTCCGACGAGGCGCACTCGATGGGCTTCTACGGCCCCAATGGCCGCGGCGTGTACGAGGAGCTGGGGCTGGAGGGGCAGGTCGATTTCGTCGTCGGCACCTTCTCCAAGTCGGTCGGCACGGTCGGCGGCTTCTGCATTTCCGACCATCCGAAGTTCGAGGCGATCCGTCTCGCCTGTCGCCCCTATATCTTCACCGCCAGCCTGCCGCCGTCGGTCGTCGCGACCGCGGCTGCGTCGATCCGCAAGCTGATGACCGCGCACGAGAAGCGCGCCCGCCTGTGGGACAATGCGCGCACGCTGCACGCCGGGCTGAAGGACATGGGCTTCAGACTGGGCACCGAAACGCCGGAATCGGCGATCATCGCCGTGATCCTGGAGGATCAGACCCAGGCGGTCGCGATGTGGCAGGCGCTGCTCGACGGTGGTCTCTACGTCAACATGGCTCGTCCGCCGGCGACTCCGGCCGGCACCTTCCTGCTGCGCTGCTCGCTATGCGCCGAACATACGCCCGAGCAGATCGCACGCGTCATCGCCATGTTCCGCGCCGCGGGGCGGGCCGTAGGCGTCATCGGCTAGAGCGGGTTGTGACCATACGGAGGCGTCGTGATTGCCCTGTCGTGTTCGTCCGGCAAGAAGCGAGATGCAGCAGGTAGCGGCGCTACCTGCAAGGCTCGCGACGCAGACCGGCGGGCGCGACAGGGCAACCGCCAAGGCGGCGGGCCGATTTTGGCCCAAGGCTGTGTCGCTCGTCGGTCACGATGCAGTAGCATCGCTCCGCTCCTCGCTTCTTGCCCTGAACCAAAATCGGCTCCGTCACGATGCCTCCGTATGGTCACAACCCGCTCTACACACCGCTTCCCAAGACGCTGAGCCTACTATAGAATTGCCCGCGGCATGAGCGACCGGGGTGGGTCCAGAATCGCGCAGTTGCTGCACGCGCATTGGCGCGCGATCATGCTCGTGGTCGTGGCGACCCTGGGTGCGGGCGTCTTCGTTGCCGTCATCGTGACCCTGGGCAACGCCAATCGCCAGCGTGACCGCGCGCTCGACCTGCAATCGCACAGCTTCGAGGTAATGCTGCGCACCCGCGCGCTCGCCGAGACGATGGCACGTGCCGAAGCGACACTCGGTCGCTACGTCATCAGCGCAGACAAGCGGATCGGCCAGCAATATTCCGACGAATGGCTTCAGGCCGGGCAGCAGATCGAACGGCTGGCCACGCTGACCCGCGACACGCCGCAGCAGAACCGGCGCGTCGATGCGCTGCGTGCCGCCTATCAGAGCCGCGGCGCGGAATTGTCGGTGATCGCGCTGAGCACGCGGTACAAGAAGAACGGACAGGCGCTGTCGCGTTATTATGCAGCGCGCGATGCCGCGGCGCTGCGCCGCACCAGCGCATTGCTCGAAAGCTTCCTTGAAAGCGAACGCACCTTGCTTGAGCGGCGGGCCGCCGAAGCGCAGGCGACGGTAACGAGTTCGAACCGGGCCGCCGCGGTGCTGGCAGGGTTCGGCGCGGCGATCGTGCTGGGCGCGATCCTGCTGGGCTGGTTGACCGTCCGCGCCCAGACCGCCCGCGCGATCGCGGCGGCCGACGCCGAGGACGAACGCGAGCGCGCCGAATTGCTGCAAGAGGCCGTGCGGACCACCACCGAGGATCTGGAGGCGGAAGCGCGCGAGCGCGCCGCTGCCGAGGCCAAGCTGCGCCATATGCAGACGCTGGATGCCGTCGGCCAGTTGACCGGTGGCATCGCCCATGATTTCAACAACATGCTGGCCGTCGTTATCGGTGGGATCGAACTCGCGCGACGGCACAGCGGCGAACCGGCAGAAGTCGCCCGCCATCTCGACAGCGCCAGCGAAGGCGCCGAGCGTGCCGCCGCCCTCACCCGCCGCCTGCTGAGCTTCGCCCGTGCCGAGGCACTTCAGCCCGAGGCGGTCGAAGCGGCGTCGATCATCGCCGACATGACGGACCTGATCGACCGGACGCTCGGCGACCTGGTGACCGTCGACGTTCGTGACGTCAGCGACGGCTGGCGGGTGTTCGTCGACCGACACGGGCTGGAAAATGCGGTGCTGAACCTGGCGGTCAATGCGCGCGACGCGATGGACGGGCGCGGCCTGCTGATGATCACGACCGGCCACACCACCCTGGCCGAACATGAGGTCGATCACTGTTCCGCTGGCGACTATGCGACGATCGCGGTCAGCGATACCGGGTGCGGGATGAGCGCGGCGGTGATCGCCCGGGTCTTCGAGCCCTTCTTCACGACCAAGCCGATCGGCAAGGGGACCGGACTTGGCCTCAGCCAGATCTTCGGCTTCGTCCAGCAATCCGGTGGCGTCGTCGGGATCGACTCCGAACCCGGTGCGGGCTGTACCGTGACCTTGTACCTGCCACGGCATACCGGCGTCGTCACGTCGCAAGCGGCGGAGGCCGACCCGGCCGCCGTTAGCGATGCCCACCATGCGGCGAATCTCGACATTCTGGTCGTCGAGGACGACCCGCGCGTGCTGGCGGCGACGGTCGGCGCGCTCCAGGCGCTCGGCCACCGTCCGGTTGCCTGCGGCGATCCCTTGCGCGTCGAGTCGGTCGTCGATGCGCACGACCGTCGTTTCGACCTGATCCTGTCCGACGTGCTGATGCCCGGCCGGACCGGACCCGAACTGGTCGCCGACCTTGCGCCGCGGCTGCCCGATGCCGCCGTGCTGTTCGTCACGGGCTATGCCGGCGAAGCGGGCGAGCAAGGCGGCCTTGCCGGGCGGCAGGTGTTGCGCAAGCCCTTCACCATGGCCGCACTGTCGGGCGCGATCGATACCGCGATCGCCGCACGACCGACACCGGAACCGGTGCGCAGCGCGGCGTGACACCGATCCGGTGTAAGGCCCTGCCCCGCATTTAAAACTGGCGCGCGCCGCCCGCCCCGATATAGCCGGCCGTCATGAAGTCGATCGATCGCTATTTCGCGCGCCTGATCGCCGTGCCGCTGTTCTCGACGCTCGTCATCGCGGCGATGCTGCTGATCCTCGACCGCATGTTGCGCCTGTTCGACTTCGTGGCGACCGAAGGCGGCCCGGTCAGCGTCGTGTGGAAGATGCTGGCGAACCTGCTGCCCGAATATCTGGGTCTCGGCATTCCGATCGGCCTGATGCTCGGCATCCTGCTCGCCTTCCGCCGGCTGGCGACGTCGTCCGAACTCGACGTGCTGCGCGGCGTGGGCATGAGCTACGGCCGGCTGCTGCGCGTCCCCTATTGCTACACGATCGTCCTGGCGGCCGCGAACCTGGCGATCGTCGGCTTCGTCCAGCCCTACGCGCGCTACGCCTATGAGGGCCTCCGCTTCGAGCTGCGTTCGGGGGCGCTGGGCGCCTCGATCAAGGTCGGTGAATTCACCAATCTCGGCGACAAGATGACGCTGCGCATCGAACAGAGCCTCGACGACGGGCGGCGGCTGAACGGCATCTTCGTCCACGCGACGCCGGGCAATGGCCAGGACGTGTCGGTGACGGCGGAAAGCGGCCAGTTCCTGCGTACCGACGATCCCGACGTCATCATCTTCCGCCTGACCAACGGCACGCTGATCCATAACGCGCCCGGCTATCGCACGCCCCGCGTTCTGACCTTCACCGCGCACGACTTGCCGATCGACCTGCCGCGTTTCGAGCAGTTCCGCCCGCGCGGCGAAGAGAATATCGAGCGCAACCTGATCGAGCTCGCCCGCATCGGCCGCGATCCGTCGGCGAGCGAACAGCTGCGCGACACCAGCCGCTCCGCCTTCCATTTCCGTGTGGTGGAAGTGGCGACGATGTTCCTGCTGCCCCTGCTCGCGATCGCGCTGGGCGTGCCGCCGAAGCGATCGACATCGGCGCTGGGCGTATTCCTGTCGATCGTGATCATCGTGACCTATCACAAGGTCAACCAATATGCCGAAAGCATCGGCGGCCTCGGACGTGTCGATCCGATCATCGCGCTCTGGGGACCGTTCCTGCTGCTGACGGCGCTGATCGTCTGGATGTATTATCAGACCGCCTATGTTCCGGGCGGCCAACCAATCGGCGCGCTGGAACGTGTGTTCGGCAAGGCACTGAAATCCATCGTCCGGTTGATCCCCGGCCTGAAACGCCGACGGGAGGTACGGGCATGAGCGGCGCTGCATCCTTCTTTCCGTCGCGGACCATCACCTTCTACATGGCGCGGCTGTTCCTGACCCGGACCTTTGCGATCCTGCTTGCCCTCGTCATCGTGCTCCAGGCGCTCGACCTGTTGAGCGAAAGCGGCCGCATCCTGGCGCATGCCGGCAATGGCGAGCCCGAAATCTGGCGCTACGTCGGGCTGCGCACGCCGCAGATCATCGCGCGGTTCCTGCCCTTTTCCGTCCTTCTCGGCACGATCATCACGCTGACGACGCTCAACCAGAACAGCGAAGTCATCTCGATGAAGGCGGCCGGTCTGTCGGCGCACCAGGTGCTGGCACCGCTGATCGTCGCCAGCCTGGGTGTCGCGGGCGTCTCGTTCGCATTCAACGACCGCATCGTGTCGCGCGCGACCTCGACGCTCGATCAATGGCAGAAGGTCGACTACGGCACCTTGCCGATCGACCGCGGCGATCGTTCGAACGTCTGGGTGCGCGAGGGCGACGACCTGATCCAGGCCAAGCAGATCCGCGGGCGCGGCGATGCGGCCATCCTCGGCGGCGTCAGCGTGTTCGAACGCGATGGCGGGCGGCTGATCTCCGTCACGTCAGGCACCACCGGTCGTCGGGACGGTAACGGCTGGCGAATCGACGGCGCCAAGCGCTTCGACGTGGCGACCGGGACGCTCACGCCGCTCGGCAATACGGTCGTCGCGCGCGGCGTGCGGCCGGACCAGTTCACCCTGTCGAGCGTAGACCCCGACGGCATGTCCTTCGGTGCGCTCAAGAGTGCGATCGACGATCTGGAAGCTGCCGGCCGTCCGACCAAGGCGCTCGAAGGCTCGCTGTGGCACAAATTGTCCGGGCCGCTGTCGTCGGTGCTGATGCCGCTGCTGGCCGCCGTCGCCGCGTTCGGCGTCGCGCGATCGGGCAAGCTGTTCGTTCGCGCGGTGATCGGCATGGCGCTCGGCTTCGCCTATTTCGTCGCCGACAATTTCGCGTTGGCGATGGGCAATCTGGGCGCCTATCCGCCCTTCCTTGCCGCCTGGGCACCGTTCCTGCTGTTCCTGATGGTCGGCGAAGCGGTGCTGGTTCGGACGGAAGAGTAGGAAAGCCTCAGCGCTGTCCGAAGGTCGACCGCACCAGCCGGTCCAGCAGCCCCGGCAATCCGGCATAGCTCGCCTTGTGGTACAGCGACCCCGCCTCGACCGCCGCCGTCAGCCGCCGATGCGCTTCGCCCAGTGCATGATAGGGCACGCCCGGCAGCAGGTGGTGGAGCGCATGATAGCGCAGGCCGACCGGCGCCCACAGCATCGGCAGCAGCGCCGGCGGCGGGACGTTGACCGAGTCGAGATATTGCGCGGTCACGCTCATCTGCTCGCCGTCATTCTCCCACAGATGCGCGACGAGGGTCCGCACCTGGTTGAGCACCATCGTCGCCGAAAGGATGCCGAGGTAGATCGCCAGGACCCGCAGCGGCACGACGCCCGTCGCGACCAGCGCCAGCAGCGCGATCGCCCAAAGGCTCGTCGCCACCTCCAGCCGCACCCACAGCTTGCGGTAATCGTCCTTCATGTCGCGCCGACGGAAGGCCGGGTTGATCGCCAGTGCCGAGAAGCGGGCGGCGATCGTCCGGCGAAGCGGCGGGATCGCCAGCGACAGCGGCGACAGCACGGCAAAGCGGAACAGCAGTGCGATCGGCGCGAGCGCGGAGGCGACGACGAACAGCGGCACCGACCACGGCTTCATCAGCGCGAGCGGCAGATACTCGGGGTCGTCGACGGTGCCGTAGCGCGTCTTGGCATGGTGCAGCGTATGCACCCCCTCGTACATGAACGACGGGATCATCAGCGGCACGCCGACCAGCATGTTCCAGCCGAGCCGGAACCCCGGCACCGACGCATGCTTCATATGGCTGACTTCATGGATGAAGCTGCCGGCCCGATAGAGCGCGAATATCGCAACGATACCGCTCGCGATCGCAAGCCCCAGCGAGGGAAGCAGAATGGCGCCCGCAAGCCCCGCATAGCCGAGCAGCACCGACGCGAGCATGTCGGCCCAGTAGATTTTCGGATTGGCCGCGTGGAGATCGCGCGACAGTTCCGCCGCGGTCCGCAGCAGAGCCTTGTCGTCAACGATCTTTTCCGCCGCCGCGCGCGGCGTCACGCCGGCCCAGCTGCCCGCCGGGCGGCGATCGAGGGTTGCGGTCGTAGTCATCACCTGATCCATTGCCCCGAAATAGTGGCTGTATGGTGGCGATACGAGGGGGAGCGTCCACGGAAAAGCCGCTTGCTATGATCGATTCGGCAAGTCACACCGCGCTCGAAACGATCCTGCCGGAAAGCGCCCCTATGGCCGACATCACCATCCGCCCGATTTCCTCCAAGGCCGATTACAAGCGGTTCGTCGATCTGCCGTTCCGGCTCTACGCCGACGATCCCAACTGGGTTCCCCCGCTGAAGGGCGAGGCGCTGGGGCTGCTGCTGCCGGAGAAGAACGGCTGGTTCAGCCATGCCAACGCTCAGCTTTTCCTGGCGGAGCGCGGCGGTGAACTGGTCGGGCGTATCTCGGCGCATATCGACACGCTGGCGCTGACCATGCCGGCGGACCAGGGCTTCGGCCCCGGTGTCGGGCAATGGGGCCTGTTCGACGCGGTCGATGGCGAGGTTGCGGCGAAGCTGATCGCGACCGCGGAAAACTGGCTGCGCGACCAGGGAATGACCCGCGCCCTCGGCCCCATCTCCATGTCGATCTGGGAAGAGCCGGGCTTGCTGATCGAAGGCTTCGATCATCCGCCGACGATCATGATGGGCCACGCCAAGCCCAAATATCGCGGCTGGATCGAGGCGGCGGGCTATAGCGGCGTCAAGCAGCTGATGACCTACGACCTGGACATCACCCAGGAATTTCCGCCGATCGTCCGCCGCATCATCCAGTCGGGCGAACGCAACGAGCGCATCCGCGTGCGCGAGGTCGACAAGTCTAAGTTCGAGGAAGAGGCCGCCATCATCCTCCACATCCTGAACGATGCGTGGTCGGACAATTGGGGCTTCGTCCCCCTCACGCCGCCGGAGATCAAGGACGTCGGCGTCAAGCTGAAGCCGATCGTGTTCAACGACCTGATCCGCATTGCCGAGCTGGACGGCAAGCCGGTCGCGTTCATGATCACCCTCCCCGACCTGAACGAGGCGATTAAGCCATTGAAGGGCAGCCTGCTCCCGTTCGGTTGGGCCAAGCTGCTGCTGTGGCTGCGCAAGCCGAAGGTGCGGACGATGCGGGTGCCGCTGATGGGCGTGGTCAAGGAGCTCCAGTCGTCGCGGATGGCGAGCCAGCTCGCCTTCATGATGATCGAATATATCCGCCGCGCCTCGATCCAACGCTACGGCGCGACCCGTGGCGAGATCGGATGGATCCTCGACGACAATCAGGGCATGCGCTCGATCGCCGAAACGATCGATAGCAAGGTGAACAAGGTCTATCAGGTCTACGGCAAGGACCTGTGAGCGCCCGGGCGGGGCTCCACCCCGCCCGTTCGTTCGAAACCACAAAACTTATTTCGCGGCGAGCGGATCGAAGCCCTGTGCCAGCCACTGGTCCCGCGTCTGGCATTCGAGGCGCTGTATGCGGCTGCCCGTGATGGTGCTGCGGACGCAATATTGCGTCGGCTTGCCGGCCTTGGCGGGCGCGGCGGGGAGCGGCTTTGCCGTCGACAGCAAGGATAGCCCGGCGATGTCGACCGGACTCCGCACCGGTACGGACAAGCCGCCGGTAGCAATGGAAAGGGCGATGAGCATGCTCGTGAACATAATGTGTCTCCCGTATCGCCGGACAAAGGGGGCAGCCCGGCGGAAGACGCCAGTGCACTAGCCATGCCAAACACTATGACTTTGTAAATTCAACGACTTAGCATCGACTACACTTGTGGTTTTTACTGCTTTTTGGCGAGTGGCGCCAAATTTTTGGACGCCGACCTTACCGTTTGGAGGCCCGAAGACTTGTAGTGGGATGCACTCATGAGATGCATGGGTGTGCTCCGACGAAAGCCGGAGTGGCGGCATGCATCGGAGCCTCGACTATCAACGCTCCGGCCTTCGCGGGACAACTGAACGGTATCGATTGGCTAGAAAACACGCCGTTCGATCGTACCCCGCGCGTGTTCATACAAAGCGACGTTGAGGCACGTGCGCTCCGTGCCGTTCGACTACGCCAATGAGGAACGCGCGAGACTGCCGCTCCGTGATCCGGAGGCCCAGCTTATCGTAACCGCACCCACGTCGGCGCGTGATCGCTGGCCTTTTCCCGGCCGCGATACTCCTTGTCGACCCCCGCCCCGGCAAAGCGATCGGCAGCCAGCGGGCTAAGCAGCAGATGGTCGATCCGGAACCCGGCATCGCGCTGCCAGGCGCCCGCCTGATAGTCCCAGAACGTCCACACGCCGCCGCGCGGGAATTGCGTGCGGAGCGCGTCGGTCCAGCCCTGTGAGAGCAACCCGCGATAGCCTTGCCGGCTTTCCGGCTGCATCAGCGCGTCGTCCTGCATCGCGCGGACGGAGAAGGTATCGTCGTCATTCGGAATGACGTTATAGTCGCCCGCCAGCACGACCGGCACTTCCTCCGCCAGCAGCGCACGCGCACGGGTGGCGAGGCGATCAATCCAGCGCAGCTTATAGTCGAATTTCGGTCCCGGCTGGGGATTGCCATTGGGGAGATAGATAGACGCGACGACAACGCCGTTCACCTCCGCCTCAATGTAGCGACTGTGTTCGTCCTCGGGCTCGCCGACCAGCCCCTTCTGCCGCTCGATCGGTTGCGCGTCACGGGCGAGGATGGCGACGCCGTTGAAGCCCTTCTGCCCGTGCCACACCGCACCGTAACCCGCCGCCTCGATATCCTTGACCGGCAGCGTGTCGTCCGACGATTTCAATTCCTGGAGGCAGACGACGTCGGGCTTGGCCTCATCGAGATATTCGATCAGCCGCGGCAGACGGGCCTTGATCCCGTTCACATTGTAACTGACGATCTTCATCAGATCGAGAAGCTGGAGCCGCAGCCGCACCCCGACGCGGCTTGCGGGTTCGTCACGCGGAACGCCGCTCCCCCTAAGCTCTCGACATAATCGACGCTCGCCCCGCGGACGAGGTCGAGGCTGACCGAGTCGACGACCAGACGAACACCATCGGTTTCGACCGCGATGTCGTCCGCGGCCGGCGTGTCGGCCAGTTCGAACTTGTACTGGAACCCCGAACAGCCTCCGCCGTCGACCGCGAGGCGCAGGATGGCGGGCTTGTTCTGGCGCGATGCGATCGCGGCGACCCGCGCCGCGGCGGACGGGGTCAGTGAGATGTCAGGAGCGGCGGTGGCCATAAGCGAGGAGATAGGACGGCCCCGCTCCCCAGGCAACCTCAGTGGTCGGAAACCGGGATCGCCGGACCGCCGACAGCGGCGGTATCCATCGACATCGGTGCGCCCGGCAGCATCTTCATGTCGGCGACCTGCAGATAGGGCGCCGGGTTCACGGCATGACCGTCGATGCGGACTTCATAGTGAAGGTGGCTGCCGGTCGAACGGCCGGTCGACCCCATCAGGCCGATCAGCTGACCGCGCGACACGCGGCTGTTCGGCGCGACGAGGATTTTCGACAGATGGCCGTAGCGCGTCTCGATACCCTTGCCATGGTTGATCTCGACGAGGTTGCCGTAGCCGCCGGCCCGCTCCGCGCGGTTGATGACGCCATCGGCGGTCGCATAGACCGGCGTACCGACCGGGCCTGGGATGTCGACGCCGGCATGCATCGCGGCAGTCCCGCGGAACGGATCGGAGCGGACGCCGAAGTTGCTGGTGAAGCTGAGGTTGGCGACCGGGTGGGTAGAGGGGATCGAAATAACGGTGGATTCGGTGGTGTCGAGTTTCTTCCAGGTCTGGAAGAGGGCGCGGAACTGTTCATCGCCGGTGGCGGCGGTGGTGCCGGTTTCCGTCGCGGCCACCGCTTCAAACGGTCCGCCGGTCGCCGGCTTGGTCTCGGCTTGCGCGAGGGTCGGAACAACTGCTGCGGCGGCAATCAGGCAGGCTCGTGCGATCTGGCCGGTGAACGTCGAAAAAGTCATCGATCCCCACAATTCCAAGGCGCCCGCGCGCCCTGAACAAGCGCGAACGGAAGATACCGTGTCGAGAGTTGGAGCCCCCTCCGCTTCCTGACGACGCCGTGATGCGGTTAACGTCAGCCTCGGGCAATAGGCGCGTAGTAATCGCGGGTCAGACCGGCAGCTTCGCGCGCCGAGTCGTTGAACGGAGGCTTAAGCACTCCGTGAAAGTGCTGCCGGACGCACGCCTGCCACGTCGCGATCGGCTCCAGACCGCGCGCGGCACAGCCGAATCCGAACCAGCGCGATCCGGCGGCGACATGGCGTACCTCGTCGTTCAGGATGCGATTTAGGATCGCCGCTGTCGCCGCGTCGCCTGCGGCTGCAAAACGGTCGCGGGTGGCCGGTGTCACGTCCAGCCCACGCGCCTCTAGCACCATCGGCACGACCGCCAGCCGGGCAAGCGAGTCCTGCGCGGTGTCGGTCGCCGCTTCCCATAACCCGTCGTGCGCCGGCATCGCGCCGTAGAAGCTGCCAAGCGCGCCCAGCCGCCGGTCGAGCAGCGCGAAGTGCATCGCTTCATCGGCGCCGACCGCCATCCATTCATCGACGAAGGCGCGGGGAAACTCATGGCCGAACCGCCCGACGACATCGAACGCCAGATCGATCGCGCCGAACTCGATGTGCGCCAGCGCGTGGATCAGCGCGACACGCCCCTTCTCCGACCCGCCCTTCCCGCGCTTGGGCATCTGGCTCGGCGGCAGCAGTTCGGGCAAGTCCGGCCGGGCCGGGCGATCGGGCATGAAGACGTCGAAGCGATGGTCGAGCCGTCCCAGCCGCCAGTCCCGCGCCGCCGCCCGGGCCAGCCGAATCTTCTCGCGCGGCTCACCAGCCAGCAAGACTGCGCTGACCGCGGCAGCAATACTCGTCACAGCGCCTTGGCAGCCGCCAATACGGCCTCGGCATGGCCGGGCACCTTGACCTTGCGCCACGCGCGAACCAGCCGGCCATCGGCGCCGAACAGGAATGTCGAGCGGTCGATGCCCATATATTTTTTGCCGTACAGGCTCTTCTCGACCCAGGCGCCGAACGCCTGCAACACCGTGCCATCCGCATCGTCGCTGGCGAGCGGGACCGACAGCGCATGTTTGGCGGCGAATTTGGCGTGCTTCGCCGGGCTGTCCTTTGACACGCCGAGCAGGGCGACGCCGGCGGCGGCGAAATCATCTGCAAGCGCGGAGAAATCCTGCGCTTCCCGCGTGCACCCCGGCGTGTCGTCCTTCGGATAGAAATAGAGGACCAGCGGCCTGCCGACGAAATCGGCCAGCCGGATCGGGCCATCGACGCCGGCCAGCGTCAGGTCGGGAATGGTATCGCCTTCGGTCACGCCTGATCTCCCTGCGCTGCGGCCCACGCGGCGCGCACGCCTTGGCGCGTCGCATCCAGCCGGGCAAGCACCGCGTCGAAATCCTCCAGTCGCAGCGCGCGGGCGAGCAACGCGCGGGTCGCTTCCGACGGCGGTTGCCCGTCCGGCGCGACGAGCCGCGCGGTGACCAGCAACCGCGTCAGGAAATCATGCGCCGCGCGCATTGCGGGATCGATCCGCCCCTCCGCCGCCAACGCATCGATCGCGCGCCCGAGGTGCGAGTCGAAGCCCGTGCGGTGGACGAGTTGCAGCGTGTGCACCGCGAATTCCAGATCGACCAGCCCACCGTCCAGCAGCTTGGCGTCCAACGGACCGGAAGGCGGCTTATGCGCGGCCATGTCGGCACGCATCTTCGTCGCGTCGGCGCGGATGTCGCGTTCGGGTCGGTCACCGTGGAGAACCCGGCCGATAATCGCGTCTACCGCTGCCCGTGCATCCGCAGATCCGAAGATCGCGCGTGCCCGGGTCAGCGCCATATGCTCCCATGTCCAGGCACTCTCGCGCTGGTAGCGTTCGAACCCGTCGAGGGAGACCACCAGCGGCCCCGATGCACCCGATGGCCGGAGGCGCGTGTCGATCTCATACAGAGGCCCGGACGCCGTAGGCACGGACAGCGCAGCCGACACGCGCTGCGCGAGGCGGTTGTAATAAAGCACCGCGCCGAGCGGCTTGGGGCCATCCGACTCCGCGGCGAAATCGCCGGTGAAGAGGTAGATCAGGTCGAGGTCCGACGCATGGGTCAGCTGCGCGCCGCCCATCCGCCCGAGCGCCAGGATGACGAGTTCGCTATCCGGCACCCGACCCTGCGTGGCGACGAACGCCTCGACCGCCGTACCGGCCAGCACCTCCACCGCCGCCTCTGCCACGCGGGCATAGCCGGCCGACACGTCCAACGGATCGCTGGCGCCTGCAAGGATCTGCACACCGAGTGCGAACCGCTTTTCATTCACGACCTTACGGACGCGATCGAGGACGCGTTCGTAATCGTCACCGCGCTCGCCCGCGCGCATCTGCGCGGCCAGCGTCGCGACATCGCCCGGCAGGTCGAGCGCGGATGCATCGATCAGCCCGTCAAGCAACTCGGATCGCCGCCCCAGCTGATCCGCCAGCGTCGGCGCATGGGCAAGGATCGTCTCCAGCAGCGCGATCAGCGCCGGACGCGCCGCGATCAGTCGCAGGACGTTGATCGCGGTCGGCAGCCGCGCGAAGATCGCATCGAGTCTCAACAGCGCGCGGTCGGGATCGGGGGCTTCGCCGATCGCCGCGATCAGCGCGGGCAGCACCGCCGTCAGCGCTTCGTTCGCGGCCTGGCTGCGCAGGGCGGGATAGCGCCCCTCCCGCCAGCTCGCGATCCGCGCCTCGGCAGCGTCGGGATCGGCGAAGCGGCTCGATGCCGCGACGGTCGCGACCGGAACCTGCGTCGGTGGCTCCCCATCCAGCGCGTCATAGACCCGCCCGACCCGTTCGACATGCGGGCGGAGCAGGTCGAGCAGCGCGGCGCCGTTTGCCAGCCCATGCAGCCGCGCAACCCGGTCGAGCGAATCGCTCTGCACCGGCAGCGCATGGGTCTGCCGATCGTCGATCATCTGCACCCGGTGCTCGATCGTGCGGAACAGCGTATAGGCGTCGGCCAGCGCGGCTGCGTCATCCGGATCGATCCGCCCCGCCGCCGCGAGCGCCGCCAGTGCGTCACGCGTCGCGGGCGTGCGCAGCGCCGGCTCGCGCCCGCCGTGAATCAGTTGGTGGATCTGCGCGAAGAATTCGACCTCGCGAATACCGCCCCGCCCCCGCTTCAGATCATAGCCCGGACCGAACGCCTGCCCTTGTGCGTGATGATCGCGAATACGGCGCGATATGCCGCGGATCTCGCCGATCGTCCCGAAGTCCAGCGCCCGCCGCCAGACGAACGGCCGGATCGTGGTCAAGAACCCGCTACCGAGCGCCATGTCCCCTGCGCAGGCGCGCGCGCGGATGAATGCCGCCCGCTCCCACGGCAGCGCTGCCGATTCATAATAGCCGATTGCCGCCTCGATCGGCAGGACGATCGGCGTCACTTCCGGCGAAGGCCGCAATCTCAAGTCGACGCGCAGGACATAGCCGTCCCCATCGCGCGCCTGGAGCAGTTCGACCACCCGACGCCCGACCCGAACCGCCGCCTCGTCAACCTCGTCCCGCTCGCGATGCGCGAAACGCGTGGGGTCGAAGATCAGTATGGGGTCGATGTCGGACGAGTAATTCAGTTCGCGGCTACCCTGCTTGCCAAGCGCGATCGCGGCGAACCCGTCCGCCGAAGCGCCGGGGACACGCTCCGCCACCGCAACCCAGATCGCGCGATCGAGCACGCGGTCCGCGAAGTCGCTCAACGTCTGGGTCGTTCGCGTGAGATCGTAGCGCCCCGACAAATCGCCGATCGCGACGACCAGCGCCAACCGCCGCCGCGCGAGACGGAGTGCGCGGGGTGGCGGCAGGTCGGCATCGAGATTCAGCACCGCCAGCGGATCGGCCAGCCAGTCCTCGATCCCGTCGACGACTGCCGGCTCGCGCGCGATGAGGTTCGAGAGGAAGTCCGATTCCCGGTCGGCGGTCGCGAGCGCCTCGGCGACCGAGCGACCGTAACCCAGTTCATCTGTCATCGACGAGCAACACTTTGGTCAATCCGCGCATAAGATAGCAACAAAGCTAAAGCTGATGTGTTTTAGACGGATGGTCAACGCGCACGCACCTTCGCAATATGCCTATGTCGTCGCCCGTCCGCGGGACGGAGACGCAATTGGCGCTGCGTTGCGGATCGCGTATCGCGACCCGATCTTGCCGCGGGATATGGCAGCCTTACTGGAACGGATCGACGCGCGAACGTCCAGTCGTCACTGACGATTAGCGACGCGTGGCGGCAGACATTTGAAATCTAGGGCGAATAGACATTCAAACCTTCCTCCCCTGCAAGGGGAGGGGGACCGCGCGCGCAGCGCGGGGTGGAGGGGTGTCCCGCTATCGAGAGCGCGACACCCCTCCGTCAGCGCTGCGCGCTGCCACCTCCCCTTGCAGGGGAGGATCGGCGTCGAAAGTCGATCCGGGCTAGAAATTTTTGACGGCCCGTTACCTATAGTGCTCCGGCGCAGGTCTGAGCTCGGAGCCGATCAATCGCCAACGCACCGGCCTCCGCCGGAGCGCGGCAAGCTCAAACTCTACGGAACAGGCTAAACGGCCAAACCACGGGGATGCGAACGCTCAGTTCCGCGTCGTATCCCGGCTGAGATCGTCGACCTCGTCCATGATCGCATCCAGCGCGCTCTTTTCGCCGTCATCATGCTCCCGACGCGACGGCAGACGGCCTTCGGTCAGGATGCTTTCCAACGCGACACGTCCACGCGCGACCCGGCTCTTGATCGTGCCGACCGCGACGCCGCAGATGTCGGCCGCTTCCTCATAGGCAAATCCGCCCGCACCCACGAGAATCAGCGCCTCCCGCTGCGGTTGAGGCAGATGGAGCAACGCGCGCTGCATATCGGTCAGTTCGACGTGTCGATCCTGGCTCGCCGGTGCGGCCAGCAGCCGGTCGGCGACCAGATCGTCCCATTCGCCCTTGAACCGCGCGCGACGCATCTGCGACAAGTACAGGTTACGTAGGATGATGAAGGTCCAGGCACGCATGTTCGTGCCTGCCTGGAACCGCTGGCGCGCAGCCCAAGCCTTCAACAGCGTTTCCTGCACCAGATCATCGGCCAGATCGCGGCTGCCCGACAACGACCGCCCGAAGGCGCGCAGATGCGGGATGACCAGCGCCAACTGCGCCTTGAACTCGGGATCGCTGAGCGCGACGTGCGGCACCGGCTCAGCCGTTACCGGCGAGCCGTCCTCGTCATGATCGTGCGCAGTGTGAATCATAAGTGTCCGATCGGGAACGGGTCTTACAGATAGTGTGTTCGCGCACGATTGCGAGCGAGCAAGCACGATATCCCGTCCGTCAGGTCAGAAAGTAGATGAGGGCGAAGATCACGACGACCAGCACCAGCGATATGCCGAGGATGTAGCGGGTCATCCCCGGCGTCGCGCCGGCACGGGCGCGATCGGTATCGATATGCTGGCGACCTTCGGAATCGATTTTGTTCGACATGACCGATCAACCCCCCAGAACCGTTTTGGGTCCGTAATTTTCTGACCTGACGCAGGCTGGCGATTAGGCCGCCGGCACCGTCGCCTCGTCGAAGAACAACGCCTGGCTGATCGCCGCCTTCACCGTCGACCGCTGGAACGGCTTGGTGATGAGGAAGGTCGGCTCCGGCCGCTCGCCGGTCAGCAAACGCTCCGGGAAGGCGGTGATGAAGATAACCGGCACGTCGAATTCGGCCAAGATGTCCTTCACCGCGTCGATGCCCGAGCTGTCGTCGGCCAGCTGGATGTCGGCGAGCACCAAACCCGGACGGTCTTCCATCGCCAGCGCGACCGCTTCGTCACGGGTGACGGCGACGCCGGTGACTTCATGGCCCTGGTCGCGGACGATCGATTCGATGTCCATCGCGATGATCGGCTCGTCCTCGATGATCAGGACGCGCGCGCGGGTCTGCTTGTCGATCTCCGACAGGGCATCCGACACCAGATCGTCGACCTCTTCGGGCGTCGCGTCGATCAGATAGGCGGTATCCTCGGTCGAGAAACCTTCCATCGCCGTCAACAACAGTGCCTGACGCGACAGTGGCGCGACGCGGGCCAGACGGCGGCGGGCGATCGCTTCGTGACCGCTGGTGCCGTCATCCTCGGGCAGCGCGCGGTTGTCGGTATGCGTCGAGGACCAGATCGCCTGGAACGTGCGGTACAGACCCAGACGCGGATCGACGTCCTTCGGAAACTCCTCCGGCGCGGCGACGATCGCTTCCAGCGTCGCACGAACATACTGATCGCCCTCGGACTGGCTACCGGTCAACGCACGGCCGTAGCGCCGCAGGAAAGGAAGATGCGGCGAAAGCTGCTGTCCAAGCGACATGTTCGACTGAAACTCCTGATATGGGCGACAACCTGTGTGGCAGCCCCCGGTCAAATGCAATCGTTCGGAAAGCGCTAGCCCGCCCCCTCCCCGATATTTCGCACGGTCTGGAACAAACGAGGAGGTCTTTGGTTTCATCGCCGTTCCAATCCGGGTAAGTGCACATTCGGAAGGGGGATGGCTGGCGCGATCGTGCCGTGCCGATTTTAACGATTCGTGTATCCGTCCCGCGGTATGGGACGCTCAGGGGGACGAGGTGGTTTCCAAGACGGGTGACGAAAAAGCGCTTCGGCGTAAGGACGAAAAGTCAGCGAATGGTGGCGAGCGCGACGTCGGTGCGGCGTTGCGCGCGGTGTACCATGATGCCGCTTCCGAAGCCGTGCCCGACGAGATGCTGGAACTGCTGAAGAAGCTGGGATAGTCCGCCACAGATGACGGACACTCCGACGACCGAACAGCCGGCCGCGACCCCGGCGGGCAGTTTCGCGCGCCTGCCGACGGGCGCCAAACTCTTCCTGATCCTAAGCGCCGCGCTGCTGCCGTTCGCGCTGATCATCACCTTCGCCGCCTATCAGACGACGCGTGTATCGGACAGCGAGAACCAGGCACGATTGCGCGTCGCCGCGACCGAAGCCGCCCGCACCATGACGATCGAATTGATCGGCGACATGAACGCGCTTCGCTCTGCGCTCGATGCGATAGAACGTGACCCGGCCGATGCGCTGAGTTGCGCGCGGGTTACCGGTGTGTTCGCGCCCGATATGAGCGCGGGCGGAAACTTCAGTATCCACGACGCGGCCGGGCGGCTGCGCTGCGGCCGCGATGTGCCCCAGGCCGAAGGGGCGATCGGCATGGGCATCGCGACCGGGATCGCGCCGGAGCGCGGCCTGACGCTGACGATCCGCGGCACCAACGGCGTCGCCCGCGCCACCGCCTTTTTCCCAACGAAGTTCCTCGCCAGCGTCAGCCGACCGAGCGGGTTCGTGCCCGAATATGGCGCGGTGCTGCGCGCCGGCGACGACAGTCTGACGCTGCGCGAATTGGACGGGCCGATGCTGGCGCGCCGCGATGCGCTGACGGTGCCGGTCGGCGTCGCCGATCTCGAACTCGTGATGACGATGGCGAGCACGCCGATCACGTCGCCTGTGCTGATCGCGATGCTGCTGCCGCTCTTGATGTGGGCGGTCGCCGCCGGTGTCGGCTGGTTCGTCGTCGATCGGACGCTGATCCGGCCGCTGCGCCGGCTGAGCACCAGCGTCGTGAAATATCGCCCGGACGGTCCGTTCGAGGCGATCTCGATCGGCGCCGTTCCCGCGCACGAAATTCGCGAACTCGACCAGGCATTTCTTGGCCTCGGCCGGACCGTGCAGGCGCACGAAAGCGATCTGGCCGAGGGGCTGGTGCGCCAGACGCGATTGACTCGCGAGGTGCATCACCGCGTCAAGAACAACCTGCAAGTCATTGCCAGCCTGATCAATTTCCACGCCCGCGGCGCCGCATCGCCGGAGGCATCGGCCGCCTATGCCTCGATCCAACGGCGCGTCGATGCGCTCGCGGTGGTCCACCGCCATCACTTCGCGGAGATGGAGATCAACCGCGGCCTCGGCCTGCGCTCGGTGATCGGCGAGCTGTCGGCGAACCTGCGGGCGACCGCGCCGGAAGGCACCGGCCGCCTGTCGCTCGTGCTCGACATCGAACCCTTTTACGTGTCCCAGGACGTCGCCGTCGCCGTCGCCTTCCTGACCACCGAACTCGTCGAACTGGCAATGACGATCGCACCCGCGTCGCAGGTGCGGATCTCGCTGAAGGCCGACCCGGAGTCGGACGATCGCGCCATATTGCGGATCAATTCGCCGGCACTGATCGAAGGCGATACGCTGCGCGACCTGCTTGCCACGCGCTACGGCCGCGTGATCGAGGGCCTGTCACGCCAGTTGCGCACGAAGCTGCACCATGATCCGCTGGTCGGTGCGTTCGAGGTGATCATCGCGGTGGTCGGCCGGGACTGAGCGTCAGCCCCGCGCCTGCCACGCGAGCCACAACCATCCGGCGATCAACAGCGTCCCACCGATCGGCGTGATCGCGCCCAGCCACCGCGGCGCGCCGAACGCCATCGCATAGAGCGTCAGCGCAAACACCGCCCCGCCCGCCACGAACAGCGCCGCCGGCCCCCGCGCCTCCATCCGCAACGCGACCAGCGCCGCGACCGCGTGGATAAGCTGATACTCGCCGCCCGTACGCAACCACTCCGCCGCCTTCCCCTCCGCCCCATGCGCACCGAACGCTCCGGCCGCGACAGCGATCGCACCCGACAGCGCGGCGAGGATCGAAATGACAGTCATGATACCCAGCGACTCCAGGCGGACGGACCGGTTTCGACGACCATTGCGACAGCGATTGCGACCGCGGCCAGGCTGATCGCCAGCACGGCACCGGCCACCATGTCCTTGACGACCTTGATCTCCGGGTGGAGCCCGGGATGCAGCAGATCGATGACGCCCTCGATCGCCGAGTTCAGAAGTTCGAGCGCGAGTACGATCGCACAGACCAGTGCGACGACGGCCCACCAGATCGGGGCGGGCTTGAGGATGAGCAACCCGATGCCGACCGCCCCAACGAACATCGTCTGCGTACGGAAGCTCACCTCGCGCACCCACGCTGCCTTCAAGCCGGCCAGCGCGAAACTCAGCCTTTCGTGAAATGGCCGACCCTTCATCCGCATTCTCCTGGCGCCGGCTTTGGCCCGGGCAAGGGGTCGGGCCGCTCGCGGTCGGCGCGTCGTTCGGGTGCCCAGCCACCATCGGCGATCACCGCCTCGCGCGCGGCGCGCAGGTCGCCGGCCTCGAACTGTATCTTCAGCCGCTCGCGGTCGCGGCCGCGGTAGAATTCCTCGGTGCGGTCGATCTCGGATGCGTCCACGCCCACCGCCGCCATCGCTTCGCGCGCCATGTGTACGGCGGAATCGAGCAGCTCGCGCACCACGCCCGCGACCGGCGAGCCCTTGAGTTTCAGCAGCGCGCGGCGGTCATAGGCACGGACGAAGATCGCCGCGTCCGGGAACGCCTTGTGAACGGATCCTACGAATTCGGCATCGATCCCGTCGCCGTCATTGCAGAATAGGATCAGTTCCGCATCCGCCGCGCCTGCCTGGCGCAGCATGTCGAGCCGCAGGCCGTCGCCGTAATAGACCTTCGCGCCGAACTGCCCGGCGATGTCAATCATCTCGATATCGGTATCGATCAACGTCACCGCGATGCCCTGCGCGTTCAGCATCTGGCCGACCGTTTGGCCGAACCGGCCATAGCCGACGATGATCGCGTTCGATCCGTCCGCCTTCGGCCCATCGCGCTCCTGCTCGTCGACCGGCGCCGAGCGGAAACGGCGCGTGGCCATCATCAGGAACGGCGTCGTCGCCATGCTGAGCGTGACGATCGCGCCGAACAGGCTTGCCGCCTCGGGCGCGATCAGCAGCGCATTCTGCGCCTGCGCGAACAAGACGAAGCCGAATTCGCCACCCTGGCTCAGCAGCAATCCCAGCGCGAGAGCCTGTCGCCACTTCATCCTGAAGGCGAGGCCGATGCCGCAAATCAACGCCGCCTTCACCGCGACCAGGGTCACCGCCATCGTCAGCACAAACACCGGCCGTTCGGCGATGGCGTTCAGGTCGAGCATCATCCCGACCGCAAGGAAGAACAGGCCGAGCAGGATCGAGCGGAACGGCTCGACGTCGGCCTCCAGCTCGTGGCGATAGGGCGAGTCGGCCAGCATCATGCCGGCGATGAACGCGCCGAGCGCCGCCGACAGGCCCAGCGCCTCCATGACCGCCGCACTGGCGATGACGGTGAACAGCCCGGCGAAGACGAACATCTCGCGCTCGCCCAGATTGCCGATCAGCCGGAACAGCGGACGCAGGAGATAGCGGCCCGCGGCAATCAATCCGACAATCGCGGCGAGCGTGTAGACCGCGAGCAGCCACCCGGGCGGTCCCGCGGCGTCGGCCGGATTGCGGCTCATCGCGGCGACGATCGTGATCATCGGCACGATCGACAGATCCTGGAACAGCAGGATGGCGAAGGCCCGCTCGCCGAAGGGCGTGCGCAGCCGGCCGGCCGATTGCAGCATCGGCAACACCTGCGCCGTCGACGACAACGCCAGCGGCAGGCCGAGCGCCAACGCCGCTTCCGGACTGAACTTCGCGACGACCAGCAGGATGGCGCCGATCGCGAGGCCGCAGAGCACGACCTGCAAGCCGCCCACGGCAAAGATATCCTGCCGCATCCGCCACAGCCGCGACGGGTTCAACTCCAGCCCGACGAGGAACAGCAGCAGCACGATGCCGAGCTCGGCGATGTGCATCTTGGATTCCGCCCCGCCGACGAGGCCGAGCAGCTGCGGCCCCACGACGGCGCCGGCGACGAGGTAGCCGAGCGTGGCACCGAGCCCGAGGCGGCGGAAGATCAGGACGAAGACCAGCGCGAAGCCGAGCAGCGGGACGGCATCGTGCAACAGGCTGCCGCTGGCGTGAGCCGCTTCGTTCATCGCGCGGTCGCCTTGTTGGCGAGATCGGCGGCTTCGGCTGCAGCCTCGAACACGAGGCGGATCGACGGATGCCGCGCGCTATGCGGCAGCGCGGGAGTGAAGATGTCGAGCCCCGGCCAGTCAGGCGGCACATCGCGCTCTCCCGCCAGCCACGCCGTCAGCGCATCGCGCGCGGCGGCGAGTTCAGTGGGCGACTTGCCGATCGCCACTGTGCCAAACAGCGAGGCCGACGCCTGGCCGAGCGCACAGGCCCGGACCAGCATTCCCAGCGTTTCGATCCGGCCTTGGCCATCGACAGTGACGTCGACGGTGACACGACTGCCACAGATCGGCGAGCGCTTCTCGACCGTCGCCATCGGCTCGAGCAAACGTTCGTGATGCGGGATCGACGCGGCAAGGCGCAGGATGGTGGCGTTGTAGAGAGGCGCGGTCACGGAGCTCATGTAGGGCAGATGCTTCGGCTGTGCATCAGGAAGAAGAAGGTTTGATCACGCAAAGGCGCAAAGGCGCGAAGATGAAAGGATAATGCGCGCATAGGGGCAGAGAACGCCGAGGCGACTTCCGCGCGGAAGCGCGCTGCAAGTCTCCGGATGCTTTCACGATGTCATTAACACACTCAAACCATTTCAGCGCCCTCTGCGCCTCTGCGCGAAACCTCTTAGCGCCTTTGCGCCTTTGCGTGAAAATCACTTCTCTTCCGAAACCCTCGGAGCAGGCGCCGAAGCATTATCCGGCCCGAACACCGGCTGCCCCTTACGTCGCCGGTCGACGAAATCCGCGATCGACGCCGACGTAGCATTCAGCAAGGGATAGGTTCGCGACGATTTGATCCACACCGGTCGCTGCCGCGGACCGCCGCCCAACGTGTCGATCACCAGCACGATCATCAGGAACGCCAGGCTCGCGAGGATCAAACCCTTCAGCGCCCCGAAGCCGAAGCCCAGCCCCCGATCGACCGGCCCCAGGATCGACGTCCGCGTCCGCGCCCCGATCGCGTTCGCGACCAGCCGCCCGCCGAACCAGGTGATGCCGCCGATCACCGCAAAGGCCAAAGTCGCCGCCCCTGCCGCAGTCCCCACCGCATCGGTCAGCATCGCGGTCAGCGGCGTGTGGAACAGCTTCAGTGCGAACACGACGAAGATCCACGCCATCAGGCTCAGCACTTCGGTCACGAAACCGCGCATCAGCCCCAGGATCGCGGCGCCGCCGACCGTAATTAGCACCAATATGTCGAGCGCCGTCAGGCCCATATCATTCTTCCCGCCCCACCCCCGAACCGTTCGTGTCGAGTAGCCGTCGAGCTTGCCGAGACGGCGTATCGAGACAACCCATCCCTCGATACGCGCTCTCGACAAGCTCGATCGCTACTCGGGACGAACGTCGGGATTATTGGCAGCCAGATTATCCCCGCCCCAGCATATGGTCAACGAACCGCGTCAGATTGGCGAAGCTCGACAGTGTCATGGCCGCCCCCTCGCCCCCCTGCTTGGCCGGCACGAGCGCCCGCCCGAAGCCGAGCTTCGCCGCTTCCTTCAGCCGCAGCGGCCCATGTGCGACAGGGCGCACTTCGCCCGACAACGCGATCTCCCCGAACGCGACCGCATCTGCCGGAACCGGCCGCTCGCTGAGCGCCGAGACGAGCGCCGCCGCCACCGCGAGATCGGCCGCCGGGTCCTGCACCCGGTAGCCGCCGGCGATGTTTAGATAGACTTCCGCCGACGAGAAACTGAGGCCACACCGCGCCTCCAGCACCGCCAGGATCATCGCGAGCCGCCCGCTATCCCAACCGACCACCGCGCGCCGCGGCGTCGCGCCCGACGCCAGCCGCACGGTCAGCGCCTGCACCTCGACCAGCACCGGTCGCGTGCCCTCCAGCGCCGGGAAGACGACGGTGCCGGTGACATTCTCGTCCCGGCTGGTCAGGAACAGCGACGAAGGATTGCTGACTTCGCTCAAGCCAGCCGTATCCATCGCGAACACGCCGATCTCGTCCGTGCCGCCGAAGCGGTTCTTGGTCGCGCGCAGGATGCGGTAAAGGTGACTCCGCTCACCCTCGAACGCCAGCACCGTGTCGACCATATGCTCCAGCACGCGCGGGCCGGCGATCGCCCCGTCCTTGGTCACATGGCCGACCAGTACGACGGCGGTCCCGCGTTCCTTGGCGAAGCGGATCAGCTCGCCCGAGGACGCGCGGACCTGACTGACCGTCCCCGGCGCGCCTTCGATCAGGTCGGAATGCATCGTCTGGATCGAATCGATGATCAGCAGGTCGGGCACGTTCCCCTGCCCGACCGTCGTCAGAATATCGCGCACGCTGGTCGCCGCCGCCAGCTGAACCGGCGCATTGCCGAGGCCCAGGCGCCGCGCGCGCAACCGCACCTGATCCGCCGCCTCTTCGCCCGAGACATAGGCGACCGACTTGCCCGCCAGCGCCAGCTTAGCCGCCGCCTGGAGCAGCAGGGTCGACTTGCCGATCCCCGGATCGCCGCCGATCAGCGTCGCCGACCCCTCGACGAACCCGCCGCCCAGCGCGCGGTCGAGTTCGGCGATGCCGGTTTCCATCCGGTCGGGCAGCGCGATGTCGGTATCAAGCCCCGACATCAGGATCGCGCGTCCGCCGGATTGCAGATTATGCTTGGCCGAGAAGGGCGTGACGTTGCCGCCCGCGTCCTCGACCAGCGTGTTCCATTCCTGGCAATCGCCGCACTGCCCCGCCCACCGGTGCGACACCGAGCCGCAGGAGTGGCAGACGTAGCGTTTCTGGGGTTTGGCCATACGATCTACGATAGCGCGTGCAGAACGATTGGGGAACACGACAAATCTTGCGACTGCGTGAAAAATTCCCGATGATTACACGATGCCAGCCGCGTTATCTGTCGCCCTTCTCTTGGCTACCGCGAACGGAACCGCAACGCCTGTCGGTCCTTGGCAGCTTTCTCAAACGCCCTTTCCTTGCAGCATCGCTCGGCAATTTGCGGTCAATGACGAACGCCTGATCCTCCGTCTCGCACCTTCGACTTTTCAGACTGCGTACGAACTAAATGTCATCGGTCCGGCGAGTGTTATCCCCAGTATCAAAGGTGGGGACACCGCGGTCGCCGTTTCCCTGGTGTCAAACTCGCAAGATATTCCGGGCTATACGCGAGATGCGGTGACGGCCGGCGTATCGTTCGCTCGACGCTACCGGCATCGAATGCCGATGCGATTCCACCCGATGTCTCTGATCTGTCGCTTTCTCTCGGCCGAAAGAACTTCGCCTTTCCAGCGGCAGGGATCGGAAATGCCGTCGTAGCTTTGAAGGCGTGTCACCGCGATACCCTCGTCAAGCTGGGCGTCGATCCAGCGGCTTGGTTCGAAAACCGGGTCGCAAAGCCTCTCAATCCGGGACGTTTCTTCGGTGCAGGGGATTATCCTGCGGGCGTTCCAGGAAGGCCGTCCGGTGTGGCGACCGCGTTACTTGCGACAAGTGCTGACGGTAAGGTCGTTACGTGCCAATCGATCGCAGCGCCACATCCGGCAATCGGCGAGCGAATGTGTCAGATCGCTTTGCAGCGGGTCACTGTTAAGTCCGCCATGGATATCATGGGCCGTGCGGCGTCGGGCTATGCTATCCTTTCGGTAACTTGGGCGCCGTAAGCAAAGCAGCGCCGGTGGCAGCGAGATAGTCAAACGCGGCACGCCCCGCTAAAGCCCCACCCCCATGCAGCCGCCAAAATCCCCCCGCGACCTTCGCGTCGCCCTGTTCAGCGGCAATTATAATTACGTCCGAGATGGCGCGAACCAGGCGCTGAACCGCCTCGTCGGCCATCTGCTCGACGCGGGCGTCTCGGTGCGGGTCTATTCCCCCACCGTGGACAAGCCGGCCTTCCCGCCCACCGGCGACCTTGTCAGCGTCCCGGCCATCCCGGTCCCCGTCGGCGGCCGCGGGGAATACAAAATCGCGCGCAGCCTGCCCGCCGGCCCCCGCGCCGACCTGGAGGCGTTCGCGCCGAATATCGTCCATGTCTCGGCCCCCGATTTGCTCGGCCACGCGGCGCTCAGCTGGGCGCGCAAGCGCGACATCCGCACGGTCGCGTCGCTCCACACTAGGTTCGAGACCTACCCGCGCTATTATCGCCTTGGCTTTATCGAGTCCCCGCTGATCTGGATGCTGAAGCGCTTCTACGATCGCGCCGACCGCGTGGTCGTGCCGAGCCCCAGCATCATTGACATCCTGAAGGACTGGGGCGTCTCGACCCCGATCGGCATCTGGTCGCGCGGGATCGATCATGACCGTTTCCGCCCCGACCGCCGCGATCTGGCGTGGCGGCGCGGGCTCGGTATCGCCGACAACGACATGGCGATCGGCTTCCTCGGCCGGCTGGTGAAGGAAAAGGGCCTCGACATCTTCGCCGACGTCGCGCGCGAACTGACGCGGCGTGGCGTGGCGCTCAAGGTGCTGGTAGTTGGCGACGGCCCGGCGCGGGACTGGTTCGCCGAGCGCGTGCCCGGCGCGATCTTCACCGGCTTCCAGTCGGGCGATGCGCTCGGCCGCGCAGTCGCTTCGATGGACGTATTCTTCAACCCCAGCGTGACCGAGACGTTCGGCAACGTGACGACCGAAGCGATGGCGAGCGCGGTTCCGGTGGTCGCCGCGCGAGCGACCGGCGCGGTCGATCTGGTCGAGGAAGGGCGGACAGGCTTTCTCGTGCCCCCGCGTGACGTCGGTGCCTATGCCGATGCGATCCAGCGGATCGTCACCGACCCCGCGCTCCGGCGATCGATGGGCGATGCCGGGCACGCGGCGGCGCTCGGTTATCGCTGGGACACGGCGAACCAGGCGGTGCTGGATACGTATCTGGAGTTGGCGCGCTAAGCCTAGTTGAAATCCGTTCGTGCTGAGCTTGTCGAAGCACCGTACTTCGTGCCGCACGGACACCGCGAAAGTATCGCAGAACGGCCCTTCGACAAGCTCAGGGCGAACGGGACTTTAGCCCCACTCGAACCTGAGCGGCGCTTCCCTGAACGCGAAGCGATCGAGGTGCCGGGCGACCGCGCCCTTCAACCCCTCCAGTTGCCCCTCGACACTCGCGTCGATCCGGGTGACGAGCGCGTCGGATTCGGCGGTGAAGGTCACCACCGCGTCCCCCGGCCACTCCGCCCCGCGCGCATCCTTGGGGAAAGTCACCCGCCCCTGCTGCGCGTCGAATTCGACCGCCAGATTATGCTGCCAGTGTTTGCACAGCTGCTGGAGATATTTGCTGGCATGGGTCGTCGGCGTGCGCGCCGTCGCCGACGCGCTCACAGCCGTTCGATCCGGCGTGCGGCGTCGTCCAGGATGTCGGCAATCATATGCCGCCCATCGTCCGCCAGATCACCCGCGCCGATACGATTTCGCAAGGCTTCGCGCAGGTTCATCATCGCACGAGCAACGGGGGCAGGCTCCCGCTTTTCGCGTTCCGCTCCGACCGCTGCAAGCCGCTCGAATAACGCCGCGACCTCCTCTGCCCGCTCGGCCAGATGCGCCTCGCCCGCCGGCGTGATCGCGAACACTTTCTTGGCACCCTCGCCTGGCTGTTCGGCGATCAGGTCCATGTCGGCGAGCAGGGTCACGGTCGGATAGACCACGCCCGGGCTCGGCGCGTAGGCCCCACCGGTAAGCGCCTCGATCTCGCGGATCAGGTCGTAGCCGTGGCGCGGCGAGTCCGAGATGAGCTTCAGCAGCACCAGCCGCAGCTCGTCACCGGAAAACATCCGCCGCCGTCCGCCGCCGCCGCCACCGCGTCCGTTCCCGAATTTCTCGGCGAAGCGGTGATCAATCCGCTCGCCCCAGCGCTCCCATCCGCCCTGCGGCGCACAGCGACTGCCGTCACCGAAGATTTCGGCGAAGCGCTGTTCCAGCCGCCGGCTCCGCTGATCCCAACCGCCGCGCGGTGCCGAACCGCGGCCGTGGCGGTTCGGGTGATGATGATGTCCGTACATATGTCACTCTTACTGTGTCGTGATGCACTCAAGATATATCTTAGCTAAAAACTGTCAAGATATATCTTTAGCGCCATTCGCCATCTCCATTCCGCTCCCTATATTGTACCGATGGCCGACCTCCTCGCCGGGCTCGAACCGCTCGCCGACCCCCTCCCCGACACCGCGCCGCTCGCCGACCGCTTGCGCCCGCGCGCGCTGGAGGACGTCGTCGGGCAGGAGCATGTCACCGGCTCCGATGGCGCGATCGGGCGGATGGTCGCCGCGGGGCGGCTGTCGTCGCTGATCCTGTGGGGGCCGCCGGGCACCGGCAAGACGACGATCGCGCGGCTGCTCGCCGACGCGGTAGGGCTTCGGTTTGCGCCGATCAGTGCCGTCTTCTCCGGCGTCGCCGACCTGAAGAAGGTCTTCGCCGAAGCCAAGGTCGCGATGCGCGCCGGTCAGCGCACGCTCCTGTTCGTGGACGAGATCCATCGCTTCAACCGCGCGCAGCAGGACGGTTTCCTGCCATATGTCGAGGACGGCACCGTCACGCTGGTGGGCGCGACGACCGAGAATCCCTCGTTCGAGCTTAATGCCGCACTGCTCAGCCGCGCGCAGGTGCTGATCCTCCACCGCCTCGACGCGACGGCGCTGGGCAAGCTGCTCGACCGCGCCGAAGCGTTGATGGAACGCGCGCTGCCCGTCACCCCGGCCGCGCGCGACGCGCTGGTCGCCAGTGCCGACGGCGACGGCCGCTTCCTGCTCAACCAGGCGGAGACGCTCTGGTCGGTCGACATCGCTGAACCGCTCGATCCGGCAGGCCTCGGCGCCTTCCTCCAGCGCCGCGTCGCCGTGTACGACAAGGACCGCGAGGGGCATTACAACCTCATCAGCGCGCTGCATAAATCGATCCGCGGCAGCGACCCGCAGGCGGCGCTCTACTATCTCGCGCGGATGCTGACCGCGGGCGAAGACCCGCTGTTCGTGCTCCGTCGCCTGATCCGCGCGGCGGTGGAGGACATCGGCCTCGCCGATCCCAACGCGGTCGTCCAGTGCGTGGCAGCCAAGGACACCTACGACTTCCTCGGCTCGCCCGAGGGCGAATTGGCGATCGTCCAGGCCTGCCTGTATCTCGCGACCGCGCCCAAATCGAACGCGGTGTACAAGGCGCAGAAAGCGGCGTGGCGCTCAGCCAAGGAGACGGGTAGCCTGATGCCGCCCGCCAACATCCTCAACGCGCCGACGAAGCTGATGAAGCAGATCGGCTATGGCGCGGACTATGCCTACGACCATGATGCAGCAGACGGCTTCTCCGGCGCGAACTATTGGCCGGACGCGATGGAGCCGCAGGCGTTCTACCAGCCGACCGACCGCGGGTTCGAAAAGCGCCTCGCCGAGCGGCTGGCGTGGTGGGACGAACGGCGGAAGGGGCGCGAGTGAAGGATTGGGATGCGGTCGTCGCCCACGCGCTGACGCTGCCCGGCGTCGAGGTCGGCACCGCCTATGGCAGGCCTGCGCTCAAGGTCCGCGGCAAGACGATCGCGGGCACGACGTCGCCCGATCCCGGCAGTTTCGTCCTTCATACGACGGCAGATGAAAAGACGGTGCTGCTGGAAACCGATCCCGCCACCTTCTGGCAAACCACGCACTACGACGGGTGGCCGGTCGTGCTGGTCCGCTATGGCTCCGATGCGGTAGGGCGAATCGTTCTGCTGATCGAAAGAGCGTGGTGGGACCGCGCATCGAAGGCACAGCGTATGGCTTACGGAGAGCGCCCGTGAGCACCTTCCCTCGTTCCCGCGCAGGCTGCAACCCATCTCCCGGACCATCGACTTGGCGAGCACTGGAGATGGAGCCGCCTTCGCGGGGATGACAGGATTTGACCAAGCGCAAAGCCCGCTTCACGCAATTCATCGCGATCGACTGGTCGGGCGCAGTCGGGCCACGTCAGAAGGGCATCGCCGTAGCTGAATGCCGCCCCGGCGGCGGCGCCCCGACGCTCATCCGCCCCGGCCACATCTGGTCGCGCGCCGAAGTCCTTGACCTCATCCTCGCCACCGAAACCGACACGCTGATCGGCCTCGACCTCGGCCCCTCGCTGCCCTTCGTCGACCGCGGCGCCTATTTTCCCGGCTGGGACGAAAGCCCGGCCGATGCCCGTGGCCTCTGGGCGCTGGTCGAGCGCATCTGCTTAGACGATCCGCATTTCGCGGCCTCCAGCTTCGTCGATCACCCGGAAGCGGCCCGCCACTTCCGCCGTCACGGCGGCCGCACCGGTGACCTGTTCGAGCCCGGCCGCGGCCGCCTTCGCGCCACCGAGCGCGCACAGCAGCGCATGGGTCTTAGCCCCTACAGTAATCTCAACCTTGTCGGCGCGGCGCAGGTCGGCAAGTCCAGCCTGACGGGCATGCGCCTGCTACACCGGCTGAGCGGCCGCGTCGCGATCTGGCCGTTCGATCCGGTTCCGGAGGCGGGGCCGGTGGTCGTCGAACTCTACACGACCTTGGCCGCGATTGCCGCGGGTCGCGCCCGGTCGCGCAGCAAGATGCGCACCCACGCCGAGTTGGACGCCGCTCTACTCGCACTTGGCAGCGCGCCCGGCGGTGGCGACGGCTCCATCAGCGACCACGCCAGCGACGCGATCCTGACCGCCGCCTGGATGCGGAAAGAGGCGAGCAGGCAAGATTTCTGGCAACCGGGCGGTCTGACCGATGAAATTGCTCGCACCGAAGGCTGGACCTTCGGCGTCGTCTGACGCATGGGGACCGCAGACGCCGGTTTAGCTCAGCTGGTAGAGCAGCGGTTTTGTAAACCGAAGGTCGCGGGTTCGATTCCTGCAACCGGCACCATCCCCCCAGTCAGAACGTCCGACGCAACCGCACCGTCACTTCGCGTGGCGCGACGGGATAGCCGATGGTCCCGACGCTGCCGCTGTTATAGCGGCGATCGGCCAGATTGGTCGCCGACAGCAGCACGCCCCAATCGCCCCGCTCCCAACCGATCTGTGCGTTGATCGCGGCATTGTTCGTCACGCCCTGCTGCGGTTCGTTGCACAGCGCGATATTGTACGGCGACGCCGCCGAATAATCGGCACCGATCCGGATACCGCCCCGCGTGTAGCTGCCGCGAAGCTGATATCGCAGTGAGGGCGTGAACCGCAGGTCGAGCTGATCCTCCGGCACGATCGTGCAGCCCGGACTGGACGCGAGCCTGGTAAAGCGATCGTCAAGCGTCGCCAGCCAGCCGCCGAGCTCCACGCCCGCGACGGGACGCGCGGTCCATTCGACCTCCACCCCCTGGATGCGCGCGTCGCCGACGTTCTGGCGGAAAATCTCCGGCGGCGTCGAATTGGCGCGCGCGGCGGAGAAGGCGATGTCGGTGTAGCGGTTGACGAACACGTCGGCGTTCACCCGCAAGCGTCGAGAAAACCAGTCCGACTTGATTCCCGCCTCGTAACTCCACACCGTCTCCGGTGCGATCGCACCCTGCCGGTCGAGGACGAAGCCGATGTTTCGCGCTCGACCATCGAAGCTGCCGCTGCGGAAGCCTTTGGCAGCGGAGGCATAGAGCAACACGTCGTCCGTGGCCCGATACTCGATCGCCGCCCGCGGAGACACGTCTGTCCAGCGCCCGCGGATACGCCGCTGCGCGACACGACCGTCAGGCAGGACCAGGACGCTGTCCGGCGCGGTAAGGAAGCGGACGTCGTAGCGCTTGCGCTCATCGGTGTAGCGCAGGCCCGCCGTAACGCGTGTCCGATCGCCGAGCGACAGGGTCGTCGAGCCGAACGTCGACCAGCTCGTCGTGTCGAGACTTGGCTCATAGGGCGACCAGTTGCCGCCCACCGTTGCCACGCGCGACGGGGCATTGAAGAAATCCCCCGTCCGGAACCGCGCGCCGCTCCCGGCCGGTGAGGCGAAGCTCACGGCGGTCAACTGATCATTATGCTCGTGAAAAGCGTAGAGCCCCGCGAGCCACTCCACGGCGCCACCGAACGCTGCGCCGGTCGCCTGAAATTCCTGGCTGACACTCCGCTGACGCTGGTCCTGCAACAGGATGACGTTCGCCCCGACGCCCGGCGGGTTGGCGGTCTGATCGAACCCGATCCGCGATCGCAGCATGCGCCAGCCGGTGATCGACGACAGGGTCGCACCGCCCGTGCGATAGTCGATACGCAGCGATGCGCCGCCGGTATCGGTCGTCCCGAGCGGATCGGTATCGGCCGATTCGAACCGATCGATGCTCCCCGTCGGCGCAACGAAGCGGTTGAGATACCGCCCCGCGCGATCGGGGTCGGCGACGAACCGCTGTGGAAAACGCGGACCCGACCGGTCGAGCGTCAGGTCGCCGGTCGCAAAGACGCTGAGCTGCGCATCGGGCGCCCATAGCAGCGCGCCCCGCCCGGCCTGGACATCCTGCCCGTTGACGTACGCGCCGTCGGTCAGGTTGCGCCCCCACCCCCGCTGGTTGCGCGACAGCCCCGACACCCGCAGCGCCAGCGTCGACGCCAGCGGCAGGTTCAGCGTCCCGCGCGCATCAACCCGCCGATAGCTGCCGACGCTCACGTCTGCCGCCCCGCCGATCCGGTCGAACGTCGGCCGCTGCGTCACCAGCTTGATCGCGCCGCCGCTGGTATTGCGGCCGTACAAGGTCCCCTGCGGTCCGCGCAGAACCTCGATCCGCTCGATATCGATCAGGTCGACCAGCGCCCCGGTCGAGCGCGGCAGGATTACGTCGTCGATGTAGATGCCGACCGGCGGATCGTTGGTGAAGATCGAATCACCTTCCCCCACGCCACGCAGAAAGACGAGTGCGCCGGACGAGGTTCCGAAATTGCGCGCCAGATAGAGGTTGGGAACGTCCGGCCCGATCCTGTCGAGGTTGGCGACGCCCTCTTCCATCAGTCGCTCGCCCGAAATCGCCGTGATGGCGACCGCGACGGTCTGAGCACGCTCTTCGCGGCGCTGGGCGGTAACGACGACGTCGTCGATCGCAGCCGCGTCTTGCGCGTGCGCGGCCAGCGGCATCGCCACCGCGACCCCCGCGATCATCATCCCCCGCATGTCCCGCCCCTTCGTCACCCGGGCGCAACAACGCCGCTAAAAAATCGGCGCGGCGCTAGAGGCCGGACAAAATCGGGTCAAGTCGTTGGCGACAACGGCGGCGCACCGGCCGCCAAAAGAAAAAGCCCGCATCGCTGCGGGCTTTTCGGAATGGTGGAGCCGAGGGGGATCGAACCCCTGACCTCTGCAATGCCATTGCGAGGATTGCTTAGGTTTCGGAGAGAAAGCCCCCTCGGTCAACATCGAAAGCAGCGGAACGCGGCGTGAACAAGCAGCAATCCGTGATACCAGCGCGATACCAAGGCGCAGCCTATAACCCACGATTTCATTTAGGTGCGACTCGGCGGCCTGGGCTAGTCTCACCCCCACACTGAAGGAGAAGCTTGTGGCCCTGATTGTTCTCGACCTCCGCGCGGGCGGAAAAATTCTGGTCAACACCGACCACATCGTCTCTGCCCGTAAAGCCGCTATCGGAGTCGAAGTGACGATGACGAATGGCGAGCCGTTCGTGATCAACTACGAGCACGTCGCGCATTTGGTGCGGCACATCGAAGAGGTGACCGGTCCGATGCCAATGGCATAGACCTAATGTCCGCCCCGATCCGCCCCCTACCCCGCCTGCTCCAGCTGATGCGCGAGCAGGGCGCAACCACCAAGACGACCGCGAAGATCATCGGCCGGAGCGAGACGTACCTGCGGCGGCGGCTGAAGGCGGACACCTACCTGCTCGACCTGCCGATCGACGAGATCGACCGGCTGGCGGGGTTCTTCGGCGTGCAGGCTCGGGAACTTGGCGGATGAAGGCACTAAGCCTTGTGGTGGACGTTGGGTCTGATTGAGACTATATGAGACAACGCAATTCCGCGTTTCAGCGAGGGTCAAATGGCTAGCGCAGCGGCGGTTGCAGATCGGTTCCGGATGATTTCCGGCAATACACTGACACCGCTCCAATTGATTAAATTGACGTACATCGCGCACGGATGGAGCTTTCCACTGCGCGGCGACGGTTTGGTGCGGGACCGAGTGGAGGCGTGGCAGTACGGCCCCGTCTTCCCGGATCTGTATCATAAGCTGAAAGCGTTCCGCTCGGACGCCGTGACGATACCTATTCACCACTCTGACGAGCTTGGTCCCTTTGAGGCTGCGCACGTCGAAGAAGTTTACAAGGTGTATGGCGGCTTTTCTGGCGGCCAGCTTTCGACGATGACCCATAGGGATGGGACCCCGTGGGACATCGCCTGGAAGCGGGGACGGAACTCGCAGATCACCGATGAAATGATCGCGGAACATTATCGGCGCATTCACGCAGAACGGAATGGCGACCCGATCTGACGCGGCAATCGCCGCGCCAACTGCCGTTCCGCCGCCGGATGATGCAGATCGCGTCGAAAGCCGGGACGGCATGGCGGAGGAGTTAGCGTTTGCGAAAGGGATGAACCTTCGCGAACGCCGCACCCGACGCAAGCTGAACCGGATTTTGCGCGAAGATCAGGTGCAGTCGCATCTGCATCGGATTGTTGTTGCTGGGCTCTATCTACTTGCTGGGTCCGCCGCCCTGATGTTTTTGATGCTGATATGGCACCTCATCACGCCGTGGCGGGTGTTAACTGAGGCGCAGCTAGCAGATTTGAAGCAGTTGCTCTTCAGCGGTGCCGTAGGCGCAGGGGCTTCGGGCTTGGCAAAAAAGTACCTCGCCTTGAACAGCGACGATGGCGACGAGGCCTGATCAGCCTCGCACGATCAGTTCGCCGACCCGCTTCCCGCCACCCGCGTTCGTGCCGATCGTGTAGGTCGTCTCGACTTCCTCGACATCGAAGCGTCCGAAGACCTCGCGCGCGCCAGCCGTCGCATTGATCGATAGGATGAACTGCCCGCTGATCTAGGCCAACTGGTCGGCCAGCCGCTCTGCGTCTTTCTTAGGACCGCCGCACCTCGAACTCTCGAGTGCCTTGCTTGACCAGTACGCTATCGGCGTTCTTCCAAATCGTGAGCAGAGCTGTGGCAAGACTGAAAGCCGCCTCGTCGTCCGCGCACATGTCCAAATGGAAGGCGTGACTGGAAGCGAAGGATGCTCTGGGTTTGAACGTGTATGCCGGCACAATGCCCAGTAACAGCGGCGCAGAAATCCTGCGCTAAAGTCGCTCAAGCCGGCTCGGTACCTAACTCGCGAACCAGTTTCACGCGGATGATCAAGTTAATGAGAGATTGGCAGGACCCGGGGCGGGTCGGGGTAGCGAAACGCTCGGCCGACGGGCCCCGCCCTGCGGTACACTGCGCATACCGTATGGGTAGGGTCTGAAGATGCAACCATTCACCGCTGGTCGCGTTACGCGGTCCGATCCTCCCTGCTGGATTAGATTACGCCGCCGGCCATACCGGTCGGCGGCGGGTCTTTACTGAAGCTGTTTCTCGCCTGGCTGCTAATTTTTTCGGGCAGCCGGTTATCGCGTAACTATATGGTTAATTTTTTGTAACCATGAAACTTACGGGCCCAACGCGCGTCTGAGCGACTTCGCGCCCGAGTGGCTTTGGCGCGTTGCAGGGAGATCTCCATGAAGAAAGTTTCGATAGCGCTTGTCGCCGTGGCCGCGGCTGTCGGTGCCGCTTCGTCCGCAAACGCAGCTCAGACGATCGCCATCAGCGGCCCGAGCGGCACGTTCGGTGACGACGAAGTCACCTGCGCATCTGGCGTGACGTCGTGCACCTTCGAGCGCACCTTCACCTTCACCACCCCGTCGGGCTTCACGCTCGCCAGTGCTGATATCGGCTCGAACTACACCGGTAACAATCTGGCGGCGAACATCGATTTCACGCGCGTGACGCTGAACGGCGTGAACTTTACCACGCTCGCGACCGGTCAGCAGGAGTTCCGGAACCTTCTGAACCAGGCTTTGACTGCCGGCGGCACCAACACACTGTTCGTCAGTGGCACGTCGGGCGGCAACGCGGCCTTCGCCGGCACGCTCAGCTTCGCCGGCACCTCGGCCGTGCCGGAACCGGCCACCTGGGCCATGATGCTGATCGGCTTCGGCGGTGTCGGCGCGTCCATGCGTCGCCGCAAGCAGGCTGCGAGGGTCAACTTCGCCTAATCGGGTCTGCAACTCCCGGATTACGGTGGAGAGCCGCCAGCCGAGAGGCTGGCGGCTTTTCCTTTTCAGCGTGCCGGCACCGGCACCAACCGAGGGTTGGCTCGATCGCTGCGCAGCCATGCGTCCGCGATCTGCTTGCCGTTGCCCAGGTCGCCGCCCGAACAGTTCAACAGCTTGTCGATGCAGTTCGCCGTCCACGCGGCCATCGTGTCGTCATCCCACGCGCCGAACCAGTCGGAATGGAACGTCGAGCCCGGCCGCATCGGTGCCATGCCCGGCATCTTGTCCGACGACAGATACCAAGTGCGCGTCTGGGGCGTCCACGTTCCCGATCGGTCGAGCGTGTCGTCGACCGAATACCAGACCCCCATCGTGAAGGTGGGGATGACGTACCGGTGGGTCGACGGGCACTTCAGCTGGCCGTCGTTCGGGTCGTACATCGCATAGGCCATGTGGCTGCGATGGTCGGCGCTATCGAGGTCTTTGCCGTTCCAGCAGTCGGGGGCGTTGATCGACGCGCCCAAACGGTTGCCGGCGGGACAGTTCGCCGCGGCGGCCACGATGTCCGGATAGTGCCCCGACTTCGCGGTCGGACCGTCGCAGTTGAACCACAGCAGATAGCCCGGCGTACTGTTTGGGCCGTAGACATTGTGGCCGAAGACGTACCGCAGGCCGCGCGGGATCGGCACGCAGGCGATGCCTTGCACCTTGCAATAGGGGTCGGTCGCGGGCCGGCGCTTGTAATAGATGCTGACGTAGTCCGGGCGGACCACCATCCCATCGCCGTTGATCATCGCCGGCATCCAGTAGGCCGACCGGTTTAGGATGTTGCCGCAGGTGCTGTCGCCGGTGGTGCGGAGGCTCTCATAGGTCGAGTAGGCGTTCGCACCGGTGTTGCCGAAGAACTGATGCAGATGCGACTTGCCGGGCTGGCCTGGATAAACGACCGGGTCGTCGGCGCTGACCTGTCCCGCTTCGCAGATGAAGCGGAACGCTCCGACCACATCCGGCTTACCGGACGGCGGGATCGAGCCGTCGCCCCACGACGGGACCTGCAAGCCCTTCGTGTCGACGTTGGTCGCGATCTTCGGCAGTTCGACAGACGAAGATGCCGGGACCGGCGTCGTTACGACCGGCGGGGCCAGCCCCAGAGCCTTGTCCACCGCGGCGGCATAGGCGGGCAGCAGATAAGCCTTGTGCCCGTACCATGCCGGATTGACCGTCCCGTCGGTGGGGTGAAGGCCGTCGACATACATCGTCTTGTCGACCGGCGCTGCGTCCGTGCCCATCGCCGTCGCGGCGAAGTCCGCCACGCCATCGATCCGCTTGCCGACTTCAGCCCGGATCAGCGCGTTCGCCTCGCCCCTGCGCGCGGTGTGGATCGCGTTGTTCGCCTGCGGCAGGATCGTCGCGACGACGACCTTCGCCCCATCCGCGCGGAACGGTGCTGCATAGGCCATCAGCGCGGCGAACCAGTCCGACACCTTCGGATACAGGCTGACGTTCGACAGATCGTTCGCCCCGCCGAAGATCGTGACCGTTCCCGCATGGCGCGCGCGGTCTACCGCCTGGCGAACGACCATCTGCGCGATGCCGTCGCCACCGACCGCCGACTTGTAGCGGGTCAGCTTCGGGCGGGCAGCGGCATAGAGGTCGGCATAGCTGCCGCCCCACGCCGTGATGCTGTCACCGACCTGGAGCAGCGTGTTCGGATCGACCTTCACCACAGGCGGCGCCATCACCGGAGGCGTCAGCACGGCAATACGGTCGCGCCGGACCTTCGCCATCGCGACCGCCATATCCCGCGCGCGGTCGGCACAGTCAGCATCGGCCGTCAGCTTTGGAATGTCCTTCGACGCGGCAATGCGGTTCGAGGCGACCGAAGAACAGCCGCTGATCGTCTGCGCCGCCGCCGGAGCCGCGCCCAGCAACGCCAGGGCGGCGAGGATATAGCGGATCATGCTGCGCGCTCCATCAGCTGCCAGAACGGATCGTGGATGTTGATGACGCCGGAGATATTGGAGGCCGCGCGGAATGGGATGTAGACACCCATGAGCGGATTGGCGCCCGACAACGGGATCGGTCGCATCAGCCGCAGGCGCAGCGTTTCCGTCGTGTTGTCAGGGAACCCCTCGTTCTGCGCGCTGGTCCCAGGCCCCGGCATGGATTGGAACGAGGGGCTGCCGAAATACAGCGACGGCATGGACAGGCCAGTCAGCCCAACGATGTCGAGGTCCATCCCCGCCATGAAGCGACGGGTAGCGTCCCCGTTACTGACATCGGAGACGACAGGCTTGTAGGAGAACGTGATCGAGGCGCCATCGGTGGGGCTGCCCGAGACAGTTAGCGTCTGCTGTCGCCGCCCGTCCGCCGTGGTGGTGATGCTGGGCGTGACATTCAGACCGCCATTCCAGCTTAGCCCCCAAGTGTTGTTGTTGCTGCTCTGTCCGCCGGCACCGACAATCGTACCGGGGAACGCACCGCCTCCGGTCACGTAGTCGAGGCCCTGAGTGCCGAGCATCGCCGCACCCGAACCCAACACGTCCGCGTAGGGCAGCGTGGCGGGGTTGTAGAGCGAGTTCACGTACGAGCCGCCACGCGGGAAACGACGAGGGCACAGGTCGAGAAGGACCGGCGCAAGGATCGCCGCTACCGCACGGCAACCGGTATGCGACAGGTGCGTGCCGTCAGAAGTCACAGAGCCAAGGACGTTGGCCGACCCGCCACGCCAAGCCCAGGTGGTCGGTGTGCTGCTTTGCGGATCGATCAAAACACGCGTTGTATCGACGAACCGGATGCGGCCACCGCTGAGCTTCTCCTGTCGGCGCCACATCGCGGCCCAGCTTTGGCAGAGCGTCGGGTTCATGCCGAACAATCCCCACACTACAGCGGCAGTGCCTGCGTTCGCGTCCGGGTTGAAGAACGCGGTGATCACCTGCAACGTCCGCGTCATTGCCAGATCGAGAGCGGCTTGGTCTCCGGGGGTGTCGTTGTACAGCCCGCCGTCGGTGAACATCAGGTCGTAGCGGTAGCCGGCAGCGACGTCTGCGTTGAACTGCGTCAACTGGGGGCCGACCATGTGGGCAGAGCTAGCCTGACCGGTCGCGTAGGAAGCGCCTCGGTTCGCAACTACAGTCGAGTTGCTTACGTTGGTCAAGACGTCACGATGATCGAACGTCAGATAGGCGTCGTGATGACGCTGGAGTGTGTAGGCGAGCGTCTGACCGAAGCCCTGACTACCCGTCATGTGGCTGGTGCCGAAGGAACAGACCGTCATGGCGCCCGCAAACATCCCGGCCGCTCCCATCGCCAGCGCGCGGCCGGGATAAAGCTCCGCCGTCATGCCGTTGATCTTGTCGCCGCCGGCCTTGCCGGTGTCCCCAGCGCCAGCGGTCGTGTCGATGATAGTGCGCATTACGATGTCGCTCCGAGTTGCGGGCTATTCGAGCCCCAGGTGGCGGTGGATGATCCGAAGAAGGGCGAAGGTGCCGGGGCGGGCGCGCTGGGCGGCAGCGCTGGCGCGGTCAGCCCGAGGCCAAGGCGGAGGCCGAGCATCAGACGGCGTCCTTCAATGCGATGGTTTCGCCGGCATCGGTGACGGTGAAGTCACGAGTCTGCCCGGCGAGGATCAGATGCCCCTCCCCTTCGACTGCGACCGGCGTGCCGGTTCCGAACTTCGCCCAGACGTTGCCGGTCGCTGTGATGCTCCAGACCAGCCCGTCAGCCTTCGCCGCGACGATGGCCACGGGCGCCGAGGTGCTGGTGGTGGTTGCGGTCTTCGCCAGCGTGGGAACGGAGGTGATGACGGGCAGCGAGCCGCCCGTGTCGCTTCGTCATGCTTGGGAGAACGAGGTTATCCCGTCGGCGCCGTTCATCCCCGACATTTCAGAGAAGGATAAGCCCGGCCCGAAGGATCTGGTCTACACGCCGGAGCAGATCGCGCGCATCCTCGAAGCAGCGATCCGCATCCCGGAGCGGTGGCACGTCCACCTATTCGTGATGATTATGCTGTCGACCCACGGTCGCGGCGAAGCGATCCTCGAACTGGATGCCGAGTCGCAGGTTCGAGGCGGGCTGATCTACTTTAATGCGGCAGGCCGCGCGCAAACGAAGAAGCGGCGCTCGATCGTGCCGATCGCGCCGACGCTGGCGCCTTGGCTGGCCGATGTGACCGGCAAGGTTATCCAGTATCGGACCACCGACCGGGACGGCAACACGATCGTCAAACCGACAGCGAGCATCAAGACGGCGTTCGAGGCCTGCCTGATCGAAGCTGGCATTTGCGAGCAGGAGGTCGACGCTGACGGCAACGCCGTGTGGCACGAGCCGCGTCGCCGCCTGGGCGAGTCGCATCGCCGGCCGAAGCTACGTGGCATCGGCAGCCCGAACACGCTGCGTCACACGGTGTCGACCGAGCTTCACAAGCGCGGCGTGCCGGAAGCGCAGATCGACGCAGCGGCCGGTCACGCCGGCGTCGGCACGAACAAGAAGAACTACCGCCACCTGCGCCCTGACTACCTCGGCGAGTTCATCGAGGGCGTGGAGGACTACTGGCTGGAGATCGGGCAGTTCACGACCGCGCATCTGCGATACCAGCGCGATACCAACGTCATAGATTTGGCCGCGAAGCGCGCTGGCCGAAAATGAAAAAGGCCGCATTTCTGCGGCCTTTTCGGTGGTGGAGCCGAGGGGGATCGAACCCCTGACCTCTGCAATGCCATTGCAGCGCTCTCCCAGCTGAGCTACGGCCCCGAACCGTTGGGAAGCGCGCCTCTAAAGGGGTGGCGCGCCGATTGCAACCGGGTTTCTGGCGATTTTATCGAAAGCCCGAAACCCGGTCGCGAATTTGATCAATTCTCTTCGTCTTCGTCCGCGGTCTTGACGCCCAGATCGTCGTCGCCACCCAGATCGACGTCGTCGTCGGCCGAGGGTTCTTCCTCCTCGTCGACGTCCAGTTCCAGATCGTCGCCGCCCAGATCGCTGTCGGCGTCTTCCTTCTTCTCGGTCTTGACCTGTTCGAACGGCAGCGGCTGCTTCGACTTCAGGATCGGTTCCGGTTCCCAGTTCACGCCGCATGCGATGCAGGTGACGGGCTCTTCGTTACCGAGGTCATAGAAACGCGTACCGCACTTCGGGCACGTACGCTTCGTGCCCCATTCGGGCTTGATCATGGCTGCTCTCGCATCCTGTATAGGAAAGGGGTCTCGGCGACCGTGGAGCCGCAAAGTGGGGCGCGCCTTGCCATAGCGCAAGCGCACTGTCAAAGACCCGCCGCGATGAGCCATGCCACCCCCTCCCCGCTCACGATGGCCGCACGCGGTCCCCTCACCGGGCACGTCCGCGTCCCCGGTGACAAGTCGATCAGCCACCGCTCGCTGATGCTGTCCGCGCTCGCCGTCGGCGAAAGCATGGTCGAGGGGCTGCTGGAGGGCGAGGACGTGCTCGCCACCGCCGCCGCAATGCGGGCGATGGGTGCACAGATCGAACGCGGTTCCGATGGCGTGTGGCGCATCCACGGCGTCGGCGTCGGCGGACTGCTCCAGCCCGCGACGGCGCTCGACATGGGCAATTCCGGCACCTCGACGCGGCTGCTGATGGGCCTAGTCACCAGCCACGCGATCACCGCGACCTTCATCGGTGACGCGTCGCTCAGCAAGCGGCCGATGGGACGCGTCATCGATCCGCTGTCGACGATGGGGGCGGACATCACGGCGAGCCCCGGTGGTCGCCTGCCGCTGATGCTGCGCGGAATCGTGCCGGCGGTGCCGATCACCTATACGCTGCCGGTCGCCTCGGCGCAGGTGAAGTCGGCGATCCTGCTCGCCGGCCTCAACACGCCGGGCATCACCCGCGTGATCGAGCCCGTCCCCACCCGCGACCATAGCGAGCGGATGCTGGCGGGCTTCGGCGCGCAACTGACCGTCGAGGAGTCGGCCGAAGGTCGCGTCATCTCGATCCACGGCGAGGCGGAACTGAAGCCCCAGGCGATCACCGTTCCCGGCGACCCGTCCTCGGCGGCCTTCTGGATGGTCGCCGCGTCGATCGTTCCGGGGTCCGACATCGTGATCGAGAATGTCGGCCTGAACCCGACCCGCGCCGGTCTCGTCACCGCGTTGCGCCTGATGGGCGCCGACATCACCGAACAGGACGCCCGCACCGTCGGCGGCGAACCGGTCGCCGACCTGCGCGTCCGCCACGCCGCCCTGTCGGCGATCGAAGTGCCGGCCGAACTCGCCCCGAGCATGATCGACGAATATCCCGCGCTGTTCGTCGCCGCGGCGTACGCACAGGGAACGACGATCGCCCGCGGTGCGGAGGAACTGCGCGTCAAGGAATCCGACCGCATCACCGCCATGGCGACCGCTCTGACGGCATGCGGCGTGACGTGCAGCGAATATGAGGACGGGCTGGCCGTCACCGGTACCGGCGGCGACCCGATCCCCGGCGGCGGGCGGGTCGAGACCCATCTCGATCACCGCATCGCGATGAGCATGGCTGTGGCCGCCCTTAATGCGCGGGCACCGATCACGCTCGACGACGCCGGCCCGGTCGCGACCAGCTATCCGACCTTCTTCGCCACGCTCGATGCGCTGGCCCCGATCGAGCAAGCCGCATGATCATCGCCGTCGATGGTCCCGCCGCATCCGGCAAGGGCACGATCGCCAAGGCGCTGGCACGCCACTACAAGCTGCCGCATCTCGACACGGGCCTGCTCTACCGGGCGGTCGCCGCGACCGTGCTCGACCAGGCACTCGACCCCGAGGCAGAGGCTGATGCCGTCGCCAGTTGCGACTTCGACGAGGCGCTGCTGGCCGACGACCGGCTGAAAGACGACCTGATCGGCAAGACTGCGTCGATCGTCAGCGCCCACCCGCTGGTCCGCGCCGCGCTCCTCCAACGCCAGAAGCGCTTCGCGGCCCAGCCCGGCGGCGCGGTGCTCGACGGCCGCGACATCGGCACCGTCATCGCTCCGAATGCGGTGGCCAAGCTGTTCGTCAAGGCGACCCCGATGATCCGCGCCCAGCGCCGCCACGCCGAACTGCGTGGGCGCGGGTCGAACGCGAGCTTCGACCGCGTGCTGGCCGACATCCGCGCCCGCGACGAACGCGACAGCACCCGCAGCCAGGCCCCGCTCAAGGCCGCCGAGGATGCCGTGGTGCTCGATACAAGCTTCCTCTCGATCGAAGCGTCGATCCAGCGCGCCGTGGGAATCGTCGACGCAGCGGTGGCGCGGCATCGGTTGTAAGCCGCCGTAACGGCAAGGACCTTGCCATCCGGCCTCTTTTCTACTAACGGCGCGCGGTCCGACGAGCGTCATGCGTTCGCGGAGGACGGCGCCGGCCACGGCTGAGCGCCCTTTTCGCATATCCGCGTCAAGCTGTCCCCCGCGTGCCTGCCGCCCGCCCGGATGCCGCGTCCGACACACGGTCGCCGCGGCGGATCGGCTAGAAGACCGCCGGATACAACCGGCCGGCCGGAAAAATGACTGAGGACTAACCCACTTATGGCAACTGCCGCCAATCCTACCCGCGACGATTTCGCCGCGCTGCTCGACGAGACGTTCGGCGCCGCCGACAGCTTCGAAGGCCGTGTCGTCGTCGGTACCGTCACCGCGATCGAGAACGACCTGGCCGTCATCGACGTCGGCCTCAAGAGCGAAGGCCGCGTGCCGCTGCGCGAATTCGCCGCTCCGGGCCAGAAGGCCGAACTGAAGGTCGGTGACGAAGTCCATGTCTATGTCGACCGCGTCGAGAACGCGAACGGCGAAGCGATGCTGTCGCGCGACCGCGCCCGCCGCGAAGCCGCCTGGGACAAGCTAGAAGGCGAATTCGCCCAGAACAACCGCGTCGAAGGCGTGATCTTCGGCCGCGTGAAGGGCGGCTTCACCGTCGACCTCGCCGGCGCCGTGGCCTTCCTGCCGGGCTCGCAGGTCGACATCCGTCCGGTCCGCGACGTGACTCCGCTGATGGACATCCCGCAGCCGTTCCAGATCCTGAAGATGGACCGCAAGCGCGGCAACATCGTCGTCAGCCGCCGCGCGGTCCTGGAAGAGACCCGCGCCGAGCAGCGTTCGGGCCTGATCCAGTCGCTGCATGAAGGCCAGATCATCGACGGCGTCGTCAAGAACATCACCGATTACGGTGCGTTCGTCGACCTGGGCGGCATCGACGGCCTGCTGCACGTCACCGACCTGTCGTACAAGCGCGTCGGCCACCCGAACGAGGTGCTGAACATCGGCGACACCGTGAAGGTGCAGATCATCCGCATCAACAAGGACACGCAGCGCATCTCGCTGGGCATGAAGCAGCTCGAGAGCGATCCGTGGGATGGCGCGTCGAGCAAGTATCCGGTCGGCGCCAAGCTGTCGGGCCGCGTCACGAACATCACCGAATATGGTGCGTTCGTCGAGCTGGAAGCCGGCATCGAGGGCCTGGTCCACGTGTCCGAAATGTCCTGGACCAAGAAGAACGTTCACCCGGGCAAGATCGTCTCGACCAGCCAGGAAGTCGAAGTCGTCGTCCTGGAAGTCGATGCCGAGAAGCGTCGCATCTCGCTCGGCCTGAAGCAGGCGCAGAACAACCCGTGGGAAGCCTTCGAGGCTGCGCACCCGGTCGGTTCGACCGTCGAGGGCGAAGTCAAGAACGCGACCGAATTCGGTCTGTTCATCGGCCTGGACAACGATGTCGACGGCATGGTCCACATGTCCGACATCGCCTGGGGCATCTCGGGTGAAGACGCGCTCAATCTGCACCGCAAGGGCGAGACGGTTCAGGCCGTCGTGCTCGCGATTGAGCCGGACAAGGAGCGTATCTCGCTCGGCATGAAGCAGCTCGAGCGTGGTGGCCCGGTTGCGGCCGGCGCTGGCGACAAGCTGAACAAGAATGCGATCGTCACCGTGACCGTCCTCGAAGTTCGCGATGCGGGCCTCGAAGTGCAGCAGGGCGACGATGGCGCGACCGGCTTCATCAAGCGCACCGATCTCGGTCGCGACCGCGACGAGCAGCGTCCGGAGCGTTTCCAGGTTGGCCAGAAGTTCGACGCGATGGTCACCGGCTTCGATCGTTCGAAGAAGCCGACCTTCTCGATCAAGGCGATGCAGATCGCCGAAGAGAAGCAGGCCGTTCAGCAGTATGGTTCGTCCGATTCGGGTGCGTCGCTGGGCGACATCCTGGGCGAAGCGCTGAAGGCTCGGAACGCCGAGACCAAGTAACGCCAAGTTATTGGTTAAAAACGGGGCGGTGAAGAAATTCACCGCCCTTTTTTCGTTTCCGGGATTGATGAAGATCATATCGTCGGCGTAAGAGGGCCTACGCAAGGACGGCCAACGACGGCCATCCAAACGGGGACGCTCTTGGGGGGCGGAATGATCCGGTCTGAATTAGTGCAACTGCTGGCGCATGATCACGCCGATCTGACGACGCGCGATATCGAGAAGATCGTCGACGTCTTTTTCGAACGCATCGTGTCGCAACTTATCAAGGACGGTCGCGTCGAACTGCGCGGCTTCGGGGCATTTTCGACGCGGGCGCGCAATGCGCGGACGGGGCGCAACCCACGAACCGGCGAATCGGTCGACGTCGACGCGAAGCGGGTGCCGTATTTCAAGCCAGGCAAGGAAATGCGCGCGCGGTTGAATGTGTGAGTGAGGCGGCAGTGGGTAACGAGAGTAGAGCGCAGCGAGCGACCGTTACCTACTGACTCGCCGAACTGCGGCCAGCCTTGCTGAAGGCAAGGACTGACGTCACGACGCGGCTTTGCCGCGGCGGGTTTTTCAGCCAAAGCTTTCCCCTATGAAGACCAAAGCGCGCAGAGCCGTCATGCGAGTAAATCGCATGACGTCGGTCGGGCTAAAGCCCGCCGGCCGGCTCGACGGAGTCCGAAACAAGCTACGCTTGTGTCTGGCTCTGTCAGCGCTAAATCGCATGACGTCGGACAGGCTTTCGCCTGCCGGCCGGCTCGACGGTGTCGGAACCAAGCTCCGCTTGCTTCTCGCTCCGTCAGCGCGCGGACGTGGCGAAATTGGTAGACGCACGGGACTTAAAATCCCTCGCCCGTTTGGGTGTGCGGGTTCGAGTCCCGCCGTCCGCACCATCATTGCAGCGCTGTCGGCCACGCTGGCGCTTACCGGCTGCGAAAAGCGGCCCGACGATATTCCTGTCGATGTCAGCATCATCGGGCCTGCCCCCCTGGCCGCCGATCCGCGTCGCGGGCCGATGCCCGCGGGCGCGCGCGTCTTGCGTGATTCGGTTGCGCAGGGTCTGGTCCGCTTCGATGCATCGGGCGGGATCGAGCCGGGGCTGGCCGAACGCTGGATCGTCATCGACGATGGCCGCAGCCTGATCTTTCGCCTGCGGGACACGGTGTGGAGCGACGGACGCCCGGTCGTCGCCGCCGACGTCGTCCGCCAACTCAAGCGCGCAGTCGGCAGCGACTCGCGCAACGCCCTCCTCCCCTATCTCACCGCGATCGACGAAATCGTCGCGATGACGCCGCAGGTCATCGAGGTGCGACTGTCGCGCCCGCGTCCCGACCTGTTGAAATTGTTCGCTCAGCCCGAACTCGGCATCACCGCGCCGGGCAGCGGCGAAGGCAGCGGGCCGTTCCGCATCGACGAAGCGACGGCGTCGAGCGTGTTGCTGCGCCCGGTGGCCGATCCCGCAGACGAGGATGACGCCCGCCCGGAAGGCCCCAAGCCGCAGGAACTGGTCCGGCTGCGCGCCGAACGCGCGAGCGTCGCCATCCTCCGCTTTGCCCAGAGGCGGTCGGATCTCGTCGAAGGCGGCACGTTCCTCGACTGGCCGCTGATCGGCGTGAGCGAGGTTCCGCCTGCCAATATCCGCCTCGACCCCGCCGCCGGGCTGTTCGGCCTGCTCGTGTCGCGCCGTGACGGTTTCCTGTCGACCCGCGACAACCGCTCCGCCATCGCGCTGGCGATCGACCGGGCGCTGGTCACCTCAGCCTTTTCCGACGGATGGGCGCCGACCGATACGATCCTGCCGGAAACGCTCGATTCGGCGTCGCCCCCGGCGCAGCCCGACTGGTCGAGCGTGCCCGACAGCGAGCGGCTGGCGATGGCGCAGGCGCGGGTGGTCACCTATCGCCGCACCGCGCCCGAGCCGCTGGTCCTGCGCATCGCTCTGCCCTCAGGGCCGGGCGCGACATTGCTCTACGGCCAGATCGCAGCCGGCATCGCGCGGCTCGGCATCGGAGCGGAGCGGGTCGCGATCGACGATCCGACGGCGCACCTGCGCCTGATCGATCGAGTCGCGCCCTATGACAGTGCGCGCTGGTATCTGCGCGCGGCGTGCCAGCCCTGTGCGCTGCCGATCGCCCAGCTGATCGCCGGCATCCGCGTGGCGCCCGACGTCGCAACGCGGGCAAGCATGCTTGCGCAGGCCGACTCGGCGCTGACCGCGGATGTCGCCTATATTCCGCTTGCCCGGCCATTGCGCTGGTCGCTTGTCGCGCAACGGCTCAGCCAATGGACGCCGAACACCCGCGCCTTCCACCCGTTGAACCGGTTGCGCCCCGATCCCAAATAACCGGGCATGACCCGCCCTATCCCGATGGCCGCCGCCCCCCGCCTGTCGCTCGGCACCGACATCGCCGCCGTTCGGACACGCATCGAAACGATGGAGCGGCTGCTGGAGCGCAGCTTCGTCGTGCCGGGCATCAATCGCCCGGTTGGTCTGGACGCGATCCTGGGGCTGATGCCCGTCGCAGGCGACCTGATCGCGACCGCGATGGGCGTATGGATCGTCTGGGAAGCGCGCAACCTCGGCCTGTCGAAATGGCAGCTGGCCCGGATGGCGGCAAACGTCGGGTTCGACACCGTCATCGGCGCGGTGCCGGTGATCGGCGACGCGGCCGACTTTTTCTTCCGCTCGAACACCCGCAACCTGCGGATCATTCGTAAGCACCTCGACAAGCACCACCCGGCCGGGGCGACGCTCCAGGGTTAGGCGCGTCCGCCCCGCCAGATCTTCACGGGCTGCGATGGCTTCAACCCGCCCTGGTGCGCTGGGCACGCCGCATAGGCGAAGCGCTTGTCGAGGCAGATCCACACCTCGTCCAGCCAGCCCTGACGCGTAGCGGTGATCCGCATCATGTTCGCCGTAAGACCGCGGTTCGCGCGCGCGATCGCGGTGGCCACCTGGCCCGCGGTCAGTCGCGGACGGCGCGACAAGGCCATCATGTCGGGATAGCGAAGCCGGCCGTAGAGCGCCGTCGAGCGGCGGAAATACTCGCGCGGGGACACACCCATGCAGGTCCCATGCTTGGCATATTCGTGCTGGAGCAGTTGCGCTGATGGCGTAGCGCACAGGTTGCGGCGGATTTCGGCGGCATCGAGGATGGGCGACGAGGTGCAATATTGCGGCCAGTCCTTGCCCTCGCCGTCCGGCCATAGGCCATGCAGCGTGAAGCCGAAGCGGTTACCGCTGCCGCACTGGAAGGCGGATGAGTCGCGATCCCCGCTGTCGCGGCAATATTGCGGCGCCCAAGTGAGAGCGAGCGTGTAGCCGCCGATCGGCAGCACGCGCCTGGGCTGCTGCAACGTTGGCAGGTCGGCGCGCGGCGCGGCGATGCTGTCGGGAACGCGGCAGACATAGGCCTGCGCGGACGCCACGGCCGGGGTAGCGATGGCGGCGAAAGTCAGGACGGCGCGCAGCATTATGCGACCGGCTCGCGCGGGCTGTCTTCGCCGAACCACGGCTTCGCATCGGGACGGAACAGCATCGCGGCAGCGGCGATGTTCAGCACGACGCCGGCGAGACCGAGAATACCGGCGATCCCGGCCGGATATTGGCCGCGCGCGAACGACAGCGCGAGCCCGGCTACGCCGAGCGCAGTCAGGCCGACCATGATCCACTTGGCGACGACACTGCCCTTGCGCGCGATGAAGAACCATAGGATCAGCGGGATCGCCAGGCCGATCGCGGTGATCGTCGACAGATACCAGCTGCCGACCTGCTCGGCGGCGGCGATGATCCGCGGGTCCTGGCGGACGTTTGTCCAACTGATCAGCGTGTTGATCAGCCCGACGGCCCAGCCGCCCAGGTAACAGCGTTCGAACAGATCGATCGATTTCGGCCGCAGCATGTCGGTTCCCTTCCCCACTTCGCCGCCCAGACTAGCGAATAGCCCGGCCGCCGCAATACCGCGCCTCAGGCGACAGCGGTGAAGTCGAGTCCGATATCGGCGGCCGGGGCGGACTGGGTCAGCCGGCCGACGCTGACATAGGTCACCCCGGTTTCGGCGATCGCGCGGATCGTGTCGAGACGGACACCGCCCGACGCCTCTGTCGGTACGCGCCCGCCGACCAGCGTGACCGCGCCGCGCAGCGTCGGCACATCCATATTGTCGAGCAGCAGATGCGTCGCCCCGGCGCCAATGGCGGGCTCGATCTGATCGACGCGGTCGACCTCGACGATGATGCGCGCGATGCCGGCTGCGACCGCGCGACCGACTGCCGCCTCGATCGACCCGGCGACGGCGACATGATTGTCCTTGATCATCGCCGCGTCCCACAACCCCATGCGGTGGTTGGTCGCGCCGCCCATGCGGGTCGCGTATTTCTCCAGGACGCGCAGGCCGGGGATCGTCTTGCGCGTGTCGAGCAAGGTCGCCCCGGTGCCCGCGATCGCGTCGATGTAGGCGCGGGTCAGCGTGGCGATGCCGGACAAGTGCTGGACGGTATTGAGCGCCGATCGCTCGGCCGTCAGCATCGCGCGGGCGGTTCCCGACAGGCGCATCAGGTCGGAACCGGCGGGGACCTTCGTGCCATCCTCGACCAATCGTTCGATCTGCACGTCAGGGTCGAGCGTGCGGAAGAAAGCTTCGGCGATCTCCAGTCCGGCGACGGTGATCGCGTCGCGGCTGTCCATCACGCCTTCGAACCGCGCGCCTTCGGGGATCACCGCGGTGGAGGTGATGTCGCCGACGGTGCCCAGGTCCTCGGCGAGAGTGGCGGCAACGAAGGCGTCGAGGTCGAAGTCAGGGATCATCATTTGTCTCGTCACGTCAGTTCACCCTCACCCTTCCCACGCCGCTTCGCGGCGCGGGCCCCTTCCCTCTCCCATCGGGAGAGGGAGGGAGCTGCGAAACCGCGGAAGGGTGAGGGCGATACGTCACGAAGCTCAGGTTCAGTCCCCCTTTACCGCCGGGCCCAAATCCCCCTGCCCGACCGTCGCGCCGGCCATTTCCAGCATCGCATCGAGGCTCTTCTTCGCACGCAGGCGAAGCCCCTCCTCGATCTCGATCCGCGGTTCCAGATCGCGCAGCGCGCCGTAGAGCTTTTCCATCGTGTTCAGCGCCATATACGGGCAGATATTGCAGTTGCAGTTCCCGTCCGCACCGGGCGCACCGATGAAGGTCTTCTCGGGCACCGCCTTTTCCATCTGGTGGATGATATGCGGTTCGGTGGCGACGATCAGCGTGGTCCCGGGGAAGGTCTTGGCGAATTCCAGGATGCCGCTGGTCGAACCGACGTAATCGGCATGGTCGAGCACATGCGGCGGGCATTCCGGATGCGCGGCGACGGGGGCGTCCGGATGCTGCGCCTTCAGCTTCAGCAGCTCGGTCTCGCTGAACGCCTCGTGCACGATGCACACGCCCGGCCACAGCAGCATGTCGCGGCCGGTCTTGCGCTTCAAATATCCGCCCAGATGCTTGTCGGGGCCGAAGATGATCTTCTGGTCCGCCGGGATCTGCGCGAGAATCTTTTCCGCCGACGACGAGGTGACGATGACGTCGGAGAGCGCCTTCACTTCGGTCGAGCAGTTGATGTACGTCAGCGCGATATGGTCGGGATGTTCGGCGCGGAAGGCGGCGAAGCGGTCGGGCGGACAGCTGTCCTCCAGGCTGCACCCGGCGGCCAGGTCGGGCAGCACGACGATCTTGTCCGGCGACAGGATCTTGGCGGTGTCGGCCATGAACTTTACGCCGCAAAAGGCGATGACGTCGGCATCGGTCGCCGCGGCCTTGCGACTGAGGTCCAGGCTGTCGCCGACGAAGTCCGCGATGTCCTGGATTTCGGGCTTCTGGTAATAATGCGCCAGGATGACCGCGTTGCGCTCCTTGCGCAGCCGATCGATCTCTGCGCGGAGGTCCAGGCCCGTGAGCGAGCCGCCGATGCCGTTACGTGCGTCCATGCGGGAGCAGATGGACGCGTGGCGGGCGGGGATCAAGGGGCTTTCCCTCCCGGCGCGTGCCGAGAGCTATCGGCGATTGCCCAGCACCTGTTCGACGGTCTTCGTGCGGTCCCAATCCTGTTCGCTCTCGCGACGCTCGTAGGGGAAGGTCACGAGGACCCGCGGATCGGCCACACCCGCCGCCTCCAGCGGCCCCGTCAAAAGCTGAGCCAGCGCCCGCCGCGCATTGTCGCGGGCCTGGGCGATGCGCTCGGGCTTCTTCGCCTCCGCATCCGCCGACGCCTGTGCCGCTGCCGAGACGCGCTGGGTAAGCTTGTCCATCGCATCGCGCGTCACGAACAGGCCGCGGGTTTCGGCAAGCGTGCGCCGCGCTTCATCGACGTTGACCGCGCCGATCGTCACGTCGGGCGCATCGATTATCAACGTCCGCGTGTCGGGATCGTAGCGATAATCGCCCTCCCGCAACCGCGAGACGTCCACGAAATAGTCGACCGAGAACGGTGCCTTGATCACGCGGTCGCTGGTCAGCATCCCCGCCAGCCGCGTGTCGGAGGCGGTTGCCTGGACATTCCCGCTGAGCGAGCCGACCTTCAGGCTCGCCGCGCGCGTGAAGGTCGCGCGAACGACCTTCGTCACCGCGCTGCCGTCGTCCTTGCGTTCAACGACATAGCTGTCGGACACGCGGTCGTAGAGCGCCTTGCCGACGAAGGCTGCGACGATCAGCAGCGACAGAGCGACCGCGGCCCCGATCAGCTGTTTCGGGTTCAGGCGGTCACCCATACGCCCCCCTCCTCTCCCGTCACCAGACCGCGGCGGCGCAGGTCGAACAGATGCGCCAGCACCGAGCGCTCGGCGGCCGGGTGGAGCCGCGGGTCGACGCCGGAATACATCGCCAGCACCATCGCCCGCGTATCGCTCGCCCCACGACCGAGCAGGCGCAGGATTGCGCCTTCACGGCTCTTGCGATGCCCCATCATGCCCCGGACCAATCGCTGCGGGTTGGTCACGGGATCGCCGTGACCCGGGTAATAGATCCGGTCGTCGCGCCCCAGCAGCTTGTCGAGGCTCGCCATGTAGTCGCCCATATCGCCATCAGGCGGTGAGACGATGCTGGTCGACCAGCCCATGACATGGTCGCCGCTGAACAGCGCCTTCGTCTCCGGCATGGCGAAGCAGAGGTGATTGGACGTGTGCCCCGGCGTCGCGATCGCCTGCAGCGACCAGCCGTCACCCGAAACGGTATCGCCATCGGACAGTACGCGGTCGGCGACATAGTCATGGTCGAACGACGCATCGGCGCGCGGCGTACCGTCGTCGGCGAGCACCAACGGAGCGCAGCCGACGATCGGCGCCCCGGTCGCCGCCTTGAGATCGCGGGCGAGCGGACTGTGATCGCGGTGAGTGTGGGTGATCAGGATTGCCCGGAGCAGCCTATCGCCGATCGCCGCCAGCAGCGCGGACAGGTGGTCTCCATCGCCCGCCGGGCCGGGATCGATCACCGCTACGTCGGTCGTCCCGACGACATAACTCTGCGTGCCATCCTTGGTGAAAGCGGACGGATTGTTGGCGGTCAGGCGCAGGATGCCGGGTTCGAGCTCGTCTGGCACTGCGATCATGATTTGCAGATGGCGTGTCCACGGGGGCGGGGCAAGGAGGAAGAAAATGCGTTCACGCAAAGGCGCGAAGGCGCGAAGAGAAGAAAGGCGATTGCGCGAAGCGTCTGCAATTCAACCCACAGGTTTCCCGGCCCGTCCGGTTTTGCTGTGCTCCGGCGTGCGCCGGAGCTGAATAGCTGTCCAAAAGGATCGATGATGCGGGCGACGCCGTCCAGAAGGGGAAGCATCTTCGCGCCTTTGCGCCTTTGCGTGATCTGACAAAAAACGGGGCCGGCGATGCGGTACGCCGGCCCCGCCCTGTCCGCGTCGCTGCCGCCGGGAAACAGCCCTCCCAAGCTGCGTGTCCCGATCAGGGGCCTGATCCGGCCCGGCGGCGGCGATGCCCGCGGTCAGTCCTTCTTGGCCTCGAGCTCACGGATCGCGTCATCGATCCCCTGAAGCGCGCCGGCCTTGGCTTCTGCCGACATCGACGTGTTGCCGACGATGCTGCGTCGCGCCGAGCGCAGGCCATCGAGTGCCGAGGCTTCAGCCTTGCGCTGGATGAACAGCGCGTTGCCATGCTCACGCATCGCCAGCCCCTGCGCCCGCATCGCCTCGCTGTGCTTGAGCATGGCTGTGCGTTGCGCCTTCATCGCGTCCCGCTGGGCATCCATCGTCAGCCGCTCGATGCGGTTGGTGCAGATGATCGTGACCTTCCGGTCGCCGTCCTTGCGGTTGATGACGGTCGAACCCGGGCCTTCGCTATCCTCACACTTGCGCGACTGGACTTGCGGCATGTTCTTCAGTTCGAGGCGCATCTTCGACAGCCGTTCCATCATCTCGGGCGACATCGGCATTCCGTCGCCCTTGAAGGTCGTGACCTTGCCGTCCTTGTCGCGGAAGGTGAAGCTGCCCCTGGGCTCGCCGCGCTCGGCAAAGACGATCGAATCGTCGCCGTCGCCGGTATATTCCTGCGTCTTGCCGTCCTTGTCGCGCATGACGATGTGTACGCGCTTCTTGTCTCCCGCGAGCTTGGCCGGCGGCAGCGGCGGCGCGGGCGGTGCGTCGACGGCGGGCGGCGCGGCGGGAGCGGCCTGGCCTGCGGGCATCGCTGGCAATTCGGGCAATTCGATGCTGGCCAGGTCGACGCCGGTCACCGTCTCGACGCGGGTGCGCACCGTCTCGCTGGCGTGCGTGCCCGATGCGGTCATCGCCATGCCGGTCAACAGGATCGCGCCGATCGCGCTGCCCCCGGCCAATCGCTTGCGACGGGTGATCTTCTCGTGCTTGGTCAACATCTTCAATCTCCCTTTGAGTTCGTTGATCGTGTGGAGGTGGCAGGCAGCGGACACCGCGCCGCCATGGGCGGACTTAACGATGGCGCGACCATAGGCGGCGCGCAGTTCGCGGGCGCGGCCCGCCAGGACAAGGGCGTCGCAGGCCATTTCCTGGTCCGCACGAAAGGCGCGGAACGCTCGCCAGGCGACCGGATTGAACCAGTGGATCGCCAGCATCGCCAGTGCGACCCAGTTGGCGATCAGGTCGCCGCGCGCGTGGTGGCCAAGCTCATGCGCCAGCGCCAGATCGCGCTCCAGCGGGTCGTACCGCTCGGCGAAGTCGCGCGGGAAAGCCACGAACTTGCGCAGCACCCCGAACGCGAGCGGGCCGGCCGCTGCATCGGTCTCGATCACCCGGACATTCCCGCTAGCGACGATCTCGCTACGACGAGCGGTCCGCTGGACCCGCGCGCAGAAGCGGCTGTGCGCGACAAGATGATAGAGCGCAAAGCCCAGCGCACCCGCGATCCACAAGCCCAGCAACACCGTCGGCCAGCCGATACCGCTCGCCGGCTCCGCCGGCAGCGTCGCGACCGGATCGCCGAGGTAGATGGTGATATCCTCCGGCACCGGCATCGTCGGCAGCGCCCCGCCGCGCCACGCGGCGGGCAGTGGCGGCAGGATCATGCGCAGGACGGGAATCGCCCACAGCGCATAGGCGACGCCGGGGCCGAAGCTGCGGCGGACGGGCGTACGGATCGCGAGGACGAGCAGCATCAGGAGCGTCGTCGCGACCAGCGTTTCTACAGCCCAGACAATCATGCCTTCAGCTCCTTCAACAGAGCCTCGATCTCGGCGATGTCCTGCGCGGTCAGTGCGTCGCGCTCCGCCATATGCGCCACCAGCGGCGTCAGCCGGCCGCCGAACAGCCGGTCCATCAGCCGGCGCGACTCGCCCTCGACATAATCGTCGCGCGCGACGGCGGGACGATAGAGGTAGCGGCGACCGTCCTCCTCATGGCTGACGACGTTCTTGGCGAGCAGGCGACCCAGCAGGGTCTTGACCGTGTTCGCACTCCAGCCGCGATCGGGCGCGACGCGTTCGGCAACGTCCTGCGCACTGAGGGGCGCTTCGTCCCACAGCACCTCCATCACGGCATGTTCGGCATCGCTGATACGTTCTGTCATGGCCTGTCGCTCCCTCAACCGACTACGTATGTAATCAACTCGATTACGTCTGTAGTCAATAGCCTGAATGACGGATGAATGGTTGTCGATGCGAAACGAGTGAGCAGGTCGGCACTGCTCCATGCGCGCCGTGGTGGATCGAAATTATCTGTCCTCCCCTGCAAGGGGAGGGGGACCGCCGCGAAGCGGTGGTGGAGGGGTGTCTCGCTATCGAGAGCGCGACACCCCTCCGTCAGCGCTGTGCGCTGCCACCTCCCCTTGCAGGGGAGGATCGACGCTAATTAACAACCCGGCCTACGCCTGTTTTATCTGATGCCCAGATGGGCGCGAAGTCGGGACGGCGTTCAGAGCTGGTGAGCAAACCGTCGGAAGTTTTTACAACCGCCCACCATAGTTAATACTCGCCCACCACCGAAACCCGCGCAAATCCGGCACTGGCATGATCTGGCACGCGCACTGCATCCTGATACGCAGCAGAGCGTTTGACGCTTCAGCAGGGCGGGTCGTCAGCTCTTCCCCGAGAGTGTCCACCACGACGACCCGCCCGCACCCGGCTTTTTTTAGATCGAACAGGTGCCCGCTCGACGGATGACGAGCCTACGCTTTCGTTCGCCTTGAGCGTGTCGAAAGGCCGCTCTTCAATACGTCCGCCGGCACGAATCACGGTGCTTCGGCAAGCGCAGCACGATCGGCTTCGGGTGATCGGCACCTCGAAACGACGACGGGCTCGGTACCGTCCAAGATACCGAGCCCGCCAAGGTCTTATCAAAGATCGCCGGCCTTACGCGGCGTGCGCGATCCCCTTTTCTTCCAGTAGCCCCTTCAGCTCGCCCGATTCGTACATCTCCATCATGATGTCCGAACCGCCGACGAATTCGCCCTTCACATAGAGCTGCGGGATGGTCGGCCAGTCGCTGAACTGCTTGATGCCCTGACGGACCTCCTGATCCTGCAGCACGTCGACCGAATCGAACTCGACGCCCAGATGCTGGAGGATCGCGATCGCCCGGCTGGAAAAGCCGCATTGCGGGAACATCGGCGTGCCCTTCATGAACAGCAGCACGTCCGATCCGTTAACGAGATCGCCGATACGGGCCTGGGTCTGGTCGGTCATCGTCATTACTCCTGAGGGACGGCGGTGGTGAGCTGAAGCGCGTGGAGCACGCCCCCCATCCGCTCGCCGAGCGCGGCATACACGGCGCGCTGTTGCTGAAGCCGGGACTTGCCCCGGAAACTCTCCGCCGTCACGCGCGCGGCATAGTGATCGCCGTCGCCGGCCAGGTCGGTGATCTCGACCGTCGCGTCTGGGATGCCGGCGCGGATCAGCGCCTCGATATCGTCTGCAGCCATCGGCATGGGATCAGATCGATCCCAATAGCTGGCGGCGCGCCTCGATCATCGCCTCGTCGAGCGCGCGGCGCACGGCAGCTTCATCGGCATCCTCGACGGCGGCGGCGGTGAGGTCGCCGACGATCTTGCGGACGACGTCCTCGTCGCCGGCTTCCTCGAAATCGGCCTGGACCACCGCCTTGGCATAGGCGTCGGTTTCTTCCGGGGTCAGGCCCATCTTCTCCGCCGCCCACTGACCGACCAGGCGGTTGCGGCGCGCGGTGACGCGGAACGCCATTTCCTCGTCACGGGCGAACTTGGTCTCGAATGCGCGTTCACGGTCGTCGAAAGTCGTCATGCGAGGCCCCTAGCTGTCTCTTGCCGCCGAGATAGGGCGGCGCGCCAAGCTACGCAACGGTTCCGCCGATGACAGCGCATGCGCCGGCTGATAGGTGGGCATTTCCATTGGAGACACCATCATGGCCGTTGCATCGATTCTCGCCCTCGTCCTCGCGCAGGCGACCGCCCCCGCCGCCCCGGCGACCCCGCCCGCCCCGGCTGCCCAGAATCCGATCCAGAGCGCGGCGATGGCCTTCTCCGCCTGCCTTGGCCCGAAGGTCGCGGCGGTGCCGGCATCGATGACGCCGGAACAGGGCGCCGACAGCGCGCTCGCCGGCTGCAAGACCCAGCAGGACGCGCTGCGCGCGGCCGTCGAGACGGTGATCGCCGCCGCCCCCGCCGAACAGCAGGCGATGGCGCGCACCCAGGTCGACCAGGGCATGGCGCAGGCGCGGACGCAGATCGCCGACTCGATCCGCCAGAAGCGTGCGGCTCCCGCGACTCCGTCTGCTCCGGCTAAGTAAGACCGGCACCCCCATTCCGTTCGTGCTGAGCCTGTCGAAGCACCGTTCTTCGTGCCGCGATCGACACGTGCGCGGATCATAGAACGGCCAATCGACAAGCTCAGGGCGAACGGAATGAGGGGCCTTTGCTCCGGCGCAGACAGGAGCACAGGCGGTTGCCGTCAGCCCGCCACCTTGACGACCAGTTTCCCGATCGCACCACGCGCCGCCATCTTGGTGATCGCCTTCCCGCCATCGGCAAAGGCGAACCGCTCGGTCACCCGCGGGGCGATCTTTCCCTCCGCCCACAGACCGAACAGCGTGTCGACATGCGCCGCATTCGCCTGCGGATCGCGCGCGGCGAAAGCGCCCCAGAACACGCCGCAGACATCGCAACTTTTCAGCAATGTCAGATTGAGCGGAAGCTTCGGGATACCGGCCGGGAAGCCGACGACCAGATACCGCCCCTCCCACGCGATCGACCGCAGCGCCGGCTCGGCATAGTCGCCACCGACCGGGTCGTAGATCACGTCGAAGCCGGGCTTTCCGCCAGCGGCCTTGAACTGCTCCGCCAATGCCTTCGACTGGTCCTTGTCGAACGGCGCGTGACCATAGACGATCGTCTCGTCCGCGCCCGCCGCACGCGCGGCTTCGGCCTTCTCCTCCGACGACACCGCCGCGACGACGCGCGCACCGTAAGCCTTGCCGAGCTCGATCGCGGCGAGGCCGACGCCACCCGCCGCGCCCAGCACGAGCAGCGACTGGCCGGCCTGCAACCGCCCGCGGTCGAGCAGCGCGTGGATCGTCGTCGCATAGGTCAACAGCAGCGCCGCGCCCTCAGCGAAATCTCGCCCCTCGGGCAGGCGATAGAGCGCACCCGCCGGCACCGCGACCTTCTCGGCGAGCCCGCCGTGGCCGATCACCGCAACCACCCGGTCCCCGACCGCCCAGCCGGTCACGCTGTCGCCGACGCTTTCGATCACGCCGGCGATCTCACCGCCCGGCGCAAACGGCCGCTGCGGCTTGAACTGATATTTGTCCTCGATGATGAGGACGTCGGGATAGTTGATCGCGCACGCCCGCACGGCGACCACGACCTGCCCCGCCCCGGCCTGCGGGTCGGGCAGGTCCGACAATTTCAGTGTTTCGGGTCCGCCGACGACTTCAGACAGCAACGCTCGCATCTAAGCCTCTCCCGCTGATCCACGGGCGATGCATTGCGTCCGCGGATTCGAATTTCGAAATCGCGGTATCTTGTGCCAGCGTCAGGCCGATCTCGTCCAGCCCTTGCATCAGGCAATCGCGGCGGAAGGCGTCGAGCTGGAATTCGAAGCGGTCCTGATAGCTGGTGGTGACGGTCATCGTTTCCAGATCGACGGTGACGTCGCCGTCCTGCGCGGCCTCGACCAACCGGTCCACCGCCGCTTGGGGCAGCACCACCGGCACGATGCCGTTTTTAAACGCGTTGCCGGAGAAAATGTCGGAGAAGCTCGGTGCGATCACCGCCTTGATGCCCAGATCGGCGATCGCCCAGGCGGCATGCTCGCGGCTCGATCCGCAGCCGAAATTGTCGCCCGCGATCAGTATCGGCGCGCCGGTATAGCGCGGGTCGTCGAACACATTGCCCTCGACCGCGCGCACCGTTTCGAACGCGCCCTTGCCCAGCCCCTCGCGCGTCGTCGTCTTCAGCCAGTGCGCCGGGATGATGATGTCGGTGTCGATGTTCTTCGCGCCCCACGGATAGGCGCGGCCCGAAACCCGGGTGATCGGATCAGCCATTGTGCGCCCCCATCAGGTCGCGGACGTCGGCCAGACGCCCGGTCACCGCCGCCGCCGCCGCCATCGCGGGGCTCAGCAGATGCGTCCGCGCGCCCGGTCCCTGGCGACCGACGAAGTTGCGGTTGCTGGTCGAGGCGCAGCGCTCGCCCGGCGGCACCTTGTCCGGGTTCATCGCCAGGCACATCGAGCAGCCGGGCTCGCGCCATTCGAAGCCGGCTTCGGTGAAGATGCGGTCCAGTCCCTCACGCTCGGCTTGACGCTTGACCAGCCCCGATCCGGGCACGACCATCGCCCGCACGCCGTCGGCCACGTGGCGACCGTTGGCGACCGCAGCGGCGGCGCGCAGGTCCTCGATCCGGCTGTTCGTGCAGCTGCCGATGAAGACGTTCTGCACGGCAACGTCCTGCATCCGCGTGCCCGGCTCCAGCCCCATGTAATCGAGCGACTTGCGCGCGGCGACGCGCTTCGACGGGTCGGCGAAGCTGTCGGGATCGGGGACGATGCCGGTGATCGGCACCACGTCTTCGGGGCTCGTCCCCCAGGTCAGCGACGGCGCGACATCGGTCGCGTCGAGCTTTACGACGGCATCGTACACCGCGGCCGGATCGCTCGGCAGTGTGCGCCAATAGGCGACCGCCTTGTCCCACGTCTCGCCGGTCGGGGCCATCGGCCGGCCCTTCAGGTACGCGAAGGTCGTGTCGTCGGGGGCGATCAGCCCGGCCCGTGCGCCGCCCTCGATCGACATGTTGCTGACGGTCAGCCGCCCCTCGACCGACATCGCGCGGATGACTTCGCCGGTATATTCGACGACATAGCCTGTCCCGCCCGCTGCGCCGATCTTACCGATGATCGCCAGCACCACGTCCTTCGGACTGACCCCGAAGCCAAGCGACCCGTCGACGCGGATTTCCATCGTCTTCGACTGCTTCAGCAGCAGCGTCTGAGTGGCGAGCACATGCTCGACCTCGCTGGTGCCGATCCCAAACGCCAGCGCACCCAGCGCCCCATGCGCGGAGGTGTGGCTGTCACCGCAGACCAAAGTCGTGCCCGGCAGCGTGAAGCCCTGCTCCGGCCCGACGACATGGACGATGCCCTGTTCGGCCGCGAGCGCGTCGATATAGGGCACGCCGAACTCGGCGACGTTGGCACGCAGCGCGGCAAGTTGCTTCGCGCTCTCCGGGTCGGCGATCGGCAGCGCGCGACCGGCGGCATCGACGCGCGGGCTGGTCGGCAAATTATGGTCGGGCACCGCCAGCGTCAGATCGGGCCGGCGGACGGGACGCCCCGCCGCCTTCAGCCCGGCAAATGCCTGAGGGCTCGTCACTTCATGGACGAGGTGGCGGTCGATGTAGATGAGGCACGTCCCATCGTCGCGACGTTCGACGACGTGGTCGGCCCAGATCTTTTCGTAAAGCGTGAGGGGTCGGCTGGCCATGATGCGCGCGGGTTAGCCGAAAGATGTGCGGATGCAAGTCCGCGCGCAATTTTGTGTCGGATAGCCTGACTTCAGCTCACACCGGCGCCGCGCGATGATCCGCGGTGACTATGCCGGTAGCGGCAACCTCAGCCTCGTGCCCCTCTTCGCGAAACGTTTCGGCGAGCGCAGCCTGTTCCCACGCCTGCATCGCGGGATGCGCAAGCATCGCCTCCACCCAGCGACCGCCTGCCCGCCCGACGTCGATACCATAGGTGCGGACGCGGAACGCCACGGGGGCGTAGAAGGCATCGACTGCCGTAAATTCCCGGCCAGCGAGCCAAGGCCCGCCGAACCGCTCCAGCCCCTCGGCCCAAAGCTCCGTCAGGCGCGCCACGTCCTTCGTCAGCGCGGGCGACACGCCATGTGGCGCCACCCGCTGGCCGACGGTCATCGTCCGTTCGTTCCGCAACGCAGAAAAGCCGCCGTGCATTTCCGCCACCGCGCACATCGCCCAAGCGCGCGCATCGGGGTCGGTCGGCCAGACGCCGTCGTGCCGATCGGCCAGGTACATGACGATGCCGAGCGAATCCCACACCGTCCGGTCGCCGTCGATCAGCACCGGCACCTGCCCTGTCGGCGAGAACGCGCGGAAGGCGTCGTAATTGTTCAGCGTGACGAACGTTTCGATCCGGTCGTCGAACGGAAGACCGAGCGCCGTCATCAGCAGCCACGGCCGGAGCGACCAGCTCGAATAATTGCGGTTTGCGGTGATCAGTCGATAGGCCACCGTCGCGCCTCCCCCTCCGGCAGCGCCGCTACCCAGCGCTCCAGCGCCGCAGTGTCGCGCATGTCCCCGGTGTAGGGGTGGCGCGGCCGAACCGGCTGGTTGCTGCCTCGCGCCCGGCCGCGATAGACCTTCATCGGCACGCCGACGCTGGCAAGGCCGCTCGGTAGCGGACCGCCGCCGACCTCCATGTACAGCGTGTCGCCGCTCGTCTCCTGCCCGATCGGAATGGCACCGAGCGCCGTCCACAGGTCGACCGCGTCGAGACAGGCCGAAGCGCAAGAGCCATCGGTCAGCACATAGACCGGCCGCGTCGGCCCGGTGACCGGCGCGGGCGCGGTCTTGGGCGCGTCGTCCGACCCGTCGTCACCGCGCCACAGCGCCTGCCCCTTCGCCTGCGCCGCCGCAAGCCCGTCGGCATTGCGCCGTGCCCAGGCGAGCGCGTCGGGCGAGACGTCCTTCGACGCTTCCCACTGAGTAACATAGCCGCGCATCGTCGCGACGTTGTTCGCCGACGCGCGCCATTCGACATAGGTCGGCACGGCATCGACCTTCGCGACCGCCGCCTCGCCCCACAGGATCGTCGCCATGTCATGCGACCATTGCGACGACCCGCCACCGTTGCCGCGCAGGTCGAACACGATCCGAGGGGCGGCCAGCAGCGCGGCGCGATCCGCGCGCATGCCGGCGATCATCGGGTTCAGCGCCTTGGCCACCGGCCCTTCGGGATTGCTGTCAAACGAGGCAATCGAAAACCAGCGCGTCCCGTCCGCCAGCACCCGCGCCCCGGTCTGGATCGGCGCGGCACGCGTCGTGTCTGCCAGCCGCTGGGTCCATTCGGGATCGGCGAGCGGCCCCCATGTCAGCGTAACGGTTTGTGGCTTGCCCTGAACCGTGAAACGGCAGGTCGCGGGGCGCGTGATGAACGGATTGCCCGTATCGACGAACAGCCGCCCCGCGCGCGATCGACGCGTCGCCAGCATGGTCCAGCGCCCCGCAAACGCCCCGACGTTGCGCGCCAGCAGCGGATCGGCCGCGAGGCCATCGCAAGCGACCAGCTCCGCTCCGAGCGGCACGGGCGCGTCGTCTGCGCGGGTCATCACCACTTGCTTCCCGCGCGGATCGAGCCCGGTAAGAAACCCCGGCCACCGCGCGGTCAGCAGCGGAGAGCCCTTCAGCGTGCCGAACTGGACATGCCCATCGTCGAAGCTGGCGACATAGCCGCGCATCGCCCAGTGATAGCCCGCGAAGTCCCGCACCTTTGCCGCGCGAGCGAGCAATGTCGCATAGGCCTTTGCCTCGCGTGCGCGAAAGCCCGGATCGGCCCGGTTCACCGGTCCCGGATGATCGGCAAGGATGCGTGCATGGAACGCCTCCGCGTCGGCGCGCGTCGTCGCCGCCCAGTCGCGCGGTCTGGCTACGTCCGGCGGTGCGACCGCCTGCGCCGCGAGCGCCAGGAGCAGGATCATGCGGTATAGGTGGCGGTCGTCTTCGCCGCGACTTCATCCGCCGTCACGCCCGGCGCCAGCTCGATCAGCTTGAACGGGCTGTCATGATCGGGCCGCTGGAACACCGCCAGATCGGTCACGATCATGTCGACGACATTCTTGCCGGTCAGCGGCAGGGTACAGGACGGGATGAATTTGGGGTCGCCGTTCTTGGAGGTGTGCTCCATCACCACGATGATTTTCTTGACGCCGGCGACCAGGTCCATCGCGCCGCCCATGCCCTTGATCATCTTGCCCGGGATCATCCAGTTGGCGATGTCGCCATTCTCCGCGACTTCCATCGCGCCCAGCACGGTCAGGTCGATGTGACCGCCGCGAATCATCGCGAAGCTGTCCGCGCTCGAGAAATAGACCGACGAGGGCAGCTCGCTGATCGTCTGCTTGCCGGCGTTGATCAGGTCGGCGTCCTCTTCCCCCTCATAGGGAAACGGCCCGATGCCCAGCATCCCGTTCTCGCTCTGCAGCGTGACGGTCATGCCTTCCGGGATATTGTTCGCGACCAGCGTCGGAATGCCGATGCCGAGGTTGACGTAAAAGCCGTCGCGCAGTTCCTTCGCCGCGCGTGCGGCCATCTGGTTGCGATCCCAAGGCATCAGTTCGGCTTTCCTTCGGTGGGGGTTGGGGCGGGAGGCGTGGCAGGTCCCGGGGCAGCCCCCGGATCGATCCATCGGGTGTCGTAGGGGAAGATCTCGTCGAACCCGCCCTTCAGCGCGGTGCCGTAGACAGGGTTTGGGAGCACGAACCAGCCATTGCCCCACAGCTGCGCCAGCTCGGGCGAGGCGGTCAGCGCGCGGCGGGTGGAGGGCGTCAGCTTGGGATCGTTGAACAGGTCGCTGAAGTCGCCCAGCTGGTCGCCGACCAGCGCGATGACGCAATAGCCGCTGGCGATCGCCCAGCGCCGGTCGTCCTTGCCCGATCCGCCGCCGTCATCGCCCTTCAACCACAGCGTCGTACCATGTTTGGCGGGGCCCAGCCCGGCATGCGCCAGCGCGGCCTCGGTTTGCGCGGCGGTTTCGCGCCCGCGATTGGAATTGAAGATCACGGTGATTCCGGCCGCACGGGCGGCGTCGAGCACCATCTTCGCGCCGGGCACGGCCACGACCTTGTCCGCGCCGCTTTCCTCCCACCGCGTCCAACGCGCCGCATCATAGCTTTCGCCCCTGCGCGCGGCATCGGCCTCGTAGCCAAGGTTCAGCAGCGCGGTTTCATCGATGTCCAGCACCACCGCCGGCGGCTTCGGCCCGCACGGCTCGAACTGCGGCGCGTTGAGCGACGCGCTGTCGGCCAGCACGACCTGACGCGCCTTGCCCGGCTTGGCGTAGGCCTTCCAGTCGGTCAGATAGCGTTGCAGCGCGCGATAGGCCTGGATCGACCCCGCCGCCGCCTCGCCCGATCCGTAGAGATACTGCATCCCCTCCGGCACGCCGGTGCGCTGTGCAACGACCGCGGCGGCGGCGGGGGAAGGCTGCGATCCGTCGGGGGGCGGCAGGGCGGTCGCGCCGGGGACGATCTTCGCGCCCTCCAGCTCCGCCTGCCAGCGCCTGGCGGCTTCGGTCTTGAGCGGCGGCGGCGGGGCCTCCTCGGCCTGCTTGGCCTTGCGCGTCGCGCGCTGGCCATCCATCCGGCTCTTGACGATCATCGACGATGACGCGGCCACCGGCACGATCGCCGCGGCCAGGCATCCGCTCAGCACGATGGGCAGCGACAGGAAAGTGGCGGCGCGCAAGACGTGTCCCGCCGTCATCGCTTGCCGGGCGCGGTCAGATAGCCGGCCGGGATCGGCAGCGTCGGTGTCTCGCCCTGCCAGACGATGTGCAGCACGCGCCAGCCGCTGGTGGTGAAAACCAGCTGGATCGAATTGATCCCGCGCGCAAACGGCTTTTCATTCGGCGCGTGGCGGCTTTCGTAGGTCGAGAAGACATGCGCGATGTTGCCATAGCGCTCCATCCGGCGCGCGATTTCGCTCTCGTAGAAGCCTTCCTTCGCCATCGCCGGCCCGGCGCGGTCGATATAGCCCTGGATGTCGAGCACCAGCGGCCCCTTGGCGCCGACCGGGACCAGCCGCGCCTCCGGCACGAACAGCTTGCGGAACGCGTCCCAGTCGCGCGGGCCGGCGGGGCCCGAGATGGCGGCATACACCTTGCCGATCAGCGCATCGATCGCCGCCTGGTCGGTCGCTTCGGTCCGAAGCGGCGGTAGCGGAGGCCGATCCAGATTTGGGTGCGCATGCGGCTTGCCGTTCGCACCGTACACCAGTGTCGAGCGCGATTGCGCCGCAGCCCCGTCAGCCGCCGGCGCGAACAGCACCGCAACCGCGACCAGCCAGATCACGCAGCCTCCCGCGCGCGGGTCGTCACGAACTCAATCTTCTTGTCATACGGTGCGCCGATGATCATGCGCTTCACATAGATGCCCGGCAAATGGATGTGGTCGGGGTCGATGCTGCCGACCGGCACCACTTCCTCGACCTCCGCCACGCACATGCGCCCGGCGGTGGCCATCGGCTGGTTGAAGTTGCGCGCGGTCTTGCGGAAGATCAGGTTGCCGGCCTCGTCCGCCTTCCAACCCTTGATGATCGACAGATCGGCGCGGATGCCGCGCTCGAGGATGTAATCCTCGCCGTCGAACGTCTTCACTTCCTTGCCCTCGGCCACCAGCGTGCCGACGCCGGTCTTCGTGTAGAAGCCCGGAATGCCCGCCCCGCCCGCGCGGCAGCGTTCGGCGAGCGTCCCTTGCGGGCAGAACTCGACCTCCAGCTCGCCGGACAGATACTGGCGCTCGAACTCCTTGTTCTCGCCAACGTAGGACGAGATCATCTTCCGGACCTGCCGGCTGCGCAGCAGCTTGCCGAGCCCTTCGTTATCGATGCCGGCATTGTTGCTGGCGATCGTCAGGTCCTTGACCCCCGATGCCTGGATCGCGTCGATCAACCGTTCGGGAATCCCGCACAAGCCGAAGCCACCGGCGCAGATCACCATCCCGTCGTGGAGCAGCCCGTCGAGTGCGGTCGCCGCATCCGGATAGAGCTTGTTCATCGACATCCCTCCTGACGTTTCGTCGGAGCGTTAGGGGGAAGCGAGGGATTCGGTCAAGCCGAGTTGAATGGCGGTTCAACTTCACGACCTGGAGACCCGATGTGCAGCGGATCGAGGCTCGAAACTGAAACCGCTCACCATTACCCGGAAAACGAAAGGGCCGCCCGGTTTCCCGGACGGCCCAGTCGGCTTCCACAAGCCGGAAGGCTCAGATTTTGTCGCCGAGCGCACCCTTGACCGAGCCCATGCCCTTTTGCGCTTCACCCTTGGCTTCCTGCGCCGCGCCTTCGGCGTGCAGCCGCTCGTTGCGGTCCGCACCGTCGCCGGCGACGGCCTGCTTCGCGTTGCCGATGGCCTCGTTGACGGTACCCTTTACCTTGTCCATCATCTCGCCCATGTCGGTCACTCCTGTAAGCGTTGGTAGTTATCCCGCTCAACGCACTGGTATCGTGGGCGTTCCGAAACTTTCGATCTAAATCAATCCGGCGAGCGGGCTCGACGGGTCGGCATAGCGGCGCTTCGCCATGCGTCCGGCGCGATAGGCTAGCCGCCCGCTCTCGACCGCCGACTTCATCGCCGCGGCCATCAGAATCGGGTCCTTCGCCTCGGCGATCGCGGTGTTCATCAGCACGCCGTCACAGCCAAGCTCCATGGCCGCCGCCGCGTCGGAGGCGGTGCCGACGCCGGCATCGACCAGGACCGGCACCTTGGCCCCCTCGACGATGAGGCGGATCGTCACCTGGTTCTGGATGCCCAACCCCGATCCGATCGGCGCGCCCAGCGGCATGATCGCGACCGCGCCGACATCCTCCAGACGCTTCGCCGCGATCGGATCGTCGGCGCAGTAGACCATCGGCAGGAAGCCTTCCTTGGCGAGAACTTCGGTCGCGCGCAGCGTCTCGACCATGTCCGGATACAGCGTCCGCGCCTCGCCCAGCACCTCCAGCTTTACCAGGTCCCAGCCACCCGCCTCACGCGCCAGCCTGAGCGTGCGGATCGCGCTCTCCGCGTCGAAACAGCCTGCGGTGTTGGGCAGGTAGGTGATCTTCTTGGGGTCGATATAGTCGGTCAGCATCGGCGCATTCGGGTCGCTGACGTTGACCCGCCGCACGGCGACAGTGACGATCTCTGCCCCCGACGCCTCGACCGCGGCGGCGTTCTGCTCGAAATCCTTGTACTTGCCCGTCCCGACGATCAGCCGCGAGCGAAAGCTGCGCCCGGCGACCGACCAGCTATCGCCGGTGATCGGTGCGCCGTGATCGCCACCGCCGACGAAATGCACGATCTCCAGCTCGTCGCCATCCTCGACCATGACCTCGCCCAGCGTCGAGCGCGGCACGACTTCCAGATTGCGCTCCACCGCCAGCTTGGCGGGCACGAGCCCCAGGCTCTCGGCCAGTTCGGCGATGGTAAGCCCCGCAGCGACGCGCTTGTGCTCGCCGTTCAGGGTGATCGAGACGGTGCCGTCGGTATGAGCCAAGGGAACTCCACTTCCGTTCGTGCTGAGCTTGTCGAAGCACCGTCCTTCTTCGCTCGGAAGAGCGGCCCTTCGACAAGCTCAGGGCGAACGGTATTAGGCAAGCGCACAATTTGAGCCTAGACGACGCGGCATATAGTGACTGACACACACAACGCCACCGAAAGGGTCAAAGCTTGGCCGACCTCATCTACGTCCTCAACGGCCCCAATCTGAACCTGCTCGGCACGCGAGAGCCGGCAATCTATGGCGCGGACACGCTCGACGACATCGCGGGCATGCTGGAGGACCGCGCCCGCGATCTCGATCTGGAGATCGACCTGCGTCAGTCGAACCACGAGGGGCATCTGGTCGACTGGCTGCACGAGGCGCAGGCGCGCGGGGCGAAGGCGGTGCTGCTGAACGCGGGCGCCTTCACCCACACCTCCATCGCGTTGCACGACGCGATCAAGGCGATCCGCACGCCGGTGATCGAGGTGCATCTGTCGAACCCGCACACCCGCGAGGACTTCCGCCACGTCAGCTTCGTCGGCCGCGCCGCGAAAGGAACGGTCGCAGGTTTCGGCGCGACCTCCTATATGCTCGCGCTGGACGCCGCGGCACGCTTCTGACAAAGCGCCGCGCTTTAATCACGAAATTCGCCAGGAAAGTTCAGGGGACCATGAGCGAAACACCCAATAGCAACGGCGGCATGCACGTCGATATCGAGCTGGTCCGCCAGTTGGCGCAGGTGCTGGACGACACCCAACTGACCGAGATCGAGGTCGAGGACGGCGACCGCAAGGTCCGCGTCGCGCGCACCGTGACGGCCGCTGCCGCCGCGCCGATGGCCTATGCGCCTCCGCCGCCCGCTGCTCCCGTCTTCGCACCCCCCGCCCCGGCTGCGGCTGAAGTCGGCGCCTCCGCGCCGGCCAGCACCGCCAATGCGGTCAAGTCGCCGATGGTCGGCACCGCCTATCTCGCACCCAACCCCGAGGCGAAGCCCTTCGTTTCGGTCGGCCAGTCGGTCGCCGCCGGCGACACGCTGCTGATCGTGGAGGCGATGAAGGTCATGAACCCGATCACCGCGCCCAGCGCCGGCACCGTCAAGGCGATCCTGGTCGAAAGCGGCCAGCCGGTCGAATTCGACCAGCCGCTCGTCGTCGTCGAGTGATCGCGTAACGATGCACCCCCACCACCCGTTCGGGCTGAGCTTGTCGAAGCCCTGCCCTTCTTCTTCGACGCGCAGCTTGCGGCACGAAGAGAAGGGCAGCCCTTCGACAGGCTCAGGGCGAACGGGGAGAGACAGGCGCTAATCCCGCATGCCAAAAATCCAGAAACTCCTGATCGCGAACCGCGGCGAGATCGCGCTCCGCATCCACCGTGCGTGCCATGAAATGGGCATCAAGACGGTCGCGGTACACTCCACCGCCGACGCCGAAGCGATGCACGTGCGCCTGGCGGACGAGGCGATCTGCATCGGGCCGCCGGCGGCGACCGACAGCTACCTCAACATCCCCAACATCATTTCCGCGGCCGAAATTTCTGGCGCCGATGCGATCCACCCGGGCTACGGCTTCCTGTCCGAGAACGCGCGCTTCGCCGAGATCGTCGAGAGCCACGGCCTGATCTTCGTCGGCCCCAAGCCCGAGCATATCCGCACGATGGGCGACAAGGTGGAGGCGAAGCGCACCGCCGGCGCGCTTGGCCTGCCGCTCGTTCCCGGCTCCGACGGCGCGATTAGCGACGTCGACGAAGCGGCGCGGATCGCGGAAGCCGTCGGCTACCCCGTCATCATCAAGGCCGCTTCGGGCGGCGGCGGACGCGGCATGAAGGTCTGCACCTCGCCCGACCAGCTCGAAACCTTGATGCAGCAGGCGGGCAGCGAAGCGAAGGCCGCGTTCGGCGACGCCACCGTCTATATCGAGAAATATCTCGGCAATCCGCGCCACATCGAGATCCAGGTGTTCGGCGACGGTCTCGGCAACGCGATCCATCTGGGCGAGCGCGACTGTTCGCTCCAGCGCCGCCACCAGAAGGTGCTGGAGGAGGCCCCCTCCCCCGTCCTGTCGACCGAGGACCGGATGCGCATCGGCGCCGTCTGCGCCAAGGCGATGGCCGACATGGGCTATCGCGGCGCGGGCACGATCGAATTCCTGTGGGAAAACGGCGAATTCTACTTCATCGAGATGAACACCCGGCTTCAGGTCGAGCATCCGGTGACGGAGGCGATCACCGGTCTCGATCTCGTGCGCGAACAGATCCGCATCGCCGAGGGCGAGCCGCTGACGTTCAAGCAGGACGAGATCGTCTTTCGCGGTCATGCGATCGAATGCCGCATCAATGCCGAGAACCCGCGCACCTTCGCGCCCTCGCCGGGGCTGGTGAAGGGCTATCACGCGCCGGGCGGCATGCACGTCCGCGTCGATAGTGGTCTGTATGCCGGCTACAAGATCCCGCCCTATTACGACTCGATGATCGCCAAGCTGATCGTCTACGGCACGACCCGCGCCGGTGCATTGCGCCGCCTGCGTCGCGCGCTGGAGGAATTCGTGATCGACGGCGTGACGACGACGATCCCGCTCCACCAGGCACTGCTGGACGATCCGCAGTTCCAGGAAGGCGACTATACGATCAAATGGCTCGAGGAATGGCTGGCCAGGCAGGACGCCTGACCGGTCGGGAGATGTCTTAGACCGAAGGGGGAGACCAGGACGATGCGTTACCTGCTGACGACCGCCGCGCTCATCATGAGCGTTCCGCTGCACGCCCAGGTGAAGACCCCGGATCGTCCGGCGACTAATCCCAAGTCGCTCGTCTCCCCCGCCAATCCCGCCGCTAAGCCGATCCCGATCGAGGCACTGGCGACCACGCCGTCGATCAGCGGTGCGACCTGGACCGCCGATGGCCGCGCGGTGGTGATCGCCGCCAACATCTCGGGCCGCGCCAATCTGTGGCGGATCGACTCGCCCGGCGCCGCGCCCGTTCGCCTGACCCAGTCGGACGAGGCGCAGTCGCTGCCGGTGGCGGCGGGCGACGGCAATTGGATCTATTTCCAGCAGGATGTCGGCGGCAACGAGTATCCCGACGTCTATCGCGTGCCGGTGGCCGGCGGCGCGGTCGAGCAGATCACGCGCACGCCCGACATCCGCGAAGGCAATCTGCTTGCCTCGCGCAGCGGCCCGATCGCGCTCGTCCACAAGGCGAAGAGCGAGGGGCAGTCCAATGTCGCCGTGCTCGCGCCGGACGGCACCGTGCGCGTGCTGACGAAGGAAACCGACCCGCAGTTCGGCTGGTCGCCGGTCGCCTGGGTCGACGGCGACCGCGCGCTGATCGCCAACCGCCGGCGCACCGATTCGCGCGTTATCGAGGTCTGGCGGATCGCGGTTGCCGACGGCGCCGCGACGAAGTTGCTCGGCAAGGCGGACACGATCTACGAAGCCGGCGGCGCCACCGCCGATGGAAAGCGCCTGTCGGTCACCACCACCGAGGGCACCGGCCAGCGCCACGCCGGTCTCTACGACGTCGCCAGCGGGCGCTGGTCGTGGCTGAAGCCGACCCCGTGGGAGCAGAATGCGAACGCGATCTCGCCCGATGGCCGGCGGATGATCGTGCGCACCAGTCTCGACGCGCGCGCGGGCCTCGCGACCGTCGACACCGCAACCCTTGCGGAAACGCCAATCGCACTCGATCCCGGCGTCAATGCGGCGACCGGCCAGCAGCCGTTCTCGAGCGATGGCACCCGCCTGATAGCGACGCATTCGGGCGCCGATTCGGTGACCGAACTGATGCAGGTCGACCTGCCCGCCAATCGCGTGACGGCGCTGACTCGCTTCGCTGGCCCTGCGCTTGCCAGCGCCGGCCTGCCCAAGTCGCAGGTCGTCACCTATCGCAGCTTCGACGGCACGCCGGTCAGCGCGATCGTGACGATGCCGTTCAATCTGAAGCGCGACAGCCGCGCGCCGGGCATCGTCCTGCCCCACGGCGGGCCGACGTCGCAGGCGCTGGACGGCTTCAACCGCACCGCGACCGCGCTCGCCAGCCGCGGCTATGTCGTGATCCAGCCCAATTTCCGCGGCTCGACCGGCTATGGCGCCGCCTTCCAGGCCGCCAATCACAAGGATCTGGGTGGCGGCGATCTGAAGGACACTGTGGCGGCAAAGGATTTCATGGTCGCGACCGGCTATGTCGATCCCCGGCGGGTCGGCATCACCGGCGGCAGCTATGGCGGGTTCATGACGCTGATGGCGCTCGGCCGCACCCCCGACGCATTTGCCGCCGGCGTCCAGATGTTCGGCATCATCAACTGGCGCACGATGTATCGCGACCAGGATGAGCAGTTAAAGGCATATCAGCGCTCGCTGATCGGCACGCCCGATGCCGACGCGGCGGTGTATGACGCCGCCTCCCCCCTGACCTACATCCGTCAGGCGAAGGCGCCATTGCTGACCCTGCAAGGCGAGAACGACATCCGCGTGCCCCGCGGCCAGGCGCAGGAGGTCGCGGACATCCTGAAGGCCAAGGGCAATATCGTCGAAACCGTCTATTACCCGGCCGAAGGTCATGGCTTCCAGCGCCGCGAGAACCAGATCGATTCGCTGAAGCGCACGGTCGAATGGTTCGACCGCTATCTGAAGCCCGCACAATGAAGGCCACCATCTGGCACAACCCGCGCTGCGGCACGTCGCGCAAGACGCTCGCCATTCTGGAGGAGACGCCCGGCGTCGAGGTCGAGGTGGTCGAGTATCTGAAGGCCCCACCCGCCCGGGACCGGCTCGCGGCGCTCTATGCGCGCGCGGGCATGACGCCACGCGATGGTTTGCGCGCTAAGGAACCGCTGGCGGCGGAACTGGGTTTGTGCGACGCCGACGATGCGACCATCCTCGATGCGATGATGGCGCATCCGATCCTCATCAACCGGCCGCTGGTCGAAACCGAGAAAGGTGTTCGCCTATGTCGACCTCAGGATCTGGTCAGGGACATCCTCTGACAGCCACCGATCTGCTGACCCCCGGCGAGACGTGCTGGCGGATCGAGCAGGCGACGCGCGCGACCGTGATCGTCGACGCCGACGATTATTTCCGCAACGCCCGCAAGGCGATGGTCGCCGCCCAGCATCAGATCCTGCTGGTCGGCTGGGACTTCGACGCGCGCATTCGCCTGGGCGGTGACGAACCGCCCGAGGACGGCGGGCCGGAGACGGTCGGCGACTTCATCACCTGGCTGGTCGAGCGTCGCCCCAGCCTCAACGTGCACATCCTGCGCTGGGACGTCGGCGCGCTGAAGACGCTGACGCGCGGATCGACTTTGCTGACCGTCGTCGACTGGATGCGCCACAAGCAGATCCATACCAAGCTCGATGGCCACCACCCGACCGGCGCGTCGCATCACCAGAAGATCGTCGTGATCGACGATTGCCTGGCATTCTGCGGCGGGATCGACATGACCGCCGGCCGCTGGGACACGCGGGCGCATGCCGATGGCGACGCGCTCCGTCTGCTTCCCGGTGGCGAACCCTATGGCCCGTGGCACGACGCGACGACCGCGCTCCAAGGGCCGGCTGCCCGCGCATTGGGGGAACTCGCCCGCGAACGCTGGAGCCGCGCCGGCGGCGAACCGCTCGATCCCCCGCCGCCACGCGAAGGCTGCTGGCCCGATGGGCTTGCGACCGACTTCACCGACATCCCCGTCGCCATCGCCCGGACCGAACCCGAGATGGGCGACGACGAGCCGCTGGTGCACGAGATCGAGTCGCTCTACCTCGCCGCCATCGCGTCGGCGAAGCGCCACATCTATGCCGAAAGCCAGTATTTCGCCTCCCGCAAGGTCGCGTCGGCGATCGCCAAGCGACTGGCGGAGGACGATGGGCCAGAGGTCGTCGTCATCAATCCCGAAAATGCCGAAGGATGGCTGGAGCCGCTGGCGATGGATACCGCTCGCGCCCGCCTCGTCGAGGCGATCCGGCGCCGTGATCGCCATCATCGCTTCCGCCTCTACCACCCCTTTACCGCGGGCGGCGAGGCGATCTATGTCCATGCCAAGGTGCTGGTGGTCGACGGGGTGCTGCTGCGCGTCGGATCGTCGAATTTCAACAACCGATCGATGCGGCTGGATACCGAATGCGACGTGGCGATCGCCGCCGTGCATCCCCAGACCGCGGCGTCGATCGCCCGCATCCGCGACGGCCTGATCGCCGAGCATCTGGGCGTCACGCCCGAGGATGTCGCAGGTCGGCTCGACGAGTCGGGCTCGCTGATCGCCACGATCGAGGGCCTACGCGGCCCCGGCCGGACGCTGCGCGATTATGTCATTCCCGACCTGAACGAAGTCGAGGAATGGATCGCCGAGAACGAAGTGCTCGATCCGGTCGATCCCGAAGACATCTTCGAGAACCTGACCGGCGGGATGGTCGCGTCGCTGATGCGCAAGATCAAAGGCTGAAATCTCCTCTCACCGAGGAAATATCAGCCTTGCATCTCATCCGTGATATCGCGTTTCGTTCCGTAGAGGTGGGTGATCTTGCCGTTGATGACGGCCGTATCCGCCACCACCCGCATCCACCGCAACGCGCCGTCGGCACGCCGAATCTGCGCTTCGAACGTGAAGCTGCCGCGCATCCTCAGCGCAGCGCTCCGCAGCCGTTCGAGCGTCTCGCGCGACTCTTCGGTATACATTTCGACGATAGCGCGGCGGTCCAACAGCGCGCCTGGGGACAGACCGAACAGCTCGAACACGCCGGCATCCCATCGCAGCTCGTTATCCGACAGGCGGCAAGCCCAACTCGCCGGCAACATCGGCACGACGCCCGTGCCCGTCGCGGTCACGATCGGCTCAGGCCTCAAAATAGCCGGCGTAGAGAAGACCTTCCCGCGCATTGTTCCGTTATCGTAACACCACTGTGTTAAATTGCGATGCCCGAAGACGTGACGAATCTACCTGCCGTCGCTAAGGGCTCCGCCCATGACCGAGATCACGCCCCAGATCGTCGCCGACCACGGCCTGTCCGAAGACGAATATGCACGCGTCCTGCACGCGATGGGGCGAGAGCCGAACCTGACCGAACTCGGCATCTTTTCCGTCATGTGGTCGGAACATTGCAGCTACAAATCCAGCCGCATCCACCTGAAGAAGCTGCCGACCACCGGCCCCCAGGTCATCTGCGGCCCCGGCGAGAACGCCGGCATCGTCGACATCGGCGACGGCCAGTGCGCGGTGTTCAAGATGGAGTCGCACAACCACCCGTCGTACATCGAACCCTATCAGGGCGCGGCGACCGGAGTCGGCGGCATCCTGCGCGATGTGTTCACGATGGGCGCGCGGCCGGTCGCGAACATGAACGCCCTTCGCTTCGGCCGGCCCGACCATCCGAAGATGAAGCACCTCATCTCCGGCGTCGTCCACGGCATCGGCGGCTATGGCAATTGCGTCGGCGTGCCGACCGTCGGCGGCGAGACGAATTTCCATTCGGCCTATGACGGCAACATACTGGTCAACGCGATGACGGTCGGCGTCGCCCAGACCGACAAGGTGTTCTATTCGGCCGCCAGCGGCATCGGCAACCCGATCGTCTATGTCGGCTCGAAGACCGGCCGCGACGGCATCCACGGCGCGACGATGGCGAGCGCGGACTTCGGCGAGGATGCCGACGCCAAGCGCCCGACCGTGCAGGTCGGGGATCCCTTCACCGAAAAGCTGCTGATCGAGGCGTGCCTGGAGCTGATGGCGTCCGACGCCATCGTCGCGATCCAGGACATGGGCGCCGCCGGCCTCACCTCCTCGTCGGTCGAGATGGCGTCGAAGGGCGGCGTCGGCATCGAGCTGGTGATGGACGACGTCCCCCAGCGCGAAACCGGCATGACGCCGTACGAGATGATGCTGTCGGAGAGCCAGGAGCGGATGCTCATGGTGCTGAAGCCGGGCCGCGAAGATTTCGCCGAGGCGATCTTCCGCAAGTGGGAACTCGACTTCGCCGTCATCGGCCGCGTGACCGATACGGGGCGCATGGTGCTGCGCTGGAAGGGGGACGTCGTTGCCGATATCCCGCTCGGGCCGCTGGCCGACGAGGCGCCGGCTTACGATCGCCCGCATGTCCCGACGCCGCCGCGCGCAGCCATCACCGACGCGCCGGAAACCGACGACCTCGCCGCCGACCTGCTGACGCTCGTCGGCTGCCCGGACCTCGCCAGCCGCCGCTGGATCTGGGAGCAGTACGACCACATGGTCGGCGCCGACACCGTCCAGCGCCCCGGCGGCGACGCCGCGGTCGTGCGTGTGCACGGCACGCAGAAGGGTCTGGCGATCACCACCGACTGCACGCCGCGCTATTGCTTCGCCGACCCGGTCGAGGGCGGCAAGCAGGCGATCGCGGAGACGTGGCGCAACCTGACCGCGGTCGGCGCGACGCCGCTCGCCGCGACCGACTGCATGAACTTCGCCAACCCCCAGCGGCCCGAGATCATGGGGCAGTTCGTCGGGTGCATCGAGGGCATGGCGGAGGCGTGCCGCGCGCTCGACTATCCGATCGTCAGCGGCAACGTGTCGCTCTACAACGAATCCAAGGCGACGGGTGGCGGCTCGGCGATCCTCCCCACCCCCGCGATCGGCGGCGTCGGTCTGCTGGCCGACTGGTCGAAGTCCGCGACGATCGCGTTCAAGGGCACCGGCGACGTCCTCGTCCTGATCGGCGAGCCCAAGGGTGATCTCGGCCAGTCGCTGTGGCTGCGCGAAGTGAAGGGCCGCGAGGACGGCCCGCCGCCGCGCGTCGACCTGGCCGCCGAACGCCGCACCGGCGACTTCGTCCGCAACCAGATCACCCGCGGCGCGCTGACCGCGGTCCACGACGTGTCCGATGGGGGCATCGCCGTCGCGGTCGCCGAAATGGCGCTGGCGAGCGGCATCGGTGCGATGATCTCCATGCCCACCCCGCGCGGTGTCGCGGCGACCTTCTTCGCCGAGGATCAGGGCCTGTACCTGGCGACCGTCGACGACGCGCACCTCAACGACTTCCTCCACGCGTCGACCGCGGCGGGCGTTGCGGTCGAACGCATCGGCCGCACCATCGCCGGCCGCCTGGTCTTCGAGACTCGCGACGAGGATTTCTGCGTAAAGCTCGACGACCTGCATGCGCGACACGAGGCGTTCTTTCCGGCGCTGATGGGCGAGGCGGTCGTGACGGCCTGATCCTCGGCCGGAGCGTAGCAAAACTCGCCGCCCCAAAACCGTTCGTGCTGAGCTTCCCGAAGCACCGTACTTCCCCCCGCGAGCGACATGCCGGCGTATCGAAGTACGGCCCTTCGACAGGCTCAGGGCGAACGGATTAGTTAGTGCTCGCTGGCAGAAGTCGATACACACCCCGCGAAACGCACGTCCGGGGGGACATCATGGCGACGACAGCGACCGACCGTTACCTGACGCTCGATACCATTCGCGGGGTCGCGGTCATGGGCATCCTGCTCATGAACATCGTCAACTTCGGCCTGATCGAAGCGGCGTATATGAACCCGCGCGCGCAGGGAGGCGCGACCGGGCTCGACCTTGCCGCCTGGCTGGTCAATTTCGTCCTGTTCGACGGCAAGATGCGCGGGCTGTTCAGCTTCCTGTTCGGCGCTTCGACCCTGCTCGTCATCGACCGCGCGACCGCCAAGGGCGAGAACCCGGCGAAGGTCCACTACAGCCGCATGATCTGGCTGCTGGCCTTCGGCCTCGCCCATCTCTGGCTCGTCTGGCGCGGCGATATCCTCGCGCATTACGCGATGGTCGGCATGATCGCCTTCGCCTTCCGCAACCGTCCGACATCCGGGCTCGTCGCGATCGGTATCGTGCTGCTGGTGGTGCAACTCGTCATGATGGCCGGCTTGGCGACGTCTGTTGCAATGATTGCCGCCGGGCCCCTCCCTGGCCAGTCCGCCGCCGACCATGCCAAGTCGCTGACCGAGTTCACCAACGGCTTCGGCGTGCCCGCTCCGGCGCAGGTGGCGCGGGACATGGCGGCCTATAGCGGCAGCTACCCCGAGATCGTCCGCGCCCGCTTCGCCGAAACGGCGTGGTGGCCGATCACCTTCTTGCCCATCTACGGCTTCGAAACGCTCGCCTATATGCTCTTCGGCATGGCGGGCCTGCGGTCGGGCATGCTGACCGGCGTGTGGGAGCGACGGCGCTACGTCAAATGGCTCGCGATCGGCTTCGGCATCGGCATCCCAGGCTATGCAGCGCTCGCCGCCTGGACGGTGGCGCGCGACTTCTCGCTCGTCGCGGTCGTCACCGCAGCGATGGCCGCAGCCACCATCATCCGTCCGGCGATGATCATCGGCTGGGCCAGCCTGATAGTCCTGCTGATGCGGCCCGGCGGTGCGTTGACTACCCGCATCTCTGCGGCGGGGCGGATGGCGTTCACCAACTACCTGCTCACCAGCCTCATCTGCACGACGATCTTCTACGGCTACGGGCTTGGCCTCTACGGTCGCCTGCCCCGTGCCGAACTCTATCTGATCGTCCTCGCCGTATGGGCCGGCATGTTGCTCTGGTCGAAGCCTTGGCTCAAACATTTCGCTTATGGGCCGTTCGAATGGCTCTGGCGCAGTCTCTCGCGCCTCTCCTTTCAGCCGATGCGGGGCGGCGCGCTGACCTCTTAATGCGACGCATGCGCAACTAACTTGCGAATCATTCTCATGCGCGCTACAGGATGTGCGAGCGAGAGGGTTCGTCATGGTTGTATGCGTTTGCAATGCCATCCGGGAACGCGAGGTACGTGAGGCTGCGCGCAACGGCGCCGCCAGCGCCTGCCAGGCCTATGCGCTGTGCGGCAAGCAGGCGAAATGCGGACAATGTGTCCCGTTCGCGCGAGCGATTATCGATGCCGAGCGTGCGGCTGCATAGCATTCGCATTCGCGAAGAAACCGCAGAAATCCGCCATTTTTTGGCTGTTCGCCCGCGTGATTTACGGCTAATGCCGCCCGGTCTTCTTTACGAAATTCCGGGGGTCACGCCATGAAGGGCGACGCGCAAGTCATCGAATTCCTGAACGAATCACTCAAGAACGAGCTGACCGCGATCAACCAGTACTGGTTGCACTATCGCCTGCTCGACCACTGGGGCGTCCACAAGCTCGCCAAGTTCGAGCGCGACGAATCGATCGACGAGATGAAGCACGCCGACTGGCTGGCGGAGCGCATCCTGTTTCTCGATGGCTTGCCCAATTTCCAGCTGCTCGGCCGCCTGAAGATCGGCGAGACGGTGGAAGAGGTGCTGAAGGCCGATCTCGACATGGAGATCGAGGCCTGCGCCCAGCTGCGCAACGCGATCGAACATTGCGAAAAGGTCCGCGACTACGTCAGCCGCGACCTGTTCCGCCGCATCCTCGACAGCGAGGAAGAGCATGTCGACACGCTGGAGCGCCAGTTCGAGATGATCGAGCGCATGGGCCTGCAGAACTATATCCAGCTGAACTCGGCGTCGGAATACGACACCCACGGCGAGAAGAAGTAAGCGGGAACGGGCGTCGCGGCCCCGCGCGGCGACGCCCCCCCTGCCTTTCGTGCTGAGCCTGTCGAAGCACCGTACTTCGATACGCTCGCATCTCGCTCGCGGCATAGAGCGCGGTGCTTAGACACGCTCGGCACGAATGGTGCGGGGTGGGCTCCCGGCCCAAGACTCCCCTCACCGCAAATCCGATTCGCCCCATCGCACGCGACGGAAAGCCCGCCTCGCCCGCGCTTTCCTTTCGCCATGCTCCGCGCCCGCCGCCTGCACTCGTCGCTCATCGACCGCATCGCGCATGACGACGCCAGCGACACGCTGACCGTCTGGTTCAAGGGTCGCGGCAAATACCTCTACCACGCCGTCCCCCGCGCCCTGTACGACGCGCTGAAGACCGCGGAATCCGCCGGCAAGCTGTTCAACGACCAGATCAAGGGCCGCTATCCATGCGAGCCCGACCCGGCCCGCCGGCGCCACCGCCCCGACTGATCATCCTTCCTCCCCTGCAAGGGGAGGTGGCAGGCCGCAGGCCTGACGGAGGGGTGTCACCCTTCGTGGCAAGATGACGCTAAAACCATTTTCCTACACGAACCTATTTGGTTATATGATCGCGCCATGCAAAACATGGTCCCATCGCAACGCCCGGTGCGTGACTTCACGCCCGTCCCCCGCAAATACCGCTACGACGGCTGGACCGCGGACCGCCAACGCGCCTTCGTTGCCGCACTGGCGGAGACCGGATCGGTCACGGCGGCCGCCCGCCGCATCAACATGAGTACTGAGGGTGCCTACTACCTCCGCCGCCAGCCCGGCGCCGAGGAATTCGCCGCCGCCTGGGCCGACGCGCTCGACCACGGCGTCCAGTCCCTGGCCGACATCGCCATCGACCGCGCTCGCGAAGGCACCCCCGTGCCGGTGTTCTGGAAGGGCGAGCAGATCGGCGAGAAGCGGCGCTACAACGACCGGCTGCTGATGTTCATCCTGCGCCACCACATGCCCGGCAAATATGGAGCGCTTGCCGCTCTGCCGACCGGCACCAAACACCCCGACACCATCGCGCGCGAGAAGAAGGAGGCCGAAAAGGCCGAACGCCTCGCCCGCCAGAATGACGAGGCGGAGAACAAGCGCCTGCTCGGCGAACTGCTGAAGCAATATGAGGCGAAGGTCATTCAGGAACGCCGCTACCGTCTGGAGGGCAAGTTCGTCGCCGCCGATCAAGCGCTGCGCACTCTGGCCTTCCTCGAACTGGTAATGGTCGTCGGCGGCGAAAGCGCCGCACTGATCGACCGTTGCACCGGCGTCGACAAACGCGGGATGCCCCTGCCCGACCGCCCCTATTCCGACCCGATGAGCGATCTCTTGGCCGAAATCCGGCAGAAAGTGTGGGACAAGATCGGCGACCCACCCCGCCCGCCGGTGTGGCTGCCGCGCAAGGACCCGGGGCCTCACACCGAACTCTACGGCAAGAGCGACCGGGCGTTGGCGCAACAGCGCGCGACGCAGATGATGGCGGAGGCGCAGGCGTTGTGGGAGGCGACGGCGACGGAGGAGAAGTGGGCGAAGTGGTGTGGGGGTGAGGAGATGGACGACGGCTGCTAGGGCATTAGGTGCGTCACTGCTTTCACCAGCTACCGGTAGAAGGAGGACGAGCAGTGAAAATTTTGCGCCGCGAGGTACTTCCGCCGTAATGTGTCGAAGCTGCGCCGCACCATTGCATACATCGTCGAAATTGTGTCCTGTGCTGTGATGATCGCCATCATAAATTCCGTAAGCGACCGCGAGCTAGCATCGGCAATTTGGTTGGCCTTCTTTGCGGCCTTTTTATTCGTTAATAAATATACGCGCGACAGCTTGGGCGCGGTGATAAGAACGCTGTTCCAGCCTGCGATTTATATACCACTTGGGATCGCCGCACTTTACGCATACGGCGAGATTTTTTTGCTCAGCTATGTGGGTTGGTGGTCAGTCGCAAACCTGAAAACCACCATTCTTTGGCTCGTGACATTCGCGTTCGTCACTATGTTTGAGGTGGCGACGGCCAAGAATCGCAAGGCGGGACTCGGAAAGATTACGAGGGAAATCCTCAGCGTGGCGGTATTTGTCACCTTCATTGCGGAACTCTACAGCTTCCCGCTGATCGTGGAGCTGATCGCCCTACCATTTGTCACCATCGTCTTCGTGACAGCAGAATACGCGAAGCACAGGCCAGAGCACGCGTCCGTCGCGAAACTTTTGAGTTACCTCTCCGGCGTCATCGGATTTTTCTATCTTGGCTTCAGTTTAATCAAGTCTATCGAACTATGGCGCGACACATTCACATGGGAGAACTGGCTCGAACTAGTCATCCCAGTCATTTTGTCAGTCGCCTTTCTGCCGTTCCTGTACGCGTGGCGAATCTACGTCGCTTACGACGGGGTATTTACGACCATATCGACCTTCGGAGTCGACAAGGCGCTGATTCCCTACGCACGGTGGCTGTCGATCACTCGCATTCGAACCGACCTCGATCTGCTGGAACGCTGGCGGAAGTCGATCCAGTCGGCACGCCCGGCGAAGAGAGCCGAATTGAAGCACACTCTGACGGCGCTGCTGGCACTCAAGGAACGGGAAGCGAGTCCTCCTACGGTGCCGCCGAAAGAGGGTTGGTCACCCTATCTGGCGATGCAATTCCTCGCGGACGTCGGCGTAGAAACAGGCAATTACAATCACATATATGACGATGACTGGGGCGCTTCGAGCCAAATGCGCGAGCTCGGGAAGGGTGATGGGATCTGGCGAAACAATCTCGCCTATTACGTCGACGGCACGCAGAACGCGGCCACCGTTTTGAAGGTGAAGCTTAACGTCAACGTGACCACCGACCGTATTGAGGCCGAGGACATCTTTCTCGTTCACGCCATGCACCTGCTAGAGAAAGCCGTGAGCCTTGACGCCGTGGAGCGGCTTAAAATGCAGCTCGCATCGCTTAAGGATTTTCAGGCCGACATTCCGTTCGGCTCAGTGTCGCTGGCGAGGGAGAACTTCGTCGGCGGCGTCATCAAGGACGGGTATTCGCGGATTTTTACCCTGAAGCGGGGTGGATAAGCGAGTCGATATCAAAATGTTACTGCCAGCGACATCATTCGAAGCCATTGAAATTACAACCGGGAAATCGCTCGCCCGCAACAAGTGGCTGCTGAACGACCGTATTGATGAGCCAGCCGAATGTTCGAGAAAGGTTGAGATAAAGGCGTAAACCCGCCGCGGCAAAGCCGCGTCGTCGGTCGGCGCTCGTAGCGCCGCCGGCCGGGCGCGACGCTGGTCTTACGTCCAACTCGGCGATTGCTCTCGCAATCCCCTCCTTGGCCTCAGGCGTCGTCGCCCATCCGCAGCGCCGCAATAAACGCCTCCTGCGGGATGCTCACCGAGCCGTATTCCCGCATCTTGGCCTTGCCCTTCTTCTGCTTGTCCAGCAGCTTGCGCTTGCGCGTCGCGTCGCCGCCGTAGCATTTCGCGGTCACGTCCTTGCGCAGCGCGCTGATCGTTTCGCGGGCGATCACCTTGCCGCCGATCGCGGCCTGGATCGGGATCTTGAACATGTGGCGCGGGATGAGTTCCTTCAGCCGCTCGACCATCCCGCGGCCGCGCGTTTCGGCGGTGGAGCGGTGGACGATCATGCTCAGCGCGTCGACCGGCTCTTCGTTGACCAGGATACCCATCTTGACCAGATCGCCTTCGCGATAGCCGATCTGTTCGTAATCGAAGCTGGCATAGCCCTTCGACAGCGACTTCAGCCGATCGTAGAAGTCGAACACCACTTCGTTGAGCGGCAGTTCGTAGGTCGCCTGGGCGCGGCCGCCGACATAGGTCAGATTCTTCTGGATGCCGCGGCGGTCCTGGCACAGCTTCAGGATCGAACCGAGATATTCGTCGGGCACATAGATGACCGCCTGAATCCACGGCTCGCTGATCGTCTCGATCTTGTTGGGCTCGGGCATGTCGGCGGGGTTGTGCAGGTCGATATGCCCGCCGCCGTGGGTCAGCTCGATCTGATAGACCACCGACGGCGCGGTGGTGATGAGGTCGAGGTCGTATTCGCGCATCAGCCGTTCCTGGATGATCTCCAGGTGCAGGAGGCCGAGGAAGCCGCAGCGGAAGCCGAAGCCCAGCGCTGCCGACGTCTCCATCTCGAAGCTGAACGAGGCGTCGTTGAGACGCAGCTTGCTGATGCTCTCGCGCAGCTTTTCGAAGTCCGCGGCGTCGACCGGGAACAGGCCGCAGAACACGACCGGCTGGACTTCCTTGAAGCCCTCCAGCGGTTCCGCCGCCGGGCGCTTGGCGTCGGTCAGCGTGTCGCCGACGCGGGCCTGGGCGACTTCCTTGATCTGGGCGGTGATGAAGCCGATTTCGCCGGGGCCGAGGTCGGGCAGGTTCTCCAGCTTCGGGCGGAAGGCGCCGACGCGGTCGACCAAGTGCGTCGTGCCCGCGGCCATGAACTTGACCTGCTGGCCCTTGCGGATGCTGCCGTCGATGACGCGCAACAGGATGACGACGCCGAGGTACGGGTCGTACCAGCTGTCGACCAGCATCGCCTTCAGCGGCGCATCGATGTCCCCTTTGGGCGCCGGGATACGCTCGACGATCGCGTCGAGAATCTCCTCGATGCCGATGCCCGACTTGGCCGAAGACAGCACCGCGTTCGACGCGTCGAGACCGATGATCTCCTCGATCTCGGCCTTGACCTTTTCTGGCTCTGCCGAGGGCAGGTCGATCTTGTTGATGACCGGAATGATCTCATGATCATGCTCGATCGACTGATACACGTTGGCGAGCGTCTGCGCCTCGACGCCCTGCGCCGCATCGACGACCAACAGCGCGCCTTCGCAGGCCGCCAGGCTGCGCGAGACTTCATAGGCGAAGTCGACGTGGCCCGGCGTGTCCATCAGGTTGAGGATATGCCCCTTCCACTCAAGCCGCACCGTCTGCGCCTTGATGGTAATCCCGCGCTCCTTCTCGATCTCCATGTTATCAAGGACTTGCGCCGACATCTCACGCTCACTGAGCCCACCGGTGCGCTGGATCAGGCGGTCGGCCAATGTCGACTTGCCGTGGTCGATGTGAGCGATGATGGAAAAGTTGCGGATCTTGTCGAGCGGAGTCATGCGCGCGCCCTAGAATGGCGCGTCGCTCAGAGCAATGTCAGGCGTGCGCGCGGCGGTTGAGATCGTGACCGAGCGCGAGCAGGCCGACGCCGATCATCGTATAGAGCACTTCGGTATCGCCGTGCGGCAACGTCAGCGCGCCGGCCATGACGCCCAGCCCCAGCGCCCCGACCGCGGACGGCATCATATAGCCATGCGTCCAGATCCCCCGCCCCAGCGCGATGGCGCCGAGCGGAATGGCGAGCGCAAGGCCGATCTCATGCACATGCGGATCGAGCAGCAGCCCCCCCGCCGCCGACGCCAGCGCAATCAGCACCGCGGTCGCCAGGCAATGGACAAGGCACAGCCCGGACAGCCCGATCGCGATGCGATCGAGTCCGAGCGTCGTCCACCAGAGGCGAGTCGTCTGTGCCATTCGAGCGTTCATTTAGGCGTACCTGAGCGACGTTACAATATCACATTCTTAGATGCAGGTTGGTTACCGTCGCCCCGGTGCGGGCCAGACGCAACGGACTCACCGGACAGTTTCGGCCTAGGACAAATCGTCCACCTTGGCGCTCCCGCCCCCATCGGCTAATCGCACGCGATGCTGCGCCCCCCGCTCGACCCGCCCACCGCCCGCCCCGCCGCGCTCGTTCGCTGGCTGCACGTCGTCGCCGCGCTGATCGTCGCGATGGTCGTCGTCGGGGGGATCACGCGCCTGACCGAATCCGGCCTGTCGATCACCGAGTGGAAGCCCGTCACCGGCGCCATCCCGCCGCTGACCGAAGCGCAATGGATGGCGGAGTTCGCTAAGTACCAGCGCATCCCGGAATATCAGCAGCTGAACCAGGGCATGACGCTCGCCCAGTTCAAGGGCATCTTCTTCTGGGAATATCTCCATCGACTGCTGGGCCGCGTCATAGGCGTGGCTTTCGCGGTGCCGCTGGCATGGTTCTGGGTGAAGAAGGCGATCCCGCGCGGCTATGGCTGGCCGCTGGTCGGGCTGCTGGTCCTCGGCGGGCTGCAAGGCGCCGTCGGCTGGTGGATGGTCACCTCCGGACTCGCCGAGCGGACCGATGTCAGCCATATCCGACTGGCGATCCACCTGAACCTGGCGCTCATCATCCTGTCGGGGATCGTCTGGGTCGCGGGCAACCTGCGCGCGCTGGCGATCGATCCCATGGCCCGGCCGGCGAAGCTGACCCGTCTGGGCGCAGTCGCGATCCTGCTGCTGTTCGTGCAACTGTTCTACGGCGCGCTGATGGCGGGGTTGAACGCGGGGCTGGCCGCGAACGACTGGCCGTTGATGAATGGTCGGGTATTTCCGTCGGCGGAGTTCTTCGCTCGGTCCCTGCCCGATGCGCTGATCAACGACCCCTATGTCGTGCACTTCATTCACCGCTGGTGGGCGTTTGTCGCCTTCGTCGGCCTGATGATCCTCGCACGCGCCGCCAAGCGGGCGGGCAATCGCCGCGCGGCGGTGATGATCCACGCCACGGTCGGCACTCAGATCCTGCTCGGCATCGCGACCGTTGTCATGGGCGTGCCGATCTGGATCGCGGCGCTTCACCAGTTCGTGGGTGCGCTGGTGCTGATCAGTGCGGTGAACGGCGCCCACGCAGTCGGGAGTGTCACTCCGCGAAAGTGACCGAGGTATCATGATACCCGTCAGCAAAGCCGCACTTTGCTTGACTTAATCACCGCATTCGATCATTGGCCCCTCGTCCGCGCCGCTCCACGTCTGGGGCGGCGCGCTGCATTTGACGAGGTCTGGCCCATGAAGGCGCTGATGAAGACCACCAAGTCGGTAAAGCCGCACGAGGTGGAGAAGAAGTGGCATCTGATCGATGCTGAAAATCTGGTGGTGGGCCGCGCTGCGGTCGTCATCGCGAACCTGCTGCGCGGCAAGCACAAGACGAGCTTCACCCCGCACGTCGATTGCGGTGACAATGTCATCGTCATCAACGCCGACAAGGTCCAGTTCACCGGCAAGAAGCGCACCGATAAGGTGTACTACAAGCACACCGGTTACCCGGGCGGCCTGAAGGAAGTGACCGCGGACAAGATCCTCGACGGCCGCTTCCCGGAGCGCGTGCTGGAGAAGGCCGTTGAGCGCATGATCCCGCGCGGTCCGCTGGGTCGTCAGCAGATGCGCAACCTGCGCATCTTCGCCGGCAGCGAGCATCCGCACGCCGCCCAGAACCCGGAAGTCCTCGACGTGGCCGCGCTGAGCCGCAAGAACAAGGTGGGCGCATAATGTCCGATAACCGCCAGTCCCTCGCCGATCTCGGCGCCATCGCTTCGGGCCAGCCCGTCTCGACCGAGACCGCCGGTACCGCAACCGACGCGACCGTCCAGCCGGCCGCCCCGACCACCCCGCTGCGTGCGCAGGAACTCGACAAGCAGGGTCGCGCCTATGCGACCGGCCGTCGTAAGGACGCCGTCGCCCGCGTCTGGCTGAAGCCGGGCACCGGCAAGATCACGGTCAACGGCCGCGATCAGGAAGTCTATTTCGCACGTCCGACGCTGCGCCTCGTCATCAACCAAGTGTTCGGCGTCGCCGGTCGCGAAGGTCAGTATGACGTCGTCGCCACCGTCAAGGGCGGCGGCCTGTCGGGCCAGGCCGGTGCTGTGAAGCACGGCATCGCCCAGGCGATCACCCGCTACGAGCCGGCGCTGCGCAGCCCGGTCAAGGCCGCCGGCTTCCTGACCCGCGACAGCCGTACGGTCGAGCGTAAGAAGTACGGTAAGGCCAAGGCCCGTCGTAGCTTCCAGTTCTCGAAGCGCTAAGCGTGCCGCGGATTGCGCGAGCAATCCGCGGACTCGCCGCGTCGGGCGGCAGGACCGGCAACGCCGGTCATGTCCGACGACGTGGCGCCAAAGCCATCAAAAAGGCGATCCGGAAACGGGTCGCCTTTTTTGTTTCAGTTCAACACCTTCCCAACAAAACTTTACACAATCTGTCGCGCCACCCCGCTTCGACCGGTCGCGCCCCGACATCATTCCGGCGCAGATTTACTGCGTAAACAAATACTTAGGCACGTTAACCGCTTTCGAACCCCTTTGATTTAGTTTACATACTGTATCGGGCTCGGCGCGAATGGGTGCCGGCGGGGACCATCACATGACAGACTGTCGTCGGCAGGCCGGACGGCTTGCGGTATCCTTTGCGGCACTCGCTGCGCTTTCCGCGTGCGGCGGCGGAAGTTCGGGTGGGTCGGGCGGCGGGGTCGTCAGCGTGACGCCGACACCGACGTCCTCGACACCCAGCCCGACCGCGGTCACCAGCCAGGACGCCGTGCGCCTGGCGCGTCAGGCGACGTTCGGACCGACCCCGGACGTCGTCAACCGCGTCGTCGCCCTCGGCATCAACGGCTGGATCGACGAACAGTTCGCCGCGACCGGCAGCAAATACGACGACATCGCCAGCTCGACCGGCGTCGCGCAGAATTTCTGCACCAACAGCACCGACACCGCCTGCAACCGCAAATATTTCAGCCGTGAGCCGGTGGCGATGCGCTTCTACGCCGACGCGATGGTCGCGCCCGATCAGCTGAAGCAGCGCGTCGCCTTCGCGCTCAGCCAGATCCTCGTCGCGTCCGAGACGGAAGTGAACGAAACCAACGGCATCGCGGCCTATAACCAGATCCTGCTCGACGGCGCGTTCGGCAACTACCGCGACCTGCTGATGAACGTCACCATGTCCAGCTACATGGGCGACTATCTCGACATGGCGGACAGCAATCGCTCCGCGCCGTCCGAGAATTATGCCCGCGAGATGCTGCAACTGTTCAGCATGGGGCCGGACCAGCTCAACATGGACGGCACGCGCAAGCTGGATGCGACCGGCGCCGCCATCCCGACCTACACCACCGACGACATCAAGGGCGTGGCGAAAGCGCTGACCGGCTGGACCTATCCGCGGCTGAACGGCGGCGCGATCACCGACAACAACGTCCGCGACTATTCGAAGCCGATGATCCAGAATGCATCGCGCTATGACACGACCGCGAAGACCTTCCTCGGCACCACCGTCCCAGCCGGCGCTTCGCAGTCGGACAGCGTGAAGGCGGCGGTCGACGCGGCCTTCAACAATGCGTCGACCGCGCCCTATGTCTCGAAGTCGCTGATCCAGCAGCTCGTCACCTCCAACCCCTCCTCCGCCTATGTCGGACGCGTCGCGGCGAAGTTCGCCGACAATGGTTCGGGCGTGCGCGGCGACATGAAGGCGGTGATCCGCGCGATTCTCACCGACAACGAGGCACGCGGCGCCCCACGGACCGGCACCGGCGACGGCAAGGTCAAGGAGCCGATCCTGGCGATGACCGCACTGATGCGCGCCGCCGGCATGACGACCGATGGCTATGCGTTCGTGACGCAGGATGCTGGCCTTGGCGAAGGCGTGTTCCGCTCGCCCAGCGTGTTCAACTTCTACCCGCCCGATTATCCGCTGCCCGGCAACACGTTGCTGAAGAGCGGCCCGTCGAAGCTGATGACGACGTCGAACATCACGCGCCTCCACAATTTCGTCTACAACTGGACCGTCGGCGGCGACCAGGCGCGCAGCGAGTTCACGACCAATCCCGGCATCCCCGGCTGGTCGGGCAGCAAGACCGAATGGGGCGCGTGGGAGGCGATGGGGGCCGATACCGACGCGATGATCTCGCGCATCGACCTGCTGATGATGGCCAACACCATGACCGATGCGCAGAAGACGTCGCTGAAGGCCGCCGCCACGGCGATCACCAACACCGACGCGACGCTGCAGGCCCGCCGCCGGGCGCAGATGCTGCTCTACATCGTGGGCACCAGCCCGCTGTTCCTGGTCGATCGTTGAGAAGGCGCGAGACATGAAACTGACCCGTCGCGATTTCGCTACCTTCATCGCCGGCACCGGCGCCGCCGCCGCGCTCGGCCAACTCGCCCGCACCGCATCCGCCGCCCCCAACGGCAGCTACCGCGCGATGGTCGGCGTGTTCCTGTTCGGCGGCAACGACGGCTGGAACATGGTCGTGCCGACCGACAGCCGTTATTCGGGCTATGCCGCGTCACGCGGGACGGTGGCACTGGCGCAGAACAGGCTGACTGCGCTCGACGGATCGGCCTTCGCGCTGCATCCGGCGATGGCGGCGCTGAACCCGGTCTGGGCGGAAGGGGCGATGAACATCGTCCTCAACGCCGGCACGCTCTATGCGCCGCTGACGAAGGACCTGTACCGGTCGCGCAGCGACCTCAGGCCAACCAACCTGCAAAGCCATTCGGACGAGCAGGCGCACTGGCAGGGCTTGCGCGCACGCAGCGACAATTTCGACGGCTTCATGGGCCGCATCGCCGACCGAGCGACGCAGACGGCGACGCCGTCGCTGATCTCGCTCGGCGGATCGAACCTGGCGGTCATCGGCCAGCGCAGTTCGCCGCTGATCCTGCCGTCGACCGGCACGCTCAGCCGCAGCGGCTATACCGCCGGCAGCACGCCGAAGAACGCCGCGATCACCGCCTTCGCCAGCGCCGCCGGCATGGGTACGATCGCCGACGTGACGGGACAGCAGATCACCGCCGCCTATACCCAGGCGGCCAATGCGAACACCATCCTGACCGCGTCGTCGAGCGTCGACGCCTTCTTCGTCAACCCGACGACGGGCACCACGCTGACCAGCGACGTCGCGCGCCAGTTACTGCGCGTCGCCCGCCTGATCGAGGCGCGCGGCTCGCTGGGTCACGACCGCCAGACCTTCTTCGTGACGCAGGGCGGCTATGACAATCACTCGGCGCAGGTGAACAGCGACACCTCGACCGGCACCCACGCCAACCTGCTCGGTGATCTCGCGATGGCGCTCGCCGCCTTCTACAAGGCGACGAAGTCGATGGGCATGGCGGAGAATGTCACCGCCTTCACGATGAGCGACTTCGGCCGCACCTATCGCGGCAATGCCCAGATGGGCACCGACCACGCCTGGGGCAGCAATCATCTGGTCGTCGGCGGCAACCTTCGCCCGAAGATGGCGCACGGCGTTTATCCGTCGAGCGTGCTGGGCGGCGCCGACGATGTGTCGTCCGAAGGCCGCTTCGTCCCAGGCATCGCGCAGGAGGAATATCTCGGCGCGATAGCCAAGTGGCACGGCGTCGCCGACGGCGACCTCAGCTATGTGCTACCCAACTGGTGGACCTGGACGACGGGCGGGCGCGGTCCGCTCGGACTGTTTGCCTGAAGTCGACAGGCCTCAAGATTTTCTATCCTACCTACACGATGGGATTTCGCTAAAGCCGGCGCCGACACTCGACGTATCGGGTGCAGGCCGGCCCATCATGGCCTGTCGTTAGAAGGGGAAAGATCATGAAGAAGTTCGCACTCGCTCCGCTCGCAATCACCGCCGCCCTTGCGCTGTCGGCCTGTGGTGGCAACACCACCGAGAATGCGGCCGTCAGCAACGACGTCGTGCTGAACGATGAACTGCCGGCGACCGACAACCTGACCGCGGTCGACTCGCTGAACGCCACCGATCCGGTCCTAGACAACGCGGCCACCGAGACGCTGAACGTGACCGACGCGACCGGCAACGCGGTCGCGAACACGCTCTGAGCTTCTTAGGGCATCAAACATCTAACCCGATCCGTTCGCTCTGAGCGCAGTCGAAAGGCATGGGACTCATGTGCTTCGACTTCGCTCGGCTCGAACGGCTAAGGGGTGGCTTGATGCCCTATTGCCGATCGAAGGGCCGCGTCGATCATGGGATCGGCGCGGCCCTTTCTCGTCGTCACCGTCATTTCGGCCCATCGCGCGGTTGATCGGCGGGCAGAATAGCCCCGCTATCAAGCCCCAAAGCATGGCTCGCTTTTCCTATCGTTTGGATAGGAATACATCGAGATCAACGCTCGGAAGCTCCCAAGATCCAGCGTTTGCCTCGCGGCTCGGTACTGACGTACCGGGCCGCTTTTTATGGCAGGCTGGCGATGAACGCCCGCGTCACGGCCGCGACATTCGCGCACGCCCGCTCCAGCCACAGCGGCAGGTGATTGTCGTCCGGCTCACCGCCAGCAAGGTCCGACAGGCTCCGAAAGGCGATGAAGGGGACGCGATTGGCGAAGGCGACCTGCGCCACCGCGGTCGTCTCCATGTCGACCACCGCTGCCTGGAATGTCGCGAACAGATAGTCGCGATAGGCCGCATTATCGACGAAAGCGGCCCCGCTGAGCCCCGCCCCGCCGACGCGAAGATCGTGGCCATCCTCCAGCCGGCGCGCAAGGGCGAGCAGGTCCGCGTCGACCTCGAACCAGCGCCGCTCCCGCTCGCCTTCACCGTCCCGCCCGACGATCACGTCGCGCGGGATCATCATGCCGAACGGCGGCAGGTCCGTCGCGCCCGGCAGTGGCGGCAGCACCGGGCCGGCGGGCGTCTCTCGCCCCATGCCGACCTCCAGCGCCTGTCCCCAACGCGCCGGCGCAAGTACCCGCCCGACGCTATTGGATGGATCGAGCCCGCCGGCGACGCCGGACACGACGATCCGCGACACCGTGAAGCGATCGAGCAGCGCCTGGGTCGTCATCGCGGCATTGACCATCGACACGCCGGTCTGCGCGAGGATCACCGGCTTGCCCGCAAACCGCCCCTCGATCACCCGCCGCCCGTGCAGCCGATGGTCGCCGTCGACCGTGACATGCGGCACCATCGCCGCCCATTCCGGCGGGAAGGCGACGAGGATCAGCGTCCGCGCGGTCAGAAGACCGCCGCGACCAGCTGGCGGAACGCGTCCGCACGGTGGCTGATGTCGTTCTTCACCGCCTGATCCATCTCGCCGAAGGTCTCCTGACCACCGACCGGCACGAAAACCGGGTCATAGCCATGCCCCTTGTCACCGCGCGGCGGCCAGACGAGCGTGCCGTCGACCCGCCCCTCGAACCATTCGACATGGCCGTCGGGCCAGGCCAGCGCCAGTGCGCAGATGAAGTGGGCATCGCGCGCGGCGTCCGGCCCCTTTTCCGCCAGCCGATCCTCGACCAGCTGCATCGCATGGCCGAAGTCCTTGTTCTCCCCGCCCCACCGTGCGGAGAAGATGCCCGGATCGCCGCCCAGCGCCTCGACGCACAGGCCGCTGTCGTCCGACAGCGCGGGCAAGCCCGACAGGTCGGCGGCCTGCAATGCCTTCAGTTCGGCATTGGCGACGAAGGTCGTGCCGGTCTCCTCGGGCTCGGGCAGTTCGAGTTCGCCCGCGGACACCACGTCCATCCCGTAAGGCTGAAGCAGTTCGCGGATTTCGCGCACCTTGCCCTCGTTATGGCTGGCGATGACAAGCTTACCCGCGCTGAGCTTGCGGATCGCCTGCGGAACAGGCCCCTCGCCGCTCATCGCCCGGTCGCCCCGGAAACCGCAGCTTCCTGCGCGGCGAAGATCTGCGTGCAGCCGATCCGCGCCAGCCGCAGCAGGCGCAGCAGGCTTTCCTCGTCGTAACAGGCGCCTTCCGCGGTCGCCTGCGCCTCGGCGATCTTGCCGTCGTCGAGCAGGACGAAATTGGCATCGGCCTCTGCATTCGAATCCTCAGGGTAATCGAGGTCGAGCACCGCCTGTCCCTGATACATGCCGCAGCTGACTGCCGCGACCTTGTGCAGGATCGGGTCGGTGGTCAGCTTGCCCGACGCCATCAGCTTGTCGACCGCCAGGCGCAGTGCAACCCACGCGCCCGAGATCGCCGCGGTGCGCGTGCCGCCGTCGGCCTGGATGACGTCGCAGTCGAGCACGATCTGCCGTTCGCCGAGCAGCTTCAGGTCGGTGACCGCGCGCAAGCTGCGTCCGATCAGCCGCTGGATCTCCTGCGTCCGCCCCGACTGCTTGCCCTTGGCCGCCTCACGCGCGCCGCGGGTATGGGTCGCGCGCGGCAGCATGCCATATTCCGCCGTCACCCAACCCTCGCCCTTGCCGCGCAGGAACGGCGGCACCTTTTCCTCGATCGAGGCGGTGACCAGCACCTTGGTATCGCCGAACGCGATCAGCACCGATCCTTCCGCATGGCGGGTGAAGTTCGGGGTGATGGTGATGGCGCGCATTTCGTCAGGCGCACGGCCGGAAGGTCGCATGAAGGTCTCCGTGAATGTTGTCCTGCCCTAGACGGGGCGGGCGAGGCGCGCCAGTGTGGAGGCAATGTTGCGAGTGCTGCTCCCGCTCACCCTCCTGGCCGGCTGCGCCCCCGCCGTAGGTCGCTATCCTGCGACACCGTCACCGACGCCGATCGAGATCACTTATGAAACCGGCCCGTGTTACGGCACCTGCCCGGTCTATTCGGTACGGATCGACAGCCTTGGCCGCGCGGGCGTGTTCGACGGCAAGCGCTTCGTCGCCGCGCCCGGCCGGCACGAATTCGCGGTGACCTTCGCGCAGTTCGACGCCGTCCTGCGCGCGGTTTCGGGCGCGTTCGCCGCCTCGTCAGCGGATTATACGGTCGGGGGACGCCACTGCGGGGAATATGTCACCGACCGCCCCAGCATCACCGTGACGATCCGCGAAGGCAATGCCGAGCCGAAATCGGTCCGATACGACCTCGGCTGCCGCGATCCCCAAAATGCGACGCTCGCCGCGAGCCTGCGCAGCGTACCGTCGCTGCTACCGATCGGGCACCTGATCGGGCCGGACAGCGCAACGCCGTCGCGTCGCTGACCGCGCTCACCACCGTCATCCCCGCGAAGGCTGGGATCAATTCTGGCTGACGTGTCGAACGGAACCGCAAACTCAGCCACAATTTATTCCCGCCTTCGCGGGAATGACAGCCGTTGGCGTTGAGCCCCCGCCCCGGCCCCACTATCTTCGTCGCCGTGACGCCGACCTTCCCCGAACTCAGTGACCGCGCCCGCGACGTGTTTCGCCTCGTCGTCCAATCCTATCTCGAGTCCGGCACGCCAGTGGGCTCGAAGACGATTGCCCAGGTATCCGGCCTCAACCTGTCCCCCGCCTCGATCCGCGGGGTGATGCAGGATCTGGAGGAAGCCGGTCTGCTTGCCGCCCCGCATACCTCCGCCGGTCGCATGCCGACGCAGACCGGTCTGCGCCTTTTCGTCGACGGCATGATGCACGCGGTCGCGCCATCGGAACAGGAACGCGCGGCGATCCACGCCGGCGCGCGGGCCGGCGGTCCGGTGGAGGAAGCGATCGCCGCTACCACCGCGGCGCTGTCGGGCCTGTCGGCCTGCGCCGGCCTCGTCCTCGTGCCGCGTCGCGAGCCGGTGCTGCGCCAGTTCGGCTTCGTGCCCCTCGGCCCGAATCGCGCGCTTGCGGTGCTGGTCGGCGACGACGGCTCGGTCGAGAACCGGGTCATCGAACTGCCCGGCGACGTGCCACCCGTCGCGCTGGAGGCGGCCGCCAATTTCCTCAACGCCCGCGCCGCCGGGGCGACGCTCAGCGACATCCGCCAGCGCATCGGCCGCGAGATCGCCGCCGAACGCGCCGCGCTGGACGGCGCCGCCCGCACGCTGGTCGAGCGCGGCATCGCGGTGCTGAGCGAGGACGGCGCGCGCCGTCCCGTCCTGATCGTCCGCGGCCAGGCCAATCTGATCGACCCTGCGGCGGCGGCCGACCTCGACCGGGTCAGGGGCCTGCTCGACGAGCTGGAGGGGAAGGAGGAGATCATGCGCCTGCTCGACTCCGCGCGCGACGGCCCGGCCGCACGCATCTTCATCGGATCGGAGAACAAGCTGTTCGCGCTGTCCGGCTCGTCGGTGATCGCCCAGCCGGTCCGCGCGATCGACGGGCAGGTCGTCGGCGTCGTCGGCGTGATCGGGCCGACGCGGTTGAACTATGCCCGGGTCGTGCCCATGGTGGATTTCACGGCCGCCACGCTCGCGCGATTGCTGGCGTGACCCAAAATCATTAGAATGGACGACATGAGCGAAAATCGAGAAGTTGAAGACGCCGGTCTGACCGCAGAGGCCGTCGACCTGCGCGGCGAGACCGCGGAATCCGCACCGGAAGTGGCGGAGCATGACCGCGTGGCCGAATTGGAAGCCGAACTGGCCGAAGCCAAGGCCGCCGTGCTCTATGCCCGCGCCGACGCGCAGAACATGGTCCGCCGCGCCGAAAAGGCTGCGCAGGATTCGCGCGACTATGCCGTCACCGGCTTTGCCCGCGACCTGCTGTCGGTCGCCGACAATCTATCGCGCGGACTCGACGCGATCCCGGCCGAGCTGCGCGCGGATGAGAAGATGAAGGGCTTGGTCACCGGCCTCGAAGCCACGGGGCGCGAACTCGACAGCGTCTTCGCTCGCCATGGCATCACCAAGGTCGAGGCGATGGGCCAGAAGCTCGACCCGAACCGGCATCAGGCGATGTTCGAGGTTCCCTCCGCCGATACCGAGGCCGGCACGGTCGTGCAGGAAATCCAGTCGGGCTACATGCTGAAGGATCGCCTGCTGCGTCCGGCATTGGTGGGTGTCGCCAAGGCGGGGTGAGGTATCGCTCCTCCCCGCTCGCGGGGAGGGGAACCAAGCGCAGCTTGGTGGAGGGGGTGTGCCGCGAGCGACGAAAGTGCGGCCCGCCCCCTCCACCAGCCTGCGGCTGGTCCCCCTCCCCGTCCCGGGGAGGATCGGCTAAGACCAACCCATGTCCCGCTTCGACCACGTCCCCAACCGCCGCGCCCTGATCGACCGCCGCGCGATCGCCGACCAGCTCGCCGGTCTCGAGGGCAAGGACACCGCCGCTCTCCGCCGCGCCGGGACGCAGTGCCTGAAGGCCGCACTCGATGCCGGACGCGCCGAAATCGCCCGCCGCCTGTCGGAGCATCCCTCACGCGGCTTGGAAGCTGCCAACGCCGGCGCCTATCTCACCGACCAGCTGCTGCGGCTGCTCTGGGACTTCACCGTCCAGCGCCTCTACCGCAACACCAACCCGACCACTGCCGAACGCATGACGCTCGTCGCCGTCGGCGGATACGGGCGCGGCGAGATGGCGCCGCATTCGGACATCGACATCGCCTTCCTCACGCCCTGGAAGCAGACGGGCTGGAGCGAGCAGGTGATCGAATCGATGCTCTACGCGCTGTGGGACATGGGGCTGAAGGTCGGCCACTCTTCGCGCTCGCTCGACGAGATGGTGCGCCAGGCCAAGGCCGATGTGACGATCCGCACCGCGCTGCTCGAAGGGCGCTACGTCTGGGGCGACGAGGCGCTCTATGCCGAGGCCGGGCACCGCTTCCGGAGCGAAGTCCAGGCCGATACCGCGCGGACCTTCATCGTCGAGAAGCTCGCCGAACGCGACGCGCGGCACGTCAAGATGGGCGACAGCCGCTATGTCGTCGAACCCAATGTGAAGGAAGGCAAGGGCGGCCTGCGCGACCTGCATGCTCTCTTCTGGATCGCCAAGTATATCTATAACGTCACCTTCGCGACCGAACTCGTCGGCGCCGGGATGCTAACCCGCGACGAGCTCCGCCGCTTTCACCGCGCCGAGAATTTCCTGTGGGCGGTGCGCTGCCACCTGCACATCATCGCTGGCCGCGCCGAGGACCGGCTGACCTTCGACTATCAGCGCGAGATTGCCGAGCGGATGCGCTTCACCGACCGGCCCGGCAAGTCGAAGGTCGAGCGCTTCATGCAATTCTACTTCCTGCAGGCGAAGGCGGTCGGCGATCTGACCGGCGTCTTCATCGCGCATATCGACGAGAAGTTCGCCTCCCGCGGTCGCCGCTTCGGCCTGCCGACCATCCGTCGGCGCCCGTCGAAGCTGCACGGCTTCGTGCTCGACCGCGGACGGCTGGCGCTGCCCACCGACACATTCTTTGTCGACGATCCCGTACGGCTGATCGAGATGTTCCAGCTAGCCGAGGCGAACGGGCTGGAGATCCATCCGCTAGCGATGCGTGCGGCGGGTCGTGACGCGCGGCTGGTCGACGGCGTTCGGAACGACCCGCGCGCGAACGCCCTTTTCCTCGACCTGCTGACCGGTGATCGCGATCCGGAAATGGTCCTGCGGTGGATGAACGAGGCCGGCGTGTTCGGCCGTTTCGTCCCCGACTTCGGCCGCGTCGTCGCACAGATGCAGTTCGACATGTACCATCATTACACCGTCGACGAGCATACCATCCGCGCGATCGGCCTGCTGAGCCGGATCGAGCGCGGACTGCTGAAGGATGATCACCCGCTCGCCACCGCCATCTTCGGCCAGATCGTGTCCCGCCGAGCGCTCTATGTCGCGGTGCTGCTGCACGACATCGCCAAGGGCCGGGGCGGTGACCATTCAATTCTGGGCGCCGAGGTCGCTGAGCGGCTATGCCCGCGCTTCGGTCTGACCCCGGCGGAGACGGAGACGGTGGCGTGGCTGGTGCGCTGGCACTTGCTGATGTCCTCCTTCGCCTTCAAGCGCGACCTGTCCGACTTCAAGACCATCCTCGACTTCGCGCAGGCCGTGCAGAGCCCGCAGCGGCTGATCATGCTGCTGGTGCTGACCATCGTCGACATCCGCGCCGTCGGTCCCGGCATCTGGAACGGGTGGAAGCGGCAGCTGCTGACCGACCTGTTTGAGGGCGCGGAGGAAGTCCTTCGCCTTGGCCACAAACAGCGCGGGCGCAGCGAGCGGATCGCGGCGAAGCAGGCCGAACTCGGTACCCAGCTCGGCTGGCCCGACGACCGCTTCGTCGCCGTCGTCCGCCGCCTGCCCGAGGCCTATTGGGTAGCCGAGCCGACCGACGTTCTGGAACATAATATCCGCCTGATCGAGGCGGCGGGCATGACCGATCTGGCGATCGACACCCGCCCCCACCCTGCCCGCGGCGCGACGCTGGTGACGGTCTACGCCGCCGACCACCCCGGCCTGTTCTACCGCATCGCCGGCGCGATCCATGCGGCGGGGGGCAATATCATCGACGCGCGCATCCACACGACGCGCGACGGCATGGCGCTCGATAATTTCCTGGTCCAGGATCCGCTCGGCCGACCGTTCGACGACCCAGGGCAGCTGGATCGCATCCGCACCGGCATCGCCGACGCGCTCGCCAACCGCGTCAAGCTGCGCGACCGGTTGAAGGCAAAGGCCCCGCCCCGCCCCCGTGCCGACGCCTTCGCCGTTCAGCCTAACGTGCTGATTGACAACGCCGCGTCGAACCGCTTCACGGTGATCGAAGTTAACGCGCGGGATCGCCCCGCCCTGCTCCACCATCTCGCGAACGCGCTGTTCCAGTCGCGCGTGACGATCCATTCGGCGCATGTCGCAACCTATGGCGAGCGCGCCGTCGACACCTTCTATGTGACCGACCTGACAGGCGACAAGCTGGGCGGCACGCGGGTCAAGACGATCGAGAAGCGCCTGCTCGATGCCGCGATCGGCGAAGAGATGGCGATAGCGGCATGAGGGGGACGAAATGGCCATCGTTGCGGTGGTCGCATTTTTCGTCGGCGTGGGACTGCTCGCGATCGGACTGGTAGCGCGGCGCTCCGGCCCGGCGCGGTCGCGGGTCGATGGCGGCAGTGGCGGCTGGATCGACGGCGGCGGCGGAGACACGATTGGCGATTGCGGCGGCGGAGACGGCGGCGGCTGTGGCGGCGGCGATTGACCCGCCGCGCACGACGACCTGAAGGACTCGCGTCATGAACGACTTCGACGCCCAACCCCGTCTCGCCGATGCCGTCGTTCGCCTGCGTCCGATGATACCCGACGAATTCGACGCCCTGTTCGCGGTTGCGTCAGACCGAGAGATTTGGGCGATCCACCCCGCGCACGATCGCTGGCAAGAGCCGGTGTTCCGTCGCTTCTTCGCAGACGGCCTGGCGAGCGGCGGGGCTCTGGTGATCGAGGATGCGGCGACGGGCGCGGTCATCGGGTCGTCACGCTTCGATCCGACGCGCGCCGGTGTCGGCGAGATCGAGATCGGCTGGACCTTCCTCGCGCGAAGTCATTGGGGCGGGGCGGCCAACCGGTCGGTGAAGCGGCTAATGATTGGGCACGCGCTTACGACGTATCGACGGGTGATCTTCCTGGTCGGTGAAGGCAATGCCCGTTCGCGACGGGCGATGGATAAGATCGGCGCGGTGCTCACCGACCGGCGGCATGACGTAGCGCTGGCCGATGGGGTCGCGCGGCATGTGATCTACGCGATCGACCGGGCTGGGTTCGAGGGCGGGCCGCTTAACGGCTGACGCGATGCGGTGCCCACATCTCCGTTCGTGCTGAGCCTGTCGCAGCACCGCCCTTCCTGCCGCAAATGAGCAGCGGGCGTATAGTAGTATGGTGCTTCGACAAGCTCAGCACGAACGGGGCTAGTGTCGCTTGCCGCCGATCGTTTCCGCCACGACGTCAGACGGGGCCGGCTACGCCGACCCCGCTGCGGGTTCCCATCAAAGTAATACTTTGATGGGGCCCGTCCGCCGTGGCGAGTCGGCGGTTTGCTTGCGCAAACCGCGCGCCGCCCGCTTAGAACCGCACCCGTCCGGTCACACCGTAAGTCCGCGGCTCGGCCAGATACTGCGAGAAGATCTGACGGCCACCCGGATATTGCGGGTCGACAAACGGCGCGCTGGTCGTGCCCGCCTGGAACGGGGAGTTGAAGGCGACCTGCGCATAGTCCTTGTCGAAGATGTTCTGGCCCCAGAACTCAAGCGCCCAGCGCTCGCTCGGGCCGCGGATGCCGATGCGGGCGTTGGCGACGAAGAAGCTGTCCTGCGACTTCTGCGGGAACAGGTCGGAGCCGGTGTTGTAATCGTCGCTCAGACGCCCATCGATGTAGAACAGGCCCGACAGGCCCGAATTGCCCAGTCGCGGCGTCCAGGCGAACGAGCTGGTCGCCACCCATTCCGGCGCGTTCGACAGCTGCTTGCCCGGCAGCACGCGCAGCGCCGGATCGAGCGGCAGGCCACCGGCCGATCCAACCAGATCGTTGCGATAATGCGTGTCGGTATAGGTGATGCCGAGCGTGAAGTTGATGTCCCGCGCCGGCTGGAGCGCCGCTTCCAGCTCGACGCCCTGCGACACCACGCCGTAGGTCACGTCGTTCGCCGGGCAGCTGCCGGTCGATGCGCTCAGGTCGCGGTCGCCGCCGTTCAGCGCCGACTTGCAGGAATTAACCGTCGCGACCAGGAAAACCGTGCCGTTGAACGTGTTGAGCTGGAAGTTCTCGAATTCCTGGCGGAAGCCCGCCGCGGTGATCGTCACTGGCCCGCGCGAATATTTTGCGCCGATTTCGAAGGCGTTCACCTTCTCCGGATCGAATTGCAGATTGCCCGCCAGCGCCTGCGCACCGCCCAGCGCCGCGAAGCTCGCGACCGGGTTCTTTAGCGCCGACCGGTCGAGGTTGAACCCGCCCGCCTTATAGCCGCGCGAGTAGGAGCCGTAGACGAGCAGCGCGTCGACCGGCTTCCACGACAGCACGGCGGTGCCGGTGAACTCGTCCTCGTTCCGCTGGCTTGCGATGCTGACGCCGTTCAATTCCGACGTCGAGTTGCCTTGGCAGCTCAGGCCGACGATGCCGGCGGCGGTGGCGAACAGCGGGCTTGCGGGATTGAGCAGGCCGAGCGCACCGAGGTTAGTCTGGTTGGTGACGCAGCCCGTGTTGTCGTTGGTGAAGCTTGCCGTCAGTCGCTTGCGCTCGTTGGTGTAGCGGGCGCCCAACGTCAGATCGAGCGTGTCGGTGAAGTGGATGATGTTGTGCGTGAAGAACGCATAGTTGCGGCTCGTCTGGCGATAGCGGTCGGCGATCGACCCCTTGTCGTTGATCCCGTCGAGCGTCGCCAGCGCGTTGACGACGGTATTGCCCGCGGCGCCGAACGGCGAAGTCACGCCCGGCACCAGCCCGCGCAGGACGGCGTTCCCGGTCGGCGACAGACATGACGTGCTGGTCGGCGAATAGAATTGCGCAAGCGCGCTGCCCGAGACGATCCGGCAGGTCGCGAAGCGGCCGTACTGGTTTCCGAAGCGCAGGTTGTCGACGACGTCCAGCTTCTCATCGGCGTAATAGCCGCCGATCAGCCAGTCGAGCTTGCCCCCGAACGCCTCGCCCTGGAGGCGCAGTTCCTGGCTGAAGGTCTTGAACGCGCGACCCGACAGGCCGTTTGCCGCGCGGTAGAGGATGTCGACGCTCGAATAGTCGGTGTCCGACCCCTGGGTCGAATTATAGTCGCGATAGGCGGTGATCGACGTCAGCGTCGCCGGGCCGAGGTTCAAATCGACCTGCCCCGACACGCCCCAATCCTTGGTTATGCCGTCGAAGCTGCGGCCGCGGCTGGTCGAGACCGTCCGGCTATAGCCCGGCGCATTCACCAGCGACAGGTTCTGGCCGAGATCGCGGATGACGTTGACGATGTTGTTGCCGTTCGCGCTGGGCGTGGTGGCGGTAGTCGGTACCGTCGCCAGTTCGTTGAGGTCGCCGACATATGGATTGGTCCGCCGATCGACGTAGGTCGCCGCGCAGCAGGCTTCGTCGCGCTTCGTATAGTCGCCAATGATGCGGATCGTCAGGTCACTAGACGGTTCGAAACGCAACTGGCCGCGGACGAAATAGCGGTCGCGGTTGTTGATATCGACGTTGTTGGCCGGGTCGTAATAGAAGCCGTCGCGCTTCGTATAGACGCCATCGATGCGCGCCGCGAACGTCTCGCCGAGCGGCACGTTGAGCGCGCCCTGGAAGCGCCAGAGGTCGTAGTTGCCGTAGGTCGCCTCGGCCATGCCGCTGTAGCCCGAGAAGCTCGGCTGCTTGGTAATGATGTTGATAACGCCTGCCGACGCGTTGCGGCCCGACAGCGTACCCTGCGGCCCGCGCAGCACCTCGACGCGCTCGACCTCGCCGAGTTCGTTCATGCCGACGCCCGAGCGCGAGCGGTAGACGCCGTCGATAAAGACCGCGACCGAGCTTTCGAGGCCGGGATTGTCACCCACCGTGCCGATGCCGCGGATACGGGCGGAAGTGTTCGCTTCCGTACCCGTCGACGACACGAGCAGCGACGGCGCGAGCTGGTTCAGCTGGCGGATGTCGTTCGCGCCGGACAGCTGCAGCTGCTCGGTCGATACGGCGGACACGGCGACCGGGACGTCGGCCAGTCGTTCCGCACGGCGGGTCGCGGTGACGACGACGTCGCCTGCGCTGACAAAGCCTTCGTCCTGCGCCGCATCGCTTGCCGCCTGGTTGGCGTCGGCTGCCTGGGGGGACGTGGTGGTGCTCTGCGCCATCGCCGGAGCGGCGATGGCAGTGGACGCGACGGAAATCAGCAGCGCGAGCTTACGCATGGTCGGCAATCCTCTCCTGACGGAACGGCTTTGGCCATTCTCGTTCTTCGACAACCTGCCGCAGCAAAGGGGATTTGCCTAGTCCCCCACCATACCCGAACACGCGATTTTCGTTTCAGCTGTGCGCGAACGACACAGTTTCAAGACAGGACTGATTTCATCCTGTTGCCGCCTGACGTTACGGAAAGCCGGATAGGCCAGCCGCTGTACAGGAAAACGGCCGCCGGCGATCAACTCGCCGACGGCCGTTTTTCGATACCCAGCTTTCGAAAAATTATTTCGGAGCGAGGACCATGAGCATCTGACGCCCTTCCATCCGCGGATAGGCCTCGACCTTCGCAACCTCGGCGACCTGCTCCGCGACGCGCTGAAGCACCGCCATACCGAGCTGTCCGTGGCTGAGCTCGCGACCGCGGAAGCGCATGGTGACCTTCACCTTGTCGCCCTCGCCGATGAACTCCGCCACCTTCTTCATTTTGGTGTCATAGTCATGGTCGTCGATGTTCGGACGCATCTTGATCTCCTTGATCTCCTGCGTCTTCTGCGACTTGCGGGCGAGGTTCGCCTTTTTCTGCGCCTCGTACTTGTACTTGCCCACGTCCAGGAACTTGGCGACCGGCGGATCGGCGTTCGGCGACACCTCGACCAGATCGAGTCCGACCTCTGCCGCAGCCTCGATCGCGGCGCGCGTATACATCACGCCCAGATTCTCGCCCTCGTGATCGATCACGCGGACCTTCTGGCTCTGGATGAATTCGTTGAACCGGGGGCCGTTCAATGCCGGCTGCATCGGTCGGCGCATCATTGGCGGACGGATAGTCGAGTCTCCTGTGGTAATTCCGGCGCTCTATATAGGGAAAACGCGGCGAAAGCGAAAGTGCCCCGCGTCAGCGCAAATCGGGCGGGGTCGCCTCGTCGCGCAGACGGGTGACGATCTCGTCCAGCGTCACGAACTCCTGGCGATCGGAGCCCAGGCGGCGGACGGCGACCTTGCCCTCCTCCGCCTCGCGCTTGCCGACCACGAGCAGCGCCGGAACCTTCGCCAGCGAATGCTCGCGCACCTTGTAGTTGATCTTCTCGTTGCGCAGGTCGGTGTCGACGCGGATACCAGCGGCCCGCAGCCTCGCGGCGACGTCGCGGGCATAGTCGTCGGCATCCGACACGATCGTCGCGACGACCGCCTGGACCGGCGCGAGCCACATCGGGAAACGCCCGGCGTGATGTTCGATCAGGATGCCGATGAAGCGTTCGAACGTACCGAGGATCGCGCGGTGCAGCATGACCGGGCGGTGGCGTTCGCCATCCTCACCAACATAGCTCGCGTCGAGCCGGTCGGGGAGCACGCGGTCGGACTGAATCGTGCCGACCTGCCACGTCCGGCCGATCGCGTCGGTCAGGTGGAACTCCAGCTTCGGCGCATAGAAGGCACCCTCGCCCGGCAGTTCCTCGAACTTCGCCTTGATGTCGTCGGGCAGGTTCGACGCCTGCACCGCGTCGCGCAGCTCCTGCTCAGACCGGTCCCACATCTCGTCGGAGCCGAAGCGCTTTTCCGGACGCAGCGCCAGCTTCACCGCGTAGTCGGTGAAGCCAAGATCCTGATAGACCGAGTGAAGCAACTCGCAGAACTTGCGGACTTCATCGACCAGCTGGTCCTCGCGCACGAAGATATGCGCGTCGTCCTGCGTGAACTGGCGGACGCGCATGATGCCGTGGAGCGCGCCATGTGGCTCGTTGCGGTGGCAGCAGCCGAACTCCGCCATCCGGATCGGCAGGTCGCGATAGGACTTGATGCCCTGCTTGAAGATCAGGACGTGCGCCGGGCAATTCATCGGCTTCAGCGCCATCAGGTCGCCCTCGCCCGTCAGCACCGGCCCCTCGTCCTCGACGTTCGGCACTTCGTCGGGTACCACGAACATATTCTCGCGATATTTGCCCCAGTGGCCCGACTGTTCCCACTGGCGCGCGTCCATCAGCTGCGGCGTCTTCACCTCGGCATAGTCGGCCGCATCCAGGCGGCGGCGCATATACGCCTCCATCTGGCGCCACAGGATGAAGCCGTTGGGATGCCAGAACACCGATCCCTGCGCTTCGGACTGGAGGTGGAACAGGTCCATCTCCTGCCCGATCTTGCGGTGATCGCGCTTGGCAGCTTCCTCCAGCATGGTCAGATGCGCGTCGAGCTGCTTCTTCGACAGCCAGCCGGTGCCGTAGATGCGGCTGAGCATCGCGTTCTTCTGGTCGCCGCGCCAATAGGCGCCCGACACGCGCGTCAGCTTGAAGGCGGCGGGATCGAGCTTGCCGGTCGAGGGCATGTGCGGCCCGCGGCACATGTCGAGCCACTCGCCCTGGCGATAGATGGTGAGTTCCTCGGTGTCGGGCAGTTCGGCGGCCCATTCGGCCTTGAACGTCTCGCCCTGCTCGCGCCACTTGGCGATTAGCTGCTCGCGGCTCCAGACCTCGCGCACGAACGGCTCGTTCTTGGCGATGATGCGGCGCATCTCCGCCTCGATCGCGGGCAGGTCGTCCTCGGTGAAGGGCCGGTCCTTCGGCGCGAAGTCGTAGTAGAAACCGTCGTCGGTCGCCGGGCCGAAGGTGATCTGCGTGCCGGGGAACAGGTGCTGCACCGCTTCGGCCAGGACGTGCGCAAAGTCGTGGCGGGCGAGTTCCAGCGCGTCCTTCTCGTCGCGCATCGTGACCAGCGCGAGCTGCGCATCACCTGCGAACGGCCGCGACAGGTCGCGCAACTCGCCATCGACCCGCGCAGCGATCGCCGCCTTCGCCAGGCCCGGCCCGATCGCCGCGGCGACATCCGCCGGGGTAGTCCCCGGTGCTACCTCACGGACGGAACCGTCGGGCAGCGAGATGCGGAAATGCGCGGTCATGTCGAGAGAACCTTGGAGAGAATGGAAGGCGTGCCTATGCCGCGGAGAGGGGCAGGAAGGCAAGGCAGGTCGACGCCACTGCGCTCCCGCGCAGGCGGGAGCCTAGAGGTAGGAGCGATCAGCTTTGTTCACCCCTGTTCGCCCTGAGCGAAGTCGAAGGGCAGATCTCCGCAAGGTGCTTCGACTTCGCTCAGCACGAACGGTTGAACAAAGCTGATCGAAACCGACCCTAAAGCCACCAGCGACACGCCCTGTAACCCTGGGCTCCTGCCTGCGCGGGAGCACGAGCATATCGACCAGCCCTCAAGCCAAGCCGAACGGGATCACCAGATTGTCGGCGTCATGCCCGATCCGCGCGCGGCCGAGGTACGGCACCCCCATGTCGCGGCACCAGCCTGTCATCATGACCTCCAGCGATTCGCCGAACTCGGCCTCGGTATCGCCGTCCGGAACGTCGGTGACCGCGCCCAGCCGGACGCCGGCGATCCCCTTCAATTGCGTGGCGTTCGCCATCTGGAACAGCAGCCGGTCGATCCGGTAATAGGCCTCCCCCACCTCCTCGATGTAGAGGATATGGTCGGTCAGGTCAGGCATCCACGGCGTGCCGAGCAGCGCGCACAGGATGACGAGATTGAACGCGGCCGCGGGCTGGCCGCCCAATGTCGGCTCCAGCACCGACCGGTCTCGATTCACCAGCCAGCCGAGCGCACGCCCCACCGGCATCCCCTTCGACGCTTCGCTGACGTTCGACGCCATCGGCCCGTGCACCGGCCGCCCGATCCGCCGGGCATAGAGCGCGCCGAGCAGGAACCCCATATCGGAAAAGCCCATATAGCTTTTCTCGCGCGCCGCCGATGTCAGCTCGGGCATGACGCTCGCGAGGATGCGGTTCGAACCGTAGCCGCCGCGCGCGAACCAGATCGCGTCGATACCGGGGTCGTTGGCATGGCGTAGGAACGCTTCCGCGCGCACTTCGTCCGGTCCGGCAAAATGCCCGGCCTGCGCAAAGCATTGCGGATCGACGATCAGATCGACCTGCGGATAATAGAGCGCGGTGAAGGCGGCGACGCGGGCCGCGCCGGCGGGTGTGATCGAACGCGCGGGCGCGCAGACGGCAATCTTCATCCCAAACGCCTTCGTCCGGTTCTTCACACAAATGGGCTTCGGGCATCTTGCCCCCGCCCCTGCGCGTCGATAGCGCGGCGTCATGCTTTCCGGCAAACGCTTCTTCTTCGTCGGCATCGGCGGGTCCGGCATGATGCCGCTCGCGATGATCGTGCACGCTCGCGGCGCGACCGTCGCAGGCTCCGACCGCGGGCTCGACCAGGGCCGCGTGCCGGCCAAGTTCGCGGCGCTCGAAGACCTGGGCATCACTCTCCATCCGCAGGACGGCAGCGGGATCGTCTCGGCGGAGCAGATCGTCGTCGCCTCGGCCGCGGTGGAGGACAGTGTCGCGGACATCGTGGCCGCCACCGCGATCGACGCGACGCGAATGACGCGGGCGGAACTCAACGCCTCGCTGTTCAATGCGGTCGAACAGTCGATCGGGGTCGCCGGGACCAGCGGCAAGTCGACCGTCACCGGCATGATCGGCTGGATCCTCGAGTCCGCAGGCGTCCAGCCGACGGTGATGAACGGCGCGGTGATGAAGAACTTCGTCCGCCCGGACCTGCCCTTCGCCAGCGCGATCGTCGGGGCGCAGCGCGTCTATGTCAGCGAAGTCGACGAGAGCGACGGGTCGATCGCGCTCTATGCGCCCGACATCGCTGTGCTGAACAACATCAGCCTCGATCACAAGTCGCTCGACGAGTTGCGCGGCCTGTTCGGCGACTTCGCGAAAAAGGCGCGGATCACGATCGTCAACATCGGCGATGCGGAGGCCGCAGCGCTGGCGACGACGCTCGATTCCGGCCGCCTGCTGACGGTCGCGGTGGAGCGCGATGCGGACCTGAGCGCACGCAATATCGTCGAGGCGCCCTTCGCGGTGTCCTTCGACCTGCTGACGAATGGCGAGGTCCATCCCGTCCGTCTCGCCGTGCCAGGTCGACACAATGTCGCGAACGCCCTCGCTGCGCTGGGGGCGGCGTGCATGGCCGGCGTCCCGCTGTCGGAAGCCATCGCCGCCATCGCCGACTTCACCGGGCTGCGGCGTCGGTTCGAGCTGGTCGGCGAAGCGGGGGGCGTCGCGGTGATCGACGATTTCGCGCACAACCCGGACAAGATCGCCGCAACGCTGTCGACGCTACACGCGCACCCAGGCCGGCTGCTGATCCTGTTCCAGCCGCATGGCTATGGCCCGCTGAAGCAGGTGCGCCGCGAGCTCGTCGCGACGTTCCTGACCGGTCTCACCGGCGACGATGTGCTCGTCCTGCCCGACCCCGTTTATGAGGGCGGCACGGTCGCGCGGGAGGTCGGAAGTGCCGAGATCGTCGGCGACATCGCGATCGGCGGTGGCCGCGTACTCCATATCCCCGACCGCATGTCCGCCGCGGCGCACCTTGTGGCCCAGGCTCGCCCGGGTGATCGCATCATCGTGATGGGCGCCCGCGACGACACGCTCAGCCTGCTGGCTGCCGAGATGGTGGAGATGCTGCGCCGCTGACGATTGGAAAGCTCGCTTGACATGACAAGCTCACTTTACGTAAAGTGAGCTTGTCATCGAATCACGAGAGGGCTTATCGCCATGCGCTCCAATACCCCCGCCGGCCGACGCTATGTGCGCCGGTTCTGGCCGACGATGTTCGCCTATGTGGCGGCGTTGTTCTTCGCCGTCTGGGCGATCAAGACGTGGCAGCCGGAGGGCGTGTTGCTCGTCGCCCTGTCGATCCTGCCGGCCCTGCCGATCATCGCGGTGATCGGCGTGATCGGCCTGTATATCGTCGAGGAAACCGACGAATTCATCCGCGCGCGCGTCGTGCAGGGGATGCTGATCGGCATGGGTTTCATGCTGGCGGTCGCTAGCGCCTGGGGGTTCCTGGAGGACGGCGGCGTCGTGCCGCATGCCCCGGCCTATTGGGCGTTCATCCTGTGGTGCGTGGGCTGGGGGATCGCACAGTGCGTCCAGTCGCTGCGGGACCGGATGGCCGGCGACGGCGCATGAACAACCATATGCGCGCGCTGAGGGCCGAGCGGGGCTGGAGCCAGCAGCATCTGGCCGAACTGCTCGAAGTCTCGCGCCAGAGCGTCAACGCGATCGAGACCGGTCGCTACGACCCATCCCTTCCCCTCGCCTTTCGCATCGCCGACGTCTTCGGCCAGCCGATCGAGGCGATCTTCGTGAACCCCAAGGAGTCCGCGCAATGACACGCCCGTCGCTGTTCTTTCTGATCCTCGCCGCCGTGCTGACGCCCATGATCGCCAAGGGGCAGACGCAGCTCGTCCAGCGCGAGCATATCTCGATCCGCGACGAAGGCGGCACCGGTTCCACCGTCATCCTCATCCCCGGTCTGGCCAGCCCCCGCGCGGTGTGGGACGGTGTGGTGCCGGGGCTGAAAGCGCGGCACCATGTGCTCACGGTTCAGGTCAACGGCTTCGGCGGCGATGAACCGCGCGCCAATCTGAAGCCCGGCATCCTCGACGGTATCGTCGAAGAGGTCGACGGCTATGTCCGCGAGCGGAGGATCGCCAAGCCCGCGGTCGTCGGCCATTCGATGGGCGGTCTGGTCGCGATGATGCTGGCCGTCAAACATCCGGAAAGCGTGGGACGGGTGATGGTGGTCGACGCCCTCCCCTTCATCGGCACGCTCTTCCAGGGCGAAGCGACCGTGGCCGCCGTGACGCCGAGCGCCGCGCGGATGCGCGACATGATCGCCGCCGCGCCCGTATCCAAGACGCCGGTGACGACCGATCCCGGCGGCATCTGGTCGAACTCCCCCGCCGGTCGCATCCAGGTCGGGGAATGGGGCCGCCGTGCCGCCCCCCGCGTCGTCGCCCAGGCGATGTACGAGGATATGACGACCGATCTGCGCCCCGACATCGCCAAAATCGCCGGAAAGCCGTTCGTGGTGCTCTACGCCACCGGTGCCGGACCGCAGGCGGCGACGATCTGGGAACGCGACTATGCCGGATCGTCCGCCACGCTCGTGCCGATCGCCGACAGCTGGCATTTCATCATGCTCGACCAGCCGGCTGCGTTCGCCAAGGCGCTCGACACCTTCCTGGCGAAGTAGGTGCGGGGCGGGTGGCTACCTCCCGCCCCGCCTCTGCTCAGCGCGCGGCGAGCTGGCGCTGCTGACGGTCGACGATCATCGCCACCTGGCGGTTTCCGTCGATGCGCATCTCGCGGACGCAGCGCAGCGCGTCGGTCGGCGGGAGGAGCTTCGACTGATGGAACATGCACGCGCGATAGGCGGCCTTGAGAACGCGCTTGTCGAACGCGGCGCGGTGGTCGGCGTCCGCGAGGTTGAGGCCCGCGCGCGAAACACGGACGGTGACGGTTTCGCGAAGCTGCGCCTGGGCGACGACCGGGCACAGCGCGGCGACCGCCGCGAAGGCGGCGGGGACGAGGAACTTCATGCTGGATCTCCTGCGGATAGGCGGCCGAGGATCGACCGCCGAACCTGTCCGCACGTACCTCGGACACCGGGCTCGCGTCGGACGGGCGATCCTCTAGGCCGCGATCGTTACGGCTGCGCGTCGTTGGCGTGACGCCGCAACGACGTCCGCGCGACAAAAACGTGGCGGTTTCGCGCAGGTGGCTTCGCTGTCATAGGCAGGTCATGTCCGAACTGTCTCTCGCCTATCATCACACGCCCGGTCGTGGACCGACCCTGCTGTTTCTTCCCGGCTATGCCAGCGACATGACCGGGACCAAGGCGATGGCGATCGAGGCCTGGGCGAAGACGCATGGCCGAGCCTGTGTGCGCTTCGACTATTCGGGTTGCGGCGCCAGTCCCGGACGGTTCGAGGACGGCACGCTGGAGTCGTGGCGCGACGATGCACTGGCTGTGGTCGATCATCTGATCGAAGGGCCGGTCACGCTGGTCGGATCGTCGATGGGCGGCTGGATCATGCTTCTGGTCGCGCTGGCCCGGCCCGAACGGATCGCGGCCATCGTCGGCGTCGCCGCCGCGCCCGACTTCACCAGTTGGGGCTTCACGGCGGACGAGAAATCGACGATCGCGCGCGAAGGGCGGCTCGAACAGCCCTCCCCCTATTCCGATCAGCCGACCATCACCACCCGCGCCTTCTGGGAATCGGGCGAACGCCTGCGTGTGATGTGGCCGAGTATCGCGATCGATTGTCCCGTCCGCCTGATCCACGGCCAGACGGACGCGGACGTGCCGTGGGAGCTGAGCATGGAGCTCGCCCGCGCGATCCGTTCAGCCGATGTGCAGACGATTTTGATCAAGGACGGCGACCACCGGCTGTCGCGCGATGCCGATATCGGCACGCTGCTCAGCACGATCGAGATGCTGACGCCATGATCCTGCTTGCCCTTGCTCTCCAGACCGCGACGACGCCCGCCATCACCGATTCGGCGGATGCGCGGATGCAACGCTGCGTCGAACTGGCCATCGGAGACCCCGCCGCCGCACAGCGCGAAGCATCGCGCTGGGTCCTGGCGGGTGGCGGATTCCGGGCACAGCAGTGCCTGGGTCGCGCGCATGCCGGGCAGCAACGCTATGAGCCGGCCGCGCTGGCCTTCACCCAATCCGCGCAAGGGGCCGCCGTGGCAAAGGATGCACGTGCGGCCAGTTTCTGGGCGCAGGCGGGCAATGCCTGGCTGGCGGCGGGCGACCCGGCGCAAGCGAAGGCCGCGCTCGATAGCGCGCTGACCAGCGGCGGACTGACCGGCCTCGCGCTGGGCGAAGCCCACCTCGACCGCGCCCGCGCGCTCGTTGCGGCCGGCGACATGGCGGCGGCGCGCAAGGACATCGACGCGGCGCTGACGGATGCCGGCGATGATCCGCTCGCCTGGCTGTTGTCCGCGACGCTCGCACGGCGGATGAACGACCTGCCCCGTGCGCGCACCGATATCGCCCAGGCGCTGGAGCGGGCGAGCGACGACGCCTCGGTCCAGCTGGAGGCCGGCAACATCGCCGCGCTCTCGGGAGACGAGTCCGGCGCGCGCGGCGGGTGGACCAAGGCGGCGCAGACAGGCCAGGGCGCGGTCGCCGCGTCGGCCAAGGCGGCGCTCGCGCAGTTCGAGGCTGGCAAATAGCGCCTCCATCCCTATCTTCGGCGGCTTGACCTCTCCCCAAGCCAAGGGCCACCGATGCAGTATCTCCACACCATGATCCGGGTCACCGATCCCGATGCGACAATCAAATTCTTCGAGGTCCTGGGCCTGAAGGAGGTCCGGCGCATGGAGAGTGAGAAGGGCCGCTTCACGCTGATCTTCCTCGCCGCGGACGAGGACATGAACGCACCGGGCGAGCGCGCCAAGGCGGAGGTCGAGCTGACCTACAACTGGCCGGCCGAGGACGGGTCGGCGCCCGAAACCTATACCGGCGGGCGGAATTTCGGGCACCTCGCCTATCGCGTCGACAATATCTACGACACCTGCCAGCGGCTGATCGACGCCGGCTACACGATCAACCGCCCCCCGCGCGACGGCCACATGGCGTTCGTCCGTACGCCCGACAACATCTCGATCGAGTTGTTGCAGAAGGGCGAGCTGGAACCGGCCGAGCCGTGGACGTCGATGCCGAACGTCGGCGAGTGGTAAGCTGATGCTCGAAGTCGTCCGGGTCGCTGCGCTCAGCGACAATTATGTCTGGCTGATCCACGATGACGTCGCTGACCAGACGGTCGTCGTCGATCCCGGCGAGGCCGCTCCCGTCCTTGCCGCGCTCGATGCGCGCGGGTGGCGGGCGGATGCGATCTGGACGACCCACTGGCACCCCGATCACACCGGCGGCAATGCCGAATTGAAGGCGCGCTATGGCTGCGACGTAACCGGGCCAGAGGGCGAACGGACGAAAATCCCGACACTCGATCATGGCATTGGCGAGAGCGATACGGTGCGGATCGGCGATCACGTCGCGACCGTGCTCGAAACGCCCGGTCATACCGCCGGCCACATCGTCTTCCATTTCTCCGACGACCGCCTGCTTTTCAGCGGCGACACGCTGTTCGCGATGGGGTGCGGCCGGTTGTCCGAGGGGACGGCGGCGCAAATGTTCGCCAACATGGCCCGCTTCGCGGCGATGCCCGACGAGACGATTGTTTACGGCGCGCACGAATATACGCTGTCGAACGGGCACTATGCGCTGACGGTCGAGCCCGACAACGAAGCACTTGCCGAGCGGATGGTCGAGGTGGAGCGGCTTCGCAGCGACAGTCAGGCGACGCTGCCAACGACGATCGGGCTCGAACGGGCGACCAACCCGTTCCTGCGGGCGACCACCGTCGAGGAATTCGCCGAACGGCGCGCCGGCAAGGATGCATTTCGCGGCTGAAGCGTTATCCTCCCCCAGACGGAGGCTTCGATCATGCGTTTCTTCTTCCCCCTCGCCGCACTGGCCCTGACGGCCGGATGTGTCGCGACGCCGCAGGAAACTGCGCGCGAGCAGGCGCGACAGGACCGCGATCTCGCGCGCCTGGACCGGGACTTGCGAGGGTGGAGCCCAGGTCGCCCGCAGACCTGCGTACAAACCCGCAACGCCAACGTCCGCATCTATGGCGACACATTGGTCTATGACGACGGCGGCCGCCGCTATCTGACGAAGACCGGCGGCGGGTGCTTCGGGCTCCAGCGCGATGACATCATCGTCACGCAGAGTTTCATGTCCCAGATGTGCCGCGGCGACATCGTCCGGACCGTCGATCGGACGGCCGGCTTCCCGTCGGGCGCCTGTTCGTTCGGCGACTTCGTGCCCTATACCAAGAACGGGCGGTGAAGATCGCGCTGCTGCCGCTGCTGGCGCTGGCCGGATGCACCGCGTCCGCACCGATCAACGGCAAGACCGATGCCGCCGAACTGGCCGACGCGCTGAAGGGGCGCACGGCGGGGCCGCCCCAGCGGTGCATCAACGCATCGAACCTCGACGCGCCGCGGATCATCGGCGACACGCTCGTCTATCGCCAGGGCGGGCGGTTGTTCGTTACCCGGGCATCCGGCGGCTGCCCGTCGCTGCGCGGCGATCCGCTGTTGGTGACCGAGGTCTACGGCGGGCAGCTTTGCCGCAACGATCGCTTCCGCACCGTGCCGCGGGGGGCGAGCATTCCCGGGCCATACTGTATGTTCGGGGAGTTCGTGCCCTATGGTCGGGTGAAGTAGCCCTTCCCGACGTTCGTCATCCCCGCGAAAGCGGGGATCAATAGTCGCTGAAGGCAGTGAGACTCATATCGGTCAGCCAGAATTTATCCCCGCCTTCGCGGGGATGACGGACGGTTGAAGTTACAGCACATACCGGCTCAAATCCGTGTTCCGCGCGATGCTGGCCAGCTGCTTGTCGACATAGGCCGCGTCGATCGTCAGCGTGGAGCCGCCGCGATCTTCGGCGTCGAAGCTGACTTCCTCCAGCAGCTTTTCCATCACCGTCTGCAAGCGCCGCGCGCCGATGTTCTCGACCTCACCGTTCACTTCGGCCGCGATCCTGGCGACCGCGCGGATGCCGTCGGCGGTGAAGTCGATCGTCACGCCTTCAGTGCCGATCAGCGCCTTATATTGCTCGGGCAGCGACGACTTGGTGTCGCTGAGGATCGCGACGAAATCCTCCTCGGTCAGCCCCTTCAGCTCCACCCGGATCGGCAGACGCCCCTGAAGCTCGGGCAGCAGGTCGCTGGGCTTGGCGACGTGAAACGCGCCGCTGGCGATGAAGAGGATATGGTCGGTCTTCATCGGGCCGTACTTCGTCGCGACCGTCGTGCCCTCGATCAGCGGCAGCAGATCGCGCTGGACGCCCTCGCGGCTGACCGATCCGCCACGGACATCGCTCACCGCGATCTTGTCGATCTCGTCGAGGAAGACGATGCCGTTCGCCTCCGCATCCGCCAGCGCGACGCGACTGACGTCGTCCTGGTCGAGACGCTTGTCGGCTTCCTCCTCGACCAGCTTGGTCCAGGCGGCATGGACGTTAAGCTTGCGGCGCTTGAGCTGCGGGCCGCCGAAACTCTTCATCATCTCGCCCAGGTTGATCATCTGCGGCGCGCCACCGGGGATTTCGAACGGCGTGGCGGGAGCGGCCTCCAGTTCGATCTCGATCTCGGTGTTGTCGAGATGCCCTTCGTTGAGACGCTGGCGAAAGGCTTCGCGGGTTGCCTGGCTGGCGTCCTTGCCGGTCAGCGCGTCGAGCAGGCGGGTCATCGCCGCGGCCTCGGCCTTGTCCCGGACTGCGGTGCGGCGGCGTTCCTTTTCGAGCCGGATCGCTTCCTCGACCAGATCGCGGGCGATCTGCTCCACGTCACGGCCGACATAGCCGACCTCGGTGAACTTGGTCGCCTCGACCTTCACGAACGGCGCATCGGCCAGCTTCGCCAGGCGGCGGCTGATCTCGGTCTTGCCGCAGCCCGTGGGTCCGATCATCAGGATATTCTTCGGGCTGACTTCGTCGCGCAGGTCGGGCGCGAGCTGCTGCCGGCGCCAGCGGTTGCGCATCGCGACGGCGACGGCACGCTTGGCGTCGGCCTGGCCGATGATGTGCTCGTCGAGCGCGCGGACGATGGCTTTGGGGGTAAGGGCGTCGTTCATCGGGTCTCTCAAAATGCCCTCTCCCGCCTTCGCGGGAGAGGCTACGGAGACTTGGCGGCTTGCCGCCTAGTCGTAGTCGGTGAGGGTCTGTTCTTCTTTGGCGGTTCAGAAGAAGAAGAGCCTCACCCAACCCTCTCCCGCGAAAGCGGGAGAGGGCTCAGGATTTACGTCGCGCTGTCCAGCACTTCGACCGTCGTGCGGTCGTTGGTGTAGACGCACAGGTCGGCGGCGATCTTCATCGCCTTCTTCGCCAGCGTTTCCGCATCGGGCTCATAGTCCGTCAGCGCACGCGCTGCGGCCAAAGCGAAATTCCCGCCCGAACCGATCGCGGCTATGCCCGCCTCCGGCTCCAGCACATCGCCGTTGCCGGTCACGACCAGGGTCACGTCCTTGTCGGCGACGATCAGCATCGCCTCCAGATTGCGGAGGTACTTGTCGGTCCGCCAGTCCTTGGCGAGTTCGACCGCGGCGCGCAGGAGCTGGCCCTGATGCCGCTCCAGCTTCGCTTCCAGCCGCTCGAACAGGGTGAAGGCGTCCGCGGTCGCGCCGGCGAACCCGGCGATGACCTTGCCGTCACCCAGCGGGCGGACCTTGCGGGCGTTAGGCTTCATGACGGTCTGGCCCTGGCTGACCTGACCGTCGCCGATGACGACGACCTTGCCGCCCTTGCGCACGCTGAGGATTGTGGTGCCGTGCCACACCATGTCTTTGCTCATGGCGGCGCATGTGGGATCGTCGGGCGGAGGCGGCAAGGGGTCCGCCGCCCCACGGCTCCGCGCCGTCAGACGGAGCCGGCAGTGCCGGCTCCGCTGCCCGTCGTGGCTAGCCCTGATCTTCCTGGCGCAAGATCAGGCCGCCCGCGCCTTTCCCCACTCCCTTGCCACCGTATATCCCAGATAGCCGGTGCCGAAGAGCGCATACAAAGGCTCCGGTATCCCATTCAGATACGCGTTCATGCCCCTGGCGATCGCCGTCGCCATCTCTGGCCGGACGGCGGAGATCAGGCCCATCGGGATCGCCCATAGCAGCAGCGCATACATGACGTAGAGGAAGCTCGGCCGCGCGCGGCTGGTCCAGGGGTCGGTCGACTGCGCCTCCGCGACGATCGCCGCCATCTGCGCCTTGGCCTGCTCCATCGCCTGCGTGCCCTGTAACCGCAGCAGCTCCAGCTTGGCCGCGTCGCGCGCATTGGAGTCGGGAATGATCTTGTCGAGCAGCCCCGCGACGGGGCCGATGATGCCTTCGATGATACCCATGTTCACCCTTTCGATATCGCGAATGTTGAGAAAGTTGAGAGTTGCGGAGCGATTCAACCGAGGCGGTTGGCGAGCCAGCCGTAGAGGAAGGCCTCGTTCGCCGGGCGGCGTTCGGCGAGATGCAGGTAGCGTTCGCCCTGCAACGCCTCGACCGCCTTCAGCAGCACGCCCTCCCCGTCCGCGCCGCGAAGCATGAGGAAGCGGTCGAGCGCGGCGAGCGTCTGCGGGCCGATGCGGCTATCGGCGGCGATATCGGCATAATCGCGCTGCCCGCGGTTGAGGGCATTGAGCGCGCGTTGCAGAAAGCCTGCGGCAACCGCCGGCCCCATGTTCACACCGGTATCGAACAGTTCGGCGGCAAGTGTTGGCGCGCGATCCGCGATGCGATCGAAGCCGGGGCGCTGCCAATAGACGCGGCGGTAGATCGCGATCGCCGTGTTTCTCGGCAAACGGCGCATGTCACCGGCGTAGCCATTGGCGCGGGCGGTTTCCCGGGTGATGCCCCAGCATGTCGCTCCGCCGCGGTCAGCGGGATGATCGCTATAACCGCCCTCGCGGTCGATGACGGCGTCGATCAGTCGGTCGATGTCCATATGCCCTCCTGTTGTCAGAGGGCAGATCACCTAACCAAGATTATCCAACTTTTATAGCTACAGAAAAACCTATATGGTTGGGCCGCCGTGCGATCACACCGCGGCCCATATCCAGGTCGTTTCGTTCGATCAGCGGCAGGTCACGTTTCGGCGATCGATCGCCTCGCCGCCGGCCGCACCCGCGGCACCGCCAAGAAGCGCACCCAGCAGGCCGCTGCCACCCGGCGCGATCGCGGCGCCCAGAGTCCCGCCGACGATTCCGCCGACGACCAGTCCGGTCGTGCCGTCGCCGCGGCGGCAATAATAGCGGCCGTCGTTGCCGTAATAGACCCGGTCGTTCGAGCTCAGGCGGCGTTCGCGGTAGCGCGGATTGTCGACATAATAGCGATCGGCGTAATAGCCGTTGTACGACGGATCGGGCCGATCATAGTCATAGCTGGCATAGCCGCGATAGCGCGGGTCGAGGCCATAGTCGTCGCCGTACTGCGAACAACCGCCAAGCGCGGCGCCCGCCGCCACGATGCCGAGAATCAGGGTACGCATGGGGAACTCTCCTCCTGTTTCCCCCACACCCGGCAATGGAATGATCGACCGCAGCTAAAGTTGCGTCACGGCGTGCTTCCGCCGCGACGACGCAGCGTCACCGTCTCAGCCGCGCACCAGCATCAGCTTCGCCTGAGCGCCGGCCAGCCCGCCGACGACGACGCGATACTCTCCCGGCGTCAGCGCGAAGCGGACGATCTTGCGGATGCCCGAGCAGTCCGGCCCGTGGCCATGGCGCGTCGATTTCAGCGCGGTCATGTCGCGGACATCGTAGAGATCGATCCACCCCTTCTGGTCGAGCGCGATGCCGTAGGTGCCGGTGGTGGTGACGCGGAACGTCTGGAGCGCCATCCGGCCGGGCTGCCTGGGCAAAGGCACGCCGGCGAGGCGCACGGTCGCGGGGTCCATCGTCGCGACCGTAATGGCCTTGCCCGACGCGAGGTCTTCGCCGGTCGCCCGCCATCCGCCAAGATCGGCGGGGAGCGCGGCTGGCGGATTCGGGCAGGCCGGCGGCAGTGCGGTGGCGGCTTGGGCGAGAAGGATGGCAGCGAGGATCATGCGGTCACCTTAGGAGTGGGATCGGCCGGAATATAGAGCATCACATCGCGCGTCGCGCCGGGCAGGCGAAGCGTCCGGTCCGGAACCAGCCCGCAGCGTCCCAGGATCGCCCGGGATGGCGCATTCTCCTCGTTCACGATCGCCACGACCGGTGCGATGCCGCGCGCCGCCGCCCAGTCGAGTACGGCGCGCACCGCCTCTGTCGCATAGCCCCGGCCCCGCCCGACCGGCAGAAAGCCATAGCCGACATCGACATGGTCGAGCCCGTCGCGACGGACCAGGCCGGCCATGCCGAGCTTCGTCCCGTCCGCACGGCTCTCCACCAGCCACATGCCAAAGCCATGCTCGGCATAGGCGGCGCGATATTTCTCATCGATCGCGCGCTCGGCATCCTCCAGCGTCGCGACGCCGCGATTGCCGATCATCGCGACGAAATCCGCGTCGGTCAGCAGTTCGTGGACGAAGACGGCATCGGTCTCGTCGATCTCGCGCAGGGTCAGACGTTCGGTTTCGATAATGCGCATGATAGTCTCAAAGAATCTCCGTGCTCCCGCGCAGGCGGGAGCCCAGGGTCATGAGCGTCTCGCTTTGCGGCTCTAGGCTCCCGCCTGCGCGAGAGCACGGAGGGATTCTATAACGAAGGGGTTCCCCGAGTCGCCCTGAATCCCGATATGCGTCCCATGTCTTCCCGCGCCCGCGTGATCGTGATGAATTCCGCCCTCGGCCCGCTCGACTATCGCGTGCCGCAAGGCATGCATGTCGAGCCGGGGTCGATCGTCGTCGCGCCGCTGGGGCCGCGCCAGTTGCTGGGCGTCGCATGGGAACAGGATCGGCTGAAATCAGAGCATGTCGGCGACAACCGCTTGCGCAACCTGCTGGGCGTGGCCGATGTGCCGCCGCTGCCGGGGCCGCTCAGGCGGCTGGTCGAGTGGACCGCCGATTATTATCTCGCGCCCCTAGCCGCGGTGCTGCGGATGACGATGCCGTCATCTTCTGCGCTGGAAGGCACGAAGCTGATCGTCGAATATCGCGCCACCGGCCATGTGCCGGAACGGCTGACGCCGCAGCGGGCGCAGGCGCTGGAGCGGATCGGCGACCGGCAGGGACTGGTGCGCGAGCTGGCGACGATCGCCGATGTCAGCGACGGCGTGATCCGCGGGCTGGTGAAAGCGGGCGCGATCGAGGGGGTGGAGGTCGATCTCGATTCACCATTCCCGGAACCCGACCCCGACTATGGCGCGCCGGTTCTGTCCGAGAACCAGAGCTATGCCGGCGGTATCCTGCAGGCATCGGTCGCCGCGGGCGCGTTCGAGCCGTTCCTGCTCGACGGCGTCACCGGATCGGGCAAGACCGAGGTCTATCTGGAGGCGGTCGCGGAGGCGATCCGGCGCGGGCAGCAGGCGCTGATCCTGCTGCCCGAGATCGCCCTGACCGAGCCGTTCCTGAAGCGCTTCCACGCCCGCTTCGGGGTCGAACCGGTCGCGTGGCATTCGGGACTGCGATCGTCGCAGCGGCGGCGGGCATGGCGCGGGATCGCGAGCGGCCAGGCCAAGGTGACGGTCGGCGCACGATCGGCGCTGTTCCTGCCGTACGCCAATCTGAGCGTGATCGTCGTCGACGAGGCGCATGAGACGAGCTTCAAGCAGGAGGACGGCGTCCATTATCACGCGCGCGACGTGGCCGTGATGCGCGGCCGGTTCGAAGGGTGTCCGGTGATCCTCGCCAGCGCGACGCCGGCGATCGAGACTCGCGCGCAGGTCGAGGCCGGGCGCTATCGCGAACTGAAGCTGCCCGGCCGCTATGGCGCGGCGCAGATGCCGGCGATCGAAGCGATCGATCTGCTGGCCGAACCGCCGCCCAAGGGCCGCTGGATCGCGCCGCGGCTGGTCAAGGCGATCGATGCGACGCTGGAGCGCGGCGAACAGGCGCTACTGTTCCTCAACCGGCGCGGCTATGCCCCGCTGACGCTCTGCCGGACGTGCGGGCATCGCTTCCAGTGCCCGAACTGCACGGCGTGGATGGTCGAGCACCGGCTGATCCATCGCCTGTCCTGCCACCATTGCGGTCATGCCTATCCGACGCCCAAGGCCTGTCCCGAATGCAAGGACGAGGACTCGCTGGTCGCCTGCGGCCCCGGTGTCGAGCGCATTGCCGACGAAGTGACCGCGCTCTACCCGGACGCGAAGGTCGCGATCGTCACCAGCGACACGATCTGGTCGCCGGCGAAGGCGGCGGAGTTCGTCGGGCGGATGGAGGCGGGCCACATCGACATCGTCGTCGGCACCCAGCTGGTGACCAAGGGATACCACTTCCCCAACCTGACCCTGGTCGGCGTGATCGATGCCGACCTGGGGCTGGAGGGCGGCGACCTGCGGGCCGCGGAGCGCACCTTCCAGCAGATCATGCAGGTCGCTGGGCGCGCGGGGCGCGGGGCCAAGCCGGGGACGGTCTTGATCCAGACCCACGCGCCGGGCGCACGGGTGATCGAGGCGCTGGTCAGCGGCGACGCCGAAAGCTTCTATGCCGCCGAAACCGAAAATCGCCGTGATGCCGAAGCGCCGCCGTTCGGCCGCTTCGCCGCGATCGTCGTGTCGAGCGAGGACAAGGGCGAAGCGGAGGCGACCGCCCGGACGATCGGCCGCACCGCGCCGCAGGTGGACGGAATGCACGTCTTCGGCCCCGCCCCCGCCCCGCTCGCGATGCTGCGCGGGCGGCACCGGTTCCGCCTGCTGGTCCACGCCACGCGGTCGCTGGACGTGCAGGACATCATCCGCGACTGGCTGGGTGCGCTCGACTGGGGGGCGAAGGTCCGGGTAGCGGTGGACGTCGACCCGTATAATTTTCTTTAGGCTGGATCGACAATCAGCGCCAATCCTCCCCTGCAAGGGGAGGGAGGTTTGAAAAGCGGTCCGCTCTACGTCTTGTTGACTACGCCGCCACCGCCTGACCATCGTTCAGGAACGAGACGAACAGGTCGGTCGACGCCCGCAACTGGCGGGCGGTGGAGCTGAGTTCGGTCGCGCTGCCACGCAGGCCGTTGCACAAGGTGGCGGCGACGCCCGTCGCTTCGGCAACCGCACCCATCCGCTGTTCGATATCGGCGGCCGAGCGCGTCGCACGGTCGGCGGAGGTGTGGACGCCGATCGCGGTGGTGCGATGCTCCTCGACCGCGCTGGCGATGCCGGTCGCGGCGGAGGCGACCTGCCCGATCGCGCCGTTGACGCTGCGCAGGGTCGCGACCGAATCCGCGACGCCCGAGCGGATGCCGGCGAGCACATCGCTGATCGTGTCGCTGATGCGGCGGGTATCGGCGGCGAGCGATTTCACTTCGCCCGCGACGACGGTGAAGCCGCGGCCTGCGTCGCCCGCCCGTGCGGCCTCGATCGTGGCGTTGAGCGCCAACAGGTTGGTCTTGCCGGCGATGTCGCGGATCGCATCGACCAGGCTTTCGATCTGGCCGGCCTGATTTTCGAGATGGACGATCGTGCGCACGCTGTGTTCGGCCTTGCCGGCCGCAGCGGTGGTCAGCGCGGACTGGTCGGTTGCCGCGGCGGCGATGGTGCGGATCGTCTCCGACAGGCCCTGGATCGCGCCGGTCACCAGCGTGATCTCCGCCACCGCGCGTGCAGCGCCCCCGGCGACCTGCCCGACCGCAGTGTCGGTATCGCGCGTGCTGTCGCCGAGTTGCATCGCCGACAGCTCCAGCCGTTCGGTCGCGACGCCGATCGCGTGCACGACCGAACTGACCGAGCGTTCGAATTCGTTGGCGAGCGTCACCAGTTCCCCGCGGCGTTCGGTGGCGACGCGCGCCGCCGCCGCCTCGCGGGCGGCCTCCTCGGCCTTCAGCAACGCCTGTTCGGCGCGGTGGCGCTCGTCACGGGCGGCTGCGGTCAGCGACCGGGCGCGGGCGATCGCCTTGTCCTGCAACTCGATCAGGCGTTCGAGGCGGACCGTGACGACGGCGAGCACCCCGAACTGGAGAAGGACGGCCACCGCATGGAAGATCACCCGCCCGAGATTGCCCGAGCCGGAGAATACCCATTCGGGCGCGATCCATTGCAGGACCAGATGGTGCAGCGCCGTCAGCCCGGTCGCCAGCGCGATCGGCCGCCAGTCACCCAGCACGATCAGCGCCGCCATCGCGACGAAGAAGAACATATGCGCGTCCATCTGCCACGGATGGTCCTGAAGCACGAAGACGCCGAGCGCCGGCAGGACGGCGGCGAGCGCCCCCATCACCAGCCGCGCATCTGCATCGTGCCGACCGCGGATCGCCATATAGGTCGGCAGGATGTTGATCGCGCCGCCGATGCCGATCAGCGCCGGCAGCGCCATCGGCCCAGGTTGGAGAGCATCCTGAACGATGATCGCAAGCAGCGTGATCCAGCCGATTGCCGCCCAGGCCTGCACGCCACGGCGCCGTAGCCGGTCGAGCGTTTGCGATGGCGCGGCATCGGTCGCGCCGGTGACGACGGGGGCGTCCATTATGCGATGTCCTTCTGCACGGCGCCGCAGATGGCGCGCGGCGCCGCCAGCAACAGGATGCCGCGATCGAGCGCCGGACCGCCCAGCATCGCGCGATCGCCCAGCACGACCATCGATCCCGGCAGCGGTCCCATCCCGATCAGGCTGGCATGTCCGGCCAAGGCGACGTCGACCGCGGTCGCGGCGTGACCGGACAGCGGGATCATCAACATCGCGCCGCGCTGCGGCGGCCAGAACGCTATCGCGACGATGACCAGGGCGATCGCCATGACCTGCGCCAGCGCAAATCCTCGAATAGGAAGTCGATCCATACCCAATTCACTAAAAACCGCGCGTTAAGGATGGCTTGCGCTTACAAGATAAATTTCTTGATCGAGGTTACATGTCGCGCCCCATTTCCCTTGACCGACCCATGGGCTAGGCGTCGCGCCATGCGGTTGATCTTCGCCCTTCTTGCGCTCCTGACCCTGGCTACACCGGCCCATGCGGACGACATCTCGGCGGCGGGCCGCGGCGTGGTGCGGATCGTCACCATCGCCGTCGCCGACGACGAAGTGGTCGGCTTCGGTCACGGATCGGGTCTGGCCGTGTCGCCGACCCGCATCCTGACCAATGCGCATGTGGTCGAACTGGCGGCGCGCTATCCGGGCAACGTCGTTATCGGCGTGGTTCCGTCGCAGGGCGACAAGTCCGTGCAGGGCAAGCTGGTCGCCGTCGATGCCGAACGCGACCTTGCGCTGATCGAGGTGACGGGTGTGCGCCTGTCGCCGGTCGCCTTCTATTCCGGCCCGGCGAACGAGGGCGAGGCGCTTTATGCGCTGGGCTATCCGGGCAATGTCGACCTGGCGACCGCGCGATCGTCGGCCGACTTCATCACGCCGACGTCGCCGGTACGCAGCCAGGGCGTCTTTTCGGGCAGGCGCAGCCTGATGGGGACCGAGATGCTGCTGCACACCGCCAGCATCGCACGGGGCAATTCGGGCGGGCCGCTGCTCGACCGCTGCGGGCGGGTGGTCGGGGTGAACTCGGCCCTGACCCGCGGTGACGAAGGCGATGCGAGCTTTGCCTTCGCCATCGCCTTCTCCGAGGTTGCCACCTTCCTGCGCGAAGCGAAGCAGCCGTTCGCCAGCGTCGCGACGCCGTGCCAGACGATGGAGGAGCGGCTGGCCGCGGATCGCGCGGCCGACGAGGACGCCCGTTTCGCAAGCGACGCGCAGGCGCGCGCCGCGGCCGAGAAGGCACGTGAGGCGCAGGCCCTTGCGGTGGCCGAAGCGCGCGCGGCGAACGAGGTGGCGCGCGAGAATTTCATGGCCGGTGCAGCGGTGGCGCTGGTCTTCGGCGCACTGGCGCTGGGTGGCGCGGGATTGCTGGTATCAAAGGGCGATCCGCGGTGGCGCTATGCCGCGGGCGGCGGCGGCGCGCTGATGTTGGGCGCGGTCGCGCTGTTCGCGATGCGGCCGACCTTCGATGCCGCCGCCGTGCGCGCGGCAGCGGCAGGGGGCACGAAGGCCAGCGACGCGATCGGCCCGCTCGTGTGCAGCTTCGTGCCCGAACGCAGCCGCGTGACCGTGTCCACGCCCGAGCCGACGGCGCTCGCCTGGGGCGGCGATGGGTGCATGAACGGGCGGACCCAATATGCCGAGGACGGTCGCGGCGGCTGGCAGCGCGTGCTGGTGCCCGACGGCGAGGCGACGGTGTCGATCCTCGATTACCGACCCGACGAGCGCACCTATACGCAGACACGCTATTTCCTCGACGACGCGCGCATGACCGAGGCGCGGCGGTTGCGGCAGGGGGTGGCGATAAAGGCCTGCACGAGCGAGGCAGCGGCGCGCGCCAATCTGGCCGGCCAGCAATCAGCGATCCGCGCCGCCCTGCCGCCGGTGCCGAACGAGAAGCTGGTCTATTCCTGCAAGCCAGCTGATTAGGGTCCGGACCTAGAAGAGAAAACAGCGGTTCGGGCGCCCCTACGGGGCGCAAGGCGCAAAGGCGCGAAGATTCTTCGCCTGTCGTTCGCGATCGGAAGACAACGCTACCGTTGTTTTTAGAGGCCGCTTCGCAGCCACGTGACCTGCCCCCTTCGCGCCTTTGCGCCTTGGCCCGCAGGGCACACCGAACTCCTTTTTCATCTTTTTCTCTGGCTTCTTGAACCCCACCACGATCCGTCCGTTAGGTGCCGCCTATGACGATCCGAATCCACACCGCCTTCACCTATGACTTCGCCGAACCGAGCGACGTGCTTCTCCAGCTGGAGGCGGCGGCGATTCCGGAACAGACCATCGTCGAGGCGCATCTCGACGTGTCCCACAGCGAGCATTTCGCGCGCGTCCCGGCGCAGGATGCGATCGGCGAGCGGATCTGGTTGCGGGTCGTCGGGCGGATGTCGGTCGATTACCGCGCGACCGTGCGGGTCGAGCGGATGCTGGCGGACATCGCCACCCTGCCCGCCGTCCCGTTCCACAAGCTGCCCGGCGAAACCGTCCAGTACCTCATGGCGTCGCGCTATTGCCCATCCGACCTGTTCGAGGAATTCGTCACGTCGGAATTCGACGCGCTGAACGGCGGCGCCAAGATCGCGGCGATGCGCGACTGGATCGAGGCGCATTTCACCTACAAGCCGGGCGTCAGCACGTCGGCGACGACAGCGCTCGAAAGCTTCGTCCAGCGGCAGGGCGTGTGCCGCGACTATGCCCATGTCCTCATCACCCTCGCCCGCGCGGCCGGCGTGCCGGCGCGTATCGCGAGCGTCTATGCACTGGGCGTCGATCCGCAGGATTTCCACGCGGTGGCGGAAGTGTTCCTCGATGGCGCGTGGCATCTGGTCGACCCGACCGGCATGGCGGTCGCGGGGGAGATGGCCAAGATCGGCGTCGGCCGCGATGCGGCGGACGTGTCGTTCCTGACCAGCTACGGCAATGCGACGTTCTGCGAGCAGCGGGTGGAGGTTTCGGCGGGATAGCCTGCCGTGCTCCCGCGAAGGCGGGAGCCCAGGGTTACAGAGGTCGACTCTCGCGACTCTAGGCTCCCGCCTTCGCGGGAGCTCGGGGTCGCTAAGCTTCCCGCTCCAGCAACGCGCGCTTGCGGTTAGGACCGTAAGCATAGCCACCCAACTCTCCACCCGAACGCGTCACGCGGTGACAGGGGATCACGACTGCGACGGTGTTTGCCCCGCACGCGCTGCCGACCGCACGGACCGCTCCCGGCGACCCGGCCGCCGCGGCGATCTGGGCATAACTGCGCGTCTCGCCCTTCGGGATGGCGCGGAGAGCGAGCCACACCGCTTCCTGGAACGCGGTCCCCTGCACGTCGAGCGGCAGGTCGGTGTGCCGGCCGGGGCTCTCGACCTCCGCCACTACTTGCGCCGCCAACGTATCAAGCGCCGTGCCGCCCGCCACGATCTTCGCCGCGGGAAAGCGCGCGGCGAGGTGCGTGCCGTCCTCGTCGAAGGAGACACGGCACAATCCCTTGTCGGTCGCCGCGATCAGCAGCGGGCCGAGGCTGGTCGCGGCGACCGTCCAGCGGATCGTCACGCCCGCCCCGCCCCGCTTCCAGGCGGACGGCGTCATGCCGAGGCGATCGGCGGCGGTGTCGTAGAAGCGGCTCGGCGCGGAATAGCCGGCTTCGTAGATCGCGGTGGTTACGCTGTGATCCGCGGACAGTGCGGTGGCGGCGCGGCGCGCCTTGACCGCACGCGCATAGGCGGCGGGAGTCACGCCGGTCGCGCGCTTGAACAGGCGGTGGAAATGGTGCGGAGCGTAGCCGACCTGCGCGGCCAGATCGTCGAGCGAGATCGTGTCCTCCGCCGCCTCGATCGTCGCCACGGCGCGAGCGACGGCATCATGGTCGCGGCCGACCGCGTCGGGCTGGCAGCGCAAGCAGGCCCTGAAGCCCGCGTCCCGGGCGGCGGCGGGGTCGGCGAAGAAACGGACATTCTCGCGCAACGGGCGGCGGGCCGGGCAGGACGGCTTGCAATAGATGCCGGTCGTCGTGACGGCGACGATCAGCCGACCGTCCATCCGGCGATCGCGGCTCTCGAAAGCGGCCCAGGCAGCGGTTTCGTCCATCATGGCGCTGATATAGCGGCTCGCGGATCGCGATGCTTCCCGCTGATTGCGCTCAAAGTCAGCGCGGCAGCGCCCGCCCCTCGCGCCCGGCGAGTTCAACGACATATTGCCACGCGACCCGCCCCGACCGGCTGCCCCGCCGCGTCGCCCAGCCGATCGCTTCCTGCGGATCGAAGCTCAGGCCATAGGCGCGCGCATAGCCGACGACGATCGCGACATAGGTGTCCTGATCGATCGCGTGGAAGCCGAGGCTGAGCCCGAAGCGATCGGCAAGCGCCAGCGCGTCGTCGACGACGTCGCGCGGATTGATCGCGCTGTCCTGCTCCGCCAGGTCGCGGGTGACGAGGTGACGGCGGTTCGATGTCACCAGCAACCGCACGCTCGCCGGCCGCGCCTCCGCCCCGCCCTCCAGCAGCGACCGCAGCGTGCGCGCCTCGTCGGGCGAGGAGAAGCCGAGATCGTCGACGAACACCGCGAACGGCCGCGACGTCGTCGCGAGACGGGCGAACAGTTGCGGCAGGCTGTCGAGCGTGTGCGTCGCAACCTCGACCAGCGCGACATCGGCCGCCGCCGCGGCAGCGGCGACCAGCGCCGACTTGCCGGTCCCACGCGCGCCCCACAGCAGCACGTCGTGCGCGGCATGGCCGGCGGCGAGCCGCTGGAGGTTGTCGACCAGCGCAGTCTTCTGCTGCTCAACGCCGGTCAGCGTGTCGAGCGGCAGGGGCGCGAAGCCGCGCGCGGCGACCAGCGTGCGACCATCCCAGAGATACGCCGGGTGCGCGGTAAGGTCGGCATCCGGCTGCGGCGGCGGCGCGAGGCGATCGAGAGCGTCGGCGATGCGGGTCAGGGCGTCGGTCATCGCGTCGGCTCTAGAAGATGGGACACGGCTTCACCAGTTGGTGCAGCGAATCCATCTACGGCTGTAGGTCATAGGCGCGCATCAGGTCGTAGAGCGTCGGCCGGCTGATCCCGAGCAGGCGCGCGGTGCCCGAGATGTTGTTGTCGCTGCGGGCGAGCGCGTGGCGGATCGCCTTGCGGTCCGCCTCCTCGCGGACAGCGCGCAGATTGATCGCGTCGCCATCCGCCTCGCCGTCCAGGTCCAGGTCGGCGGCGGCGATGCGCGTGCCCTCCGCCATGATGACCGCGCGCTTCACCCGATTCTCCAGTTCGCGGACATTGCCGGGCCAGGGATGCGCGTCGATCGCGGCGAGCGCGTCCGCGGTCAGGCCGGTCACCGCGCTCTTCATCTGCGCGGCATGACGCTTGACCAGCGCCTTGGCGAGCAGGGTCGGGTCGCCCGGACGCTCGGCCAGCGACGGGATGCGCACGACGATCTCGGCCAGGCGATAATAGAGGTCTTCGCGGAACGACTGGTCGGCGACCATCGCGTCGATGTCGCGGTGCGTCGCGCAGACGATGCGGGTGTCGACCGCGATCGGCTTGCGCCCGCCGATCCGCTCGATCACGCGTTCCTGTAGGAAGCGCAGCAGCTTGACCTGAAGCGGCAGCGGCACGTCGCCGATCTCGTCGAGGAACAGGGTGCCGCCCTGCGCCTGTTCGATCTTGCCCTCGGTCGTCTTGACCGCGCCGGTGAAGGCACCTTTCTCATGCCCGAACAGCTCGCTTTCGAGCAGGGTTTCGGGGATCGCCGCACAATTGATCGCGACGAAGGCGCCCTTGCGACCGCTGGTTTCGTGCAGGCCGCGGGCGAGCAGCTCCTTGCCGGTGCCCGACGCGCCCAGCAGCATCACCGACACATCGGCTGAGGCGACGCGTTCGATGGTGCGCGTCACCTTCAGCATTTCCGGGCTGGCCGTGATGATGCCGCCGAGCGCCGTCTTCCCTTCGGCCGCGGCGGCCAGGCGGCGGTTCTCGGCCTCCAGCGCGTGGACGTGGAACGCGCGGGCGACGATCAGGCCGAGCGCGTCGATGTCGATCGGTTTGGCATAGAAATCCCAGGCCCCTTCCGCGATCGCCCGCAGCGCACTTTCGCGCGCCCCGTGGCCGGAGGCGACGATCACCTTCAGGTCGGGCTTGAGCGCGAGCATCTCGGCCAGCGTCGCGAAGCCTTCGGTCGTGCCGTCGGGATCGGGCGGTAGGCCGAGGTCGAGGGTCACGACCGCCGGCTCCTCGGCGCGCAACAGGGTCAGCGCCTCCTCCCGCGTCGCGGCGACAAGGACGCGGTAGCCATCATAGGCCCAGCGCAACTGGCGCTGGAGCGCGAGATCGTCCTCAACGATGAGCAGCGTCTTGTCGGTCATGCGGCAACCTCGAACGGGACGGCGCGGGCCAGGGGTAGGATCACGCGGAAAGTGGAGCCTTCGCCCTCGCGGCTGTCGACGGCGATGCGGCCGCCCTGGCTTTCGGCGAGCTGGCGTGCTTCGAACGCGCCGATGCCGAAGCCGGCGGGCTTGGACGAGGCGAAGGGGCGGAACAGGCGGTCGCGGACGAAGGCGGGCGCCATGCCGCAGCCGCGGTCGACGACGGCGATGGTCGCGTCGATATCGGTGCGCGACACGACGAGCGTCACCGGCTCGGTCGCCGGGCTCGCCTCGATCGCGTTCTGCAACAGATGGTCGATGATCTGTTCGAGACGGGGGGGATCGGCGAGCGCGATGGCCTGGGCATCGCCGGTAGCGACGACCGGATGGCCGGCCCGGCGTCGGGCGACGAGATTCTGCGCGAAGTCAAGCAGCGGGATGGCGATCGGCGGCGTGGCCCCGCCCCGCGGGCTGGCGGACAGGCGCCCGAGCAGCATGTTCAGCTTGGCGGCGGAGTCCTGAAGCGTCGCGACCATGTCGGCGCGGAAGTCGGGATTGTCGGCATGGCGTTCGGCATTGCGCGCGACGAGGCTCAGGCCGCTCACCAGATTCTTGATGTCATGGACGATGAAGGCGCTGCGGCGGTTGAACTCGTCGAAACGCTGGGTGTCGGCCAGTGCCTCCTGCGCCTGTGCCTCGGCGAGGTAGCTGGCGACCTGACGGCCGGCGACCTTCAGCAGGTCGAAGTCTTCCCAGTCGAGCGCACGGTCGACCGGCGGGCGCGACAGCACGACGACTCCGACGAGCCGCGCCTGGTGGAGCATCGGCACAGCCGCCCAAACGGCGACGTCGTCGATCATCCACTGCGGAACACATCCGAGTTCGTCGGCATCGCACCCCGCGCGACGCAGGTCGTCGAGCGAGAGGATACGCTCCGTCCGCGTCAGGTGACGGACGAGCCGCGCGTCGGCCCCGCCGCCCGCCCCATCCCAGTTCCACGTCGCGCCCACGCCCAGCCCCTCGCCCTCGGGTACCAGCAGCAACCCGCGGTCGGACATGGTCAGATCGGCGACCGCCTTGACGATGCGCTCGGGCAGTGGCGCGGCGGCGGCGCCCGCAGACCCCAGCGTGCCGATGAAGCGCAGCCATTCGACGCGATAGTCATAGCGGTGAGTAAAGAGGTGCTTGGCGATCTTCACCTTCGCCCAGGCGCGCAGCCAGGGCGAGGACAGCATCGTCAGCGTCGCCGCGGTCAGGCCGAGGACGTATCCGCTCTGCCAGATGCGTGCGGTGCTACCCACGGCCGACAGGGCGCTCGTCCCGAACGCGAGCGCCGCGAAATAGACGCCGACCGCGACGAGCGACAGCGACTGATAGGCGACCGTCCGCGATACCGCGACCGGGCGCACGTCGTTACGATGCAGCGCCAGTGCGGCAAAACTCGCGGCCGCCATCGCCATTCCGCCGCGGACGACGCCGACCGCCGCAGGCCATTCGCCAGAAAGATAGGCGACCGTCACGATCATCAGGTCCGCTGCCCACAGGACCGCGAAGGATACGCAGATCAGCCGCACCGCCGCGCTCGGGCGGGACATGGCGATGTTGTTGACCAGCACCAGCGCGGCGACCGTCGCCAGCATCCGCAGCAACAGCGCCGCGGTCATGACGCCTGCTCCGGCCTGACTTGTGCTCCCCAGCGACAGGGCAAGCAACTGCAACAGCGTCATCACGACGATAACGACCGCCACGACGCCATAGATCGGCACCAGCCCGAGCGGACGCACGTCGGCCCGGCCGTGCAGCACGGCCATCACGCCGAGCAGCGAAAGTGCGTGGAGCCCGGCAAGCAGCCGGGTCGCCGGGTCGCTCGCCCCCAGCCCCGCGATCGACAGCGCCCAGATCGCACCCAGCGCATAGCTGACGACCAGCGGCCAGCGCGGCAGGCCGGCGGCGGTTCCGCGCGCGGCGAGAAACGCCACCGCCGCCATCAGCAGCGCGGCGAACGCATGGGTCCAGAGGCTTAGATGCTCCAAGAGTGGAGACCCGTCACGCACGTCGACGTCGTGGCGCCGTGCCGGGCGTGTGACGCAAGGCCACCGGGCTCGACCCCGGCATATCCGAAGGGAATATCAGACGCGTGATGGCCGAGCGCGCAGGTCATCCCCGCCCCCCGCTTGTCGCCGCCGCTGTAAATCCTGCCGACACCTCACCCGTTTCCCGCAAAATCGCGAAGAAAATCTGAACGTCGAGGACATTCAGCGGTGACTGCGCGTTGTTACGGCGGGGAAACTATGTCTAAACCATCTTCAACCAGGGAGTTCTCGCGTTCATGACCGCTGTGCCTTCGATTGTACCCGTCATTCTGTCCGGCGGGTCCGGCACGCGGCTATGGCCGATGTCGCGGGCGGAACGTCCGAAACAGTTCCTCGCGCTGACGTCCGATGAGACGATGCTCCAACTAACCGCGCGGCGCACGCCTGAGGATGCGGGTTATGCTGCGCCGATCATCGTCGGCAATGCCGCGCATGCGGATGCGGTCGAGGACCAGCTGAACGCGATCGGCGTCGCGCCGTCGGCCGTCATTCTGGAACCGATGGGCCGCAACACCGCGCCGGCGATCGCCCTCGCGGCGATCGCGGCGGGGGCGGGCGAACAGCCTCTGCTGGTCATGCCGTCGGACCATGTGATCGCCGACGTACCTGCCTTCCACGCCGCGATCGCCGCCGCGCTGCCTCTGGTGTCGGACGGCTGGCTCGTCACCTTCGGCATCACGCCCGATGCGCCGGAGACGGGCTATGGCTGGATCAAGGTCGGCGCGCCGATCGCCGAGGGTGTCCACCACGTCGACCGCTTCATCGAAAAGCCGCCGCTCGACCGTGCCGAGGCGATGCTCGCCGAGGGCGGCCATGCCTGGAACGGTGGTATCTTCCTGTTCCGCGCCGACCGCTATCTCGAAGTCCTGAACCGCGAAGCACCCGACATGGTCGCCGCCGCGCAGGCGTCGATGGACAAGGCGCGCCGCGACGGCATCCGCGTATGGCCCGACGCTGATGCCTTCGCCGCCTCCCCGTCCGACTCGATCGACTATGCGGTGATGGAAAAGGCGCAGCGCGTCGCGGTCGTCCCCGTCGCGATGGGCTGGAGCGACCTCGGGAGCTGGGACGCGCTCGACGCGATCAGCGACAGCGACGACGGCGGCAACACCCACGCCGGCGAAGTCATCGCGGTCGACACGAACAATTGCTTCGTCCGCTCGGACGGCCTGCGCGTGGCACTGGTCGGGGTCAGCGACCTGATCGTGGTCGCAAGCGGTGATGATGTCCTGATCCTGCCCAAGGGCCGCAGCCAGGACGTCAAGAAGATCATCGAGGCGCTGAAAGCGCGGTAGAGTTACCCAGCTCACGCCGTTTGCACTGAGCTTGTCGAAATGCCGCCCTTATTCGTGCCACAATCGGTTCGGCACGAAGATCGAGGACAGTTCTTCGACAAGCTCAGCACGAACGGGGGCGTTTCAACGTACCGAGACAGCCGGCACGACATACACCCCGTCGATCGCCACCGCCGGCATCCCTGCCGGAGGCTTGGCCCCCGCGATCAGCACATACATCCGGCCAGCCACACGCTCGCCGCGCTGGAAGGCCGCAGACTCGCGGGCCTGACGCAGTTGCGTCTCGACCGGGGTCCGCGCGGCGTAGAGGCTGCGGACCGGCTTGCCCGCCTTGACCGCGCGCCAGGCGATTTCCTGGAACCGCTGGAGGTCGAGGGTCACGTCCGCCGGCTCGAATGCGATATCGCGCGCACCGGCGATCAGCGTATCCCAGCGTGGATCGGGCGTCTTCTCATACACCGAATGCGCGACCTCGCGGGCGTGGAAACCGCCGATCGCGATGTGCATGCCGAGCATATCGAAGAACTGAACGGCTAGCAGCGCGGCGAGCAGCAGGCGCGCGCGCGGAAGGCTCAGACGATAGAGCGCGACGATGCCGGCGAAGACCAGAGTATAGGCAGTCGGCCAGAACAGCCGGCCCGACGCGCGGACCATGTCTGTTATGGGGGCGAGGAACGTGGGCAGCGGAAGCTTGCCGACCGGGCTGCCGGCGAAATGCGGCCAGTTGCTCACTGCGACGAGCGTCAGCACGGCGAGAGCGGGTGCGAGCCACAACAGTCGGCGGAGTACGCCCGCTTCTTCTGCGCGCGGTTTGGTCCGCCCTGCGACCGCGAGAGCCAGCGGCAGGAGGATCAGCAGACCGAGGCCGAGATACTGAAAGCCCTCGAAATCACGCCCGTCGCGCTGCGTCGTCGCCGGCAGGAAGACGGAATAGCTGTCGGTCGCCGGGTTCCACAGCGCGTCGAGCGGCATGGCGAAGAAGCCATAGGTGTTGGTCGGCGCGTAACTGCCCCCCGCCCCCAGCGCCAGCGCAATGCCGGCTGTCATCGCGGCGATGACCAGCGCTCCAATGACGATCCGCAGGCGGTCCCGTGGCGACGGCGCGGTGGCGAACCGCTCCAGCATCGCACTCGCCCAGATCGCGGCGACCATTACCAGCAGGTAGCTGTGGATCAGGACCGCGCCGAGCATCAGCAGACCCCACGCCTGCAGGTTGCTCGCGCGGCGCGGCGAAACGAACAGCCACAGCGCCCACAGGATCAGCCAGTGCGGCATCAGGTTCCAGTGGACGTAGCGCGCGTAGAGCGTGGGCAGCAGGCTCAGCAGCGCAACGCCGATCCACAAGGTCGCGGTGTCGGGCGCATAATCCTTCAGCAGCGCACGGGCGAAGGCGACGTGGAGGACCAGGCAGAACAGGATCCACGGGCCGACCATCTGGAAATCCGCGGGGAGCAGGCCGGCAAACGGCGTCAGCAGCAGCGCGACCAGCGGATTGCTGTCGGTGAACAGCAGCGAGACGCCTTCCGGCGCGTTCAACAGACCGGTGCGCAGGAAGCCGTGGCCGCCATGAAGCCAGGCATGAAGCCCGAGCGCGCCCTCGCCATTGTCGGTGCCGCGCAGGATCCAGCCGATGTTCGTCGGATCGAGCATCGCCGGGTGGAAGAACCAGGCGAACAGCGCGAGCGGGAGGAGGATCAGCGGCAGGCGGGAGACGGCGGACATCGGCGCGGTATGGCGGGGGAGGTGCTGAGGTGTGGTTAACGGGCGGGCACGGCACGTCCCCTCCTCCGTTCGCGCTGAGCTTGTCGAAGCACCGTACTCCGATACGCCCGAGGACCGCTTGCGGCACGAAGTACGGTGCTTCGACAAGTTCAGCACGAACGGGGGGGCAATATGAGAGGCCCGACTACTCATGCTCCGGCGCCGGTGGTTGCCCTCAAACGACAAAAGGGCCGGTGGATCGCTCCACCAGCCCCCGTGTTTCGCATCGGGCGGGCGACGGCGAAGCCGCCACCCAAGCGTCTGACGGAATCGACGGCGTCGCCGCCGACCCGCCGGCCCTTTCCGATCTTCTGTCCGGGACAGCTCGCGCTGCCCCGGACAAGAAAATCAGAAGTCCATGCCGCCCATGCCGCCCATGCCGCCACCGTGACCGCCGCCGATGGCGGGCTTGTCTTCCGGCAGTTCGCTCACGGCCGCTTCGGTCGTGATGAGCAGGCCGGCGACCGAGGCTGCGTTCTGCAGCGCGGTGCGGACGACCTTGGTCGGGTCGATGACGCCGGCCGACACCAGGTTCTCGTAGGTGTCGGTCGCCGCGTTGAAGCCGAGCGAGGTGTCGCCGCCGTCGAGCAGCTTGCCCGAGACGACCGCACCGTCATGGCCGGCGTTGCTGGCGATCTGGCGAACCAGAGCGGTCAGCGACTTGCGGACGATGTCGATGCCGCGGGTCTGGTCCTCGTTCGCACCCTCGACGCCGTCGAGCGCCTTGGTCGCGTAGAGCAGCGCCGTACCGCCGCCGGGGACGATGCCCTCTTCGACTGCTGCGCGGGTCGCGTGCAGCGCGTCGTCGACGCGGTCCTTGCGCTCCTTCACTTCGACTTCCGAAGCGCCACCGACCTTGATGACGGCGACGCCGCCGGCCAGCTTCGCGAGGCGCTCCTGGAGCTTTTCGCGGTCGTAGTCGCTGGTCGTGACTTCAATCTGCTGACGGATCGCGTCAGTGCGGCCCTTGATCGCATCGGCTTCACCCGCACCGTCGACGATGGTGGTGTTATCCTTGTCGATCGTGACGCGCTTGGCGGTGCCGAGCATGCCGAGCGTGACGGACTCGAGCTTGATGCCCAGGTCTTCGCTGATGACTTCGCCCTTGGTCAGGATCGCGATGTCTTCCAGCATCGCCTTGCGACGATCGCCGAAGCCCGGTGCCTTGACCGCTGCGACCTTCAGACCGCCGCGCAGCTTGTTGACGACCAGGGTCGCCAGCGCCTCACCCTCGATGTCCTCGGCGATGATCAGCAGCGGGCGACCCGACTGCACGACCGCCTCGAGGATCGGCAGCATCGCCTGGAGCGACGACAGCTTCTTCTCGTGGATCAGGATGTACGGGTCGGCGAGCTCGACCTGCATCTTTTCCGGGTTGGTGATGAAATAGGGCGACAGGTAACCGCGGTCGAACTGCATGCCTTCGACGACGTCCAGCTCGAATTCGAGACCCTTGGCCTCTTCGACCGTGATGACGCCTTCCTTGCCGACCTTCTCCATCGCTTCCGCGATCTTCTCGCCGACTTCCTTGTCGCCGTTGGCCGAGATGATGCCGACCTGCGCGACTTCGTTCGAGCCGGAGACCGGCTTCGAACGCGACTTCACGTCCTCGATCACCTTCGTGACGGCGAGGTCGATGCCGCGCTTCAGGTCCATCGGGTTCATGCCGGCGGCGACCGACTTCATGCCCTCGCGGACGATCGCCTGCGCCAGGACGGTCGCGGTGGTCGTGCCGTCACCGGCAATGTCGTTGGTCTTCGAGGCCACTTCGCGCACCATCTGCGCGCCCATGTTCTCGAACTTGTCCTTCAGCTCGATTTCCTTGGCGACGGTGACGCCGTCCTTGGTAATGCGCGGCGCGCCGAAGCTCTTGTCGATGACGACGTTGCGACCCTTCGGCCCCAGCGTGACCTTGACCGCGTCGGCCAGGATATCGACGCCCTTCAGGATCCGCTCGCGTGCGTCGCGCGAGAATTTCACGTCCTTGGCTGCCATGGTGGCTACCCTTTCAGATTACGAATGTTGAGAAAGTTGAGTCGTGTGAGAAGGTCGACGTCGCTCAGCCGATGATGCCGAGGATGTCCGATTCCTTCATGATCAGCAGGTCTTCGCCGTTCACCTTGACCTCGGTGCCCGACCACTTGCCGAACAGCACGCGATCGCCGGCCTTCACCTCGAGCGGGTGGACTTCGCCCGACTCGCTGCGCGCGCCGGTGCCGGCCGAGACGACCTCACCCTCTTGCGGCTTTTCCTTGGCGGTGTCGGGGATGATGATCCCGCCGGAGGTCTTTTCCTCGGCCTCGATACGGCGGACGAGCACGCGGTCGTGCAGCGGACGAAAGTTCATGGATGTCCCTTTATCCAATCGGCAGAATTGCAGGTTGGCACTCGGTTTAATCGAGTGCCAGCGGCCGGGATATGTGGAGGAGCAGCGGCGGCGTCAACCGGTGCTTGGAACAAAAATATGAACCGTGCGTGACGGTCTGCGTCAGGCCGTGCGCGGGATGAGGCCCAGGCGCGCGCGGATCGACCAGCGCCACACGAGCAATATCGATACCGCGAGCAGACCGACGGCAAGGCCGATCCAGACTTCTACGCCTTGCAGGCCGGCCGGAAAGCCGAGCAGCACCGCCGAGCCGAAGCCGAACACCCAATAGCCGAGCGCGGCCAGGATCATCGGCACGCGGGTATCCTGAAGTCCACGCAGCACGCCCGCCGCGACGACCTGCGCGCCGTCGAACAACTGGAAGGCGGCGGCGACCGCGAGATACTGGACGGCCAGCGTCACCACGCGTGCATTCTCCGCCGCATCGACGTCGATATAGGCCGATACGAACGCCCGCGGCGCGACCCAGATCGCCAGCGCGGTCAGCACCATGAAGCCGGTACCGATTACGAGCGCAACCCAGCCCGCGCGGCCGATCCAGACGGAATCGCGCGCGCCATAGCCCATGCCCACGCGGATCGTCGCCGCCTGCGCGATGCCGAACGGCACCTGGAAGGCGACCGCAGCGATCTGGAGCGCGATGGCGTGCGCCGCGACTTCGGTCACGCCGATCAGCCCGACCAGGAAGGCGGCGGCGGAAAACAGCCCGCCCTCGAAGGTCAGCGTGACCGCGATCGGCACGCCGATACGGACGAGCTCCGTCAGCCGAGCCCACTCAGCGCGCCACCAATTGCCGAACAGCCGATAGCGGCGGATGCGCCGGTCGGTCAGCGCGATCACGGCATAGGCCGCACACATCGCGAACGACGTCACGACGCTGGCGGTCGCGGCGCCCTGCAAGCCCATCGCCGGAAAGCCCCAGTTGCCGAACACCAGCAGCCAATTGCCGAGCAGGTTCACGCCCAACGCCACGGCCGCAACCCCGATCGCCCAGCCCGGCCGCCCCAACGCGGCGATGGTGATGCGCAGCACGCTCGCCATGATCGCCGGGATCATCGCCCACAGCAGGATGTCGAGAAATCCGTCCGCCGCCGCCGCCGCTTGTGCGTCCTGCCCGATCAGCAACAGGATGTCGCGGCCGTGCGCCAGCGCCAGCATGAACGGCAGGCTGGCGAGCACCGCCAGCCACATGCCCATGCGAAACGACCGCCGCACCTCGCGCACCGCATGGCGGCGGCGACCCAGTTCCGCGGCGATCACCGGAGCCGCGGCACCGACCAGCCCCTGGAGTGCGAACATGACGACCGAGTAGAGATACACCCCCAGCGTCGCCGCCGCGAGCGCCTGCGTCCCCAGCCGCGCGACGAAGATGACGTCGCTGGCATAGATCGACATTTGCAGCAGGTTGGCGGCGACCAGCGGCCCGGCGAGGCGCAGCAGCGCGAACATCTCGTCCCGCGCGGATGCGGGCGCGGCGGCGTCCTGCGCCGGTACGGGGCCTGCGATGTCCATGCGAGGGCTGTAGCCGCTGGCGCCGCTGGGACAAGCGGTGTGGCTGCAAATCGGCGCTGGTGTCCGGATCCTCCCGCTTGCGCCCAGTGCTCCGGCGGAGGCAGAAGCGTTGGAGAACCTTCGACTTTCCTCCCCTGCAAG